>NZ_RKQZ01000001.1:0-1200000 GCF_003814695.1 Myceligenerans xiligouense
TTCGCCGCGTTCCGGGCAGCGGCCAGTGCAGCCTGCGCAGCCTTGACCGCACCCTGCTTCACGGCTGCCGCCGGGTCGTCGCCGTCGGTGCTCTTCTGCCCGTTGGTCTCGTTCACTGCCGTGGCGGGCTCCTCCTCCGCCGTCGGCACCTCGCCGGCGTTCGGGGACGACACGCGCTGCCATGCCTCGCTCGGCGGGTTCGGGGGCGGAGTGTCATGCGAGGACACGCGCGGCTTGGTCGTGTCATCGACCTCGTCGGCCTCCGAGTTCGTCGGCGCGACCACGTTGTCGATGGCCCGGCCCAGGGATGACGCCGACTTCCCGGACGCACCGTTCGACGCGGCCGGGGGCTCCGTCGTGTAACGGGACGAGGGCGCGCCCGCGCCCGCCTCGTACGCCGAACGCCAGAATCCGCTGGGGATCGGCTTGTGCTCTGCCTCCGTCGGTGTGGAATCCGTCGCGCTCGCCGAGCCACCCTGCGGCGGAACCTCGGGCGAGGCATCCGGAGCCTTCGGCTCCGCCTTTTCTGCGATCTGCTCGGTCACCGTTCTCCCTGCGGACTCTTGGACAGCGGGGTCGCCGTCCGCGACCGCCTCGGTCGCGTCGCTCTCTGTGTTCTCGGTCGATGCTTCTGTCGACGCGCTCTCCGTCGACGATTCGGCCGGCGTCGTGTCGGCGGCATCACCCGACTGCTCGGAACCCGACGAGGCGCCCTCCCGGACGTGGGTCTCCTTGAGTTCGTCGTCGATCTTCGTCGTCGGCGATCCGATGCCCTGTCCGGTGTCGTTGCCGCTTGTCATCAGCTGTCCTCGCGTCCGGTGCTCTCTTGCTCTGGGGTGCTCAAACGTCGTCGGGGCCAGGTACCTCACCGTCCACGGTAACGCCGCCCCCACCGTTCTCGCCGCTCGGCCCGTCAGGGCCGTCCTCCGGTTCGGCGTCCTCATGCTCGAGGTTGCGTTCCGCGTTCCGCGCCACGGCGATGATCCGATCGCCCTTGTCCGGCTTCGCGAAGGTTACCCCCTGGGTATTCCTGCCGGTCAGGTTCACCCCCGCGACTGCGGACCGGACGATCTTGCCACGTTCCATGATGACGAGGACCTCGTCGTCCGCATCCGTTACCAGCGCCCCCACAAGGTCTCCGCGCGCTTCGACCAGATTCGCCACCTTGATGCCCAGACCTCCGCGCCCCTGCACCCGGTACTCGTCGATCCGGGTGCGCTTGGCGAAGCCGCCTTCCGTCACCACGAACAAGTCCGTCCCCGGCGTGACCACCTGTGCGGCGAGCAGTTCGTCGTCGTCCCGGAACTTCATACCGGTCACGCCCGACGTCGCTCGGCCGAGCGACCGGATCGTGTCGTCGGAGGCATGGAAGCGGATCGACTGACCCTTGCGGGAGACGAGGATGAGATCGTCGTCCCCGTTCACCAGGCGGGCGGCGACCAGCTCGTCCGGGCGGCCCTCCTCGTCCTCACGCAGGTTGATCGCGATGAGACCGCCGGACCGCGGCGAGTTGTACTCCTGGAGCCGGGTCTTCTTGACGATGCCCCGGCGCGTGGCCAGGACCAGGTAGTCCGCGGCGTCGTAGTCCGGGATATCCAGAACCTGCGCAATGTGTTCACCCGGCTGGAAGGCCATGAGGTTGGCGACGTGCTGGCCCTTCGAGTCCCGGCCTCCCTCAGGCAGCTCATACCCCTTCGCCCGGTAGACGCGGCCCAGGTTCGTGAAGAAGAGCAGCCAGTGGTGCGTCGTCGTGACGAAGAAGTGGTCGACGATGTCGTCCTCACGCAGTTGCGTCCCGCGCACGCCCTTGCCGCCCCGCTTCTGCTGGCGGTAGTTGTCGCTGCGCGTCCGCTTCGCGTAACCGCCACGCGTGATGGTGACGACCATCTCCTCCTCGGGGATCAGGTCCTCGACGGACATGTCTCCGAGATGCGGGAGGATCGTCGTGCGGCGCTCGTCGCCGTACCGTCCGACGATCTCGTCGAGCTCGTCGCCGACGATCGAGCGCTGCCGCTCGGGCCTGGCGAGGATGTCGCGGTAGTCGCTGATCACGGCCTCGAGCTTCGCGTGTTCGTCGAGGATCTTCTGCCGCTCGAGCGCCGCGAGCCGGCGCAGCTGCATCGCCAGGATCGCGTTCGCCTGCACCTCGTCCACACCGAGCAGCTCCATCAACCCGCTGCGCGCCTGTTCGACGTCGGGAGAGCGACGGATGAGAGCGATGACCTCGTCGAGTGCGTCGAGTGCCTTGAGGTAGCCCACGTAGATGTGGATCTGGTCCTCGGCCTCCTTGAGGAGGAACTCGGTGCGCCGTCGGACGACCTCGATCTGGTGGATGACCCAGTGCCGGATGAACGCGTCCAGGCTGAGGGTCCGCGGAACGTCGTCGACCAGCGCGAGCATGTTCGCGCTGAAGTTCTCCTGCAACTGCGTGTGCTTGTACAGGTTGTTCAGGACGACCTTGGCGACCGCGTCGCGCTTCAGCACGATGACGAGCCGCTGGCCGGTTCGGCCCGAGGTCTCGTCGCGGATGTCGGCGATGCCCTGGATGCGCCCCTCGTTCACCATGTCGGCGATCTTCGCGGCGAGGTTGTCGGGGTTCACCATGTACGGCAGCTCGGTGATGACCAGACAGATCCGGTTCTGGATCTCCTCGACGTTCACCACCGCGCGCATCGTGATCGACCCGCGGCCCGTGCGGTAGGCCTCCTCGATGCCCTTGTGGCCCAGGATCTGCGCGCCGGCGGGGAAGTCCGGCCCCTTGATGCGCTGCATCAGCGCCTCGAGCAGCTCCTCGCGCGTCGCGTCCGGGTTGTCGAGGTACCACTTGGCGCCGTCGGCCACCTCGCGCAGGTTGTGCGGCGGGATGTTCGTGGCCATGCCGACGGCGATCCCGGCCGAACCGTTGACCAGCAGGTTCGGGAAACGCGACGGAAGGACGGTCGGCTCCCGGGTACGGCCGTCATAGTTGTCCTGGAAGTCGACGGTGTCCTTCTCGATGTCGCGCACCATCTCGAGCGCGAGGGGCGCCATCCGGCACTCGGTGTATCGAGGCGCGGCCGCCGGGTCGTTGCCGGGGGAGCCGAAGTTGCCCTGGCCGGCGACCAGCGGATAACGCAGCACCCAGTCCTGCACGAGGCGGACCAGGGTGTCGTAGATCGCCGTGTCGCCGTGCGGGTGGTACTTACCCATCACGTCGCCTACCACGCGGGAGCACTTGCTGAACGAACGATCCGGCCGGTAGCCGCCGTCGTACATCGCGTACAGCACGCGGCGGTGCACGGGCTTGAGCCCGTCCCGCACGTCCGGCAGGGCACGCCCCACGATCACGCTCATCGCGTAGTCGAGATAGCTGCGCTGCATCTCGAGCTGCAGGTCCACCTGTTCCACACGGCCGTGGTGCACGGCCAACGCGGCGTCGCCAACGCCGTCGGGGAGGTCCTCCACGCCGGGGGTCTCGTCCGTCACGTCTCTTCCTTCCCACGCCGTCCGACGGCGTGCTGTCGTCTCCCCGGTACCTCGTTACGCGGTGGCCGGGCCGCGCGCTCACTCCGTACGGCGCCTTCCTGTCGGCATCGTGCGGGGTTCGCGTAGTCGCTCAGATGTCGAGGAACCGCACGTCCTTGGCGTTGCGCTGGATGAAGCTGCGGCGTGACTCGACGTCCTCGCCCATCAGCACCGAGAAGATCTCGTCCGCGGCTGCGGCATCGTCCATCGTCACCTGGAGCAGGGTCCGGTGTTCCGGGTCCATGGTGGTGTCCCACAACTCCGAGTAGTCCATCTCGCCCAGGCCCTTGTAGCGCTGGATGCCGTTCTCCTTCGGGATGCGCCTGCCCTGCGCCAGACCGGCCTCGAGGAACGCGTCCCGTTCCCGGTCGGAGTAGACGTAGTCATGGGGCGCGTTCGACCACTTCAACCGGTACAGCGGCGGCTGCGCCAGGTACACGTGACCGTGTTCGATGAGCGGGCGCATGTAGCGGAACAACAGCGTGAGCAGCAGGGTGCAGATGTGCTGGCCGTCGACATCGGCATCGGCCATCAGCACGATCTTGTGATAGCGCAGCTTGTTGATGTCGAAGTCCTCACCGATCCCGGTGCCGAACGCCGTGATCAGCGCCTGCACCTCCTGGTTCGAGAGGGCCTTGTCCAGCCGCGCACGCTCGACGTTGAGGATCTTGCCGCGGATCGGGAGGATCGCCTGGTTGTGCGGGTTGCGTCCGCGCACCGCCGAACCACCTGCCGAGTCGCCCTCGACGACGTAGACCTCGCACTCCTCCGGGCGCCGCGACTGACAGTCCTTCAGCTTTCCGGGCATGCCACCGCTGCTCAGGATCCCCTTGCGACGGGTGGCTTCACGAGCCTTGCGTGCCGCGATGCGGGCCTGGCTCGCCTGGATCGCCTTGCGGATGATGTCCTTCGCCTCGCCCGGGTGGGCGTCGAACCAGTCGGTGAGCTGCTCACGAACGACGCGCTGGACGAACGTCTTGGCCTCGGTGTTGCCGAGTTTCGCCTTCGTCTGTCCCTCGAACTGCGGTTCGCTCAGTTTCATGGAGATGACCGCCGTGAGGCCCTCGCGGATGTCGTCGCCCGTGAGGTTGTCCTCCTTGTCCTTCAGGATGCCCTTGTCGCGCGCGTAGGTGTTGACCAGGCTGGTCAGCGCGGTGCGGAAACCCTCCTCGTGGGTGCCGCCCTCCGGCGTGGAGATCATGTTGGCGAACGTGTGCACCGACTCGCTGTAGGCGCTTGTCCACTGCATGGCGATCTCGGCGGAGATGTTCCTTCCCTCGTCCTCCGATTCGAAGGCCACGACCTCGGGGTGGACCAGCTCGACCTTCTTCGCCGAGTTGAGGTGCGTCACGTAGTCGACGAGTCCTCCGTCGTACTTGTACGTGACCGTCCGCGCGCCGGGACGAATGCCCGGCGTCGAGCCCTGGTCGCCCTCCGCACCGGACTCGCCGCCGGCGCCCGGGCCGCCGTCGGTGGTGGTGATCGTGCCGGCGACGTCGCCCTCGGTGAGCATCTCGGGAGTCACTCGCGGGATCTGCCCGGTGACCTCGTCATCGTTCCCGGCGTGGCCGGCACGCTCGTCCGTGAGGGTGATCTGGAGACCCTTGTTGAGGAAAGCGGTCTGCTGGAAACGCGTTCGCAGGGTCTCGAAGTCGTACTCGGTGGTCTCGAAGATCGAGTCGTCGGCCCAGAACGTCTGGATGGTTCCGGTGCCCTCGCCGTCGGCCATCGGCTCGAGCCTCTGCACCTCGCTGGTCGGCTCGCCACCGTCGCGGTACTCCTGACGCCAGTGATAGCCGTCACGGACGACATCCGACACGAAGCGGCTGCTCAGCGCGTTGACCACGGACATGCCGACGCCATGGAGACCGCCGGAGACCGCGTAACCGCCGCCCCCGAACTTGCCGCCCGCGTGCAGGATCGTCATGACCACCTCGAGGGTGGGCTTGCCCTCGGTGGGGTGCATCGCCACCGGAATGCCGCGGCCGTCGTCGATCACTCGGACGCCGCCGTCGGCCATCAACGTGACGTCGATGGTGGTGGCGTGCCCGGCCAGGGCCTCGTCGACAGCGTTGTCGACGATCTCGTAGACCAAGTGGTGGAGCCCGCGCTCACCGGTTGAGCCGATATACATGCCCGGTCGCTTACGAACGGCCTCGAGACCTTCCAGGACGGTGATGTTCCCGGCGTCGTAGCCGCCGTCGATTCGCTCTGTCACGGGCGGGGTAGCTCCTCGTCTTTCAGGCGCACGCCGGGTTGGAGGAGTGGTCCTGACCCGGCGTGATTGTCCCTGTCAGTCTACCGCCAGGACGCGGAAAACTCCGGATTCCAGGCCGCTTGTGAGCAACCTCCACACGGTCTTCGAGCGGGTGGAAACACGAGCTGCTCGGGCTGATGACCGGCCTAAGGGGTGAAAGTCCGTTGTTGGCCCCATAAGGTGATGGATGCGATCGCCTCGCCGAAAGCCGCCGTCAGGCACTCGTTCTCGCTCGCGCGGCCGCCTGGGCTCCTGTGGCACGGTGCACCATGGCTCGGTGAGCGCATGGTCACCAAACAATTGAGCGCTGGGAACTGTTTCGCTTTTTGCGGTCTTTCTGGTCTAATCCGACACGACCCCCGTCAGCGCCCCCCAGCGCAACGTTCGCAACTTCAAAGGATGACACCGTGAAGAAGTTCCTCGCCGGCGGTGCTCTCACCGCCGTCGCACTTGGTGGGATGGTCGCCATGGCCCCTGCCGCATCCGCCCACATCCCCAACGTCAACGCCGACTGCACCGGCCTCTATGTCGACTTCAAGTCGTACAAGGGCGGCACGGACGTCGAGGTCGTCATCGACGGTGCGGTCGTCGAGTCGACCGTGCTCCCCGGCAGCCCCTACGACTGGGTCGACTTCGTCAAGCACTACGAGTTCGACGACGACACCGTCGGTCACACCTGGTCGGTCTCCGTCGATGCCCATGACGGCCGCGACGGCGTCCAGTACGACTTCACCGATGAGGGCGCCGTCGACGCCTGCGCCACCCCGCCGACCAAGGAGGTCGTCGTGCCGGCGACGCCCGAGGTCGTCGCCGGCTGCGCCGTGACCATCGACGACGTCGTCCTCCCCGAGAACACGGACGCTCTGACGTACTCGAAGAACGAGGCGGGTGTCGTGGCCGCGCTCGTCTCGGACGAGTACGAGTGGATCGAGGACCTGGGCTCCTGGACGCCGCAGGCAGACGGCTCCGTGCTGTTCCCGGCCGAGCTGCTCCTGGTCGAGGAGGCGTGCGAGGATGCCTCGTCGCCGGAGCCCTCCCCGTCGGAGCCCACCGAGGTGGAGGCGTCGGACGAGCCGTCCGCTCCGGCCGACGAGGAAGAGCCTCCGGTTCTCGCCGCGACGGGTGCCACCGTCGGTGGCGCGGCGGCTTTCGCCCTGCTCCTCGTGGGCGGCGGCGTCGCCCTCGTCATCGCCCGCAGGCGCATGGCCACCAACTGACGTCACGCCGTCCGCGGCAGCAGTGAGCAGCAGGCAGGCCCCCACCCGAGCCGGGTGGGGGCCTGCTGTTGTCCGGTGATGTGTTCGTGTCCCGAGCGGGTCCCGAGCATCGTGACCAGCCCGACGCAGCCGTCCGCGGTCATCAGCCGAACGTGTCCCGCGGTCCGGGCCCACGCACCGCACGCGGCCCGCGCCGGAAGCCGGGCCCGGCGGGCCCCAGCACCGAGACGTCCTCGACGACGCCCTCACCGATCTCCTCCGACATCCGCCGGAGCAGGTTGGGCACCAGCAGTCGCAACTGTGTCGCCCACGCGGTCGAATCAGCCCGCACCACCAGGACCCGGTCGTCGAACGTGACCGGCGTGCAGTGCTCGGCGACGTCGTCACCGACCACGTCGCGCCACCGGCCCACGACGCCCCCGACCGAGACGTCCTGCGTCCATCCCTTCTCGCGCAGCAGTCGACCGACCACCGAGCCGAGGAGCTGGGGGTCGCGCGCGTTCGGCCCCTGCGCGTCCTGACGGGGCTCGGCGAGGGGAGATCTGCGCGCGGGCGAGCCCGGGCGGAGCCCTTTCGCCCGGGCTGCCGCCTTGGCGCGATTGAGCGCCGCGCGGGCGACCTCCTCAGGCGGGGTCGGGGCCACGTCGGCCTCTTCCCGACCACCCGTCGCCCCGCCGTTATCCACAGCGTTCTGTGGATAACTTTTGGAGGCTCGAACGGCTCCGCGGCGACCCCCGTCGTCGCCTCTGCCGGACTCGCGAGACGCGTTCTCGTCACTCACGGCTGACCGCACCTGGTTCCACGTGAAACCTCACGCCGCGCAGCGATGCGGGTACGTCGTCCGGCACGGCGGCCGTCACCAGCACCTGCCGAGCAGGCAGCACGAGCTCCGCGAGACGCTCCCGCCGACGGGTGTCGAGTTCCGCGAAGACGTCGTCGAGGATGAGCACCGGATCGGCGTCCGTGCCGTGGTCCGGGTCCCAGAACGCGGGTGCCGACGGGTGCCCGACACCGAGCTCCGAAACGCCTCCCAACAGCCAGAACGACGCCAATCTCAGGGCCAGGGCGAACGACCACGACTCTCCGTGGCTCGCGTATCCCTTCACCGGCAGCCCGCCGAGGGAGAGCACCAGGTCGTCACGGTGAGGGCCGACGAGACTCACTCCGCGATCCAGTTCCTGATCTCTGACGCCCGCCAGCGCAGAGGTCATCTGCTCCCGGATCCACGCCACCGTCGCCGGGTGGTCGGCCGCCGCAGGGGAGTCGTTCGAGGAGCCGTCCGACGGCGGTTCTCCCTCGGCGGTCGAGGCACTGGACGACACCGGCGCGTCGGCCGATCCGGTGTGTCCGCGGTCGCCGGACACGCCCTCTCCCCGAAAGTTTTCCACAGGCGCTGGGGACGACGACCGGTACTCGAGTCGCGCCTCTCCCTTGCCCTCACTGACCGCTTCGTAGGCCGCCGCGACGACCGGACGGAGAGCCTCGACAAGCTGGAGCCGGAGGGACACGATCTCGGCACCGAGCTCGACGAGACGCCCGTCCCACACGTCGAGCGTCGCCAGCGCGGCGTGGTCGGCGCCGCCCGAGCGACGCACGGCCCTGGCCGATTTGAGCAGTGCCGACCGCTGCTTGAGTACCCGCTCGTAGTCGGCGAACACTCCGGCGAGCCGGGGGACCATCAGCACGATGAGCTGGTCGAGAAACCGGCGGCGGCCGTCAGGATCGCCCTTCACCAGCGCGAGGTCCTCCGGCGCGAACAGCACCGTCCGCAGGATGCCGAGCACGTCCCGCGCGCGGGCCGGCTGTCCGCGGTTGATCCGTGCCCGGTTGGCCTTGCCCTGCGTGATCTCCAGCTCGATGGTGCTTGCCCGGTCTCCGCGCACGATGCGCGTGCGAACCACCGCACGCGAGGCACCCGCCCGGATCAGCGGCGTATCGGTGGCGACGCGGTGCGAACCCAGGGTCGCGACGTAGCCGATGGCCTCGACAAGGTTGGTCTTACCCTGGCCGTTGGCCCCGACGAACGCGTTGACCCCGGGTTCGAGCTCCACGTCGACGCTCGCGTACGAGCGGAAGTCGAGGAGGCTCAGGTGGGAGACGTACAGCGGACTACTCGGCCTTCTTCACCGAGTGCCCGCCGAACTGCTGTCGCAGCGCGGCGACCGCGCGCATGGCCGGGGAGGACTCCTGGCGCGAGGCGAACCGTGCGAACAGTGCAGCCGAGATCACCGGCAGAGGCACGGCGTTGTCCACACCCTCGTCGATGGTCCAGCGACCTTCGCCCGAGTCGTCGACCCAGTCGTCGAGGCCGGCGAGGCCGGGGTCCTCTTCGAGGGCCTTCACCATGAGGTCAAGGAGCCATGACCGCACGACGGTGCCTCGCTGCCATGCCTTCATCGTGCCGTGCACGTCGGTGACGATGTCCTTCTTGGCGGCGAGCAGCTCGTAGCCCTCGGCGTACGCCTGCATGAGCCCGTACTCGATCCCGTTGTGCACCATCTTCGCGAAGTGCCCCGCGCCGACGGTCCCCGCGTGCACGAAGCCCTCTTCCCGCGGGCCCTCGGGCCGCAGCGCGTCGAAGACGGGCATGAGGGTCTCCACGTGTGCGACATCGCCACCGCACATGAGGCCGTATCCGTTCTCCAGACCCCACACGCCGCCGGAGACACCGCAGTCGACGTAGCCGATACCGCGCTCGGCCAGTTCGGCGGCGCGCTCCTGATCCTCGGCGTAGTGCGAGTTCCCGCCCTCGACGATGATGTCACCCTCGGTCAGGAGCCCGCCCAGCTCGTCGATCACGCCTCGCGTCGGCTCACCTGCCGGGACCATCACCCAGATGACGCGCGGTGACGGGAGCGTCGCGACGAGATCGGCGAGCGATGCCACGTCCGAGACCTCGGGGCGCGGGTCGAAGCCTGTGACTTCGATGCTGGAGCGACGGAGGCGCTCCCGCATGTTGTTGCCCATCTTGCCGAGACCGACCAGGCCGATGTGGCTGATCATGAATTCCTCCAGAAAAGTTCTCCACAGGCGGTGTGCACGCAGGGACCGCCTGCCTGGGGGGCGCCTGAGCGCCCGGGTGCCGGGCTCAGCCCGTGAAGCGGATCGGGACCAGCAGGTAACGGTAGGTCGAATCGTCCTCGCCGTCGAGAGAGTCCTGGCCGGTGAACTCGACCGGCTTGTTCGGGTGCGTGAACGAGAGCCGGACGAAGTCGGTGCCGAGTGCCCCGAGGCCGTCCAGCAGGTACTGCGGGTTGAACGCCACCGCGATGTCCTCGCCGGAGAGCACCGCCTCCAGCGCTTCCGACGCCTGTGCGTCGTCGCCCTGGCCGGCGTCGAGCACGACCTGGCCCTCGCTGAAGGACAGGCGGATCGGCGTGTTCCGCTCGGCCACCAGACTGACGCGTTTGGCCGCGTCGATCAGCGGAGCGGTCGCGACGACCGCGTGGATCGGAGAGCTGTCCGGGAAGAGTCGCCGAACGGGCGGGTAGTCACCGTCCACGAGCTGGGACGTGGTGTGCCGGCCACCGGCTTCGAAACCGACGAGGTCCACACCGTTTCCTGTGGACAACCCGACGTTCACCGCTCCGCCGCCCCCACCGAGGGAACGGGCGACGTCGTTCAGGGTGCGAGCGCGGATCAGGGCGACCGAGGAGAAACCGGGAGTGCCGGGAGTCCAGGTCAGCTCGCGCAGCGCGAGGCGATAGCGGTCCGTGGCAAGAAGGGTGATCTTCTCGCCCTCGATCTCGACACGGACACCGGTGAGCAGAGGGAGTGTGTCGTCGCGGCTGGCGGCGACCGTCACCTGGGCGACGGCCGCCGTGAGCGCCTCGCCCGGGACGGTTCCGCTCAGCTCGGGCATGGACGGCAGGGCCGGATACTCCTCGACGGGCATCGTCAAGAGGGTGAAGCGGCTCGCTCCGCAGGTGAGAACGACCTTGCTGCCCTCGAGAGTGACATCCACAGGCTTGCTCGGCAGGGCGCGGGAGATCTCGGCGAGCAGGCGTCCGGACACGAGGACCGTACCCGGCTCCGCCACCTCGGCAGGAACCTCGGAGCGGGCTGACGTCTCGTAGTCGAAGCTGGCGAGGTTCAGAATGCCGGAGGGATCCGCTTCCATGCGCACGCCCGCAAGGACCGGAGCCGGTGGCCGTGTCGGAAGCGTGCGCGCCGTCCAGGTGACGGCGTCCGCCAACACGTCACGCTCGACCCTGAACTTCATCCCGTTCCATCTCCCTCACAGAGCCTCTCGTTCCGTACTTGCCAGAGCCTACGCGAGGTGACTGACGTTGACGACGGGGGAGGGGTGCCATGTGGTGAGCTACTTGCTCACACCTCGGGTTAGCACTAATGTTCGAATGGACAGTTCGGGCCGCCAGGCCTGATGAAGGCGTCTTGCTCCCCTACTAAGAAATCTGTAGTCGTCGTAGTAGGGGTTGTGGATACTGGGGATAACCGACGTTTCGGCAGGTCCGGGGTGGTTTCTGGGTGTGGACAGCCTGTGGGTACAACTGTGGGAAAACTAGGGGTCCATGTGGACGGCCGTTTTTTACCCACAGGCCGTCCCCAGTTCAGCCTTCGTCGCCCACAGGTTTCGGGCAGTTGTCCACACGTCTTCCACAGGTTCATCCACAGGGAACTTTGTGCATCCAAGGCCGCGAACCGAGGTTGTCCACAGATCTTGTCCACACCCCTGGGGATAGAGAATAGACAAGCGCGTGATCCTGCCGATCCTGCTGTGTACAAACCTGTGGAAGCGGGTTCGCGGAGGGGCCCAGAGTTATCCACATCTGAATCCACAGGCCTGTGGAGATGTGGATCGAGATGCCTTTGAGGCGCGTCGCCGCAGGCCAGAGGCCATGCACGGGTTGTGCATGGCCTCATGATGTCGAGAGACGCAGAGACGCGTCGTGGGGCCCGGAAGGGACCAGATCGCATGTCAGGACACGCGGTGCTGCTGTTTGATCCGTGCGGTGAGCTCGGTCACCTGGTTGTAGGTTGATCGGCGCTCCGCCATCTGCCCGGCGATCTTCTTGTTCGCGTGCATGACCGTGGTGTGGTCCCGACCGCCGAACTGCTGGCCGATCTTCGGCAGCGAGAGTTCCGTGAGCTCGCGACAGAGGTACATGGCGATCTGCCGCGCGGTGACGAGCACGCGTGAGCGCGATGTACCGCACAGATCCTCGATGGGCAGCCCGAAGTAGGCCGCCGTCTGTGCGATGACGACGGCCGGCGTGATCTCCGCGGTGTCGTCGTCGTCCGTGATGAGGTCCTTGAGAACGATCTCGGCGAGCGTGAGGTCGACGGACTGTCGGTTGAGGTTGGCGAACGCGGTGACGCGGATGAGTGCTCCCTCGAGTTCGCGGATGTTCGTGGAGATCCGCGAACCGATGTACGAGAGCACCTCGTCGGGCACGTCGAGGTGCTCGGACGCCGCCTTCTTGCGGAGGATGGCGATCCGCGTCTCCAGGTCCGGCGGCTGGACGTCCGTGATCAACCCCCACTCGAAGCGGGAGCGCAGCCGGTCCTCGAACCCGCTGAGCTGCTTGGGAGGCACGTCGGACGTGATGACGACCTGCTTGTTGGCGTTGTGCAGGGCGTTGAACGTGTGGAAGAACTCCTCCATCGTCTGTTCCTTGCCCTGCAGGAACTGGATGTCGTCGATGAGGAGCACGTCGACGTCGCGGTACCGGCGTTGGAACGAACCCGCCTTGCCCTCGCCGATGCTGTTGATGAAGTCGTTGGTGAACTCCTCGGAGTTCACGTACCGCACCCGGATGTGCGGGTACAGGTTGTGGACGTAGTGCCCGATCGCATGTAGCAGGTGGGTCTTGCCCAGCCCTGAGTCCCCGTAGATGAACAAGGGGTTGTAGGCCTTGGCCGGCGCCTCGGCGACGGCTACCGCGGCGGCGTGCGCGAACCGGTTGGACGAGCCGATGACGAAGGTCTCGAAGATGTACTTCGGGTTCAACCGCGTCTGCTCGCCCGTCGGCTTCGGGGCCGGCTGGGGCGCGACAGGCATCTGCGCCTCGGCGGGCTCGGGCGCCTCGTCGGTGAGGCTTGTCGGGGCGTGCGAGATCTGCGACGGCCCGGCGAGCGACGAACTGCTCAGTTCCGGATCCACGGTGATGCCGAAGCGCACGTCCCGCCCGAGGACCTCGGACACTGCGGACGACAGCTCGTCACGGACCGCCGTCTCGAGATACGTGCGCGTCTGTTCGTGAGGGACGGCGACGAACATCATGTCGTGAACCACCGCCATGGGCTTCGCCAGCCGGATGAAGGCGAGCTGCCGCGGGCTCATATCGGGACGCGCCTCGAGCGTGGTCAGCACTTTTGCCCAGACATCGGTGAGATTGGCGTCCGGGTCGGCCACGGTCGTTCCTAACGGGTCGGGTCGCGCGAGGGGCGCGGGACTGTCGCTGTGCCTGGGCGGAGAGCCCGTCCGCTCGATCTCGTCTCGTAGCGAGGGGGACTCCTGGAGTCTGCCATGATGAGGCACCGTCCACACAGTTGTCCACAGGTTGTGGATACTGTGGACGAGCGTTATGAGGGTCGGCCCCACGGCCGCCCGGGCGCACGACGCCGCTTCTCCTGTGGTCCGCGCGACACCGCGAAACCCCGGACGCGTTTGACCGGAGGGTGCCCGAAAGCGTAACGTCAGACAGCCGTTCCAGGTACTTTCGCGCGCCCGCTGCCGGTGTTCTGCCGGGTTGCGTGGCCGGGCCCGGGTCGGCAGCCCGGTCGAAGTCACTATCGACCGGACGAACGAACCCTGCATCGGCACTCGCCCCTGCATCGACTTGTTTCGTCGAGGACAGGTTGTGCCCTTCCCGACGTCTTCAGGAGTACCTCGTGAGCAAGCGGACTTTCCAGCCGAACAACCGCCGTCGTGCCAAGACGCACGGTTTCCGTCTGCGCATGCGGACCCGTGCGGGCCGCACGATCCTCGCCAACCGGCGTGCCAAGGGCCGCGCCAAGCTCTCCGCCTGATCGTGTTGCCAGCGGCGCACCGACTGCGCCGTTCCGTTGATTTCGAACGGACGGTGCGCCGCGGCACGCGTGCAGGACGACCGACCTTGGTGGTTCACCTCCTCGCCGATTCCGGCGACGGCAGCGGGAACCCGCCACAGGTCGGTCTTGTGGTTTCCAAGGCGGTGGGCAACGCCGTGCACCGCAACCGGGTGAAGCGGCGTATTCGCGCATCGGTCGCGGGATACATCGGTGATCTTCCGCGCGGAGCATGCCTGGTGGTGCGGGCGTTGCCGCCGGCGGCCGGGACGTCGTACCACGAGCTTGACGCGGACCTCGGCTCGTGCCTGCACCGTGCTGCGCGAAAGGCGGCGCGCGGAACCCGCGGCGACGCTCGGCCGTTGCCTCAGGCGGAGGCCGGCACCGCCGGTCCGAGCACCGGCTCGGCGAGGGAGCCGGCGAGATCCACGAACGGCGGAACGGCAGCATGACCTCCTGGACCGATGGCTTCCGGCTCGCGGCGCTCCGCCCCGAGTCGTCCGGCGGCCGTCTCGGAGACATCCCCGTGATCGTGCTGGTCGGGATGATCCGCGTGTACCAGGCCTTTATCTCGCCGATGAGTGGTCCGACCTGCAAGTACTACCCCTCATGCTCGCGGTACGCGGTCATCGCGCTGCGCCGGCACGGCGCCCTCCGCGGGCTTGGTCTCGCGCTCTGGCGCCTGTTGCGCTGCAACCCGTGGAGCTTGGGTGGCGTCGACGATGTCCCGCCCGCACGCGACCGTCGTCGGGCAAGTGAGCCGGACGACGCCGCCGCGCACGTCGCGCCGCACACACACTGAGCAGTGCTCGTGCTGACGTGTCCACGCAAGGCGACCTCCAGGTCGTCCCGCGTGGCTGCCGGGTTGCGGCCCCGGCATCCCCGACTTCCGCAACAATCAGGAGTGACTGAGACCGATGAGTGACTTTTTCCTCTGGGTCTGGCTGAAGCAGGGCGTGTCCTGGATCATGGTCGGCTCGCACGAGCTGCTCACGTTCCTCGGCCTGCCCGACGGCTCAGGCATCGCATGGGTGCTCGCGATCGTGATGCTGGTCATCGTGATGCGTATCCTGCTGATCCCGCTGTTCTTCAGGCAGATCAAGGCGTCGCGCGGGATGCAGCTGATGCAGCCCGAGCTGCAGGCCGTGCAGAAGAAGTACAAGGGCAAGACCGACCCCGCGTCTCGTGAGGCGATGACCCGCGAGACGATGGAGCTGTACAAGAAGCACGGGACCAACCCGTTCGCGTCCTGTATGCCGCTGCTGCTGCAGTCCCCGATCTTCTTCGCGCTGTTCAGCGTGCTCAACGGCCTGGAAGCGATCGCCGCCGGTGAGGCTGAGCCGCTGACGCCGATCTCGCAGGAGGTCGCCTCGGACATCGAGCAGTCCACCCTGTTCGGCGCGCACCTGTCCGACGTGTTCATGCAGGACTCATCGATCACCGCGAAGTTCGTCATCGCAGGGCTGATCATCGCGATGTCCGCCACCACCTTCTTCACGCAGCGCCAGCTCACCATGAAGAACATGCCGCCGGCGGCTCTCGAAGGGCCGATGGCGCAGACCCAGAAGATCATGCTCTACATGCTGCCGGTGATCTTCATGATCTCGGGCGTGAACTTCCCGGTCGGCGTGCTGATCTACTGGACGGTCACGAACCTGTGGTCCATGGGCCAGCAGTACTACACGATCAAGCGCATGCCGGCTCCGGGGTCGCGCGCCGAGAAGGAGATGCAGGAGCGCAAGGCGCGCAAGGCCAAGGAGAAGGCGCTCAAGCGTGGCGAGCCGATTCCCGAGGAGGTCGTCGAGGTCCTCGAACCGAAGGCGCGTGGTCAGCGCGTGCAGCCCAAGCGCAAGGACCGCCGCAAGGGTGCACCGCGTGAGCCGGTCGCGACCGCGCAGGCGGCGCCGTCGGACAAGTCGTCGGACAATGGCTCTGCGGCCGACACCGCCGCGACCTCGGCGGAGGCGTCCGCCTCATCGGGGACGACGACGGCGGGCGGCGAGTCCAGAAACGGCACGCCGGCTTCGAGCAAGAGCAAGGCGAAGACGAGACCCGCCGGCGCCTCGCCGGCGGGCAAGCGGAAGAAGAAGTAGGAGGAGCGCGATGAGCGAGTCCACAGCCGGTGCGTCGGAGACCGACCGTACGGCCCGCCTCGAGGAAGAAGGCGAGATCGCGGCCGACTACCTCGAGGAGCTGCTCGACATCGTCGACCTCGACGGCGACATCGATCTGGACATCCGCTTCGGCCGAGCTGCCGTGGAGGTGCTGTCCGAGGACGGTGGCGACGAGCTGGACCGGCTTGTCGGGAGGGACGGCGAGATCCTCGATGCCCTCCAGGAACTGACCCGGCTCGCGGTCCAGGTGAAGACGGGCGAACGCTCCCGGCTGATGCTCGACGTCGCCGGTTTTCGTGCGGCGCGGCGCGCTGAGCTGACGAAGCTCGGCGAGTCTGCGGTCGCGCAGGTGAGGGAGACCGGGCAACGGATGGCGCTGGAGCCGCTGAACGCGTTCGAGCGGAAGGTCGTGCACGACGTCGTGGCCGCGGCTGGGCTCATCAGTGACTCCGAGGGTGAGGAGCCGCATCGATACGTGGTGATCCACCCCGCCACCGGGAGCACGGAGCAGCCCGGTGGTTCCGACGAGACGCAGAGGGGTGCTGCGGCGGTCGACACGCCGGCGGAGACGGCGGGCGTGGCGGAGTAGTCGGAAGCCCGGCACAACGAGAGGGCTACGAGATGGCTGAGGGCCGGTGCGCAGATGCGCACCGGCCCTCAGCCATCTCGGTCGGGTGATGGGTTCGGAGACGACGACGGCCGCGCGCGGACACACGACGGCGACGAGTGATGGAGACTGAGGGCGTGGAGAACATGGACGATCAGGTGCTTGACGCGGAGACGCTCGGCAGGAGCGACACGGTCCGACAGTACTTCGGCGAGCATTACGAGACGGTGCGCGGATATGCGCAGATGCTCATGGATCAGGGAGAGCTGCGTGGACTGATCGGGCCCCGTGAAGTGCCTCGGCTGTGGGAGCGGCACATCCTGAACTCCGCGGCCGTGGTCCCATATCTGGCCGGCGCCGGCTCGGTGGTGGACGTGGGGTCAGGAGCCGGTCTGCCGGGCGTGGTAGTCGCGATCATGCGGCCGGACACCGAAGTCTTCCTGGTGGAGCCGATGGAACGACGCACCACGTGGCTGACGGAGGTGGTGGAGGAGCTCGGTCTGTCGAACGTGGTGGTGAAGCGCGGTCGCGCGGAGGAGTTTGACGGAGCGTTCGAGGTGGACGCCGTGACCTCACGGGCAGTGGGCGCACTGTCGAAGCTGGTGCGGGTTTCGATGCCGCTCGTGCGGGTGGGCGGGGAGCTGATCCTGTTGAAAGGTCGGAACGTCCGGGACGAGTTCGACGGTGCACGGAAGGTGCTGCGGAAGTTCGGGGCGGGGGAGCCAGAGGTCCTGCCGGGCGAGACGGTGGACGGGGTGGAGGCGACGACGGTGGTTCGGGTCGCCCGGCGGAAGTAGGCGGGCTGTTTCACGTGAAACAGGTGCGACGCCACGGCGTGCGAACGTTCGACGTGAAGAACGTCGAGTGGTGTTATCGGCCTTCCCGTGCACCGGCGTTTCGTCGGCGCGAAGGAGCCATGCCTGCTTAGCGTGAGCAATGTGCTCTCACTCTGGGGATGGCTGAAGAGAAGGTTCGGTCGGCGGGGTGTTGAGCACGCCCCCGTGCTGTCGCCTGTGGGAGGGGCTCCTGGACGTCGGTCGGCGACCGAGAGTCCCGGCGCCAGTCAGTTGTCGGGAGTTGGGGGCGATCACGAGGTCGTTCGAGGAGATCGAACCAAGACAGTGGGGAGCAGCGACTCTGCGATGCCAGGAAGCGCAATGCCGGCCGAGAGTGCGGAGAGGTCCGAGGGCGTGGGACCGTCAGCGGAGTCGGAGTCATCGAGGGGTGTGTCGGCCGACGAGGCTCCCGCCGTACGTGCCGAGGTCGCTACGGACGCGGGTGACGGTCGACCTGACGAGGCCGCTGCACCGATTGTCGTTGCGTTGAGCCTCCACGGCGAGGAACCCAGTGTTGTTTCACGTGAAACGGTCGAGGCGCCGGATGGGAGTAGCACGGGAGATGAAGCCTCCGCCGGGGCTGCCCGGGATCTCCAGGTGGCCGCCATGGCGGAACCGGTCGGGGGACTCCCGGCGAGCGGCGGCACGGAACCCGCGGGCCGAGGGCCTGGTGGGGCCGCGGACCGAGAGCCGGATGCTGGCGGAGGGGCTGGCGGCGGGGGAGGCGAAGCCGCTCGGGAGGGTGACTCCTGGCGGCAGGCTCCGGTTCCGGTGTCGGAGACGTCGGGCCGAGGTTCGCCGGAGAGTCTGTCGGGATCGCCGACGTTCGCCTCCGCCAGTTCTTCCGACGGCAGCTCGCGAGAAGCTGGCGAAGCAGATGTTGCGAAGGTCGGTGCCGGGAGCGGGTCGATCCCGACAGCCGAAGCGCTCTCCGCGAGCCACAGCGAGATCAGTGAGCGGATGTCCTCCGCTCGCACGCCGCGAGCGACGGCCGAAGCCGTGCCTGACCCCGCGAACAGGGCGAACATGGTGGCGGCCTTGGAAGAGGCGGCGGGTGTCACCACGGTGAGGTTTCCCCAGAAGGAATCGAGCAAGCGCGGAGGCAGAGATCCGGGGTTCGGTACTTCAGGTGATGTTGTGGAAAGTTCAGGCGAGTCCGGCCACGGGGACACGTCCACGGATTACAGTGTCAGCGTGACCGATCCGATCTTTGTGCAAGGGCTCGAAGCCCCTGGCGTTTCACGTGAAACGCCCGGAGGTGGGATGCCCTCGAATCCAGAGTCCACGGACGGCGGGTACGGCGGCGACGATGAGCGCCGAGAGGCTCTGATCGCGTCGGTTCCCGCCGTCGACGAATCCACCCCCCTGGCGGCGCAACTGGCAATAGACGCGCGTCGTCGTATCGAACTGCAGGGGCGCACCTTCCCTCGGCCGTCGAAGACCCGTGTCATCACCGTGGCGAACCAGAAGGGCGGAGTGGGGAAGACCACGACGACGGTCAACCTCGCCGCCGGCCTGGCGCTGTCCGGTCTGAACGTCCTGGTGATCGACAACGACCCCCAGGGGAACGCCTCGACAGCGCTCGGCATCGAGCATCGTGCCGGCACGCCGTCGGTGTACGAGATCCTCGTCGAGGACGAGCTCCTCGCGAACACGATCCAGCAGTGCCCGAACATCGAGAGCCTCTGGGGAGTACCTGCGACGATCGACCTGTCGGGTTCCGAGATCGAACTGGTGTCTCTGGTTTCACGTGAAACGAGGCTGCGAAAGGCGATCGACCGGTTCCTTGCCGACCGAGAAGCTGCCGGCGAGCCGCAGATGGACTACGTCCTGGTCGACTGCCCGCCGAGCCTCGGCTTGCTGACTGTCAACGCGTTCGTCGGCGGACGGGAGGTCTTCATCCCGATCCAGTGCGAGTACTACGCACTGGAAGGTCTGAGCCAACTGCTGAAGACCATCGACCTGATCCGCTCGCACCTCAACCCGGAGCTCAGGGTCTCGTCGATTCTGCTGACCATGTACGACGGCCGGACGAACCTGGCGCAGCAGGTCGCAGGAGAAGTTCGGTCACACTTCCCGGCGGAGACGTTCCGGACGACGATTCCGAGGTCAGTGAGGATCTCGGAGGCGCCCAGCTACGGCCAGACAGTGATGACCTATGACGCGACGTCCACCGGGGCTCTCGCGTACCTTGAAGCGGCACGCGAGCTCGCCGAGCGAGGGCAGGGTGCGTCCAGCCCGCGCCGACCCGCGCAAATGCAGGAGACGCGGTTCTGAACGGAGCAGCACGAGCGGCCCGTGTCGGGAGAGCCCGCCGGGTGGCTGACATGAACGAGGAGAAGCGATGAGCGCGAAGAGGCGAGGTCTCGGCCGAGGTCTCGGTGCCCTGATCCCTACGGGACCAGAAGGGGAAGAGGACGCGCTGGGCGCCGCCGCGGCTGTCGCGACGCTACCGGCGGGCGACCGTCTCGCGAGTGAGGCAGGGCCCGCCGGTGACGAGCCCGCTACAGGTACGGCGCCGGCAGAGGACGCTGCGGAGAAGGCGAAGGTGTCCTCCGGTTCCGAGGAAACGGCGTCGCCTGCTCCGAGCGCCGGGGTGGAGACCAGGAGTCGCAGTATCGGTCGCCACAGCACGGAGAGTTGGGACTCGGCGATCGCGAGCGGCCGCCTCGCCGTTTCGGGAGAGAACGGAGCGGGAGAGTCGGCGCTCGACACGACGTTCTTCGGGAACGGCGACTCGAATGTTTCACGTGGAACCGACGGGGATCTCGTCCCGGTCCCGGGTGCGACCTTCGCGGAGCTGGACCCTGCCTCGATCCGGCCGAACTCCCGGCAGCCGCGCACTGTCTTCGACGACGGCGAACTCGATGAGCTCGTCGACTCGATCAGGGAGATCGGCGTCCTGCAGCCGATCGTCGTCCGGCCGGACAGGCAGGAGCCGGGCCAGTACGAACTCATCATGGGTGAGCGCCGGTGGCGTGCCACGCAAGCGGCCGGCCTCGACGCGATCCCCGCCATCGTCCGCGACACGGAGGACGGTGACATGCTCCGGGACGCGCTCCTGGAGAACCTGCACCGCGCGGCGCTCAATCCGCTGGAAGAGGCGGCCGCCTATCGACAGTTGCTTGATGACTTCGGCTGCACGCACGAGGAACTCGCCACGAGGATCGCTCGTAGCCGACCGCAGATCTCCAACACGCTCCGCCTGCTTCGCCTTCCGCCGCTGGTTCAGCGCCGGGTCGCGGCCGGCGTGCTCAGCGCCGGCCACGCACGAGCGCTGCTCGGGCTGACGGACGGCGCGGAGATCGAGCGTCTCGCTCAGCGCATCGTGTCCGAAGGGTTGTCGGTCCGGGCGACCGAGGAGCTCGTCATGATGTCCGACGGCTCGGACAAGGCGAGCGCGGCGCGGAAGCTCCCGCGGGCAGGGGCTCGCACGGAGGCGATGGACGAACTCGCCACGCGGCTCTCCGACCGGTTCGAGACGCGCGTGAAGGTCGCTCTCGGGAAGAACAAGGGCCGCATGACCATCGAGTTCTCCGACGTGAGCGACCTGAACCGCATTCTGGGTGTGTTGTCCCCGGACGATCCCGGCCTGCTGAAGAACGCCGAGTCCGCGTAGGCCTGGCCCCGGCGGGACAAGGACGACGGCACCCCGGCTCTGTCATGCGCCTCGGGAGTGACGGCGACGCCTGAAAGACGTCTGAAACGAGAAGAGCCCGGGTTCCGATCCGATGGATCGGAACCCGGGCCTCGTTCGGTGCGGAGCGTCCTGTGGATCAGACAGCACCCGGCGAGCTGCTGGACGCGAGGACGCTCTCGATCTCCTCGGTCAGCGCACGCTTCGGCCGGGCGCCCACGATCGACTTCACGACCTTGCCGCCCTGGTACACGTTCAGCGTCGGGATCGAGACGACGTTGTAGGCCATTGCCGTGGCCTGGTTCTCGTCGGTGTCGAGCTTCGCGATCTTGATCTTCCCGCCGTACTCCTCGGAGAGCTCCTCCAGGATCGGCGCGACCATGCGGCACGGTCCGCACCAGGTGGCCCAGAAGTCCACGAGGACAGGGACGTCGGACTCGAGGACCTCGCTCTTGAAGGTGTCGTCGGTGACCTTGACGGTGCTCATCGTGTTCTCCTCAGGTGATCGGATCTTGCGGTTCGGCGGGCCGCTCAGGCGGCCGGGGTGGTGATGTCGTTCAGCGTGTCGATGTAGGCCTGCGCGTCGAGGGCGGCCGCACACCCTGACCCGGCCGCCGTGATGGCCTGCCGGTAGGTGTGGTCCACGGCGTCACCGCTGGCGAACACGCCAGGGAGGTTCGTGCGCGTGGAGCGGCCCTCGACGACGATGTATCCGTTCTCGTCGAGCTCGACCTGGCCCTTGACGAGGTCCGTGCGGGGCTCGTGACCGATCGCGACGAACAACCCGGTCGCGTCGAGCTCGCGCTGCTCACCGCTCACGGTGTCACGCAGCATCACCGACTCGACCTTGTCCTCACCGATGATCCCGGTCACCTCACTGTTCCAGGCGAACTCGATCTTCGGGTCGTTCAGTGCCCGGTCGGCCATGATCTTCGACGCGCGCAGCTCGTCGCGCCGGTGTACGACCGTGACCTTCGAGGCGAAGCGGGTGAGGAAGGTGGCCTCCTCCATCGCCGAGTCGCCGCCACCGACGACGACGATGTGCTGGTCGCGGAAGAAGAAGCCGTCACACGTCGCACACCAGGAGACGCCTCGTCCGGACAGCCGCTTCTCGTCCGGCAGGCCGAGCTCGCGGTAGGCCGATCCCGTCGCGAGAATGACGGCGCGCGCGCGATATACGTCGCCGAGACCCGTGGTCAGCACCTTGACGTCTCCGGACAGCTCGGCCTGTTCCACGTCGTCCCAGACGACCTGAGCCCCGAAGCGCTCCGCCTGTGCACGCATGTTGTCCATGAGGTCGGGACCCATGACTGCCTCGGGGAATCCGGGGAAGTTCTCGACCTCGGTGGTGTTCATGAGCGCACCGCCGGCGGTCACCGAGCCGGCGAGCACGACGGGCGTGAGGCCCGCACGTGCGGCGTAGACGGCGGCGGTGTACCCGGCGGGGCCGGAGCCGATGATTACCACATCGTGGATGGTCTGCTCTTCGGTCAACGTCTTCTCCTCGAGTCTCGCCCGGGTCAACACGGATGGGGCTTCCAGTGTTCCAGCCGACGGCGGGATCCGGGCTTGCGGGCGCGTGAAGCGCGGCACACCCCACTATATCGAAGTCTGTCAATACAGCGATGCCGGCGGTGAGGCGCCCGCCGTCGTGCCCGGCATCGATCTGCCCGACGCCGGGCGACGGTGCCGCACACGACGAAGGGCCGCCCAGAGGACGGCCCTTCACCTGGAGACAGCACAGGTCAGCTCAGCGTGACCTCGTTCAGCTCGACCCGGTACTTGAGGTCAGGAAGATCGGGCAGTGGCGTCGACTCCGGCAGCGACGTGAACCAGATGACGAACGTTTCGCCCACCACGGGCTCGTCCAGCGTGAACGTCGTGTTCGACGAGACGGGGCCCTCGGCAACGACCTGGCCCCCGGCAGGGTCGTCGGGCGTGGTCGCACGGATCTGGACGTTGCCGCCCTCGCTGTTCGTGGACAGTTCGATCGTCGACACGGATGCGGCCTCCTGCAGCGTCAGGGCGACGCCGCTACCGCTCTTGATCCCGCCGAAATCGGGCGAGGAGAAGGTGCGCGTGTACCAGAACGTCGTCGGGTCGCCGTCGGACACCAGAGCGGCGGTCTCCGGGTGGTCCGCTTCTTCGCCCTCGACCGGCACCCCGTCGGGCGCCACGAGCGTGGAGCCGGTGATGACCGGCCGGGCCTCCGTCTGGGGCGCCTGCGACTGCTCGCCCTCACCAGCGTTCTCGCCGCCGCCCTGGCCGTCCTGGTCACCGGTTTCGCCCGCGGCGCTCTCTGTCGCATCGGCGCCGACGACCGGCGTCGTGCCCTGGGGCGCCATGATGGCCATGACCGCCCAGATCAGTCCCGCGATGACGGCGACGCCGACGACACCGAGCACGATCGGCGTGGGGTTGACCCCACCCCGTTTCGGGGCGGGCTGCGTCTGAAACCCCTGGTTCTGGTCGTAGTACTGCTGCTCGTAGCCCGGGGCCGGATACCCCTGCTGCGCCGGGTACTGCGATTCGTACCCCTGCGGCGGATACTGCTGGTCGTACCCCTGCTGGGGGGCGTACTGCTGCGGAGCGTACTGCGGTGGCTGCTGGTAGCCCGCCTGCTGAGCGGTCTGCTGAGCGGTGTGCTGCTGAGGCTGATAGCCCGGCGGGGGCGGCGGTACCGGCTGGTGAGACGGCGGGTACCCCTGGGGAACTCCCTCTGGCGGGACGGATGACATTGCTGAGGCCTCCTCGGCTCTGGCGATCCGGCCGGTCACGACCGGCCTCCGGACCGGCGGCGCCGGGGGCGCCTGCCGCTCACTTGCTTCAGGTTCTTGCTGGACGAACGCGGGCAGGGATGCCAGTACCGACACGTCACCCCACGGCCTGAGCGCCGCGACGACGTCGTCCGGAGTCCGGGGTGCGTTCGTCTCCGCGGAAGGGTCGAACGCCCTGCTGACCAGGCCGTCGATCATCGGGTCGACATGCGGCACGAGCGACGACAGTGCGAGCACCGCCCCGTCGTCGTCCCGACGTGCGGGGAGCGGGATCACGGTGTCCTTCGCGATCCAGTCTGCTTCGAGCTCGATGCCGGGCCAGCGTGCCGTCATCGCATAGTAGAGCAGCGCGAGCGCGCCCTGCGCGTCCCCCGCGGCGGGTGCCCGATTCAGGGTCTCCCCGCTCGCGAGGCCTCCATCGAGCCCGAGGCCGGTCACCACCACGCGATCCCGTTCGATACGGATCGCCTCCGGCCGCAGGACGGTGTGGTGCACGCCCCGGGCGCCCGCGACGGTGAGCGCGGACGCGACCTCGCCGGCGATCGCGCGGGCATGCGCCTCGTCGACCAGGCCCTGCGAGACGATGTCGGTGAGCGTCTCGCCCGGATAGGGCTCGGTGACGACGTAGGAACCGACGTCAGCCGTGCCGACATCCAGCACGCGGGTGATCCGTGGTTCCGTCACGAGAGCGGCCCGCCGCGCGGAGTCCAGGGCATCGGCGGCCCACGGCCCGGTCACGAGGTGCAGCCGCACCTGGCGGCCAAGGACCTGGTCGTACGCCTCCCACGCGACGGCGGCCGCGAGGTCGGTCCGGAGCTCGGAACCCAGGCGATAGCGGTCGACAAGAAGGTCGCCGGGTCCGGGCGTGCCCATTCTTGCCTCCCTCGCTGCTCAGACGGCCGTCGACGACGGCGGGATCGTTGCCCGCCATGCTACGCGGCATAGGCGACAATCCCTCGATCCAGCAAGGTTCGTCCACAGGCTGTGCACGACGGGGGGACCCGCCGCCGTGCACCGGTCCGTCAGCGGCCGAGGCGGCGGCGGATCGGCACGAGGAGGGTGTCGAGCTCGCGCACCCGGAACAGCTTGAGCAGCGCGACGTACACGAACAGCATCGCCAGGCCGCAGACAGCGCTGATCCACAGGCCGCTGAGGAACGTGCCGCCGACTCCGCCGTCGAAGTCGAGAGCCTCGAAGCCACCGATCCACTGGTACAGGGACCAGCCCGCCCCGGCGGCGACCAGGCCGGCCAGGAGAGCCGAGGAGTGCAGCACCAGGACTCGGCGGCCGTCCATCCGGCCGTCGAGCATCTTCCGCAGGCCGCGCGTGCGGAGCACGCAGGTCACCCAGTTGGCGAGTGCGAACGAGGCGCCCGCGGCGGTGACCCAGTTCTCCCGCGGGAGCCAGACCTGGGCCGCGATCAGGCCCAGCACCAGTGCCACCGTCGCCGGGACGGTGATCCAGAACACGCCACGGCCGTCCTCGTAGGCGAAGTAGACCCACTTCATGAGCACCATCGCGCCCAGCGGTACCAGCCCGAGAGACAGCGCCACCAGCACCGGGGCGATCGCGCCCGTGCCCTCCGAGCCGGCGGTCGGCACGATCAGTGCCGTGAGCGGCGCGGCGAGCACCGTGAACACCGCGGTGGCGAAGACGGTGAACACCCCGACCGTCCGCAGTCCGAGCGAGAGGTCGGAGCGCACCGTGTCGGTCTCGCCGTTGGCGGCGGCCTTGCTCAGGCCGGTGAACAGGGCCGTCGCGATGGAGACCGTGACCAGCGAGTGGGGAAGCAGGTAGATCATCAGCGCCTGCGTGTAGGCGGCGTTACCGGCGGCCGCGTTCGCGAGCTCGCCCGTGACCGCGTTCTCCGCCCCCGCCCCGGACGCGACACGCGTCAGGTACAGGACACCGAGCTGTTCGAGCACGACGGCGGCGAACGTCCAGCCGACCACCGAACCGGCCGATCGCAGCCCGATTCCCCGGAACCCGAGGCGGAACCGCCAGACGAAACCCGAGCGCATCAGCGGCACGAGAAGCACCAGCGCCTGTGACGCGATGCCGAGGGTCGCCGTGCCGGCGAGCAGGATGGTGCGGGGCGTGTCCCACGAGCCGAGCTCGTCGATGCCGCCTTCGGGCGCGCTGCCGTAGATCACCCAGAACAGGCCGAAGCCGATGATCGAGATGATGTTGTTCGCCACCGGTGCCCACATGTACGGGCCGAACTGCTCGCGTGCGTTGAGCACCTGCCCGAGCAGGGTGTACAGCCCGTAGAAGAAGAGCTGGGGGATGCACCAGAACGCGAAGATCGTGCCCAGGGCGAGCTGTTCCTCGGTCCAGCCGTCCGTGTAGACCCACACGATGATCGACGACGCCCCGGTGAGGACCGCCGTCAGCGCGAGGATGCCGACACCCGAGAGCGTGAGCAGCTTGTCGAGCCGCTCCTGCGCGTTCCTCGCCTGGAAGGCCCGGACGATCTGCGGCACCAGGATGGCGTTGAGCATGCCGCCCGCGAGGATCGCGAACAGGACGTTGGGCAGCTTGTTCGCGACGTCGAAGGCATCGGCGACCAGGCCGGTGCTGCCGATGATGGCGACCATGACCATGTTCCGGACGAGCCCGCCCAGCCGGGACACGGCTGTACCGGCAGCCATCACCAGCGAACTGCGTCCCAGCCCGCGGCTGCCGGTGGCCTGTGAGGTCATGTGGGGTCTCTCCCGTCCGTGCCGGGGCCGCCCCCGGCGTGTCATTCCGTCCGCTGCGCGGCGCCCGCCGGCGTCGGCCCGGCCGCGTCCGTGGATCTGGCCGTGGCTTCGAACTCGCCGGTCGCCGCCTCGACGTCCTCGACCGTGGCACGGTTCGGGGAACGCCCGCGCCGTACGGTACGCCAGATTCCTGCCAGGAACAGCAGCCCGACCAGCCCGGCGGCGATCCAGGTGCCCACTTCCTCCCAGCCGGCCCGAACCCGCACCTCGAACGACGTCTCCGAGCCGAGCTGGACGCCGGACGGCGCGAGGAGGTCGGCGGTCACCGTGACGTCGCCGGAACCGATCGCCTCGACAGGGATCGGCAGGTCCATCTCCTTGCCCGAGGGAATGGTCCCGCTGACGGGATGCGCCACCGTGAGGCGTGGGTTCTCGGGCCGCAGCAGGACGGTCACCGTGACGGCGGTATCCAGGCCGTTACGGACCCGGATCGGCAGGTCGCCGCGGTCCGATATCAGGTTGATCCCCTCACGCGGGATGACCGCGACGGCCTCGCGCAGCGTCTGCGCATAGGCGAGGCCGTCGTCGACCGCCGTCTGTCGCTGCCCGGGATCGGCACGGTGGGCGATCGACAACGGGGTGACCAGTCGCCAGAGGGAGTTCCGGCGCAGCTCGTCCGGGTCGTCCGCGATGGAGGAGAAGTCGATGATCATGGTGCGGCTCTCGTCGATGCGGGCCACCTCGCCGTCGGCGAGTTCCCGTTTCGCCGGCTTGTCGTACTCCAGCGGCGTGCGGTCGACCGAGGACGTGCCGGAGGCGAACAGGTCGTCCAGGGGGGCGACCGTGACCCAGGAGGCGTTGCCCAGCGCGGCCAGGATCGTGTCGACGGCACCGGCGTCGGGATTCCAGGAGCGGTCGAGAGCGATGAGGGCATGCGGCGGATCCGAGGCTGCCTGGGCGACGATCGCCGAGGTCTCGGCGAGCAGGCGCTGCGCCGCCACCGCGCCCGTGGGCCCGGGGGCGGCGGGCCGAGCGCTGCCGCCCGAGCCGGAGTCGTCGGCGTCCGCCGCCTCGGCCGCGCGCTGGGCGGGCGCGAGGTCCGTCCCCCGGGTGAACACGTTGGTCAGGGCTGGGTCCGCGGCGGCCGTCCGTGCGGTGCCGTCCTTGAGGCCCACGTCCGCGCGGCTGTCCGCGACCCCGGGGGTCGTCGGGGCGAAGGTGCCGTTCGCGAGGATCACGTTCGGCCGGTCCGCGTAGGCGGCGGCCGCCACCGTGACCCGGTCCGCGTCCCCGCTCGCCGGCCATGCCAGTCCCTTGTGCCACGACTTCGGGATCTTCCACTCGTCGATCACCGGCGTGTTGAGGAAACCGCGCATGCGCCCCCGCGCGACCTCGGCGTGGGCGAGGGCGCTGATGTCCGGGTCCCAGGCGGGCAGCCCGAAGGTCGTGGTCTCCTCGGTGGCCTCGAGGAACTCGCTTCCCCACAGCCGGAGGTCGTCGTCCTCGGCCGACCGCGCGAGGCCCAGCACGTTCGGATCCACGGCCAGCGAGACCTTGCCCGTCCGCGCGACGTCGAGCATCTGGTCGAGTCGACCCTCGTCGGCGGCCTCCTGGGCCAGCCGGAGCCGCGCGCCCTCCAGATCAGCAGGATCGACGACCCCGGAGGTCACCGGGGCCGCGACCGTGAGCCGCATCGGTGTCTGCCCCGTGCGGGTGACGCCGTCGTCGTACATGAGGAACGTGCGCAGCACGCCGACCCTGGTCGACGCGCCGCGAACTTCGACCGACATCTCGCGCGGACCCCAGCCCTGCAGCGTGTAGGTGGCGGTCGGAAAGGTGAGCTGGAGGCTCGTCGACTGTCCCGGGCCGAGCCGGCCGACGTCGCGCGCGGCTGGTCCGCTCTCCCCGACCCGATCGGTGAGTCCCAGGGACTCCCATGCCGACAGCGTCGAGCGCTGCGTGAGCGCGACCGCGTTCACGGCGAGCCGGGCGTTCAGGCCTTCGAGCGCCTGGTCCGTGGTGTTCGTGATCCGGACGGAGACCTTCACCGGATCGCCCGGCCGGGCCACCGTGGGGGAGACGGACCGGAGATCGACCGCGACGGGGCCGGCCGTCTCGTTCTCCCGGTGACCGACGACGGCGGACGTGGTGCCTCGGGCCGGAGAGGTGGTGACCGCCCTCGCGGCGGTGGATGCCACGGCCCCGGTGGCCGAGCCGGACGCGGGGTTCGCCGTGGCGGTGCCGGACGCGGTGCTCACGGGCAGGAAGCCACCCAGGAGCGCGAGGCTTGCGGTGAGGATTCCTGCGGTGGTGCGGGCGCGACGCCGTCGGGCACCGTGATGCTGCGTCATGGGTGGTCTGGTGTCTCCAGGTGGGACATGCCTGACCGCAGTGCCGCGAGCAACTCGGGTGACGAACCCAGGCGCTCGGCGGCGACGGCGGCCAGCCGCTGCTCGTTCGGGTAGGAAAGCTTGTCGGGAAGGTCGTCCATGCCGACCCAGACGACGTCCTCCGCCTCACCGTCGGGGTCATTCTCCACGGTGAGGGAGCCGCCGTCGGCACGCAGCAGGAAATGGTGCACCACCTTGTGCACGCGACGATCCTCCCCGGTGAACCAGTAGTCGATGACGCCGAGGTCGACCTGGACCGAGCCGTGGATGCCGGTCTCCTCGCGGATCTCGCGGATCGCCGCTTCCTCCGGCGTCTCCTGCCCTTCCAGGTGTCCCTTCGGAAGGCACCACTCGATCCGGCCGCTACGGTTGCGGCGCAGGAGGACGGCGGCGTCGAACCCGGTGGAGGCGGACGCGAACCCCGGGGTCGGCCGGAGGACGAGCCCGCCGGCGGACGTCTCGTCCACGACGGGAAGATGGACCGCGGCCGCCGGCGCCGTGGCGATACGCGACGGGTCCACCCGGAGCGGCGCCCCACCGGGGGGCGTGGGCACGTCGGGTCGACCGATGGGTCGATCGCCGGCCGGCGCTGGGGTGGACATGCCCCAACACTACCGACTACGCGGGCTGTTCCCGATCACACGCACCGACGCCGTGGCGTTCCCGAATCTTCGCGGGATGCGTGCCCGCACGGCGGGTCTGGGAGAATCGGTGCTCGTGTCAATCCCTTCTGGTGCCAAGCCCGAGCTGGACCTCCTGCGCCGTGCGCTCGGCGTGCTGACCGAGATGGCCCCGGCAGCGATCGAACTCGGAAAGCTGTTCCGCGCCGCGGGGCACGAGCTGTCGCTGGTCGGCGGCCCGGTGCGGGACGCGTTCCTCGGCCGCGCGAGCAACGACCTCGACTTCGCGACGTCCGCGACGCCCGACGAGACGCAGCATCTTCTCGCGAGGTGGGGTGACGCGCACTGGGACATCGGCAAGGAGTTCGGGACCATCGGTGCGCGGAAGGGCGACGTCGTCGTCGAGGTCACGACCTACCGCACGGACCGGTACGACCCCGACTCACGGAAGCCGCTCGTCGAGTTCGGCGACTCCCTCGACGGCGATCTCTCGCGGCGCGACTTCACCGTGAACGCGATGGCGGTACGCCTGCCGGAACTCACCTTCGTGGACCCGTTCGACGGACTCTCCGACCTCGCCCGCAAGGTACTCCGCACACCGATCGCGCCGGAGCGCTCGTTCGACGACGACCCGCTGCGCATGATGCGTGCGGCGCGCTTCGCGGCTCAGCTCTCGTTTCACGTGGAACATGGGACGCTCGCGGCGCTGGTCGCGATGGCCGCGCGTATCGAGATCGTCTCGGCCGAGCGGGTGCAGGCGGAACTGAGCAAGCTGGTGATGTCACCGAACCCGCGCGCCGGGCTCGAAGTCCTCGTCGACACCGGCCTCGCCGACCACGTGCTGCCCGAGCTGCCCGCGTTGCAGCTCGAGATCGACGAGCACCACCGGCACAAGGATGTGTACGAGCACTCGCTGATCGTGCTCGACCAGGCGATCGCTCAGGAGACGGGCCCGGACGGGCCGGTGCCGGCGCCGGATCTGGTGCTGCGGCTCGCCGCACTGCTGCACGACGTCGGCAAGCCCGCCACCCGCAAGTTCGAGCCCGGCGGGGGAGTGTCGTTCCACCACCACGAGGTGGTCGGAGCCAAGATCGTGGCGAAGCGCCTGCGCGCCCTGAAGTACGAGAAGCAGGTGGTGAAGGACGTCGCGCGCCTCGTCGAGCTGCATCTCCGGTTCCACGGGTACGGCGACGGCGAATGGACCGACTCGGCCGTGCGCCGGTACGTGACCGACGCCGGTCCGCAGCTCGAACGCCTGCACCGGCTGACCCGCGCCGACTGCACCACCCGCAACCGGCGTAAGGCCAAGCGGCTGTCCGACGCGTACACGCACCTCGAGAAGCGGATCGAGACCCTGCGTGCACAGGAGGAGATCGACGCGATCCGGCCCGACCTCGACGGGAACCAGATCATGAAGATTCTCGGCATCGGACCCGGCCGCGAGGTGGGGCAGGCGTACAAGCACCTGCTGGGCCTGCGCATGGAGCGGGGGCCACTGGGCGAGGACGTCGCCACCGAGGAACTCAGGAAGTGGTGGGCGGACCAGGAGTCCTGACCGCTCCGGACCCGCCGGTTCAGACGTGCGTGGGGTCGAACAGGGCGCTGACCGACTCGCCCGAGTGGATGCGGCGTACGGCCTCCGCGAAGGCCGAGGCGACGCTGATGACCGTGAGCTTGTCGTGGGCGACGAGTTCGGTGGTCGGAACCGTGTCGGTGGTGACGATCTCGACGACGTCCGGATCGGCGGCGATCCGGTAGAGAGCGTCCCCGGCGAAGATGCCGTGGGTGCACGCGATCCGCACCGAGCGGGCACCGTGCTCCCGGAGCAGGTCGAGGAGCGCGGCGATCGTGGAGCCTCCCGCGACCTCGTCGTCGAGGACGATGATGTCGCGCCCGCCGACGTCGCCGATCAGCGACGTGATCTCCACGCGGTTGTCGTTGAAGCGCTCCTTGGCCGCCGCCGCCACCGGGACACCCAGCATCTTCGCGAAGGCGCTCGCAGGCTTCGCGTTCCCGAGATCCGGCGAGACGACGGTCGTCTTCGACAGGTCGTTCGCCCCGAAGTGGGAAGCCAGTTCACGGAGTGCGTTGAGCTGGTCCGTCGGGACGCGGAAGAAGGCGTGCACCTGCGGTGCGTGCAGCGTCATCGTGAGGATGCGCCCTGCCCCCGCCGTCTCCAGCAGGTCGGCGACGAGGCGACCGCCGATCGAGATCCGCGGTGCGTCCTTCTTGTCGGAGCGTGCATACGCGAAGTGCGGTATGACCGCGGTGATGCGCTGCGCCGAGGCACCCTTCGCGGCGTCGATCATGAGCAGCAACTCCATCAGGTTCTCCTGGGTGGGAGTGATGATGGGCTGCACGAGGTACACGTCGCGCTCGCGGCAGTTCTCCATGAGCTGCGCCTGGAGGCAGTCGTTGGCGAAGCGGCTGATCTCCGCTGGGCTCAAGGGCACGCCGAGGTCAGCGCACATCTTCTGAGCGAAGCGCTGACCTGCGGAACCGGCGAAGACCCGAACTTCGGCCATGGACGCAGTGTAGGCGCGACCTCGACCTCACGCCTAGCTTGCCGAACCGGTGACATGAGAGCGCGGCGCGGCGCCTGCCTCGAGCAGACACCGCGCCGCACTCATCGGGTCGTCCGTCGCCAGGGTGTGGCGATCGCCGTGGCCGCGTCGTCCGGCAGTCGCGCGCGATCGGGGCGTCAGTGGCCGGGGCCGGCCTCGACCCGCTTGATCCGGGTGGCCAGCAAGATGGCCATGGCCACGACGATCGCACCCACCGTGAAGGAGAGGCGAGCACCACCCGTGAGTGCCTCGGCCTCGGACGCGCCGCCGTCGGTCAGCGCCGTCGAGCGGATCGTCATGAGCGCGACGAACAGCGCGGTGCCCGCGGCGCCGGCGACCTGCTGCACCGTGTTGATGGTCGCGGATCCGTGGGAGTACAGGTGCATCTCGAGATCACCCATCGCCGAGCTGAAGAGTGGTGTGAAGGTGAAGCTCAGGCCCATCATCAGCACCAGTTGGGCCACGACGATCAGCCACAGCGGCGTTCCCGGGTTGATGGTCGCCAGCAGGACCACCGCGAGTGTGACGCCGGTGAGCCCCGGGACCATCAGAGGACGCGGGCCGTGCTTGTCGTAGAGGCGGCCCACCACCGGCCCCAGGAGCCCCATCGCCAGGCCACCCGGGAGGACGACGAGCCCTGCCAGCGTCGGTGAGTAGCCCATCGCGTTCTGCAGCACCAGTGGCAGGAGGATCATCGCACCGAACATCGCGATCATCGAGATCGCCATGATGCCGACCGCGAGCCTGAAGTTCACCGAGCGGAACGTGCGCAGGTCCAGCAGAGCCGAATCGGTCCGCTGACGAGCCAGCTGGCGCCAGATGAAGACACCGAGCATCACCACGCCGACGCCGAGGGGCACGTAGGGGTTCACGAAGGACTCCCCGTTCGCCGACTCCCCGAGCTCCGAGAGGCCCCAGACGACTCCGCCGAATGCGAGGAGGGAGAGCAGGATCGACAGCGGGTCGATCGGCTGGATCTCCTTCTCCGACACGTCACGGATCCACAGGATCCCGGCGGTCAGAACGATGGCGGCCACCGGGGTGACGACGGCGAACACCGCGCGCCATCCGGCGAGGTCGACCACCACGCCGGACATGAGCGGGCCCGTGGCGGGTGCCAGAGCGATGACAAGCGTGATGTTCCCCATGACCCTGCCGCGGATCTGCGGCGGCACGATCGTCATGATCGTGGTCATGAGCAGGGGCATCATGATTCCGGTGCCCATTGCCTGGATGACACGCGCACTGACGAGGATCCCGAAGGTGGGCGCCAGCGCCCCGAGCAGGGTTCCCGCGGTGAAGATGGACATCGCCAGGATGTACGCGTTGCGGGTGCCGAGCCGGTTGATCAGGTAGCCGGTCGCGGGGATGACCACGGCCATGGTCAGCATGAAGGCCGTGGTGAGCCACTGCCCCGTGGTCTCGGTGATGGTCAGATCCGTCATGATCGCCGGCAGCGCGATCGTCATCGTGGTCTCGTTGAGGATCACGGTGAAGGCGGACACCATCAGCAGCGCGATGACGCGGAAATGCCCCGGCGCGAGCTTGGCCCCGGCTCCGGCCTCCGGTGCCTGCGGGATCGCCTGTTCCTGACGGCCCGTGGCCCCCGTGCCCTCAGGTACAGCGGAAGGATTGTCGTCGATCGTATCGGTTCGTGCGCTCATGTCGGGGTCCCTCTCCGGAGCAATGTGGGGGCCGAGACCGCGAGCACCCTTGCGCACGACCTACGTCACTACGACGCACCTCCATGGTCAGGTATTCCCTCCCGCGAAGGCGACCTGTTTAAGAAGACGTCTGCCACGAGCAGAACTCATCGGGTGCCGGCAGGCGCCCGCCGGGACGAGACGCGGCGCCACCGGATCCAGTACGCCATCGGCGACGGCCGGTGCACGCCCTCTGCCGGTGCCGGCGCGCCCTCAGGGTGCTGCCTGGGCCGGGTCCGCCGGCTCCTCGTCCGGATTCATCGGCTCCGGAACCTGAGCCGGCGCCGCCGTCCCGAGCGTGACGCCCTGCTGCGCCATGAACGGCTCGGGATCGACGGCCTGTGCGTTCATCCGCACCTCGTAGTGCAGATGGCATCCCGACGAGGTGCCCGCCCCGGCCGGGTCGATCCGCGAGTCACCACCCATCGACGCGATCTGCTGGCCCGCCTCGACGACGTCCCCGACGGAGACCACGTTGGTCCCGGTGAGCAGGTGCCCGTACGTGGTGTCGAGTCCGAGCCCGTGCTCGATCCGGATCGTGTTGCCCGTGCCCCAGCCGGTTCCCCCGGAGATCACGACGCGGCCGGCGGCGGCCGCGTACACCGGCGTGCCGCAGGCCGCCGCGATGTCCTGCCCCTGATGGAATCGCGAGGCTCCCGCGATGCCGGTGTTCCGTGGTCCCCAGCCCGAGGCCTTGATCCCGACCGCCGGATTCGCCCACCCCCCGGCGCTCACCGCTGCCTGACCGATCGTCCCGGTCAGGCAGGGGGCTGCCGGTGAGGCGCCCTGGATCGACGCGGACATTGCCTCGAGGTCCTGCTCCTCGGCGCCGCTGACCAGTTGCATCACCTGCAGGGCGCTGTCCCAGTGGCGCGCGTAGTGGTACGGGTCGGCGTTCCGCTGTGCCTTGTGCGCCGCGATGGTGGGTTCCATCGCCTGCCACCCCTCCACCGCGAGCAGCCGGTCGTAGAAGCGGCCCGACGACCCCACCGGGTCGAGCCGCTCCTCGACCGTCCCGTACCACTTCTGCTCCTGGAACATTCCGATCGAGGAGGTCAGGGTCCCGTCGGGGTTCCGCACGCCGAAGCGGTCGTCGCCGTAGGTCAGGTTCCGCATGCCCGACTCGCCGAGCGCCGTCATCACGGCGATCGCCTGCGCCTTTGCCGGTACGCCGCGCTCCGCCCCGACCTGGAGGATCACCGTCGCGTTCTGGAGCTGCTCCGCCGTGAACCCGCCGGACGCCTGCCGGGTTCCCTCGCCGGCTGCCACGACCACCGATCCCGACATCCCGCACCCGGCGGGGCCGCTCCCCATGGACTGCTGGCCTCCGATCATGCCGGCGACCAGCACCACCATCCCGACCATCGCCGCGGGCAGCGCGAGCGTCGCGGCGCTCAGCACGGCGAGCACGAGCAGCGCCCGCTTCCGGTGCTCGTCCTTCTTCGGGTCCCGGCCGGGCGTTGCCGCCCGCCTTGCCGCCCTGCCCAGCGCCTTCGCCGCGAGCCGGCCGCTCTGCCCTGCCAGTGGCGACCCACTCACGACGGCGGCCTGATCTGCTCGGCCAGCCACGGTGACCCGCCGTCGGCCCGGACGAGCATCACGGTGTAGTCACCGACGTCGGTCGGCACGGTGACCTCTGTGAGGAGCGTCGAGGACTCGTCGACGACCGATGCGGGGCCGGTCACCTGACGCACCGGAACGTTCCGCGGGTCGACGTCCTCGTACACGGCCTTCGCCTGAGGTGTGAGCAGCGGTGACAGGCCCTTCCACCAGTCGTCGGCGGACTGGTCGACGTCGGAGAACGCGGTCACCGCCGCCGAGGCCGTGGTGCGGGCGGCCGCGCGGATGTCCTCGTCCCAGGTCGCCTCGATCCGCTCCGTCGGTTCACCGTCGGTGTCGAACTCGGGTTCGTCGACCACCTCGAGCGCGGGTTCACCCGGATCGACCTCGCCGTCGGTCACGGGATCCGACGGCGTCCCCGCGGTGCTGTCGGCCCCGGAGTCCGTCGTTCCGTCGCCACCATTCTCGTCCGTCTGTTCGACGGCGTTCCCGGCCCGGTCCGCGAATTCGTCGGTTTCCTCATCCCGCGGCCAGCCGATCCACGCAGCCACCACGAGGACGACTGCGGTCACCGTCACCATCATCGCCTTGCGCATCAGCGGCCCAGATCTCTCAGGTCACGCGAGCTCGGGTAGGAGACGACGCCCGGAGCCGTCCCGCCCTGCCGCGCCCGCCCGCCGCCCAGCCGCCGTTCCAGATCAGCCCGACGCTGGTAGTAGTTCGACATGGAGCGCGCCCCGCTGCGGACCGCGCCGCCGACCTTCCTGGCACGCCTCACGAAACCGAGGGCGCGTGATCCCTTGACCGCCGCTGCGGACGTGCCACCGGTCGCGGCGGCCGCACCCATCTGGAGGCCCGTGCGGGTGACGGTCCGGGTCGCGTTCGCCATGCGGTCCCGGAGCTTCTCGGACTCGGTGCGCGGCGGTGTCTGGTCGGTGCGCTTGTCGTGCACGTTCGCATCCGAACCGGGCCCCTGCGCGCCGACCACCGCCGGGACCTGTTCCCGGTCCTGCTCGCGCAGGGTGTTCGCGGCCTCGGACCACTCGCCGGCGCCGCGGCCCCCCGTCGCCGTGGGACCACGGCCGTCCCCGCCGTCGGACGATGCCGACTCGCTGTCGGGCCGGCCGGCTGTCGCGGCTCCGGCCGCCGCCCCTGCGGCCGCGCCCGCCGCGGCGGCCACCGCACCGCCTCCCTGGGCGCTCAGGTCCATTCCGGCGGGACTCGGTGCCGCGCCCGCTCCGGCGTCGGACCCGGAACCCCCGGAGCCTGCTGCCGCCGCGTCGCTCCCGGACGCCGGCGCCGGCCCGAGACCGATCCCGGCCCAGTCCTTGGCCTTGTTGTAGCGCTCGGTCCACTTGGCCTGGTTGGCCCAGGGCATCGCCTGCGGCTCACCCACCTGCGACGGGACACCCGCGGCGGCGAGCTTGTCGGCGAGGCTCCGCAGCCCGGCCCGCACGCTCGTGCCCATCAGCACATAGAACACGGCGCCGGCCACGACGAGCGTGTTGAAGAGGTACAGCCGAACCAGGAACGGCATGCCGTCGGTGGCGTCGTAGAAGCCGAGCAGCATCTGCATCCACGCCACGAGGAACATGGTCGCCATCGCCACGAGGATGCAGCCCAGCCCGATACTCGCGAAGGTGCGGAACAGCTGGGCGCGCGTGCCGCTGGAGACCACGCCGACGGGGAGTTGCCACAGCAGCTTGATCGCGGACCAGCCCAGCAGCACCACGGCGAACAGCGTTCCGCCCACGATCACGACGCTCAGGAGCAGGAACACGAATCCGGTGCTCAGCAGGCTGAGGGTCGCGACCACCTTCGGGGCGTCGATCTGCTGGGCGGCCTCGGCGTACCTGTCGTCACAACCGCCGATGCGCTCGACGGCGTCGTCGCTGCCGACGGCGTCGGTGTACGTGCCCTCGCAGCGCGTCTCGTCGATCATCGAGCCGTAGTTGATGATCTGGTGCGGTGTGCGGATGAGAGTGTCCACCAGCTGGCCCTTGAGGCCGTCCCGGATGACGGCGGCGTCGCGTTCGAACGAGGCGCCCTCGGTCGCGAACCCGGTGGCGATGTCCATGCCCGCATCCCGCGACTGCATGATGATGCCGCTCTCGCTGCCGATGGTGCCCATCGGATTGGCGAGGAAGCCCGTCGCCAGCGCCGCGATCACACAACCGATGACCAGCTCCATGAACCCGCCCGCGTAGCGGCCCTTGAGCAGCCAGAACCCGACCACGAACGCGAGGATGATCAGCGTCAGGCTGAGCAGCCCGATCTGGGAGATCATCGACTGCACGATGAGGCTCAGGCCGGCGAGCGGAGACAGGACGTAGCCGAGCCAGTCCATGCCGAGCACCCAGTCCAGGACCCAGATCTGTACCGCGACGATGTCGCGGTACCAGGACCAGAACATGCCGGCGAGCGTGGAGAAGATCCCGGAGTCCACGTTCATCGGGTTCCACGCCGATCCCGTGTCCCACTGCAGCACGAATCGGTCGGTGGAGACGCCGCTCGTGTCCTCGAGGCGGAGGCCGGCGACGCCGGCCGAACCGGCGTCGTCGGCCTCCTCGGCGGCGCGGAGCGCGGAGCCGACGGCGCCCGTGAGGGGCAGCTCGGATCTGTGGACGGCGGCGTCGACGAGGGTCCCGATCATGAGTGGATCACCGATCCCGTGGAGCTCGTGGGCGTCGTCTTGACGGCCTCGGCGCGTTTCGCGACGAGTGGCGCCATGACCTTGGCACGGCCGTAGCGCGCCTGGAAGTCGCGCACGAGGCATTCGCCCCGGCGTTCCTCGGGTACGCCGACGCCGGCGTCCATGACGGGGGCGGTGCCCTCGGTGATGAGCTTGACGAGCTGGGGGTCCACGGGGGCGTCGGAGGGAAGCCCGTGCAACCACCGCAGGCCGCGCCGTGCGAGGTTCTCGTCGCGGTGGCGCAGGAGCACCCGGAACGGGATGAGCCCGCGCACGACCTCGTTGCCGAAATCCTCCTCGGCGTCATGGCTACCCAGGAGAAGTGCGGCCTTGTGCTTGCGGCCGTCGCGGATGAACATCCCGATCTCCTCGGCGGCCTCGGGCGACGACATCGTCTTGTGCGCCTCGTCCGCGGCGAAGATGTCGAGGCGTGTGCGGTCCTTGAAGCAGCGGTGCCGTGCGAGGGCCGCGATCAGGGCGAACACCGCGCGCCCGAAGACCTTCTCGGCCTTGAGCTCGGCGAAGAGGTGACTGTGTTCCATGTCCGCCTTGGACGGCAGCTGCAGGCGGTTGGTGTGCATGACGATCGCGGGGGCGTCGAGATCGATCGCGGGGAGCTCGTCGTCGAAGACGGGCCTTCCGAAGTCGAGTTCGGAGAAGATCCGCATCTCGTCGGCCAGGGTCCGCGCGCCCGGGAGCTCGCACTCGGTCTCGAGGTGCCGGGCGAGGGAACCGAGCGAGGTGATCCGGTGGCGCTCCATGTAGCTCGGCTGGAGCACCTTGGACAACAGGACGTTCTGCTCGGACTTGGTCTGCACGCTGAGCAGCACGGTCAGGAACGAGCGCGTGACGCGGGGAGCGGTCGCGGGGGGCAGGCAGCGGAGGGGATCGATGGACAGGGAGGCGTCGTCGGAGATCTCCACCACCTGTGAGCCGGCCACCTCGGAGACCGCGAACCCCCACTCGCCCATGTCGGTGTGGTCGACGGCGATCAGGGTGGCGCCACGATCGATGTTGTCCAGAGCGACCGACTTGAGGCCGACGGACTTACCGCTGCCGAGCTCTCCGACGAATCCCATCGCCAGCGCGACGTCCAGCTTGTCGGAGGCGTCGCCCAGGTTGACGAAGACCGGGTTCGGCCGCGAGGCGCCGTTGCTGATCTCCAGCGCGAACAGGGAGCCGGAGCTGTCGCCCAGGTCCGTGGTCGCGAACGGGACGGCTGCCGCGAAGGAGCGGGCCGTCGTGATCTGCGAGTACTCACGCACGGCGCGCGGGGTCGGCATGCCCGGCAGCGTCGCGTCGAACAGGGCCGGTTGCACGGTCGGGTCGTTGCGGAGTTTGAACTGCATGGCCGCGAAGTACTTGGTGAGGTCGCGGGCGTCGTCGAGCACCTGCTCCGCGTTCGGGCCGGACACCGTGAACATGGTGGTGGCGTCGACCTCGACCTCGAGCTCGTCGGCGTCCATCACCGCTTGGTACTCGCCCAGCGCGCGGGCGGTGCCGTCCAGCGACGATCCGGCACGCTCCTCCTCGGCGCGCTGGTCGAACTGGTCGTTCAGGGTGCGGACGGCGCGCCGGTTGCGGCCTGTCACCTCTTCGCGGGAGCGCACGGTCATCCGGATCGCCCAGTCGCACGGGACGCTCGACTCGTCCACCCGCCCGATCCATTCGCAGCCGGGGTAGACGATGCCGCCGGACGGCGTGTCACTCACCACGAGCGTCGACTGGTACGACGCGCGGTCCGGGTTCTCCGGGTCGATGACCTTGATGTACGGACGCTTGAGGATCTGCATCGGGGTCAGCCGCTTGCTCGCGTCCGTCTGCGCGGCCGGGTCGATGAGGGCGTCCGCAAGCACGGAGGAACCGGTCAGATGCAGCTCGGCGTCCAGTGACCCGTGCACCGGCACATCCATGTCCAGTCCCAGTCCGCGCTGCATCGCGTGGCCGAACATCCATGCCATCTCCGCCACCGACGCCGGCCGGGGGTCGAACGCGGACGGCATCTCCTTGCGCAGGATCTCCGCCTGTGCCGCGCGTTCACCGATCGTGTGCTTCGAGGGCACCGCGCGCGGCAGCATCAACTGGTCCTTCAGGGCCGACCAGCTCGCCTGCAACGGCTCGAGCACCGCCTTGGCGCCCGGGTTCGGCAGCGGCGCGGCGATCCAGTGGACCCGCCGCCCGATCTCGATGTGCTCCAGGAAGTCGAGGGTCGCGTTGCACTCCGCGGCCCATGCCTCGTGCTCGGCCACGTTCACGCCGTCGACCATCGCCTCCACCACGGAGACCGGGTCCGTCGCCGCGACCAGCCCCAGGTGCAGGGACTCGCCACGCAGCGCGCGGTACAGGGCCGTGTGGTGCCGCCGTGCGGCATGTTTCTTATCGTCCGGTTGGTAGGCGTACGGAATGGGCGACACCCGCCAGACGGCCCACACGGTCCCGGAGCGGGTCCACATGAGTCCGTCGGTCAGGGCGGAGACGTGGCTGAGCATCAGCCGTCCTTCCTGCGGAGTTTGCCTGCGAGGAGCTCGCCGACGCCGGTCAGCGACGCGGTGTCCCGGCCGTCGCCGTGCACCAGGTCGGTCGGGGTGAGTGGTGGCAGTGGCATCTCGCCGGTCCCGGTCGCGACCTCGCGCCGGTCGACATCGTCGACCGGCACCAGGTCCGCGCCCGTCCAGCCGCGTGTTCGCGCGAGCATCGCCGCCCGATCGCCGTCGGGAAGCAACACCATGACGCGGTGACTGATCCTGCGGGGTCGCGCGATCGCGAGCCGTCCACCGGAGAGCCGTCCCGGACTCGTCGTGAGGTTCATCGCGTCCATCACCCACGTGGCCGGGTTGCGGCCCGTACTGGGAATCTTGCCGGTGAGCCACACCGTGCCGACCACGACTCCCGCGGCCACGAGCACGTTCATGAACCCACCGAGTTGAGCCCACAAGGGCGCTGTCTTCCACAGCACGAAGCCCACCAGGGCGCCCGCGCCGATCTGCGTGATCGTGTAGGGGCCGCCCCAGATCCGGCCCCCGCTCGGCATCTTCCCCACCAGCATGGGGATGCGCCGAGCTCGGGTGTAGAACTTCGCGGTCTCCAGCTCCGGCTCGTCCACCACGTCCCCCCTCTTGTGCGAGACCTTGCTCAGACCGTGGTGGTACTGACCACGGCAGGCATGCTGAACTCGTCGTCGGTCAGTTCCTTCGTGACGTTGATGCCGCCGTTGACCAGCCAGAGGACGATGCCGCCGACGATCGCCGACATCAGGATCGCGGCGATCGACATCTTCGTCTTCACCGCGGTGATGACAACCATGAGGATGACGATCACAAAGGTGACGGACTCGATCGCGACCTTGACCTCCTCGGACTTCACGGTGATCAGATCGAGGAAGCCTTCGGCACGCACCGTCTGGGCAGTCGCGGTCAGTTCCGGGGCAGCGGTCATGAGCTCTGTGAACATGGTTCCCTCTCCTCTTACTCGGTACCGGACTCGCCGGAGCCGGCGACCGGGGTCTCGGTGCGGACGGCCTGATCCAGGCCAGACACCTCCCAGCGTCCGTCCCGCGCGACGAGCGTCAGGACGTACTGGGCGGTGGTCTTCTCCCCGTCGGGGCGGGTCAGTTCGGCCGTGACGAGGGCGTGCGTGCCGTCGCCGTCGGACGGGTCGTCGGAGATCTCGTGCGAACCGCCGATCGACGTCACGGTCACGGCCGTGTACGGAGGCGGCGTCACCGGTTGGATCGCCGTACCGGGCCGCAGGTAGCGGGTGATCTCGCCCTCGCCCGCCACCAGTGCTCCGAGGAACGCTGCGACGGACTCGCCGGCCTCCGACGTGATGGGGATCGTGCGCGGGTAGTCGAGGTCGGGAGCATCGGCCGCCGAGGGGCCGGGCACCGGAGCGGGCAGGGCGAGGGCCGCCACCGCGAGCGGCTCGTCCTCGTCCGCGGGCTGCTGGACCGTGACCGGCACCTGGAAGTACCGGCGCACCCACACGAGCACGGGCTCGGAGTCCTCCGAGCCTTCGGCCGAGTTCTCACCGGCGTCGGAGGAACCTGCCTCACCCGCCCCGTTGTCGCCGGCGGGTACGGCTGTCCCGGGCGCCGGCTCGGCGACGTCCACGCCGACCGTGACCATCCACGTCGTGCCGGAGGGGCCCGGATCACCGGCGGTCACCGCCGCGACCGAACTGTCCCGGATCGTCAGGCCCGTGGCCGGCAGCGTGCCGATCGAGGCCTCCGTCAGCGACGTCACCAGTGCCTGGTCGTCCCGATCCGCGCGCAGCCACGTCTCCGTCAGCTCCACGGCCCGCTCGGTGGCGGCCGCCGCCGCGGTCTGATCCGCCCGGCCCGTACCGGCGGCCACGGGGGCGGCGTCGGGTCGGAGGGCTGTCCAGACAAGGGCGACCGGGCCGGTGGCGAGGGCCAGCACGAGCAGCGCGGTCCACGCCTTCGAGGCGAGCGCCGGCCCCTGTGACCACTCCACCACCTGCGGCGGCGGGGTGTCGGCGGGCGGTGGCGTCGCGTCGGCCCCGGCCGGGACCGAACCGCCCAGCTGCCAGGGATTGCCCGACGGCGACGCGGCAGCCTCCTCGACGGCGGGCTGGGGATGCGCCGGGAGCGCCGACGGTGACGTCGCGCGCTTCTTGCCGCGACGCCCGGTCAGGAGCGAACTCATCGCGTGCGCACCTCGTCGGGCAGACCGTTCGAGAAATCGCGGGACAGTCGGGCGCGAGCGGCCCGTGCACTGCGGGTGCGGGGGTTCTCCAGGGCGTCAGCGATCCGGTGCGCGGTGTCGTCGTTGCCGAGAGGGTCTTGCTTGAGGGCGGCCACCAGCGCGTCGATGACCGGCTTGACCTCCCCGCGGACGGCGTGCACCTCGGCCGTGTCACGCAGGAGCTCCATGGTCACGTCGTCGTGGTGGAGCTCGGGGGCGGGCTCTTTGCTCATCTCGCTTCTCCCAGTCACCGGTGCGGGTTCGGGTCTTCACTGCTGTCGGTTCGTCACCTCGAACAAATGGGCTGCCAGGGGCTCGTGTGACCCAAAGATTGCCGACGTAGAAGGAAATGTGAGCCAGATCACATCAAGTGTAAATCTGCGGGCAACAGTAGCGGGCAACAGTCCCCGGATGTCCTGGTGGCCAGGCGCTGACCAGCGCTCCGGCATCGCGCCGCTCGTACGACGGAGGAGTCACGTTCATGCCCGGCACGTCTGCAGCTGCCTCCGGCACGCTCATGACCGAGCTCGATCACGACTGGGCCGACCTCGTGGCGACTCGATCCTTCGCCGACGAGATCGACCGCTTCAGCCGCCGTTTCCCGCAGCTCTCCGGACTGACCGACGGCCGTCCCGTCCGCTTCACCTCGGACGAGGCCGACACCGTGCTGCACGCACTACTCGTCGAACATGCCCGGGGGAGCTTTGCCGCCGGCCGTGCCGTGCTGCAGTGCATGCTCCCGGCGGTGCGCTCCATCGTGCGGCGCTCGCGTCGCCACTACAGCGACGTGCAGGACCTGGAGCAGGAAGCGGCCGCGGCGATGTGGGACGCGATCTGCCATTACGACCTCGACCGCGTCGACAAGGTCGCGATGCGACTGCAGGGCCATACCCTGACGCGAGTGGTGGGTGACCAGGCTCCGTTCGCGCGCGGTACGCGAGCGAGCCGGGCGCCCCAGGTGGAAGAGATCCCCACGGACGCGGCGGTGCTGCCGCATCTCGAGCGCCCGGAGCCGGAGGAGCAGGGGCCCGCGGCTGTGTACTCGCTCGCGAGCGCGTCGCTCGGGGCCACCGGTGAGGTGCTCGACGTCATCGCATGGGGGATCGACGTCCGCGTTATCACAAGAGAAGAAGCGTCTCTCCTCGCACGCGTCTACGCTCCAGATCCAGAGCTGCCCGAGTACGCCGAGCTCGGCGCCGGGAGAGGTACATACCAGAAGCGAGTTGCCGACGAGCTCGGCATCTCGCACGCCACACTTCGTCAGCGCGCGAGCCGAGCGGTTCGCCGACTGGCCGAAGCCGTCCGCACCGGGGGTCTGTCTGGGGGATCACCGGACGGGCGGAAGGACGAGGGCCGTGGAACGGCATCGGGAGAACCACTGGGGGGTGCGTGACTCTCGGGGGTTTCCACACCAGCCCCGTCCCTTGGCATGGGGGGTCGTCCGCCTCCAGTCGGCGGCCCCCCATGTCGTGTCTGATCGGGCCCCCAGCGGCCCGGCCGGCGTCGCCCGGTCCCGGCGGGACCGGGTGAAGTTCTCGCCGTCTGTGTTTCCCCAGGTCAGCGCTACTGCTGGGGTTTACCCGATGTCCAGGGCTTCTCCACAGCATGTGAACTGTGGTTGACCTTCCCTTGCCCGGAACTATCCGGCTACCGTTCAACCTGCCGGGTTCGCCCGCGTGCATCAGGATTGCCTGCGGGAGTACATGACCGGGAGGGGACGGCAAGTGAGTAGTGACACGAGCGTCGGTGCGAGACGCACCGGCCCGGGCGGGGCCATGCCCCCGTCCGCGGCCGGCCAGGAAGCGCGAGTCGCGGGCCCCAAGGTTCCCGCTCCGGCGAAACCGACGCGCGCTCGCCGCCGGCCCGCCGTCATCGCACTCGGCCTCGCCCTCGTCGCGCTCGGCATCCTGGCGTCGGTGTACCTGACCACCACGCTCGGCCAGACGCACAAGGTGCTGGCCGTCACGTCGAACGTCGCTCGCGGAGACATGATCACCCCGAGCGACCTCGCACCCGTCGACCTGCCGACGGGTCCGACGCTGCTGGACCCGGTCGACGCGAGCCTGCTGGAAGAGGTCGTCGATCAGTTCGCCACCGTCGACCTGCCCGCGGGGTCGCTGCTCACCGCCGACAGCTACGCGGCCAGCCTGCAGCCCGGCGAGGGCAGGTCGATCGTCGGCATCGCCCTGAACCCGAACCAGATGCCCGCGACGTCCCTGGCTGCCGGTGACCAGGTCCGGATCATCGAGACACCGGTCAGCGGCGGGGACGCCCCCGTCGAGGACCCCTTCGCGATCCCGGCCGCCATCGTCACCGTGAAGGAGGCCACCGTCGGCGACCAGACCGTCGTCGACGTCGACGTGGCCCGCAACCAGGCCGCGGCGCTCGCCGCGCGGGCCGCGAGCGGCCGCGTCGCCCTCGTCCTCGACGCTGCCCCGGCCGGTGGGAACGCCGCCACCGATGGGAGCGCCCCCTCGACCGGAGGTGACGCCCCGACCGGCGCCGCCGGCAGCGGTGACGCCGGTGCGGCGAACGGCGAGGCTCCGACAGACGGGAACGGGTGATCCCGTGGCCCTCGTCGCACTCGCGAACGCGAAGGGCTCGCCGGGAACCACCACGACAGCGCTCGTGCTCGCGATCTCCTGGCCCCGGCCGGTGCTGCTCGTGGAGGCGGATCTCGCCGGCGCGTCGATCCTCGCGGGGTACTTCCGGGGACAACTCGCACACGACCGCGGACTGAGTCAGCTCGCCATCGCGCACAGCCACGGCGAGCTCGAGACCTCCCTCTGGGACCAGACACTCGCACTCGTCCAGAACAACCAGGACAAGAAACTGCTGCCGGGCATCGTGTCCCCGCACCAGGCTCCGTCGGTCGCCAACCTCTGGGGTGCGCTCGCGAACCAGCTCGTCGCCCTGGAGCGCGGTGGCATGGACGTGATCGTGGACCTCGGACGCCTGGGGCCGGCCGGGCGCGACGATCGTGAGCCGATCCTCCGTCTCGCCGACCAGGTCGTCCTCACCACGGGCTCACGCCTGCCCGACATCGCGGTCAGCCGCGAACTCGTCCGGTCCCGCACGTCGGTCCTCGAGGAGGCCGCCCGCGACCTGACGAATCTCGCGACGTTGACGATCGGGCCTGGACGCCCGTACGAAGCGAAGGAGATCGCCCGGACACTCGGCCTCGGGTCCGTCGGATCGATCGCGTGGGACCCGGTCAACGCCGAGGTCCTGTCGGTCGGGTCGCCGACGGGGCGCAAGTGGGGTTCGTCGCCCCTCGTCCGGAGCGCGGGCCCGGTGGTCACGGCCATTCAGGAACGCACCACCACACGACGGGAACGCTTCTCCACCGGCATGCCCGCCCGCGGGACGCCGATGGGCAACGGCGCGATCGGGGGTACCGGACGATGACCAGGAGGCGTGAGGATCTCGAAGGGCTGCCGATCTTCGGCGGCGACGGATCCCGGCAACGCCGGACACCGGAGTCCGGGCGCCGCCCGCCGGCCGGCTCGGCGAAGCCCGGGAACGACGGCGCGCCGTCGTCTCGGCCCGCGGGGTCGCCCCCCGCCGGTCTGAGCGGTGCGGTGGGTGCGGTGGCCGCCGGCCGTCGTCCGACGCCACCGGCTCGCCCGGCCGACGTGTACCCGGGAGACCGCCGCCCGACCGCCGGACCCTGGAGCGGCGCGACCATCCGGCCCGAGTCGTCCCCGAGCGCCCAGCCGCCCGAGGCCCAGTCGCCGAACGGCGGGAGCGGCGACCACGGTGGTCCCCTGCCCGGCTCCCCGGGTCGTCCGGACACCGTGCCGGGTCGGGAGTTCTCCGCCGCGGCAGGCGGAGGCGGGGCCGAGGCGTGGGTCGCGGGCGGGCGCCAGGTGCGGACACTGGAGGCCTCGAATCCCGGCGGAGTGCGGGACTCCGAGTTCTGGCGCCAGGTGAACAGCCTGCGCGGGGAGGTGTCGTCGCGCCTCACCAACGCCCTCGCAGCCCGCGAGCTCGACGAGGAGGAACGCGAGGCCCTCGGCCAGGAGCTCATTCAGCAGGTGGTCCGGGACCACAACGACGCGATGCTGTCCGGCGGGCAGCGGCCGTGGACCGCCGAGTACCAGGTCGAGATCACGCGCGCGTTGTTCGACGCCCTGTTCCGGCTCGGCCGGCTGCAGCCGCTGATCGACACGCCGGACGTGGAGAACATCGAGATCACGGGAACGCAGCCCGTGCTGATGCTCATGGGCGACGGCCGCCGCGTCTACACCGAGCCCATCGCCGACTCGGACGGCGAGCTGATCGACTTCCTGCAGTTCCTGGCGGCTCGCGATCCGGCGAACGAGCGCTCGTTCACCCGCGCCAACCCGTTCCTCAACCTGGACCTGCCGGGCCGGGTGCGCCTGGCGGCCGTCGGCTGGGTGGTGCCGTCGCCCCGCGTGACGATTCGTCTGCAACGCCTGCAGTCCGTGGACCTCGGCGTGCTGCGCGCGACAGGCACCGTGGACGCGGTCCTGGAGGGGTTCCTCACCGCCGCGGTGCGCGCGCGCAAGTCGATCGTCGTCTCGGGCCAAGGACAGGGATCGGGCAAGACGACCCTGCTCCGCGCACTCTGCGCGAGCCTCTCGCCATGGGAGTCCGTCGCCACCATCGAGACGGACTACGAGCTCTACCTGCACCTCGAGCCCGAGAAGCATCGGCGCGTCGTCGCGCTTCGTACCCGCGAGGGCTCCGGCGAGATGAACACCGCGGGCCGCCGGGTCGGCGAGATCGACACCAACATCAACGTCTACGAGTCACTGCGTCACAACATCTCCCGCGTCATCGTCGGTGAGGTCCGCGGCCCGGAGATCGTCTCGATGTTCCAGGCCATGCAGATGGGCAACGGCTCACTGTCCACCGTGCACGCGGACGGCGCCCGTGACGTGGTCGAACGCCTGGTGGGCATGGCGGTACAGGACAGCACCCTCAGTGAGACGTACGCCTACCGGCAGGTGGCGCAGTCGATCGACCTCATCGTCTTCCTTCGCGTGGACATCGACCCGACCACGGGGCTCCGCACGCGCTACGTCTCCGAGGTCATCGAAGTGACCCGGGGCGAGGCCGGCAATCCGGTCGCGGTCACCGATGTGTTCCGGCCCGGACCGGACGGCCGCGCGGTGCCCGCCCACACGCCGTCGTTCCTCGGGGATCTGGAGGCGGACGGGTTCGATCCGAACCTGCTCAACTTCCACGAGGGACTCTGGGGGGTTACCTCGTGATGAACCATGACGAACGGCGCCAGAAGGGACTCGACGGATGACCACCTTCCTCGCCGTCGCCGCCGGCCTCGCGGTCGGGATCGGGGCCTGGCTCGTCGTCGTCGGGCTGCTGAAGCGAGAGGTGACCCCGCGGCCGCCGTCGTCCACCGGGAAGCCCTTCGCGGGTCTGCTGCGCCTGATCGGGCTCGACGAGGGCGGGCCGCTGTACTCGAAGCGCCGGACGGTGCTGGTCAGCGCGGGTGCGGGGTTCGCGGTCGGTCTCTTCACGGGCTGGTGGTCGCTGACCGTGATCGTGCCGGTCATGGTGGTCGGGCTGCCGGCGCTGTTCCGCACCACCACGCAGTCGAGCGAGGTGGAGAAGCTCATCGACCTGACGGCGTGGGTACGCTCGTTGATCGGTGTGCTGAGCGGCGGTGCCGTCGGGCTGGAGCAGGGCATCGCGGCGACGTTGCCGTCGGCCGCGCCGTCGGTGCGGCCTTCTCTCGCGCGACTGGTCGCCCGGCTGGAGGCGCGGCAGCCGATCAAGCCCGCGCTGTATCGCTGGGCCGACGAGATGGACGACTACTCGTCGGACATGATCGCCTCGGCGCTCATCCTCGAGTCCGACAACCGCACGGGTGCCGTCGCCCCGGCGCTCAAGCAACTCGCGGAATCACTGTCCGCGCAGGCGCGCGCCCGGCGCGAGATCGAGACCGAGCGGGCGACCGGCCGCGCGACGGTCCGCTGGGTGACGGTCGTGACGCTCGTGGTGCTGGGCGGCACGGCCATGACCGGCTATCTCGACGGGTACGACTCCGCTGTCGGGCAGATCGTGGCGGTCACCTTGTTCTCTGCCTACTGCGGCTGCCTGCTGTGGATGCGCCGCATCTCGATGGGACAGCCGATCCCGCGGTTCCTTCCGCACGAAGGGGGCGCGTGATGTTCGGCGGCATCTGGCCGTCCGCCGTTGCGGGCGCCGTGGCGGGACTCGGCCTCTGGCTCGTGGTCCGCGCCCTCGTGCCGACGCAGCCGCGGCTGCAGTCCGCGCTCGACCGCCTGAGCGGCGAGGACAAGCTCGCGTCCGTCGAGCTGGCGGACGACGACGGCTCCGGGCTGAGCCGCACCGAGCAGGTGACCCAGCAGTTCGGGGCGTGGGCGCAGCGACGACTGCCGCTGCCGATGCTCATGCGGGCGGGTCCGAGCGCGGCCGATCTCGACCTCATCGGAAGGACCGCGACCGAGCATTACGGAGCCAAGGCGCTGGGCGCGGTGGTCGTCCTGGTGGGAGTGCCGTTCATCGGTCTCATGGCGGGCATGCTGAACCTCGGCCTGCCCGTCGGGCTGCCGTTCGGGGCGGCACTCGTGCTCGCGATCGGCGCGTGGTTCCTCCCGGACCTGGAAGCGCGGAGCAAGGCCCGGAGGGCACGCCAGGAGTTCACCCGTGCGGTGTCGACGTACTTGGAGCTCCTGGCGATCGAGCGGATCTCGGGCGCAGGCGCGACGCAGGCGACGTTCGCCGCCGCCCAGGTGGCGGATTCCTGGCCGTTCCGGCGGATCGCGGAGTCGCTGGAACGCGGGCGCTGGGAGGGCGAGCCGCCGTGGACGGCGCTGCGGGACCTGGGCAGCGAGATCGAGGTCGACGCACTGGGTGAGGTGGCGTCGATCGTCGAGCTCGCCGGGACGCAGGGCTCAGCCATTCATGACCAGCTCCAGTCCAAGGCGGCGGCCATGCGAGACGCGCAGCTCGACGTCGAGCAGCAGATCGCCCACGACGCGACGGTCCGCATGACCGTCCCCGGAACCCTGACGGTTTTCGTCTACTTCATCATGCTGATCTTCCCGATCGGCGTGACGATGTTCGAGCAACTTCCGTGACCCCGTGCTGACCACGGGCTTGACGCCGTCGGCGAACAGCAGGCAACAGATCGTGGACGGGGCTTCACAGCCGCAGAATTTCCGCGAAGACTCGTGTCGCACGTGTCACACGAACCGGATCTTGCCCATTTGTTGATTTCGAGAGCACCCCAGGAGTCGCCATGTCCACTGCACAGCACCAGTCCGCTCAGCGGGTCGGCGCGGCGTCGAGCGCCGTCGTCCAGGCACATCTGCGCGCGAACGAGACGCGCGAACTGATGGGCCGTGCCTCCGCGCAGCTCGCGGAGCGCGGCGCAGAACTGCGCACGCGTCTCGCCGCGCGCCGTCACGGCCTGCCCGAGGACGCGGGACTCGAGTCGATCGAGGTCGTCGTGCTGTCCGTGGTGGGTCTCGGCATCGCCGTCGGGCTCGGACTCGCGATCCAGGGCCTCGTGGAGAGCTACATGACTGATCTAGTGCGCGGGGGATGAGTGAGGGAGCGCATACGCCGAGAACTGCCGTTTCGCGCACCGGCCCGGCCGGACGCCGAGCGGGAGCGAGGCGCTGCCTCCCTCCAGACCGTGATCACGTACCCCGTGGTGCTCCTGCTGATCTTCGGCATCGTCCAGGGCGTGATCTACTTCCACGCGCAGAACGTGGCGCGCTCCGTGGCGAACGGAGCGGTGCAGGCTGCTCGTCTCGAGACCGGGACGGTCGCCGACGGGTACGCCGAGGCGGCAGTCCGGCTCGACCGGGGGCGTGACGTGTTCGCCTCGGTGGACGTCGTCGTGGAGCGCGGCGAGGAAATCGCGACGGCGACCGTGGTGGGGCTCGCCCCGTCGCTGGTGCCCGGCTTCCAAGGGCTCCGCGTGGAGCAGACCGCCACCGGTCCGGTCGAACGCTTCACGCCGGCGGTGGGCCCATGACCCTGAGCAGGGCCGTCCGAGCCCTCCGGAACCGGCAGGCTCAGCCACGGCACCGCCTCGACGCCCGGCTCCGTGGGCCGGTGACCGGCTCCTCCTGCCACGGTGCGGCGGAACGGGGCAACGTGGCGATCAACACCGCCGTCATCTTCCCGATGGTGCTGCTGATCGCGATGCTCTTGCTCATGGCCGGCCGGACGGTCCTGGCGCAGGGCGCGGTGCAGTCCGCGGCCAACGAGGCGGCTCGATCGGCGTCGATCAGTCGCACTGCCACCACCGCGCACATCTCGGCGTCCCAGACCGCGCTCAGCACGCTGAACAACTCGGGCGTCTCGTGCTCCTCCACGACGGTCACTCCGTCGCTCGACGCCTTCACCCTTCCTCTCGGGACGGTGGGCGAGGTCCGGGTGGAGGTGTCGTGCGTCGTTCCGCTCTCGGACCTCGGCCTTCCGGGCGCCCCGGGAGCCCGGGAGATGCGCGCGACGGGTACCTCGGTGCTGGACGCCTACCGGGGAAGGAGCTGACATGAGGAGCCATGTCCTCCGGGGCCTACCAGCCTCGTGGCGTTCTCCCGAGCCGCGGGGCTCGGCTCCCGCGTCGCGTGCTCGCCTCCGGGCGACCGGAGCCCGACGGCCCGGCGACGGCAACCGGGGTGCGCCGGCCGTCGGCGACGACGCACAACGGGGAGAGGTCAACATCCTCGTCGCGGGACTGGTCCCCGCACTGATCATCGCCATCGGACTGGTGGTGGACGGCGGCGGACGTCTTCAGGCTGCCGATCACGCCCAGTACGCGGCCGAGCAGGCAGCACGAGCGGGCGCCCAGGAGCAGGACATCTCCGAGGCGCAGTACGGCCGTCCGCCCACGCTCAACGCGTCCGCCGCGGTGGCGGCCGCGGAGTCCAACCTCACCGCTGCCGGAGTGTCCGGCCAGGTCGACTATGTCCAGGGCGCATCGATCGGCGTCAGCGCCACCGTCACGTACAGAACGAAGTTCCTTGCCCTGATCGGCATCCGCTCACTGTCCGCGGAGGGATCCGCGGAAGCCAGAGCCGTGCGCGGTATCACCCAGGAGGGATCCTGATGAGCACCACGACTGAACGCAAGGCAGCGGCGACACCGTCCGGGGCACCCGGCGGTGCCCCTTCCCACGGCCCGGCTCCCGGCACGGGCGGCCTGGCCGGTCGTGTGGCCCGCGGAGTGCTCTCCGTGACCCTGTTGCTGGCGCTCGTGGTGGGCATCCCGATCGGCTTGTGGGTGTTCGGCGTACCACTGCTGGACGCGGAGCTGTCGTGGGCCAGGTTCGTCTCCGTGATGTCCACGCCGGACGTGAGCGGTGCGGTTCTGCTCAGCCTGGTGACGGTGGTGGGCTGGATCGGGTGGGCCACGTTCGCGGTGGCGGTGCTGGTGGAATTCGTCGCGGTGATCCGCGGGGTGCGGGCTCCGCGCCTGCGGGGCCTGGGGCTGCAGCAGAGGCTCGCTGCCGTGCTGGTCGGTGCCGTGGTGGCGATGGTGCTCGCCACACCGGCCGGGGGCGAGGCAGTGGCAAGCTCGCCCGTCGTGGATCCGGTGGACGGGCAGTCCTCGGACTCGGTCGCGAGCAGCGTTCTGGAGTCGGTGCCGGCCTCCGCAGTGGCAGACGCCGAGCCCCCGGGGCACCGCCCCGACGCGGCAGGGAGCTCGCCGACAGAGCAAACAACCTCGCCGGTCAAGGTCACCAAGACGCGCGCCGAGACGAAGGCCGAGAGCGCGCGGACGTCGTCGGACGCGAACATGAAGACCTACACGGTGCAGCCGGGCGACTCACTCTGGCGCATCGCGCAGGAGACGCTGGGTGACGGCACGCGGTTCAAGGAGATCGCGCACCTCAACTACGGAGCGCAGCAGGACGACGGGCGCGCCCTCGACGGTTCGCACTGGGTCCGGCCCGGCTGGGTGCTGACGCTGCCTGACGACGCGTCCGGGTCGTCCGTTCACCAGGTCGCCGACGTCGCGCACGTCTCGGAGGCCGCATCGATCTCCGAGGTCAGGCCCGCCGAGACCCGCGATGTGACCGTGGAGCGGGGCGACACCCTGTGGGAGATCGCAGAGGAGCAACTCGGCGACGGGACGAAGTACTCAGAGCTGTACGAGGCGTCCCGCTCGACCACGCAGCCCGACGGCCGGAAGCTCACCGATCCGGACCTGATCTACCCGGGCTGGCAGGTCACGGTCCCCGCCACCGAAGAGGCGGAGAAAGCGGCGTCGGACGTCGATCCCGCGCCGGAGCGCGACACCGGCGGATCGGCGGCGGAGTCCGGGACGGGCGACGGCGACGCCGCGGATGCGGGGGAGCCCGGCGGGACCGCGAGCGATGCGGCCGGAGAGGGCGGGGCGGCCGATGGTGCGGCCTCCGACCAGACGACCTCGGAGGAAGGCAGCCTGGAGGACAGCGGTCCCGAGGACACCGCGTCTGAGAACAGCGGGTCCGAGGGTGCTGAACCAGCGGGCGAGCAGGTCGACGAGCCCGACGAGGACGGAGTCCCGTCCGACGAGGTCCCCGCTGACCAGCCGGCCGCCGAGGCCACGGAGGCGGCCACCGGAGACGGTGCCGGTTCGGAAGGAGCGTCCGAGCCCGCACCGCGCGGAGCGCAACGCGGCGAGAAGGAGACCGTCCCCACGGGAAACGAGCAGTCGGGCACCGGGGACGACGGCCCGTCGTCCTCGGAGTCCGCACCCGCCCCCGAGGACGAGGCGCCGGTGCTCGACGAGGTCGAGGAGTCGGACACCGAGACACCCGAGATCGAGGAGTCCGCTCCGGCCACGGAGACGCCCGTCGGCGAGAGCGTCCCGTCCGACGACGAAACCGCCGTCGCGGCCGTTCCACCCGGCGGGGCCGAGGGCACGTCGAACAAGGGTGGCGATGACGCACCCGGCGACGGCCGCGGCAACCCGGAGCCTCCCGGGTCGAACCCCTCCGCCGGCGGCGACACTCCCGCATACCAGGAGGTCACGCCCGACGACCTGGCCGTCGAACCGAACCTTGAGACCGGATCCGGGAGCGTCCCCGACATCGCGGAGTCCGCGCCCGCCCTCGCGAACGGCCAGAGCCCGGTCGGCGTCGCGGCCCCCGAGTCGTCCGCGGCGGCGTCCGCCACCGCCCCGCAGCCCGAACCCGCCATCAGCGCCGCGCTCGTCGACGCGAGCCTTTCCGATGAGCTCCTCGAAGCCTTCGACGTCCGGACGGCGGCGGGAGTCGGGGGCCTCCTCGCCGCAGGGATCCTCACCCTGCTCGCCGCCCGCCGTGACCGCGCCCGCCGCCGGCGCAAGCCCGGCGAGCGGATCGCGCTCCCGTCGCCCGGATCGCCGTCGGCCGAGTTCGAGACCGACCTGCGTGCCGTGGCGGACAAGCTCGGACGTGAACAGGTGGACATCGCGCTGCGAACCCTCGCCGGCTGGCATCGCGAACGAGGCCTGGCGCTCCCCGGCGTCCGCGTCGCGCGCCTCAAGTCCGGCGAGTTCATCGAGCTCTACCTCGACCGCGCCGCCGAGCTGCCGCCACCGTGGCTCAGCACCACGGACCGCTACGTCTGGCAGCTTCCCGCCGGCGAGAACCCGGCTGTGGCCAGCGACAAGGCCACTCCCGACCTCATGGAGTCGCCCTACCCCTCGCTCGTCACCCTCGGGCACGACGACGAGGACGCCCATCTCATGGTCGACCTGGAGAACGTCGGCTGCCTCGACATCCGGGGCAGTGACACCGCCGCCCAGTCCACCCTCGCGGCGCTCGCCGTCGAACTGGCGACGTCCCTGTGGGCGGACGATCTCCAGGTCACGGTGGTCGGAGCGCTCAGCGACCTGCCCGGCGTCGTCGACACGGGTCGGATCCGCCACGTTCCGTCGGTCGCGGGCATCGTGCGTGAGCTGGAGGCGCGGGCAGCCGACGTCGATCGCACGCTCGCACAGGTCGGCGCCGTCGACCTGTCCGACGCCCGCGGCCGCGGGCTCGCCATGGATGCCTGGACGCCGGAGATCCTCCTCGTCGGAGAGTCGCTCGCCGCCGCCGAACGCACCCGCCTCGAAGGGCTGGTCGAGCGCGTTCCTGGTGTCGGTATCGCGGCGGTGACATCGTGCGCCGAGATCGGTGAGTGGATGCTCGACCTCAGCGGCGAGCTCACCGGGGGCGACAAGTCCCGTGGCGTTCTCGTGCCCGCTTACATCGCCGTGCGCCCGCAGCAACTCGATGCCGAGACCTACGTCCAGGCGCTCGAACTGCTCGGGGACCCGGAGCCCGTGGCCGGCCCCGCGTGGGCGCGCAATCTCGATCCGGAGGAGCCGGAACTGGTCGAACCGCAGGCGTTGGCGAGCTTCGACGGGATCGTCCGCACGGGCACGGACGTCGACGCGGAAGTCGTTGCCGAGGATGTCGTGGAGGCTCCGGTGGGGGAGAAGGTCGCGGTCGAGGTCGGCGCGGGGGTGGGGGGAGGTGCCGCCGTACGGAGCGCATCAGCTTCGGCGGGATCCGCGCCGGTGGACCTCGACGGGGAGGCGGTCACCTCGGAGGCCGCGCACGCTCCGGTGATGCCGGTCGATCCCGCCGGGCCGGAAACGGCCCCGGGCGACGGGACCGACGGCTGGAACAACGACGCCAATCCGTGGGCGGTCGCACTCGACGAAGGTGGATCCGCCGCCGAGGAGAACGGCACTCTTCACGCGACGGCCGCCACGACCGCCGTCGTGCACGATGACCTGGAGGTTCCACAGGCGCCGGAGCCAGCTCGCACGCCCGTCGTCCGGGTGCTCGGGACCGTGGAGCTCGCGGGATGTGCCGGGACCGATCTGCCTGCCAGCCATCAGCGGCAGGCCATGGAACTTGTCGCGTTCCTGGCATTCAACCCCGGTGCTCGGGGATCGGACATCTCGCGGGCGCTGTGGCCGTCGCGCGACCCGAACCTCGCGACGCGGCGGAGTGCGGTGTCGCGGGCACGGCGCTGGCTCGGCACGGACGCCTACGGGTACGAGTACCTCCCGCGCTACTGGTCCACGGACGACGGGTCCCAGGTGGACCAGGAGAAGGCCGGCTACCGGCTGCGTGGCGTGACGACGGACTGGGACATGTTCTGCGAGCTGGTCGGGCCGGACCTGACGGCGGCGCCGCTGGACGACCTGCGTCGCGCGCTCGAGCTGGTGCGCGGGTTGCCGTTCCAGGACACGCCTCCGCGCAAGTACGTCTGGGCCGAGGTGCTGATGCAGGAGATGGCCGCCGGCGTGGTCGATGTGGCGCACGAGGTGTCCCGGCGAGGGCTCGCCGAGGGGGACCTGAGCCTCGCGCGCGAGGCGTCGCGCGTGGGACGGATCGCGGACCCGGCCGACGAGCGCTCGTGGCGCAACTCGATCCGCACGGAGTACGCGAGCGGTCGGATGGACGCGGCCGGCCGCCTGATCGACCGCCTCCGTGATCACCTGGAGCAGCTCGACATGGAGCCCGAGCCGGAGACGGAAGAGCTGATCAGCGAGATCGACGCGGCGGGCAAGAACCGCTGAGTACCACGGCGCGAGGCAAGTCTCCCGGCACGGCGGCTCGGAAGGGGAGTTCTCCCCATCGTTCGGGTGTGCCCTCGATGTCACACTTCCAGGATCCGGGCCGCAATCAGTGGCCCGGATCCGGACGGGGAGGCGGACGATGAAGAAGCTGCTCGGCAGGTTCGCTGCCGTGATTGGTGCAACGGCGATGGTCACCACGGGAATCGCCGTCGCGCCTCAGGACAAGGTCCCGACCCTCGCGACGGCGTCCGCGATCACCTGCCAGAGTGGCGGCGACGCCTGGGCCTCGCCGACCTACAAGAACACGTTCACGGGGCGGGTCGACGGCGACCACTACCTGACGAACTACGTGCCCCAGGCGGTGGCCACCTGGCACAACTGGAACGGCGGCACACAGGACCTCCTTCTCGTGACGATGTATCACCAGAACGGCGGCAACAGCCTCGTGTACGCGATGAAGCCTGGCGGGAGCGTGGTCGGTGGATTCAAGATCAAGGAGACGCACGCCGGGGGCATGGCGATCCGCGGGAAGCACATCTACATCACGGACGCGGACAACACCAAGGTCCGCCGCTACTCGAAGGCGTCCGTCCGGAACGCGGTGGCGAAGCGCAAGACGGGCGCCGCCAGCATGCCGTACGTCGCCTACTACGGTGCGCTGCAGAGCCTCGGCTACGCCGCGAGCTTCATGTACGCGTACAACGGCAAGTTGTACGCCGGGAAGTTCAACTCATCCACGCGCGACTGGATGTACCGGTACGACTTCGGCACCGACGGTCGACTTTCGCGCGACGCGCAGTGGGCGCGGCGACAGGTGCCGCTCAAGACCCAGGGCCTCGTCGTGCGCAAGCATCGTTACTTCTTCTCGACGTCGTGGGGCCGGGGCAACCGCTCGAACGTCTACGTGACCACGAAGGACTACACCACGAACTTCGAGACGCAGGCCCGGTCCCGCTGCTTCCAGGCGCCACCCATGGCGGAGGGGATGGCCGTCTACGGCGGCAAGGTCCACCTGCTGTTCGAGAGCGGCGCGGCGAAGTACGACGGCAGCAAGTGGCGCACGAAGAAGGTGCACGTCGGCTCGGCGTCGAGACTGGCCGGTCTGGTCTGACCGTGAGGATCGCTGTGGTGTGCGGGCTGTGCCACGGCCCGCACGCACGCCGCGCCGTGTCGGAGAGTTCCGACGGAGACCTCGGTCCCGTCAGACGCCAGGTGCGGCCGTCGTGCACGGTGAGGTAGAAGGCGTTGCACCCGACCGGTAGTCCGGAGGTTTCCAGGTCGGTGGTCCGCCTACCGACCTCGTCCGGCTCGCTCAGGTCTCCGAGACGGATCGGCCGGGTCGGTATCCCGGACCGGCCGACGACGGCGGATCGCGCCACGAGGCGTCCGTCCGGTGCGATCCACTCGTCGTCAGCTGCCGACATCAAGCCCATGTCGTCATCCCGAAGGTTGGCGGCGCCGGTTCGAGGGCCGTGTCACGCTGACGGCACCTCAAACCCGTGACCACCCACGACCCGCCGATCCACGAGGCACTCGGTCAGCCGCCGCCGGGGCTCGTGCTCGATCGCGTGGGCGAGCGTCGTCGGGGACCAGCCGTGCTTGATCGCCTTGGCGGCGTACCGGTCCCGACCCTCGCGGGTGTCGAGCTGGTCGAGCAGGACGGTGATGTGCTCCCACGGCAGGAGACCGATGGGGCCCCGCGTGATGGCCTCGGAGTCTGGCCAGGCCTCGGCGAACTGCCGCATCCGCAGGATGTCATCAGGCGTCCAGCCCTTGGCGGTGAAGTCACGATGGACATCCTCGGAAATGCGCTCCGCGGCCTTGGTGCCCCAGCCGAACTCGCCATCCCGCTCGAGCAGCTCGCTCCCGGTGCGCCAGTAGACCAGGAGGAGCTCGATGTTCGCCGCTCGAGCGGCCCGCAACCGACCCTCACGAAGCCGAGTGCGGAGGGTTTCGTAGAACTCGGTGTACCCAACGGGCTCCACGGTGGCCGGTCGGGTGGTGGTCATCGTCATACGACAATCGTCATAGCAATCTAGCCCGGTCGCATCTTGGGTGCCGATCCGCAACCTACGCTGTGGATAACTAGCATATGATGCTGCTAGGTGCAGGATCCGGAGCCCTGCTGGGGCGCATGTGACGATCGTGTACTGCCTGGTCCGTCCGCTCTTGGCGAGATGTTGTGAAGTATCACGCCTTACCTATTGCCCGGCTCGACCTCCTGCTGGACCCTGTACGCGGTGTCCAGTGGCGAATTCGCGCCAGACACGGACACTAGGTCTAGAAACACCGACAAGTCCCCCGATCCCAGCCGGAGGCCTCAGGATGTCGAACAGCTTCAGTACCCCACTGCGCGTCGGCGCCGTGGTACTGGGCGTGATCGCGCTGGTCGCGGTCGGCCTTGTCGTCGCATACGGCCCTGGTGAGGGCCGATGGGTCCAGGGGGCGCTCGGCGCCAGCCCGACGAAGTCTGCCTCTCCGGAGCCGTCTCCGACTGATTCGCCGACGATGGCGGAGGCGAGCGAACCCTCACCTGCCGGCTCCCCGTCGCCGAGCACGGCGGCGCAGATCAAGGCAAAGAATATCGCGGATGCCAAGGCAAGCCTTAGAGAGTATTATGCGGCGACAGCGGACGTCGCGAACAATGCGTATAGGAATTGGGAAGACAAACTCGGGCCGTTCTGGGGAACCCGGTCTTCCTGGCAGGCAATGACGACTGTCTACGAGCGTAATCGTCAGGATGGCATCCATACCGAGGGTGCTGCCAGAGTGGTGGCGATGACGGCGAGCCAATATGAGCCATATACACCCGGCTCAGAGGAGGTCATTCTGGAGGCGTGTATAGATTTCGGCGCTGTGAAGACCTTCGACAATGAGAACCGAATAGTCCCGCGAGATGCGTCCGTGCCCACCCGCTACTACTTCACGTATGCCCTTCGTCATCAGGGCCTGGGGAGTAAGTGGACGCTCATTTCTGAGGAGCGAGATCAGGAGCGGACATGCTAAAGCGTCTCCTTGCGACCATGGTCGGGGCAGTGCTTCTCGCCAGCGGATCCCTGCCAACCGCGGTGGCCGACCTACCGGACGGGTGCCAGGAAATTGTGAACCCCGACGGTAGCGTTGAGGTGATCTGCGATGAACCGGGCGGTCCCGGGGGCGGTGGCGACCCGGGCGGTGACAACGGGGGCACCGGCCGCACATGTGAGTTCAAGGGGGATGAGATCGAATGCACCTCTGACTACGGCTCATGGGATGGTCGCTGCTACGTCCGCGTAGCCGATCCGCAGCCACCCAAGGACTCGAGCTATTGGGAAGGCAATGAGGATGGAGTCATTATCGAATGTACACCCTATACCTGTATCGATGTCGTTGATGTGAACTCGTGTCAGGGCCACAGCTACCAGTGGGCTCCCAATCCTCCCAGCGCCCCACAAGCTTCTCCGGAGGAACTTGCTCGCCGGGCCGTTGCGGCCATGAACTTGACGATGGGGGATATCGGGAGCACGCCCCCGGCGTCGGCGAACGAGAATGCGATGGGGCAGCTCGGACTCCCGATTTGGCTCTGGGTGGCTAATCGGGAGGACCGTAATGCGGTGGGCCCGATTGAGCGCACGGCGTCAGACGGCGGCCTGAGCGTCCTTGCACGAGGTGAGCTCGATCGGACGGACTGGGTGATCAGCCGCAACGGGCAGGCTCTCGCAACCGTCACCTGTCGTGGTGCGGATGCCGCCGGCACGCCGTATGACGGACGTGACTCGACGCTTCCCAGCCCTACGTGTGGGTTCCCTGCTGACTTCAATGTCCACACGGGCGACCTGACGGTGACGGCGACGGCCCACTGGACGGTCACGTGGGAGGGCGGGGACCAGAGCGGCACGATCAATGTGACCCCGCCGCCGACCGACACCGCGATCCGGATCGGTGAGACGCAGACCATCCTGAACTGATCGGTCACCCTGGTGGGTGCCGCTGTGCGCGAATAGCCCACGGCCTCGGAAGCAAGGGGGAATGCCGAGGCCGTGGGCTACGGGAACAACCTAGCGCCTATGGGGGCGTTGAGGTAAATCGCAGCCAGCATTGGTCAGATCACGTAAACGGGCACTCATCCGGGACGTCGGCACTGGAGGTATTCGCGCTCGGCGTCGCGCGTCGATAGACGATCGAGGTGAGCCCTGGTTCGTCAGCCAGTCCGCGCGAGGCGGTCGACTCGACGGAGAGCCTCCGGAAGCCGGGCGTCGCCTGCCATGTTGAGCCTCCGGAAGCCGGGCGTCGCCTGCCATGTTGCGGACCAGGTGGGCGGCGTCGCCTGTTGGCATGCCAGCTGCCGTGACGTACAGCGGGCGCGTCGAGCTGGTGCCCCGGGGCACTTCGACCGCGTGGTTGGCCGCGTGAAACGGGGTCTTCGCGACGCCGATGACGATGGGGGCGAGGCCCTCGGCATGGACGTAGGCACCGAGACCGGAGCGGCCGTCCGGGTCGAGCGTGACATATCCGTCGACAATCAATATGTCGAGCTGGTCGGGGCCGGACCTGGAGAGCAGCGCTCGCAGTGGCGGGAGCTCACGTTCATAGAAGTTCCCCGGCCGGTACTCGGCGACCTCAGCCACCTCGATGGTGCGTTCCTCGATGATGTCGCCGTAGACCGCCGTCGGGCACACTACGAGTGCGGCGCGGGCGCCGCCTTCGGGCGGGTAGTGGACGTCGACGGCACCGAAGCGGGTCACGCGGTGGTGCCCCACTCGTCGGCGAGCAGGGCGTACTCGATGCCGTCGAGCCAGCCGAGGTCACGGTGGAAGGACTCCTTGACCTTGTAGGCCTCGCGGCGCATCCCGACGCGCTCCATCACTCGAACGGAGCGCTCGTTGTCTGCGAACGCGCCTGCGGAGACCCGGCGCAGGCCAAGCTCCTCGAAGGAGATCCGGATCAGTTCACGGACGGCTTCGGTCGCGAGCCCGCGCCCGCCGAACGTCGGGTCCAGGGCCCAGCCGAGCTCCGCCTGAGTGCCATGGGCTCGGGCGGCGGCCTCCCGCTGAGCCCAGCCGTCGTGGACCATGAGCATGAGATCGCCGGCGATCGCGCCGTCGTGCTCGAACACGAGTGTGCGTGCCATGCGGGCGGGTTCGCCCTGGTAGCGATTCCAGTCCTGCCGGTCGGCGGGGTGCCAGGATGTCCACCTCGAGACCTCGGGGAGGCCCCGGTACTTCCACAGAGGGTCGAGATCGCCGGTGGTGCACCGGCGGATGGTGAGCCGTTCGGTGCGGAACGGCCAGCTGAGGTGGTCGAGGCGGGACTGGGAACTCTCAGTGGTTGAGGGGGTGAATGTCACGAGTCCAAGCGTGGCACGGCCCAGCGGCTGGCCTGAGCTCATTAGCGATCGATCGGTACGTCAGGGCGACGCACGAGAAGGCCGAACGCACGGGTCATGCCGCAGATGGATCGTTGGGTGGTGAGTGCCTCAGCGGCTCAGATCCTCGACCAGGCGGGTACGGGCTTCGCGAATCTCGATCGGAGGGGACTGCGTGACAGTGGTCGCTTGGCCAGCGACGTCGCGCCAGATCTGATCACCGGGAAGGCGGAATTGGCCACGCCACGTGGTGGTGAGGGTGATCGTCGCCTTTCCCGGGGCGAGGTACGCATGAGCGACTGTGTGATCCGGATAGGGGCCGCCGGGGTCGGGGCCCGTGGCCGACGTGCCGTCGCCCCAGTTCCACGTGTAGGTGTCCGGGACCGCGCGGATGCTGACGGGGACGCCGAACAGGGTCGTGTCGACCATGCGCGGCTCATCCTCCGCGTAGGCGATGGTGTCGAGATTGACGAGCGTCCAGCCGTCGGGTGGTTGGACAGCCAGCGAGCTGGGTTCGATCGTCATGTTCCGAAACGCGCGTGCCGCCGCGGCAGGGATGTCGACCTGGCGGCGCTCCTGCTGTTCCTGGTCCTGGGACGGTGCAGTGGGGTCAAGGCACGATTCCTCCTCGACGACCCTGGGAACAGTCCAGGTATCGCCACTCCGTTGCTGCTCGAACAACGCGCCTTGAACCTCCTGGTCGGCGTCGCACTCGATGCCTTCGTGGGCCACCCGCTGGCCTTCCCCATCGCATTCTGCGCGGAGTACGGGTGCTGCACCTGATAGGCCGGCGAGCTGGCACAGTTCAGGGGTTGCCCGCCAGTGGCGTGTGTCGGGGTCGAAGGGCCTGCCCGGCCGGGCGGCGGCATCGGAGGAGCCCTGTGCGGCAGGGGTTGGTTCGTCACTTTCAAGGGGCAACGGAGGTCGCGTGCCTGCCGATCTGAGAGCTTCAACCGAGACCGAGTCTTCGTGCGCTCTGCCGAAGAAGCTGGGTGCATCGCTGTCGGCATGCGCGGCATGTTCGGTGGTGAAAGATTCCAGGATCAGAAATGCGGCTAGACAAAAGCCGAGGCCTACGAACCGGGTCACGGCTCATCCTTCTCGATTATGCCGACTACTACCCACTGGTCCGCCTCTATTCCCATCTCAACCCGGACGAGCCCTTCATGTGCTTGGGTCGTTGCAGCCACGTGGCCGTCAGAGTCAACAACCTGCGCCTCGTTCTGCCTCACGTCTACGTCGAGTGGCCACACCCCGGTCAAGCCGTCTCGCTTATATGTCTCCCGGACTGTTGCATGTGTGATACTGCCAGTGAATGTCTGTCCTTCTTTTTGGATTGTGGCGGCGTCGGTGATAACGCCATCACAAAACCCACAAGCCTCATGGCTCATAGCCTCGAACTCTTCCGTATCCCCGGTCGCCATCACGTACGGATACAGCTCGATGAAGTACTTCGCTGCGGCTGCGGCTCCCTCGGCGTCTTCGCGGTCCATCGCAGCAGGTCGATCCGGCTTCTCCACCTCAGTGTCGGCCGATGCGGAGGCTGTGGGCTCAGCAGTTGCCGACGTCGTCGGTGAAGGGCCTGCGTCGGCGTTGCCAGCACAGCCGGCCACCCCGGCCAGGGCGACGATTGCTGCCGCGCCACGCAGGTAGGCACGGGTCTCGAGCAGTTGGGCCACGGCCCGGGCTCGGCCCGTTGCCCTTGGTCGCCTGTGCTCGGCTGTCGGTCGCATGGAACCCCCTGACGACGTCGTACACCTGGATGGTTGCGGAAGCGCAACGGACACCGACGCTAGCCGCACGCCCGCAGAATCGCACGGGCGGCCTGTGGATAACTGTTTCCGTCGGACTTGGCGAAAGTAGTGCTTGGACAGCGACAGGCCTGACCGATCTGCCCGACTTCCCTTGACCTCGCCTGGGATGTCGAGATTGGGTGTCTCATGACAGCTCTGCCGATGGGGTGGGCGAGGGAGCAGGTAAAGGGGGCCGCGATCGTGGGTCCGGACCGGATGGGCGCCGGGACGTTGTGGGCACTTCTCGCCGTGGCGCACTCCGGGAGCGGTCTCTGAGCGCCTACCGTCACAGGTGTCGGTCAGTGTGGTTTTCGAATGGATGGTCGAGCAGACAGGGGGTTCGTCCGATGGTTGGTGCGAACGATAAGGAGCACCGCGACGACGACGCGGAGGCTTCGGTGCGGGGGCAGGAAGATCTCGACCGGATCGCGGCACGGCTGGAGGCGTTGGTCGAGCAGCGCGATCCGGGCGTGAAGGCAGCGATGTCCGATCATGCGGCCGACGGCGACTCGGACGAGTACCGCGCCAAGGAACAGCGATGGAACGCCGCCGCCGACGAGGTGCGCGGCATCATCCGCCTGATGCATCAGGCTCTGGGCGAGAACGACGCACCCGCCAAGCGCACGTTGAACAAGCCCGAGCCGACCGCGGACGGGATCGGCTGAATGGAGAGAGGGCTCGCCGCGGCCCGTGCGGCCGCGGCGAGCCCTGGTCACGACGCCGGGAAGCTCGCGGCCGTGGCTGCGCCAGAGCTCTGACGTGACGGCGAGCCTCTCGGCATCCAACCGACAGGGCGCCGTGGCGTGGTGGCGACGCCGGCCACCCGCCCTGGTCAGCTCCCGCCACGCCGCTCCGTCGAGGTCCCGCGCGCCTTGTACTGCTCTCGCCACCGCTCGACCAGTGGCACCATCTGTTCGCTCATGTAGGTGTAGAAGTCGTGCATCTCGTGGAGCCGGTCCGCCGTCGACGACCCCTCCTCCGCCGCCGCCAGCCCCTCTTCCGCGGCGGCCGTCATGACCCGCAGCACCTCGTTCTGCTGCGACATCAGTCCCGCCCAGGCGCCGGAGCGGAACCGATAGTGGTCGCGCCGGCTGCCCGGGGCAGGTACGCGCTCGATGAACCCGGTCGACAGGAGCTGCTTCACCGCGGCCGACACGCCACCCGAACTGATCTGCAGTTGTTCCCGAAGATCGGCGGGCGTCATCGTGTCCTGCTCGGTGTAGAGCAGCGCGGTGAGGACTCGCGCGGTCGACCTCTGCATCCCGCTCTCCGCGAGCGTCAGGGCGAGATTCTCGGCGGCGTCCCGCAACGTTTCGTGCTGAGCTTCCACGTCACCAACCCTATCGCGCATCAGAGTGTTCAGAAATCTCTGAAAAGTGAGTAGGGTGGTGGGCGACGACGCCCCAGCCTGGCGATGCCGTCGGACACGACCCCCACTCGACCCGAAGGAGCCCCATGGACGTGAAGAACGCCGTAGCCGCCGCGCACGGAATGACCGACGACGCCTGGAAGCGCCACGCCAATCCCTGGAGCGTGTGGACGCGCCTCGCCGCGATCCCGGTGTTCGAGCTCGCGGTGTGGAGCCGTGAGTGGATCGGCTGGTGGTGCCTGGTGGGTGTCGCGGTCGTGGTGGTGTGGCTGTTCGGGCTGAACGTGCGGGTCTTCGGGCCCGTGGAGCCGACGTCGTGGGCGGCGCGCGGCATCTACGGCGAGCAGTTGCACGTCGCGGGCGATCTGCCCCCCGAGCACCTTGTCATCACCCGGACCCTGGTGGCGGTCGGGCTGGGCGGCTTCGGGCTGATCGCATGGGGGCTGGTCGTGCTCGACCTGTGGCCGTTGGTCTCGGGGACGGTGCTGCTGCTCATGGCTCAGCTCTGGCGGATCGACCGGTATGCCCTGCTCTACGAGCAGAGGGCGTGATCAGTTTGCTCCGTCGGGTCCGTGGCGGTTGGCTGGCCCCATGACGACGACTCCCGAACGGTGGACGCAGGCGTCCGATCGCTACAACTGGGTCGACGGCGGTCAGGACCCCCGCAGAGCGCTCGGTCGGCCTGTCGGCGAGAGGGAGACCCTGGCCAATTACCTCAAGCACTATCGCCTCACGCTCGAGATGAAGTGCGAAGGGCTCGACGCCGAGCAGATGGCGCGGCGTTCGGTGCCCCCGTCGACGATGTCGCTGCTCGGCCTCGTGCGGCACATCGCGCAGGTGGAGAACCACTGGTTCGAACGCGTGCTCAAGCAGCAGCCCGACGTCGAACAGATCTACGACACGCCCGAGGACGACGACGCCGACTTCAACGGCGCCGTCCCCGACCCGGCCGCCCTGGCAGAGGCATGGGCGACGTGGCGCGACCGCGTGGCCTCGGCCGATGCCTGGCTGGACGCATTCCCCGAGGAAGACCTGGGCAGGACTGTCCTGCACCGCGGCAAGCAGCTTCCCGTGCGCGACGTCCTGGTCCACATGATCGAGGAGTACGCCCGCCACCTGGGTCACGCGGACCTGCTGCGCGAGGCGATCGACGGGCGGGTGGGGCAGTAGGGGCGTGCCGGTCGTCGTGTACGACGGCGGTCGTGGCGGGGTTCGTCCTGAACGCGCCGCTCCGGCTATCGCAAATTATCGTTCCTGTGCTCACGCCTCCCCCCGCGGCCCATACATGATCACCGCCATCCCACCCAGGCAGATCAGCGCCCCCGCCACGTCCCACCGATCCGGCCGGTACCCGTCCGCGACCATCCCCCACACGATCGACCCCGCGACGAACACCCCGCCGTACGCGGCCAGGATCCGCCCGAAGTTCGCGTCCGGCTGCAGAGTCGCCACCACGCCGTACAGCCCGAGCGCGATCACCCCGAACCCCACCCACACCCATCCGCGCTGCTCGCGCAGTCCTTGCCACACGAGCCAGGCACCACCGATCTCGAACAACGCGGCGACGACGAACAGCAGGATGGAACGGGGGATCAGGGTCGAGTCCACCGGTTCACGGTACGACGGCGGCCGCCGTCGTGGTCAGGCGCCGATCCGGCGAGACCATGCCACGCCGTCGGACGTGAAGCCGACACGTTCCAGGTAGGCAGCCTCGCCGCGCCCGGCCTCCTGTCCGGCCAGGGCAGGAGCACCCAACTCCGCACCCGGACCGCCGTCGGCCCTCGCAACGCCGGCCCGCGCCCCCAGCGCCGGACGCACCACCTCCCGCAGCTCTGTCCCCGCCAGCGCCCCCGACTCCTCCCACACGAACTCGCCCGGCGTGAAGTCGCGGAATCGCAGGCTGACCCAGTCGAGAAGAACGGCCCCCACGCCGTCCCCGACGTCGAGCACCTCGACGACCCCGACCGTCTCGTCGCCGCGCTGGACGAGGAAGGCATGACGGCTCTCGCCGTCGCCCGGTTCGGCCCGGAAACGCGGGGCGTGCTGGGCGATGTCGTCGGCATGGACCCGCAGCACGTGGAGAAGGTAGGCGTCGTCCGGCGCGACCTCGACCACCGTGTAGGTGGAGCCGTCGTGGCGTTCGCGGTTCAGGCGGATCAGCCAGTAGATGTTGATGAGGACGATCACGCCGTTCATCGCGACGAACGGCCAGATGCCGAGGATCGCGTTGTAGGCGGTCGCCAGCGTCGACCCGGTGAGGTTCAGCCAGCGGAAACGCAGCACACGTGCCTGCGTGAGCGACCAGACGACAAGCGCGGATCCCGCCCAGCCGCCGATCTCGAGGAGAAGGTTCACCTGCCGAGGCTAAGCGAGGCGGACGTCGGGCAGGTTCTCGAGTGGGCTGCGAGTGGCGTGATGCCGCCCACGGCCGTCGTCGTCCACACGCCCGAACCCACGACTTGAACTTGACGCAACGTCAACCTCTACAGTCGCACCCATGAGCTGGTCCATCCAGGAGATCGCCCGCATCGCGGGCACCACGAGCCGCACCCTGCGGCACTACGAGCAGGTCGGGCTGCTGGAGCCCGCGGGCCGGGCGCCCGGTGGCGCGAGGCGGTACGACCAGGACGCCCTGGTCCGGCTGCAGCGCATCCTGCTGCTCCGCGACCTGGGCATGGGGCTCTCCGAGATCGGCGACGCCCTGCGCTCCGAGCCCGACGCCTCCCGCGCCCTGGCCGCGCACCGAGACCAGTTGCGGGCGGAGCGGGATCTGGTCGAGCGCCGGCTCGCCAGCCTGGACCGGACCATCGACGCGATAGAGAAAGGAGACAGCATCATGGCCGAGGACATGTTCGACGGGTTCGACCACACCCAGCACAAGGAGGAGGTCGAGAGCCGCTGGGGCAAGGAGGCGTATGCCCGGAGCGACGCCTGGTGGCGCGGCCTCGGGCCGCAGGGGCAGCAGGAGTGGAAGGCGCGGCAGGAGGCGCTCGCCCGGGAGTGGGCCGACGGCGCGTCGGCCGGCCTCGACCCCGCGGGCGACGAGGCGCAGGCCATCGCCGCCAAGCACGCCGACTGGCTCGCGGGAATCCCGGGGACCCCGGGCCACGGCACGGGTGCGCCGGCCAAGGACTACCTGGCCGGTCTTGCGGAGATGTACGTCGCTGACGAGCGCTTCGCGGCGAACTACGGCGGAGCCGAGGGCGCGGTCTTCGTCCGAGACGCTCTGACGGTGTACGCGGACCGCAACCTCTAGGTCCGACGACGAGTCGGGCGTGCCGAGCGCAACAGTCCTCGGCACGCCTGCCGCTCTTTCAGACGGAGGCCTCGACCGGTCGCGGTTCCCGCGCCCCCCGCAACCCCACCAGCGCGCCGGCCACGAGGTACACCCCCGCCAGCACGGCGAACAGCCCCGGCGACCAGCCCATGTCCGGCACCACAGCCGCCGCCAGCGCCGCCGCCCCCACGAACGCCGCGTTGTACAGCACGTCGAAGAAGGCGAAGGCCCGGCCGCGGAACTCGTCGCCGGAGTCCCGCTGAACGATCGTGTCGACGGCGATCTTCGCCCCCTGAGCCGCCATCCCCAGCAGGGCGGCCGCCGTCAGCATCAGGACCAGACCGGGCTCGGTCGGCACCAGCAGCAGCTGCGATGCCGCGGCCACCACCAGCATGGTCGCGATCCAGCTCTGCGGCGCCATCTTCCGCCCGATCCATGCCGTCACCACGATCGCGACGCCGCCGCCCACCCCGGTAGCCCCGACGACCTGCGCGAACACCGCCAGTCCCGACGTCGAGTCCGCAGGGTCCGAGAGGAGGTTCCGCGCCATCAGGATCGACGCGATGAACACGACGCCATAGCAGAACCGGTGCGTCGCCATCGCGAGCAGTGCCTGCCCCGGAGTGCGGCGAGCGGTGAGGTAGCGGGCGCCGTCGGCGAGCCCTCGCGTGACCACCACGATCTCGCGTCCCACGCCGCCCGACGCCGGTACCACCGGCCCCAGTTCCCCCCGCCCGAGCCGGAGACCCAGCAGCGACGCCCATCCCATCACGAGCGCCGCGCAGGTCAGCGCGGTCGCGTCCTGGACCCGGCCCGTCGGGGCGACCTGTCCCATGACGAACGCGCCCAGCCCGCCGAGGAAGGCGGCGCCCGCCCCGAGGGTCGGCGTCAGGGCGTTCGCGGTGAGCAGGAGTTTCTTGTCCTCGACGACGAGCGGCAGCCCTGCCGACAGCCCGGCCAGGAGGAACCTGTTCACGCTCAGTGCCGCGAGGCCGAGGGCGTAGATCCACACGGAGACGCCGTCGGTCACCATGAGGAGGGCCATGGCCGCCGTGATGACCACGCGCACGGCATTGCCGACCACGAGCACCTGCCGTCGTTGCCAGCGGTCGAGGAACACGCCGGCGAACGGTCCGACGATTGTGAACGGTGCCAGCATCACCGCGAACGCGCCCGCGATCGCCGGCGCGCTGCCCTGTGACTCCGGCGAGAAGAACAGCAGGTTCGCGAGTCCCACCTGGAACATGCCGTCTGCGGCCTGCGAGACCAGCCGTACCGCGAACAGCTTCCGGAACCCGGAGCGGGCGAGCAGCGCGCGCAACTCGCGGAAGACCGACATGGTCTGAGCCTAGACGTTGCCCGACGGCGCCCGTGGGCTGGGGGCAGGGGGCTCGGGGTCGTCGACGGCGTGCCCCGGCGTGGTCGACGTCGACCTCGCGGCAGGACTCACGGGTCGTGAACGGTAGTCCGACACCGGAGATTTTGGCGACTTACCGTGCGGTAACGGGACTTTAGGCACTCGTAACCCCGTCGTCGGGGTGCTAGCATTCCGGCGGTCCAGCCAAAGGAGGCTTGCAGATGTTTGCGCTCGACAGCATGGGTCTGATCGCAGTTGGCGTGATCGCGATCGTCATCGTCGGTGTGGCGGTCGGTGTGACCGCACTGATCACGGTCGTGTCGAAGCGGGTCCGGAAGGACTGACGCGGAGGTCCGGACGAGGCGACCCATCGAAGCGTCGCCTCGTCGGGCACTGCGAGCCGGCCGCGCCGTGCCGGCCGTGCCGGCCGCGCCGTGTGGATCGTGAGCCGCGCGGGGGAGCGACCAGATGACCGCCATGTCGGCGGCCCGGCGCGTCCTCAGCGTTCGAGCACCCCGGCCCCGCTCAGCACCTCGCGGACAGCCATCTGGGACGAGGTCACGTCCGTGACACCCGCGTCGAGCGCCGCCGCACCGTGGGCGCGCATGGTCGCCGGACTTCCGTAGATGACGAACGGGATCGACGGATCGAGTTCTCGAACCTTGCGGAGCAGGGTCAGGCCCGCGGTGGGAACCTCGGCCCCGCTCTCGCGGCGGCCCATGTCCGAGATGATCGCTTCGAAATCGCCGTACTTCAGCCGCTCCATCGCCTCGCTCGTGGAGCGCGCGAGGGTCACCGTGACGCCGTCCCGCTGCAGGCCGTCGATCATGATGGCGTTGTTCTCGGGGTGGTCGTCCACCCAGAGGATCTCCCGGGAGCTCGGCCGTGCGGCTGTGCCTCCGCCGCCGTGGACGCTCCTGCCCGACGGCGTTCCACCGGGTACCACGGGGCGATCGCCGGTGCCCGACGGCGGCCCGCCGGGCGTCACGGAACGGCTCCCCACGGGTGACGGCAGCCTCCCGGGAACTCCGGCGCCATGGTCGTCCCCGCCCGACGCCGGCCCGCCGGGCACCCCGGCGCCGGCCGACAACGCCTCGACCTGTTCCCGCAGCGACAGCACCTGGTTCTGCAGATCGACGATCATCCGGTTCTGCTGGTCGTTGAGCTGGGTGATGCTGATCCGCTGCCCACCGAGTTCGAGCTCGAGGTCGGACCTCCGCAGCAGCGCGGCGAGCGGGCGCCAGAGGAGCAGCAGCGCGGCGAGCACGAGCAGCGGCCACAACAGGGCGGCGAAGGAGGTGATCAGATCGGCGAGCATGGCCGGGAGCCTAGCCGGATATGACCGCCTTGTACGCCGAGTCGGGGAGTGACCTCCGAAGAGCCCTCTGAGTACGCTCACATGATGACGACACTGGGGTGCGCACTACTACCGACCTTCTCCCCGCGGCAGTACCTGTCGATCGCACGGGCCGCCGACGACGCCGCCCTCGCGGAGATCTGCCTCTGGGAGGACTGCTTCAGCGAAAGCGGCATCGCCGCCGCCGGCGCCGTCCTCGCGAGCACCACCGACCTGCGCGTCCAGCTCGGCGTGCTGCCGGTTCCGCTGCGCAACGTCGCGCTGACCGCGATGGAGATCGCCACGCTGGAGGGAATGTTCCCCGGGCGCCTGGAGCCGGGGATCGGGCACGGGGTGCAGAGCTGGATGGCTCAGGTCGGGGTGCGCGCCGCATCGCCGCTCACGCTGCTGCGTGAGTACGCGACCGCCCTGCGCGCCCTGCTCGCCGGGGAACGGCTCACCGTCTCGGGCCGCTACGTGTCCCTGGACGACGTCGCCCTCGACTGGCCACCTCTCACCGCCCCGCCGGTGATCAGCGCCGCCACCGGTCCCAAGACCCTGCGGCTGGTCGGTGAGGTCGCCGACGGCATCGCGCTCGACGGCGGCAACGGGCTGACCAAGCTGCGGACGGCCGTCGACACGGTTCGCGCGGCGTACGACGACGCCGGACGGACCGACCCCTTCAAGGTGGTGATCTCCGTGCCGACGGCTACCGGCCCGGGCGCGGCCGAGCGCGTCCAGGCGTGGCTGCCGAACTGGGACCTGCCCTCCGACGCGCCGGAGGAGTACTGCGTCTGGGGCGACTCCGCCGAGGAGATCGCGGACGGCCTCCGGAAGTTCGCCGATCTCGGCGCGGACACGGTCAACGTCCAGCCCCTCGAGTCGGAGCCGGATCCGGTGGCACTGGTCGGCTTCCTGGGCCGGGAGGTGCGCCCGCTGCTGGTGTAGGGCAGTGCCGGGGTGGGATGCCCAGGGTCCGCGCCGCCGCGATGTCAGTGTCTGCTCCTACAGTGACCGGTGTGAGCGCATCGGAAGCGGGCGATCGGATCGTCGACGAGGACTGGTACGCGCGGGACCTGTCGGGTACCGCATGGCGGGACGTCACCTTCGTGGACGTCGACCTCACCGAGGCGGCCGGCGTCGGCGCCACCTTCGAGGAGTGCACGTTCCGGGGTGTGAAGTTCAACGCGGCGTCGTTCACCGAGTGCGCGTTCACGGCGTGCGTCTTCGACCGCTGCAACTTCTTCGACGTCACGTTCGAGCGGTGCAAGCTGATGGGCTCCGTGTTCAGCAACTCCAAGCTGGACCTGGTCAAGGTAGAGCGCGGGAACTGGTCGTTCGTCGATCTGTCGCGCGCCGACGTCGGCTCCGCGCGGTTCGACGGCGTCCGGTTCCGCGAGGCGAACCTGCGCGAGCTCCAGGCCCGCGGGGCCGTCCTGACCGGATGCGACCTGTCGGGCGCGGACCTCGAGCTCGCGAACCTGTCCGGAGCGGCCCTGCTGGGCAGCGACCTGTCCGCCGTGGACCCGCGCACAGCCACGCTCGACGGCGCGATCGTCACGCCGGATCAGGCAACGGTGCTGGTCGAGTCCCTGGGTTTGGTGGTACGCCCGGTCTGACCGCCGGCTCCGCGGTCCGGACCCACCTCTCCGCTCTCGCCGCTCAGGCCCAGCTCCCGGCGACCATCGTCTCCGCCACCAGCGGAACCCCCGGCCGGTACGCCAGATGCAGGTACGACGGCGCGTCCAGCACCGCCAGGTCCGCTCGCGACCCGACCCCCAGCCACCCGACGTCGTCCCGGCGTAGCGCCGCCGCTCCGCCGGCCGTTGCCGCCCACAACGCCTCCGCCGGCGACATCCGCATCTCCCGCACCGCCAGGGCCAGGGCGAACGGCATGGAGGAGGAGAACCCCGACCCCGGGTTGCAGTCGGTCGCGATCGCGACGGTGACGCCCGCGTCGAGAAACCGGCGGGCGTCGGGATAGGGCTGCCGTGTGGAGAACTCGATCGACGGCAGCAGGGTCGCCACGACGCCGGAGTCCGCGAGGTTCCGCAGGTCGGCGTCGGACGCGAACGTGCAGTGGTCCGCCGAAGCCGCTCCCACCTCGCAGGCCACCTCGATCCCCGGCCCGTGGCCGAGCTGGTTCGCGTGGACGCGCGGCATCAGGCCGGCGGCTGCCCCGGCACGCAGGACCCGTCGCGCGGCGTCGGCGTCGAACGCGCCGCGCTCGCAGAACACGTCGACCCAGCGGGCGTGCGGTGCACAGGCGTCGAGCATCTCGCCGACCACCAGGTCGACGTAGGCGGCCGGATCGGTGTCCGGCGGGACGACGTGCGCGCCGAGAAACGTCGTCTCGGGCGTGAGCTCGTGCGCGATCCGTAGCGACCGCGCCTCCTGCTCGACGTCCAGCCCGTAGCCCGACTTGATCTCGACGGTGGTGGTGCCCTGCCGCCGCATCTCGGCGACGAGCCGCCGGGCGTTACCGCGCAGCTCGTCGTCCGATGCCGCGCGCGTGGCGGCCACGGTGGTGCGGATACCGCCCGCCGTGTAGGGCCGTCCGGTCATCCGCGCCTCGAACTCGACTGCCCGGTCCCCGGCGAAGACCAGGTGGGCGTGCGAGTCGACGAAGCCCGGGACGACCGCGCGGCCGCCGACGTCGCGTACCTCGTCGGCGGCGGGGGCTCCGGCCGCCGGACCGGCCCACACGACGGCCCCGTGGTCGACGACGACGGCGGCCTCGCGCACGATCCCGAGGTCACGACCTGCGCTGCTTCCTGGCGCGGACTCTCCGGGCGCCGCCGGAGCCCCGCGGTCCGGGTCGTTCGTGACCAGTTCGCCGATGCCGGTCAGGAGAACGCTCATCGCGCGGCCTCCCCGACGGAGGCCGTCGCCGGCGGCCCCGCGACCAGGTCCGCGAGCGCGTCCGCCAGGGCGTCCACTCCCGCGAGCGCATCGGCGGTGGTGATCGACTCCTCCGGCGAGTGGGAGACGCCGGTCTCGTTCCGGACGAAGAGCATCGCGGTCGGGATACCGGCCTGCTGGAGGATCCCGGCGTCGTGTCCCGCGCCGGTCGGGATGACCGGGATGCCGGCGTCGTCCGGGGCGAGGGACAGCCGGACCCTGCTCGTGAGGTCCGGGTCGAAGAGCACCTCTCCCGAGACCGACTCCGCGGTCACCTCCAGGCTCGTCCCGTCGGTCGCGGCACGGTCGCGGGCGGCACGTTCCACCTCGCCGAGCAGGTCCGCCAGCTCCTCGTCCGTCGATGCCCGGGCGTCGAGCCAGGCGCTGACCCGCGACGGGATCGCGTTGGTGCCGCCCGGACGCACGTCGAGGCGGCCGAACGTCGCCCGGCGGATCGCGTCGCCGACGCCGTCGCGTGCCCGGGCGGCGGCGTCGGCGGCGAGGGAGGTGGCCGCGTACGTCAGCATCGGGTCGTGCCGGTCGGCCATGCGGGTGGCTCCGGCGTGGTCGGCGTGTCCGCAGAAGTCGAACCGGTAGCGGCCGTGGGGCCAGATGGCGCTCGCGAGGCCGACGGGCGTGTCGTCGCGCAGCGCCAGATCGCGGCCCTGCTCGCAATGCAGTTCGACGAAGCAGGAGACGCCGTCGAGCAGGCCGCCCGCGCCGTCGTCCCCGGCGATCACGTCGCCGAGCGCGATTCCGTCACGGTCGCGCAGTTCCCGGGCGGCGGTCCAGCCGATCTGCCCGGTCGCCAGGCGCGATCCCAGGCAGGCCAGCCCGAACCGTGACCCCTCCTCCTCCACGAACACGCCGACGCCCAGCGGGACGCGGGGCGTGACGCCGCGGTCGCGCAGGACGTCGATCGCGGCGAGGGCGGAGACGACGCCGAGCGGGCCGTCGAACGCGCCACCGTCCAGCACGGAGTCCAGGTGGGATCCGGTCAGGACGGCGTTCCGCCGGGAAGGCCGCGCGTGCCCGGATTCCGGTGGCTGCCGGTCCGCCCGGTCGGCGGAGACCGGCGTCGTGCCGCCTCCGGCAGGGAAGGTCACGCCGTCCCGCATTCCGTCGTCGTCAACGGGGTCCCACCAGGCGATCGTGTTGCCGAACGCGTCGGACTCCACACCGAGGCCGCGGGATCGTGCCGCCTCCCCGAACCAGGCCGCCGCCTCGCGTTCCGCGGTGCGGAACGGCTGCCGGAAGTAGCCGCCGGTCCGGGCCGACAGCCCAAGGGGCTCCAGGTCACGCCACATCTGCTCGAAGCTCACGGACCCATTGGAACACTCGTCGTTCTGGGGCCGCGCCGGCGGGGTCACGTCACCCACCGGCGCGGCGTCGGAGACGCACCGAGGGGCACGGCACCACAGGTGGCGCGGCGCCCCTCGGGGCGTGGCCGGGGAGGCGGGGGGCTCAACCCGACCTGTCGGGGCGGCGAGACCGCGGGGCCGGTACCGGGCGGTCTCGCGCTGCCAACACCCCGAACTCAACCAGCAGGCGTGACCTGGAGAAATGGGGAGAGCTACCCATGCCCGGGCGGCCACCCGGGGGCGGACACCGGAGGATCCGCCGCGAGCCGCGACACGAGTCGCCCCAGTCCACGTAATCTCGCCCCATGGACGGAGCACGCACAGTCCGCGCAACCCGCGGCACCGAACTCACCGCCCGCAGCTGGCAGACCGAAGCTCCTCTGCGGATGCTCATGAACAACCTGGACCCCGAGGTCGCGGAACGGCCCGACGACCTCGTCGTCTACGGCGGCACCGGCCGCGCCGCCCGCTCGTGGCCGGCCTACGACGCCATCGTCCGCACCCTCACCGACCTGCGCGAGGACGAGACTCTCCTGGTCCAGTCCGGCAAGCCGGTCGGCGTGCTGACCACGCACGAGTGGGCGCCCCGGGTGCTCATCGCGAACTCGAACCTGGTGGGGGACTGGGCGACGTGGCCCGAGTTCCGCCGCCTCGAACAGCTCGGCCTCACCATGTACGGGCAGATGACGGCCGGGTCCTGGATCTACATCGGCACCCAGGGGATCGTCCAGGGCACGTACGAGACCTTCGCCGCCGTCGCCGAGAAGAAGTTCGGCGGCACCCTCGCCGGAACCCTCACCCTCACCGCCGGCTGCGGCGGCATGGGCGGCGCCCAGCCGCTCGCCGTCACGCTCAACGGCGGCGTGTGCCTGATCGTCGACGTCGACCCGGCCCGCCTCGCCCGGCGCGCCCGCCACCGCTACCTCGACGAGGTTGCCGACTCCGTGGACGACGGCGTCGCCCGGGCGCTCGCGGCCAAGGCCGACGGGCGTTCCTACTCGGTGGGCGTGGTCGGCAACGCCGCCGAGGTGTTCCCGGACCTGCTGGCCAGGGGCGTCGACATCGACATCGTCACCGACCAGACCTCGGCGCACGACCCGTTGTCCTACCTGCCGGCCGGGGTGGCCCTGGAGGACTGGGCCGCGGAGGCCGGTAAGGACCCGGCAGGGTTCACCGACCGCGCCCGCGAGTCGATGGCGCGGCACGTCGAGGCGATGGTCGGCTTCCAGGACGCCGGCGCCGAGGTGTTCGACTACGGCAACTCCATCCGTGACGAGGCCCGCCAGGGCGGCTACTCCCGCGCGTTCGACTTCCCGGGCTTCGTGCCCGCGTACATCCGGCCGTTGTTCTGCGAGGGCAAGGGCCCGTTCCGCTGGGCGGCACTGTCCGGGGACCCGAAAGACATCGCCGCGACCGACCGTGCCATCCTCGACCTCTTCCCCGACCACGACCGCCTCCACCGCTGGATCCGCGGCGCGCAGGAGAGGATCGCGTTCCAGGGCCTGCCCGCCCGGATCTGCTGGCTCGGCTACGGCGAGCGTGACAAGGCGGGTCTCGCGTTCAACGAACTGGTCGCGTCCGGCGAGATCAGCGCCCCGCTCGCGATCGGGCGGGACCATCTGGACGCCGGGTCGGTCGCCTCGCCCTACCGGGAGACCGAGGGCATGGCCGACGGTTCCGACGCCATCGCCGACTGGCCTCTTCTCAACGCGCTGACCGCCGCGTCGTCGGGCGCCACGTGGGTGTCCCTGCACCACGGCGGCGGTGTCGGCATGGGCCGGTCCATCCACGCGGGCCAGGTCTCGGTCGCCGACGGCACCCCGCTCGCGGCCCAGAAGCTGGAGCGTGTCCTGACGAACGACCCGGCCATGGGCGTGCTCCGGCACGTCGACGCCGGGTACGACCGCGCCACGGAGGTGGCGGAAGCCCGCGGCGTCCGGGTCCCGCGATGACCGCGGCCCACCGGTCCGTCACCGGGGACGTCGCTGCGGCTGGTGCGGTGGAGCATGAGTAGCTGGTGGTGCGACTGGGCGTGGGTGGGCGGGCGGCAGGCCGTCGCCGGTGTGCTGATCCGTGCCGCAGGCGGCCGCGTGACCGAGGTGACCCCCGGAGTGCAACGCCCCGCCGACACGACGCGCCTGCCCGGCCTCACCCTTCCCGCCTTCGCCAACGCCCACTCGCACGCGTTCCACCGGGTCCTGCGGGGCAGGACGCACGGCCTGTCCGACGACGCCGGTCGTGGCGGGCCTGGTCACCCGGGCGGGGCGGGACGTCCGGCAGCCGGTGCCGGGTCCTTCTGGACCTGGCGCGAGCAGATGTACCGCGCCGCCGAGCGCCTCGACCCGGACTCGTACCACCGGCTGGCGCGGGCCGTCTTCGCGGAGATGGTGCTGGCGGGGTACGGCGTCGTCGGCGAGTTCCACTACCTGCATCACGCGGCCGGGGGCCGGCCGTACGCGGACCCCAACGCCATGGGCGAGGCCCTGATCGCCGCCGCCGACGACGCCGGGATCCGGCTCACCCTGCTCGACACCTGTTATCTGACGGCGGGAGTCGACGGCGAACCGCTCTCCGGCGTCCAGCAGCGCTTCGGCGACGCCGGCGCGGAGGGGTGGGCGTCCCGGGTCGAAGCCCTGGCGGCATCCCGGTCCGGTGGCGCGGTACGGGTGGGTGCCGCCGTGCACTCGGTGCGGGCCGTACCACCCGACGGCATCGGCACGGTGGCCGCCTGGGCGGAGCGGCACGACGCGCCGTTGCACGTCCACCTGTCCGAGCAGCCCCAGGAGAACGCGGACTGCCTCGCCGTTCACGGGTGCACGCCGACGGCGTTGCTCGGTGCCCAAGGCGCACTCGGGCCGCGCACCACGGTGGTCCACGCCACGCATCTGACGGCCGACGACGTCGGGCGCCTGGCGCGGTCCTCCGCTCGCGCGTGCGTCACCCGCACCACCGAACGCGACCTGGCGGACGGGGCGCCGACGCTCGGCGAGCTGGTCGGAGCGGGGGTCCCGCTGACGATCGGGTCGGACAGCAACGCGATCGTCGATCCCTTCGACGAGGTGCGTGGGCTGGAGCTGGACGAGCGGGTCCGGACCCTCGCCCGGGGACACCTGTCGGCACCGACGCTCCTGCGGGCGGGAACCCGCGAGGGCTACGCCTCGCTCGGCTGGTCCGGTCCGCGCGAGGGAGACGGCGGGATCGGCGTCGGGGACCTGGCCGACTTCACGGTGATCTCGCTCGACTCGGTCCGCATGGCCGGATGGACGCGTCCGACACTTCTCGACCACACCGTCTTCGCCGCGGCGGCCGCCGACGTCACCGACACGATCGTGGGCGGTCGGCACGTGGTCCGCGACGGTGTGCACCAGGCCATCCCGGACACGGCAGCCGAACTCAGACGATCGATCGACGCTGTCGCGGCAGGGACGGGTGAACCATGACCGAGCCGGTCGCGCAGGAACGAGTGCCACGCGGCGGACTTCTCCGGCGAGGAGTCGTCCTGGTGTGGCGGGTCCTTGCGGCGACCGTGTTCATCACCTCGTCCTTGCTGACCATGGCCGGGATACTGCTGACGATCGTCGGTGTCGTCATGGGCTTCACCGAGGGTGCGTGGACCACGGCGGCGGTCCTGGCCGTATCGACCGTGTGCGTGTGGCTCCTGGCGTGGGCGTCCTACCGGTGCACCGGTCCCCGGTTCCGCCGTGAGATCCGTGGGCCGGGCGACGTGCTGGAGCTGCTCGAGGTCGTCGCCCTGCCGTTCCGGATCCTTGGTGTGGTCGCGCGTCTGTTCGACTGAGTCCAGGCCGTCCGCGGACCTCCACGTCCATGGGCGCGCCGGCACCGTCCCGAACCCACGGGGCCGTTCCGGAGCCAGTTCATCCGAGCGACACCCCCCGGAAACCCCGAGGCGGCCCGGCAGCCACCCGCCGCCAGCAGCCTGAACTCGTGCCTACCCAGAAACTCCACACGCGACGCACCGCGGCGTTCATCGCCTCCGGTGCCACCCTCGCGCTCAGCCTGACGGCGCTGATCCCCGCGTCCGCCGCCGTCCTCGGGCCCGACACGCCCGCCCCTCACCACGTCTCCACCCACACCTCCGCCTTCGGCCCCGCCACGTTCGGCCCCGCCAAGGGCAAGGGGTTCCATCGCCTCGCCACCTACCCGGTCTTCCAGAACCTGCCGGCCGGCGTCGACCCGGCCGAGGAGACCGTCGCCGAGATCTCGGACGTCAGCGAGGACGGCCGCACGGTGATCTACACCGACGCGGCCGGCCGCCGCATCGGCTTCCTCGACATCTCCGACCCGGCGAACCCTCGCGGCCTCGGCTCGCTGAGCCTCGCCGAACTCGGCGACGCGGAGGACGAGCCGACGTCGGTGGCCGTCGTGGGCGACCACGTCCTCGTCGTCGTCAACACCTCGGAGAGCTACACGAACCCGAGCGGGCGGCTGGACGTCGTCGACCTGGCGACGCGCACCAAGGTCCGCTCGATCGACCTGGGCGGCCAGCCCGACTCCATCGCGATCACGCCCGGCGGCGCGCACGCCGTCGTCGCCATCGAGAACGAGCGCGACGAGGACGTTCCCGCCGACAACGCCCCGGACGGCGACGAGGGCGACCTGCCGCAGGCTCCGGCCGGGTTCGTGCAGATCGTCGACCTCCCCGGCGCCGACCCGGCCGGCTGGTCCGCGCGGCCCGTCCCGCTCACCGCGGCCGACGGAACCGCCCTCCCCGTCCTCGCCGACGCCGGGGTGGACACGCCCGAGGACCCCGAGCCGGAGTACGTGTCGATCAACCCGGCCGGCACGACAGCCGCCGTCTCCCTGCAGGAGAACAACGCCATCGTGCTGATCGACGTCGCCTCGGGAGAGGTGACGTCGGCGTTCTCGGCGGGCGAGCAGGCGCTGACCGGCGTCGACACGATCGAGGACGACGCGATCGACCTCACCGGAACGCTCGACGCGGCCCCCCGCGAGCCCGACGCGATCGCCTGGATCGACGACACCCACCTCGCCACCGCGAACGAGGGCGACTGGAAGGGTGGCACCCGCGGCTGGTCCGTCTTCGACGCCACGACCGGCGAGGTCGCCTGGGACGCCGGGAACACCCTGGAGCACCTGGCGGCGCGCGTCGGCCTGCACAACGACGGCCGCACCGAGAACAAGGGCGTCGAGATCGAGGGGATCGCCGTCGGCGAACTCGACGGCGTGAGGTACGCGTTCGTCGGGTCGGAACGGTCGAACTTCGTGGCCGTCTACGACGTGACCGACGCCGACACGCCGCGATTCACGCAGGTGCTCGCCACGACGAACGGCCCCGAGGGCCTGCTCCCGGTGCCGCGGCGGAACCTGCTGGTCGTGTCGTCCGAGGAGGACGCCGCCGAGGACGGCGTCCGCTCCGCCGTCACGGTGTTCGGGGCGGGCAGGCGGTACAGCCGGGACGCGGGAACGCCCGCGTTCCCGTCCGTCGTGTCTGCCGACGCCGCACGCACGGCCGGGGCGTACACGACGGGGCCCGACGGCGAGCGGCAGGTCACCGCGGGCACGCCGATCGGCTGGACGGCGCTCGGCGCGCTCTCGGCCGACCCGGAGGACCGTCGGCGTCTGTACACCGCGAGCGACTCCGCGAAGACGCCGACCTCGATCTACTCCCTGCGGCTGGACGGCGACCGTGGCCGTCACGGGCGCGGACCGGCGTCGTCGGACCCGGCGGTGATCGACCGCGAGGTCACGGTGACCGAGCACGGCGCGCCCGTCGGCCTCGACGTCGAGGGCCTGTGGGCCCGGACCGGTCGGGGCGGCGGGTTCTGGATCGCCTCCGAGGGCAGGACCGGCGCGCAGAACGCGTTGGTCCGGGTCTCGGCGGACGGCGAGGTGCGGGAGCGGGTCGCGCTGCCGGACGACGTCGTCGCCGGTCTCGGGAAGTGGGGCATCGAAGGGGTCACCGGGGTGACCGACCGCCATGGCGAGCACCTCTTCGTGGCGTTGCAGCGCGGACTGTCCACCGACGAGGGCGGTCTCGGCGGCTTCGCGCGGATCGGCCGGTACGACGTCGCGACCGGCGACTGGACCTGGTTCGGCTACCCGCTGGAGGCACCGTCCGGTGACGGCGACTGGGTCGGCCTCTCCGAGGTGACCGTCGTCGACCGCGACACGCTCGCCGTGATCGAGCGGGACAAGCTCAACGGGCCGGACGCCGCGCTCAAGGCCGTGTACACGGTGGACCTGCCGCACCGTGACCCGCGTCCCGGCGAGGTCGCGATGCTGGACAAGGAGCTCGCGATCGACGTCCTGCCCGCGCTGCGGGCCACGAACGGCTGGACCCAGGAGAAGCTCGAAGGCCTCACGATCGGCGGCGACGGCCGCGTCTATGCCGTGACGGACAACGATGCCCTTGACGACGCCACGGGTGAGACCGTGTTCCTCGACCTGGGGAAGGCGCGGCACCTCTTCCGCTGAGCAGGTGCCGGAACCCGCGCGGTCGAAACGCGCGGGTTCCGGCACGCTGAATCAGGGGCGAATCGGGGGAGAACCCGATGCCGCCGTCGGCCCGCGCACCGTAGCGTGAAGGCATGACCACGAAGACACTTTCCCGTCCCCGTCAGGGCCGCATGATCGCCGGGGTGTGCGCGGGCATCGCCAGGCGCTTCGGGTGGAACGTCACCCTGCTGCGCGTGCTGGTCGTCGCCTCCATCCTGCTTCCCGGCCCGCAGGTCCTGGCCTACATCGTCTTCTGGATCCTCATGCCCAACGACGACTGATCGTCACCACCCGGCCGGGGTGAGGACCTTCCGGATCCGCTTCTCGCTGACGGGGCCGTCCGTGCCGAGCTGCTGGGCGAACAGGCTGACCCGGAACTCCTCCAGCATCCACCGGACCTCCGCGAGTTCCGCGGCGCGCACCGCGTCGGGGGTTCCGGTCGCGTACGCCGCGCGGGCCTTCTCCCACGCCTGCGTGACGTCACCGACGCGCCAGACGAGGTCGGCGTCCCGGCCGGGGTTCTCGCTCGCCTTCGCCAGCCGGTGCGACGCCGCACGCAGATATCGCACCAGGTGCGGCAGCCTCCGCGGAGGTGTCGCGGACACGAAACCGTCGTGGATCAGCCCGGCGGCGTGGTCGCGCAGGTCCTGGAGCACCTGCAGCAGGGCGAGGCTGGACTGGCCCCGGATCTCCCCCTCCAGCGACCGGTACGCGGACAGCGCCGCCACCACGTGCCCGACCACGCGGTGCACCTCGTCCTCCAGGTGTTGTCGCACGTGGTCGCGGGCCGCGGCGAAGTCGGCCTCGGTCCGGATCGTCGCGGCATCCGGGCCGCCCGCCGGAGTGTCGTACCGCCGTTCGGCGTCCGGAACCGTCAGGCCTCTGACGGCGGCCAGTTGCAGGTCCGTGACCAGCGCGTCCGTCGTCGGGTAAGGGCTGGAGGCCATCGTGAGCGACTGGGTTCCGGACCAGCGCGACGTGATCCGCGGCGTCGGAAGCGCCGTCTCCTGCAGCAGCAGTCGCCGGACTCCGGCGGCGTGCGCCGCGTTCCGCGCGGACTCGTCGGCCAGGATCCGCAACGCGACGACGGCCGCCCGTGGCTTCCCCTTCACCTTCGGCCCGCGCTCCTCGACGAGCGCGGGATACCCGTGCACGACGACGCCTCCGCCGACGTCGGTGGACATGACCTCGGGCAACACCCCGCCGTCGAGCCCGTCCGGCCAGCCGGTGAGGTTGTCCCGCTCGGCGACCACCCCGACGCCGGCCGGTGGGTCGTGGGGGCGGTGGGCGGCCGAGGGCCGGGCGGTCCCGCCGGGTGCACGCGCCGGGGCCGGCGCGGCGGGACCGGCCGGCCGGGTATCCGTCGCCTGAGCCCGCGCCGCCGCGAGGGCCTGACCGACGGCCCCCTTGACCGCCGAGCGCACCGCTGACTCCGCCTGCTTCGCGAGCTTGCGCTGCAGCAGAAGCAGGTCCTTGGACTCGTCGAGCACGACACCTTCTGCGCCGGCCTTCCGGCGCGGCTCGAACACGCGGAACGTCATGCGCAGGTGATCCGGCAGGCGCTCGACGCGCTCCGGAGTCCAGGCGTCGTCCGGGATGACCACCCCGCGAACGGTCCGGACGGCGCGTGAGAAGGCCGCGGTGAACCGTTCGGCCATGTCGCCCGCGCGGGCCATGTCTTCCCAGGCCGGGCACTCCGCGCGCAGCCACGCCGCGATCTCGCGTGCACAGTCGGGGGCGGGCACCAGATCCCGCCGTATGGGCTTCGGCAGCGACTTGATCGTCGCGACGCAGAGTTCCTCCAGGAGCCCGGGCACCATCCAGTCGAACCCGTCGGGCGCGACGCGCGGCAGCACCGACACGGGGATGTGCACCGTGACGCCGTCGGCCCCGGAGCCCGGCGCGAACTGGTAGGTGAGCGGCAGCGACAGGTCGCCCTGCGGCCAGACCTCCGGGAACGCGCCCGTGTCCACGGACGCGTCCCCGACCAGCAGGTCCATCGTGAAGGTCAGCAGGTCGGGCTGGTCGCGCCGGGTCTTGTTCCACCACTTGTCGAAGTGCGCCGCCGACACCACGTGCTCCGGCACGCGCTCGTCGTAGAAGGCGAAGAGATCGTCCTCCGACGCGACGATCCCGCGCTGCCGGGTCCGCGCCTCCAGCTCGCCCGCCTCGTCCAGGAGGCGGCGGTTCTCCGCGAAGAAGGTGTGGTGCGTGGTCCATCCGCCCTCGACCAGCGCGTGCCGCAGGAACATCTCCCGGGCCACCTCGGGATCGACGTGCGAGTACAGCACCTTGCGGTCCGCGACGATCGGCACGCCGTACAGCAGGACCTTCTCGGTGCACATCGCCGCGCCGCGCTTGGTGGACCAGTGCGGCTCGGAGTAGTTGCGGCGCGCGAGGGGCCCCGCCAGTTCCTCGGCCCACTCGGGCTTGATCCGCGCGACGTCGCGCGCCCACAGCCGCGACGTCTCCACCAGCTCGCCCGCCATGATCCACGCCGGCGGCTTCTTGCTCAGCGGCGACCCGGGGAAGATCGCGAACCGCGCCCCCCGCGCGCCCACGTACTCGTTCCGCGCCTGCTTCGACGCCCGCCGCAGCGCCCGCTCGCGCGCCTCACCCCGCAGGTGCGCGACGGCGCTCGCCTTCACCTCACCCGTGTCCTGCATCCCGATGTGCGAGAGCAGCCCGGCGAGCAACGCCCGGTGAATCGTGTCGCCGTCCCACTGGTGGACGATCTCGTCGTGGTCCCTGCGCGCCGGCTTGTACGCCATGTCGATGCCGAGCGGCTTCGACATCTCGCGCAGCTGCGCCACGACGTCCTGCCACTCGCGGATCCGGAGGAAGTTCAGGTACTCCGCCTTGCACAGCCTCCGGAACGCGGAGCCCGACAGCTCGTGCTGCTGCTCGCGCACGTACTCCCAGAGGTTCAGGTAGGTCAGGAAGTCCGACGACGGGTCCCGGAACCGCGCGTGGTACTGGTCGGCCTGCTCCCGCTCCTCGGCGGGGCGCTCGCGCGGATCCTGGATGGACAGCGCGGCCGCGACGATCGCGACCTCCCGTGCCACGCCGAGCTTGTCGCCCTCGACGACCATGCGCGCCAGTCGCGGGTCCATCGGGAGCTGGGCGAGCATGCGGCCCACTCGGGTGAGGCGCGTCCGGGGCGTGCCGGCTCGATCGTCGCCCTCGGACGAGTCGCCCGCCCGCGCGCGCCCGCCGTCCGGCGTCGTCTCCAGTGCCCCCAGTTCCGTGAGGAGCTGGACGCCGTCGCGGACGGCGCGCGTGTCCGGGGGTTCGACGAACGGGAAGCGGGCGACGTCGCCGGGCGCCTCGGCGACCCCCACCGACACCATCTGGAGCAGCACGCTCGCCAGTGACGTGCGCAGGATCTCGGGTTCGGTGAACTCGGGACGGCTGTCGAAGTCGTCCTCGGAGTAGAGCCGGATCGCGATGCCGTCCGCGACGCGACCGCAGCGCCCGGCGCGCTGGTTGGCGCTCGCCTGCGACACCGGCTCGATCGGCAGCCGCTGCACCTTGGTCTGCTTGGACCAGCGGCTGATGCGCGCCGTCCCGGGGTCGACGACGTACCGGATGCCCGGCACGGTCAGGGAGGTCTCCGCCACGTTGGTCGCCAGCACGATCCGCCGGTGCGAGTGCGACTGGAACACCCGGTGCTGCTCGGCACTGCTCAGCCGTGCGTACAGCGGAAGGATCTCCGTGTACTGCGGGTGTCGCGGGTCGGTGGCGCGTTCGCGCAGGTGCCCCGCCAGGCCGTCGGAGGTGTCGTGGATCTCGCGCTCGCCGGAGAGGAACACGAGGATGTCGCCCGGACCCTCGCGCATCAGCTCGTCGCAGGCCTCGATGATTCCGGTGACGAGGTCCTTCTCCTCCTTCCGGGCGGTGCCGCCGCGCTCCGACGCTCTCGCCCCCCGTCCCGTGGCTCGTGCGCTTCCCGTGCCCGACGGCGGCCTCCGGTTGCCCCGGGCGGGTCCGGCGCCCTGGGCGTGGGGCGCGTCGTGGCCGTCGTCGGCCTCGGACGCCTCGCCACGCCGGTCCTCCGGGACGAGCGGCCGGTACCGCACCTCGACCGGGTAGGTGCGTCCCGACACCTCGACGACGGGCGCCTGGTCGGGCAGGACGTCGACGACGACGGCGGGCGCGCCCCCGCGCTCGGCCAGCGCGGCGGGGGAGAAGTGGCGGGCGAACCGCTCGGAGTCGATCGTCGCGGACGTGATGATGAGCTTCAGGTCCGGCCGCCGGGGGAGCAGCCGGGCGAGGTACCCGAGCAGGAAGTCGATGTTGAGGGACCGCTCGTGGGCCTCGTCGACGACGATCGTGTCGTACGCGAGCAGCTGCGGGTCGCGCTGGATCTGGGCGAGGAGGATCCCGTCGGTCATGACCTTGACGAGGGTCTCGTCCGTCGACCTGTCCGTGAATCGCACCTGGTAGCCCACGGTGTCGCCGAGATCCGTGCCCAGCTCCTCCGCGATGCGCTCGGCGACGCTGCGGGCCGCGATCCGGCGGGGCTGCGTGTGCCCGACCTGGCCGGTGCGGCCGCGACCGAGGTCGAGCAGGATCTTGGGCAGCTGCGTGGTCTTGCCGGAACCGGTCTCGCCGGCGACCACCACGACCTGGTTCTCCGCGATGGCGCGGGCGATGTCGTCGCGCCGCGCCGACACGGGAAGCTGTTCGGGGTAGACGATCGGGGGGACCACGACGGCCGTGCGCTTCGCGGCCGCCCGGTCCAGTTCCGCCTGGGTGATCCGCTGGGTCCGCGCCTGCGGGGAGCGCCCTCGACGTCCGCCGCGCCGCTGCCCGCCACGTCCGGCGGACGAGCGATCGGCGCGGTTCCCGCCGGGCTGGTGGCCGCCGGGCTGCTGGCCGCCGGACTGGTTGCCGCTGGATCGGTCCTGGCCGGATCCGGGGCCGGTGAGAGGAGCGGCGTCGTCGCCAGACCGCACCGATCCGCCGTCGGACATGCTGGTGGGGGATGACTCGCTGCTCACGACCCACCATTCTCGCAGCATCCGCAAGCTCATTACGGCCCGCGCGCACCGACCTGGTCACCCGCCCCCGCGTGGCGCCACCTCGCCCCCCTCCAAACCACACCCACCGCCCCCGAACCGCACGACGACCCCGCCACCCATCCCCGAACCGCAGGATGTCCCCGTCACCCGCCGTCGAACCGCAGGATGTCCCCGTCACCCGCCGTCGAACCGCAGGATGTCCCCGTCACCCGCCGTCGAACCGCAGGATGTCCCCGTCACCCGCCCCCGAACCGCAGGACATCCCCGTCACCCATCCCCGAACCGCAGGATGTCCCCGCCACCCGCCGTCGAACCGCAGGTTGAATCGTGGCAACGCCCGGTTGGCACGATTCAACCTGCGGTTCGGCATCCTTGAGAGGGATCGACTGGGGATTGGGGGCGGGGGTCGGAGGTCTCGGGTCTGGGGGGGGAGTCGGGGTTCTTCTGTGGTTTGAGGTCGATGGGCGACGTTGCCGCCGGCCGGTCGGCGGCCCGGTTCAGTACGAGCAGTAGTTGAGGTAGGTCTGGGCGGCCGACTTCTCCGCCGGGTCCATCGACAGGCCCCAGCGGTACTTGGTGTGGATCACCATCTTCGCGAAGGCGCACCGCTTGCTGGACAGCGGCGGTACCCACTCCGCGATGTCCTTGTCGCTCTTGGACGAGTTGACCTCGGTGGTGACGGCGATGAGCTGCGGGCCGTCGAGGTCGTTGGCGAACGCCTGACGGCGGCTCGTGGTCCACGAGCTCGCGCCGGAGTCCCAGGCCTCGGCGAGGGCGACGACGTGGTCGATGGAGATCTGCGACGGGACGGTGCGGGTCTGGCCGTCGAACTGGCTGTACCAGCTACCGGAGTCCGGGTAGCAGTCGGCACCGACGACGACGTTGCTGCCGTCCCGCTTCAGCACGGCCTCGCGGGTGTTGCAGTTGTTGCCCTGGTTGCTCCAGTGCGGGAACAGGCTGCGGCTGTACCCGGTGCGCGGGCCCTCGGCCCGGACCGTGATGGCGTTCAGCTCCGACTGGGCCTGAGACTTCGACGGCATGTCGGGCGGGTAGGCGTGGGCGCCGCTCGGCAGTGCGAGCGACGCGAGAACCAGGAGGGCGGTGAGAGCCGCGACCAGCGCGACCCGGAGCTGAGTCCTGGCGTGGGGGTTCCAGGCGTTCGTGGACGACGACGGAGCGAGCTGGGCCTGCATCATTGAGGGTTCCCTTCCGAGAACTGTGCCGGTGCTTTGCCAATCCTCGATGCTTCTCCACGTGTATGTCGCCGACGTGACGTTAGGGTGAAAAATGCGGATATTTTGGGCGTGCCGGGCTCGCCGCCGCAGCCGCCACGACGCTCCGGTCGGCGGAGGTGCTCCGGCGACCGTGATCTCGTGCTCGGTGGAGGCGGGTCAGGGCGCCACGGGTGGAAGGTCGTGGCGCCCCAGGGTCGTTCACATGCCGGAACGGCCGGCCTCGACTCCCAGCCAGAAGCCGAGGCCCACCAGCAGCAGGGCGCCGACCGTCGACAGGATCGACAGCACGAGGCCCCACTTGGCGAGGAAGAGGTCGAAGCCCTCCTTGCCGGCCTTCACGACGGCGATGGCGTTCACGATCACGCCGACGAGCGGAATGTAGGCGAGGAAGAAGCCCACCAGGCTGAAGACGACCGTCTGCGGGTCCTCCTCCTCGACGGCGTCGACCGTGGCGACCTCGCTCTGGGTCGCTTCGGTGACGGCGTCCGCGAGCGTCTCGGCGACCTCGTCGGACTTGCTCTCGGTGGTCTCGGCGGTGTTGGTCTCGGTCTCAGGGGAGGTCATGCGCAAGTGCTCCTCGAACGGGGACCTCAAGGGGCCCTCTGGGTTGATAGCTAGGACCGTTGTGTCCCATCGGTCGGCCATATTGTGATGTATCAGGTATAGGCAGCGCCAGGTGAGCATCCTCCGCCGTGGCGGGCACCGCCGCGTCCGCCGGGCCGGAACGCCCGCACGGTGGTGCCCTCGAACGGCAGCGTGGCGGGAGCAGCGGCGGATCGGCGGCGGGTCGGATCCGGGGCACACTGGCACCATGACCACGTCACACGCATCGGCCCGCCCGGCGATCCCGGGTGCCGCGCCGGCGACCGCTTCTACCGTCGACCTGACCGGAGACCCGCTCACCGCCGAGCAGGTGGTCGCCGTCGCCCGCCACGGAGCGCGCGTCTTCGTCACCGACGCCGCGCGCACTCGTATGGCCGCGAGCCGGCGAATCATCGACGACCTCGCGCACGACCCCCGGCCGCACTACGGGGTGTCCACCGGGTTCGGCGCCCTGGCCCGCACCCACATCCCGGCCGACCGCCGTACCGACCTGCAGCGCAGCCTCGTGCGCTCGCATGCCGCCGGAACCGGGCCGGAGGTGGAGACGGAGGTGGTCCGCGCCCTCCAGCTGCTTCGCCTGAACACTCTGGCCACCGGCCGGACGGGCGTGCGGCCCGGGACGGCACAGGTCTACGCCGACATGCTGAACGCCGGGATCACGCCGGTCGTCCGCGAGTTCGGCTCCCTCGGCTGCTCCGGCGATCTGGCCCCCCTGAGCCACGTCGCCCTCGCCGCCATGGGCGAGGGTGAGGTCCGGGTCGGGCTTCCCCCGACCGCCGTCGCGCCCGGAACGGTTCCGGACGCGCCGCTCCGGCCCGCCACCGAGGCCCTGGCCGAGGCGGGCATCACGCCCGTCGTCCTCGCCGAGAAGGAAGGCCTTGCCCTCATCAACGGCACGGACGGGATGCTCGGCATGCTCGTTCTCGCCCTGCACGATCTGCGTGACCTCCTCGCCACGGCCGACGCCGCGGCCGCGCTCAGCGTCGAGGCGCTCCTCGGCAGCGACGCCCCGTTCGCCGAGGACCTGGTGGCGCTCCGGCCCCACCCGGGACAGGCGGCGTCGGCCGCGAACCTCCGCGCCCTGCTCGCCGACAGCGGCATCATGGCCAGCCACCGCGACACCGACGAGGACGGTTCCCCCGTCTGCACCCGTGTGCAGGACGCCTACTCGCTGCGCTGCGCCCCGCAGGTGCACGGAGCGGCGCGGGACACGCTGGACCACGCGGCGGCGGTCGCGGACCGCGAGCTCGCCGCGGCCATCGACAACCCGGTGGTCACGCCGGACGGCCGGGTGGAGTCGTGCGGGAACTTCCACGGCGCTCCGATCGGGTACGTGCTCGACTTCGTCGCCGTCGCCGTGGCGGACGTCGCCGGCATCTCGGAACGTCGCACCGACCGGCACCTGGACAAGCATCGCAACGACGGCCTGCCGCCGTTTCTCGCGCACGAGGCCGGCGTCGACTCCGGACTGATGATCGCGCAGTACACGGCTGCCGGGATCGTCAGCGAACTGAAGCGGCTGGCGGTGCCCGCCAGCGTCGACTCCATCCCTAGCTCGGCCATGCAGGAGGATCACGTCTCCATGGGTTGGGCCGCGGCCCGCAAGCTGCGCAAGGCGGTCGACGGGCTCGGCCGGGTGCTCGCGATCGAGGTGCTGACCGCCTGCCGTGCGCTCGACCTGCGACTCGTCGAACGGGCCGAGGGCGAGCGCGAGCGACGGACCGATGACTCCGTGCCGCCGGTCTCCTCGTCTCCCGGTCCGGCGTCGCCGTGGGGTCCGGAGCGGATCGCGCCGGGCACGCGTGCGGTGTACGACGTCGTCCGTGGCGCGGTGGGCGGTCCTGGCGCGGACCGTGTCCTGGCGCCCGAGATCGACACGGTGACGGGCCTGGTCACGGCAGGAACTCTCGTGCGTGCTGCCGGAGCCGCCGTCGGACCCTTGCGCTGACGTGCTCCGGGGGCAACGGTCGTTGCCCGGCCCGTCGATGTCTTGATCGCCGCGGGAGTCGATGACACGATCAATGGCAGGGCGAGTGCCGAGGGCGTTCGACCCGGCGTGGACGCAGTGTCGGCTCGGTGCGCGGTTCGCCGCGTGCCGGTCGGGGTCAGCGGCGTGTGCGAAGATGCGTGCGCGCAGTACGGAGGTCGAGGCGGCGACGGTGCCGCACCGGCAACCAACCGACGTAGGGGGTGTGTCCATGAGCAGCCCGAGCGATTCCTCTCCTGGGGAACGCGCGGACGGCGCCGACGAGGCGCCGGACGGCGTGCTGTCCGGGCCCGGAGCGACGCGTCGGCTCTCCCGGCTGCCGGGTGCCACCTTCGTGCGTGCACACCGCCGGGGGCTGCGGAGGGCCTCCACCGCCGTGGTGGGTGCCGCGGTCGCCGCCGCCGTGTTGTTCGGCTCGGGCGGAAGCCTGCCGCGGGGAGGCGCCGGCTATGCCGAGGCGCCGTTGCGTTCGTACGCCGCGGCGGGGGAAGCATCCGCGATCGCCGCCTCCGGCGGGGACATCACCGTCGGCCAGGTGCTCGGAGTGCTCGAGCGCGCGCACCAGCTCGCCATGGAACAGGGCGCAGCCATGGACCCCCAGGTCGCCCAGGCCGCGGCGGAGCTCGGCATGCTGTACACGACCTACCGGGCGCAGCAGGAGGCGATTCGCGCGGCGTCGGGCATCCTCGACCCGCGCGACGGTTCCGTGGTCGGCGGCGCTCCGGGCCACGACGGCAGCGCTGCCGACCATGACGACAGCGCTCCGGGCCACGACGACAGCGCTTCGAGTCAGGGCGGCAGCCAGGGGCCCGGCGCCGCGGCCGGCAAGGAGCCGGGTGACGACGGGTCCGGACTCACCGTGGACATCGAGGCGGTCACCGAGGTCTCACAAGTGCGCGGCCTCGGCGACAAGCCCGTCGACGACCTCGGCGCGGACGGCTCGGGCCGTCTCGAGGTCGAGGCGGACGCGCACGACCACGACCACGTCACGCTGGTGACGCGGGAGGACCTCGTGCTCGCCGCGCAGCGGCTGGCACGGCTCATGGACCCGAGCAAGGCGGACGCACTCATCGTGGCACCGGTCCCGGCGGACGGGACGGGCACCGCGGCGGGTTCGGGGGATCCGGGCCTGCGGCAGAACCTGATGACCATCGTGGACGCGTTCGGCCTGTCCACGGCCGGTTTCGCGAACGGCCGCATCCCGGTCACGGTTCTCTGCCCTCTCGAGTTCGCGCCGGGTCACCGGCTGCGCTGCGACGCCGCCGAGCGGTTCACCGCGCTGAACGAGGAGTACGAGAAGCGGTTCGGCCGGAGCATTCCGATCACCGACTCGTACCGGACCTACGACGCGCAGGTGACGCTGCGGGCGCTCAAGCCGACCCTGGCGGCGATTCCCGGGACCTCCAACCACGGGTGGGGGATCGCCGTCGACCTCGGTGCGCCGATCAACTCGGGCCGGAGCGCCGAGTACGCCTGGCTCCGGGTGCACGGCCCGGACTACGGCTGGGACAACCCGGGATGGGCCCGCCTGGACGGTTCGAAGCCCGAGCCGTGGCACTTCGAGTTCTTCGCGGCCGGGATCATCCCGAACCGCGCACTGGACGTGTCGGACATCAGCACCGAGGACGATCCCCGGTACCGGCCGCCGGAGAAGCCGAAGCCCGGCGACGAGCCCGCCGCGATACCGGCGAAGGACACCAAGGACCCCAAGGGCTCGAAGGGCGACGGCAAGAGCGGCGGGTCGGACGACCCGAGCAAGGATCCGGGCGACGGCACACCCCCGTCGTCCAAGCCGTCGGAGCCGACACCCAAGCCGAGCCCGTCGCCGAGCAAGCCCAAGCCGAGCCCTTCGCCCTCGCCGTCGCCGAGCAAGGACCCGACGCCGACGCCCTCGCCGACGCCGAGCAAGGAGCCGACGCCCTCTCCCTCGCCCAGCAAGGAGCCGACGCCGACGCCGTCGCCGTCGCCGAGTGACGGGCCCAGTGAACCCGGCGACCCGAGCGGCGATCCCAGCGACCCGAGCGAACCCACCGATCCGGGCAAGCCCAGTGGTGACCCGGACGTGTCCTGCGACGAGTCCGCGGACGAGACGGCCGGGACGCGCGACGACGGCGGAGCGGGCGACGAGCCGGGTGGCGACTCCGGCGCCGACTCGGCCTCCGCCGCCGAGTCGGAGGAGGTCGCGCCGTGCGGCCCGGACGACGGCGACGGGACCGTCGGGACCGAGCAGGAGACCTCGTCGTCACCGTCCGAACCCTCGGACGCGCCGTCCGCGCGGACGGACGCGATGACCGGGGTCGTCGGCTCGGCCACGAGGTCGTCACTCGCCCGCCGGAGGGACGGGGACGGCGAGGACCCCGAGGGTGAGGACGCCGACGATGCGGACCGCGGTGGGGAGAACGTCGGCGCCTGACGGGAGACCTGCCCTCGACCGAATCCCCTCACCTGCTGTGACGCGCGCGCGTCAGCGCGGAGATACCGGGAATTCATGCACAGGCTCTACAGTGCCCGACGATGAGTACTGATTCTTCCGGTGCCGGGACGGGCGCCGTCGGCGATCCGCGGCGCTTCCTTCACGACGGGCGTCTCGAGACGCTGCCGCGTCGCCGTCGCGACAAGATCGCGGTCACGCGGTACATCGCGACACGGGCGCTCCCGGTTCTCCTGGAGCCGGTGGGCGAGCGGGAACTCACGGATCGCCTGGCCCGTCTCGCGCGCGATCCGGTCGGACTGCGCAGGGCGATGGTCGATCTCGGGCTCGTGACGCGCACGCGCGACGGCTCCGAGTACTGGCGCACCGAACGCACGGAGTACGAGGACCAGGACGCGGACGCTGTAGTGCTGGCGACCCGAGTCCTTGAGCAAGAACTTGACCAAACTTCGGAGGAATCATAAGGAATGCGGTGATGGTGGTAACAGTGGGAACTGTCACTCACCCCCGCGCGTTGGTGCAGTGTCACGTGATCTTGACTTCGCGCAACGTGAACGTAACGGGTCCGGACTGGACTCTTCGGCCCGTTGGGTGAAGACTCGAACCCAGTCGTATTCCTGCCCCGCGCTTCACGGTGAGGTGAGTCTGCGCCAAGGGCACGTCAAATATCGGTCGAAGCACTGACAACGGAGTGTACGAAGACATGGATCCTCTCCCGAGCTCTTCCGACCCCGCCTCGGAGCCCGGACGCCCCGGCTCCGGGATCGCCTGCCGACATGTGTACGAGGGCTCGATCCTCACCCTGTGGGGCGAGGTCGACGCCCAGCTCCGGGAGGCCGCCAGCCAGGCCATGGCCTCCCTCGCCTCCCGCCCTGATCCCGCGCCGGTGATCGTCGACGCGCGCGACGTCACCTTCATCGACTCCTCCGGGGTCGCGTTCATCCTCCAGGTCTTCGTTCTCGGCGAGGAGACAGGGTCGACGGTGACCCTGCGCGAGCCCTCGGCGGAGGTCATGCGAGTCCTCGACATGGTCGGGATCTCGGAACGCCTGCTCATGGAGGAAAAGGCGACCGCGTGACGTTTCCTCTCGCCGGGATGGTCGGGCAGCGACGCCGTCGACCATCCTGGCGATCCGTGCGCGGCGATGAGATAGATCCGACGCCCGGCGCGTGGAGTGGCACCCTGTGGTCGTGAGCAACGACGTCAGCGTGAACTGGGCAGGCAACCTCACCTATTCGGCGAGTGCGGTCGCGCGGCCCGGCACGCCGCAGGAACTCTCGGACCTGATCCGTGGCACGGACCGGGTCAAGGCGCTCGGCTCGCGGCACTCGTTCTGCGACGTCGCGGACACCACCGGCACGCACGTCCTGCTCGACGCGTACGACGACGGGCGCCCGGCCGTCGTCGTCGACCCCGGCAGCGGCGTGGCGTCGCTGCGCGCGGGGTTGCTGTACGGCCAGGCGGGTGCGGCACTGCTGGGGCAGGGCCGGGCGCTGCGCACGATGGCGTCGCTCCCGCACATCTCGCTGGCGGGTGCGATCGCCACGGCGACCCACGGCTCGGGCGACGCGAACGGGTGCCTCGCGAGCGACGTCGTCGGGCTGGAGATCGTCACCGCCGACGGCGGGACGCGCACCCTGCGTCGCGGCGACGCGGACTTCCCGGGCGCCGTCGTCGGCCTCGGAGCGCTCGGTGTCGTGACCCGCGTCGAGATGGCCACCGACGCGGCGTTCCAGGTGAGCCAGGACGTCGTCGTCGATCTGCCCTGGGAGGCGCTGCTCACCGACCTCGACGCGATCACCGGCGCCGCGTACTCGGTCAGCGCGTTCACCCGCTGGGGTGACGACACCGTCTCCCAGGTCTGGCTGAAGTCGCGGGTGGATGACCCGTCGCACCGGCCGGGCGGAGACGCCACGACCGGCGCGGGGCGCCGACCCGCCCGGGAGGTCCTGCTCGACCTGGGCGCCCGTGACGCCCCTGGTCCGATGCACCCGCTGGCGGGCGAGGACCCGGCCGCGAGCACCGTCCAAGGCGGCGTGGCGGGCCCCGCGCACGAGCGGCTCCCGCACTTCCGCGCGGAGCACACGCCGTCGACCGGTGCCGAGCTCCAGTCCGAGTACCTCGTGCCGCGCGAACGTGCGGCCGAGGCGATCGATGCGATGCGGGGCCTCGGCGCCAAGGTGCGGCCACTGCTGTTCGCCGGCGAGATCCGGACCGTCGCCGGTGACGACCTGTGGCTCAGCCCGTTCGACGGCGACACCCTCGCTCTGCACTTCACCTGGAAGCCGGACGGCGACGCGGTCCGGGCCGTGCTGCGCGACCTGGAGGCGGCACTGCTCCCGCTGGGCGCCCGACCGCACTGGGGCAAGATCTTCGTCGCGTCACCGAGCGACGTCGCGGCGATGTTCCCGCGCTTCGCGGACTTCGCGGCCCTGGCGAACCGGATGGATCCGCAGGGCAAGTTCCGCGGCGGCTATCTCACCCGGCTCCTGCCCGCGTAGCCGTGCCCCGGCCGGCACGGCCAACGGCGCGGTGCCGTGGCGCGGCAGCGGCGTCGGGCCGTCGCGCGGCGGCGGCGTGGAACCTCGGGCTCCACGCCGCCGTCCTGACGGCACCGCCGCTCCCCGCGGTGGGCGACGCCGGGAGATCAGGAGTTCTGCTCGTCGCCGCCGGTCTCGCCGTCCGGCCACTCCGTCCGTTCCGGCCGGGCCACGAGCATGGCGATGCTGACGCCCAGGCCTCCCCACACGAGCAGCAGCGACACCACCATCAGAGCGATCGCGCTCGCGTTCATGCCGCACCTTCCTTCCCGCCGCGCGCCGGCGGCGTGTGGCTCCTGTCGTAGCGCGGCCACGGGGCGTAGACGTCCACCGGTGACCTCCAGGGCGTGAGGGTGAGCACCACGGCGAACACCACGAACGCGGCGATCGCCCCCCAGCCCACGACACCGAGGTACCAGGTCGCATACCCCTCGTACCCCTCGACGAGCAGCGTCTGGATCCGTGACACGAGCATCCAGCCGAGCACCAGCGGCGCCAGTACCCCGACGAAGAACGTCCACCAGCCCCCGACCTGCAGCGTCGACACCGAGTTCAGGTGGAACCGCAGTTCCCTGCCCCGTCGCGCCACCCAGATCACCAGCACGCACATCGCGACCGCGGCCGAGACGATCCCGACGTTGTTGGCCCAGTTGTCCAGTGTGTCGAGCGCGATCAGACCGGTCGTCGTCGAGAAGCCGAGCACGGAGATCACTCCCGCGACGCCGCCGATCCCGAACGCCGCCTGGCGCCGGGAGATCGACAGCTTCTCCTGGAACGCGGCCGAGACGACCTGCAGGATCGACACCAGCGACGTGAACCCGGCCATCACCAGCGACCCGAAGAACAGCGCGCCGAACAGCGCGCCGGCGGGCATCTGGGAGACCAGCGCGGGGAACGTCACGAACGACAGGATCGGTCCCGTGATCCCCTCGAGTTCCCCGAACGCCACGCCCTCCTGCCCGGCGAGGAAGCCGAGCGCGGCGAACACCCCGATCCCGGCGAAGAGCTCGAACCCGGAGTTGGCGAACGCGACCACCAGGCCCGGCGACGTGAGGTTCCCGCGCCGCCTGCGGTAGGACGCGTACGTGATCATGATCCCGAACGCGATCGACAGCGAGAAGAAGATCTGGCCGTATGCCGCGATCCACACGTCGGCGTCCCCGAGCGCGGCCCAGTTCGGCGTGAACAGGGCGTTCAGGCCGTCCGTGGCCCCCGGGAGGAACAGGGAGCGGACCACCAGGACACCGAACGCGACGAGCAGCAGCGGCATGAACAGGAGGTTCACCCGCTGCACGCCGCGCGCGACCCCGGCCGAAAGCACGATGATCGCCACGACCCAGACCAGGACGAGCGGGATCAGCACCGCGGGCACGAAGTCGAGGGTGAACCACGGGTCGGCGCCACCGACGTCGGCCACCTGGAGGTAGTCGACCAGGAAGAAGGTCGTGGTGTCGTCGCCCCAGCGCAGGTCGAAGGAATACCAGAAGAAGCTCAGTGCCCACGCGATCACCGCCGTGTAGTACACGGCGATCGCGAGGCAGATCGCCACCTGGTACCAGCCGAGGGTCTCGAACCAGCGGCTGATCCGGCGCATCGCCAGCGGGGCGGAACCGCGGAACCGGTGCCCGATCGCGTAGTCGAGGTACAGGATCGGGACGCCGGCCGTGATGAGGGCGATCAGGTACGGCACGAGGAATGCCCCGCCACCGTTCTCGTAGGCCACGCCGGGGAACCGCCAGATGTTCCCCAGCCCGACCGCCGACCCGATCGCCGACAGGATGAAGCCGACCTGTCCGGTCCACTCCTCTCGCGGCCTTGCCTCGGGTGAAATCTGTGTACTCATGATCCAGATCATCCCCCGGCTGTCCACGTCCCGCGCGGAGTGTTCACGTTCCGACTGCGGTCCCGCCTCCGGCCCCGGCGGGAAGCCGCAGTTCCGCGACGCAGCCCGGTCCGGCGTTCCGGATCGAGGCGGACCCGCCGTGGACGTCCGCGACCCCGCGGACGATCGCCAGGCCGAGCCCGGCGCCGCCGCTCTCGTGCGGGACGCCGGACCCGGCGGCGGGACCGCCCTGCGAGGCTCGCTCCGGCGTTCTGGCGCGCGTCCCCCGCCATCCCGCGTCGAAGACCCGCGGCAGGTCGGCCTCGGGAATCCCCCCGCACTCGTCCTGCACCGCGATGACGGCGATCCGCTGGTCCCGGGACGGCGGGTCCGTCGCGGCCGGGTGCGCGGTGACCGTCACGGTTCCGCCGGGGGGCGTGTGACGTACCGCGTTGACCAGTAAGTTCGCCACAGCGCGGGCAACCTCGCGGGCATCGACGGTCGCCAGCGCGCCGTCGCCGTCGGCCTCGACCACCCGCACGTCCCGTGCGTCGGCGAGGGGCCGGATCGCGGCGACGGCGTCGGAGACCAGGTCACGCAGGTCCACGAGCTGGGCGCGCAGGACGAGCGCCGGCGACTGCAGACGCGACAGCGCGAGCAGGTCGTCCACCATGCCTGACATCCGGTGGTTCTCGGCCTGGATGCGGCGCACCGTCTCGGCCTCGTCGCCGACGTCGTCCTCCAGCGCCTCGGCGAGCACGCGGACGGCGGCGAGCGGCGTGCGCAGGTCGTGGGACACCCAGGCGACCATCTCGCGGCGTCCCGCCTCGATCTCGCGGTCCCGTGCCCGGGCCGCCGTGATCGCCGCCGCCTCCGCGGCGATCCGCCAGATCCGCACGGCCAGCACCATCCCGACGCCGAGTGCCACCGGGATCGCCGCCGCCAGCAGGAGCAGCACCGTCGTGGAGTCCTTGTCCGACAAGAACATGGCGCGCACGCTCGCGTACACCCCCGCGGCCACGGACACCACGACCACCAGCGGCGCGAGCACGGCCGCCGCCGCGGCGCGCCGTCGGGCGACCGCGAAGACCCCGACCGCTCCGACGGCGCCGACCGCCGCCGCCACTCCGGCGGACAGGACGAGGCCCTCCAGCATCACGTCGTCCACGGGGAGTCCTCGGGCGCCGCCACCGCCGGCGGGTGCACCGGCGCCGGGTCCCAGCGGTAGCCCACGCCGAACACCGTGACCAGTCGTTCGGGTTTCGAGGGGTCCGTCTCGACCTTCTCGCGCAGTCGGCGGACGTGCACGGTCACGGTGGACTGGTCGCCGAACTCCCAGCCCCAGACCTCACGCATGAGGCCGGGACGGTCGTGCACCTGACCGGGATGGCACAGGAACCAGCGCAACAGATCGAACTCCCGCGTGGTGAGCGAGAGCTCCCGTCCGCCGCGGATCACCCGGTGCGCCCCGGCATCGAGCACGAGGTCCCCGTCCCGCAGGACCTCGCCGTCCGACGACGTCGTCGCGCGCCCGGCCGTGGTGTCGCGCCCCGCGCCCGCCCGGGAGGCGTCCGGGGGAGTGCGAGGCACGTCCCGGCCGCCGATCGTCGGCGCCGTCTCCCGGTCCGGACGGCGGAGGTGGCCCGGTCCGGCCGCGCGGCGGAGGAGAGCCTGGACGCGCAGTGTGAGCTCGCGGGCGCTGAAGGGTTTGGTCACGTAGTCGTCGGCGCCGATCTCCAGGCCGAGGACGCGGTCCTCCTCCTCACCGCGCGCGGTGAGCATGAGCACCGGGAGATCGGGCCGCATCCCTCGCAGGCGGCGGCAGACCTCGAGCCCGTCGATCCCGGGCAGCATGAGGTCGAGCACGACGGCGTCGGGCGGCGTCGCGGCCGCGGAGGCCAGGGCGGCGTGCCCGTCGGCGGCATGGTCCGCGTCGATCCCGGCGCGCTCCAGGTAGGCGACGACCACCTCGGCGACGGTGCGGTCGTCGTCGACGACCAGAACTCGGGGCATCTCCACAGCATAGGAAGCAGGAGCCGAGGACGACGGCGACGCCGGGTGCCGTCACGGGACCGTAAGACCCTCCGGCGCGCGGCAGGAGACCGGTGCGACATCGGCGCGTGTGACCCCGTGTCTGCCATGCGTGGCCCGACAGATGCTCCGGACTGGCGCGACCGACCGACTTCATGACGAAATTCGTGGAACTGTCTGGAACCTTTACGGAACCTGCCGCGTGTTCCGTTCGTGACGGTTGTTGTCCCGCCCCCGGCGCACCTCGCCGTAGGCATCCCCAGGCACGACGCGTGCGGCTGCACGCGTGCCGTCACCGTTCCCGCGCATCGGAACGATGCGCGCGTCGCCGTGAGCCTCGTCGAGGACTCGGCGGAGTACGGCATGCCCGGGGACGGCATGCCGGAGGGAGTTGCCGCCGCGCAGGGGGCGGCGGCATCCTCCCGTGGTTCGGCACGAAGGGCGGGCGCCGCGCCCGTCGGAGTGGAGCCGGTCGATGCCGGACCGGTCGGTACCGGCCCGGCCGACCAGCGACAAGAGCACGACGGACGCGATGCCGTCCAGGGCCCCGTCGACCATCGCGACAGGTCAGGGGATGCCGTAGCCTCGGGCCGCGTGGGTGCCCAGATCCGCCATGCGGCAGCGCGCGGCAGCGCGCGACGACCGGAATCCGAACGCGCGACCGCTGGAGGTGCGCAGGTCACGGACAAGAACGCGGAGTTCACGGAGTTCATGCGCTCCGCCCGTGACCCACTGCACCGGATGGCCTTCCTGCTCTGCGGCGACCGGCACCGTGCCGAGGAGCTGACGCAGCAGACGTTCGAGCGCTGCTACCGCCACTGGCACAAGGCGCGCCAGGGCGAGCCGCTCGTCTACGCGCGACGCATCCTCGCGAACCTGCGTATCGACACCTGGCGTCGCACGCGCCGCGAGGTGCTCGCGGGGCCCGAGGACCTGCTGAACGCGCCCGCGGCCGGGAGCGAGAGCCCGCGCGCCGGATCGGTCGCCACGCCGGCCACCCGCACGGTCGAGGACCGCGACGCCGTGGTTCGCGCACTGCTCCAGCTACCGCTGAAACAGCGCAGGGTCGTCGTGATGCGGCACCTGCTCGACCTGTCGGAGACCGAGGTGTCCCGCGAGCTGGGCATGCCGCTCGGCACGGTGAAGTCGACGGCGTCACGCGGGCTCACCCAGTTGCGCACGATCCTGGAAGCACGGGGAGGTGCCCGATGAGCGACAACCTGTCCGACCAGGAGTTCGTCTCCCGCCTCCGTGACACGGCCTTCGACGCCGCCGGCAGCTCGACCCTCGACGTCGACTCCGTGCTGCGCTCCAGCCGCCGCAAGCACGCCGCACGCCGCACGGGTTACGCCGCGGCCGCCGGCCTGGTCCTGAGCACGGCGGGCATCGGGGCTGCCGGCGCGCTGCCCGGCGTACCCGGCCTGTGGAGCGCCGGGCCGGTGGAGGTCTCGCCGTCGTCGTCGGTGAGTCCCGACGGCGACACGGTCGACGCCGAGCCCGCTCCCACACCCGAACCGACCGCGAAGACTGCCGGCCCTTCCGCGCTCCCCGCCGAGTCCGCGCAGGTCACCAAGGTCGGCCCGGACGTGTGGCAGGTCACGGAGCCGGTCACGGTCATGGCCGACGACGACACCGCGCTCGTCGATCTCGGAATCGGTGCCTGGAGCGAGAACTCGCGCTTCTTCGCCCAGATCGATCTCGGGACCGAGGGCGGCAAGACCGTCTGGGAGGCGCTGCGCATCCTCTCCGGAACGGACCAGGACTTCGCGACGATGGCCCGTGGCGGCACCGCGGGCACGCTGCTCTGGGACGGCGTCACGAACGACGCGATGGTGCGGCGGGCCGACAACGGATCCTCGCTGGTGTTCGGCCTCACGTCGGGTGCCGGCTCCGGTGCGCAGCACCTCGTGCTGGACGAGCCGCTGGACGGCGGCGACCCGTCGACCACCTCGGTCCCGATCGAGCCGTTCGACGTCTTCGGCGACAGCCAGGTCTGGCTGCGCGTCGCCGAGGTGCGGTCGCGGGTCGAGCCGCGCGGGTTCGTCTACGCGGACGGCGACAGGTGGGGCGCCTCGTGGTGCCGGACGACGTCGCCACGGTGCACCGTCGTGTACGACCCGGCCGGCGGCGCCGTACGAAAGCCCTCCGGGGCCGAGCTCTCCCCGTTGGTCACGGAGCTCGGTCAGGCGATGCTGGACGGCGCGGACAAGCCCGTCGTCGCGGCCATGGAGGTCTGCGTCTCGTCGCGGGGTGACGACGCGTGGACGGCTCCGCCCGGGCTGACCGAGGACACGCTCGGCGCCGTGCCGGACGGTATCGACGCCGGGCAGTGGCGACAGTGCCTCATCGATCTGACCGAGGCGGCCGTGGCCGTGCAGCGAGGGCGGATCGACCTTCCCGCGGAGGGCGAGGGCGACGCGCCGGATGCCGGCAGCCCGGCTCCGGCGACCCCGGGTCCGACCCCGAGCGACGGGGAACAGGACGACCCGACGGGACCGATCGAGACCGTGACCGACGGCGTGGGCGAACTCATCGAGGGCGTTCTCGGCGGCGTGGGCGACGTGCTCAGCGGTGACACCGCCGACGACGGGAACCTCCTCGGGGGCGACTCGGGAGGGTGACCCGACCCGGCCCGTGAGGGCCGGCAAAGACTTCCCGCCGGGGTCTGGGTTCCTCCGGCGGGAACCAGCGAACGGCCCGGGGCAGAAATCTGGGGTTCTGCCTCGGGCCGTTCATCCTTCTCGCTCGGCTACTCGCCGTCCTCGCAGGCCAGGCCGTTGCCGTTCCGGTCGAGATCCCAGCGGTAGCTCGGGTCGGAGTCGGGGAGCGGCGCGCGGCCCGCCGCGCGCACGTCGTCACAGGTGAAGAAGAACTGGAAACCGTCGTTCCCGTTGCCGTTGTTCTCCTCCTCCCACTCCTCTTCGTTCTCCTGCTGCTCCTGCTGCTGCTGTTCCCGCTGCTCGTTCAGCTCGCGCTCGTTCTTGGTGAGCTCCGTCTCGCGCTTGCTGAGCTCCTGTTCCCGCTTCGCGACCTCGTTGCGCTGCTCCTTGAGCTGCGCGAGGTCCTGGTCGAGCTGCTCGCGCTCGGCCGCGACCTCGGCCTGGATCTGCTCGGCGTTCGTGATCGCCTGATTGGCGTCGGCCTGCAGGCCGGCGGTGACGACGACGCCGATGATCACGCCGAGGGCCGCACCCGCGATCCCCACACCGATCAGGAGCGGGGTGCCGGGCGGCTTGGCACCTCCCGGCGTGCCGCCGGGACGCCCCGCGGGCGGGCGTCCGCCGGGGCCGTGCACACCGGCACCGGGAGGCATCGGCGTGGCCGGGCCGGGGGGCACCGGCGCGGGCTCGTGCGCGCGTGACCTGGTGCCGAGGCTCTTGATCGAGCCGAGCAGGTTCTGGCCCATCGCGGCCACGGAACTCTTCGGTGCCTGCCCCTCGGGCGGCAGCATGCCAGGGCCGCCGGGTCCCCCTGGGCCCGGAGCGCCCGGGCCCGGGGGTGCGCCGTAGCCCCCGAAGCCCGGGCCGCCGGGCATTCCGGGGGGCAGAGGGGAACCGGGAGGCGCCTGGCCGGGCGGTGGCCCGGGCGGGCCCGGCGTGAGGGGTGCCGGCGCGCCGGTGCCAGGCACGGCCTGGAGCGCCATCGTGCTGGTGTCCTCGCGCGGTGCGGGGCCGTCGCCGACCGGCACCGGGTGGACCATCGTCTCGTCGGTCCCCGGCCGGCCCGGCCCGGGGCCCTCGGCGGGCAGGGAGACGGTCGGCTCGTCGGGTGCGCGCGTGCCCGCGGCGTCGTCGGGCACCCGGCGGACGGTCAGCTCGTCGACGGGAGAGGCGTGCGGGGCCCGTTCGGCCGGCGCGATGATCCGCGTGGAGTCCTGGCCGGCCGACGGCGGGTTGCCGGTGCCCGACGGCGCGGCGGGCGGCCCGGCAGGGGCTGCCGGGGCGGGTGGCGCCGGTGGTGCGGGGTTCGGCTCGCGGATCCAGTACTCCCAGCCGGGTGGGGCCGGGGGCCAGGACGGGTCGGGCACCCAGCTGGCGTCGGGTCGGAATCCCGGGGGCACTTGCCAACCCGGGGGCGGGTTGAAGCGCACGGCCATGGTTTCTCCTTCAACGTGGGGGCGGGGCCACTATGGAGCATCGGGCATCGAAAAAGCCAGGAGAGCGGCCCCACGATCGGACATTTTGCCCTACCGCGGGACCGGTGCGGTACCCTGCCGCGTTCACCGCACGGCCGCGCCCTCGGGTCAGCCGGAGGTGAGGCGGAGGAAGGCCCCGAGGTCGAGAAGGTGGCGGAGGCCGTTCGCCTCCAGGTCGCCAGGAAGGTAGTCGGTCAGGCGCGGGGAGCGCACCACGACCGCCCGCCACTGTGCCCGGGAGACCGCCACGTTCAGGCGGTTGCGGGACAGCAGGAATCCCATGCCGCGCGAGACGTCATGCGGCGACGACGCCGCGAGCGTCAGGATCACCACCGGCGCCTCGCGCCCCTGGAACAGGTCGACGGTCCCGACGGGCACGCGGTCCAGTCCGGCCTCGGCGAGGGCGCGCCGCACGACGTGCACCTGCGCGTTGTAGGCGGCCACCACCACGACGTCCTCCTGGCCGAGAGGGCGCACCTCCCCGGCGTGCCGCCGCGATCCCGGCCGGGACGTCTCCTCGGTGACCGGCCTCTCGCCCTGCCGGAGGGAGGGGTCGGACCACTCGCGCCCCATCACGGCCTGCACCTGGCGGACGACCTCGGCAGCCTCCTCGGGTGAGGAGAGCCGGTTTCCCTCGTGCGGCACGGGAACGTGATGCACTCCCGGTGCGACGCCGGCGAGGGAGCGCCTCGCGGCGACCGGGTGCGCGTCGAGCTTTCCCGAGTAGGCGAGGTCCGAGACCTTGCGGCACAGCGCCGGATGCATGCGCCACGACGTGTCCAGGAAGTAGCCGAGCTCGTCGGGCAGCACCGCTTCCGCGCCCGCGAGCCAGCCGATCACCGACGAGTCCACGGGCTCAGGATGCCTGCCCTGCGTCACCTGGGGGAGCTGCTGCGGATCACCGAGCAGGAGGACACGCCGGGCGGACCGCACGACGGCGACGGCGTCGGCCAGGGAGAACTGCCCTGCCTCCTCGATCACGAGCAGGTCGAGCCCCGCGGCGGGCCAGCGCCGGTGGGCGAAGTCCCACGCCGTCCCGCCCACCACGCAGCCTCCGGGCTGCCGTGAGGCGAAGTCCGCGAGCGCGTCCGCGCTCAGCTCCTGCCAGGGTGGCGCGAGCGGGCTGTCCGGCGCGCCGGTGCCCGCTCCTGGAGTCAGGCCGCGTCCGCGCGGCACCGCGGATTCCTGCCTCTTCTTGGCCACGACGGCGGCCGGGACCCCGGCCCCGTCCACGGCCGCGTGCAGCATGTTCTCGACGGCCGCGTGGGACTGCGACACCACGCCGACCCGCCACCCGTCGGCGACCAGCCGCGCCACGACCTGCGATCCGAGGCGGGTCTTGCCGGTCCCGGGTGGCCCCTGCACGGCGAGGCTGGAGTCGTCGAGATCTCGCAGGACGCGCTCCACCGTCGTCACCGTGTCGCCGTGATCGTGGGCCTTCGGCAGCTTGCCGTGGCTCACCAGGCGGGGTGGGCGCCGTTCCAGGATGTCCGCCGCGGGACCGGAGGGCAGTCCGCGCCCCTCGCGCCACGAGCGCAGGGCGGTGGCGGCCATCTCCTCGATCGCCTCCTCCTGCGGCCCGTGCCCCGGCCCGGCTCCGGGCGTCAGGGCGACCGGCAGCTGCTCGTGCCCGTCGGTGTCCCGCCGCAGCCGCTCCCGGAGGACGACGACGTCGGTGTCCACCGCGGCGTCCGCGCTCGACCGCACCTCGAGGATCTTGCCCCCGGAGTGCGATCCCCGTACCGCGCGATCCGGCAGGCTCCGCACGACGGGTGGAACCGGCTGGTCGTAGAGAACCTCCACCGCCGTGCCCGCCACCAGGTCTGAGTCGCCCACCCGGGACGCATCGAGCATCCGGCCCGCGAGCTCGACGTCCCGCGAGAGCGTCCGCTTCCCCGGCGCGGTCTCCCACTCCCGGGAGACCCGCCCTCGTTCCACGCGAAACGCCGACCCCTTGCCGGGCCACTCGTCGACCGGCAGCTCCAGCCGCCCGAAGTGCTCCTGCCAGAACGGCTTGTCCTCCCGCACGTAGTACTCGACGGCGGCGCCGAGCAGTGCCAGCGCCTGCTCCCCGCTGCTTCGCCGTTCGGCGCTCTCCCCGACCACCTCCCGGATCTCCCGCGCCAGCGCCCCCCACCGCTCCCGGGACTCCTGCCGCGCCCCCGGGCGAGAGGCCGGCCCGGCACCGGCTCCGACCGGGCCCGCCTTCTGACCCGGACCGGCCCCGTCCACGGCCGGCCCACGGGACCCACCGCCGAAGGCCTCCTTCCGGGCCCACCGCAACCACTCGAGCAGACGTAGTGTCGACCGGCAGTCGTACTCGTTGTACTCCAGGATCCGCCGGCGCAGGACACCGGCGTCGTCCATCCGTCCCTCCACCACGGCCTGCGTGTACTCCGCGTACTCGATCACCGACGAGGCGGCGTCCTTCACCCCCTCGCGCGCGGGATCGTGGAGCATGTAGAGCGGCTCGAGCCTCTTGATCGACAGCGACCGGTCGCTGGTCCGCACCGCCGACCGCACCACCGCGTAGAGGTCCACCAGCACGCCGTCCCGCAGCAGGTCGTCGACCTGCTCCTCGTAGGTGCCGTGCCGTGCGGCGATGGACAGCAGGTGGGTCCTCTCGTACGGCGCGTAGTGATACACGTGCATCCCGGGAGACACGGCCCGGCGGGCGTTCACGTGATCCACGAACCGGACGAGCGCATCGCGCTCGGCGGTCAGGTCGTCCGCCCACAGGCCCGTGAACGGTGGTCTCGCGTCCGGCGTCGTCGGCCGTTCCACCCAGCCGAACAGGTAGTCCAGTCCCGTCGCCGCGCGCTCGCCCGAGGCCCGGACCTCCTCCCACAGCGGGTCGCCCTCGAAATCGAAGAAGATGTCACCCGGCGACGGTGCCGGCAGGGAGTCGATCGGCTGAGGGTCCACGATCTTCCAGCGCAGCCGCCCGCCAGGCCCGGCAGGGCCGTCGTCCAGCGCGACCGAGCCGTGCCCCTCGTCCAGGCCGAGCTGTAAACGGGCCTGGTCCCGCAGCGCCTCGAACCGCGCCGCCGGCATGCCGTCCGGGGCAGCGACCGCGGTGGCCAGGAGATCGATGGTGGTCACGCCTCCTTCCGCCAGCCGGGCTCGCTGCCGCTCGTACACGCCCTTGACCAGCAGGACGTCGCGGCGCGCGGTGGCGGCCTCGGCGCAGTCCTGGCACGCGCCCAGGCGGCCGCAGGCCAGCCATCGATCGTCGCCCCAGGCCACCGGGGCGTCGTCGGAGACGTGCTCGGCCAGGATCCGCAGCAGGCGCTCGCGCCGCCGCCGGAACACGGGCAGCACGTCGCCGAGATCGTGATGGGTCTCGGTCCGGTCCCCGAGGATCAGGTGGATCTGGTCGGTCGGGTCGATCCGGGCCTCGAGGAGCTGGTCGGCGTACGCGGCGAGCTGGAGCAGGGCACGCACCTTCGCGCGCCGAGCCAGCTTGGTGTCGTGGACGGCGTAGCGCGGGGCGGCCGTCCCGTCCCGGGCGGGAGCCGGCCCCGCCGCACGTGCGCCGCGATCCTCGTGCCCGGCGGGCCCCGGCCACGCATCTCGCGCCCGGTCGCGGACCAGGAAGTCCGCCCGTCCGTGGAAGCGGCCGTCGAAGAAGGACGCCTGGAAGACGACGTCGGCCCCGTGCTCCATCGCGGCGAGTGTGCGCTCGTGCGCGGCGGTGAGCTCGTCGTAGGACATGCGCCGTGCGGAGGGGACGCTGTACACCCCGCCCGCCGCCGCGCCGTCGTCCCCCTCCAGGGCCGTCACGCCGAAACGTGCCTGGTAGGAGGTGAGCACGCGGCGCTCGTGCGCGTCCCCGAGGGCGGCGGTGCGCGCGAGCATCTCGTCCTCGTCGCGGGGTCGCCGCGGAACCCGCCCGAGCACCTCGTCGAGCCGCCGGAGCAGCCGGAACTCGCACTCGCCGGCCACGACCAGGTCGCTTGCGGAGTGCACGAGAGTCTCGGGACGGCCCGGCTCCAGGAGGAACATGCCTTAGATCTATCAGCAGTTGTGCGACGCGTCACACCATCATCCAAGCATTGACACAAAACCGACAACCCGGTACATATATGTGTATGAAGATGAATAGCGCAGGTGTGCGACAGACCGCTCTCCGCTTCGGCGTTGCAGCACTGCTTGTAGCGGGCATCACCGCTGGAGGTGCGGTGCCCGCACAGGCGGTGCCGTCCAACTGCTCACCCGGGCTGACCTGCCTCTACGGTTCCGAGGACTATAAGACGGCTGGGGGCGTTTACCGCTTCGAGTTCGGTGTGCCGTCGATCGGTGCCCTTGACAACAAGGTGAAGTCCGTTTACAACTACGGGCGTTCGTGTAACGCCAGGATCTACATGGACACCAACTACACAGGCAGGAACCTCTTGATCCCTCGCGGTGGGGGTTATAAGACGCTGGACTTCTATGACGGAATCTACAATTGGTCGCACTCGGTGAGTTCTGCGAAGTTCGTCTGCTAGCAAAACTACAGGATCAGGATTCCACCCCGTTGTTGATAACATCTCCAGCGGGGTGGAATATTTGATTCTTGAACCTGCTCAGATTTCCCTGTGTGATCGAGTCTCGATCTGATGTGGTGCTTCTATGCGGATTGCCAGAATTCTGTGCGTGTTCATATGTTGCGTCTCCCTGGCGGCATGCACTCCAACCACGGCCGTAAATGGCTCTGATGATGGGCTGTCTTCGAGTGGCAGTGCCACTCGGGGTGGCCAAGTAAGTGCACGGCATCCGGCATGGGATCTTCCGCTCGAGGGGGAATTCGTCGATATGAAACTGTATGGTGCGGCGATCGACAGCGCGGTAAGAAAATGCATGGAGGATGCGGGCTTGGGCTACCCGGTGGAGAAGCTCGACCTTGTACGTGGCGGAACCACCGAGACGCGGAGCGAACTGGGATATCGAATTTTGACGGAGTCTACTGCGAAACGATATGGCTACCGAGACTCTCCCGATCCGAGGGTCGTCGAGGAACGGGAGGTCATGTTCGAGAGGGCCGGCGCTTCATACACTGCGCAGTTCGACAACTGCAGTTCGCGTTCTATCGACGTTGTCCCGGACCTTGCAGGACCGGGAAACGTGATCCTCGCTCTGGACGCCGAAAGCAGGGAGATCGCTTCGTCCGACCCGAATGTTCAGGCTGCGTCAGGGCGGTGGCGTACCTGCATGGTTGACGCATTTCCGGGACTTGAGATCGATGGCCTGCCCGATGACTTCGCCAGCAGGTACCTCAGCCAAGAGCTGAACAACGCGGCACCGGTAGAACCGTCGGAGGAAGAGGTGGCGATCGCGGTTCAGGACGTTGGGTGTCGCGGCCTCACAGAGTTTGATCAAATCTACTATGAGAAGGTTGAAGATGCTCAACGTCGATTGATCACAGAGAACAGGTCAGAACTCAACGATGTACGGCAAGAAATAGAGAGGATCCAGGCGGCGATTGACGCCTTTGTGGAGAAGGACGATGTAGCCGTTGTCAGACGGCCTTGATGGATCTGCATCAGATTAGTCATGTCCGTGTTGCCCGACTTGGCTCATTTAGTGCGTGCGGTGGATGAGGTCGACGGCGGTCTGTAGGTCGTCGGGTAGGGGGTCGGCGGCGGTGATTGTCCGCTCGCCGGCGGTGATGGTGACTTTGCGGTAGCGGCGGGCGGTCTTGACGAGCTTGCGGATGGACCAGCCCGTGGTGCTCTCGATCCATCTGCTGACGGCCAGGGCCGCGAACACGATCGTCAGGTGCGCCTCGATCGAGTGGCAGACGTGATGGAACACGGGCCTGGCTGCTGGGTCGGACTTGGCCATGCGAAAGGACTTCTCGACGTTGAGCAGCGCGGGGGAGGTCGCGATGACGTGTTCAGGGGTGGGGTCGTCGAGGTTGGTGACGTAGGCCTTGATCCCGGCCAGCGCCCGCGCCTTGTTCTTTAATGCCCTGTTGACGGTCTTGGTCGCGCCGGTGAGCTTGACGAACCGGTCGCGCTTGATTGCGGTCTTCCCGGCGACGGCGTTCTTGGCTTTGCGGACCTGCTCGTCGATGCCGTGCAGAGTGCGCCTGGCGCGGGCGGCGGAATGCGCGTAGTAGTACGTGTGGTCACGGCGTTTGTCCGGCGGGCTGGCGGGCCGGGGCTGGGTGAACACGTGCCCGTCGGGGATGTGCTCGCCGGGGTGGTCCTTGCGCCACTTGCTCACGACGTAGGGGACCTCGTTCATCCGCGCTCCCAGGACGAAGGAGCAGTCCAGGACTTCGATCGCGCGCCAGTTCGTCTCGGAGATCATGCCCGCGTCGGCGACGATCACGATGCCCGTCAGCTGGTGGGCGGTCATGAACGCCTGCAGCACCGGGACCATGGTCGTGGTCTCGGCACGGTTGCCCTCGAACGCGCGGACCATTAGCGGGAACCCCGCCTGGTCGGTCAGGAGCCCAACGGTGATCTGCGGCTCCAGCCTGCGTTCCTTGGAGAACCCGGGCTCGCGGAAACCGTCACCTTCTGGGCCTCGAAGCGTAGCGTCGTGACGTCGTAGAGGCAGTACGTCGCCGATCCCGGCGCGACGTGCTCGGCGCAGGCCTTGGCCAACCGAGCCCGCAACGGGCCACCGGTCGGATCGGTGACCAGCGACCCGGCATCCTGCGCGTCACCCGGTCGGCATCGAGCGGGGTAACGGCTCGATCCGCGCCCAGGCCGTATCCGTCAGCTCACCACGTCCAACACCCAACTACCGGCTCCGTGACCTGACTATTCGCAGGACAGGCCCTAGGTTGCACCCTGGCGACCAACACCATCGACTCCGACCACAGCTACTGCCGAAACAACGAACGGGAGCCCGGCCGCTGGCCGGACTCCCGATATGAAGGATGACGCGGAACATCTATGAACGATGTCCCGCGTCATCACATCAGGTCAGGTCATCCAATCGAACCCTCGACCGCGTTGGTCCACTCGATCGTGTTGTCCTCCTGGTACTCGTACACGCCGATGAACGCGGACGACGGGTCGTTCTCCTCGTTCAGCGGGCCGATGCCCGAGACGCCGACGTAGCGGATCTCGTCACCGTTCTCGAGCGCCTCGACGCCCTCCTCGAAGGAGGTCACCTCGACACTGCCCTCCTCGGCACCGGAGACCGCTTTGATGTTCTCCGAGATGGTCGCACCGTTGGTGCCCTCGCCGCGGACCGCTGCGAGCGCGGCCAGGATCGTGGCGTCGTAGGACTCGGGACCGTAGGAGTAGTCCTCGAGCGGTGAGCCCTCGGTCTCCTCGTAGTAGTCCGAGAGGCGCTGCTGGAAGTCCTCCTCGGCCTGCGCACCCGGGATGGTGCCGACCACACCGCTGAGCGTGCCCTCGTCGAACTCGCCCTCGTAGGAGGCGGTGTTGCCGTCGCAGAAGTAGGTGGTGCCGTCGAACTCCCAGCCCTGGGCCAGCAGCTCGGCCACGATCGCCTTGGTCTCCTCGAAAGCGATGATGTTGATCGCGTCGGGCTCCTGCGCGAGCAGGTCGGTCACCTGGGAGGCGAAGTTCGTCTCGCCGGGCTGGAACTCCTGGCCCTCGCCGGTGCCGCCGTAGACGATCTCGGCGCCACCCTCCTCGAGCGTCTTCTGCACGTTGTCACGCAGACCGGTGCCGTAGTCCTCGTTCTGGACCAGGAAGCCGACGGTCTGGTGACCGTCATCCAGGACGAGGTTGCCGAGCGCTGCACCCTGCACGGTGTCCGGCGGAGCAGTCCGTGCGTAGAAGTCGCTGTAGCCGGAGAGGTTGGCCGCAGTGTTCGCAGGGGAGATCTCCATGATCTCCTGCTCGGCGAACTTGTCGACGACGCGAAGGGACACTGCCGACGATGCCGCGCCGATCACGACCGACACGTCTTGGCTGATCAGGTCGGTTGCAGTGGAGTCCGCAACCGAGAAGTCGGTCGTGTCACCCGAGTCGCCCGGGACCAGTTCGACATCGTTGCCCAGCACACCACCGGCCTCGTTGATGTCGTCGATCGCCAGGCCCACGCCGGCGACCTCGGGCGGCCCGAGGAACGCGAGGGTGCCGGTGATAGGCAGGATGGTGCCCACCTTCAAGGGCTCATCGGAGCCTTCGCCCGAGGTTGTCGAGCAGGCCGTGAGGCCAAGGCTGAGAACCGCGGCGAGCGCAAGCCCGCGTGCGGCCGTGGAACGTCGATTCATGCTCATTCCCTTCAAACGGGAGTAGATCTGCATGACGCGGCACCTTGCCCCGTCGTGCCGTCGAACGTAGTCATGCTGTGTCACGCGAGTGTGACGAGCGCCTCCGCCAGTCGGATCGTTACGGTGATGTGACCTCGGCGTGACTGGTTTTCTCCCGGAACGTTCACTGCACCGCCCGCACATATCACAGGCCGAGTGGCAGATCCGTGTGTAGGCTTGGTGCCGTTGCAGTGCGATCGTTCTTCCAAGAGATGACGACGACACCGTGATTGACCGCGATCCCGAAGGCCGGGGTCGTCACCTCTTGCAAGGAGCAAGCATGGCATTCGGAACCGTCAAGTGGTTCAACGCTGAGAAGGGCTTCGGCTTCATCGCCCCCGAGGAGGGTGGCAGCGACGTCTTCGCCCACTACAGCGCGATTCAGACCAACGGCTACCGCACGCTGGAGGAGAACCAGCGCGTGGAGTTCGACGTGAAGCAGGGCCCCAAGGGCCTGCAGGCGGAGAACATCCGCCCCGCGTGATCTGAGCCGGGCTCCGGCCCGAAACCACGAAGGGCCCGACCCCCTTGGGGGTCGGGCCCTTTCCGGTCGGCGCCCGGGCGGGTGTTCCGGCGAGGTGCCAGGAGTCCCGGGGCGGATGGCAGTTCGGGGTCAGAAGTCTCCGCCGAAGTCGAAGCCACCGCCGTCGTCGCCGCCACCGCCGAACATGTCGCCGAAGAAGCCCCCGCCGTCGCCGCCGGCCGCCTCGGCCCCGGCGTCCATGCCTGACGCCTCGACAACGCCCGGATCGCCGGCGTCACCCGCGTCGGCACCGGCAAGGCCCGGGTCCTCGGCACCGGCGTCCTCGCCGACGGCACCTTCCTCGCCGGCCTCCTCGGTCTCGGCCCCTTCGGCCTCCGCGTCTGCCGCGTGCTCCTGGGTCGGGTCGCCGAAGGTCGGGCCGAACAGCGCGTTCGCGACGGCGGAGCCGATGACCATGCCACCGATCGTGCCGAGCAGGCTCGCACCGAGCATCGAGCCGAACGAGGGCCCGCCGAAGCTGCGCTGCAGCGTGCCGGGCTCGCGCATCTCGGCCCGGGTCGCCGTGCGGGCGAGCTCCCGCGGGTCGTCGGAGGTCGCCTGCTCGTGCGGGGGCACACTCGAGTTCAGTTCGGCGAGGACCTTCTGGCGCTGCTCCGGCGTGAGCTTCTCGAACGCCTCCGCGTGCGCCTGCTCGACGGCGTCCGGCGGCGCCGTGCGCAGCATGTACTTGTAGCGGTCGATGGCGATGTCGTCCGGGGTGCGGCTCTCGGCCTGCTGGGCGGGCGGCGCGGCGCCCTGTCCGGGGAAGGTCGCCGGCTGCGCTCCGTACTGCGGTGCGGCCGTCGGAGCCTGGCCTCCCTGCGAGCCGTACGGCCCGTACTGCTGGTAGGGGTCCTTCGGCTCACGGCCGAGGAGTCGGTCGAGGAAGCCCATCTCATCCCTTTCGTCGGTAGCTAGAGTAGCTATCCACCCAACGAGTACCCGCTCTTCTTGGTTCCGGCGGGCCGAACGGCGGCCAGCTGCAGAAGGCCGGCCGATAATGACGGTGTGCAGCACTTCGCCTCCGACAACTACGCTCCCGTCCACCCCGAGGTCATGGCCGCCGTCGTGGCCGCGAACGACGGGCCGGACGTCCCCTACGGGGACGACGCCACCACGGAACGCCTCCAGGCGCGGACCCGCGAGATCTTCGGCTCGAAGGCCGCCGCGTTCCCGGTGCTGATCGGCACGGGCGCCAACGTGATCAGCTTGATGGCGGCGGCGCCGCGCTGGGGCGGAGCGGTGCTGAGCGACGTCGCACACGCGAACACCGACGAGAACGGCGCACCGGAACGGGTCGGCGGGCTCAAGCTCCTCGTCTGCCCGTCCACCCACGGCCGCATCACCACCGAGGCCGTGCGTGCCTGGGCGGGCGATCTCGGCAACCCGCACCGCGCACAGCCTGCCGTGCTCTCCCTGACGCAGGCCACGGAGCTCGGCACCGTCTACCCGCTCGACGAGCTGAGGTCGCTGGCGGCCACCGCCCACGACCTCGGGATGCTCGTGCACGTGGACGGATCGCGGCTCGCCAACGCGGCGGCGTCCCTGGGGACGGGACTGCGGGAGCTCACCACGGACGCCGGGGTGGACATCCTCTCGCTCGGCGTGGCGAAGAACGGCGGGATGATCGGCGAGGCCGTGGTGGTGCTGGACGGCGGAGCCGACGCCGGGCTCGCCGAGTCGATCCCGTACCTGCGCAAGCAGACGATGCAGCTTGCCTCGAAGGCGCGGTTCGTGTCGGCGCAGCTCCTCGCGCTCCTGGGCGAGCCGGGCAGTGCGGCGGCATCGCGCCTGCAGGATACGCCGGGCGGGCAGGCCGCCCGGACCGCGGCGACGCCGTCGGACGCCGACCCTCTCTGGTTGCGCAACGCGCGGCACGCGAACGCCATGGCGACGCGCCTGCGGGCGGGCATCGAGCGCGCCCTGCCCGGAGACGTCGTGCGCGTCACCCATCCCACGGAGGCGAACGTCGTCTTCGCGACGCTGCCGCGGCGGGCGGCGGACGTGGCGCGCCAACGGTTCCGCTTCTACGACTGGGCCCACGGCGAGACCCCGGACCGGGTCGAGGCCCGGTGGATGTGCGCGTGGGACACCACGGAGGACGACGTCGACCGGTTCGTCGAGGTGATCGGCGCCGCGACCGGGTAAACCGATTTCGGCCCGGTTCGGGGGAGCGGAACCTGTGGATTCTTCGTCGTGCACGCCGCGGCGACATTAGGCTGATGCGGTGGATCAGACCGTCATGCCGCCCGCCGCGGCCCGCCGACCCACCGCCCGCACCCATCACGGTGACACGTTCACCGACGAGTACGAGTGGCTGCGCGTGAAGGAGGACCCGGAGGTCGTCGCGCACCTCGAGGCGGAGAACTCCTACACGACGGCACGCCTCGAGCACCTCGCGCCGCTGCGCCAGTCCATCTTCGACGAGATCAAGTCCCGCACGCAGGAGACGGACCTCTCGCTCCCGTCGCGCGACGGGAACTGGTGGTACTACTCCCGCACCGAGGAGGGAAAGCAGTACCCGATCCACGCGCGGTACGAGGTCAGCGATCCGGACGACTGGAAGCCGCGGGTCCTGGAGCCGGGCGAGCCCGTGCCCGGCGAGCAGTTGCTGCTCGACCAGAACGTCGAGGCCGACGGCCACGACTTCTTCTCGCTGGGCACGTTCGACGTGTCCGACGACGGCGGCCTCCTCCTCTATGCCGTCGACACGGCGGGCGACGAGCGCTACACGCTGCGCATCCGCGACCTGGCCACGGGCACCGACCTGGACGACGAGGTGATCGGCACCGCCCCGGGGGCGTTCTTCGCGCCCGACGGCGTCCACGTCTTCTACCAGACCGTGGACGAGGCGTGGCGCCCGCACCGCCTCTGGCGGCACCGCATCGGGACGTCGCGGGACGACGACGTGATGGTGTTCGACGAGCCCGACGAGCGGTACTGGATGGGCGCGGGAGTGTCCCGCTCCAAGAAGTACCTGATGATCGAGCTCGCCTCCAAGGTGACCAGCGAGTGCTGGATCCTCGAGGCCGACCACCCCACCGGCGAGTTCCGCTGCGTTCGGCCCCGGGCCGAGGGCGTGGAGTACTCGGTGGAGCACGCGGTCCTGCCGGCGGCCGGCTCGACCGGCGGGGGCGCCGGCCGCGACGTGTTCCTGATCCTGCACAACGCGAACGCGGAGAACTTCGAGCTCACGGTCGCGGACGTGCCCGGGCCCGAGGGCGCGGCCGGGTGGGGCGACGTCGTCGTGCCGCACGACCCGGAGGTTCGGCTGGAGGGCATCTCCGCCTCCGAGCGCTACCTGGTCCTGTACTACCGGCGCGGCGCGATCGGGCGCAGCGGGATCCTGCGGCTCGACACGCCGGGTGGGGCGGTCCGCCCGCCCGTTGCCTCGGCGGATCAGTCGCCGGCGCCGGAGATCAGGCCGCAGCTCATGGAGTCCGGCAGGCCGGCGGTCGGGCCGGCCGGGACCGCCTGGCGCTTCGAGGAGATCACCTTCGGGCAGGAGCTGGAGTCCGTGGGCGCCGGCGTCGGGGTCTGGGAGCAGCCGAACCTGCTGGTCGGGTACACCTCGTTCGTGACGCCGTCGGCCGTCTACGACTACGACGTGGCCACCGGTGAGCGCACGCTCCTCAAGCAGACGCCCGTGCTCGGCGGCTTCGACGCGGACGAGTACGCGCAGCGCCGTGAGTGGGCCGTCGCCGAGGACGGCACGCGCGTCCCGATCTCACTGGTCTGGCGCAAGGACCGCGTGGCGCTCGGGGACGACGGCCTGCCCGCCGCCCCCGCTCCCGTGCTGCTCTACGGCTACGGCGCCTACGAGATGTCGCTCGACCCGTACTTCTCGATCCCGCGCCTCTCGCTGCTCGAACGGGGCGTGGTGTTCGCGATCGCGCACGTCCGCGGTGGTGGCGAGATGGGCCGGCACTGGTACGACGGCGGCAAGCTCGGCCACAAGCGCAACACCTTCACCGACTTCGTGGCGTGCGCGCGGCACCTCGCCGCCGCGGGCTGGACCACGCCGGGACGGACGGTGGCGGACGGCGGCTCCGCCGGCGGCCTGCTCGTCGGCGCGGCCCTGAACCTCGCGCCCGACGCGTTCGGCGGCGTGCTTGCCGGCGTGCCGTTCGTGGACGCGCTGACGTCCATGCTCGACCCGTCCCTGCCGCTGACGGTCACGGAGTGGGACGAGTGGGGCGACCCGCTGCACGACGCCGCCGTGTACGGCTACATGAAGGCGTACAGCCCGTACGAGAACATCCCCGACGACGCCTCGCACTACCCGCAGATCCTGGCCACCACGTCGTTCAACGACACCCGGGTGATGTACGTCGAGCCGGCGAAGTGGGTCGCGCGCCTCCGTGCGGCGGGCGCGCCCGCTCTGCTCAAGATCGAGATGCAGGCGGGCCACGGTGGTGTCTCGGGGCGCTACGCGGCGTGGGAGCAGATCGCGTTCGAGCACGCCTGGATCCTCCAGGTCCTGGGGCTCGCCGACTGAGCCGGGTGATGCCGTGTGAGCCGTGTCAGCCGATCAAGGCGGACTTGGCGGTGAGGACCCGGGCGGCCGCCTCGTCGATCCGGCTCGCGAAGCCCGGGTCCCGCTCGGCACGCTCCACCAGCGCCTGAGCCATGGGCGCCGCGGTCGTCGGGTCGGCGGAGGCCAGAACCAGGTCGACGCCGGCCTCGACCGCCAGCACCGCACGGTCGCCCGGCGTCCATGCCTGGACCTGCGCCGCGGCGGCGAGGTCGTCGGTCATGATGACGCCGTCGAACCCGAGGTCGTCGCGCAGCAGGTCGATCGCCGCGGGGCTGAACACGGCCGGCCGCTCGGCGTCGATCTTCGTGTAGACGGCCGACGACATCATCACGAACTCGCTCCCCGACTCCACGTTCGCGGCGAAGGCCGCGACGGACTTCGCGTCCGGCCCGGTCACGGTGTCGGTCACGTCCGTGGCCGTGTCGGTGTTCCCGACCACGAGGCCGAGCCCGGGGAAGTGCTTGGGTGCCGTGGCGACGCCGGCGGCGCGCTGCCCCTGCCCGAAAGCCACCGACCCGGCCACCACGGAGTCCAGCGTGTACCCGTAGTTGCGCCGGTTCGCACCGATCGGAGCGTTCGACGCCGCCGAGGCCGCCAGCACCACGTCCGCCACCGGCGCCAGGTTGAGGTTCACTCCGACGTCGGCCAGCTCCGCGCCCCAGGTCTCGGCGTTGCGGCGCAGCTCGTCGGGGGACATGGCGGCCTGGTCCACGGCGCTCGGCAGATCGCTGAACCCGTCACCGCGGAGCACCTGCACGGTGCCGCCCTCCTGGTCGGTGGCGACGAGCATGAGCGGGTCGCGCGGGTTCTCCGCGGCGCCGAGGGTTCGGAAATCGACCACCAGACGTCGCACGGGAGCCTGCCCCGCCTGGGTCCTGCCGTGCAGGAAGATGTTCGCCACGTGGTGTTCCTGGATCACGGCGGCCGCCGTGTCGCGCCCGCCGCTCACCGGCACGCCGACCATGATGATCTCCCCGACCTTCTCCTCGAGGGTCATCCGCTCCAGGAGTTCCCTCCCCGAGGGCGCTGTCGGGTCGGCGGACCGCGACGGTTCCGGGGAGGCGGAGGTGGACGACGGCGCGGCCGTCGTCGGGCCGGAAGCCGTTCCGGGAGGTGCCGTGGACCCGGAAGGCGACGGCGTCGCGGATCCGGAAGGCGCCGTGGTTCCGGAAGGCGTCGTGGTCCCAGGGGTGGGGGACGACGACGGGCGGGGCGTCCCGGCCTGGCCGCCGCACCCCGCGGTGGCGAGGAGGAGCAGGACGGTCACGAGCCGCGCGAGCCTGGAAGTCATTGGCCCAGTATCGCGGCTCGGCCCAGGGCACGTGCGGTCGCCCCCGATCGCCGCGGGACAGGTTCGGAAGTCCGACTGTCAAGGGCCCTGGTGCCCGGTTTTGGCGGATGCGACCAGGCTTGGCCGGCGAGTGACCAAGGGGATGCCGAATCGTAACCGCCTCCGTGCCATGGGATCGTGGATGTGAAACACGCCGCGGCTACACTTCCGGCACTGTTGGGAATCCGCGGCGGTTCAGGGCCTGTTCAGTGTTACTGAACTCCTTTGGTCACCTGCGGTTCCCGAACTGTCCGAGCAACCCTCGGACATCTGGCACTGAAGACCACGGAGGACCCGGCACATGACAGCCGACCGACCGATGATCGCGACAGCCCCACGGCGCCTGCTCGCCGTGATCATGGCTGCGTTCGCGGCGCTGATCTCGGGCGCGGTGATGTTCGCCGTACCCGCGGGAGCGGCGATCGACGACATCGCGACAGACTGCACGCCCGACGCGAGTACCACCTGTGTCTCGCCGATCGTGCTCGACGAGAACCGGGATCCCGTGCCGGGCGTGGAGGTCTCCATCGCCGGCGAGGAGTTCGAGGCCGTCGTCACCACGACCGGCGAGGGACCCGTGTCCGTGGAGGTGCCCCAGCGCGGCACCTACACGCTGACCGTGAACACGGACACGCTTCCCGACGACACGCACGCCGATCCCACGGAGCGCGAACTCAGCGCCCAGACCGGCGCGACCGCGCGTGGTGCGTTCACGATCGGCAGGGGTCCGGCGCCGGACCCGGACGCGTCCGAGACCGAGACCGAGACCGGCGCGCCGGCTGACGATCCGGGCGCGGAAGGAGCGGAAGGGCTCGTCGAGGAGGACGTGAGCGTCTCCGGCCTGCCGTCGTTCGGACAGGTCTGGCAGCAGGTCGGCTCGGGCCTCCGGTTCGGTCTGCTGCTGGCGCTCGCCTCGGTGGGCCTCAGCCTCATCTTCGGCACCACCGGTATCTCGTCGTTCTCCCACGGCGAGCAGGTCGTCATCGGCGCGATGGGCGGCTTCATCCTGATCAACCAGCTGGGCCTGCCGGTCTGGGTCGCCGCGCTGCTGATCGTCGTCATCGGAGGCCTCACGGGTCTGCTCCAGGACGCGGCGATCTGGCGCCCGCTACGCCGGCGAGGCACTCCCGCGGCACAGCTCATGCTCGTGACCATCGGTCTCTCGCTCGCCCTGCAGTACGCGCTGCAGTGGCGAGAGAGCGGGTCCATGCGAATCATCACCACCAACCCGGTGCCGACGACGATCGCGGGGATCACCCTCAGCCGGGCCTCGTGGATCTCGATGGCGGTCGCCCTGGTCGTGATCATCGGCATCGCGCTGCTGCTCACCAAGACCCGGATCGGCCGGGCCATCCGCGCCGTCGCCGACAACCGGGCGCTCGCCTCGGCCACCGGGATCGACCCGGACGCCGTCGTCCGCATCGTGTGGGTCTCGGCCACCGCGCTCGCCGCGCTCGCCGGTCTGCTCATCGGGATCTCGTTCGGATCCTTCACCTGGAACCTGGGCGTCCAGCTCCTGCTGCTGATGTTCGCCGCCGTGACCCTCGGTGGTCTCGGCACGGCGTACGGGGCACTCGTGGGGTCCATCCTGATCGGCCTCGTCGTCGAACTTGCCGGGCTGGTCATTCCCAGCGACGTGCGTTACGCGACCGCCCTGCTGATCCTCATCCTCGTCCTCCTGATCCGGCCGCAGGGCATCCTCGGCAGCCGCGAGCGGATCGGCTGAAGGGAGCCTCGTCATGGAAGAACTGCTTCGAGTACTCACTCTGGCCCTCGGGGAGCTGCTGGCGCCGGCCACCGCCGCGTACGCACTCGCCGCGATCGGCCTGAACGTCCACTTCGGCTACACGGGACTGCTGAACGTCGGCCAGGCCGGCTTCATGCTTCTCGGTGCCTACGGGTTCGGCATCGCGACGATCTCCGGCGCCCCGTTCTGGGTCGCGCTGATCATCGCGATGGCCGCCGGAACCCTCTTCGCGGTCGTCCTCGGTCTGCCCACGCTGAAACTGCGGGGCGACTACCTGGCGATCGTGACCATCTCGGCCGCGGAGATCATCCGCATGCTCGGGCGATCCACCATGTTCGACGAGTACACCGGTGGGGCCGCGGGCATCCGGGGTGGCGACTACAAGGGGTCGTTCCAGGACCTGTCGTTCCTGCCGGACGGCCGCACCATGGTCGGTCCGCTCGAATACCTCAACAACGGCTCCGACTCGTGGTGGACGCGCATCTTCGCGTGGAGCCTCGTGGTGCTGGCGCTGATCGTCGTCTGGCTGCTCACCCGCAGTCCGTGGGGGCGCGTGCTCAAGGGTGTGCGGGAGGACGAGGACGCTGTCCGCGCTCTGGGTAAGAGCGTCTACTCGTACAAGATGCAGGCGCTCGTCCTGGGTGGCGTACTCGGCGCGCTTGCGGGTGTGATCTTCATCATGCCCGGCAACTTGGCGCCAGATGCCATGGGCCGCACGATGACGTTCTGGGTGTGGACGGTGATGTTGCTGGGTGGTGCCGCGACGTTGTTCGGCCCGGTTCTCGGGTCGATGCTGTTCTTCTTCGTGTACATGCTCGTGCGCACGGGGATGCGGACCGACGTCATGGACTTCCTGCCCATCCCGACCCAGAACGTCGACCACGTCGCGGGTGTCCTCGTGGGTGTGACCCTCATGCTGATCGTGATCTTCCGACCACAGGGGATCCTGGGGAACAAGAAGGAGCTGGCCCTCGATGCCCGATGAGAAGACCGTGAACGAGAACGACGCCGGGGCCGGCGCGGGTGGCGACGAGCAGGACGCGCCCGTCCTGAGCGAGACCGCGAAGCGGGCCGGGCGGGACCTGTCGCACGTCGCGCCGGAGGTGGGCGTCGCCAAGCCGGACGCGATCCTGACGGCGCGCGGTGTGCAGCGTCGCTTCGGCGGCATGACGGCCGTCGACGTCGACTACCTGGAGGTCGAGCGGGGCACGATCACCGCGCTCATCGGGCCGAACGGTGCCGGGAAGACGACCTTCTTCAACCTGCTCACCGGCTTCGACAAGCCGAACCAGGGTTCGTGGACGTTCCAGGGCGAGCCCATCGCCCACAAGAGCGCGGCGCGTGTCGCGCGAGCGGGAATGGTGCGGACCTTCCAGCTCACCAAGGCGCTGTCGCGCCTGACGGTGCTGGAGAACGTGCTGCTCGCGGCGACCAAGAACCCGGGCGAGCGCATGTTCGCGTCGATGTTCCAGCCGATCTGGGCCGGTACGGAGGCGCGCAACAAGGAGAAGGCCCTCGAGATCCTCGAGCGCTTCAAGCTCGACACGATGCGCGACGAGTTCGCGGGGTCGCTGTCGGGCGGCCAGCGCAAGCTGCTCGAGATGGCACGCGCGCTGATGACCGACCCGGCCATGATCATGCTCGACGAGCCGATGGCGGGCGTGAACCCGGCGCTCGTGCAGTCGCTCCTGGGGCACATCCAGGACCTGCGCGACGAGGGCATGTCGGTGCTCTTCGTGGAGCACGACATGCATGCCGTGCGGCACATCTCCGACTGGGTCGTCGTCATGGCGGAGGGCCGGATCGTGGCGGAGGGACCGCCCGGGTCCGTGATGAAGAACGAAGCGGTGGTGGACGCCTACCTGGGCGCGCACCACGACACCGACCTGGGTGACGACGCGCTGCTCGACCCCGAGGTGCTGGCCCGGCTCGAAGCCGAGGAGGAGAAGCGATGACCGAGGCGACCGCGACGCAGGAGGCGGCTGCGGAGAGCGGCCCGACGCCGGGCCTTCCGGCCGACAAGGAGCTTCTGCTCAAGGCCGACAACCTGATCGCCGGCTACGTGCCCGGCGTGAACATCCTCAACGGATGCTCGATCGAGGTCGGCAAGGGCGAGCTCGTCGGGATCATCGGCCCGAACGGCGCCGGCAAGTCCACGCTGCTCAAGGCTCTGTTCGGGCTGGTGAACGTCACCTCCGGCACCGTGACGCTGGAGGGCCAGGACATCACCGGCATGAAGGCGAACTCGCTCGTCGCGCGGGGCGTGGGGTTCGTGCCGCAGACGAACAACGTGTTCCCCTCGCTCACCGTCGAGGAGAACATGCGAATGGGTGTGTACCTGCGCCCGAGGACGTTCGACGAGCGGTTCGAGTTCATCGTCGACCTCTTCCCCACGCTGGGGGAGCGGCGCGGCCAGCGGGCGGGTGCGATGTCGGGCGGTGAGCGGCAGATGGTCGCGATGGCCCGCGCGCTCATGATGAACCCGTCCGTGCTGCTGCTCGACGAGCCGTCGGCGGGTCTGTCGCCCGTGCGGCAGGACGAGGCGTTCCTGCGCACCCGGATGATCAACAAGGCCGGCGTGTCCGTGATCATGGTCGAGCAGAACGCGCGGCGCTGCCTGCAGATCTGTGACCGGGGCTACGTGCTCGACCAGGGCAAGGACGCGTACACCGGCACCGGCCAGGAACTGCAGGCCGACCCGAAGGTGATCTCCCTCTACCTGGGGACCCTGGCGGAGGACGTCGAGAAGGGGAACTAGTTCTGCCGGCTCACGAGGGGCGGCGCCCAGGACGACAACCCCCGTGACGACCGACGACGCCGGCCCGCATCCTCCACCAGAGGATGCGGGCCGGCGTCGTCGCGCGGCGATCAGGCCGTGTCGGTCAGGACCGGTCGACCTTGATCGTCATGTGGCCGTTGCGGCTGTTCTGCCACAGCACCTTGATGCTGGTGCCCGTGCCGCCGACGATCACCGAGTGGCCCGGGTTGGACTCGTCGTAGTAGGCGTACGGGTCGCTGTCGTCGAACGTCCGGGTCTGCCGCGACCACCACGGGGTACGCAGGGTCGCCGGGGCGTCACCGGCCTCGCTGTGCAGGAAGAGCCGGTCCTTCCGCTGCAGGCCGAACGTGGCGTCGTACGACTGGATCCGGTTGCGGGCGATGGTGCCGTCCGAGAACTTCAGCGGCGTCGCGTCGGCGTCCACGGGCAGGGCCTGTCCGTGGCCGGGGTGGGTGGCCGTGTTGTTGTCGCCGTACAGGCCGTTCACGTACCAGATCAGCAGGCCGTCCTGGTAGGGGAAGTGCTCGACGCGGTTCGGGTTGGACTCGGTCCAGCCGAAGTTGTACGGGCCCTCCTTCAGCGTGACGTCGTAGCCGCCGTACACCCGGTGCTCGGCGAGGTAGTAGTGCGAGAACGTCGCGTCGTAGGCGCCGTCGGTGGCGATCTTGAAGTCGCCCGTCCAGTCGGAGGCGTCCTCGAAGTCCTCGACGAGCGCGTCACCCACGGCGACGGTGTCGACCACGAGGCCGCGCTCGTTGACGCCGCCGTCCGAGGTGTAGCGGAACCGGATCTGTGCCGTCTCACCGGCGTGGGCCGACAGGTCGGCGGTCAGTTCGGTCCAGCCGCCGGACGAGCCGTCGATGCCGCCGCCCGGGTTGGTGCCGTTCGGGTCCTCGTCGGAGGACTCGCTCGTGGAGAGGGCGGTCCAGGTCGCGCCGCCGTCGGTGGTGACGTCGACGAAGGCGTAGTCGTAGCCCTCCTCGATCTCGTAGTTGACCTGGGCGGACAGCTGGCCGCCGGCGGGCACCACGAACTCGGGTGACGCGAAGGTGGCGTTCATGTTGTTGCCGGTGTCGGAGTAGGCGTACTTGCCGTCGATCGGGTCGACGCCCACCTCGATGCTCTCCGTGCCGTCCGGCAGGTTCACGAGCGCCGCCTGCGGCCGGGTGGTGGCGTGGAACGCCGGGCCGAGGTTGACCTTGCCGGAGGCGTCCGCCTCGACGGTCTCGTAGTCCAGCCAGCCGAGGAACATCTTCTCGGTGGCGCCCATGTGGTTCGGGGTGCCACCGATGTGGCCGTCGCCGTGGCCCAGCCACGAGCCGGAGCTCATGAGGTTCCAGAATCCGGTGCCGTTCTCGCCGCCGGAGGTGTCGTAGTAGTCCGGCAGGCCGAGGTCGTGGCCGAACTCGTGCGCGAACACGCCGAGGCCGCCGTTCTCCGGCTCGGTCGTGTAGTCACGGATCCAGATGTCGGTGTCACCGATCTTGACGCCGCCCAGCTTCGGGAACTCCGCCGGGCCGTCCTCCCAGAGACCGCCCTGGTTGACCGCCCAGCGGTGCGACCAGATGGCCCACGGCGGAGCGCCGGCCTCCTCGCCCTCGCCGGCGTGGATCGCCTGGAAGTGGTCGATGTAGCCGTCGGGCTCGTTGATGATGCCGTCACCGTCGGCGTCGTACCGGTCCCACACGTCGAAGGACTGGAGGTACTCGACGACCTCGTCGTGCGTCTTGCCGGAGGCGATCTGCTGCTCGTACCAGGCGTCCGCCGCGTCCTGGATGAACGCGGTCATGGTCTCGCCGGTCTCGTCGCCCGCCGCGCTGCCGCCGCCGTAGTACGACGCGCGGTTCGGCACGGTGACCCAGTCGGACACGTCACCCTGGAGGTCGAAGCGGCCTGACGACATCTCGTCGTAGACGTCGTGGAACGACTCGCCGTTCGCGTCGCCGTGGAAGAACATGTCCATGAAGTGGTCGCGCGAGAAGTCGCTCTCCCAGTACGTGGAGTTGTCGTTCGCGGAGGGCTCCGGGATCTCGTTGTGCAGCGGCCCGGCCGGGCTGTCGGGGAAGTAGGGCGACCCGTCGCCGTCGCCGAACTCGACCAGGATCGAGAAGAGCTGCGAGGTCTCCTGGGCGCCGTACTCGACGTACTCGCCCGGCGCGATCTTGACGACCCTGGACCTCCGGTCGCCCTTGCCGCGCGTGGTGACCTTCGCCTCACCGGTGGCGACCATCTCGACCGCCTCCTGCTTCCGCTCACGCTGCTTCTGAGCGAGCGCGTCAGGACGGTCGTCCTCCCGCTGCTGAGCGAGCGTCGCCGGATCCGGCTCCGCGGCGCCCGGCGCGGCTGCGGCGCTGACCGGCACGAGCGCACCGGTGAGCAGCAGAGCCGCGCCGGCGCCCGCCGCGCTGATTCGTGGATTCATGGATTCCTCCGGGGTGTGAGTGCCTCCGGCCCTGGGAAGGCCGGAGCACAGCGGTACCGAGGGGCCTGGTCCTGCCGCGGCCGGCTGCCGCGGGTGGACCGGGTCCCCGCGCGTACCGGGGTGTCCGACCGAGCTGGAGGTGTCGGCGCCGAGTCACCTGTGCAGACCGCGACGTCCGACGAGTGACTCAATCACCGTTCCATTTCGGAAATGTTGCGTGCGGCACACTACTTGAACTTATATCAGGAATAAACCGGCGGGATTCCGCCATCGTCAATGGCGGAATCCCGCCAGGATTGACATATTGTCCGTTGGTACCGTTCCCACGTCCGCGTGGGCACCGGAGAAAACGGTTGCGGTCGTGTGCCAAAATTTCGAATCGATGCGATCGAACCTTGCACCCCAAGCCGGCCCGGCGTCCTCCCCGGAGCAGGGAGCTCTTCAGCGCCGCGCCGTCGTGGCGCTGATCGCGCTGGCCACGTCCGCGTTCATGTTCGTGACCGCGGAGAACCTCCCCGGCGGGCTGCTCACGATCATGGCCCGCGATCTGGAGCGCACCACCTCCCAGATCGGCCTGCTCGTGACCGCGTACGCGGCCGTCGTCGTCGTCGCGACCGTGCCGCTCGCCCATCTGACCCGGCGGTTCGGCCGGCGCGCCGTGCTCGCGGGGACGACGGCGGTCTGCGCGGTCGGGCTCACGTGGTCGACGTTCGCCGTCGGCTACACGGACCTGCTGGCCTCACGGGTGGTGACGGCGCTCGGGCAGGCACTGTTCTGGGCGATCGTCATGCCCGCGGCCGCGAGCATGTTCCCCCGCGACGTGCGCGGCAAGATGATCGCGCGCCTGGCGATCGGGAACTCGCTCGGCCCCATGCTCGGAGTTCCCTTCGGCACGTGGCTCGGGCAACTGACCACCTGGCGCACGCCGTTCCTCGTCATGGCCGTGATCAGCGCCGTGGCCTGTGCGGCGATCCTGCTCACGATGCCGGACGCCTCGCAGGCCCGGGACGACACCTCCCGCGGCACGCACCCGGACCGGCGCCGCTTCGTGGTGCTGCTCGCGGTGACGCTCCTGCTCGTGACCGGAGCGTTCGCCTGGATCACGTTCATCACGCAGTTCCTGCTGGAGGTGGCCGGGTTCGAGGCTCGGTGGCTGTCGCTGCTGCTGCTGGCCAGCGGAGCCGCGGGCCTGGGCGGAACGCTGCTGGCGGGCCTGGTGCTGGACCGGTGGCCGTGGTGGACGCTCGCCGGCGGCGCGGCGGGAGTGGCGATATTCCTCCTGGTGCTCCAGTTCTTCGGCGGGGCGCCCGGGGCCGCGATCGTGGGCATGCTGCTCTTCGGAACGACCTTCAGCCTCGTCCCCCCGGTGGCGGCGCACCTGGCCATGCAGGTCGCGCCCGGGGCCACGGAGATGGCGACCGCCCTGTCCAGCGCGGTTTTCAACATCGGGATCGCCTCCGGCGCGGCGCTCGGCGCCTACGTCGTCGCCTCCTGGGGGCCGCAGTTCGTCCCGCTGGCGGGCGCAGCCTTCGTGCTCGCCGCCCTGGCCCTGACGCTCTGGGACATGCGATACGTCCGCCGGGCGGCTCGCGGGTAGTCCGTGGAAGCGGCCCACGGCCGTCGTCGTCCGCCACTAGGCTCCGCCCTATGACACACCTGCGTTGGGGCATTCTCGCCACGGGCGGTATCGCCCACGCCTTCACCAGTGACCTCCGGGCCAACGGCTTCACCGTGCAGGCCGTGGGCTCGCGTTCCGCGGACAAGGCGCGGGCCTTCGCCGACGAGTTCGGTATCCCGCACGCACACGGTTCGTACGAGGACCTCGTGGCGGATCCCGAGGTCGACATCGTCTACGTCGCCACCCCGCACCCCATGCACGCCGTCGACGCGGCGCTGGTCCTCAACGCCGGCAAGCACGTGCTGGTGGAGAAGCCGTTCACGCTGAACCGCCGCGAGGCGGAGAGCATCGCCGACCTCGCCGAGTCGAAGGGCCTCCTCGCGATGGAGGCGATGTGGACGCGCTACCTGCCGCACATGGCGCGCATCCGGGAGATCCTCGCCGCGGGCACGCTCGGCGAGGTCCGCACCGTGATCGCCGACCACTGCCAGGACCTGCCCGACGACCTCACGCACCGCATCAACGCGCTGGAGCTCGGCGGCGGATCGCTGCTCGACCTGGGGATCTACCCGATCTCGTTCGCCTGGGACGTGCTGGGCGAGCCGCTGACGATCCAGTCGCACGCCACCTTCAAGGAGACCGGCGCGGACGCCACCATCGCGACGATCTTCGGGTACGACGGCGGCAGGCTGGCCACCACCATCTCGGCGTCGGACACGCGGGGGCCGGTCACGGCGTCGATCCTCGGGACCGACGGGCGGATCGAGATCGACCCGTGGTGGTTCACGCCGACGTCGTTCCGGGTGTACGACGTCGACGGCACGGTGACCGAGGAGTTCAGCAGCGACGGCACCGTGACCGGCCGCGGCATGCACTTCCAGGCGCTGGAGGCGGAGCGTCTGATCGCCGAGGGCCGGACGGACGGCGAGATCCTCCCGCTCGCGGAGACGGTGGCGATCATGGGCACTCTCGACGAGATCCGCGCCCAGATCGGTCTCACCTACCCCGGCGAGACCCCGAACTGAACCTGCGCCACCGGCTGTGCCCCCCACCGGGCGGCGACCACCGGCCACCAGGCGGCGACCACCGGGCGGCGACCACGCCATCTCGCGGGTGTGGGGACGCAACCACCCAGCAGGATGGCGTGGTCGTCACAGGATGACGTGGTCGTCGCGGCCGGCGCGGGCGTGGTCGTGGGTCAGAGCGCGCGGTGCGTCCAGTGGCCGTCGAGGAGCGTGCCCGCCACCGGCATCGTGCGGAGCGCCTCGGAGACGTCGGACGGGTCGGCGGGCTGCACCAGGTAGTCCTGGTGCGCGCCGAGCCCCGGCATGTCGCCGTCCAGCACGGCGAGGTCGGCCGGCCCGCCCTCGCGGGGCGTGACCCCGCGCCCGGCGGTCGACGCCTCGAGCGCCTGCTCCACGGTGAGCACCTGCTCGGGATGCCAGGGCTCACGGCCGCCGCGGGACCGGGTCACCGCGGAGGCGATCGCGAACCACGGGTCGAGGCGGGCGACCGGCGCGTCGGACCCGAGCGCGAGCGGCACACCGGCGGCGGCGAGCGTCGCCAGCGGGAACGCGCGGTCCGTCCGGTCCGGCCACAGGCCTTCCGCGACGTCACGGTCGTCCATCGCGTGCTCGGGCTGCACGCTGGCGGTCACGCCACCCGCCGCGAACCGTTCGACGTCGGACCACCGCACGAGCTGCGCGTGCTCGATCGACCCGCGCGCCCCCGTGATCTCGAAGGCGTCGAGCGCGTGGGCGTTGGCGCGGTCGCCGATCGCGTGGATGGCGCAGGTCAGGCCGCCGTCGGTGGCGCGCTTCATGAGCAGTTGGAGCTCTTCGGGCGGCACGTTGAGCATGCCGTGCGCGTCGGGACCGTCGGAGCCGTGGTACGGGTCGAAGCAACAGGCCGTCCGCGAGTTGAGCGAGCCGTCGCTGATGACCTTGAGCGAACCCATCTCGACGAGCGGGCGCCGCGCCGACCGGGGTGCGCGCGCCGGAACGCCCCCGAGGCGGCCCGGGAGTGCCTCCGCGGGCCCGTCCAGCGGGTCGCCGGTGCGCAGCCCTTCGGCCAGCGCCGCGTCGAGGTCCCAGTACCAGACCCCCGCGCGCACGCGCAGTCCGTCCCAGTGCGGTACGCGGCGCCGCCACGCGCCGATGTTGTCGTCCATGCCGAAGTCGACGACCCCGACCACACCCCGGGCCGCGGCGGCCTGGGCGGCACTGTGCACGAGCCGGTCCAGCGTCGCGCCGGACGGGTGGTCCAACTGCTCGGCAGGCAGCATCTCGTCCTCCAGGAGCAGCCCGGTCGGATGCTCGATCCCGAGGCGCCGCAGCCCCGCCGTGTTCACCCAGGCGGAGTGGAGATCGAAGGACAGCAGCACCACCGGCACGTCCCCGACGACGTCGAGCGCGTCCGCGGTCGGCGGCTCCGGCCAGGTCGCCCAGTGCAGCCCGAAGCCCACCAGCGGCTCGTCCTCGTCGGTGCCCTCGGCGATGCGTGCGTCGAGCGCGTCCTGGACCAGTCGCACGGCGTGCTCCGCGGAGGTCGCCGGAGCGACGTCGAGCCGTCGCCGCACGAGCGCCCACTGCTCCATGTGCGTGTGCGCGTCCCACAGGCCCGGCAGCACCCATCGCCCGTCCAGGTCCACGACCTCCGGCGCCGCGGTGCCGGCGCCTGCCGTCGCTCGTCCACGGTCGGCGTCGTCCGCGGAAGCCGGCACGACCCGCGTGATCGTGCCGCCCGAGACCTGGATGTCGACGAGGTGGTCTGCGCCCAGGATGCGGGCGTGCGAGAGGATCAGTCTGGTCACGAGCCCAAGGTAAGCCCCAGCCCGCACCCGTGCGTGACCGGCCGGCGTGACACCTCTCACCACCTCGGGGACGTGGAATGCCCGGAACGATCGTTACTGTTGATGGGAACGATCCGTGGACCCGATGCGAGGTCGCGGAGGACGCGCGGTAGCATCCGCGCACCGACGATCCGAAAGGCCCGCACATGACCAGCATCCGTGCATTCGCCACAGCCGCCACCGCCTCGATCGCCCTCCTGGTGCTCGGCGCGTGCTCGTCCGGCGGCTCTGACGACGACGGAGGTCTGGGGCTGGTCACCGGCGGCACCCTGACGGTCGCGACCGAGGGCACCTACCGCCCGTTCAGCTACCACGACGACTCGGGTGAGCTCGTGGGGTACGACGTGGAGGTGGCGGAAGCCGTCGCGGAGAAGCTGGACCTCGAGATCGAGTTCGCCGAGACCCAGTGGGACGCGATCTTCGCCGGGCTCGACGCCGGCCGGTTCGACACCATCGCCAACCAGGTCACGATCACGCCGGAGCGCGAGGAGCAGTACGCGTTCAGCGCGCCCTACACGGTCTCGCGCGGCGCGATCGTCGTCACGGAGGACAACGCCGACATCAGCTCGTTCGAGGACCTGACGGGCAGGACGACGGCGCAGTCGCTGACGAGCAACTGGCGCGACCTCGCCGAGGAGTCCGGCGCGGACATCGAGAACGTCGAGGGCTGGGCGCAGTCCGTCGCACTGCTGCGGGACGGCCGCGTGGACGCCACCATCAACGACACGCTCACCTACCTCGACTACGTGAACGAGAACGGGGAGTCCGGGCTGAAGATCGCGGCCGAGACGGACGAGACCTCCGAGTCGGCGTTCGTGGTGACCCCGGAGCACGAGGCGCTCGCCGAGGAGATCACCGGAGCCCTCGACGAGCTCCGTGCGGACGGCACGCTCGCCGAGCTCAGCGAGAAGTACTTCGGCGACGACGTCTCCGAGTAAGTGGACTGGGAACTCGCCCGGGACGCGTTCTGGCCCATCCTGTCCGGAGGGCTGACCGGAACGATCCCGCTCACGCTCGTCTCGTTCGCGATCGGCCTGGTGATCGCCCTGTTCGTGGCGCTGCTGCGCCTCTCGCCGAACGTCGTCCTGGCCTGGATCGGCACGGCCTACGTCTCGGTCATCCGCGGCACGCCGCTGCTGGTGCAGCTCTTCATCGTGTTCTACGGCCTGCCGAACCTGGGCATCGTCATCGACCCGTGGCCGAGCGCGATCGTCGCGTTCTCGCTGAACGTCGGCGGTTACGCCGCCGAGATCGTGCGGGCCGCCATCCTCTCCGTGCCGCGCGGGCAATGGGAGGCCGGGTACACGGTCGGCATGGGCACCGCGCGAACCCTGCGCAGGATCGTGCTGCCCCAGGCGGCGCGGGTGTCGGTGCCGCCGCTGTCGAACACCTTCATCTCACTGGTGAAGGACACCTCGCTGGCCTCGACCATCCTGGTGACCGAGCAGTTCCGCAGGGCGCAGGAGATCGCCGCGAGCAACTCCGACGAGGTCATTCTGATCTACCTCGAGGCGGCGCTGATCTACTGGATCTTCTGCACCGTCCTCGCGGCCGGGCAGACCGCGATCGAGAAGAGGCTGGACCGCTATGTCGCCCACTGACGCCACCGGTGCCGGGCCGGAAGACCCCGGAGACGTGCTGGAGCCCCGTGGCGACTCCCGGCCCGGTACGCCGCTGCTCACCGTGCGCGGCCTGCACAAGTCGTTCGGGGACAACCACGTGCTGCGGGGCATCGACCTCGACGTGCGCCGAGGCAGCGTCACGGCGCTGATCGGACCGTCGGGCTCCGGCAAGACGACGCTGCTGCGCTCGCTCAACGGCCTGGCCATGCCCGACGCCGGGACCATCACCGCCGCACCTTCCCCGCGGCGGGCCCGGGACGGCGGAGCGGAGAACGGGGAGGCCCGGTCGGAACCCCCTGGACGCGACCGGCTGGTGCTGGACTTCTCCCGGAAGGTCACCAAGCAGCGGCGGTTCGCTCTCCGCGACCGCTCGGCGATGGTGTTCCAGCAGCACAACTTGTTCCCGCACCGCACCGTGGTGCAGAACGTCATCGAGGGGCCGGTGCAGGTGCAGCGTGTGCCCCGGGCCCAGGCCGTCGAACGCGCGACGGCGCTGCTGGACCGCGTCGGGCTGGCCGAGAAGCGGGACGCCTACCCCCACGAGCTGTCCGGCGGACAGCAGCAGCGGGTCGGTATCGTCCGCGCTCTGGCGTTGCGGCCCGAGCTGCTGCTGTTCGACGAGCCGACGTCGGCCCTCGACCCCGAACTCGTCGGTGAGGTGCTGGCGGTGATGAAGGAGCTCGCGGACGAGGGCTGGACCATGGTGGTGGTCACCCACGAGCTGCAGTTCGCCCGGGCGGTGGCGGACGAGGTGCTGTTCCTCGACGGCGGCGTGGTCGTCGAGCGCGGGGCCCCGGACCGGATGTTCCGGGAGCCGCGTGAGGACCGCACCCGGCAGTTCCTGCACCGCCTGCTGCACCCGATGGAGTGACCGATCCGCGGGCATCACGCCCGCGGCCGGACGAGATTGAGAACTTCACCCGCCCCGAGCGGGTGAAGTTCCCCGATTTTCGTGTCGCACGCTCGGATAACCTGGTGAGGTTGGGGATGCTAGGACCACGGACCCAACGACGCGAGATGGCACCCAGGAACCCGAATGAGTGAAGCAGCAGCGCCCGAGACGCCGCCCACCCTGCTGTGGACGGACGCGTTCCCCTGGCTCGCCGGCGTCGCCGGCCTCGACGCCAACCAGCCCGATCCGCGGTGGTCCGAGCCCATCGCCGCCACGCCGGAGCCCGAGATGCCCGCGGTGGCGCTGGAGGTGGCCAAGCTGGCGATCCAGCACCGGCCGACCAGCTACATCGGGTCGGTGTTTCCTCGCCTTCCCGCCGAGCTGAGACTCAACAACCTCGACCTCCCTTCCCGGCAGCGGAACGTGCTCCGGCGTCACGGCCTCGAGACGGCGGGCGATCTGCGCACCGTCACGGTCACCGAACTGCTCACCTCGTGGTCGGTGGGCCCACGGGTCCTGGAGGGGATCTTCACGGCGCTCGTGGAGGAGTCCTTGGCCGCGACGATGAGCGGTGCGACCGCGGACTGACCCCGGGAGCCTCACGTGCCCCGGCGTTCGCGCCGCCAGCGGTCCGGGCTCGTCCCGTAGCGGCGCCGGAAGCGCCTGCCGAGGTAGGCGCCGTCGGCGAGCCCCGTGCGTGCGGCGATCGCACCGAGAGGCAGGTCCGTCTCCAGGAGCAGACGACGCGCCTCGGTGAGGCGGCGCTCGCCGAGCCATTCGCCCACGGTGCGACCCGAGCGCTCACGGACCACCGTGGTCAGATGACCGGGGGTGTACCCCAGTGCGCGTGCCACGTCACCCGCCGACACCTGGTCCCGGAACATGGCCTCCACCTGGTCGAACACCCGCACGAGCAGTGGATCGGGCGCCGGGGACGGCGGCCCCGGCGTCAGCCGGGCGGCGGCCACGAGGATGCGCGTGAGCCCGGCCACCATCGCCTCCGGCGCGCCGGTCCGCTCGGGGTGCGTGACCTCCTCGGTGAGGTCTTCGAACCAGCCGCGCCAGCGTTCCCGTTCCGTGCCGGGTACCGAGGCGATCTCGCGCGCCGAACCGCCGTCGTCGGGTCGGGCGCGCGTCGTGCCGTCCTGCTCCCGCTGTCCGGAGGGGCCGGACCCGTACCGGGCGTCCACCGCGGAGAAGACACGCAGCAGGGGATGCAGGTTCCAGACGAGGGGCGAGACCGCGGCGAGCGCGGGGACGACGTCGGGCAGGAAGCTCAGCGACCACGCGAGATCGTGTTCCGACGCGAGGGCGTCGCCCGCCTCGATCGCCTGGCCCGGGGCGACACCGAGCACATCGCCGTCGCGCAGCGCGTGGTCGGCGCCGTCGACCCGGACCGTGTCGTGACCCCGGTGGACGTAGGTCAGGACGTGGAAGTCGTGGATGTGGCGGCGGTCGGGCGGCGCGCCGCTCTCTCGCCCACCGGACCGGTGCCCGTCGGCCCCCATGCGCACCACTCCGATGGACGGGACGCCGGGGCGCTGGTCGTAGCCGTACACGGGCGTGCCGTCGGAGCGCACCCGGAGCAGCCGGGTGTCGCGTGCGGGCCGCGGGCCGTCTCCCTCGCGGGTCGTCGGCGCGTCCGAGGAATCTCCCATACCTCCGAAGTTCCGTCCTGCCGTGCCCTCCGACGACGGCGGATGCTGTCCATCAGGAAGCATTCCAGGACCACCCCGCCCCGTCACGGAGGACACCGCCATGAGCACCCCACCCGACGTCCGTATCGTCGATGCCACCGACCCGGAGTCGGCCGGCCGTTCCTTCCTTCCCGGGATGGGCAAGAACTGGCTGACGCCGTTCTTCGACGTCGCCGTCGGCCTGCTCGGCATGCGTCGCCGGTACGCGCGCACGGTCGACCTGGCCGGCATCCGCGACGACGAGTCGGTGCTCGACGTCGGTTGCGGCACCGGCGGTCTCCTGCTCGCGGTGCTCGACGCCGCGCCGGGAGCGCGAGTCACGGGACTGGACCCGGACCGCCAGGCGCTCGACCTCGCCGCCCGGAAGCTGCGCCGGGCGCGTCGCCAGGGGACCCTGGTGCGCGGCTTCGCCGACCGGCTCCCGGCTGACGACGGCACCGTGGACCACGTGGTCTCGTCCATGGCGCTGCACCACGTGCCCGACGACGAGCGCCCGGCGTTCGCCCGCGAGGTGGCGAGAGTGCTGCGGCCCGGCGGCAGGGTCACGATCCTCGACATGGGCGGGGGAGAGGCGGGGCCCGAGGCGCCGACTCACGGGAACGGCGCCGGCCCAGGTGAGCACGGCCACGGTCACGAAGCCCATGCCCACGGGGACCATGCCCACGGCACCGTGCGCGGCAGCCGAGGTCACGAGGGCCACGGCCACGGCCATGGCGGCTGGTTCGCCCACCTGTGGAAGCAACTGGTCGCCCCGATGCGCCGGCGCGGCGAGACGAGCCCTGTCGTCGCGGCCAACCTCGGCGACGGGATTCCGCGCCTCCTGGCCGGCGCCGGCCTGGAGAACGCCCGGGAGGTGGCCCACGAGGACTGGTCCATGGGCCGTCTCACCTACGTCCAGGCCACCGCGAGGTAGGGGAAATCCCGCGGCACCGGCTGCGGCCGGTGCCCGGGGACCTCCCGCGCGTGCGGGAGAGGCCGTCAGCCAGGGCCCGCCACGCGGGCGGCTCATTCCTCGTGCAGGCAGAGGCAGAACGGGTGGCCGGCGGGATCGGCGAAGACACGGAACGTCTCACCGCCGCCCGGGAGCCGGGTCGCGCCGAGCGCGAGCGTGGCCCGCTCGGCGGCGTCGAGGTCGTCGACGAACACGTCCAGGTGGCCCTGCTGGGGCCGTGCGGGATCCGGCCACGCGGGCGGCGTGTAGTTCTCGACCTGCTGGAACAGGAGCGGCCGGGCACCTCCGGTCATGGCTATCCCGTCCTGGTCGTGGACGACCGGTTCACCGATCAGTGCGGACCAGAACTCGACGGCGGCGTGCGCGTCCGGGACGTCGAACGTCAGGCCCATGACGGTGGTGCCGGGGTTGCCCTCGGCGACGCAGAGATCGAACGGATGCCCTGCCGGGTCCGCGAGGGTGGTCCACTCGTCGTTCGCCCGGAGCACGGTGGCGCCGCGTGCCACGGCGGCCTGCGTGGCCGCGGCGACGTCGGGTGTGAGCAGGTCCAGGTGGAGTTGCTGCGGACGTTCCTGGCCCGGCCAGTCCGGCGGGATCAGGCCGGGTGCGAGCTGGAAGTGCAGGTTCCAGCCGTCCGACGTGCGGGTCGATACCCAGTCGTCGTCCAGCGACACGATCTCCCCGCCGGTGATGGCGGTCCAGAACCGTGTGGATGCGGCCAGGTCCGGTACGTCAAGGATCACGGAGCCCATGCGGGCGATGCCGGGCTGCTGCGTGTCGGTCATGATGACTCCCTCCGTCGGGACCAGCATGCCCCGGGTGTCTGACACTCGCGCCGGGCCCAGCGCGTGTCCACGCGGCCGGCGTCGTGTCCTCAGGTCCGCGTGGACTCGGTCAGCAGTGCGCCCAGGCGGGTCAGGGCGCCCGGCACCACGGCGTAGTACGCCCACTTGCCGCGCTTCTCCCGCGTGAGCAGACCGGCGTCGACCAGGATCTTCAGATGGTGGCTCACCGTCGGCTGCGCCAGTCCCACCGGCTCGGTGAGGTCGCAGACGCATGCTTCCGCGCCCTCGTGTGCCGCGACGAGCGAGAGCAGCCGGACCCGCGTCGGGTCGCCGAGTGCTTTGAAGGCGCGGGCGAGCTCGGCCGCGGCGTCCGGCGCGATCCCCTCGCGGACGAGGGGCGCGCAGCATGCCGCACCTGTCCCGGGTGGTGCCGTCAGGGTGAGTTCCGCGGTGGTCATGACACCATCTTGCCACGCATCGAAGTTTATGGATATGTTGGCCGGGCATTCATCGACCACCTTCGATCAAAGGGAGTTGACATGACCGAGACGCCCCGCGAGGAGCTCCCCGTCGTCGTCATCGGGGCCGGACCGACCGGCCTGGCCGCCGCCGCGCACCTGCTGGAGCGCGGGCTGGAACCCCTCGTGCTGGAGGCGGGCGACGGCCCCGGCGCCGCCGTCGCGGACTGGGGCCACATCCGTCTCTTCTCGCCGTGGCGCTACGACATCGACCAGGCCGCGCGCCGCCTGCTCACCTCCCCGGGCTCCACGCCGGGCGGCTGGGTCGAGCCCGATCCCCACACCCTCCCCACCGGCGCCGACCTCGTCGAGCGCTACCTCGCGCCGCTCGCCCAGGCGCTCGGCGACCGGGTCCGGTTCCGCACCCGGGTGAGGGCCGTGGCACGACAGGGTGCCGACCGGACGCGATCCCTCGGCCGCGAGCGCAGGCCCTGGCTCGTGCGGACCGACGGCGGTGACGTGCTCGCACGCGCCGTCGTCGACGCCTCCGGGACGTACGGCACGCCGAACCCGCTCGGCACGTCCGGCCTGCCCGCCGCTGGTGAGGCCGACGCCGCCGCGTTCCTCGCCGGCGCCCTTCCGGACGTGCTCGGCCGGGACCGGCACCGCTTCGCCGGACGCCACGCCCTCGTGGTCGGCATGGGCCACTCGGCCGCGAACACGCTGCTCGGCCTCGTCGAGCTGGCCGAGCAGGAGCCGGGCACCCGGATCACCTGGGCCGTCCGCGGTGCCTCCCCGCGGCGTCTCTACGGTGGCGGCTCGGACGACCAGCTCCCGGCTCGCGGGCTGCTCGGCACCCGCCTGCGCGACGCGGTCGAGGGCGGCCGCGTCACCCTCGTGACCCGCGCGGTCATCGACGCCCTGTCACCTCTCGGCGCGGACGCCGTCCGCGTCGTCGGCTCCGGCAGGCGCGACGGCGTGGACGGTCCGCTCGACCTGGAGGTCGACACCATCTCCGCCGCCACCGGATTCCGGCCCGACCTCGACATGCTGCGCGAGGTGCGCCTCGACCTCGACCCCGTCGTCGAGGCCCCGAGCAGGATCGCGCCGCTCATCGACCCGAACCAGCACTCCTGCGGCACCGTGCCGCCGCACGGCGAGGCCCAGCTCGCCCACCCCGACGACGGCTTCTACCTCGTGGGCATGAAGTCCTACGGCCGCGCCCCCACCTTCCTGCTGGCCACCGGATACGAGCAGGTCAGATCGGTAGCCGCGGCGCTCGCCGGCGACCGCGCCGCCGCCGACGCCGTGCGGCTCGACCTCCCGGAGACCGGCGTCTGCTCCTCGGACCTCGCCATGCGGGCCGACGACGACGGCACCGTTCCGCCGGAGGCGCTCGCCGCCGCCCTGACGGAGGTCGACAGCTGCTGCGCCGGACCGTCGGCACCGCAGCCGATCACGATCGGTGCGCCGCCGGAGGGCGCGGTGCGCGGGTTCGCCACGGGCGTCGCCCACGGCCGATCGGCCGACTGACGCAGGGGGTCCGCTGTCGGGTGATCGGGTGACCGACCACCCGACAGCGAGCCGCACCTCGCATGTCCCTCAGCGGCGGTGGTGCTCCCGGCGGGCACGCGGGAACAGCACCGCCGCCAGTGCGACGGCGAGCGCGCCGCCCACGAGCTGGGCGGCGATGAACGGCAGCACGGATCCGGGGGCGATCCCGGCGAAGGTGTCGCTGAACATCCGGCCCACGGTCACCGCGGGGTTGGCGAACGACGTCGACGCGGTGAACCAGTACGCCGCCCCGATGTAGGACCCGACGGCGGCGGGCACCCAGGACTCCCGCCCGGACCGGAGCAGGCCCAGGATGACCAGGACGAGCCCGGCGGTCGCGATCACCTCCGCCAGCAGGTGCGGCGCCGTGGCCCGCTCGGTCGCCGCGAACCCGGTCGGCACGCCGAACATGGCGTTCGCCAGGACCGCACCGGTGATCCCGCCGGTGAGCTGGGCCGCGACATAGGTTCCCGCGCCGGTGAGACGGGCACGAGCCGTGACCCCGCCGTCGTCCGGGGCGCCGGTCCCGCGGCTGGTGAACCAGTCCACCAGCGTCACCACGGGATTGAGGTGCGCGCCGCTCACGGGCCCCAGCACCGCGATCAGAACTGCCAGCCCGAGGGTCGTGGCGAGGCTGTTCTCCAGCAGTTGCAGGCCGACGTCGTCCGACAGCGAGGCGGCCATGATGCCGGAGCCCACCACGATCGCGACCAGCAGGCAGGTTCCGAGTGCCTCGGCGACGGCGCGCCGCCAGAGTGCGAGCGCCTCCGCGTCCCCGCCGGGCCCGGCGGGTGCTTCCGCCCGCATGTCCGGTTCGGCTGCGGGGCGAGGAAGCGTGCCGGCGTCGGCAGCTGCCGCCCCGGTGACATCTCCGGCATGCCCGTCCCCGGCCGCCGTCGTCTCCTGCGACATCAGGCGACGGCCTCCACACCCAGCTCCGCGATCAGCGACCGCACGCGCTGCTCGATCTCGTCGCGGATCGGCCGCACGGCCTCGATGCCCTGGCCGGCCGGGTCCTGGAGCGCCCAGTCCTCGTACCGCTTGCCGGGGAAGATCGGGCAGGCGTCGCCGCAGCCCATCGTGATGACGACGTCGGAGGCCTGCACCGCGTCCGTGGTCAGGACCTTGGGCCGCTCGGCGCGGATGTCGATGCCCTTCTCCAGCATGGCGTCGACGGCCACGGGGTTGATCTGCTCGGCGGGTTCCGACCCGGCCGAGCGGACCTCGACGGCGCCGCCGGACAGCTGGCGCAGGAACCCCGCGGCCATCTGGGAACGGCCGGCGTTGTGGACACAGACGAACAGCGCGGAAGGGGTGCTCATGGGAATGCTCCAGACGGTTCTCGTACGGGGTGTCGGCAGCGGGCACGATCGTGCCCGGGCCCTTCGGGCGGCCCGCGCGGGGCAGCGGTGGGTCGGGGGTCGGGTCGGAGGGGGTCGGTCAGGAGGGCAGCAACTCCGCCAGCAGGGCCCGCACGCGGTGGTCGAGCTCGTCGCGGATGGCGGCCACCCCGGCCGGGGAGGCGAGGGCGGGGTCGCCCACCACCCAGTCCTCGTACCGTTTGCCCGGCAGGACAGGGCAGGCGTCGCCGCAGCCCATGGTGACGACCACGTCGGCGGCGCGGACGGCGTCGTCGGTCAGCGGCTTGGGGAAGATGCCGCGGTGCGCGCCGGGCTCGGCCGCGGACGGGTCGATCTCGGCGAGCAGGGCGCGCACGGTGTCGTGCACCTCGGGCGCGGGCGCCGAGCCCGCGGACCGGACGACGACGCGGTCTCCGGCGTAGTGCGCCAGGAGAGCCGCGGCGAGCTGCGAGCGCCCGGCGTTCGCCACGCAGACGAACAGGACCTGGGGCTTGCGGGCCGTCCTGGGCGCTGCCGTCCCGGGAGCTGCCGTTCCGGGGACGACGGCGGCCGTGGCGGGGTCCGTCACCGTCCGGCCGGACATCGCGTCCGGTGCCTCCGGCGCGACACCGCCCGGATCACCCGACGCGCGGGCCGTGGCCAGGTCGTCGAGTCGTTGCCGCGCGAAGTGCTCGGTCAGCGCGACGAGATGGGTCGCGATGCCGCCCCGGCGCGCGAGCGCCGCGTACGACTCGCGCACCACCCGGAGGGACTCCTCGGGGGTGGTTCCCGGTACGCGGGTGGTGAGGGAGGCCGCGAGGCTGGTCAGCTCGTGGTCGACGTCGGTGAGGCCGGTCAGGTGCGGACCCTTGCCGACGCTCACGGCGGAGGGGGCGAACTTGTCGAGCAGGGTGGTGACCGCTCCGCGGTAGCCGGGCGCGATCCGGTAGAGGACGAACGTGCCGCGGCGCTCGGAGGTGAGCAGGCCCACGTCGCGCAGGACCTTGAGGTGGTGCGACACGGTGGGTTGGGCGACGTCGGTCAGGGTGGCGAGTTCCCCGGCGGAGGTCTCGCCGTCGGGATCGGTGGCGATCGCCGACAGCATGCGCAGCCGGAGGGGGTCGGCGAGGGCTCTGAGGGTGTGTGCGACGGCGTTGGCGGCGTCGGCGCCGATGGCGTGACCCTCCGCGGCGCCGCTCGCATCCTCCCGACTCTGGATCGACATGCGTCTATATTGACATACGCCGATCCAGTGGTCGAGTGGCTGCCATGAGCCACTCCGGCCGCGTTCGTACCGCGCGCCTTCCGATTCGTGGCAATATGCCACGCATGGGTCTTCGAGAAGAGCACCTCGCCGAGGGTGAGGCCGTCATCTTGCGGCTGCGGACGCACCGCAAGGTGCTCCTGCGGCCGCTCGCGTGGATCGTGGTGCTCGGCGCGGTGGCCGTGGGGAGCTGGATCGTGACGCCGATGTTCGGCCTGCCTTCGTGGGCTCCCCTGTTCGCCACCGGCGTCGCCGTCCTGCTCGTCGTCGCGGCGACGATCCCGCCGTACCTGAAGTGGGTCACCACCACCTACGTCGTCACCAACCAGCGGGTGTCGCTGCGGACGGGGATCCTCACGCACACCGGACGGGACATCCCGCTCTACCGGATCAACGACGTGACCTTCGAGAAGCAGCTCGACGACCGCCTGTTCGGGTGCGGCACGCTCGTCATCTCCGACGGTTCGGATCGCGAGGGCATGGTGCTCGACGACGTGCCCGACGTCGAGCAGGTGCAGCGCACCCTTCAGGACCTGGTCCGGAAGTCGGACCCGCGAGACAACTGACCGGGCCTCGCGGAGGCGCCGGGACGGGTGCGCCTGGTTTCGAGTGAACCTGCCAGGATGTCCGCCATGGGATCGATCCTCGCCGTCTGCCGCGTCCATCAGCTGCTCCCCGACGCGGGCACGGTGGGTATCACCGCCATCGACAAGCGTCCCGTGGACGGCAGGGTCAGGGCTCGCAGGTTCGGCCTGTACGCGGACGTCCAGGCCGACCGCGCCAACCACGGCGGGCACGACCAGGCCGTGTACGCCTACGCCGAGGAGGACGCCCAGCACTGGGCGGGCGAGCTGGGCCGGGAGGTCGCGCCCGGGCTGTTCGGCGAGAACCTGCGCACCTCCGGCATCGCCGTGAGCACCGCCGTGGTGGGCGAGAGGTGGCGGGTGGGCACCGCGGTCCTGGAGGTCACCCAGCCGCGCACACCCTGCGCGACGTTCCAGCGTCGTATGGGCGAGGACCGCTGGGTGCGCCGCTTCACGGAGGCGAATCGCACCGGTGCGTACCTGCGGGTGGCCGAGGCGGGTGAGGTCGGGGCGGGGGACTCGATCGACGTCGTCCACGTGCCCCGCCACGGGGTGCGGATCGCGGACTGGTTCGCGGCGTATCGCCCGGCGGCGCGCGGCCCCGAGCCGCGCGACGGTGGGCGTGGGAACTCCGCCCCGGCCGGACTCGCCGGTCTCGCCGGCCGGCTGCTCGCCGCGGAGGCTGCCGGTGACTGCCGGCTCAGCGACGAGATGCGTGGCCGCTGCGAGAAGGCTGTCGCGTCCGCGGGCTGAGGTGCGGCAGCGGCCTTCTCCTGTGATATCACCGGATTAATCGCTTCAGTAGCTGGGTATTTCCGGTGGTGGCGGCCACATTGGGTCCGGGGTGCGCGGGTTCGTCGTCGGGCAGCAACAGCCTGCGCCGTGTGCCCGGGAACGAGGGAGTTCATGCGACCCAGACGAAAGGCCCTGCTCACCGCCGCGGGTGGCGCCGCGCTGCTCGCCGCACCGCTGGCCGTGGCGCTGCCCAGCGCCGCGCAGTCCGCCGACACGCTGGACATCGGCATCCACGTCGAGGGTGACCGGATCGTCGAGGCCGACGGCTCGGAGCTGTTGCTGCGCGGCGTCAGTCACGCGCACACCTGGTACCTGAACGAGACCGGGTCGTTCGCCGACATCGACGACGCCGGAGCGAACGCCGTGCGGGTGGTGCTCAGCGACGGCACGCGGTGGAACCAGAACGGGCCCGACGACGTGGCGAACGTGGTGGACCTCTGCTGGCAGAACGAACTCATCTGCGTGCTGGAGGACCACGACACCACCGGCTACGGCGAGGAGGCCGCGGCCTCGACGCTCGACCAGGCGGTCGACTACTGGATCTCGCTGCTGCCGGTGCTGGAGGGCACCGAGGACCACGTCATCGTCAACATCGGCAACGAGCCGTACGGGAACGACGCCGCGACGAACGAGGGCTGGGCGGCCGACACCTCGGCCGCGATCCAGCGGCTGCGCGACGCCGGGTTCGACCACACGATCGTCGTCGACGCCCCCAACTGGGGCCAGGACTGGCAGGGCACGATGCGCGCGCAGGCTCCGCAGGTCGCGGCCGCCGATCCGGACGGCAACACCGTGTTCTCCGTCCACATGTACGGGGTGTACGCGACCGGGCAGGCGGTCACGGACTACATCGACGCGTTCGACGCGATGGGTCTGCCGCTGATCGTGGGCGAGTTCGGTCACGACCACTCGGACGGCAACCCCGACGAGGACACGATCATGTCCTACACGCGGTCCCAGGGCATCGGGTGGTTCGCCTGGTCCTGGAGCGGCAACGGTGGTGGCGTCGAGTACCTCGACATGGTGCGGCAGTTCGACCCCGCCCAGCGGACCGACTGGGGTGACCGCGTCATCACCGGCCCGGACGGGCTGTCGCAGACGTCCGTCAAGGCGAGCGTGTTCGGGGGCGGCGGCCCCGAGCCGACGGACGAGCCCACCGACGACCCGACGGACGAGCCGACCGATGACCCGACGGACGAGCCGACGGACGAGCCCGGCGCCTGCGAGGCGGCGTTCGAGGTCGTGAACGACTGGGGCAGCGGCTTCCAGGGCCAGGTCACCGTCACGGGCGGCTCGGGCGGCACCAGCGGCTGGACCACCCAGTTCACCCTGCCGTCCGGAACGAGCATCGGCAGCCTGTGGAACGCCGACCACTCCGTCAGCGGATCCACCGTCACCGCGAGCGACATGGGCTGGAACGGCACCCTGAGCGCCGGACAGTCCACCTCGTTCGGCTTCACCGCCAACGGCACCGCCCCCAGCTCGGTCGCCGTGACCTGCGCCGACTGATCGGCCGGCCCGGCGGAGCTCGGCACGAGCGGCTCCGCCGGGCCCGCCGTTTCACCCCTGATGGGCGGGTCCGACCGGTTAACATCCAGGAAACACTGGGCTAGGCTGTGGTGGCTCGCTCCACTGTCGACGACCCCCTGGGGGCTGCGAAGATGTCCGACGAATCGATTCGGCGCTACACGGACGGCCGGGTGCCCGAGCCTGGCATCAAGCATCTTTTCAGTGCCGAGAACCGATTCCAGCGCCGCCTCGACGTCGAGGTGGCCCTCGCCCAGGCGGAGGCGGAGGTCGGGCTGATCCCCGAGGGCGCCGCCGGAGCGATCGAGGCCGCCGCCCGGATCGAGAACCTCGACCTGGCCCGGATCGCCGATGCCACGGCCCTGGCCAGCCACCCGCTCATGCCGCTGGTGGACGAACTCACGCGGGTCGTCGGGCCCGAGCACGGCGAGTGGATCCACTGGGGCGCCACCACCCAGAACATCACGCAGACCGCGGACATCCTCGTCCTCCGCGACGTGCACCGCACGCTCAAGCGGCAACTCGCCACGACCCTGCGCGCGGTGTCCGAGCTCGCCGACTCGTCCGCCGCGGTCCCGATGCCGGGACGCACGCACTCCCAGCACGCCGTCCCGGTCACCTTCGGGTTCAAGGCCGCGGTCTGGATCGATGAACTGATCGCCACCGTCGACCGCCTGGAGCGCCTCGAGGACCGGTTGTTCCGCGTTCTCATGGGTGGGGCGGTCGGCACCTTCGCCTCGTTCGGGCCGCAGGGGCGTGCGGTGGAGCGTGGCGTCGCCGAGCGGCTGGGCCTGGGCACGATGCCGGTCCCGTCGCGTGCCGTGAACGACGGCATGGTCGAGTTCGTCGTCGTGCTCGGCCTGCTCGCCGGGACCGCGGGGAAGATCGGCAAGGACGTCTACGCCCTGATGCAGCCCGAGTTCGGCGAGGCGTTCGAGTCGATCCCGGCCGGCACCGTCGGCAGTTCGACGATGCCGCACAAGCGCAACCCGCAGCTCGCCCTGGACGTGCAGTCGATGAGCGCCCAGGTACGTGCGCTCACCGGCCCGGCTCTCGAGTCCATGCTGCACGACCACGAGGCCAACGGCGGCATGACCGCGCTGCTGGAGGACGTCATCGGCCAGGCGGCGGTGCTGTCCGGCGACCTGCTGGTGCGCTTGTCCGTCATCATGTCCGGCCTGGAGATCGACGAGGAGCGGATGCGGGCCAACCTGGCGCTCTCCCAGGGCCTCATGGGCTCCGAGTCGCTCATGCTGGAGCTCGGCGAGCGCATCGGGCGGCAGAGCGCGCACGAGATCGTCTACGAGCTCGCGCAGGCCGCCGCTGTCGGCGACGCGTCGTTCCTCGACCTGCTGCTCCGGAACCCCACCGTTCGCGAGCACCTCGACCCCGCGCGGATCCGCCGGCTCGTCGAACCGTCGAGCTACCTCGGCGAGAGCGTCACGATCGCCCGCGAGATGGCGCAGCACGCGCGAGCCGTCGCGGACCGGCTGGAGTTCCGCGCCGAGGCGGACGCGTTCTCCGGGATGGGCGCCGTGGCCGTCGACGTGCAGCAGGACGGGCTGAGTCTCACGACCGTCTAGAACAGGGTCGCCGAGCGCCAGGAGGCCGGCGAGTCCGTCCGCTGTCTCGCGGTGGAGGCGGATCGTTCGGCGGCATCCCGTTCGTCGTCGCCGGCGCCGTCCGGGACGTCGGAGGCGAGTTCTTCCACGGGCCGGGGCGCGCCGCCGGCCCCCGGGGCGTCGGTGGGCACGCCCGCCAGAGCCGCGGGCTGCGCGGCCGGTGGCATGTTCCCGATGAGGAAGCCGTCCAGATCGCCCCGCCCGGCCGACCAGTCGGCGGCCGAGAGTTCGGCGAGGTGCCGGGCGCGCTCGTGGAACGGGCTGTCGATGTGCCCGCGGACATGACGGAACCGGACGGGACCGGTGCGCGAGGCGACGGCGTCGTCCAGGGCGCGGACGATGTCGGCGTCGGGGACGGCCTCGTCGGCGGCGGTGCGCCAGCCGTTCGCCTTCCAGACCGGGAGCCACTCCGAGGCGACGCGGATGGCCTGCTGCGACCCGGACTCCACGAGGAGCGGCTCGTCGCCGGGGTGGGCCTCGATCGCGCGGAGGACGGCGGTCAGCCCGGCGGACTGGTCCGTGCCGCTCGCTGCGCCGCCCGAGTCGAAGTTCCCGTCCGTGTGGTCGATCCACGCCCAGCCGATCGCACCCGGGTCACCGACGGCGTCCCCGTGGGTGCTGAGGATGATCACGGCGTCCATTGTGCCTTGCCGAGAGCGATGGTGGGTAGGGCGACATGCTTGACAGGACGAGTTCCGGGTGCCGGAAACTTCCGCGCCTGTCCTCCCGGAACCCAGGATCCGCCTCCGGTTGCGATCATGGCACCATGCCCGGACCCACTCCCGCCGAGCGTGCCGCCGGCCGGCATCCGTCGCGTCGTCGTACCCGTGCCGACATCCGCCGGTGGCGGCGCTACCTCGCGGCCGAACGCGCCGAGGCCGCCTCGTACCGCGATCTCGCGCGGCGCCGCACGGGCGAGGAACGCGAGATCCTGCTCGCCCTCGCCGAGGCGGAGAAGCGCCACGAGGCCCACTGGCTCGACCTGCTCGGCGACGACGCCGGCGAGCCGCTGCGCACCGAATGGCGCTCCCGGCTGCTGGGCCTCCTGGCCCGGCGGTTCGGCGGGGTGTTCGTGCTGGCGCTCGCACAGCGCGCCGAGTCCCGCTCGGTGTACTCGCGGGACGTGGACGCGACCGCGACCATGGCCGCCGACGAGCAGATCCACGAGGAGGTGGTCCGGAGCCTCGCGACCCGCGGGCGGAACCGGCTGTCGGGCGCGTTCCGGGCCGCGGTGTTCGGCGCGAACGACGGGCTGGTGTCGAACCTCGCGCTCGTGCTGGGCGTGGGCGCCTCCGGCGTCTCGCAGCAGACGGTCCTGCTGAGCGGCCTGGCCGGGCTGCTCGCCGGATCTCTGTCGATGGCGGCGGGGGAGTTCGTCTCGGTGCGTTCGCAGCGCGAGCTGCTGGAGGCGTCCTCCCCGTCCCCCGACACCGCCGCGGCCCTGCCGCACCTGGACCTCGACGCCAACGAGCTGGCCCTCGTCTACCGTGCCCGGGGCCTGTCTCCTGGCGAGGCCCAGGACCGCGCGGACGAGGTCCTGGCGCCGTTCGCGGTGGGCGCCGGCGTCGGTCCTCGCGGTGGTACGCCGGTCGCGGACGCCCCTCCGGCCGGTTCCGGGCGTGAGGACGGCGCCCTCGGGGAAGAGGCCGTCGCAGCCGCCGACGACGACGCGGCGGACGAGCACGAGACGCACGGCACGGCGTGGGGTGCCGCGTATTCGTCGTTCGGATTCTTCGCGTCCGGTGCGCTGATTCCCGTCATGCCTTATCTCTTCGGGCTCGGCGGAATGACGGCGGTGCTCGTCTCGTCGGTGCTCGTCGGAATCGCCCTTCTCGCCACGGGCGCGATCGTGGGTCTTCTTTCCGGCGCCTCACCGATCACGCGTGCCGTGCGCCAACTGCTCATCGGGTTCGGCGCCGCGGCGGTGACGTACCTGCTCGGGCTGGTGTTCGGCACGGTGGTGGGGTAACCGCACACGGCACTCCGCCCCGTTGCGTAAAGTTCGAAAAGGGTTCACAGTTGTCCCAGGATCTCCATATCACGACACGAATGGTTTTCGTACATGGCACGGACGCACTCCCGAATTCCGCGAGCTGTTCTTCGCGGAGCGGTCGTGGGTGCTGTCCTGCCCCTCGGAATTGCGGCCGGCGTCGATGGCAGCGTGTCGCCGTCGTGCGCGGGTTCTCCGGCCTGAGACCCACGATGTCGGGGCCCGGCCGGTCCTGCCTCGCCCGTTCAGGGTGAGCGGTCGCGGGTCCTGATGGTCGGCGGCGTACCCGAGGGCGCGTCGCGGGCTGTCGGCTGACGTCGGGTTCGCGGTCGCGGTGCGGGTATCGCTGGGGGGTGTGCCCGCGCTCCAGTGCCGCGAGCCGTCGGATGTCAGGGGTCGACGTCGGAGGTGCCGCTGGGGGGTGCCTCGGGCGGACGCCCGTACTGTGCGGACGGGATCCGGTACGTCGCCGAACGGCGGGGTACCGGAGACCGCTCCGCAGGAGGAGGCGCTGGGGCCGGTCCGCTCGTCGGACCGGCCCCAGCGTTCTGTTCGGGCAACGGGCGGCTACCCGAACGGACCGACGCCGAGCCGGCCACCGGCCGCCTCGGCGTCGTCGTGCCGGCGGCGGTGCGCCGCCGTCGTCGGCTCCTACTTCCGCGTGGTCGGCGCGTCCGCGGCGGGGGACCCGTCCGGCGACGCCTGCCCGACGGACGTGCGCGCGACCCCGCTGATGAGTTCGCTGATGTCCACACCCGTCAGCTGCTTGATGACGCCCTGGCCCTCGCCGAGCACGCTCGCCACGTTCTTGGTGAGCGCCGAGGCGCCGTCGGTGGAGACCACGGTCATGCCCGCGATGTTGCCGATCGGCTCCGCGGCGGCCCGCACGATCTCGGGCAGGCGCTCGATGAGCTCCTGTGCCAGCGCGGCCTCGCCGTACTTGCGCAGGGCCTCGGCCTTCGCGTCGGTGGCCGCGGCCTCGGCGCGACCCTCGGCCTCGACGGCGGCGGCACGGGCCTCGCCCTCGGCCCGGATACCGGCGGCGAGCGCGACCTGCTTGTCGCGTTCGGCCTCACCGGCACGGCGCACGGACTCGGCGGCGGCCTCGGCGTCCTGGATGGCGGCCGTCTTGTTCGCCTCGGCGATCGTGGTGCGCTTGAAAGCGTCCGCCTGGGTCGAGGCGTTCTCGGCGTCGCGGCGCGCGTTCGCCTCCTGGACCTGCGCGTAGGCGCGGGCCTCGGCCGGCTTGCGGATGTCGATGTCGAGCCGCTCCTGCTCCACGCGAGCCTTCTCCGCCATCGCCTCGCGCTCCTCGATGGCGACGTTCCGGTCCTGCTCCGCGCGGGCGAGCTGGCCGGCGGCCTCCGCCTCGGCCTGGGCCTTGTCGGTCTCGGCCTTGATCGCGGACTGCTTCAGGTCGAGTTCCTTCTGCCGCTGCGCGATCTGCTCGGCGGCCTCGATGACGGCGAACTCCGAGACGCGCTTGGCCTCGGCCTCGGAGACCTCGGCGAGCTGACGGGCCCGTGCCGACTCGGCGCGGCCCAGGTTCTCCAGGTAGTCGGAGCCCGGCGTGGAGATATCCGAGATGTTCAGGATGTCGATCTGCAGACCCTGCTCGGCGAGGTCCATCTTGGTGGACTGGACCACCCGGTCGGACAGCCCCTTGCGATCGGAGATGATCTCCTCGAGCGTCATGTCGCCCACGATCGAGCGCAGCGAGCCCTCCAGGGCCTCCTTGATGATCTCCGTCAGCATGTCCTGCTGCGAGAGGAAGCGCTGGGCGGCTCGCCGCACGCCCTCCTCGTCCCCGCGCACCTTGAAGTTCACCGACGCCTTGATCGCGACCTTGATGCGGTTCGCGTCGACGCCCTCGACGACGATGCCGATCTGGCGCTGCTCCAGCGAGATGGAGAAGCCCTGCTGGAGTACGGGCCAGACGAAGGTGCGGCCGCCCACCACGACCCTCTGGTTGGTCAGGTCGGCCTCGCGCTTGCCCGCGCCCCGGCCGACGACGATCAGGGCCTCGTTCGGCGGGACCCGCCGGATCCGGCTGGAGATGAACGCCATCAGGATGACGACGGTGATGATGACGGCGACGACAGCGATCACGCTGACGAGGCCGGAGTTGTCAGGGGACATGTGCACTCCTTGGGGGGAACTTTCTGGTGGTGCGGTGCGCGCCGCCTCGTCGGGAGCCGTCACGTGGTCGTGACCGTGGCGCTCATGGCGTAGGGGAGGCGGGTGGACCGGCGTCGGTCACTCGGACGACGTCACCTTCACCCGGCTGCCGTGCTGCTCGACGACGGTGACCCGGGCGCCCTGCGGGATCGGCGCGTCCGCGAAGGCCATCCGGGTTTCCAGCTCGTTGTCGAGCGATACCTCACCGTGCGCCGACGACACCTCGGACGTCACGGCGCCCCGCAGCCCGACGAGGGACCGCGGGGTCGCGTCGTCGGACTGCCGCAGGCGCTTCAGCAGCAGGTTCACGAGCAGGATCACGCCGAGCCCGACGACGGCGGCGATCGGGTACGTGGCGACCACCGGTAGGCCGGCGGACGTGACCACGGCACCCGTCGCGCCGAACAGCAGCAGCCCGGCGCCGAGCGAGGTGCCGGACAGGGCACCGTCGCCCAGCTCGAAGAGGTCGCCGAGGGCGACCGAGAGCAGGCTGATGACGAGTCCGAGGATGCCGAGAACGATGAAGACGAGCAAGGGGTCTCCTTGAGGGCCGCCGGAGACGGCCCCGACGTGAAGATCGGGTGAAAGCGCCTGCAACGTATCAAGGTGGGATCCGTGAGCGCACGCAAAGTAGCGTGAGACGTTCCCGACGCCGGGGCGCTGCCCGAGCCCGGGCGCACTCACCCGAGGGGAGTCACCGCGCCGCCAGCGCCCCGCTCACGACCTCCCGCGCGGCGGACTGCACCGTCGTCAGGTGTTCCGCCGAGAGGAACGACTCGGCGTAGATCTTGTACACGTCCTCCGTCCCGGAGGGTCGCGCCGCGAACCACGCGTCCTTCGTCGTCACCTTGAGGCCGCCGATCTTCGCGTGGTTGCCGGGAGCCTCGGTCATGGCCGCCGTGATCGGCTGCCCCGCCACCTCGTCCGCGGTGACGTCCGAGGGCGACAGCGCGGCCAGCGCCGCCTTCTCCTCGCGGGTCGCCGGTGCGTCGACGCGGGCGTACCAGGACTCACCGTGCTGTCGGACGAGCTCCGCGTGGTGCTGGGAGGGGGTCCTCCCGGTGGTCGCGGCGATCTCGGAGGCCAGGAGCGCAAGCAGCAGCCCGTCCTTGTCCGTGCTCCACACCCGCCCGTCACGACGCAGGAACGACGCGCCCGCCGACTCCTCGCCGCCGAACGCGACCTGCCCCGACAGCAGGCCGGGCACGAACCACTTGAACCCGACCGGCACCTCGACGACCTGCCGCCCCAGCTCACCGGCGACCCGGTCGATCAGCGACGACGACACGAGCGTCTTCCCGATCGCCGCACCCGACGGCCACTCCGGCCGCGCCCCCGCGAAGAGGTACCGGATCGCCACGGCCAGGTAGTGGTTGGGGTTCATCAGCCCGGCGTCCGGGGTGACGATGCCGTGCCGGTCGGAGTCGGCGTCGTTCCCGGTGGCGATGTCGTACGGCGCGCTCGCGCCGTCGGCCGGGTTCATGCGCTGGACGAGCGACGCCATCGCCGAGGGCGACGAGCAGTCCATCCGGATCTTGCCGTCGTGATCGAGCGTCATGAACGCCCAGCGCGGGTCCACCTGCGGGTTCACCACGGTGAGGTCGAGACCGTACCGTTCGCCGATCTCGCCCCAGTACTCGACGGACGCACCACCCAGCGGGTCCGCCCCGATCCGCACCCCGGCGGACCGGATCGCCTCCAGGTCCAGGACGGTGGACAGGTCGTCGACGTAGGTGGTCAGGAAGTCGTGCCGGTGCGTCGTGTCCGCGCCGAGCGCGGCGTCGAGCGAGACCCGTGCGACCGCGCCGGCCCCGGAGGTCAGGATCTCGTTCGCGCGCCCGGCGATCCAGCCGGTCGCGTCGGACCCGGCGGGACCGCCGTGCGGCGGGTTGTACTTGAACCCGCCGTCTCGTGGCGGGTTGTGACTCGGTGTGACGACGATGCCGTCCGCCAGGCCCGGGCCCGAGGTTCGCACGCCGGCCTCGGAGAGCGCCTCGTTGTGCAGGAGGATCGACTGCGAGACCGCGGGTGTGGGGGTGTAGGAGTCGCGTGCGTCGATCATGACGGTGACGCCCGCCGCCGCGAGTACCTCGAGCGCGGTCTGCCAGGCCGGCAGGGACAGCGCGTGCGTGTCGCGCCCGATGAACAGGGGTCCGTCGGTGCCTTGCGCGCGGCGGTACTCGACGATCGCCGCCGTCGTCGCGATGATGTGTGCCTCGTTGAAGGCGGAGTCGAGGCTCGAACCGCGGTGCCCGGACGTGCCGAACACGACACGCTGCGCGGGATCCCCGGGGTCGGGTGTGAGGTCGTAGTAGGCGCCGACCACCTGGTCGACGTCGATCAGGTCGTCAGCGGTCGCAACAGTTCCGGCGCGCGGGTGCATAGGAAGATAGTGCCAGGTCCGCGCCTCTCGCGGGGTGCCTGACGACGGTCGCGGTCGCAGCCCGGAGGAGCACGTCCCGCGGGAGCGCCTGCGCGCCCGTGACCGTCGTCGGGCACGGGATCGCGGTCAGCCGACGAGGTCCGCGTACTCCGGGTGCTTCTCGATGAACTCCGCCACGTACCAGCAGCGCGGTTCCACCTTCTTGCCCGTCGTACGAACGTCGTCGAGAGCGGTACGCGCCAGGCGCGCGGCGATGCCGTGTCCCCGGTGCTGCGGGCTCACGACGGTGGAGGGCATGACGATCGTGTCGCCCTCGGTGCGGTACTCCAGGAACCCCGCCACGACTCCGCTGGTCAGGCGTGCCTCGTAGCGTGAGGCGTCGGTGTGGTCGACGACGTCGTACTCGAGCTGCTCGGTCATCGCCCCAGGGTAGTGATCGGGTCCCTCGCCGGCCATGACCGACGTCACCCCAGGTGACGGGAATTCCCGGGACCAAAGGAAACGGGTCCGGACGCCGTTGTCCGGACCCGTCGGTCTGCTGGCCGCCTCGGGGCAGCCTCGTCGTGCCGGGCGATCGGGTGACCGCGCCGGGAGGTTCAGCGGGGAGCGCTCACCACGGGGAGCCGAGGAAGAGCGCGGGATCGAGCGCGGCGATGGTGATGCAGATCGCGGTGGCGGCCGAACCGATGCCGGCCATGGTGAGGAACTCGCGGCGGCGCAACCCGCCGACCCTCAGTTCCAGCAGCCTCGCGGGGCTCGAACCCCGGGAACGGGAGAGTGCCCAGTGGGTGCTCTGCGTCGCTGTCGAGCGATCCGTGTGCGTCACGTTGCTACCTCCGGTGGCTGATGTGCTCGGGGGCTGCCTGCGTGGTGCTTGTGCAGTGCTGCTTGACGTTGGCCGGCGCCCCGTGCGGGGCGCCGTGGGAAAACTGTTACACAGATTCATGACAATGTGAAGTTGTACGACACGCGGACTTCGTGGCGGGTTCTTTCATGCCCCGGCCGAGGGGTGTTGGCGGCTTCCCGCGCAGGTCACGCATCTAAACGGTTCGGTGGGTGCCCGTGGGTGGCTGCGCCTTCGTACCGTCTGGGCCTGGAATGGCATCGATCGAAGGAGATCTCCCATGCGTACCTCGAGTTCCCGACGACGAGCGAGGTGGGCCGCGGCGGCCGCCGTCGTCTCGCTGGGTGTCGGAGGCGCTTTCACCGCGGCCACCGTGGCCGCCACCAGCGCTACGGCCGCCGAGGGTTGTGACGTCGACTACCGCGTCACCAACTCGTGGGACGGTGGCTTCCAGGCCGACGTCACCCTGACCAACCTCGGCGACCCGGTCGCCGGGTGGGACCTGACCTGGCAATTCGCCGGGGGAGAGGGCGTCACGCAGGCATGGAACGCCGACGTGACGCAGTCGGGCAGCGGCGTCAGCGCGTCCGACGTCGGCTGGAACGGCAGTCTCGGCACCGGTGGCTCCGCGTCGTTCGGCTTCATCGGGACCGGGCCCGCGGGGACTCCGTCGTCGTTCGCGATGAACGGCACGACGTGCACGGGCGACGTCGGCGGTGGCGACCCGACCGACGACCCGACGGAAGACCCCACGGACGACCCGACGGACGACCCGACCGATGACCCGACGCAGCCGGCCGACGGCGAGTTCTACGTCGACCCGGAGACGCAGGCCTATGACGCGTGGCAGGCGGCCTCGGGCACGGACAAGCAGCTGCTGGAGAAGATCGCGCTGACTCCGGCGTCCTACTGGGTGGGGAACTGGGTGGACCCGCAGGTCGCGCGCGCCGAGGTCGCCGACTACACGTCACGCGCCGTCGCGGCCGGCAAGATCCCCGTGTTCACGGTCTACGCGATCCCCGGGCGGGACTGCGGCAACCACTCCGGCGGTGGCGTCGAGGAGAGCGAGTACGCGGCGTGGGTCGACACGGTCGCCTCGGGGATTCAGGGTGAGCCGTGGGTGGTCCTGGAGCCGGACGCGCTCGCCCAGCTCGGCGACTGCGACGGGCAGGGCGACCGGGTCGGCTTCCTCCGCTACGCGGCGAACTCCCTGACCGACGCGGGAGCTCGCGTGTACATCGACGCGGGCCACTCGGCGTGGCTGAGCGCCGGTGAGGCGGCGAACCGCCTGCAGCAGGTCGGCTTCGACAGTGCGGTCGGGTTCGCGCTGAACACGTCGAACTACCGGACGACGTCGGAGGCGCGGGCCTACGGCGAGCAGGTCTCGGCGCAGATCGGCGGCCGGCCGTACGTCATCGACACCTCGCGCAACGGGAACGGCCCCGGCAGCGACTGGTGCAACCCGAGCGGACGCGCGCTCGGCGAGCGGCCGACGGTCGTCAACGACGGGACGAACCTCGACGCACTGCTCTGGGTGAAGCTTCCGGGCGAGTCCGACGGTGAGTGCAACGGCGGCCCCGCCGCGGGTGCGTGGTGGCAGTCGATGGCCTTGGAGCTGGCGCGCAACGCCTCCTGGTGACGCGTTCCGGCCGGCGCGCTGCGCCGCCGGCGTCCTTGACGGGCGCCGGCGGCGCGGCGCGCCGGTGGTGAGGGCTGACGTCTTGGTGGTGGAGAGTTCGAGGCTCAGGGCCTGGCGGCGATGAGGAAGTCGACCAGGTCGCTCAGCGAGGTCTGATCGGGGCCGCCGTGGGGGGTGTCCGCGGTGACCGGTCCGGTGACCGGATGCTCGACGGCGTGACGGCGGTCGGCCGCCTCGTGGACGGCGAGCAGCATCTCGATGGCCAGGTCGGTGTCGACCACGAACCGGAGACCCAGCGTGTCGAGGATCCGGGTGATGGCGTCGGTGAGTTCTTCCCGGAGCGTGGCCAGGTGCGCCCCGTACAGCGCCGCCACGCGGGCGTCCCGCATGGCGAGGAGTTCGAGTTCGGAGCGGAGCAGGGTCCACTGGCGGTTGTGGCGCGGATCGGTGGACACGGCGTTGAGCACGTGGGCGATCGCGTCGTGGTCGATCGTGCCCGTCCGGAACGCGCGGGGGTCGAGGTTGCGGGTCGCGACCTCGAGCGCGTCGAGCTGCTCCCGCTTGAGCCGGTCGGCGAGTGCGAGGAACAGTGCTTCCTTGCTGTCGAAGTTCGAGTAGAACGCGCCACGTGTGAAACCGGCGGCCTCGCAGATGACCTCGATCGAGGCGCCGTGGATGCCGTCCCGAGCGAAGACGGTGTAGGCGGCGTCCATCAGGCGTGCCCGCGTGCGTTCACGGCGCGGGGTCAGCGTGCCGGCCAGAGCGTTCTCGACCGGCGACGAGGCCTCGGTGGGAGCGGCGTCGCCCGGCTCGGTGGCGGCGTCGCGCAGCGGCTCGGCAGTCACGGTCTCTCCTCGGGGTGGTGGTGCGAGAAGAAGTGTAGTCGGATCCTCCGAGTTCCGATACAGGAATGTATCCGATACAGTCGTGCATCGAACCACTGGAACCCCCTGGGGAGCGTTCGTGTCTTCTGTTCTGTACTCACTAGGTCGCTGGGCCGTGCGCGCACGCCGGCTCGTGCTGGTCGGCTGGATCCTGGTGCTCGCGCTCGCGGGCGGTGCGGCCGGTCTGCTGCAACAGGGCCTTGACAACGAGGTGTCGATCCCCGGCACCGAGTCCCAGCTCGCCCTGGACCGCCTGTCGGCCACCTTCCCGCAGGTGAGTGGCGCCTCGGCCCAGGTGATCGTCGTCGCGCCGGACGGGTCCGACATCTACGCGGACGACGTGCGGGACGCCGTCGAGGACGGCGTCGCCGCCCTCGGTGACGTCTCACAGGTCGCCGCCATCACCTCCCCGTACGACGACCAGATGCCGGCCTCCGTGTCCGACGACGACACGGCGGCCCTGCTGACGATTCAGCTCGACGGCAAAGAGAGCTCGATCACCGACGAGACGAAGGACGCCCTGTCGAAGGAGGCCGAGGCACTCGACACCGCCCTGCCGCAGGGCGCCGAGGCGCACCTCGGCGGCCAGCTCTTCGCCACCGAGTTCCCCGAGATCTCCCTGGTGGAGGGTGTCGGGCTGCTGGTGGCGCTCGTGGTCCTGGTGATGACGCTGGGGTCGCTGATCGCGGCCGGGCTGCCCCTGTTCAACGCCCTGCTGGGCGTCGGGGTGTCGATGGCGCTGCTGTTCGCCGCCACCTCGCTCGGTCCCATCAGCTCGACCACACCGATGCTGGCCGTGATGCTCGGGCTGGCCGTGGGGATCGACTACGCGCTGTTCATCGTGTCGCGGCACCGGGAGCAGCTCCGGGACGGTTTACCCGTCGAGGAGTCCGTGGCCCGTGCGACGGCGACGGCGGGGTCCGCGGTCGTCTTCGCGGGGCTGACCGTCATGATCGCGCTGGTCGGCCTGAGCGTGGCGGGCATCCCGTTCCTGTCGGTGATGGGGATCGCCGCGGCGGTGACCGTGGGTGTCACCGTGATCGTGTCCCTGACGCTGCTGCCGGCCGTGCTCGCGATGGCGGGTGAACGCCTGCGCCCCAGGAGCCGCGTGCCGGTGGCGTCGAACGAGGACACCGCCGCCGAGACGCCGCCGCGGAGCGCCGCCGACCGGTTCTTCGCCGGATGGGTACGGGGCGTGACCCGATTCCCGGCGCTGACCGTGGCGATCGTCGTCGTGACACTGGGCGCACTCGCCGTGCCGGCCATGAACCTGCGGCTCGCGCTGCCGGACGCCGGCGTCCTCACCGAGGACAACTCCGCGCGAGTCACCTACGACCTGGTCTCCGAGAAGTTCGGCGACGGCTTCAACGGGCCGCTCGTCGTCACCGGGTCGATCGTGACGAGCAACGACCCGGTGGCCCTCATGGAAGAGATCGGCGACGAACTCGGCGACCTGCCCGGCGTCGCGGACGTGCCCCTCGCCACCCCGAACGTGTCCGCCGACACCGGGATCGTGCAGGTCGTTCCCACGGGCGGCCCGACGTCGGCCGAGACCGAGGCGCTGGTGCACGAGATCCGGGGCCTGCACGATCACTTCCTGGACACCTACGGGGTGGATCTCGCCGTCACGGGATCGACGGCGGTCGGGATCGACGTGTCGGCCAAGCTGGGCGCCGCGCTGCTCCCGTTCGCGCTGCTCGTGGTGGGGCTGTCGCTCGTGCTGCTCACCATGGTGTTCCGGTCGATCGCGGTGCCGATCAAGGCGACCGTGGGATATCTGCTCTCCGTGGGCGCGGCCTTCGGCGTGATCACCCTCGTCTTCGAGAACGGCTTCCTCGCCGACCTGCTGGGCGTGACGCGCACGGGGCCGGTGATCAGCTTCATGCCCATCGTGCTCATGGGCGTGCTGTTCGGCCTCGCCATGGACTACGAGGTCTTCCTCGTCTCCCGCATCCGCGAGGACTACGTGCACGGCACGGGACGAGACCGGGCACGCAAGGCCATCACCACCGGTTTCCGGGGGGCGGCCGGTGTGGTCACCGCCGCCGCCGTGATCATGACGGCCGTGTTCGTCGCGTTCGTTCCGCACGGCGACATGAACCTCAAGCCGATCGCACTCGGACTGGCGGTGGGCGTCTTCGTGGATGCCTTCGTGGTCCGCATGGTCCTCGTCCCCGCCGTTCTGGCGCTGCTCGGGGAGAAGGCCTGGTGGATCCCGCGAAAGCTCGACGCCGCCCTGCCGTCGTTCGACGTGGAGGGAGAGGGCCTGGCGCGTGAGATCGCGTTGGCCGACTGGCCCGAACCCGGCGCCCGTGACGTCGTCGCCGCCGAGAACGTGGCCGTCCGGGGCGAGTCCGGAGTTCTGGCCGGGCCGGTGAGCGCCCGGGTGCCGGAAGGTGGCGCGCTCCTCGTGCGCGGCGACTCCGCCACCCAGGTCGGCGGCCTTCTCCTGGCGGTGGCAGGGCGAGTCGTCCGCACGGGCGGGATCGAACTGAGCGGCAAGCTCAAGACCACCGGCCTGGTGCTGCCCGAGCGCGCCGCGACCGTACGCGCCAGGGTCGCGGTGGTCGACGCCGGCGGTCCCGGCGTCACCGTCGCACCCGACAAGGCCGTGCGGCGGGCGACGAGAGACGGAGCACGCCTGATCGTCGTGGACGGCACCGAAACCGTCGGTGACCTGACCGAGCGGATGGAGCTGGCGCAGGCGCTCGCGGACGCGCACCGCGCCGGCGTCGCGCTGGTGGTGGGTGCCGTCGGAGCGGTTGCCACGGACCTGGCGCCGCCCGGCACCCCGGTACTCGACATCGGCGCCGCGACCGGGGCCCGGAGCGTGGCCGGCGAGCGAGGAAACGAGACTTCGATGCAGGAGGTTCGGCGATGAACGCGACGAGATGGCTGCGGCCGGAACCGGTACGGGACCGGCGGCAGGCGGTGGCCGTCGCCCTGCTCCCGCTCATGATCCTGGTGCTGCTCCTGGCGGCACTGTGGAACCCGCAGGACCGGCTCGACACCGTACCCGCGGCGATCGTCAACCTCGACGAGCCGGTCGAGGTCGACGGGCAGCCGGTCCCGCTCGGCCGCCAGCTCGCGGCCGGACTGGTGAGCGGGGGCGAGACACCCGAGGAAGGTGAGTCCGCAGCCGTGCCGGCGTCCGACGACAGCTATGACTGGCGGGTGACGGACGCCGAGGACGCGGCATCGGGACTGGAGGACGGCGAGTACGCCGCGGTCGTGACGATTCCCGAGGGCTTCTCGGCGGCGGCGACGTCGTACGGGAGCGACGACCCGTCCGAGGCACGCAAGGCGACGATCGACGTCGCGACCGCGCCCGACGGCCGTGTCCTGGACGACGCCCTGGCCCAGATCGTGGCCCGGACCGCGACGGAGATCCTCGGTGACACCCTCACCGAGACGTACGTGGACAACGTGCTCGTGGGCTTCTCCACCCTGTCCGACGAACTCGGTACTGCCGCGGACGGAGCAGACCAGCTCGCCGACGGGGCCACCGAGGCCGGCGACGGCGCGAAGCAGCTGGCCGACGGCGCCCGCCAGGCGTCCGACGGTGTCGCGGAACTCGGCGACGGCGCGGGCCAGCTGGCCGGCGGTGCCGACCAGCTGGCCGGTGGGGCCGGACAGTGGGCCGGTGGCGCAAGCGAATGGGCGGCCGGTGCCGGGCAGTGGGCGGCGGGCGCCGACGCGCTGTCCGCGGGGATGTACAAGCTGGCGGGCGGTGTCGGGCGGAGTGGGGCGGCAGCGAACCATCTGGCCGCCGGCGCAGGAGACCTTGCGGAATGGGCGCAGTACGTCGCTGACGGGAACAGGGAACTGGCCGACGAGGTCGCCGTCATGAATGCGCAGGTCAGCCAGTTCTCGGGAGAGGCGCAGGACACGCTCGCCGATCTGGAGGAACTCGGCGTGGACCTGGAGGAACTGACCTCCGGCCTCACGGCGCTGTGCACCGGTCCGATCGTGGAAGAAGGAGCAGAGCTGACCGCGAGCGCGGAGACCGGCCTGGCCGAGCTCTGCGCCAAGCTGGCGGACATGGACGGAGGCGTGCGGTCAGGGGTCGACCAGGTCTCGGGCCGGCTGGATGAACTCACCACGGACGTGGACGACTTCGCGGACGGAACGGCGAAGCTCGCCGCCGGATCGCAGGAGGTGGCCGACGGCGTCGGTGACCTGTCGGCCGGCGCCGGCGAGCTCTCCGGCGGGCTCACCGAGCTCCAGGGAGGGGCCAACGATGTCGCGGCGGGGACGTCAGGACTCGCCGACGGCGCGCGGGAACTTGCCGTCGGCGCCACCGGGCTGGCCGGCGGCGCCGGCGAGCTGTCCTCCGGAGCAGGCGGCCTGGCCACCGGCGTCTCCGGCCTGGCCGTCGGTGCCGGGGATCTCTCCGGGGGGATCGACACGGTGGCGACCCGAACGGGCGACCTCGCCGACGGCATCCACGACCTGGCCGGGGGAGTGGGCGACCTGTCCGACGGCCTCGGCCAGGCCACCGAGGAGCTTCCGGCCTACAGCGACCCGGAGCGCCAGACCCTGGCCTCCGTCGTGGCGGACCCGGTCGAGGTGACCGGTGCGTCCGAGCTCGGCACGGGCGCCACGGGGCCGATGTTCGCGGTCCTGGCCCTCTGGCTGGGGGCGCTCGGGGTGATGCTCGTGTTCCCGCCGGTGCCGTTCGGCGCTCGCGGATCGACGCGCGGTCCGCTGCGCCTGGCCCTAGGAGCGTTGGCACTTCCCGCCGGGATCGGCGCCGGGACCGGTGCGGTGACCGGAGCGATCCTCGCCGGGGTCGAGGGGCTCCACGTGGGCGGCTGGGCGGCCGCGATCGTGATCGGCGCGTTCGTGTCGGTGGCCTTCGTCGCGGTGAACCAGGCGCTGGCCGCGGGGCTCGGACACGTGGGGCGCGGGATCAGCCTCGTCGTCGCGGTCCTCGTGATCGCGGCGGGTGTGGTCTCGACGGCCCCGGCGGGACTCCGCGGCCTGGCCGCGTTCCTTCCGGTCGGTGCCGCTCAGGAGGCCTTGGCGGCGATCGCGGTGAGTTCCGGCGGCCTGGCGGCGGCCTGTGTGGCCCTGGCCGTGTGGGCTCTGGCAGGCGTCGCGGTCACGACCTTCGTCGTCTCCCGCTCTCGCACGATTCGTGCGGCGGGCCTCCAGCGGGCCTGAGGAGAACGGTCGGTGGTCGAGCCCGTCGAGACACGGGCTCGACCCCGACCGGTCAGGGGCTGTGGTCCGGGCGGGGATCGGCGCCGGCTCGCGATCAGCCCAGGTACTCGTCCACCAGGTGCTCCGCCAGCCCCGTGTAGGCGGCGGGGCTGAGTTCCGCCAGCCGTGCGGCGGCGTCGTCGGGCAGCCCCAGGCCGGCGACGAACTCACGCATCCGGTCCGCGTCCACCCGCTGCCCGCGGGTGAGGTCCTTGAGCCGCTCGTACGGGTTGTCCATGCCGGGCACCCCCGCCACCGCGGCCGCTCGCATCGCGGACTGGACGGGCTCGCCCAGGATCTCCCAGTTCTGGTCGAGGTCCTCGGCCATCAGGGGCGCGTTCACCGCAAGGGCCGTCAGCCCGCGGGACACGTTGTCGATCGCCAGGATGCTGTGTCCGAACGCCGGCCCGATGTTGCGCTGCGTGGTCGAGTCCGTGAGGTCACGCTGCAGGCGCGACGTGACCAGGGTTGCCGACAGCGTGTCCAGCAGCGAGCACGAGATCTCGAGGTTCGCCTCCGCGTTCTCGAACCGGATCGGGTTCACCTTGTGCGGCATGGTCGACGATCCCGTCGCGCCCGCGACGGGGATCTGCGTGAAGAACCCCAGTGAGATGTACGTCCACACGTCCGTCGCGAGGTTGTGCAGGATCCGGTTGAACCGCGCGACGTCGGCGTACACCTCGGCCTGCCAGTCGTGCGACTCGATCTGCGTCGTCAGCGGGTTCCAGGTCAGCCCCAGCCCTTCGACGAACGCCCGCGACACCGACGGCCAGTCCGCGCCCGGGACCGCGACCGTGTGCGCCCCGAACGTCCCCGTGGCGCCGTTGATCTTGCCGAGGAATTCCGCGCCCTCCACCCGTCGCAGCTGCCGCCGCAGCCGGTGCGCCAGGACAGCCAGCTCCTTGCCCATCGTGGTCGGCGTCGCCGGCTGGCCGTGGGTGCGGCTCAGCATCGGGACCGCCTTGTGCTCGCGTGCCATCCCGGCGAGCTGGTCCGCCAGCGCGGCCGCCGCCGGGAGCCAGACCTCGCGGACCGCACCCGCCACCATCAGCGCGTACGAGAGGTTGTTGATGTCCTCGCTCGTACACGCGAAGTGCACCAGCTCCGACGCCGCGGGCAGGCCCGTCCCGGGAATGTGCTCAGGAGCGGCCGCGATGCGGCGCTTGATGAAGTACTCGACCGCCTTCACGTCGTGCACCGTCTCGCGCTCGATCTCCTTGAGCTCGGCGATCTCGTCCGCGCCGAACGTGGCCGGGATCGCGCGCAGGTAGGAGATCTCCTCGTCGGTCAGCCGGGGGGCTCCCGGTACCACCGGACCCGGGACGCCGCCGGCGCCGTTGCACAGCGTGATCAGCCACTCCACCTCGACAACCAGACGCTCGCGGTTCAGCGCCGCCTCACTCAGGTGGTCCACGAGCGGGGCGACGGCGGAGCGGTACCGGCCGTCGAGCGGGCCCAGGGCGATCGGCGGCGTCACCTCGGCGAGGCTGACGCGGGCCGGGACGGACGTGTTCACGGTGGTCTCTGGCACGTGCACCAGTTTCCCACGGGAGGTTCCCGGACGGCCGCGATGTCCCGCCGCGACGCGGACCCGCCGGTGCGACGCCGACCACAGGGCCGGGCTTCGCGGAGTTGTCGACAGGAGGGTGATCCCCGCCCGACGCGACGGCGTCCGGGTGCCTAACGTCGTGGCAGCACGGAACGCCATGACTGACGACGGGAGGGGGACGGATGGACGGTGCCGAGCCGGTGGTGACGCTCGCGGCCGCGCGCGGGCTCGTGGAGTCCGCCGTGGACGAGGCGGTCGCTGCCCAGCGGATCGGGTGGGCCTCGTCGGCGGCGACGCGGTTCCGTGCGGAGGCCGCACTACGGACCCGGCTGCTGGTGGGGGAGCTGGATGCCTTGGACACGGCGATACGGCTCGTCGGAGGGCTGTCGTGAGTTCTTCGAGGATGCCGGTGGTCGCCGGTCCGGACATGCCACGCGACCCGGCTGACACCCTGGTCGTCACGGGCGGAACCGGTGTGGCGTCGATCGATGCGGCGCAGGTCCGCGTCGCGGCGGCCCGGATCGCGGGGGCGGTCGGCAGCCTGCGGCGGGCAGCCGGGCTCTCCGGAGCGGCGTGGGCCGAGGTGGCCGGTGGCGCCACCGCATCAGGGATGGCGGGGCTCAGGGCAGGCGTGGCGGCTGAGCGCCGCGTCGCGTGCCGAACCATCGAGGCGGTGACATCGGGGCTGCTCGAACACGCTGACGCCTTGGACGTCCTGGAGTGGCGGCTGCTGCGTGCCGCCGGACTCTACGAGGAGGCGGAGGGGATGATCGAGCGCCTCGTCGGCGGGCTGGTCACGGCGGAGGGGTTCGTCATCGGTACCGCCGTCGGCGTCGCGCCCGTCGTCCGGCTTCTCGGTGGCGCGTACCGGGCCACGGGAGGCGCGGCCACGGGAGGCGCGGCCACGGGAGGCGCGGCCACGGGAGGCGCGGCCACGGGAGGCGCGGGCACGGGAGGCGCGGGCACGGGGAGCGCGGAGCAGAGCGGCGAGCAGGCCGGCGGTGCGGGCAGGACGTCGCGGGGCGTCCCGGAAGGCGCGCACGGAGAACGGACCGACGAGCACGGCGAGGGCGCGGGCCGCGGCTGGACCGCAGGGGGGTTCGGCGGCGGTGTCGTCCGGGGTATCGCGCCGTGGACCGACGAGCTGGCGTACGGCTTCGGGTACGGCCTCGCCAGGTCCGCCGGGGCGCGTCCTGGGGTCCCGGGCGCTGCCGGGACACTCGCCGACGCCGTCCGGGACGCACCGGGAGGCGACCTGGGGCACGGCATCCGGCTCGAGCGCGTGAAGCCGGAGGGTTTCGCCGGCACCCCGCCGGCCTGGCGCGACCGAGGCGCCGGGACGCTCGACGAGGCTCTGTCGCGCGTCGACGACCTGTATCCGCGTCGTGGCGCCCCGGAGGCCACCATCGCGGTGCAGCGGGTCGCCGGCCCGGGTGACGTCACGTCGTGGATGGTGCTGGTGCCCGGTACCCAGTCGGTGCCGCCGGCCGATCACCCCTGGGACGGGCTCACGGACCTGGAGCTCGTGGCGGGGCGTCCGGACCAGGCGACCCAGGCCGTGGAGGCCGCGATGTCCGACGCCGGTATCCGCCCGGACGAGCCGGTGATCCTGGTGGGGCACAGCCTGGGCGGGATCGCCGTCACCGCGCTGGCGAGCCGGTCCACCTTCGCGGAGCGCTATCGGATCGGGGGTGTGGTCACGGCTGGTGCGCCGGTCGCGACGTTCACGACTCCACCCGGTGTGCCGGTGCTGCACCTCGAGACCGCCGAGGAGGTCGTCTCCAGTGTGGACGGCCGGTCGAGTGCCGAGAATCCGCGCGCACCGGACCGTGTCACGGTCGGCCGCAGCCTGGCCGAGTCCTCGGCCGAGGTGGACCGGGCCGCGGCGGGTGACCTGTCCGGTGCGCATTCGATCCGGACGCATGCCCGCACCCTGGCCCTCGCCCGCGAGTCCGGAGATGTGCGCGTCTCCGCGGTCGTCGGGCGGATCGAGCCGCTCCTGCCGGCAGAGCGGGCCGAGACCACGTTCTACCGGTCGGAGCGGGCCACCGCCGGTGTCAGTCCCGGCGCCTCGACGGGTCCGGAAGGATCGCCATGACGATCATCTGGGCCAGCGCGATCACGAGCGCCGCGATCACGTACCACCAGAACCCGCCGGTGACCTCCAGCCCGTAGCTGTCGAACAGACCCGTGACCAGCGTGGTGATCCACAGCATCAGGGCGTTGATCAGCAAGGAGATCAGGCCGAGGGTCAGCAGGTACAGGGGCAGCGCCAGCAGGTTGACGAGTGGCTTGATGATCGCGTGGACCAGGCCGTAGATCACGGCGATCACGACGAGCGAGAGCAGGTACGGGCCGGTTCCCTCGGGAGAGATGACCTCGACGTGGTCGTCGAACAGCACCGTCGTCAACCAGATCGCGAACGCGGTGACCAGGATGCGCAGCAGAAGCCTCATGGGTCGAACCTACTGGTGGTCCCTGGGCGTTCGCGGGAATTCGCCCCGGGTGGCGCCCTCGTGCGCCGTCCACGTGGCATCCTGATTCGCGTGAACACCACCCCCGAGAACACCACGGTTCCCCTGCGCGCCGCCGTCGCCGCGCTGCCCGCCTACGTCCCGGGCGCTCGTGTGGCGCCCGGGTCGGGCGCGTGGAAGTTGTCCTCCAACGAGAACCCGTACCCGCCGCTGGAGTCCGTGCGTGAGGTGATCGCCCGCGCCGCCGCCGAGGTCAACCGCTACCCGGACATGTTCGCCACGGAACTCGTCGGAGCGATCGCGGAGCACGTCGGCCTGGCGCCCGCGAACGTGGTGGTCGGGACCGGGTCGGTCTCCGTGCTCGGTCACGTGCTGCAGTCCGTCGTCGAACCGGGTGACGAGGTCGTGTACGCGTGGCGTTCCTTCGAGGCCTACCCGATCTACGCGGCGATCGCCGGTGCCACGTCGGTCACGGTGCCGGTCACGGCCGACGGCCGCCACGACCTGGCCGCCATGGCCGCCGCCGTCACGCCCCGCACCAAGGCGGTGCTGGTGTGCACTCCCAACAACCCGACCGGCCCGGCCGTCCACTCCGGTGAACTGGCCACCTTCTTGGCCGCGGTGCCGCGCGAGGTGCTCGTCGTGATCGACGAGGCCTACCTGGAGTTCGTGCGTGACGCCGACGTGCCCGACGCCGTGGCGCTGCTTCGCGAGTACCCGAACATCGTCGTGCTCCGCACGTTCTCGAAGGCGTACGGGCTGGCCGGCCTGCGCATCGGCTACGCGCTGGCGCCCACCGCGCTCGCGACCGGGATCCGCTCGGCCTCGACGCCGTTCGGCGTGTCCGGAATCGCCCAGCAGGCGGCGCTCGCCTCCCTCGCCCCGGCCGCGCAGGCGGAGCTCATGGAACGGGTCGACGCGCTCGTCGCGGAGCGGACGAGGGTCGCGGGCGCTCTGCGCGATCAGGGCTGGCGCCTGCCCGAGACCCAGGCGAACTTCGTCTGGCTCGGCCTGGGCGACGTCACGACGGACCGCGCCAAGGAGGCCATGGAAGCGGGCATCCTCGTGCGCCCGTTCGCCGGCGACGGCATGCGCGTCTCGATCGGCGAGCCGGAGGCCAACGACGCGTTCCTGAAGCTCGCCGCCACCTGGCGCTGACCGGCACCGGAAACGACACCGACCTCGGGCGACAGCCCGGAGATCTTTCGGCGCGAGGCGACTTCACTTTCCTTTGTGCGCGGAGGGTGACAGGCTGAACGGGAAAGATGCCATCTCCCGGCGACACCGCCGTCGCCAGCAGGGCAGAGTCGTTTGGGGGAACCCTCCAAACGGGCGGCTCAAGCCTTGGCTGACGCAGCGGCTGCCGGACACGGTGGGCCCTAACCTACGCTTGCGTAGGCTACGTGAACGTAGGTTACGGCCCGCAGCGAAGGAGAGATCGTGAACAGCGACATTGGCGAGGACAAGGTCCCGCTCTTGCAGCTCCTCACACCCGAGGGCGCACGAGTCACCGGCCGCGGCAACTCCGCGTACCGGAAGCGGATCGCAGGCCTCAAGCCCGAGCAGCTGCGTGGGATGTACCGCGACATGGTGCTGACCCGCCGGTTCGACGACGAAGCGACATCCCTGCAACGACAGGGAGAGCTGGGCCTCTACGCCCCGTCTCGCGGCCAGGAGGCCGCCCAGGTGGGGAACGCGTACGCACTCGCCCCGCAGGACTTCGTCTTCCCGTCCTACAGGGAGCACGGAGTCCTGCAGGTCAGGGGTGTGGACCCGGTGGGCCGGCTCGAGTTCTACCGGGGCACCGACCACGGAGGCTGGAACCCGCTCGAGCACAACGCGCAGGTGTACACCGTGGTCATCGGCTCGCAGGCACTGCACGCCGTGGGCTACGCCATGGGCGTCCAGCGAGACGGCCTGGTCGGAACCGGCGACCCGGCCAAGGACACCGCCGTCGTCACCTACTTCGGCGACGGCGCCACCTCCCAGGGAGACGTCAGCGAGGGCCTGGTCTTCGCCGCCGTGAACCAGGCGCCCGTCGTGTTCTACTGCCAGAACAACCAGTGGGCCATCTCCGAACCCACCACCAAGCAGACCCGCACCCCGCTCTACAAGCGCGGCGAAGGCTTCGGCATCCCGAGCCTCCGCGTCGACGGCAACGACGTGCTCGCCTGCTACGCCGCCACCCAGGAGGCGCTCGAACGCGCCCGCTCCGGCGGAGGACCCACCTTCATCGAGGCGTTCACCTACCGCATGGGCGCGCACACCACGTCGGACGACCCCACCCGCTACCGCACCACCGAGCAGGAAGAGGTCTGGCGCAAACGCGACCCGATCGACCGCCTCCGCATCCTGCTGGAGAACGAGAACGCGATCGACGACCGGTTCGAGGCCGAGCTCCGAGCCGAGGCCGACGCGCTCGGCGAGCGGCTGCGCGACCACGTCCGCAAACTGGAACCCGCCACCAAGACCCAGATGTTCGAGACCGTGTACGCCACCGAGCACTCGATCGTCTCCGAGGACCGCGCGTGGTTCGAGGCGTACGAGGCCGGCGAACCGGCCGACGCCGCCTACGCGACGGCGCAGACCGCCGTCGTCCCGCAGACCGCCGCCGTGCAGCAGGGAGGGACCCGATGACCGCCACGATGGAGCGCCCCATGACCGACCCTGCCACGACGCAGGCCACCGAGACCCTCACCCTCGCCAAGGCGATCAACGAGGGCCTGCGAGCCGCCATGCGCGACGACGACAAGGTCCTCCTCATGGGCGAGGACATCGGCCCCCTCGGCGGCGTCTTCCGCGTCACCGACGGACTGCAGGCCGAGTTCGGCGAACAGCGCGTCGTGGACACCCCGCTCGCGGAATCCGGCATCCTCGGCACCGCCGTCGGCATGGCCATGCGCGGCTACCGGCCCGTCTGCGAGATCCAGTTCGACGGGTTCGTCTTCCCCGCCTTCGACCAGATCACCACCCAGCTCGCCAAGGTGCACAACCGCACCCGCGGCAAGGTCCAGATGCCCGTCGTCGTACGGATCCCCTACGGCGGTGGCATCGGCGCCGTCGAACACCACAGCGAGAGCCCGGAGGTGCTGTTCACGCACACCGCGGGCCTTCGCGTCGCCACACCGGCCACCCCGCAGGACGCCTACACGATGATCCAGGAGGCCATCGCCTGCCCGGACCCCGTCGTGTTCCTCGAGCCCAAGGGCCGCTACTGGTCCAAGGGCGAGGTCGACCGCGGCGCCCCCGTGGGATCCGACACCCTCAACAAGGCGCGCATCGCGCGACCCGGCACCGACATCACCCTCGTCGCCTACGGCCCCACCGTGGCCACGGCGATGAAGTCCGCCGAGGCGCTCGCGGCCGAGGGCCGGTCCGCCGAGGTCGTCGACCTGCGGGCCCTGTCGCCGGTCGACACCGGAACTCTCGTCGAGAGCGTGCGCAAGACGGGTCGCTGCATCGTGATCCACGAGGCTCCCGTCTTCTACGGGGTGGGTGCGGAGATCGCGGCCCGCGTCACGGAGGAGTGCTTCTACGCACTGGAGGCGCCGGTGCTGCGCGTGGGCGGCTTCCACATGCAGTACCCGATCGCCAAGCTGGAGCACGACTACCTGCCGAGCGTCGATCGCATTCTCGACGCCGTCGACCGCGCCTTCGCGCACTGAACCCGGAGGGACCGTGGCAAACCAGAGCTTCCCCCTGCCCGATGTCGGGGAGGGGCTGACCGAGGCCGAGATCGTCGAGTGGCGGGTCAAACCCGGCGATCCGGTCCAGGTGAACCAGACCATCGTGGAGATCGAGACGGCGAAGTCGCTGGTCGAGCTCCCCTCCCCGTGGAGCGGCACGGTCGCCGGCCTCCTCGTGGAGCCCGGCAGCACCGTGGAGGTCGGCACCCCGATCATCGAGATCGCCGTCGGCGGCACCGTGTCCGACGGCGGTCCGGGGCCGGGTTCCCCGGCCGCCGGGACGCCCGCGGACGGCGCGTCCGCGACGGGCGCACCCGCCGAGATGGCCCCCGGCGCGGCCGAGTCGGAGGCGTCCGGGTCGGTGCTCGTCGGGTACGGCACCCAGGAGGCGAAGGCGAGCGGCCGGCGCCGGCGGTACCAGGGCGGGAGTGCGAGCGCGTCCGCCGCGGGGGCGCCACCCGCGCAAGCGGCGCCGCCCGCGCCGCCCGCGCCGACAGCGCGGGCCGCTCGGACGACGGCACCTGCTCCGCCGGCGCCGTCCGCCCCGGCGCGCCCGGCACCCGCCCCGGTGGCACCCACCGCGCCGGCGGCCGCGCCCGTCGCCCCCGCACCGGCCCCGGCGACCGGCGTGGTCAGCGTGCCGACCCAGGACCCGAGAACGCGCGTCCTGGCGAAGCCGCCGGTGCGGAAGCTGGCCAAGGATCTGGGCATCGACCTGGCGGGCGTGCATGCCTCCGGGCCGGGCGGGATCGTCACCCGCGAGGACGTGCTCGCCCACCAGGCGGCGGCCCAGCCGAAGTCCCTCGCGACGTACGCGGGCGACACGGAGCCGTGGCTCGAGTCCGGCGCGGTGAGCGTGGACGGCCGGGAGACGCGCGTCCCCGTGAAGTCGGTGCGCAAGAGGACCGCCGAGGCCATGGTGGCCAGCGCGTTCACCGCCCCGCACGTGACCGTGTTCCACACGGTGGACGTGACCCGGACGATGGAGCTCGTCGAGACCCTCAAGAAGGATCGCGACTTCTCCGACGTCAAGGTGACACCCCTGCTGATCGCCGCGAAGGCGGTGCTCCTGGCCATCCGGCGGCATCCGCAGATCAACGCGAGCTGGGACGACGCTGCCCGCGAGATCGTCTACAAGCACTACGCCAACCTCGGGATCGCCGCGGCGACCCCCCGGGGTCTCGTGGTGCCGAACATCAAGGACGCGCACCGGCTCGACCTGCTGGGGCTCGCCAACGCGATCGCCGACCTGACGGGTACCGCCCGCGAGGGCCGGACACCGCCGTCGGACATGACGGGTGGGACGTTCACGATCACGAACGTGGGCGTGTTCGGCATCGACACGGGGACGCCGATCCTCAACCCGGGTGAGGCGGGGATCCTCGCGTTCGGTGCGATCCGCCGGCAGCCGTGGGTGCACGACGGCGAACTCGCGGTGCGCTGGGTGACACAGCTCGCGCTGAGCATCGACCACCGCCTGGTGGACGGGGAGCTGGGCGCGCGGTTCCTGGCGGACGTCGCCGCCGTCCTGCAGGACCCGTCCCGCGGCCTGGTCTGGGGCAGGTAGCACCGTTTCCGGCGCACGACGGCCGGGGCGGTGGGCGATCGTCGTCCACCGCCCCGGCCGTCGTCCGCGAGTCCGGACAACCGCGCTCGCCGGCTGCTGCGCCGGCGAGCGCCGTCCGCCGAGGTGGTGTCACGCGGCCTCGGTGACGGCGGGGCAGGTCAGGCTGCGAACTCCGTCAGACGCGGGCGTCCGCGGCGGTTCTTGCGGCGGCGGATGATGCCGTCGACGACGATCTGTCCGCCCCACACGCCCCATGGCTCCCGGCGGGAGATGGCTCCCTCGAGGCACTTCTGGGCGAGTGGGCACGTCAGGCACTGCCGCTTGGCGGACTCGAGCTCGGTGGGGTGCTCGGAGAACCACAGGTCGGGCTCATCCGCGCAGGGCACGTCGGTGCTGGCGAACTCCAGAACATCAGCGGCGCTGGGCGTGGTCGCGATCATGTTCACACTAGGTAGAACGCGCTCGGCTCAGAAAAGGATGGGGCCCGGTCGCGAAATTCTGAAAGGAGTCGCCCTCGGTCGTGCTCGCTCTGACGGGACGAGGTCAGCTCGACCGCTTGGACCGCCCCGCCCGCCGCGCCAGCATCGCGTTGTAGGCCTCGAGCTCGGCGTCGCCGTCGCGCTCCGCGGCTCGGTCACTGCGGCGCGCCTCCCTCGCGTCGGAGCGCGACCACTGCACGGCCACGCCGACGGCCAGGAGCAGCGTGGGAAGCTCGCCGATGCCCCAGGCGATCGCCCCGCCGAGCTGCTGGTCCTCGATCGCGGACGGCCCCCATTCGCGCCCCATCAGCCCGAACCACTCGGGCACGAGCAGTGACGTGCCGCTGGTCAGTGCCACGCCAAAGAACGCATGGAACGCCATCGTGGCGAACAGCAGGACCAGCCGCATCGGGTAGGCGGGCCGGTTCGGCCCCGGGTCGATCCCGATCAGGGCGTTCGCGAAGAGGTATCCCACGAGGGTGAAGTGGACGAACATCCACACGTGGCCCAGGTAGGTGGTCAGGGCCCATTCGAACAGCGGGGTGAAGTAGAACACGATCATCCCGCCCGCGAACAGCACCGCTGCCACGATCGGGTGGGCGAGGAACGTCCCGTACCGCGAGTGCACCAGGAACAGCACCCACTCGCGTGGTCCGCGCGACCCGTCCTTGCGCGCGGGCACGGCTCGCAGCAGCAGGGTGACCGGCGCGGACAGCACCAGGAACAGCGGCACCACCATCGCCAGCACCATGTGCTGCACCATGTGCGCGCTGAACAGCACGTGGCCGTAGGCGGCGGCGCCGCCGTTGGTCACCCAGAAGAGGGTGACCATGCCGCAGCACCAGGAGACGGTGCGCAGCAGGGGCCAGTGGTCGCCGCGCCGGCGCAGGCGCCGGTACCAGGCCAGGTAGACCACGACGCCCGCCGCGCAGCCGTAGGCGAGCAGGGCGTCCCACTGGAACTCAGTGATCCAGCGGGTGAACGTCGGCTCCGGTGGCAGCGGGTGGCCCGTGACGAGCTCGGCCGGCGTGGGGTCGGCGACGGGTTCGTCGGGGACGGGCGGCGCCGTCGAGCCGAGGGCCACGGCGACGCCGGACACGGCGCCCATCGCGAGGATCTCGACGGCGGCCAGCCGCCAGAAGAGGCCGGCGGCGCGCCGCGATCCGGCGTCGAGCCGCTGCACGCCCTCCAGGTGCCGCACCACGTTGCGGCGGTGCAGCCAGCCGGCTCCGCCCAGGGCGGCCAGCAGCAGCACCTTGGTGATCAGGAGTGCGCCGTAGTCGGTGTCGAGCGCGCTCAGCGAGCCGAGTCGGATCCATGAGCTGACCAGGCCGCTCACCGCGACGGCGACGAAGCACCAGCCCGCGATCGCGGAGTACCGCCGCACGGTCGCCGCCCGCGTGGTGGCTCCGTTCCCCAGCAGGGCGATCCCGGCGAGGCCGCCCAGCCAGATCCCCGCACCGACCAGATGCGCGAACATCGCGGAGACGGCGAGGTCGTGACCGGACGCCCCGGAGGCGTGGCCCGTCGAGGCCTGCAGCCCCAGGGCTCCCAGCACCAGGGCGATCGCCACGGCGGCACCGGTCGGGCCTCGCACGAGGAGCGCCGTCGTCGACGTCAGGGCCGCGAGCAGGGCAGCCCCGAGCAGGGCCCGGCCCACCTCGCCGTCCGTCAGGTAGGACCACAGCGCGGTACCGAACGCCGGGTCGTCCAGCGGGAGGAACGTGGCCCAGGCGGTGCCGAGCACGAGCGCGGTCAGGGCGGCGAGCGTCCACACGCCGGCGGACAGGCCGGCGATGGTGAGCGCGCGCCGGCCGTCCCGCCCCGCCGGCAGCACGAACGCGGTGAGGACCAGGGAGCCCAGCGTGACGGACAGGGCCAGGTTCGACACCGTGCGCGCCACGGGAGTGCCCCAGCGCGGTAGGACTCCCGGGTCGGCGAACTGCTGGAACGCCGCGAACGCACCCGAGAACGACCCGGCGGCGACCAGCGCGCCGAGTGCCGCGACCACCCCGGCCGCCACCGCGGCGAGCAGCCACCGCGGGCGGGTGAGAAGCGATGCGGTCTGGCTGGTTGTCCGTGCGTCCTGCCGGTTGGTCACCGGCCAAGGCTACGACGCCGACGAAGGGCCCGGTGCCGCGCGGCGGTGCCGCGCGGTCGTGCGGGGTGGAGGCCCGGGGAACGGGGGTGTCCGGTGACGTGCCGGTGAACACCGGGTGGTCGCCAGGTGGCTTCCCCGGAACGCACGATGAATAGTGCGCGAAAGTGTTTGCGCAGGACAGCGTGGGTCTTGAGCTCGACGATCCGCGTCCGGCAACCTCGCGTCGTGAGCCGACGTCCGAGCTTGACCGGTGGATCCCCGCTGCCGTCCCGTGTGGACCTCGTGATCGTGGGCGCCGGGATCGTCGGCCTCGCGCACGCGGTCGAGGCCGTGTCCCGTGGCTGGTCGGTCCTCGTCGTGGAGCGCGACGCCCGCGCCGTCGGCGCCTCGGTCCGTCATTTCGGCCACATCGGAGTCACGACGCAGGACGGGATCGCGCTCTCGTACGCCCTGGCATCGCGGGAACGCTGGCTGCGGCTCGGCAAGGAGGCCGGCTTCGCGGTTCGGGAGACCGGCTCCCTCGTCGTGGCCCGGGCCGACGACGAGCTCGCCGTCCTCGACGACTTCGCCGCCCGCCGCGACGGGGACGCCCGGATCCTCACCCGCCGGGGAGTGACCGACCGTGTACCCGTCGCGGCGCGGGGCGTGACCGGCGGTGCCTTCCTGCCGCTGGACCTGCGCGTCGATCAGCGCGCCGCGGCCGCGGCCGTCGCCGCCTGGCTGAACACCCGGCGGGGGTGCCGCGTCGAGTGGTCGACGGCGGTGGTGGGGCTGGAGCCGGGCAGCGGCGTCACGCTGGTGCGGACATCGCGCGGTGACGTGGTCGCGCGCCGTGTGGTCGGTGCCGTCGGGCACGAGGTCGCTCGCCTGTTCCCGGAGGCCGCCCACGACGCCGGAGTCCAGCACTGCCGTCAGCAGATGCTCCGGGTGGAGCCGGCTCGTTCGGCACGGCGCGCGATCGGGGAGATCGGCCCGGCCGTGCTCACCGGGACCTCCCTGCTCCGGCACGAGGGTTTCGCCTGGAGCCCGTCCCTGGGGCGGGTGCGAGAGCGTCTCGCCGAGACGCGTCCGGAGCTGCTCGACGCCGGTGTCAGCCTCATGCTCACCCAGTTGCCGGACGGCACCGTCACGCTCGGTGAGACGCACTCCTACGGGATCACGCACGACCCGTTCCGGTCCGAGGCGCTCGACGACCTTCTGCTCAGGGAAGGGGCGTCCCTGCTCGGCGTCCCGCTCCGGGCGGTGGAGCGCTGGGAGGCCACCTATGCCTCCGTCCCGCGCCCCTTCCTCGTCGCCGAGCCGATGCCCGGGGTCACCGTCGTGTCCCTGACCTCGGGGAGCGGGATGGCGTGCGCGTTCGGACTGGCCGCCAAGGTCGTGGAGGAGGTCGCCTGAGCGAGAGCTCGCCGTTCCACCGCGTCCGGGGGCCGGTCGGCCCCGCCCCGAGGCCGGATGAGCCCGGCCCTCACCTCTGCGAGGAGCCACCCATGAAGGCAACCCGCCTCCACGAGAAGCCCGCCCGGACGATCGCCGGGCTCGTGCTCGGCGTGCTCGCCGCCACGACCCTCGGCGCCTGCTCGACCATCTCCCAGGCGTCCGACACGACCTGCCCCGCCGACGGCATCCGCTTCGGCGTGAACCCTTCCGGGAACAGCACGGAACTCGAGGGCGCGTACACGGTGCTCGGCGACGCCCTCTCGGAGGAACTGGACTGTGCGGTCCGGGTCCGGATCTTCGACAGTCATGCTCGCGAGGCCGAGGCCATGGAGGACGGCGAGCTGGAGATCGCCCAGTTCTCCGCGATCGGCTACGCCGTCGCTTCCGAGCGTGTGGCGGTGACGCCGGTCGCGACGTTCGGCATGCCCAACGGCAACCTGTCCGGCTACACGGCCGGGATCTGGGTGCGGGCGGACTCGGACATCAGGACGCCGGCGCACCTCGAAGGGCGCACGCTCGCGCTCGGCGCGCCGGGGACGACGTCCGGCGACCTCCTTCCGCGCCGGGCTCTCGCCGACGCGAACCTCACCACCGACGACGTGCGCATCTCCTACACGGGCGGACACGCGGCGGCCGTCGATTCCCTCAGGGACCACACGGTGGAGGCGGCCGAGATCGACTCGCGAACCCTCGCGGCCGCCGTCGCGGGCGGCACGTTCGACCCGAATGCCTACCGGCGGATCTGGGAGTCCGGCGTGATTCCGAACGACCCGATCGTGCTCTCCCCGAACGTCGACGAGGAACTCGCCGAGGCGATCGGTGAAGCACTCGTCGACGTCCCGCCGGAGGCGATCGCACAGGTCGCCGCGGATGCCGGTGTCGACCCGGGCGGGAGGCTGGTGGGCGTGGACGAGGTCACGTACGCCGAGGTCATCGCTGTCGTCGACGCCCTGGCCATCGGCGAGGGGGACCTCTGATCCCGTTCGTCGCCGCGGGACGCCCCGTGGTGATCCCGCTACGTCGGGGCGGGGAACGACCGTCTCGGTCAAGGTGTTGTTATCCGGCTTTCGAATGACTTTTCGCGCCATCCGGCGTGTCGCGCGACTTGTCCCTCGGAGTGTCCGTGAGTCGAGTAAGGATCGTCCCATGGAGCGTTATGCGGCCCGCAAGATGAAGGAGCAGCTTGCAGACTTCGCACGGGAGCTGGGGGAACGGTACGGAACGAGCGCGCTTCCGCGTCCCGGCGAGCGGCCTCGCCCCCAGGCGGTCCCGCCCGCCGGCCGGCGGGACGACCATCCGGACGCCGGGGCCGCGGAACTCCGCCGGGACTCCGCTCCTTCTGCCGACGACGTGGTCCGCGCGCCGACGCTCGCCCTCGGGCTCGTGCCCCGGCCCGACGGCGGGTACGGCATCGCCGTGCGCTATCGGCTCGGTCTGCCTCGGGCGCGCGCCGTCGTGCGCAGGATCGCCGACGAGGTGGGCCCTGACGCCGACATCCGCCGCACGGGGCGCATCCGGCCGCTGAGCGAGCTCGACCCACGCCGGCTGGCTCCGACCTCGCAGGCCGAGGGTGAGACCGACCACGTCCGGCCGCTCCGCCCGGGGGTCTCGATCGGGCACGTGGGCGTGACCGCGGGCACCCTCGGGGCGTTCGTCCGGCGGGTCGACGCACCGGACGAGCTGTACGCCCTGTCGAACTACCACGTCCTGGCGGGCAGCCAGCAGGCGCGCGCGGGAGACGTCGTGCTGCAGCCCGGCCCGGCCGACGGCGGCCTGATTCCGGGCGACCGGGTCGGTGAGCTGACCAGGGTCGCCACGCTCGTCTCGGGCGAGGTGTGCGCCACCGACGCGGCGATCGCCCGGCTGGACTCCGCCGAGGTGGACCACACGTACCCGGTGGGGCGGGTCGCCCGGATCGCCCGCCCGGTCGGTGGTGAGACGGTCGAGAAGGTCGGGCGCACGACGGCGGTCACGCGAGGCCGGGTCACGGCGATCGAGCTGGACGACGTCATCGTGGGCTACGAGGATCTCGGCGCGCTCAGCTTCGACGACCAGGTGGAGATCGAGGGGGAAGGAGTGGCCTTCTCCCGCGGGGGCGACTCCGGCGCGCTGGTGTACCGCGAGGACGGCACGGCGATCGGACTGCTCTTCGCGGGTTCGGAGAGCGGAGGTCAGGGCGGCAAGGGCCTCACCTACGCCAACCCGATCGACGTCGTCCTGGAGACGATGGAGGTCGAGCTCGCCGCCACCGAACGGTAGTCGGCGGGCCCCGGAGACGCCCGAAATGTGACCTTCGCCACGCCGACGAACCGTCGAGGTGCCCTGGCTATGCCCGGGCAACAGGCGCACAATGGTGGGTCAGGACGATGGTCTGGAGGTGGGCGTCGATGACAACACTGGACGAGGCACGAGCGGCCAAGGCGGAGCTACGTGCCGCGGTCTCCGGGATCAGCGGCGTGGTCGGTATCGGTGTCGCTCCCGAGTTCAGCAGTCCGATCGACTCCGAGAGGCCGGCTCCCGGCGGCGCCACGCTCCAGCGGGTGCAGGTTCCCGGAGCGGGTCGCGTCAACGTCCTCGCACAGCAGGTGACGGTCGACGACCTCCCCAGCTCGGACGGGGGCTGGGTGCTCCAGGTCAACGTGGTCGACCCGGCCGTGGTGGACAAGATCCCCGAGGAGATCGACGACGTCCCCGTGCGCGTACGGGTCGTAGGGGCCGTCCGCGCCGGGTGACAATGGCCCGGTGAGCACCACCCCGACCCGCCTGCCCCGTGTCCGCGCCTCCGAGCTCGTCGGCCGCGGCTGGCTCAACACCGGCGGTCGTGACGTCACCCTCGGCGACCTGCGCGGCAAGATCGTCATCCTCGACTTCTGGACGTTCTGCTGCATCAACTGCCTGCACGTCCTCGACGAGCTGCGTGAGCTCGAGGCCGCCCACCGGGACGAGCTCGTCATCGTGGGCGTGCACTCGCCCAAGTTCGAGCACGAGGCCGACCCCGACGCGCTCGCGGCCGCCGTCGAACGGTACGAGGTGCACCACCCCGTGCTCGACGACCCGGACCTCGTCACCTGGCGCGCGTACGCCGCCCGGGCCTGGCCCACCCTCGTGGTCCTCGACCCCGAGGGGTACATCGTCGCGCAGATGGCGGGGGAGGGGCATGCGTCGGCCATCGGCGCGCTCGTGGCCGAGCTGATCGAGGAGCACGAGACCAAGGGCACCCTGCACCGCGGCGACGGTCCGTACGCGCCGCCGGCTCCGGCGTCGGGCACGCTGCGGTTTCCCGCGAAGGCGATCGCGCTGCCGTCGGGCAACCTCCTGGTGGCCGACGCCGGGCACCACTCCCTCGCCGAACTGGCGGGCGACGGCGAGACGCTGGTCCGCCGGATCGGCTCTGGCGATCGCGGGCTTCTCGACGGCGGCCCCGGCGAGGCGCGCCTCGGCGAACCCAACGGGCTGTGCCTCCTACCGGAGGAGGTCCGTGCGGTGTTCGGCTGCGACGTCGTCGTCGCCGACACGGCGAACCACGCGTTGCGTGGCGTGCGGCTGTCCGACGGCGCGGTGACGACCCTGGCCGGCACGGGACGCCAGTTCATGGTGGGCGGGCTGGAGAACCACGACGGCCGGACCGGAGAGTTCGATCCTTCGGCCATGTACGACGCGCGGTCGATCCGCCTCTCCTCCCCGTGGGACGTGGCGTGGTCGTCCGGTCTGGATGCGCTTGTCGTCGCGATGGCGGGAAACCACACGCTGTGGGCGTTCGAACCCGCGCGAACCGGCAGACCTGAGCAAAGCCGGGTGCGCCTCGGGGCGCGGCTGCTCGCCGGCACGATGAACGAGGGGATCGAGGACGGTCCCGGGCCCGCGGCCTGGTTCGCGCAGCCGTCGGGCCTCGCACCGGTGCTGGGGGCCGGTCCGTCCGGGGAACGCGCCGCGGGCGCCAGGGCGCGGCAGGGAGACCACGGACTGTGGCTAGCCGACGCCGAGACGTCCGCCCTGCGCCGCGTGGTCCCGGCGGTCCCGGTGGTCGCCGCCGACTCCGCGCCGTCGCAGCGTCCGGACGGGGGCGAGCCCGCCGGCTCCGACGCGGGCGGGGCGCCACCCGGCGTCACGATCGAGACCGCCGTCGGGCACGGGCTGTTCGACTTCGGGCACCGGGACGGCGCCGCCGACCAGGCACTCCTCCAGCACCCGCTGGGCGTGGCGGTGCTGCCCGACGGCAGCGTCGTCGTGGCGGACACGTACAACGGCGCGATCCGTCGATACGCGCCTCCCGCGGGGGCGGAGCACGCCGACGGCGCGCCGCTCGGGGGAGGCGAGGTGCGCACGCTCGCGACCGGGCTCGCCGAGCCGAGCGACGCCGTCGTCCAGGTGGACGGGCGCTCGTGGACGCCAGGAGAGTCCGTGCCCGACGACGGCGAGATCCACCTGCTGGTCGTCGAGTCCGCGGCGCACCGCCTCACCCGGATCGCTCTTTCGCGGGACCTGGCGGGCGAGGTGCTGGACTCCGGGGCCCGCCGCACCCAGCGCCCCGCCACCGACGTGGTGGCCGGCCCGCTGCGGCTGGAGGTCCCCTTCGAGCCGGCACCGGGTCAGAAGCTCGACGATCGCTGGGGCCCGTCCACCGAGCTCCAGGTCAGCGCCACCCCGCCCGAGCTGCTGCGCGCGGGTGCCGGGAGCGGCACCGACCTGTTCCGGGACCTGGTGCTCGACCCCGGCGTGCCCGAGGGGGTGCTGCACGTGACCGCCAAGGCGGCCTCGTGCGACGTCGTGCCCGTGGGGCCGGACGGCGAGCCCGATCCCGAGGCCTTCCCTGCCTGCCATCTCGCGAGTCAGGACTGGGGAGTCCCGGTGCGGGTGCACCCGGAGGGCGACGGCGGACCCGGCTCGCTCACGCTGCCGTTGCGCGGGTGAGCGCCCGGGTGAAGACCTTGTGACGGCGCTCTCGAAAGGTTTCGATCGGGAACGCCGCCGGGCTAGACTCACGCCGCAGGAATCACCGGCGTGACGGCCGCGCATCCGCGGCCCGCGCATCATCGGCGGCCGGCGTGCCGCCCGGACCTGGAGGGGGTGGAGCTCATGACCCGTAGCGAGCCCCCCAGTAGTCCGAGCCGCGGCTGACGGCTCGACCGGCAGGTTCTCCACACGACAGCGCACCGATGCGTCCACCGCCTCGGTGCGTCGTGCCGTCCTTCCCTGAGTCTCCAGCCGCGGCAGCTCCGTGCCCACGTCCGCTTGTGTCGTCTCGCACGTCCGCTCGACGGCGTGCCGAGGAGGCAGCAACGACCTCGGAGAACCCCATGGCCACCTTCCTGCCCGCACGCCCCGTTCGTTCGCGCCCGCTCCTGGACGCGCTCCGTCCGCGTCCCCGCCGTCGTCCCGCCGCGCCGTTCACCGCCCCCGACCCCGGCGCGCTCATGCCGAGCGCGCCGCGCCGCTCGCCCGTCGTCGCCGCCGTGATCTACGACGACGGCGAGCGCACCGCGTCCTTCTCGAAGCTCTCGGACGCCTTCCGCGCCCTGCGGAGCCGCCCCGGCGGGATGGCCTGGATCGGCCTCGAGCGGCCCGACGAGATCGAGCTCAACTCGCTCGCCGAGGAGTTCGACCTGCACCCGCTCGCCGTCGAGGACGCGATCCAGGCGCACCAGCGCCCCAAGATCGAGCGGTACGGCGACACGCTGTTCGTGGTGCTGCACGCCGCCCGGTACGACGACGCGGCCGAGCGGGTCGAGTTCGGTGAGCTGCACGTGTTCATCGGACCGGACTTCGTCGTCACGGTGCGGCACGGGGCGTCGCCGGACCTCGGCGCCGTCCGCGACCGGCTCGAGACGGACCGGAGCATGCTCGCGCGCGGCCCGGAGGCCGTGCTCTACGCCATCCTGGACGACGTCGTGGACGGCTACGCGCCTGTCGTCGCAGGCCTCGAGAACGACATCGACGAGATCGAGTCCGACGTGTTCGGCGGCGACCCCGAGGTCTCGCGGCGCACCTACGAGCTCTCCCGCGAGGTCGTGGACTTCCAGCGGGCCGTCCGCCCGGCGCAGAAGATCTGCGCCTCCCTCGCGAAGGGCGCCGAGAAGTACGACGTCCACCTCGAGCTCCAGGCCTACCTGCGCGACGTCGCCGACCACCTGACCGAGGCGGCGGACCGCATCGACTCCTACCGGGCCGCGCTCCGCGACATCCTCACCGTGAACGCCACGCTCGTCGCGCAGCGGCAGAACGAGGAGATGAAGCACCTGTCCGAGGTCAGCCTGCGCCAGGGCGAAGAGGTCAAGAAGATCTCCGGCTGGGCCGCGATCCTGTTCGCGCCCACCCTGGTGGGCACCGTGTACGGCATGAACTTCGACGTCATGCCGGAACTCGGCTGGGCGTGGGGCTACCCGGCAGCGCTGGTGGCGATGGCCGCGGTGAGCGGGGGCCTCTTCGGGGTCTTCCGGGGGAAGCGCTGGATCTGAGCGGCAGTGCCCGCAGGGACGCCCGCGGAACCGCTCAGGAACCGCCCGCCGGGACCCGCGGCACGGAGACACCCGCCCCGGTACCCAGGTGGGCGCGGGCATAGGCCAGCGCCTCGGCGAGGTCGGCCGTGCGCTCGGTGGCACTGCGCCCCCGCGTCGAGATCTCCAGGCAGACATCGCCCTGCCAGCCGCGCCTGGTCAGCTCGGCGAGCACCTTGTCGCAGTCCATGGTTCCGCGGCCCGGGACGAGGTGCTCGTCACGGGCACTGCTCGTGCCGTCGGCGAGGTGCAGGTGCCGCAGGCGGTCCCCGAAGATCTCCAGCAGTTCCAGGCCGCCCTGCTGGGCCACGCTCGCGTGCGAGAGGTCCAGCGTGACGGCGTCGTACCCGTGGTCCGCCGGGTCCCAGCCCGGCAGGTACGCCTGCATCTCACGGCCGCCGCCGCGCCACGGGTACATGTTCTCGACGGCGATCGTCACGCCGGTGGCCTCCGTGAGGATCGCGACCTGCTCCTCGAACTGCCGCGCGTACTTGAACTGCCACCGGAAGGGCGGGTGCACCACCACCGTGGACGCGCCCAGCTCCTGCGCCATCTCCACCGTCCGGTCCAGCTTGGGGCCGGGCGCGCGGCCCCACACGCGCTGACTGACCAGCAGCGTCGGGGCGTGCAGCGACCGCACCGGCATCCCCGTCTCCGCGGCGTACCGCGCGAGGGTGAGCGCGTTGCGGGTGGCCTCCTCCGACCAGATCATCACCTCGACGCCGTCGTACCCCGCCTCGGCCGCGGCCTCGAACGCGTACGGCACCCGTCTCGGGAACACGGAGGCGGTGGACAGTGTCACGTGGACACCCGGCGTGGCGGCGCCGGGCGCGATCCTGTCTGATCCGATCGGTTCCTGCATGTCTTCCACCTTACGAGGGATCCGTAACGAAAACGTGACCTAGGGGTTCACGGAGCATGGCGACCTGCGCGGACATCACGAACCACCCCTCTGGAAATCCCGGACGGCCTTGCGCGCCGCACGGGCCGTCGCCTTGTCGAGGGCGCTCGCGGCCAGCTCGCGACACTGCTCCAGCGTGAACTGGCGCAGCGCGGTGGACACCGCGGCGAGCGCGCGCGGCGTCATCGACAGCGACGTGACACCGAGGCCGACCAGCACCGGCGCGAGCAGCGGGTCCGCGGCGGCCTCGCCGCACACACCTACCGGACGACCATGCACCGCCGCGCCCTCACACGCCACCCGGACGAGATCGAGCACGGCCGGCTGCCAGGGCGTCGACAGCGCCGCGACGCCCGCGAGATCGCGGTCCGCGGCCATCGTGTACTGCGTCAGGTCGTTCGTGCCGAGACTCGCGAACGCGGCGTCGGCGAGCAGCCAGCGCGCCTGGATGGCCGCCGCGGGCGTCTCGATCATGACTCCCGCGGTGGTGAGGTCGTGCGCGGCGCATGCCGCGACGAACTCGCGTGTCTCGTCTGCCGTGGCCACCATCGGCGCCATGACCCAGACCTCGGCGCTCTCGGCGCGCGCGGCCCGCGAGATCGCCTCGAGCTGACGGTCCAGCACCTCGGGATGGTCGACGGCGGTCCGGATGCCCCGGACCCCGAGGGCGGGGTTGTCCTCGTGGTCGGGCGTGAGGAACCGCAAGGGCTTGTCCGCACCGGCGTCGAGCGTGCGGACGACGACCCGCCCGCCACCGAACCGCGCGAGCACCGCCCGGTAGGCGTCGACCTGCTCGTCGACGGTCGGCTCCGTACCGCGCCCGAGGAAGCAGAACTCCGTGCGGAACAGGCCCACACCGCGTGCCCCGGCTCCCGCCGCGGCGTCCGCTCCCGCCGGGTCGGCGACGTTCGCCACGAGGTCGACGTCGTGCCCGTCACGCGTCGCGGCGGTGCCGTCGAACACGTCGCGTGCCGAGGGCCGGCGTCGCACGAGCGGCCCCGTGCCGGTGTCCGCCCCGCCGCCGGCGTCGCCGTCGTCCAGGCCCGCCGCGAGCAGGTCGGCCGCGGCGGGCGCGCTGAGGACCACGCCGTCGGTGCCGTCCACCAGCACGGTCTCGCCCGGGGCGAGGTCGGCGGCCTCCCCGAGGGCGACGACGGCCGGGATGCCGAGCGAGCGCGCGATGATGGCCGTGTGCGAGGTGGGCCCGCCCCGGGCGGTCACCACGGCGAGGACCGTCGCCGGGTCGAGCGTGGCGGTGTCGGCGGGCGCGAGGTCGGTGGCCACCAGGACGAACGGGTGGCCCGGGTCCGGGACGCCGGGAGGCGGCGCGCCGGTCAGCACGGCCACGATGCGGTCGCGGACGTCTCGCACGTCGCGCGCCCGCTCCGCCATCGGGCTGCCGAGGGACTCGAGCTGTGCCGCCACCGTGCCGGCCGCGTCCCACACCGCCCGCTCCGGGGTGAGGTGGTCGGTGCGGACACGGTGGGCGGCGTCGGCGGCGAGCGTCGGGTCGGCCGCCATCGCGGCGGTGACGGACAGGATGTCGGCGGCGGTCCCCGTGGCGCGTTCCGCGCGCTCGGCAAGATCCTCCTCGACCCGCACGGCGGCCTCGCGGACCGCCGCGGCCGCCCGCTCCACCGCGTCCGGCTCGATCCGGCTGGTCGCCGGCTCGGGCACGCGCGGCGGCATGTGGACCACCGGGCCCGCCGACCGGCCAGGACTCGCGGGGACGCCGGTTCGCTTCTCCACGGGCATACCGCTCCCGTTCTGCATGGGGGTGACTACCTCGAGTGCGCGAGGCACGTTACATGGTCAGGCCCTCGGCTGCCGAGGGCGGCGGGTCCACGCGCTTCTGCCAGGATGGCCGTATGGCGCTCACCGTGCTGTCCCCCGTCTCCGGAACCGTCGTGACGATGGCGGACGTTCCCGACCCCGTCTTCGCCGAGGGCATGGTGGGTCCGGGGATCGCCGTCGACCCGGACCTGGACGGCGCGGCGTCGATCGCCGTCGCGCCGATCGACGGGACCATGGCCGCACTGCATCCGCACGCGTTCGTCGTCTCCGACGCCGGCCATCGCGGAATTCTGGTGCACCTCGGGATCGACACCGTCCAGCTCGGCGGCACGGGATTCACCGTGCACGTCGCCAAGGGGGACACGGTGAGGGCCGGCGAGCACCTGATCACGTGGTCGCCGTCCGACGTCGCCGCCGGCGGGAGGTCGCCCCTGGTGCCGGTCGTCGCCCTGGAGGTCCCGGCGGGCGGGCTCGACGTCCTGGTCGCACCGGGCGAACGGGTGGTGGCGGGCGCGGTGCCCGCGACGCCGCTGCTCCGCGTTCCCTGACCGTTCCCGGGCGGCGACGTGGTGGCGGCGCCGGCATCTCGGAGTCACGGCGTCAGGCGGGGACGCGTTCCAGGGCACGTGCGCCCACCGCGCGGAGCACGAACGTCTCCGTGGCCCGGATCGTGCGCTCGCGGGCCGCGGGCTCGTCCGGGATCAGCCGGCCCGAGAGGCAGGCGTTGACGAGGTGCACGGTGGGCTCGACGTCCTGGGGCGGGAAGATCCCGGTGTCGATCCCCTGCGTGATGATCCGGCGGAGGATCGACTCGACGATCTCCGCATGCTCCCGCAGGCGGGCCTGGGTGGCGCGGGACAGGACCGTCCGCAGGTCGGGTCCGGGTGCGAGGTGGAAGACGCGGGTGAGCTGGGCCTGCTGCCGGATGTAGGTGCGTAGCTGTTCCACCGGGTGGTCGATGCCGTCGAGCGCACGCTCCAGCGTGTGCGCGTACTGCTCGGTCTCGTGCGTGATGAAGCCGAGCAGCAGGGCTTCCTTGTCGTGGAAGTGGTTGTAGACGGCGGTGCGCCCGACTCCCGCTGCCTCGGCGATGTCGGCGAGCGTGATGGTGTCGAACCCTCGCTCCGCCATCAGCGTCGACAGTGCGGTGAACAGCTTCTGCCTCGTCATCTGGCGGTGTTCGTGCAGGCTCTTGCCGATGATCTTGGGCATGATGACATCATAGGGGCATCCTGTCAGTTACAGGTTCGCGCCGTGATACCGGTCGGGCTCGGCGATGGTGGTATCGGCCACGGTGATCCGGAGCGGGGCGGCCCGGATGTCGGGCGTTCGTTGCGTGCCGGAAACATCGGGCTCACCGGAGCGAAACGAACAGCCCGCTTCGTCACGGCGGTGTTTCATGTCCGTAACATCCTTGATGTCGGGGCTCTCGACAGCGGCAGTAGTGTTCCGACATGACGCTTCTGGCAGGGATCATCCCCGCAGAACATGCCGCGGGACACACACTCGTCCTACCGTGTCCTGACGGTCCGGTCGCGGTCAGTCCGATGGCGTCGGCCTGGTTCTCCGATGTGGCCTGGTTACGAGAACCCTCGCGCGCCTCCGGTGCGCGCAGGATGACCGGAGCGCGGTTCCGCGGGATACAGCAGGCCGAGTCGGTCACACCTGGTGTCATGCGGTTGGGCGAGGAGCACATCGCGACGGGCCCGTTCGCCGTGGAGCGGGAGCCGCTCGCGGAGATCTCCGTGAACGCCTCGAAGGCGGAGGCGTACGTCCTCGCGCGCAGTGACGGGCTGCGCGACGTGCGCGCGGCGGCGCCGACGTCGTACGACGACCGGGACGGCATCGCGAGATCCTTCCCCCACGCGCTCCCGCAGGGCGAGGAGCTGCGGGTCATCCAGTGGGCCGTCGCCGCGGCGCGCAAGACGGGCGGCGCGCTGCTCGGCGACGGGCTGCGGCCCATGGTCCCGGATCCCTTCGGCTCCGTGAACCTCGGGCTCTACAGCGCGCACCCGCTCACCCCCGGTGACGTCCTGCTGCTGCTCCGCGCGTTCATCGCCACCGCGGAGGTCACCGCGGACCAGCCGACGGCGGACGGTTCACCGCGCTACCGCCTCGTGGGGCCCACCGCCTACGACGGATCGATCGTGATCGACGTCGAGCGCGTCGACCGGGTGCCCCGTGCGCTCGGCGCGCTCGACTGGCGGGCGTACGGGCCGTTCGCCTACCGCCTGAGCTGGGTGCCGGCCGATCCGTACGAGCTCGATCTGGAGCGGCCCTCGGGTCTGCACGTCATCGCGCGCTCCAGGATGCGGTCGTCCATCGCGCGGCTCGCGGTGTCGCTCCAGAGCCGGATCGCGGGCGTCGTCGTCGACGACGGCGGGTTCGTGGCCACCGTCGAAGAGCTCGAGGCACGCAACGATCCGCAGGCGAACCCGGGAAGCGGTCGCGTCTGGGTCTGAGTCCTGCTGTCCATGCGTTTGCGTTATCCACAGATTCTTTCCACAGGGCTGTGTATACGTGGCGAACTCGCAGGCATGCTTGTGGACAGCCTTGTGGACGGACCTGTCGGCAAAAATGTGCGCGAATGACATGCCCTGACCGGTTGCCGCCTCGCCGAACGGGAACTAGAAACGTCCTATCGGTTCGGTGAGTGACGGCCTGGTCGGTGCGCTGCAGCAGCACCGAAGGGTCGGCCGCCGGACGCCGGTCGACCGGAGAACGACAGGACGTCCCGTGCCGCGGTGCGGGCTGTGGGTGACGACACAGGTGCCTGTACGGACCCGGAAGACCACCCGCGTCCGACGCGCCCTGTACCAGTTCGGCCCGGCGACCCGGGCCAGAGGGGCGTGGATCCGGAGCCGTGACGTCGACGCGGCGCCTCCGGTCCCCGGGTAAGTCGACCGGAGGTACGCGGTACGCCAGGGCTCCCGGCCTGCCCCGGGAGCCCTGGCGCCCTGACCGCACGTGCCGTGCGGTTCACCGCCGTACGCTCAGTACATGAGCAACCTGGAGACTCGTCCGGCAGAGCAGGTGTGCACCTCCGGCGCGCCCACGGACGGCGTCGAGCTGCTGGAACCCCGCATGGTGCCACTCGGCGGGCCTCGCGCGATGACGGTGCGGCGCACCATCCCGCAGCGCGCCCGTTCGCTCGTCGGTGCCTGGTGCTTCAGCGACCACTACGGCCCCGACGATGTCTCCGCCTCCGCGGGCATGCAGGTCCCGCCACACCCGCACACCGGGCTGCAGACCGTGTCCTGGCTGTTCGAGGGCGAGATCCTGCACCGCGACTCGGTGGGGTCGCTCCAGATGGTCCGGCCCGGCGAACTCAACCTCATGACGGCCGGGCTGGGGATCTCGCACTCCGAGGAGTCGCCGGCCGGCACCCGCCCGCCGTCGCTGCACGGGATCCAGCTGTGGACGGCGCTGCCGGGGAGCGCGCTCGGTGTCGAGCCGCACTTCGAGCACCACGGAGACCTCCCCGTCGCCGAGGCCGACGGCGCCCGCGTCCAGGTGTTCCTGGGCAGCCTGCGACTGCACGGGCGCGATCTCACCTCGCCCGCGACGACGTACACACCTCTGGTCGGCGCCCAGCTCGATCTGGAGGCGGGCGCGGAGCTGCGCCTCGACGTCGACCCGGGCTTCGAGCACGGGCTCGTCGTGGACACCGGGGACGTCCGGTGGGAGGGGGAACCCGTCGCACCCTCGTCCCTCGGATACGTGGGTCCGGGACGACGGCGGCTCGTGGTGGCCGCCGGTCCCGACCGTCCCGCGCGCGCCGTCCTCGTCGGCGGGACGCCGTTCACCGAGGACGTGGTCATGTGGTGGAACTTCGTCGGACGGACGCACGACGACGTCGCACGTGCCCGGGCCGCATGGATGGCCCAGATCGAGGACCTGCCGGACGGCCTCACGGCCTACGCCGACGGCGCCCGTGAGAGACGGTTCGGGCAGGTGGACGGCTACGCGTCCGGCCCGCTGCGGGCACCCGTGCTGCCCGAGATCCGGCTCAAGCCCCGCACGCGCCCGGCCTGACGGGACGCCTGGCCTGACGCGCCCGGCGTCGAACTCGTCAGGCGTCGAAGTCGTAGCGGAGCATGAACTCGCCGCCGTCGAGCACGATGCGGCTGTACTCGACCGCCAGGCCCTGGGCGTCCAGCGCCGTCCGCATCACCTGGAGGACGGCGGTGCCGGGCTCGATGCGCAGGGCCTCGATCTCCTCGATGGTGGGCATGCGGGCCACGACGTCCTCGTGGAACCTCACCGGCTCGTGCCCGAGTTCCTTCAGGCGGGCGTAGGTGCCGCCCGGCCCGATCTCGTCCTCGGCGATGGGCGTGTCGGCCGCGATCGACGTGGGAACGTACGACACCCCGTGCAGCATCGGCTTGCGCCCCTTGACGTGCAGCCGTTCGCGGGTGGTGACCTGGACCCCGGGTTGGAGACCGAGCGCCTTGCGCGCCTCCTCGGTCGGGTCCTCCGCGGGAGTCACGGCGAGAGTGCGGACGGTCAGCCCGGCGTCGGTCTCGTCCATGACCGGGGTGATCGTGCTGTCGTCGGACGCCGACCCCGTGCTGTCGAAGACGATCGGATCGAAGGACCGCACGAAGACACCCGAACCGTGGCGGGTCACCGTGAGGCCCTCGTCCTTGAGCATGGACAGGCCGTGGCGGGCCGTCATGCGGGCTACGCCGTAGGTCGTCATCAGCGCCGCCTCGCTGGGAAGTCGGTCGCCAGGCTTGTACGTCCCGGCGCGGATCTCGGCGCGCAGATCCTTGGCAATGCTGGAAGCAGTCACTCGGCCCTCTCTAGACACGGGATCCACCTAACTATCTGCTGTTGCCGATGCGCAACTTTTCGGCGTTGGAGTTGCGCTCTCTAGTCATCGTACCCATCGTGGACTACGCACCTAGAGAGACCTCTGGGGCGGGCTTCGAAAGGACTGGAATGGCAACTTCGACGGATTCTGCCGGTACGGCGGCCGACACTCTCGGCGTGATCAACGGCAGTCGCTCGCGCGAGCGGATCACCTGGAGGTGGTCGCGGTGAGCGGCCACGCCCCGACCCGCTCCGGCCCGGCCGAACTCGTCGCCGTGACAGCCCTGATCGCGCATGTGACCGACACGCACGCACTCGAGGTTCGGGCCGGCGTCGATCATCTCGACCTCGGTGACGAGATTCTCGGCACGATCTCCGTCGACCTCCTCGTCGCGCAGGCGTCGGCCGCCGAACGGCTCGCGACGCGGCTCCGGCTCATGGAGCGATCCGGCCACCACGCCTCGCGAGACGGCGGTGTCGCGTGGCGCTGCTGGAGCGGCTGGCTCGCAGCGGCCAAGTGGAGCCTTCCGGTCTCCCTCCACCTGACCACCCTGGACCGCTGACCGAGACGCCGCGGGCGTCATGGCGGCACCAACAAGCGCCGCCGCCATCGGCACGCCACCCGCACCTCCTCAGCCCGACGCACCACGGCGGGGCTGCGGGGGCGTGCCCCCCGCAGCGGGACACCTCCTCTGCCCGACGCACCACGGCGGGGGTGCGGGGGCGCAGCCCCCGCAGCGGGGCGCGGGGGCTGCGCCCCCGCAAAAAACAACGAGGCGGAGTATGCCCAACATCGTTGGGCACACTCCGCCTATCCGTCGAGAGCGGGTGACGGGAATCGAACCCGCGCTGTCAGCTTGGGAAGCTGAAGTTCTACCATTGAACTACACCCGCATCGCCCTGGTTCAGTCGGGTTTGGCCATCCTACGATGGTCCTTGGAGGAGGTCCACGGGATCTCCACCCATACCTGCTGAACTGGTGTGCGCACCGATCATAACCGACGTCGCCGGAAAGCCGAACCCGACGACACTGCCAGCAAACTGGAGACGCCGTGAACAGGCACCACCCGAACGACGAGCCGACAGAGGCCATCGACTACGACAAGACCGTCCAGGTCCCGGGTGGCCGACCCCTGGACGAGACCATTCCGCTGCCCGACGGAACGCGTGTCGAGTCCGGCTACACCCGCCCCCTGCACTTCCCGGGCAGCAGGCCGGTGCCCCCGAGCCCTCCCACGTCGAAGGCGAAGGGCAAGTCGCGGGTGGTCGCGGGCCTTCTCGGCATCTTCCTCGGCGCGCTCGGCGCACACCGCTTCTACCTGGGATACCGGGCACTCGGTCTCGTCATGCTGGCCATCACGGTGATCGGCGCGATCGCCGGCTTCGGCTTCATCTCGGCGATCTGGGGCCTGATCGAGGGTGTGCTGTACCTCGCGCTCCGGAAGGGGTACTGGGCGGTCGACGCCAAGCAGCGCCCGCTCCGCGACTGAGCGCCCGTGAAGGCGCCATGAGGCTCCTCCCGGACGACGGCTCCCTCCATGCGGAGCCTCGTCCTGCGGGAGGAACCTCGTGGCGCGGGGCGAGTCGCACCACCCGCGTGCCTCCGCCGGACCCGGACCCGGAGTCGGAGTCGGACGATCCTGCCGACAAGGCCGGCACCGAGTACCGTTTCCGCGTGCTGCTCTCCGACCGCGACATCCGCGCCGAACTCGACGCCGGGCGCGTCGCCCTGGATCCGTACGAGCCGGAGATGATCCAGCCGTCGAGCATCGACGTGCGGCTCGACAAGTTCTTCCGGCTCTTCGACAACCACAAGTACCCCTTCATCGACCCGAGCCAGGAACAGCCCGAACTCACCCGTCTCGTCGAGGTGGACCCGGGTGAACCGCTCGTGCTCCACCCGGGAGAGTTCGTGCTCGGCTCCACGTACGAGGCCGTCACCCTCCCCGACGACGTCGCCGCCCGCCTGGAGGGGAAGTCCTCGCTGGGCCGGCTCGGACTGCTCACGCACAGCACCGCCGGGTTCATCGACCCAGGGTTCAGCGGCCACGTCACGCTCGAGCTCAGCAACGTCGCCACGCTCCCCATCACGCTCTGGCCGGGCATGAAGATCGGCCAGATGTGCTTCTTCCGGCTGTCCTCACCGGCCGAGCACCCCTACGGCTCGGACGTGTACGGATCCCGCTACCAGGGCCAGCGCGGCCCGACGGCGTCGCGCTCCTCGAAGTCCTTCCACCGGACCAGGGTCTGAGCGGGCACCGTCAGGCGACAGGGCTACGCTCACGCCCCATGACGTACTCGCCCCTTCCGCGCAGCGTGGGCCAGGCCCACCAGGCGCGACACCTGCTCGCCGTCCCCGGCGACGTCACCGTGGACGAGGTCGAGGTACTCGCCACCTCCCGGTTCACCGCCACGCGGTGGGACATCACGCCCGCCGGAATCCTGCCCGGCGACGTCACCAGCGCGCCGCAGGGCCCGCGGGCCAAGGGCAACGCCCCCGGCGTCCTGCGCGTCTCCCGGCACGCGACCCTCACGGGGCCGTACGCGCCCCAGGGCGACGGGTTCGATCTCGGCCTGCCGCCCGGCAGCGCGATGGTGTTCGACGTCGTCTGCCACCGAGAGCGCGGCGAACCGCCGTTCAGCACGGGCGACCGGGACGGCGTCGGGCGCGCGTTCGCGCAGGGGCTCCCGGAACGCGAGGAACGCCGCCTGGTGACCTGGCTGGTCGCGGTGGCCCGGCGGCTGGGCGGCTCACTCCGGGTCGACGTCGGCGGCCTGTGGTCCGCCGGGACCGGTGGGCCGGGACCGCGCCCGGGCACCGGCGTCGTGCTCACCCCCGACGCCGAGGTCGCGGTCGACATGTCCGTGTACTCGGGCGTGTGGCTCGAGCCCGAGGCCGCGCTCGCGACCGTCCGGCCCCTGCACCCGCACACTCGCCTCGCGACGGAGGGGCGGGAGTGGGGCGGCCCACCCGCGGGCATCGCCGACCGTCCGCTCTACCCGGGCGAGAAGATGGACCCGAAGCGGCGCAAGGAGATCCACGCCGCCGCCGACGACTTCGACATCGCCGCCCTCCGAGGCCCCCAGATCCTGCACGGCTACGGCCTGCTGATCGACCTCGGCGTCGACGGCTTCGTCGCGGTCGAGGTAGCCGGCGAGGAGCACCTTCCCCCCATGCTGCGCGGACTCCCGTGGACCGCCGACGGCGCGGTCCGCTACCGCGTGCACTGGGAGCCGCCGGACCAGGTCGAGGCCAACCGGGAACAGCCGGGACTGGAGCATCGCATCGCGCGCAAGCGCGCCGCCGAACTCGTCGCGCGCATCGCCGGCCGCCTGCAGGACGCCGTCGGCGGGGAGATCGCCGACGAGGACGAGTTCCTCGTCGATCCGGCCGACCTGTAGCCGACGGCGCCGGCCACGGAGCCCGGCCGCTCCGGAACGCACGGGTTAGGCTCCGGCCGTGCCCGTCAATCCGCTGGAGCGCGTTCCCGCTCCCGCAGTCTTCGTCGTCTCGGGCCTGACGCAGTACGTCGGCGCGGCGGTCGCGGTGGGCCTGTTCGCGCGGCTCGGCGCCCCGGAGGTCGGCTGGTGGCGTATCGCCCTCGCCGCCGCGGTGCTCGTCGTGTGGCGCCGCCCGTGGCGACGAGCCTGGTCGCGGCGTGATCTCGGCTGGTCGGCGGCGTTCGGCGTCGTCCTCGCCGCCATGAACCTCGCCTTCTACATCGCCATCGAGCACCTGCCGCTCGGTACCGCCGTGGCGATCGAGTTCACCGGGCCCGTGGTGGTGGCCGCCCTGACAGGACGGGGCTGGCGCTCGCGGGCGGCGATCGCCGCGGCGGCCGTCGGCGTGGTGCTGCTCGCGGGGGTCACGCTGGGTTCCGGCCTGTCGCGAGCCGACGCCGTCGTCGGGCTCGGCGCCATCTTCGCCGCGGCGGCCTGCTGGGGCCTCTACATCCTGTTGGGACGGCGGGTCGCGCGCGTCGGGGCGGGTGTGGACGGCCTCGCCGTCGGTATGGCCGTGGGATCGCTCTGCTTCGTTCCGTTCTTCGTGCACAGCACCCCCGAGGTGCTGTCCGACGGCTCTCTTCTTCTCCTTCTCGTGGTCGTGGCCGTCTGCTCGTCGGTGATTCCGTACGGTCTGGAGCAGGTGGTGCTGCGGCGCGTGCCGCCGGCGACGTTCGCCGTTCTGCTCGCGTTGTTGCCGGCGACGGCGGCCGTGGTGGGCGCGGTGATGCTCCAGCAGTTGCCGGGCGTGGCACAGGTGGTCGGGCTGCTGTGCGTGTCGGCGGCGATCGCGCTGTCGCCGCCTCGGGCGGAGTGAACCAGGCGGAGTGAACCGGGCGGGCCGGATCCGGCCGGCCCGTGCCGGGCTGCGGTGCGGAGAATCAGAGGTACTGGCCGGGACCGCGCTCGTGGTGTCGCCCGTCCTCCTGCTCGTCGGCGCCGGGAGGGAAGGCGCTCACGTGCGCGCCCGGCGGAAGCGCGCGCCGCATGCCTGTGAGCTGGGCCTGCGCTGCCATCTGCTGAGCGACGAGTGCCGTCTGGATCCCGTGGAACAGGCCCTCCAGCCAGCCCACGAGCTGGGCGTGGGCCACGCGGAGCTCGGCGTCGGACGGCGTCCCCTCCTCGGTGAACGGCAGCGTGATGCGGTGCAGTTCGTCGACGAGGTCGGGGGAGAGCCCGTCCTCGAGCTCCTTGATGGAGCGTTCGTGGACCTCGGCGAGGCGGGTGCGGGCGGCGTCGTCGAGCGGTGCGTCGCGGACCTCGTCGAGGAGCCGCTTGATCATGCCGCCGATGCGCATCACCTTCGCGGGCTCCTCGACCTGGCCGACCACGTCCTCGGCGTCCGTGTCGCTCTCCGGTTCGTGGCCGTCCCCGGAGCTCTCGGGGACGGCCCGTCCCTCGGGGGTGACGACCTGCGGGCGTGCCTCGTGGTCGGGGTTCGTGGTGTCGTCGGCCGGTGCGGGCGGGGTGTCGTCGGCGTGGGTCATGCTCCCCAGTCTCCCGTGCCGGGGCGATCGACGGGAGCCGACGCTCGTATCACGATATGGACACGAGGGCGCCCGGGGCGTGATTGCCAGCAATACCCCGTCGTCGTCCCCGGGCTTGGTCAGGGCACCAGGAGCACTTTGCCGAACACCTCGCCGGATTCCAGCAGTTCGTGCGCTCGCTGGGCTTCCGCCAGCGGCAACCGCGCGTGCACCACCGGCCGCACCCGCCCGTCGTCGACCATGGGCCACACGTGCTCCCGGACGGCGGCGACGACGGCGGCCTTCTCCTCCGCGGGGCGTGAGCGCAGCGTGGTCCCGGTGACCGTCGCGCGCTTGGCCATGAGGGTCCCGAGGTCGAGTTCCCCGCGTCGGCCACGCTGCAGCCCGATGACGACGAGGCGGCCGCCGCGAGCGAGCGCCCGCACGTTGTCGACGAGGTAGGCGGCACCGACGACGTCGAGCACCACATCTGCTCCGGCGCCGCCCGACGCCTCGCGGACCAGTTCGACGAAATCCTGCTCCCGATAGTCGATCGGGAGGTCCGCGCCCAGGTCAGCGCACTGCGCGGCGCGCTCGGGGCTGCCGGCCGTGGCGGCGACGCGGGCGCCCAGGGCCTTCGCGATCTGGATCGCGGTGGTGCCGACCCCACCCGATCCACCGTGGAGCAGGACCCACTCGCCTGCCCGTAGCCCGCCGACCGTGACGAGGTTGTCCCACGCGGTGCACATGGCTTCGGGAAGCGCGGCGGCGTCGATCAGGTCTAGGCTGCGGGGTGCCGGCAGGAGCTGGGTGGCACGTACCGTGACCTGGTCCGCGTACCCGCCACCGTCGAGCAGGGCTACCACGCGATCGCCTGCGCGCCAGCCCGACACGCCGGGACCGACACGCGTGATCTCACCGGAGATCTCCAGGCCGGGCCAGTCGGGCGCACCGGCCGGTGCCGGGTAATGCCCGGCTCGTTGCAGCAGGTCAGCATGGTTTATACCTGCCGCAGCAACGTTGACCAGCACTTCGCCTATTGCGGGAACCGGGTCAGATATGGTCGAAAGGGAGAGTTTCCCTGAGCGCCCGGTTGCGGATATCGTGACGGCTCGCACACCGATGGAGCCTAGCCGGGCGTCGGTCACTTTGTACGCACTCCGCGAGAGTGTCTGGAACACGCACCAGCGGGTTCCCGGCGTCGCGGACAGTGATGGAGAGAGGTACGCATGTTCCGCAGGTTGGGAGTTCGCGGGAAAGTTCTTGCGACCCTTGTTGTGCCTGCCCTCGTCATGATCATTGCGGCGGCGTACATCACCTGGACGTCCATCGAGTCGGCACTGCGCGCGCAGCAGACCGCTGATCTGGTCGCGGCGCTCGAGCAGCAGGACGACGCGGGTACGGCCTTCGCGCAGGAGCGTGCGCTGACCATCGCCGCGTCCGCTCCGTGCCTTCCCGGTCAGGACCGGTGCACCGCGGACGAGGCGAAGGGTCTCCTCCTGCAAGGGCTGCCCGAGCGGGACGACAACGGGAAGGTCGTCAAGGAGAACGGCGAGATCGTCTACGCCCTCCCGTCCGCGCAGGAACAGACGAACCAGGCCCTCGACGAGCGCGACGCGCAGTTCAAGGCGCTCGACACGAGCTTCCTCGACCCGCGCGTGAAGGCCGCCATCGCCCAGACCATCTACGACCGCGCCGAGGTTCTCGAGGTGCAGCGCAAGGTCCAGGAGCAGTCGATCGCGGAGCAGCAGGTCACCCGGGCCTACAACCTCTTCATCGACGACTCCGTCGATGTCATGACCCAGCTCGCGGACACCACGGAGAACCGAGACCTCGGTGAGCGGATCCGGGCGCACCAGCTCCTGGACGAGCTGATGCTGACCAACACCTACGAGCGCCCGCTGATCGGAAACCTCCTGACGGCGTCCGCGGTGGCGCAGCGGAACGACGAGGACGTCGACCGCACCGTGGTGCTGCGCGCCCTCGAGCAGATCACCCTGGGAGACATCCAGTTCGAGGAGGCGAACCTCGCGCTCGGGAAGATTCCCGGTGAGCGCCGGGTCCCGCCGATGGACGGCTCGCTCGGCACGGTCCGCACGCTGATCCTCCAGGGCAACGAGCAGGATCTGATGCAGAACACGGCTCTCGCGGCCTCCTTCGGCGACGAGTCCGCGACCTGGGTCGAGGAGGCCCGTGTCGTGCGTGACCAGATCCGCGAGGACACCCTGAACCTCGCCGAGTCGCAGGCCCGCGAAGCCTTCAACACCGCGCTCATCACCGGTGGTATCGCGATCGGCGCGCTGGCGTTCTCCATCATCACGGCGCTCGTGATCGCCCGCCGCCTGGTGTCGCCGCTGCGCCGCCTGACCCAGGCGGCCGGCGTCGTCCGTGACCGGCTGCCCACCCTGGTCGAGCAGGTGTCGGTGCCCGGTCAGGGCCCGACGATGGACCTGGACCCGATCCACGTCGAGTCCGCGGACGAGATCGGCCAGCTCGCCGCGGCGTTCAACGACGTGAACCGCACCACCATCGAGGTCGCGCGAGAGCAGGCCGCGCTCCGTGGCTCGATCGCGGAGATGTTCGTCAACGTGGCACGCCGCGACCAGGTGCTGCTGAACCGCCAGCTCGCGTTCCTCGACGACCTGGAGCGCTCCGAGGAGGACCCGACCACGCTGTCGAACCTCTTCCGCCTCGACCACCTCGCGACCCGAATGCGCCGCAACGCCGAGTCGCTGCTGGTTCTCGCAGGCATCGACTCCGGTCGCCGGGTGCGTCAGCCGATGCCGGTCTCCGACGTGATCCGTACGGCGTCGTCCGAGATCGAGCTGTACGACCGCGTGCGCCTGAACCTGGTCACCGACCCGATGATGCTGGGCCACAACGCGCTGAACGCGGCACACCTGCTGGCCGAGCTGCTGGAGAACGCGACCAACTTCTCCGAGCCGCACACGCCGGTGGAGGTCGCGACCGAGCGCAGCGAGGACTTCGTCACGGTCACCGTCCGCGACCACGGCCTCGGCATGACGCCCGAGGAGATCGCGGAGGCGAACTCGAAGGTCACCAGCCACGCGGCCTCCGACGCGGTCGGCGCCCAGCGCCTCGGCCTCTTCGTGGTCGGCCGCCTGGCGGACCGGCTGGGCGCCACCGTCGAGTTCGGCACCGACACCGAGACCACGGGGACCATCGTCACGGTGCGCTTCCCGGCCGTGCTCTTCCTGCCGGACAACTCGATGCCGCTGCCGCAGCCGACGGACCCGCTGGAGGCCTCCACCCAGGCCGCGGCCGCACGTGTGGGCGGCATCCCGGACGGGGCCGCGCGCCCCACCCCGCCGGTCGCCCCTGCGGCACCGGGCACGACGTCGTTCCCGATGGCGGGCGCCGAGTCCGCGCCGCCGGCCCCGCGGCGGCCGCAGGTGGCGGCCCCGACGGGTTCCCTGGCCACGCCGCCGATGATGCCCGAGCCGCCCACGGCCGTCCCGGTCGACCTCAACGCACTCACCGACGGCACCACCGCACTGGGCATGCCGCGCCGTCGGCAGTCGACGCCCACGACCGGAATGCAGACGACGCCCACCGGCTCGATCGTCCTTCCGGAGATCCAGACGCCGACCATGCCGGACATGGCCCCGGGCGACGAGTCCGGCTGGACGCCCCCGCAGGACGTGGCGCCCGGGAACTCGCTGCCGAGCCGCGCGTCGGCGAAGAAGCAGCAGGAGGAGGCCGATGCGGCCGCGGCGGTGTTCGAGGAGACCTCGCCGGCACCGGTGAACGTGGATCAGCGCAGCGCGCTCTTCTCGAGCTTCCGGTCGATGAACACGATCGACGGCGCGGAGTCGCAGTCGCTGCAGCTCGACCCGGTGACCCGGGACCCGGCCTCGCTGCCCGGCGGCCCGGACACGGACATCATGCGGTTCCCGGCGGCTGCCGGCGTGCGGCCCCCGACGAACGGGATCCCGCAGCAGCGCCCGATGACCGCCTCCCAGCCGCAGGTCCGGCCCGGCCACGTGCCGTCGTCGGCCGGGTTCGGTGCCCAGCCCTTCGGCGACGGCGACGACGACGGGCGTTATGAGGCGCTCCCCGCCTTCGAGGAGCTCATGCAGGACCTGCCGAGCCGTCGTTCCGTGCGGGAGGCCAAGCCGGTCGGCAAGCGCGGGCTGTTCGGCCGCAAGCCCGGCCAGCCGGCCACCGGTGAGTTGCGTGCCTACCAGCCGGATCTCCACCCGGACTCGCAGCACGGCCTGACCGCGCGTGCGCCGGCCCCCCCGGCCCCGAACGCAGCAGCCACACCGCAGGCGGCTCCGGCCCCGCTGCCCGCGGCGGCCGAAGCCGGCCCGGCGGACCACGCACCTTCGGCGGAGTACACCCCGACGGACTACACCCCAGCGGTGCCGGCCGCACCGGCGTCCCCCCCCGCCGCGCCGGAGGAGCCCTACCAGCGCGGTTACCAGGAGGGTTACCAGCGCGCGCTGGAGGAGACCCGGGCCCACTCGGTGGTGGACGTGGAGACGTCGACCGTTCCGCGGGCCGCGGTCCCGGCTCCGGCACCCGCGACGAGCCCGGTGGACCCACGCGCCTCACGCGCCACGGTGCCTCTGATGGCGAGCCCGGCCACGGAGGCCGTGCCGCTGCCCCCGGCCGACGCGACACGCCCCCCGGCCGCCACCGCGGCTCCTGCCGCCGAGACGTCCTCACGGTCGTCGACACGGTCGTCCGGCGGCGGCGAGTTCCGCGATCCGTACCCGACGGGCGCCGTGTACGACCCGTCGTCCTACGGCGAGCCGGCGTCGCTCACGCGACGGACGCCGGGCTCCGACAGCGACGGCACGGACCCCCTGGACCGCGAGTACGTGCGTGACTCGGTGGAGGCCAGGTCGGAGTGGGTGGCGTCGGCCACCCTGTACGAGGAAATGACCAGCCTCCTCAACCGGGGGGCTTATCAGGAAGACGATGTGAGCGACTCCTACCGGCCCGAGACCGTCTCGACCATCTCGGGTGGGACCCCGGCCGGACTCACGCGCCGAACGCGCGGCGCGTCCGGGACGGGAGCGGACCCGGCCGTGGAGAAGCACTCGGCTCGCATCGATCGCGATCCCGAGCAGCTCCGTTCGCGGCTGTCGGCCTTCCAGTCGGCGACCGTGCGCGGACGCGACGAAGCCGTGGACCAGAGCGGGACAGAGCACGATCCTGGAAACAATGACGACGAGGGGGGCTCGACGTGGTCCCCCTCGACGATGAATGATGTCCCTGACTCAGCGCCGCAGCCGCGGTGACAAGCGCGTCTGTGGATTCTGACTAGGAGGAACAGAAGTGACCCTCAGCACCGAAGCAACCAATTTCGGGTGGCTGCTCGACAACTTCGTGCGTACCGTCCCCGGTAGCCGCCACACGCTCGTGGTGTCTGCGGACGGTCTGCTCATGGCGATGTCCGACCAGCTCGACCGCACCAGCGGCGACCAGCTGGCAGCCATCGTCTCCGGAATGTCGAGTCTCACCCGCGGCGCCTCACGCCAGCTCAACGGCGGGAATGTTCGTCAGTCGATCATCGAGATGGACAACGGCTTCCTCTTCCTGATGAACGTGTCCAACGGTTCCGTCCTGGGCGTCGTCGCGGAGGCGACCTGCGACATCGGCCTCATCGGCTACGAGATGGCTCTCATGGTGTCCCGCACCGAGGCCACCCTGACGCCGCAGCTGATCTCGGAGATGCGTGGCAGCCTCCCGGTCGACGGGCAGACCCGAGCCGCCAGTCTGGGATGAGGCATAGACGATGACGTACGCACCTTTGGGTTCCCAGGGGTCCGCCGATGTTCATGAGACCTCGACGGTCCGTCCCTATGCGGTCACCGGAGGCCGTGTGCGGTCGGCGATGTCCGACCTGCCGCTCGAGGCACTTGTCGAGGTGATGCCCGGGGCGGTCACCGGTCAGGGCCTTCCTCCCGAGAAGCGCGCGATCCTCCAGCACGCCGCGCACACGTACGTGTCGATCGCAGAGCTCTCAGCTCTGCTTCGGCTGCCCCTCGGCGTCGTCCGGATCCTCGTGGCGGACATGCAGGAGGAGGGGCACATCACGGTGCACACCTCGACCCCCGTCAACGTCCACACAGGCCATGGAAGCTCGAACTCGGGCCTGTCGCTCAGTGTCTTGGAGAGTGTTCTGAATGGCATTTCCGCCCTCTAGCAACGGGACCGGCGCCGGCCCGAACTGGGCGCCGGTGTCCGATTCCGCGACGGGCGCTCCCGCCCGGCAGAGCGTCCTCGGCGGGGGCGGATCCGCGCCCACGGCACCGTCCGCAGGCTCGCGCCCGGCCCAGCCCACGCAGCCCGCCCCGCCGGTGGTGCAGCAGCCGCCGTCCGGCAAGGCGGGGTCCGCTGCGCAGCCGTCCGGCGAGCGCACCGCCCCGACCGTGGTCAAGATCGTCGTCGCGGGCGGATTCGCCGTCGGCAAGACGACGTTCATCGGCTCGATCTCCGACGTCGAGCCCCTCAACACCGAGGCTGCCATGACGGAGCACTCGGTGGGTGTGGACGACGCCGGTGGGGTGACCGACCGCAAGACCACCACCACCGTGGCCATGGACTTCGGCCGCGTGGAACTGCCCGGCAACCTGTGGCTGTACCTCTTCGGGACGCCCGGTCAGGACCGCTTCCTGTTCATGTGGGACGACCTGGTGCGCGGCGCGATCGGCGCGACCGTCCTCGTGGACACGGACCGGCTGGAGCAGTGCTTCCCGGCGATCGACTACTTCGAGTCGCGCAACATCCCGTTCGTCGTCGGAGTGAACTGCTTCGACGGCGTGGCGAAGCACCGGCTCGAGGACGTCCGCGAGGCGCTCCAGATCCCCGAGCACGTGCCGATGCTCTACACGGACGCCCGCTCCCGCGCGGCGACCAAGCAGACCCTCATCGCCCTCGTGCAGCTCGCGATGCGCCAGCTGCGGGCCGGCAAGCAGGGCTGACGAGCCGAGCCAGGTTCGCCGGCGAGGCACGACGGGTCGGCTGTGCTCCGCCGAACGGCGGGCTGTCCACGGGTGGGCGGCCCGCCGTTAGACTTGTCCGGCACCCGGGAGGGCTGACAGAGCGGCCTAATGTGACGGTCTTGAAAACCGTTGTGCGGCAACGCACCGGGGGTTCGAATCCCTCGCCCTCCGCTCGCTGTCGAAGGGCCGGCTGGTGGTCATCACGCGACCGCCAGCCGGCCCTTCGACGTTCTCAGATGATGTCGACGATCGGCAGCCGCAGAGCCCCGGGGGCCGACCAGGGGACGGCGGGACGGACGGGGCGGACCGCTGCGACCCGCTGGTACGGGGTACCCAGCGCGGGACGGCCGTCGTCGTCGCCCTTGTTGGGCCACAGCGCGCAGGCCCGCTCCGCCTGAGCGGTGATCGTGAGCGTCGGGTTCACGCCGAGGTTCGCGGTGATGGTGGTGCCGTCCATGACGTGCAGGCCGGGGTGGCCGAACAGGCGCAGGTAGGGGTCGACGACGCCGCGCTCCGGTGACGTGCCGATCGTGCAACCGCCCATGATGTGTGCCGTCATCGGGGCGCCGAACGGTTCGGTCACGATGCTCCCGGCGACACCACCCATCCGGGCGGCCATCCGCCGCGCGGTCTCGTGGCCCTCCGGGATCCACCCGGGGTTGGGCTTCTCCGCCGGCATCCGGGTCGTGAGCCGCCGCCCGAACAGGCCGCGGCGCAGAGAGGCGTCGAGGGAGTTGTCGTGGCTCTGCATCACGAGGGCGATGACGGCGCGCTCGGACCAGCGCCGGTAGTCCACCAGGACCCGGAGCCATCTGAGGTGGCGGAGCATCACACCACCCCAGCGCAGCGCGCGCCAGGGGGCGCCGCCGGGAACGAGCGGCGTGACAAGGGCGCCCATGAGGTTGGATCCCTTGCCGTAGCGGGTCGGTTCCACGTGCGTGTGCTCGTCGGGAAAGATCGAGGACGTGATGGCGACGCCCTGGGAGTAGTCGACGTCCGACACCTTCTTGGTGACCGCGCCGAGCAGCGACTCGGAGTTGGTCCGCGTCAGGTGGCCCAGGCGGTCCGAGATCCGCGGGAGCACGTCGTCGTCCTTCATCCGGTGCAGCAGCTCCTGCGTGCCCAGCGTGCCCGCCGCGAAGACCACGTGGTGCGCGGTGAACCGCCGTCGGCCGCTGCTCCTGCGGCCGGTGCGGTGGGTGAGGACCTCGTAGCCGCCGTCCGCCAGCGGCCTGACGACCCGTGCGGTGGTGAGCGGATGAATCTCCGCCCCGGCCCGTTCGGCGAGGTAGAGGTAGTTCTTGACGAGGGAGTTCTTGCCGCCGTGCCGGCAGCCGGTCATGCACTCGCCGCACTCGCGGCAGCCGGTGCGCTCGGGTCCGGCGCCGCCGAAGAACGGGTCGGCGAACGTCTGGCCCGGGCTGGGGCTGGAGGCGCCGCCGGGACCGAAGAACACGGCGACGTCGGCGGGACGGAACGTGTCGGCGACACCCATGTCGTCGGCGACGTCGCGCATCAGGCGGTCCGCGGGCGAGTCGCCGTGGTACGTGGTCACGCCCAGCATGCGGGAGGCCTGGTCGTAGTACGGGTCCAGCTCGGACTTCCAGTCGGTGATGTCGGCCCAGGCCGGGTCCCGGAAGAACGCGTCGTTGCGGGGCCGGTAGGACACGTTCGCGTACACCAGCGATCCGCCGCCGACACCGTTGCCCGTCAGGCACAGGACGTTGCGCAGGAGGGTGACACGCTGGATCCCGTAGCATCCGAGCTTCGGTGCCCAGAGGTAGTCCTTGAGGTGCCAGTTGTTCCGGGCGAACTCGTGGTCCGCGAAACGGCGGCCCGCCTCCAGCACACCGACCGTGTAGCCCTTCTCGGTGAGCCTCAGCGCGGCGACGCTGCCGCCGAAGCCCGATCCGATGACCAAGACGTCATAGTCCATGAGGCCGAAGGTACTGGAGTACTGAAGAAAACTTCAATAAAGCGCCGGCCATGCCGGATGCGTCCCCACCCCTGATCCACTTTGCCGGACGGGCGGTGCGCCAGGTACTCTGGGCTGCGCGCTCGCCGCCCACGGGTGGCCGTCGCGAGGAGACGTCGCATAGTCAGGCCTAGTGCGCCACCCTGCTAAGGTGGTAACGGTGCAAGCCGTTCGCGGGTTCAAATCCCGCCGTCTCCGCTCCGGCAACAGGCAAGGTGCGCTCACTGCGTGAGTCCCTTGCCTTCGCTGTCTCGCGGAGGTACGGCTCCCACGCCCCGGTTGGGGCTCTTACAGGCCCGGCCTGCCGGGACGGCGAGGTGTTGTCGGTCACGAAGTCGGATTCCGGTTTGGGAACCTGCTCGTGAGGCGGTAATGTTCTCGTCGTTCGGCCGCGCGAGTGGTTGGACGGTGGCAACACCGGTAGGCGCCCGTAGCTCAACGGATAGAGCATCTGACTACGGATCAGAAGGTTGGGGGTTCGAATCCCTCCGGGCGCACAGAAAGTGAAAGAGGCCCTGACCAGCGAGAACGCCGGTCAGGGCCTCTTTCTGTTCCCTACCTCTTGGCGCTGGGCGTCGGCACTGCCCCAACGGGCCGCTCCAACTGGGGATCGGATCCCGCTCGCAACCGGCGAACCCGCCGTCGCCGCGACAGTTCCGATCCGCGCACGGGCCACGGCAACGTTTGACGCTGACAGCCGCCCTCGCTACGTTCCCTGTGAGCACACCTGTTCTATGTGCGAAGCGCTGCGGCTGCGGCTGCAGACGTCCGGTCGAGCTCACCTGACGCGACGTGACATCGCGTCGCACCGAGCAGCGAGGGGTCGAGACACCGTGAGCGGAGGGGCAACCGAGGACGGCGAGGGCCGGCAGGGCGAGTTCGTGCAGTCGCTCGAGCGAGGCCTGGCCGTGATTCGGGCCTTCGGTGCTGGGCACCCTGCCATGACCCTGAGCGAGGTCGCGCGAGAAGCGGGTTTGAGCAGGGCGTCCGCGCGCAGGTTCCTGCACACCCTGGTCGAGCTCGGCTACGTGGCGACGGACGGGCGCAGCTTCGCGCTGCGCCCGCGCGCCCTGGAGCTCGGCTACGCCTACCTTTCGGGGCTGACGCTGCCGGAGGTCGCCCAGCCGCACCTGGAAGCCTTGAGCGAGCAGGTCGGCGAGTCCACCTCGGTGGCCGTGCTGGACGGCGCGGACGTGGTCTACGTCGCCCGGGTGGCCACTCGCCGGATCATGAGCGCGGCAATCCAGGTGGGGACGCGTTTTCCCGCCTACGCCACCTCCATGGGCCGAGCGGTTCTGTCGGCTCGGGACGACGAAGTCCGCGACGACCTCCTCGCCCGAACCGAACTGCTGCCCCTGACGCCGTGGACCCTCACGTCTCCGGACGCCTTGCGCGCCGAGCTGGCGCGGGTCCGCGAGCAGGGCTATGCGTTCGTGGACCAGGAACTGGAAGAAGGGTTGCGTTCACTGGCCGTCGCCGTGCGGGGCGCCGACGGCGAGGCCGTCGCCGCGGTCAACGTGTCCGCACCCGTGCGGCGCGGGGACGTGGACACGCTCATCGCCGAGATCCTGCCGCCGCTGCGCGCGACGGCGGCCGAGATCGAGGCCGACTTCCAGCGGGTTCCGTAGGTTCGAGCCGGGTGCTAGCCTCGCGTGTGCGCGTGAGGAACAGGTGTTCGGCAAGCGAACAGGATGGTGCAATGAGGCAGGCATTCGTGTACGACGCGGTCCGGACACCGTTCGGCCGGTACGGCGGCGGGCTCGCCGGCGCCCGACCGGACGATCTCGCCGCGTTCGTGCTGGAACAGCAGGTCGCCCGGGCCCAGAGCCTTGATCCCGCGCTGGTCGACGACGTGATCCTCGGCAACGCCAACGGCGCGGGTGAGGACAATCGCAACGTCGCCCGGATGGCCGTCCTCCTCGCGGGCCTGCCGGTCACCGTGCCCGCCGTCACGCTGAACCGCCTGTGCGGCTCTGCCCTCGACGCGGCGATCCAGGGCGCGCGGGCCATCGAGTGCGGCGACGCCGACGTCGTCCTCGCCGGTGGTGTCGAGTCCATGAGCCGTGCTCCCTGGGTGGTTCCGAAGCCGGATCGCGGCTTCCCCGCCGGGAACCTGGAGATGGTGTCCACCACGCTGGGCTGGCGTCTCACCAACGACCGCATGGAGCCCGACTGGACGGTCTCCATGGGGGAGGGCACCGAGCGCCTGCGCGAGCGGTTCGGGATCTCCCGCGAACGCCAGGACGAGTTCGCGCTGCGGTCACACCGCCTCGCGCACGAGGCGTGGGAAGCCGGGCGCTACGACGACCTGGTGGTGACATACACGGGGCCGGGCGCGGGCAAGGAGCCGCCGGCCCGTGACGAGCCCATTCGGCCGGGTGGCACGCTCGAGAAGCTTGCCTCGCTCACGCCGAGTTTTCGCCCCGACGGCACCATCACGGCCGCGAACGCCTCTCCGTTGACCGACGGGGCGAGCGTGGCCCTGCTCGGCTCGGAGGCCGCGGCGGATCTCACGGGCCTGCGTCCGCTGGCTCGCGTGGCGGGCCGCGCGGCGGTCGCCGGCGAGCCGCAGTATTTCGGGTACGCGCCCGTGGAGGCCGCGAACACGGCTTTGGAGCGGTCAGGCATCACGTGGGACGACGTGGCCGCGGTGGAGCTGAACGAGGCGTTCGCGGCACAGTCGCTGGCATGCGTCGACGCCTGGAAGATCGACGAGGCGATCGTGAACGCGTGGGGCGGCGCGATCGCCGTCGGGCATCCCCTGGGTGCGTCCGGGACGCGCGTGCTCGGCACCCTCGCCCGGCGACTGAGGGCCGAGCACGCCCGGTGGGGTGTCGCGGCGATCTGCATCGGCGTGGGGCAGGGCCTGGCGGTGGTGCTCGAGAACGCCGAGGCCGGCGGATGAGGCGCCGCGTCGGACGTCGGACGGCGCGGGTGGGGCACCGGGCGGTGGCGTCCGGTATCTCCGTGGACCCGGCGGTACGGCTCGACCGGCACCGAGGATCCGCGGGAGCGGCACTCCACGACGGGCTCGCGAACCGCGTGTTCAGCGAGGATGGGGAAATCTGAACGAAAAATTACCAAGACTCGGCCTGGAGGGCGGTTCCTTGGTGAAGGGTGGGTCCTGGGTGCTCCCCGGGGCTCGCCGAGCGCCTCGACTGGGGGATGCAGCCAAGCGCGACTGGCGTTCACTTGGTCTTCAAGGAGGCGAAATCGCTGGTGTGGCGGCCGTCACCGTCTTCCGGCTTTGACTCGTCCGCCACCCTCCCGTAATGTTCTGGTCGTTCGCCCGACAGGGAGGCACGGACAGGAACCGCGGAGAACGCGGGCTGGCCGGTCCCGGGGCGGGAACTCACTCAAGATCTTCCGAGTGCTTCGTGCGCTCTCGATCGTGTGGGGCTTGTCGAATCGCATCTGCGGCTCAGATCACTTTCGAGGGATTTGGGACACGGAATCGGATCTGGTAAGTTTTTCGAGTCGCCCTGAGCGGGTCAGGCCGGAAGGTTTGGTTCGGATGTGTGCGTCGGTTGTTTGAGAACTCAACAGTGTGCTTGATAGTCAATGCCAATTATTGTCCCCTTGTTGTGGGGGGATGTTTTGGATCGGATCGAGCAGTTCAGCTTGGTCTGGCCAGTATCAGTATAGCTCTGTGAAGAGTGAAATCTTTTACGGAGAGTTTGATCCTGGCTCAGGACGAACGCTGGCGGCGTGCTTAACACATGCAAGTCGAACGATGAAGCCCAGCTTGCTGGGTGGATTAGTGGCGAACGGGTGAGTAACACGTGAGTAACCTGCCCCCCTCTTCGGGATAAGCCTTGGAAACGGGGTCTAATACCGGATATTCAGTCTCTGCCGCATGGTGGGGGTTGGAAAGATTTATTGGTGGGGGATGGGCTCGCGGCCTATCAGCTTGTTGGTGGGGTGATGGCCTACCAAGGCGTCGACGGGTAGCCGGCCTGAGAGGGCGACCGGCCACACTGGGACTGAGACACGGCCCAGACTCCTACGGGAGGCAGCAGTGGGGAATATTGCACAATGGGCGAAAGCCTGATGCAGCGACGCCGCGTGAGGGATGACGGCCTTCGGGTTGTAAACCTCTTTCGACAAGGAAGAAGCTTTCGGGTGACGGTACTTGTAGAAGAAGCGCCGGCTAACTACGTGCCAGCAGCCGCGGTAATACGTAGGGCGCAAGCGTTGTCCGGAATTATTGGGCGTAAAGAGCTCGTAGGCGGTCTGTCGCGTCTGGTGTGAAAACCCGAGGCTCAACCTCGGGCTGGCATCGGGTACGGGCAGGCTGGAGTGCGGTAGGGGAGACTGGAATTCCTGGTGTAGCGGTGGAATGCGCAGATATCAGGAGGAACACCGATGGCGAAGGCAGGTCTCTGGGCCGTTACTGACGCTGAGGAGCGAAAGCATGGGGAGCGAACAGGATTAGATACCCTGGTAGTCCATGCCGTAAACGTTGGGCACTAGGTGTGGGGCGGGTTCCACTCGTTCTGTGCCGTAGCTAACGCATTAAGTGCCCCGCCTGGGGAGTACGGCCGCAAGGCTAAAACTCAAAGGAATTGACGGGGGCCCGCACAAGCGGCGGAGCATGCGGATTAATTCGATGCAACGCGAAGAACCTTACCAAGGCTTGACATGCACCGGACAGCTGCAGAGATGTGGTTTCCGCAAGGTCGGTGTACAGGTGGTGCATGGTTGTCGTCAGCTCGTGTCGTGAGATGTTGGGTTAAGTCCCGCAACGAGCGCAACCCTTATCCTATGTTGCCAGCGGGTTATGCCGGGGACTCATGGGAGACTGCCGGGGTCAACTCGGAGGAAGGTGGGGATGACGTCAAATCATCATGCCCCTTATGTCTTGGGCTTCACGCATGCTACAATGGCCGGTACAGAGGGTTGCGATATCGTGAGGTGGAGCGAATCCCTAAAAGCCGGTCTCAGTTCGGATCGGGGTCTGCAACTCGGCCCCGTGAAGTCGGAGTCGCTAGTAATCGCAGATCAGCAACGCTGCGGTGAATACGTTCCCGGGCCTTGTACACACCGCCCGTCAAGTCACGAAAGTTGGTAACACCCGAAGCTCACGGCTCAACCCTTCGGGGAGGGAGTGGTCGAAGGTGGGACTGGCGATTGGGACTAAGTCGTAACAAGGTAGCCGTACCGGAAGGTGCGGCTGGATCACCTCCTTTCTAAGGAGCGCAAGGCTCTTGCCCTCGGCTCGCACTTCGTGTGGGTGGGTGAGGGTCCAGGACCCCTGTGGGGGTTCGGGCCATGCCACGGCCGGACGCGTCGTGGGTGGTTGCTCATGGGTGGAACATTGACGAAGGACCTTCCCCGTTCGGGTGGGTCTCGCTAGTACGCCGGCATCTTGGCTCCTTCGGGAGTGGCTCCTTCGGGAGGTGGGTGCGGGTTGGAACGTGGGGTCTGTCGGTGGTGGGGGTCTGCCAAGCACACTGTTGGGTCCTGAGGCAACCGGCCGGCTGGTCGGGTGTTTCTGGGAGGTTCGAGTCATCACCGGGGCGATACCGCCGGGCTGTGGTCTGGTTGGTCGTTGGTGTGTGGTGGGTTCGTTCGTTGCTTGAGAACTGTATAGTGGACGCGAGCATCTCTGGACACATGATTCGTGCGCGCTTGGTGCGTGTGGGGGTTGTGTGTTCTGCGTAGTGTTGTTGAAGTTTTTTAGGGCACAGGGTGGATGCCTTGGCATCAGGAGCCGACGAAGGACGTTGTAGCCTGCGATAAGCCTCGGGGAGCTGGCAGACGAGCTGTGATCCGAGGGTTTCCGAATGGGGGAACCTACCCGAAGTTGTGTTCGGGTACCTGCACTTGAATTCATAGGGTGTAGGGGGGAACGCCGGGAAGTGAAACATCTCAGTACCGGCAGGAAGAGATATTCTGTGAGTAGTGGTGAGCGAAAGCGGATGAGGTTAAACCGTGCGCGTGTCAAGTTGTCAGACGTTGCGTGTGCGGGGTAGTGGGAGCCCCTGGAGAGATCTGACAGTCTCTCGATCAGTGAGAAAGTTGCGCTATAGCCGAACCGGGTTGAATACCGGACCGTAGAGGGTGGGAGTCCCGTAGGTGAAATGGTGTGGCCTGGTGGGGGTTGTCCCGAGTAGCACGGGGCCCGTGAAATCTCGTGTGAATCTGCCAAGACCACTTGGTAAGCCTAAATACTCCCTGATGACCGATAGCGGACCAGTACCGTGAGGGAAAGGTGAAAAGTACCCCGGGAGGGGAGTGAAATAGTACCTGAAACCGTGTGCCTACAATCCGTCAGAGCCTTCCAGTCCTTCGGGGTTGTGCAGGGGTGATGGCGTGCCTTTTGAAGAATGAGCCTGCGAGTTAGTGCTCGGTGGCGAGGTTAACCCGTGTGGGGAAGCCGTAGCGAAAGCGAGTCCGAACAGGGCGTGATAGTCGCCGGGTCTAGACCCGAAGCGGAGTGATCTAGCCATGGGCAGGGTGAAGCGCCGGTAAGACGGTGTGGAGGCCCGAACCCACCAGGGTTGAAAACCTGGGGGATGACCTGTGGTTAGGGGTGAAAGGCCAATCAAACTCCGTGATAGCTGGTTCTCCCCGAAATGCATTTAGGTGCAGCGTCACGTGTGCTTGCTGGAGGTAGAGCTACTGGATGGCCGATGGGCCCGACAAGGTTACTGACGTCAGCCAAACTCCGAATGCCGGTAAGTTGAGCGTGGCAGTGAGACTGCGGGGGATAAGCTCCGTGGGTCGAGAGGGAAACAGCCCAGATCGCCGGCTAAGGCCCCTAAGCGTGTGCTCAGTGGGAAAGGATGTGGAGTTGCTCAGACAACCAGGAGGTTGGCTTAGAAGCAGCCACCCTTGAAAGAGTGCGTAATAGCTCACTGGTCAAGTGATTCCGCGCCGACAATGTAGCGGGGCTCAAGCACACCGCCGAAGCCGTGGCAACCACACATGCACATTACAGCCCTTCAGGGGTTGTCAGTGGTGTGGTTGGGTAGGGGAGCGTCGTGTGGCCGGTGAAGTCCCGGAGTGATCCAGGGGTGGAGGCCACGCGAGTGAGAATGCAGGCATGAGTAGCGAATGACGGGTGTGAATCCCGTCCACCGAATGACCAAGGGTTCCAGGGCCAGGTTTATCCGCCCTGGGTAAGTCGGGACCTAAGGCGAGGCCGACAGGCGTAGTCGATGGACAAGGAGTTGATATTCTCCTACCGGCGAAGAACCGTCCATACCGAGTCCGGTGATACTAACCATCCCAATCCTCCCGCTTCAGTCTTCGGACTGTACAGGGAGAGGCGGCGTGGGACCTGATCCGGTAGTAGGTAAGCGTGTTAACAGGGGTGACGCAGGAAGGTAGCCGCACGTGGCGATGGTAGTCCACGTCCAAGGTTGTAGCCTGCTCCGTAGGTAAATCCGCGGGGCGTCAAGGGTGAGGACTGATGGTGACCACGCAAGTGGGAACGCGGTGATCCTCTGCTGCCAAGAAAAGCCTCGACGCGAGGTTCTAGCCGCCCGTACCCCAAACCGACTCAGGTGGTCAGGTAGAGAATACCAAGGTGATCGAGCGAATCGTGGTCAAGGAACTCGGCAAAATGCCCCCGTAACTTCGGGAGAAGGGGGGCCCGAACCGTGAAGCCCCTTGCGGGCGTGAGCGGGGAAGGCCGCAGAGACCAGGGAGAAGCGACTGTTTACTAAAAACACAGGTCCGTGCGAAGTCGCAAGACGATGTATACGGACTGACGCCTGCCCGGTGCTGGAAGGTTAAGAGGACGAGTCAACCCGTAAGGGTGAAGCTCAGAATTTAAGCCCCAGTAAACGGCGGTGGTAACTATAACCATCCTAAGGTAGCGAAATTCCTTGTCGGGTAAGTTCCGACCTGCACGAATGGCGTAACGACTTCTCCGCTGTCTCGACCGCGAACTCGGCGAAATTGCACTACGAGTAAAGATGCTCGTTACGCGCAGCAGGACGGAAAGACCCCGGGACCTTTACTACAGCTTGGTATTGGTGTTCGGTGCGGTTTGTGTAGGATAGGTGGGAGACTGTGAAACCCGGCCGCCAGGTCGGGTGGAGTCATCGTTGAAATACCACTCTGATCGCTTCGGGCATCTAACCTCGGTCCGTGATCCGGATCAGGGACAGTGCCTGGTGGGTAGTTTAACTGGGGCGGTTGCCTCCTAAAATGTAACGGAGGCGCTCAAAGGTTCCCTCAGCCTGGTTGGCAATCAGGTGTCGAGTGCAAGTGCACAAGGGAGCTTGACTGTGAGACTGACAGGTCGAGCAGGGACGAAAGTCGGAACTAGTGATCCGGCCATGGCTTGTGGAAGCGTGGTCGCTCAACGGATAAAAGGTACCCCGGGGATAACAGGCTGATCTTGCCCAAGAGTCCATATCGACGGCATGGTTTGGCACCTCGATGTCGGCTCGTCGCATCCTGGGGCTGGAGTTGGTCCCAAGGGTTGGGCTGTTCGCCCATTAAAGCGGTACGCGAGCTGGGTTTAGAACGTCGTGAGACAGTTCGGTCCCTATCCGCTGCGCGCGTAGGAGTCTTGAGAAGGGCTGTCCCTAGTACGAGAGGACCGGGACGGACGAACCTCTGGTGTGCCAGTTGTTCCGCCAGGAGCACGGCTGGTTGGCTACGTTCGGAAGGGATAACCGCTGAAAGCATCTAAGCGGGAAGCCTGCTTCAAGATGAAGACTCCACCACCCTCGGGTGGGAAGGCGCCCGACAGACTATCGGGTTGATAGGCCGGAAGTGGAAGACCAGTAATGGTTGCAGCTGACCGGTACTAATCCGCCAACAACCTCAACAACACACACTTAACGTGTATCGCGTCCACTATACGGTTCCCGAGAAACGACCAACCCTTCGAACCTTGGTCAACAACTCGATAACGTTACGGCGGTCATAGCGTAGGGGAAACGCCCGGTCCCATTCCGAACCCGGAAGCTCAGCCCTACAGCGCCGATGGTACTGCCCCCGCCAGGGGGTGGGAGAGTAGGACGCCGCCGGACCCTTCTTCACACGAGGCCCGCACCACACGGTGCGGGCCTCGAACCATTCCCACACACAAGCCCCCGAGCACACCAGCTCGAGGGCTTCCGCGTACCCCGGAACACCCACGCCACCGGCCTGAGTTTGGTCATCTCGGCTTGATCCGTGCTGGCGCAGTGCTGTGACCTGTGGTGATGGTGGTCTTAGTGCGCGGTTTCACGCACTAACGGGCTGGCCTACGCTCGGTGGGTGGCGTTCATTCGACGGGTCCGGACCGCGTCCGGGGCGACGGCTGTGCAGATCGCGGAGTACGTCGGCGGGCGTCGTCAGCGGATCGTGGAGCACCTCGGGTCGGCGCACTCCGAGGCCGAGCTCGGCCTCCTGCTGGAACGGGCCCGCGGCCTGCTTGCCGACGGCCGGCAGGGTGTCCTTGACTTGGGTCTGGAGCCCACGACGCGCGCGGTGGGACTGGTCCCGGCTCCTGGCGAGCCGGCCTTGCTCGGCGGCCAGCCGGTCCCGTCTCAGGCGCCGCGGGTCGGTCCCGCGCGGGTGGAGTCGACCGCTTCGCGTGTCTTGTTCGACGCTCTGGTAGGCGTGTTCGCCGACCTGGGGTTCGACGGGATCGGGGACGAGACGTTCCGGGACCTGGTGATCGCGCGGATCGTGGAGCCGACCTCGATCCTGGACGTGGGGCGGGTTCTGAAGGACCTGGGCCACAGCCCGGCGAGCGAGAAGACGATGCGCCGCACCCTGGCCCGCTGCGTCGGCAACGGCTACCGCGACCAGATCGCCGGGTTGTGCTTCGATCACGCGCAGGCCAGCGGTGATGTGTCGTTGTGTTTGTACGACGTCACCACGCTCTACTTCGAGGTCGAGAAAGAGGACGGGCTGCGGAAGGTCGGCTACTCCAAGGAACGACGAGTCGACCCGCAGATCGTCGTGGGCCTGCTGGTGGACCGGTACGGGTTCCCGCTGGAGATCGGCTGTTTCGAGGGGAACAAGGCAGAGCGCCTGACGATTGTGCCGATCATCGAGCAGTTCCAGGCTCGCCACGGTATCGAGGGGATCGTGGTGGTCGCCGACGCGGGCATGCTGTCGGCGGGCAACCTGGCCGAGCTGGACCGCGCCGGGCTCGGGTTCATCGTCGGCTCAAGGATGACCAAGGCACCGATCGACCTGGAGTCCCACTTCCGCTGGCACGGGGACGCGTTCACCGACGCCCAGGTCATCGACACCATCACCCCGAAGACCGGGCAGAACCTCGAGAACGACCCGATGCTGCGCAGCGAACCGGTCTGGGACCCGGCCACGCACACGCGGTCCTGGCGGGCGGTGTGGTCCTTCTCCCGCAAACGGTTCGTGCGCGACAACGCGACCTTGACCCTGCAGGAGAACCGCGCCCGGGACGTGATCGACGGATCCCGGACCGCGAAGGCCACGAGGTTCGTCAAGACCAGCGGGGACGCACGCACCCTGGACGAGAAGGCACTGGCCCGAGCCCGAGCGCTGGCCGGGCTGAAGGGCTACGTCACCAACATCCCGGCCACGGTGATGCCGCCGGCAGAGGTGATGACCTGTTACCACGACCTGTGGCACGTGGAGCAGTCCTTCCGGATGAGCAAGACCGATCTGGCCGCCCGGCCGATGTTCGCCCGCACCCGCGACGCGATCGAGGCGCACCTGACCATCGTGTTCACCGCCCTGGCCGTCGCCCGCGCAGCCCAGGACCGCACCGGCCTGGCGATCCGCAACATCGTGCGCCAGCTACGCCCCCTGCGCTCGGCAACGATCACCATCAACGGCACCACCGCCACGTTCCCGCCCGCGATCCCCACCCCACAGCAGACCATCCTCGACGCACTGAACCGCGACGACGTCACGCACTAACCCGAATGACCAAACTCGGGACACCAGCTCGAGGGCTTCCGCGTACCCCGGAACACCCACGCCACCGGCGCCCAACGGGTGCCACGACCGGCGCGGACGCGGCGGACTCACGCGTTCTCCCACGCGTCCTCGGTCCTGACCAGGTCCCGGATCTCCGTCGGCAGGCCGTCGGTCACGAGGTCGGCGAGCGTCACCTGCTCCAGAACCGTGCGGACGTTCGCGCGCAGTGCCACCCAGACCTGGAGCAACGGGGCGGCGGGACCCTGGTACTCCAGGTCGGAAGGCCGCTTGCCACGGACGAAGACGAGCGGTCCGTCCACGGCACGGATCACATCGGCGATCGTGACCTGGTCCGCGAGCCGGGCCAGGCGGTAGCCGCCGCCGGCTCCGCGCTGGCTCACCACGAGCCCGTCCCGGCGCAGGTCGCTGAGAATCCCCTCCAGGAACCGGTACGGAATGCCTTGTGCCGTGGCGAGCGCTTCGGCGCGTACGGGCACCGCGTTGTCGGCCGCGGCGAGTTCGGCCGCGGCCCTCACCGCGTAGTCGGCGCGTGCGGAGATCCTCATGCCCCCATTGTCCACCGGAATACTCGGTTACCGCACGAAGAGGCAGGCCGCACCACGTCTCGCGGCGTCGTCGTGCACAACGACCTCCCGCGACCGGGCGATCGGACGTCGCTCTCCTGACGCCTCCTCGGGCGGGCGCCGACAGTATCCGCAGCGAGTCCGACCTTCTAAGGTGTACGCATGACCACCGACCGCGCCGCCGTCATCACCGTGTCGGATCGCTGTGCCCGCGGCGAGTCGGAGGATCGCTCCGGTCCCCTCCTCGTGCGAATTCTGGCCGACCACGGGATCAAAGACGTCGTCACCCGTGTCGTGCCGGACGGCATCGAGTCCGTACGTGACGTCCTGCGCTGGACGCTTGCCCAGCAGGCGCGGCTCATCTTCACCACCGGCGGTACAGGTGTCACTCCCCGCGATCTCACGCCCGAGGGCACCCGAGGGCTGCTCGACACGGAGATTCCGGGCATCGCCGAGGCGATCCGCGCCCGCGGCGCGAGCGGGGGCGTCCCCACCGCCGTCCTGTCCCGGGGTCTCGCCGGCATCATCCGGGCGCCGAACGGCAGCCGGCCGGCGCTGGTCGTGAACCTGCCCGGCTCCACGGGAGCAGTGCGCGACGGCGCCGAGGTCGTTCTGCCGCTCTGGCCGCACCTTCGCGACCAGCTCGACGGCGGCGACCACACCACCTCACCGGAGGGGTAGCCGCGTCGAGCGCCGAAGCGGTCAGCCGCCCGCGAAAGGCGGGAGCACATCCACCGTCGCCCCGTCGGGGACCGGAGTCTCGTCCGAGGTCACTCGCGCTCCGGCCACCAGGAACGTGCACTTGGGCAGCACCGTTCCCAGGCCGGCGCCGTGCCGCGCCGTCAGGGCTGCCCGCAGGCGGCCCGTCGTCGTCGGGCCGGGGAGGTCCTCCGCGCCGATTCCCGTTGCCTCGCGCGCTCCGGCGAAGTACCGCACCTGGATCATGGGGTCCTGGCCTCCTGCCCGGTCGCCGGCCGCGTCCAGTCACCCGACTTGCCGCCCGTCTTCGCGACGAGGCGCACGTCCGCGAGTGACACCGACTTGTCCAGCCCCTTGACCATGTCGACCACGGCGAGTCCGGCGATCGAGACGGCGGTCAACGCCTCCATCTCCACGCCGGTGCGGTCCGCGGTGCGGACGGTGGCGGTGATGTCCACGCCGTCGTCGGTGACCTGGAGGTCCACCACGGCACCGTGCACGCCGATCACGTGCGCGAGCGGCAGGAGCTCGGCGGTGCGCTTGGCGCCCGCGATGCCGGCGATGCGAGCCACGGCGAGCACGTCGCCCTTGGGCACCTCTCCCGAGCGCAGTGCCGCGACGACGTCGGGCGCGCAGGCGACGTGACCGGTCGCGGTCGCGGAACGCACGGTGGGCTGCTTGGTGGTGACGTCGACCATGCGGGCCTGGCCGCGGTCGTCGAGATGCGTGAAGGTCACCCGCCCAGCGTAAGAGATCCCGGCGCGAACTCGCGCCCACCGCGCCGCACCCACCGCGCCACCGCCCTGGCGTGAGCGGTGGGCAGGCGGTGAACGGCGGTCAGTGCGCGCGGGACCCCGAACGGGCTGCGATCCGGGCCACCGCACGTTGCGCGCCGCGGGCGGCCACCCGCTTGGCGAGCACGGCCGTCCCGGCGGCGACCGCGGCGAACACGGTCGCCTGGACCATGTCGAGCTCCGGGTCGTCGGGTTTGGTGGGTGCGTCGTTTCCGGTGACCTGCTTCCAGACGAGCGCCAGCGCCTTCTGCGCCGCCCAGCCGGCGGCGAACGTGAGGGCGATGGTGCCGATCTTTACCGCAAGTGTCGGTTCCGTCTCATTCTGGGCCACGATCCCACCGTAGCGGCTTCCGTGTCGGACAGCAGATGTAGGCTGCCGAGAACAACGACAGGGGAGCCCCGCCACCAGACAGAAGCGGGCGCTGAGAGTGCGGTTCACCGCAGACCCTCGAACCTGATCCGGTTAGCACCGGTGGAGGAAGTCGAAAGGACCCATTCATGACCACGTTCCGCCGCACCACCGTGACCACGGCGACTGCCGCGTCCGCCGCGGCCGCACTCCTGCTCTCCGGATGCACGGGCCAGCCCGAGGGAGACCAAGGGGCCGATGCCTCGCCGGCGTCGGACACCGTCACGCTCGTCACGCACGACTCCTTCGCCCTCAGCGACGGCATTCTCGCGAAGTTCGAGGACGAGACCGGGCTCACGGTCGAGGTCAACGCCGCCGGCGACGCCGGCACGCTCGCCAACCAGCTCGTGCTGACCAAGGACGCGCCCCTCGGCGACGCCGTGTTCGGCATCGACAACACGTTCGCGTCGCGCGTCACCGAGGAGGGCGTGATCGCGGGCGACCTCGCGCAGATCGATCAGGGCGACGTCTGCATCAACGCGGACAAGGAATGGTTCGCCGAGCAGAACCTCGACGCCCCCGAGACCCTCGCGGACCTGGCCGAGCCCGGGTACCAGGGCCTGCTCGTCGTGTCGAACCCGGCGACGTCGTCCCCCGGGCTCGCGTTCCTGCTGGCCACCTACGATGCGTTCGGGGAGAACGGCTTCGGCGACTACTGGCAGGCGCTGCGGGAGAACGACGTGAAGGTGGTCGACTCCTGGGAGGACGCCTACTACGTCGACTTCTCCGGCGCGGACGGTGAGGGCGACCGCCCGCTCGTCCTGTCGTACTCGACGTCCCCTGCCTACACGGTGACGGACGACGGTGAGTCCACCACCACCGCGCTGCTCGACACCTGCTTCCGCCAGGAGGAGTACGCCGGCGTGCTGACCGGTGCCGACAACCCGGACGGCGCCTGGGAGCTCGTGCGGTTCCTGCAGTCGGACACGGTCCAGGAGGACCTGCCCGGCTCGATGTACATGTACCCGGCCCACGAGGACGTCCCTCTCCCCGCGGAGTGGGTGAAGCACGCCCCGCTCGCCGAGGACCCGTACGAGGTGGCCCCGGAGGACATCGCGGCGCACCGTGACGAGTGGATCGAGGCGTGGACCGCGATCGTGCTGGGGTGAGGCCTTCCGTCCGGCGCGGGCTGGTCTGGGCGTCGATCGCGCTCGTCCCGCTGCTGTTCGTGGGCCTGTTCTTCGTGTGGCCCGTGACGGCGCTCGTCCTGCGCGGATTCGTCGCCGACGGCGCGCTCGACCTGACGGGGTTCGCCGACGTCCTCGGACGCCCGCGCACGTGGCGCCTCGTCGGCCTGACGCTTGCCCAGTCCGTGCTCGGCACCGCGTTCTCGCTCCTCGCCGGACTCCCCGTCGCCTTCCTCCTGTACCGGCGCGCGTTCCCCGGCCGGGGCCTCCTGCGCGGACTCGTGACGGTCCCGTTCGTGCTGCCCACCGTCGTGGTCGGCGTCGCGTTCCGCAGCCTGTTCGTGCCCGACGGCGCGCTCGGGTTCCTCGGCCTGGAGGAGACCCTGGGCGGGATCGTCATCGCCCTCGTCTTCTTCAACATCTCCGTCGTGGTGCGCACGGTCGGCGGGCTCTGGGAGCGCCTCGACCCCCGCGCCGAGCAGGCGGCGGCCGCGCTCGGCGCCTCGCCACCACGCGTGTGGTGGACGGTCACGCTGCCATCGCTCGCCCCCGCGCTCGTCTCGGCCGCGTCGGTGGTGTTCCTCTTCTGCGCGACCGCGTTCGGCGTCGTCATGGTGCTCGGCGGCGCGCGGTACGGCACCGTCGAGACGGAGATCTGGGTGCGCACCACGCAGTTCCTCGACCTGCGGTCCGCGGCCGTGCTCTCGATCGTGCAGCTCGCCGTCGTCGCCACCGCCCTGGCCGTCTCCGCGCGCACCCGCGGCCGCCGTGAGGCCGCGCTGCACCTCGTCAGCGACCGGACCTCGGCCCAGCCGCTGCGCCGATCGCGCGGTGACCTGGCAGCGGTGGCGGCCACCGTCACCGTCGTCGGAGGGCTCATCCTGCTGCCACTGGGCGGTCTCGCGCTGCGTTCCTTCCGCGGGCCCGACGGCGCCCTCGGCCTGTCCAACTACACCGCGCTCGGCACCACCGGCGAGCGCGGCGCGCTCACCGTCACCGTCTGGGAGGCACTCGGGAACTCCCTGCGCACGGCCGCATGGGCGTGCGCGATCGCCCTCGTCGTGGGGGGACTCGTCGCGCTCCTCGCGTCGCGGCGCCCGCGCGGCAGCGGAGCCAGGCGCGCCGTGTCCCTGCTGGACGGGCTGTTCATGCTGCCCCTCGGGGTGTCGGCGGTGACCGTGGGCTTCGGGTTCCTCGTCACCCTCGATCAGCCGTTCGGCGTCCAGTACGACCTGCGGACGTCGCCGGCGCTCGTGCCGATCGCGCAGGCCGTCGTCGCGGTCCCGCTCGTCGCGCGCACCGTGCTGCCCGTGCTCCGGGCCATCGACCCCCGCCTGCGCGAGGTCGCCGGAACGCTCGGCGCGGGCCCCGGGGCGGTTCTGCGCACCGTCGACCTCCCCCTCGCCGCGCGGTCCCTCGGGCTCGCCGTCGGATTCGCGTTCGCCGTGTCCCTCGGGGAGTTCGGCGCGACGTCGTTCCTCGTGCGGCCGCAGAACGAGACGCTGCCCATCGTGATCTTCCGGCTGATCGGCCGGCCGGGAGCCGAGAACTACGGGATGGCGCTCGCGGCGTCGGTGGTGCTGGCCACCCTGACCGCGGTGGTGATGATGCTGGCGGAACGCCTGCGGGGCGATCATGGCGGAGGAGAGTTCTGATGGTCTCGCTCAACTCGGGTACCGGATCGACGGGCACGGCCACCGGCGCCGCCCGTGACGGGGCCGGGCTCGCCGTGCGCGACGTCGTCGTGCGTTACGCGAAGGCGCCCGGCCGGCCGTGGCGCCGGGCGCGCGCCACCACGACCGCCGTCGACCACGTCTGGATCGACGTGGACCAGGGCGAGATCGTCGCCCTGCTCGGGCCGAGCGGGTGCGGCAAGTCGTCCCTCCTGCGCGCCGTCGCGGGGCTGGAGCCCCTCGCGGGCGGGACGGTCACGTGGGACGACGCCGACCTCGCCGGCGTGCCGGTGCACCGGCGCCAGTTCGGCCTGATGTTCCAGGACGGGCAGCTCTTCCCGCACCGTGATGTCGGGCGGAACGTCGCCTACGGGCTGGAGGCGCAGCACGTCCCGGGGCCGGCGCGGTCCGAGCGTGTCGCCGGGCTGCTGGACCTGGTGGGGCTCACGGGCTACGAACGACGCCGGGTGACGACGCTGTCCGGGGGAGAGCGGCAACGGGTGGCGCTCGCGCGGGCCCTCGCCCCGAGCCCGCGGCTGCTGCTCCTCGACGAGCCGCTCTCCGCGCTGGACCGCCGGCTGCGGGAACGCCTGGCCGGCGACGTGCGCCGGGTCCTCAAGGAGACGGGCACGACGGCGCTCTTCGTCACGCACGACCACGAAGAGGCCTTCGCGGTGGCGGACCGGGTCGGCGTCATGTCCGGCGGCCGACTGCTCCAGGTCGCGCCGCCCGACGAACTCCGCGAGAAGCCGGCATCACGCGAGGTGGCCGAGTTCCTCGGCCTGACCTGACCTGACCGGAGCCGGCCGGAGCCGACCAGAGCTCGAGCCGACAGAGCCCGCGCCGAGCTGACCGGAGCCGGTGGCCGCGCCCCGCGGAACGACTGCGCCCGGGGCGTCGTCGGACGTTAGGTTTGAGCCATGCGCACCGAGCTTGCCAAGCAGCCTGTCGACGCCACGACCACGTCCGCCTGGGCGGACCTCTCCCGGCTCTCGGGGGATCTCGAACCGGACCTGCGAGGCTGGTTCGAGTCCGACCCCGCCCGGGCCGAGCGGTTCGCCTTCCAGGCCGCCGACCTGTACGTGGACCTGTCCAAGAACCTGCTGACCGACGACGTCCTGGCGGCGCTGGTCGACCTCGCCGGCCAGACGGGCGTCGCCGAGCGCCGGGACGCGATGTTCTCCGGCGAGCACATCAACCCCACCGAGGACCGCGCCGTCCTGCACACCGCGCTGCGCAGGCCCGCGGGCACCGCCCCCGCCCTGCACGTGGACGGGCAGGACGTCGACGCCGACGTGCGGGCCGAGCTGGCGAAGGTCTACGGCTTCGCAGAGAAGGTCCGGTCCGGCGAGTGGACCGGCGTCACGGGTGAGAAGGTCCGCACGATCGTGAACATCGGGATCGGCGGCTCGGACCTCGGCCCGGTCATGGCGTACGAGGCCCTGGAGCCGTACGTCGCCGAAGGGCTGGAGTGCCGGTTCGTCTCGAACATCGATCCGACGGACGTCGCCCAGAAGACCGCGGACCTCGACCCGGCGACCACCCTGTTCATCGTCGCGTCGAAGACGTTCGGCACCCTGGAGACGCTCACCAACGCCCGGCTCGCCCGCGACTGGCTCTGGCGGTCCCTGGTCGCGGCGGGCGCGATCGAGGACACCGACGAGGGCCGTGCCGGCGCCGTCGCGAAGCACTTCGTCGCGGTCTCCACGGCCCTGGACAAGGTCGCCGCCTTCGGCATCGACACCGAGAACGCCTTCGGGTTCTGGGACTGGGTCGGTGGCCGGTACTCGATGGACTCCGCGATCGGGACGTCGCTGGCGATCGCCATCGGGCCGGAGCGGTTCGAGGAGCTGCTCTCGGGCTTCCACGCGATGGACGAGCACTTCCGGACGGCGCCGCTCGAGCGCAACGTGCCCGTGCTGATGGGGCTGCTGAACGTCTGGTACACCAACTTCCGCGACGCGCACACGCACGCCGTCCTCCCGTACGCGCAGCAGCTCCACCGCTTCCCGGCCTACCTGCAGCAGCTCACGATGGAGTCCAACGGCAAGTCGGTGCGCTGGGACGGCTCGCCGGTCACGGCGGACACGGGCGAGGTCTTCTGGGGCGAGCCCGGCACCAACGGGCAGCACGCCTTCTACCAGCTCATCCACCAGGGAACACGCCTGATCCCGGCGGACTTCATCGCCGTCGCGCAGCCCGCGTACGGGCTGACCGACCCGGTGGGCGACGGCAAGGCCGTAGCGCCCGGCGCGGACGTCCACGGACTGTTCCTGGCGAACTTCTTCGCGCAGACGAAGGCACTGGCGTTCGGCAGGACGGCGGACGAGGTGCGCGCCGAGGGCACGCCCGAGGAGCTCGTCTCGGCGCGGGTGTTCAGCGGGAACCGGCCGACGACGTCGATCCTCGCGCCCGCGCTCACGCCGTCGGTGCTGGGGCAGCTCGTGGCCCTCTACGAGCACATCACGTTCGTGCAGGGCGTGGTGTGGGGGATCGACTCGTTCGACCAGTGGGGTGTGGAGCTCGGCAAGAAGCTCGCCCTGGAGATCGCCCCCGCGGTCGCGGGTGACGAGGCGGCGCTCGCCGCCCAGGACGCCTCGACGGCAGCCCTCATCGCCAGGTACCGCACCCTCCGCCCCTGACCCGCCCGGCCCGCCTGCCCCCGCCCGGGTCCAAGGGGGCGGCGGTCCGGGGCGGCCGCGGGGCGAGGGCTAGTGCGCCGTGGTGGCCCAGGGGAGGTTGGCCGTGCCCGCCGTCGGGAGGAACGTGGCACGGGAGCGCTGCATGACCCAGAGGAGCGCCTGGCGCTGGTTCTCCAGTTCGGCGGGCTCCGCCGCCGCGTGCTCGGCGCGCTCGTGCAGGATCGCGAGCTCGGTCGCGGCCTGCTGGTACTCGCGCATCGCCGTTCCGGACACCCGGCCTCCACGGGAGGTCGCCCACTCGCGGGCGGCCTTGCGGGCCTTGAGGGAGCTGAGCATCTGCACGTCGACCATCGCCACGACGCCCGTCGGGATGTACTTGGGCAGGTAGTGGAGGATGAGGCCGACGAGCCGGCGTCGTTCCCGCTGCACCACCACGATCAGCACGATCATCACGACCAGGCCGATCAGGTAGGCAGACGCCAGGCCGCCGATGCCCCGGGACGACGCCGCGTTCCACAGGCTGTGCAGGGCGATCGCTCCGGTCAGGCCGATCAGCGGCGCCGTGAAACGGAGCATGCCGGGCCGGCTCATCGCCGCGACGGCGACGCCGATGCCGGTCATGGCCGTGCACAGCGGGTGCAGCAGCGGCGCGATCACCGCGCGCATGAGGAACACGAAGCCGAGCTGGTCCACCTCGGCGGCCTGGATGAAGTAGGTGATGTTCTCGGTGGCGGCGAAACCCAGGCCGACCATCGAGGCGTAGATGATGCCGTCGGTGAGGCCGTTGATCTCGTGGCGGCGGAACCAGAGCATGCCGAACAGCAGGAATGCCTTGAGCACCTCCTCCACGATCGGCGCGCCGACCACCGCGGTCCAGTACCAGCCGTCGTCGGTGCTGACCAGCAGGTCGGTGATGACCACGAAATTGAGCGTGTTCAGCACCATCGACACCAGTGCCGCCACGCCGGCGCCCCACAGGAAGGCGAGGATCAGCGCGTTCTTGGGCTCCGGCTCCATCCGGTCGAGCGCGAGAATCACCGGCAGCCAGATCCCGAGCGGGAGCAGGGCGAGCAGGAGCCCCACGACGAACGAGGCCCCGCCGTTCATCGCGCTGAACGCGAGCACGATCATCAGGCACACGGAGGAGAACGCGATGGCCACGATGGCTCCCGCGGGTGCCCGGCCTGGTGGGCGGCCGCGAAGGATCGCACTCGGGTCGACGGTCATGGACGCAGAGCCTAGTGAAGGTCGCCCGCTCGGGGCGAGCCCGGCTCGACGGTAGCCTGACCCCCGTGCACAATGTCGCCCTCGAGTTGGCCGTCCAGGACCCCGCAGGCGCGCGGATCGCGTCCGACGTCGGCGCCCGGCGCGTGGAGCTGTGCTCCGCGCTCGGGGCCACCGGCGGGATCACGCCCAGCGCCGCCCTCATCGAGGCGGCGATCGACGCCGCCGCCGTGGTCCCGGAGACGGCGGGCGCGCCGATCCTGGAGGTCCACGTCCTGATCCGGCCCCGTCCGGGCGGGTTCACCTGGTCTGCCGAGGAGCGTGCCCTCATGGCCCGCGAGACGGTCCTGTCGGTCGACGCGGGGGCCGACGGCGTCGTCGTCGGCGCCCTGACTCCCGACGGGCGTGTGGACGAGGAGACGGTCCGTGCCTTGGTCGCGGCCGCCGGCGACGCGGAGGTGACGTTCCACCGGGCGCTCGACGTCGTCCCCGATCAGCTCGCGGCGCTCGACATGCTCGCCGACCTCGGCGTCACACGCGTCCTGACCTCGGGCGGGGCCGCCCGGGCGGGCGAGGGGGTGGAGCGCCTGGCGCGGCTGGTGGAGCGCAGCGCCGACCTCGGCGTGGAGATCATGGCGGGCGGCGGTGTCCGCCTCGAGGACGTGCCGACCCTGGCGGCGGCGGGTGTCGACGCGATCCACCTGAGCGCCAGGCGCGTGGTGGCCGACGACGGCGGTCCCGGCGGCGGTACCGGAGGGTATGAGGTCACCGACGCCGACGTCGCGCACACCGTCGCGGAGGCGGTCCGGGAACTCCAGCTGAGGTAACCGCCCGCCGTACCCGCCGTACCCGTCCGTGGGCAGCCGGCCGACGCCTCCGGCCGGGGACCGAACGACGTCGAGGCGGTACACCGGTGGTCCGGCGTACCGCCTCGGCGGTTCAGGGTCTGCCGGGGCAGCACGCCGGAGACCGGCGGGTACTGCCCCGGCGGGGGATCATCCGGTCAGGGAACGCTCGGCGGGGTGACCGAGATCAGCCCGACCCGGTCGCCGAACTGCGTCCGGTGCAGCTTGACCGTCGTGCCGTAGCCGACGCCGTCGTCCGCCGGGTCGCCGGTACCGGCCGGGGCCGGGAAGCCGAAGTCCTCCCCGAACCAGTCGGGCAGCAGGTTCCCGTCCGGGTCGACGATCCGGAACGAGTACGGGCTGTTCCCGACCGACGGCACGGTGACCGACGCGTCGTTGTCCCGGTAGAACAGGCTCTCGCCGTTCACCTCGACGCCGGGGTACCAGCCCTTGTCGTCGGTGAACGTGCGGACCGGGGCCAGCGGCCCGATGTCGGTGCAGAACTCCTGGGTCAGGTCGTCGTCGGACACGATGCACTCCGTGAGCGGGGACGTCGGCCTCAGGCCGAACGCCGCGTTCGACGACTGCGGACGCGACGGCAGGTTCTTCAGCACCGACTCGTCCGGCTCCGCCGACGCGTCACGACGCAGCGGGTCGAAGTGGCTGTCGACGATGAGCAGGCCGCCCTTGGCGCCGAGGCTCGGCAGCGCGCTCAGGTTCGAGGTGACGTGGTTGGCGTCGCCGTACGTGGTGTCCCGGTACCAGACCAGCATGCCGGGCACGTTGTACGAGAACTTCTCGACCTTCCACGCCTCGCTCTGCGGGGCCGCGTAGGTGGAGTCGTAGGCGTGCTCCAGGCCCTCGTCGAACCCGTCGGCGTTGCGCCACTCGACGATGTAGTACTGCGCCTGCGTCGAGGAGCCGCTGTCGGCGTGCCAGCCCTGGCCCGTGGTGTCCACCCAGGTGGAGACCTCGTTCGTCCAGCCGTTCGCCCCGGACTCGGTGTCGTCGGACCACACGGTCTCGCCGTCGACCACGAGCGCGAAGTCGTCCGCGAACCAGCCGCGCTCCAGGAACGCCGCGTCGGTGGCGTACCGCAGGCGCAGGTCCACGGTGGACCCGGCGTGGGCCGAGAGGTCGACGAAGTGCTGCGCCCAGCCCTGGGAGCTGCCGGTCAGGCCGTACTGCTTGCCGCCGAAGTCGCCCAGCCTGCCGTTCGGGTCGCCGTAGGCGTCACCCGTGGTGACCTCCGCGCCCTCGGCGTCGTAGACCTTGACCTCGTCCCAGGTGGCGCCGCCGTCCGTGGAGACCTCGACGAACCCGTAGTCCCAGTCCGCCTCGATGACGTAGTCGTTCCACATCGAGAACGTCGCCTCGGTACCGGCCGGGACGTCGAGGGTGCGGGAGAGCCGCACATCCGCCCAGTCCTGGTCGGCGCCCGTGTACCAGGAGTTCTCGCCCGAGTGCGGCTCGGTGAGGAACAGCTCCTTGTCGGGCAGGTTGATCTTGATGCCGTCCTCGGTGCCGCGCAGCGGGCGCGAGTTCTGGCCCACGCGGACCATCCGCCGCTCGTCGCCCGGCTCGATCTCCAGCGGATCGGCCCAGCCGAGCACGTACTTGTCCCAGACGCCCATGTGCGTCGGCATCGACTGGAAGATCGGGCCCGCGTGCGAGCCGGAGCTCATCAGGTCCCAGAAGTCGACGTCGGAGTCGCCGCCACCGGACGTGTCGTACAGGTCCGGCAGGCCCAGGTCGTGGCCGTACTCGTGCGCGAACACGCCCACGCCCGAGTCCTCCGGCTGCACGATGTAGTTCGACAGCTTCAGGTCGGTGCCCGGGATGTCCGCGCCGCCGGCCACGGCCGAGGAGTGCGCCCAGAGGGCGTACGTGCCCTCGTCGCCGCCGCCGCCGGACTTGTCGGCACCGGCGTGCACCAGCACGACGTGGTCGATCACACCGTCCGGCTCGTAGAGGTCGCCGTCCCCGTCACGGTCCGACTGGTCCTCGACGTCGTAGTCCTCCCACGGGAAGTCGGGGTCCAGCTCGGCGAGTGCCGCCACCGCGTCGATCGGGAGCTGGCCCGCGCCCAGCGGGTTGTCCGGGTGCCCCTGCATGCCCTGGTAGGCGCCGGCCTCCCACTCGCCCTCGTCGTTGAGGAAGCAGCGGGTGGCTCCGTACCACCCTTCCGAGTGCGGCACGGTGACCCACGGGGTCGCCTCACCGGAGACGGTGTAGGCGCCCTGCGACATCTCCTCGTACATGTTCTTCATCGTGTAGCCGGAGATGTCGAAGCCGGGCTCGCCGTCAGGCCCGGTGAGGTCCGTGCGCACCCGGTCGGTGATGCCCTCGGACGTGAAGAGCATGTCGTTGTAGTGCTCCGGCGAGAAGTCGGGCACCCACATGGAGTTGTTGTCCTCGAGCTCCATGGAGCCCGGGTCCGGCAGGTTGTTGTGCTTCGGGCCGTTCTGGACGTTGCCGGGCATGCACTCCGACGAGCCCCAGTACGTGGGGACCATCGAGTCGGTGAAGTCGTCGTCGACGTCGTCGGCGAACTCGACGAGGATCGTCAGGAGCTTGGCCTCCTGAGTGGTCTCCGCCTTCTTGTACCGCGGGCCCTTCTTGCCGTGGTGCTTGCCCGGCCGGACGGCGTCGCTGCCGTCGGCCAGGGCCCGCGCCGTACCGCGGTCGCGGATGTCGGCCGGGCTGCCGCCCTGCTCGATGGCCCGCGCCTCCGCCTGGGCGAGCCGCTCGGCGGCGGCAGGGTTGCCGCCCGCGAACTTGGCGTCCAGCTCCTCGGACGCGGCCTGGACCGTGGCGTCCACGGTCGTTCCGGTGCTGCCGCCGGGCACGTGCTCGACGATGCGGCCGTCCGGGGTGATCTCGATGTCGGTGCCGACGTCGGGCTGTACGGCGGCCTCGGCGTAGTTGATGTAGTGCTCGGATGAGCCGATCTCGGGTGCGGGACGTGGCTGGGCCGTCGCGGCGCCCTGGGTGGTCGCCAGGCCGGCGACCGTCAGGGCGAGCACGGGGAGGGTAGCCACCGTGCACCGCGCGAGGCGTGTGGTGTGATGTGCCATGGGTCACACAGAACCATGGTGTGACATTTCTGTGAAGTACGTCGTGGGAATTTCATCCCCATGGCCGTGCGACCATCTCCCCATGCCGCACGAGATCCGCCCCGTCCGCGCCACAGAATGGCGCGAGATCCACGACCTGCGAATGCGCGCCTTGCAGGACGACCTGGCGCCCGTCGCCTTCCTCTCCACGTACGAGACGGAGGCCGCCTACCCCGACGAGTTCTGGATCGAGCGCGCGCGGACGTCGTCCCTCGACGCGGGCTCCGAGGCGGGCGCCCGGCAGTTCGTCGCGGTGTCCGACGACGGCCGGTGGCTGGGCACGGCGGTCACGCTGATCGAACGGGCGGGAACCCTGGACTTCGAGGAGCGCCGCATCGAGCACGACGGCGCGCACGTGGTCGGCGTCTACGTCCAGCCCGAGCACCGCGGGAAGGGGCTGATCGACGACCTCTTCGACGCGGCACTCGGCTGGGCCCGGGAACGGGCACTGGACCGCGCCCGCCTGTACGTGCACCAGGACAACCCGCGGGCACAGGGCGCCTACCGCCGCCTCGGCTTCACCGCGAGCGGCGCGACCTTCACCGGCGCCATGGGCCCCGAGCTGGAGATGACGCGAGCCCTGTGACGCCGGGCAGGCGTCGGATCGCGACGCTCCCCCCTGCTCCACGCCAGGCGCGGGCCTCGCACCTCGGCACGAGTCCCGCGCCGCGCCCTTCGTCGCGGCGGGTGTCCGGTGCGATGATGCGGGCATGACTTCCGCCACCCCAGCCGACGTCGTCGGACGCCTCACCGTGGAGCAGAAGGCTCGACTCGTCGGTGGGGCGTCGTACTGGACCACCGCCGACCTGCCGGGCGTGCCCGCCGTGTTCCTCGCCGACGGGCCGCACGGCGTCCGGCGCCTGGACCCGGCGAACGGCGCGATCGCGGGAGCCGACCCGGCCACCTGCTTCCCGCCCGCGGTGGCCCTCGGTGCCACGTTCGACGTCCGCCTGGCCGAGCGGGTCGGCGCCGCGATCGGCGCCGAGGCCGCCGAGCGGGGCGTCGGCGTCGTGCTCGGGCCCGGCGTGAACATCAAGCGCTCACCGCTGTGCGGCCGCAACTTCGAGTACGTGTCGGAGGACCCGCTGCTCGCCGGGCACGTCGGCGCCGCGCTGGTGAACGGCATCCAGTCCGCCGGCGTCGGCGCGTGCGTCAAGCACTTCGTCGCCAACGACCAGGAGACCGAGCGGCTGCGCGTCTCGGCCGACATCGACGAGCGCACCCTCCGCGAGATCCACCTGAGGCCGTTCCAGCGCGTGGTCACCGAGGCCCGGCCGTGGACGGTGATGAGCTCCTACAACCGCGTCAACGGCACCTACGTCGGCGAGGACCCGCGGCTCCTCACCCGCGTGCTGCGCGACGAATGGGGCTTCGACGGGCTCGTCATGTCCGACTGGCTCGCCGTGAACGACCGCACCGCCGCCCTGCGCGCCGGGCTCGACCTCGAGATGCCCGCACCCGGCGAGGCGCGCGTCCGGCAGCTCGTCGGGGCCGTGAGCTCCGGCGACCTGCCCGAGCAGGACCTCGACCGCGCGGCCGAACGCGTCGTCGCCCTCGCCCGGCGGGTCCACGACGCGGAGGGCCCGGCCGACGCCACCGACCTCGTCGACCACCACGAGCTCGCGCGCGAAGCGGCCACGCGCGCGATCGTGCTCCTGCGCAACGAGCCGGTCGCCCGCGACGGCGAGACCACCCCCGCACCGCTGCTCCCCCTCGCGAAGGACGCCCGGGTCGCCGTCGTCGGCGAGCTCGCCCGCACGCCCCGATACCAGGGAGCCGGGTCGTCCCAGGTGGTGCCCACCCGGCTGGACGACGCCCTCACCGCGCTCACCCAGGACTTCCCGGACCTCGCGTTCGCCCCCGGGTACGCGCTCGGCCGCGAGGCGGGCGACGACACGGCGCTCGCGGCGGAAGCGATCGCGGAGGCCAGCGACGCCGATGTCGTCCTGTTCTTCGCCGGCCTGCCCGACGACGCCGAGGCGGAGGGCCGCGACCGGACCCACATCGACCTGCCGACGGTGCAGGTCGACCTGCTCGAGTCCGTGCTCGACGTGAACCCGCGTGTGGTCGTCGTGCTGTCCAACGGCTCCGTCGTGCGCCTCCCGTTCGCGGACCGGGTCCCCGCGCTCGTCGAGGGCTGGCTGCTGGGCCAGGCGGGCGGGCCGGCGACCGCCGACGTGCTCACCGGCCGGGTCAACCCGTCCGGCCGGTTGTCCGAGACGATCCCGCACCGCCTCGCCGACGGCCCGGCCTACCTGGACTTCCCCGGTGAGGACCTCCACGTGCGCTACGCGGAGGGCGTGTTTGTGGGCCACCGCTGGTACGACGCCCGCGACATCGACGTGGCCTTCCCGTTCGGGCACGGCCTGTCGTACACGACGTTCGGCTACGAGGGCCTCACGGTGACGACGGGCGACGACGCCCTGCGTGCCACCCTCACCGTCACGAACACCGGCGACGTGCCCGGCCGCGAGGTGGTGCAGTGCTACCTGGGGCGCGACACGTCGGCCGTGGCACGGCCGCCCCGTGTGCTCGCCGCGTTCGACGTCGTCGAGCTGGAGCCCGGCGAGTCCCGGCGCGTCGAGCTGACGGTGCCCCTGGGCGAGCTGTCGCACTGGAGCACGCGGGACGGGCGCTGGGTCACCGAGGGCGGCACGTGGCGCGTCGACGTCGGCGCGTCGAGCCGCGACGTGCGGGAGTCCCGCGAGGTCCAGGTTCCCGGGGACGACGCCGTGCGGCCGCTCACCCGCGGCTCGACGCTCCGGGAAGCGGCCGCCGACCCGACGGCGGGTCCGCTGGTCAACGGTGCGCTCGAGGCGATGGACGAGGACGTGCGCGAGATGGCCCTCGCGATCCCGCTGGGGCGGATGCCGTTCGTGCCCGATGCGGGCGTGAGCGAGAAGCAGCTCGCGGACCTCATCGCGCTGTCCGACGGCTCGGCGGGCCGCTTCAAGCGGACGGCGGCCAAGGTACTGGGCTCCGTCTCGGCGCGCCGGAGACACGGACCGCGTTGACGCGGGTCCCGGCGGAGTTGCTACGGTGCGCGAGCACAGTGCCGTGCCCGAGATGTCGTGCGGGTGAGGGGCTGCCGTCGCGTGTGTTGCCCCGAGGAGGCTGACCGTGCTGCATCATGAGCAACCAGCTCGCCCGCGTTCGCGGCGCATGCTGCTGCGTGTCGTCCTCGTGCTGCTCGCGGGGATCGCGGCGATGATCCTGGTGAACCCGTCCCAGACGGACTTCCGCGATGCTCCGGGGGAGTTTCCCGGCGGCATGCACACCATCGGTGAGCTGGTGCCGTTCGGGCGGTGACGCCGGTGGCCCGCGCCCCGACGGGTCAGGAGGCCGGCGGCGGGGCCGTGCTCGCGCGCTCCACGAGGCGCGTGGGCAGGCGCGTGTGATGACCCTGCCCCGTCCGCGGCGCGTCGCTCTCGATCAGCGAGATGACCATGCGCAGCGCCTCGGCGCCCATCTCGCGCAGCGGCTGCGCGACGGTGGTCAGCGGTGGTCGAGCGGCCGCCGCCTCGGGGATGTCGTCGTAGCCCACCACCGAAAGGTCTTCCGGAACCCGCAGCCCGAGCTCCTCGGCCACCTCGACGACGTGGAGCGCCGAGAGGTCGTTGGCGGCGAAGACGGCGGTCGGGCGGTCCGGCCGGTCGAGCAGCTCGTGCGTGGGCCGGTCGGACAGGTCGGGACGGTACCCGCCGGTGAGGACCAGGCTCGGGTCGACCGTGAGCCCGGCGTCGCTCATGGCCTGGCGGTAGCCCAGCTCGCGCAGCCGTGCGGACTCGAGGTCCCGGCGCCCGCCGAGGTGGCCGATGCGGGTGTGACCGAGGCTGATCAGGTGCTCGGTCGCCATGCGCGCCCCGGCGAGGCTGTCGGAGTCCACCGTCGCCGGACCCGTCGGACCGGTGTGCGGGTCGATGGCGACGACGGGGACGCCGTCGTCCGTCGGCACCTGGACCGTGGGCGTGACGATCACCGCTCCGTCGATGAGCGTGCCGCCCAGCCGGGAGAGCGAACGCCGCTCCCAGCCCACCCGGTCGGAGGTGTCGCCGCCGCCGGAGTAGGCCAGCAGCTCGTAGCCGGTGCCCTCGACGGCCTTGGAGATCGCCTTGAGGAGTTCGGTGCTGAACGGCTCGAACTCGGCGACGAGCACGCCGATCACGTTGGTGCGCCGGCGGCGGAGGCTGCGGGCGACCAGTGAGGACTCGTACCCGAGCTGGTCGACGACCTCGAGGACCCGGCTCGCCGTCGTCTGGGCCACCCCGTAACGTCCGTTGACCACCTTGGACACCGTGGCGACGGACACTCCGGCGGCACGCGCGACGTCGGTGATCGTCACGCGGCCGGCGCGGACGGCGCCACCCTCGGGGCCCACCTGCGGGCGGTCGCCGGACGGCGTCACCGAGGGCGGCGACGGCGGGGTCCCCGCCTCGTCACCGTCTTCTGTCCCGGTTCTACCAGGAAAATTCGCACCGCTCTGCACGAAGGAGACACTACCTTGACTACGGTGATGCCACGCGCCCAGGTTTGGTTGTTTAGAAATCGTTATCGACAACGTTTGACCAACCACTGTGTCACGTGCCACTGTCATCGTTGACAGATACTTCCCTGTCGACTCCGTCGATGAAGACCAAGGGGTTCAGAACCATGACAAGGACGAAGCGAAGCGCGGCCGTGATCGCGCTGGGCTCGGCCGTCGCACTGTTCGCGGCTGCCTGTGCCGGACAGGGCGGCGGCGGTGGCGGCAGCACCGACGCGGACGCCGACACCATCACCTGGTGGCACAACTCGAACACCGGCGAGGGCAAGGCGTACTACGACCAGCTCGCCGAGGACTTCGAGGCCGAGACCGGTGTCACGGTCGAGGTGAGTGCGATGCAGCACGAGGACATGCTGACCAAGCTGCAGGCGGCATTCCAGTCCGGCAACGACGAGCAGATCCCGGACGTCTACATGAGCCGGGGCGGCGGCGAGCTCCAGACGGAGGTCGAGACCGGCGTCGTCCGCGACCTCACCGAGGACGCCGCGGACGAGATCGAGAAGATCTCTGCCTTCACGGGCCAGTACACCGTGGACGAAAAGGTTTACGCGCTCCCCTACTCGATGGGGATCGTCGGCTTCTGGTACAACGAGGACCTCTTCGCCGAGGCCGGGATCGACGAGGTCAGCCCGAGCCCCACCATCGAGGAGTTCTACGGGTACGTCGAGAAGCTCGACGCCGCCGGGATCACGCCTCTGTCGGTGGGCGCCAAGGACAAGTGGCCCGCCGCGCACTACTGGTACTACGCGGTGGTCCGCGAGTGCACGTTCGAGACGGTCGAGGCGGCCATCGAGAGCAAGGACTACTCCGACCCGTGCTTCATCAAGGCCGGTGAGAACGTCGAGGACATCATCGCCGAGGAGCCGTTCAACAAGGGCTTCCTCTCCACGGGCGCGCAGGACGGCCCGACGTCGGCGTCCGGCCTCCTGGCGACCGAGAAGGTGGCCATGGAGCTCGCGGGCCACTGGGAGCCGGGTGTGGCCGGCGGTCTGACCGAGGACGAGCAGGTGCCGGAGTTCCTCGGCTGGTTCGCCTTCCCGACGTTCGACGGCCAGGCCGGTGACCCGGCCGACCAGATGGGCGGCGGTGACGCCTGGTCGGTGTCGTCGGGTGCGCCCGACGCCGCGGTCGACTTCGCCAAGTACCTCCTGTCCGACGAGGCGCAGCAGGGCTTCGCCGAGCTCGACATGGGCCTGCCGACCAACCCGGCGGCGACGGACTCCGTCAGCGACGAGGCCCTCGCCCAGCTGATCCCGGTCCGCGACGGCGGCGGCAACACCCAGCTCTACCTGGACACGCGCCTCGGCCAGTCCGTGGGTGGCGCCATGAACGACGCGATCGCCCTCATGTTCGCCGGTGAGGCGGGTCCGCAAGACATCGTCGACGCGATCCAGTCGGCAGCCGAGTCGGAGTGAGTGACGTGGCAGACGACGTGACCACGTCGGACGTGGCCGCTTCGCCTGCGACGTCGCCCGTGCAGGGCGCCGCCGGCCGCACCTCCCAGGTGCGGCCGGCGGCCTCCGCGCGGGGCGGACGCCGCCGGATGAACTCGCAACTGCGCAAGCGCCTCGAGATCTTCTTCTTCGTGGCGCCCGCCCTGGCGCTCTTCGCGATGTTCGTGATCGTGCCGATCGTGACAGCCGTGCAGATGTCGCTCTTCCGGTGGAAGGGGATCGGGCCGCTCGTCGACTTCGTGGGCCTCCAGAACTACGTGTCCGTGCTGACGAACGACGTCTTCACGGGCGCGGTGACGCACAACCTGCTCATCGTCGGCTTGTCGATCGTGATCCAGCTTCCCCTCGGCCTGGCGATCGCGCTGCTCCTGAACCGCAAGATGTGGGGGCAGAGCGCGCTGCGCACGATCATCTTCGTGCCGTACGTCCTGGCCGAGGTGGTGGCCGGCGTGATCTGGCTGCAGTTGCTGCAGCCGCAGTACGGCGTCATCGACGGGATCTTCACAGCCGTCGGGCTGGAAGGCCCGGACCAGGGCTGGCTCGGTGACCCGGACCTCGCCCTGGGGACCCTCATGGTGGTCCTCACCTGGAAGTATCTCGGCCTGGCCGTGATCCTCTTCCTCGCCGGGCTGCAGAGCGTGCCGGAGGAGCTCTACGAGGCCGCGCAGCTCGACGGTGCCACGTGGTGGCAGGTGCAGCGCAAGATCACCATCCCGCTGCTCGGCCCGACGCTGCGCACCTGGGGCTTCCTGTCGATGATCGGCTCGCTCCAGCTCTTCGACATGGTGTGGATCCTGACCCGCGGCGGGCCCGCGAACGCCACGACCACGATGGCGACCTTCCTGGTCAACGAGGGAACTCAACGAGCCAACTTCGGCATCGCCGGGGCAGCCTCCGTGGTGCTGTTCGTCATCGCGCTGTTCATGGCGGTGCTCTACCAGCAGTTGATCCTGCGCCGTGACACGCGGCCCGAGACCGGGAGGAAGTGACCCATGAGTGCTCAGACGATGAGCGACCTCTCCCTGGCGCCCACGACGCGGCAGCGACGTCCGGGAGCCTTCCGTCCCGCGAACGTCGTCGTGTACGGCATCGCCCTGGTGGTCGTCGCGCTCACGCTCGGCCCCGTGATCTACGGGGTGCTGGGCGGTTTCCGCACCAACGCCCAGCTCGCCGCGACGCCGGCGGGCCTGCCCGACCCCTGGGTGCTGGACAACTACATCGGGGTGCTGACCAACCCGACGTTCTGGCAGTACACCTGGAACTCCGCGGGCGTCTCGCTGATCACGACGGCGGTCGTGGTGATCTTCGGCGTCATGGCCGCCTACCCTCTGGCGCGCTACGAGTTCAAGGGGCGTGAAGGGCTGTTCATGGTGTTCGTGATCGGCCTGCTGTTCCCGGCCACGGTCGCGATCGTGCCGCTGTTCATCCTCATCACGCAGAACCTGCAGCTCGGCAACACCTGGATCGGTGTCGCGCTGCCGCAGGCCGCGTTCGCCCTGCCGATGACCGTGGTGATCCTGCGCCCCTTCCTCATGGCCCTGCCCAAGGAGCTGGAGGAGGCCGCCATGATCGACGGCACGAGCAGGATCGGTTTCTTCTGGCGGATCCTCATCCCGCTGTCGGGGCCGGGAATGGTCACCGTGGGCGTGCTCGCCTTCGTCGGGTCCTGGAACGCGTACCTGCTGCCGCTGCTCCTGCTGCAGGGCGACATGAAGACCTTGCCCCTCGGCGTCGCGGACTTCTCGTCGGAGCACGCCTCCGACACCGCCGGCGTCTTCGCCTTCACCTCCCTCGCGATGATTCCCGCACTCGTCTTCTTCCTGGCGATGCAGAAGCGGATCGTCAACGGACTCCAGGGTGCCGTCAAGGGCTGACGACGGCCGAGTCGGAATGCCCGGACAGCACCCAGCACTTGCAGAAAGGACGGTCCGATGACGGATCTCGAAGTGGCCCTGCCGGCGATGCCGGAGGTGTCGGAGCGCGTGCACGACCTGCTCGCGCGGATGACCCTCGAGGAGAAGCTGGCCCAGATCGTCGGGTACTGGCTGGACCAGGGCGGCAACGTCGTCGCACCCATGCAGGGCGAGATGGGTGGAGGCCAGGGCTCCGGTGAGCTCGCCGAGGTCACCAAGCACGGCCTGGGGCACTACACGCGGGTGTACGGCACCCGGCCGGTCGACCCCGCGGAGCGGGCCGCCTGGTTGTGGGAGGAACAGCGGCGCCTGAAGCGCGAGACCCGGCTCGGCATCCCGGCCATCGTGCACGAGGAGTGCCTCACCGGCCTCGCCGCGTGGCAGGCCGCGACGTTCCCGACGCCGTTGGCCTGGGGTGCGTCGTTCGATCCCGGGCTCGTCGAGGAGATGGGCCGGGCGATCGGCGCGTCCATGTCGGAGCTCGGCGTGCACCAGGGCCTGGCCCCGGTGCTCGACGTCGTCCGCGATCCGCGCTGGGGGCGGGTCGACGAGTGCATCGCCGAGGATCCGTACGTGGTGGGCACGATCGGCACGTCGTACGTCCGTGGTCTCCAGGACGCGGGTGTGCACGCGACGCTGAAGCACTTCGTGGGCTACTCCGGTTCCCGGGCGGGACGCAACCACGCGCCCGTGAGCGCCGGTCCGCGCGAGATCGCCGACACGTATCTGCCGCCGTTCGAGATGGCGGTGCTGGACGGCGACGTGCGGTCGGTCATGAACTCCTACACCGACGTCGACGGCGTCCCGATGGCCGCGAACGAGGAGTACTTCACCACGCTCCTGCGCGAGAAGTGGGGCTTCACGGGCGTGGTCGTCTCCGACTACTTCGCCGTGGCGTTCCTGACCGTGATGCACGCCGTCGCGGCGGACCGCGGTGACGCGGCCGCGCAGGCCCTCACCGCGGGGATCGACGTCGAGCTCCCGTCGGGCGACGCGTTCCTCGCGCCCCTGGCGGAGCGGATCCGCTCCGGCGAGTACGACGAGGCGTACGTGGACCGCGCGGTCCGGCGCGTCCTGGCACAGAAGGAGGAGCTCGGCCTGCTCGAGCCGGACGCCTTCGAGGGCGAGCCGCCCACGGAAATCGATCTCGACCCGCCGGGGCACCGCGACATCGCGCGCCGCCTCGCGGAGGAGTCCGTGGTCCTGCTCGCGAACGACGGCGTGCTCCCGCTCCTCGGGGCCGACGGCGGGACGCCCGGCCGGGTGGCCGTCATCGGCCCGAACGCCGACCGGCCCGAGGCCCTCATGGGCTGCTACTCGTTCGCCAACCACGTGCTGGCTCATCACGAGCAGGTGGATATCGGTTTCGAGATCCCGTCGGTGCTGGAGGCCCTGCGCGGGGAGTTCCCCGGCGCCGAGCTGACCTACACGGTGGGCTGCACCGTCGAGGGCGCCGACACCGCCGGCTTCGCGGACGCGGTGGCGGCCGCCGAGGCCGCGGACGTCGCCGTGGTGGTGGTCGGTGACCAGGCCGGGCTTTTCGGGCGCGGAACCGTGGGCGAGGGCAACGACAGCGAGTCGCTGGAGCTGCCCGGCGTGCAGCGCGAGCTGGTCGAGGCGCTTACCGCCACGGGCAAGCCGGTCGTGATGGTGCTGCTCACCGGCCGTCCGTACAGCATCGGCTGGGCGCTGGACGGCACCGGGCCGCGGCCGGGCGCCGTGCTCCAGGCGTTCTTCCCGGGCGAGGAGGGCGGCACCGCCGTCGCGCGGGTCGTGTCGGGGCGCGTCAACCCGTCCGGGCGGCTGCCCGTGTCCCTGCCGCGCAGCACCGGGGCGCAGCCGTACGCCTACCAGCACCCGATCCTGGGCGGTCCGTCGGAGGTGACGAGCACCGATCCGACGCCGGCGCGGCCGTTCGGTTTCGGCCTGTCGTACACGACGTTCGAGCGAGAGCTCGTCGCGGTGGACGCCGAGGTAGCGGCAGGTGGAGCGTTCCGCGCCGTCGTGCGGGTCACGAACACGGGACAGGTCGCCGGGGCCGACGTCGTGCAGCTGTACGGGCACGACGTGATCGGGTCGATCGCGCGGCCGACGGTGCAGCTCCTCGGGTACGAGCGCGTGACGCTCGGGCCGGGGGAGACGGCGACCGTGACGTTCGACGTGCCCACGCAGCGGTTCGCGTTCTCCGACCGGAGGATGGTCAGGATCGTCGAGCCCGGCGACGTCGAGGTGTGGGTCGGCGCCAGCGCGGGTGACAGCGTCGTCAAGGTGGTCGCCGAGGGTATCGCGGACACCGACGACGCGCGTGCGGCGAGCGAGAACGGCCAGCCGGCCGACTCCGCCCCGCGAGCCGACGGCGACGGGCGGACCGATGCCGACCGTGGACCCGCCATGACCCGCCGGACGGTCCGCATCACCGGCGCCGTCCACGAGGTGACCGCCTCGGACCGTCGCTGGGTCACCGCGACGATCGCGAATCACTGACCGGTTCCGAGGGCTGACACGCCCTCAGGGAATGCGCGAATGCCACGGCATTCGACGGAGCGCTGGCCTGGCGATTTCTTCGCCGGGACAGCGCTCCGGTCGTTTTCTCACCAGAACGGGATTGCGAGAATGCGAGCGTTCGATGACCGCGCCGGACGGCCGGAGGCCTTTTCATTGACTCGCGCCGGTGCTGGATTTTTCACCCGTCGGGTGAAGCTCTGCGAAATATGTCCTCGATGTCGGTCAATATGTATACACTCCGAGTGCCTCCACCCGCCGCCGACGGCGGATCACCGTGCTCGATTTCGCGGGCACATTCAGCACCCCCGGAGATTCCATGCATTCCATGTTCACACGTGTGGTCGCGTCCGCGGCCGCCGTCGCCTTCCTGGCCACCCCAGGAACCGCGGCTGCCCTCGTGCCCGACGACGACGGGCAGATCGCTGCCCGCACCTTCCGTAGCGGCGATCAGGCCGCGGGCGACGGCGCCCTTCAGCCCATGACGCGGGAAATGTCGAGCGCCGTGCGGCCCGAGGAGAAGATCACCGCCGCCGCACGCAAGAAGCTCACCGCGAGCGGGACCACCGACTTCTGGCTGCGGTTCGGCGAGGCGCCCGACCTGTCCGCCGCCTACGAGATCAGCGACTGGGCGGAGCGCGGCCGGTACGTCACCGAGACGTTGCAGGCGGCGGCGCAGGACTCGCAGGCCGCGGCCATCGCGGACCTGGAGCGGGCCGGCGTCTCGTACGAGACGTACTGGGCGTCGAACGCCATTCTGGTCGAGGGTGGGTCGCTCGACCTGGCGACGGAGCTGGCCGCGAACGTCGACGTGACGCAGGTCCGCCCGACGGTCCGGTACGCGCTGCCGGAGCCGGTCGGCGCGACCGCCGAGGAGGAGGCCGCGGCGGCGGCGTCGACCTCTGGGATCGCCGCCATCAACGCGGACGACGTCTGGGCGCTCGGCGCCACCGGCGAGGGCATCGTGGTGTCCAACATCGACACCGGCGTGGACCGGACGAACGCGAGCGTCGCCGCGGCGTATCGCGGGGCGACGACGGGTCACGACTACAACTGGTACAACTCGGCCGGGACGGGGGGCAGCTACCCCAACGACGCCAACGGTCACGGCACCCACACCATGGGCACGATGGTCGGCGGCGTCGGCACGGCGGCGTCGAGCGGCAACGAGTTCTCGTTCGGCGTGGCCCCCGACTCGGAGTGGATCGCGACCAACGGGTGCGCGGATCTGTGCCTCGACTCCTCGCTCATCGCGTCCGGGCAGTGGATCCTCGCGCCGACCCGGTGGGACGGCTCGGGTGCCGACCCGGCGAAGCGGCCGCACGTCGTGAACAACTCCTGGGGTGCTCCGCTGTCGACGGACCCGTTCATGGAGGACGTCACCGGAGCCTGGGAGGCCGCGGGGATCTTCGCCGCCTTCGCCAACGGGAACGAGGGCGAGCTCGGCTGCGACAGCTCGGGCTCGCCCGGTTCGCGGGCGGCCACGTACTCCGTGGGTGCGATGCGCGCGAACGGCGAGATCGCGAACTTCTCGTCCCGCGGGCCGGGGCAGAGCGGTACGGTCAAGCCGGACGTCACCGCGCCGGGCGTCGGTGTCCTCTCGGCCGTTCCGGGGAGCACGAAGCTGGAGCGGCTCTCGGGGACGTCGATGGCGACCCCGCACGTGGCGGGCGCCGTGGCGCTGCTGTGGAGCGCCGTGCCGGCACTGGTCGGGAACGTTCCGGAGACGCGCGCCGTCCTCGACCGCTCGGCGGTCGACGTGGGCGGCACCGCCGCCCTCGAGTGCGGCGGCACGGCGGAGGACAACAACGTCTACGGCGAGGGCCGGCTCGACGTCCTGGCCGCGTACGAGCTGACGCAGTCGATGGAGTTCGAGGCGACGCAGGAGCCGTCGGTGACGGGGACGGCGAAGGTCGGTCAGACGCTGACGGCGGTGGCCGACGGGGCCGCGTGGTCGCCGGTGGCGAGCCTGGAGTACCAGTGGCGCCGGGACGGCAAGATGATCTCGGGCGCGACGAACGGCACGTACAAGGTGCAGCCGGCGGACGCCGGGGCGCAGCTCACGGTGTCCGTGCTGGGTACCGCCGAGGGGCGCCTGCCGACCACCCGGACCAGTGCGCCGACCGCGCCGGTGGCGAACACGACGATGAGCGGTGGCGGCTGGATCAGCGGGGCCGTGCGTGTGGGCAACGTCGTGCGGGCGAGCTCCGGGACGGCGTGGCCGTCAGGGACGCAGTTCACGTATCAGTGGAAGGCCGACGGTACGGCGATCTCGGGCGCCACGGGCTTCACCTACAAGCCCAACGCGTCGAAGCGGGGCGCGAAGCTCACCGTGACCCTGACCGCGAAGCGCAAGGGCTATGACACGGTGCGGAAGACGGTCGGTGGCAAGACGGTCGCCTCCGGCGTGTTCTCCGGGTCCGTCCCGCGGATCCAGGGGACACCGGCGGTGGGCCGGACGGTCAAGGCGATCGCTCCCCAGTGGACGCCGGGCCGTACCCGGACCACGTACCAGTGGAAGGTGAACGGCAACAAGATCAGCGGTGCGACCAGCGCGTCGTACAAGGTGCCGTCGAAGTACAAGGGCAAGACCCTCACCGTCACGGTCAAGGGCTACCGCACCGGCTTCAAGAGCTGGTGGCGCACGAGCAAGGGCCTGGCGATCGGCAAGGAGTTCACGACGACCTCCCGGCCGGGCATGTCGGGCACCCTGAACGTCGGGGGGAAGCTGACCGCGAAGCCGGGTACCTGGAAGCCGGGTCCCTCGGGCCTGTCCTACCAGTGGTTCGCCAACGGTGAGCCGATCGCGGGCGCCACGGGCAAGACCCTCAAGATCAAGGGCGCGCAGTACAAGAAGCGCATCTCCGTGCAGGTGACCGCCCGCCGTTGGGGCTACGCGACCACGCCCCGCATGAGCGAGCGGACCAGCAGGATCGTCCCGTCGCACGTCACGATTCCCGAGGGCGGCCTCTGGGCCGCTCAGGGCGGCACCTATACCGCCAAGGCAGGTTCGTCGCTGTGCACGTGGGAGCGATTGGCGTCCCCGACGAACCGGCTCGGCGCGGACTACGGCTCCGGCCAGCGGGTCGCCACGGTCAAGTCCACGGACTGGGCCTTCTGGTCCGAGGGCTGCGGAACCTGGACGAAGTACTACCCGGGGATGGTGAAGGCACGGACCTCCACCTGGTCGAACGGGGTCTGGATCCTCGGCGACCAGCTCCAGCGCGGCACCTACGTGACCGCGGGCCCGTCCGTCGACGGCGGATCGGCCTGCTACTTCGCGATCCTCAAGGAGACGACGGGTAACCGCAGCGGAGCCCATGTCATCAGGTCGGGGACCGCCACCGAGCCGATGACGCTGACGCTGCCGTCGGGCGCCCGCGCGTTCGAGACGGCCGGCTGCAGCTGGAAGCGCGTGAGCTGACCTCACCCGCTCCGTCCCGCCGGGGCAGAGGGTTCCGCCGCGAACCCTCTGCCCCGGCGGCGTCGTTCGGGGCAAGATGGGGTGATGCGAGTCGATGTGTGGTTGTGGGCCGTCCGGCTGTTCAAGAGCCGCTCCGTGTCGGCCGCCGCGTGCCGGGCCGGGCGGGTGCGGATCAACGGCAAGCCCGCGAAGCCGGCGTCGCACGTCGCCGTCGGCGACCGGGTGACGTGGCGCGACGCGCTGCGCGGGCGCGACGTCGAGGTGGTGGAGCTGGTGCCCAAGCGCGTCGGCGCGCCTCTGGCCGTGAAGGCGTACCTGGACCACAGCGAGCCGCTCCCGACGCGTGTCGAACGCGAGGCGGTGGGCGTGCGGGATCGTGGCACGGGCCGCCCCACGAAGCGCGAACGCCGGGAGATCGACCGGCTGCGCGGCCGCCGCGGATAGGTCTCGCGTGAACGGGCCGCGCGGGAGCGTGGCGTCCGATCACGTCGCCGGTCGGAGCTCCGGCGGGGTGTGACGACATGCTGCCCGTCCGGTCGGGACCAAGGTCCCGCGTGGCCAGGTCAGGAGGCCCTGGAGGTGCGTGCTCGGCTACAGGAAGCTGGACTCAGCGGTCGGGATGCGCCCGGCCCCGGTCTCCTGGAGGCGACGAGATGAGCACGTTCAACCAGTACTTCGGCGAAGGGGGGCCGGTGATGCGTGCCTCGTCGGTGAGGCCCGGTGCCATGAGGTCCGCCAGCGCCGCGCACCCCGGCGCGACGTCGTCCGGCCCTGCGTCGTCCGGCTCCGCGTCGTCCGGTGCGGCCGCCCACGGGCAGCACACCGCGATGTCGGCCGGCCAGACCCACGCCGTGACGGCGGAGACGACGGCGTCGTCCGTGATCCGCTACGGCCTCGCGACCATCCGCCTGCTGATCGGGTTCGAGTTCCTCTGGGCGTTCGGCGACAAGCTGTTCGGCTGGGGCATGGCGACGCCCGCCGAGGCGGCCTGGCTGAACGGAGGGTCTCCCACCACCGGCTACCTGAGCGGTGTCGAGGGCCCGGCGGCCGGCGCGTTCAACGCGATGGCCGGGAACGTGGTCTTCGACTGGCTCTTCATGCTGGGCCTGCTGGGTATCGGCCTGGCCCTGATCCTTGGTGTCGGGATGCGCATCGCGGCGGCCGCGGGGGCCCTGCTCCTGCTGCTCATGTGGGTGGCGTCCTTCCCGCTCGGGGTGAACCCGTTCGTCGACTACCACCTGGTCGACGCCGTCCTGCTGGTGGTCCTCGCGGCGGCTCTCGCGGGCGACACTCTCGGGCTCGGGCGCTGGTGGGGTGAGCGGTCGATCGTGAAGCGCTACCCGGCGCTCAGGTGAGTGGACGAGAGGGCTTCGACCGTTCCGATGTCGTAGAAGACGCAAGGTTTCCACGAGAGGAGAGAGCGATGGACAGCACGTGGCACAAGGGCGTCGTCGTCGGCGTCGACGGCTCGCCGGAGAGCCTGGCGGCGCTCGACTGGGCAGCGTCCGCCGCGGACCGGCACCAGGCACAACTCACCGTCCTGTCGATGTACGAGACGGCCCGGGACCCGATGCCGGGTGTGCAGGCCGAGCTCAAGGACCTGCTCGTGGCGGCGGAGCAGGCGCTCCACCGGGCCGAGGGCAGGCTCGGCGGCACGCGTCCCGGCGGCCACGCCGTCGAGTTCGCGACCGCGCCCAGCACCGCGGCGCGGGTGCTCGTGCAGCGTTCCCGCACCGCCGACCTCGTGGTCGTCGGGCGACGTGGCCTCGGCCGGGTGGGCCGGGCGCTGCTGGGATCCGTCTCCTCGGCGGTGGTGACCCAGGCGCACGGGCCCGTGGTCGTGGTCCCGTTCGAGGCCGGGACGGGTGTTCCCCGACGGATCGTCGCGGGCGTCGACATGCCCGAAGAGGCCGACCACATCCTCGAGCGCGCGTTCGCCGAGGCGGAGGTGTGCGGATGCCGGCTCGACGTCATGCGCGCGCTGGACGTCTCCCTGCTGGGCGACGCGCTGCGCGAGTACGAGACCTCCGGGATGGCTCAGCGGGCGGCCACGCAGGAGGCGCTCGCGCAGGACGTCCGGAAGTGGGCGGAGAAGTTCCCGGCGGTGTCGGTCGAGCTGGCAGTCCGTGGCGGCCCGGCCGCCTCCGTGCTGGTGCACGACGTGACGCCGGAGGACCTGCTGGTCGTGGGCGGGAAGCGGCACAACCGGGTCACGGGACGGCTCCTCGGCTCGGTGACCGACCAGGTCGTACGGGAGGCGGGCTGCCCCGTCATGGTGGTCAGGGCCGCGTGACGTGAGACCGCGTGACGAGAGGGCACGGGCGGATGGCGACGGCCACCCGCCCGCACCTCTTCCGTGCCGCCTCCGCACCGGCGGGACCCGCGTCCCGCCTCCGGTAGCGTGACGTCCATGCCCGCGCCCACGCCGCCGTCGGACATCGCCGACCGCATCGCCGCACTGCTGGACCGCCACCCCGTCTGGGACGGCCACAACGACCTGGCGTGGGAGGCACGGGGGCAGGTCGGCTACGACTGGTCCGCGCTCGACATCGGCGCGGGGACGGCGGGACGCACGCACACCGACATCGCGCGGTTGCGGGCCGGCGGGGTCGGGGCGCAGTTCTGGTCGGTGTACGTGCCCTCGGACCTGCCGGGCAGCGCGGCGGTCACCGCGACCCTCGAGCAGATCGACGCGGTGCGACGGATGGTGGAGACCTGGCCGGACGCGTTCGCGCTCGCCCTGGCGGCCGACGACGTCGAGAAGGCCTGGGCCTCCGGGAGGATCGCCTCGCTGATGGGCGCCGAGGGCGGCCAGTCCGTCGACTCCTCGCTCGGCACGCTTCGCATGCTCTACGACCTCGGCGTGCGGTACATGACCCTGACGCACAACCACAACACCCCGTGGGCGGACTCCGCCACCGACGAGCCCTCCCGGCACGGCGGCCTCAGCGAGTTCGGGGTCGAGGTGGTGCGTGAGATGAACAGGCTCGGGATGCTCGTGGACCTGTCGCACGTCTCGGCCGCCACGATGGACGCCGCGCTGGACGTCACGGAGGCGCCGGTCATGTTCTCCCACAGCTCGGCCCGCGCCGTCTGCAACGTCCCGCGGAACGTGCCCGACGACGTCCTGGCGCGGCTCGGCGACAACGGCGGGCTGTGCATGGTGACGTTCGTGCCGGCCTTCGTGAACCCGGACATCGGTGCCTGGCGGGCCGAGGCGGCCGACGCCGCTCGGGAGCGCGGCATCGACCCCGCGAGCTACACCGCGTTCAGCGCGTTCGCCGAGGAGTGGGAGGCGGCTCACCCGATCCCGCCGACCAGCCTGGACGACGTCGTCGCGCACATCGAGCACGTGCGCGACGTCGCGGGGATCGACCACGTGGGCCTCGGCGGCGACTACGACGGCGCCAGCGGGTTCGCGCCTGGCCTCGAGGACGTGTCGGGCTATCCGAATCTGCTCGCCGCACTCGTCGGCCGCGGCTGGGCGGACGCGGACCTGGCCAAGCTGACCAGCGGCAACATGCTGCGCGTCCTGCGTGACGCCGAGGGTGTGGCCGAGCGGCTCGCGACGGAGCGAGGGCCGGGCACGGCCCGGTTCGACCGAGGCTGACGGACTCCGGCGGTCAGGAGCCCAGCTCGACGACCTTTCTCTGGAAGCCGAGCGCCACCTTCTGCAGCGACTCGAGCGGGGTGTCGCCGTTGCGTTCGCTGATCTGCCCGAGCATCGACCCCGATGCGGCGAGCAGCGCGACCATCACGTCACGAGCCTCGCCCCGGCTGGTGAGGGCCTCGTCGAGAAGGTCCTGGACCAGCGGTGAGCGCAGCCCGTCCTCCTCCGGATCGAGCAGCGCGGTGAGGAGAGCGATCGACAACGAACTGCCCTGGACGCTTGCCATGTGAACCCCCTGGTGACAGCAGCTGTTTGGGCACGACCTGACGCGCCCCCTGCGTGCGTCCGACCATGTCACTTGTGTATCGCACCTCGTGGCAGCGCGCCTGCCGACGGGGACATCCGTTGCCTTGGCGGACCGCTCACGCAAGCCCGCCGCGCCATGTCGCACGGGCCGAGTGGGTGAAATCTCATGATTTCACCCGCGATGACCGCGATCTCGCTTGACCCGGGCAAGTCACGACGGCGAGTCTTCATGCCGACCGCCCGGCCGACACGCGGGAGGGCGGCGGAAACACGAGGACGGGTGGGCAACCGCAGATGGGTCAGGGCACCAGCAGATTCGCGTTCGCGGCGACGAAGGCGGTGGCCGGCACACTGGCTGCCGCCGTCGTCTGCGGGACGGCCGCCGGAGCGCTGAGCGCGGCACCGGCCGTAGCCGCGCAGAACGCGCCACCGGCCGTCGCCGCGGACCACGCGCCTGCGGCGGCCGCACCGCCAGGCACGACCGTCGCGGCGTCGGGCGCCCCGCTGGCCGGTGCCCGGCTCCCCGCGCTGATCGCCGACGGGCTGGCCGAGGCGTCGCACAGCCGGTACGTGTACGACGGGGCCACGCGGACCGTGAAGGTGACGGTCCGCACCACCATCCGGAACGCCAAACCCGACCAGGGCCTCATGTACTTCTACTGGGACGCCCACGGCATCCCGGTCCCGAAGGGGGCCGAGAACGTCCGCGCCACGAGCGCCGGGCAGTCGCTGTCCGTGCGGTTCGAGCCCACGGAGGACAAGTTCACGACGTGGGCGACCGCCTCGTTCTCGGGCCTGCGGTACGGGCAGAGCCGGACGATCGACTGGAGCTACACGATCCCCGGCGACCCGATCCGCTCCGAGGGGTACACCCGTGTCGGCAAGGGGTACGCGACCTTCGCGACCCAGGCGGTCGGCGACCCCGGCTCCGTGACCGTGGAGGTCGTCGCGCCCGAGGCGATGGAGTTCACCAACATGGTCGGGGAGTTCAGCGAGAAGAAGGCGGACGGCAGGAGAACCTGGTCCACGAGCTCGGCGACGGACGAGTACGGCATCTGGTCCCCGGTCTCGCTGCGCAACCCCGACCAGGCCGACACGACGCAGGTCGAGGTCGGCGGCGAGAAACTGACGCTGCTCAGCTTCCCGGACGACAAGAAGTGGACCAAGTTCGTCAAGAAGCGGCTCACCGACGGGCTGCCCGTCGTGGAGGAGATCGTGGGCCAGGACTGGCCCGGCGGCCTCCAGCAGATCCGGGAGGACGTCTCCCCGGAGGTGGTCGGGTACGCCTGGTACGACGGCCAGCAGGAAGAGATCGTCATCGGGGAGGACCTGGACGAGCAGCTCTTCTACCACGAGCTCACGCACACCTGGGTGAACGGCGAGACCCTCGAGGGCCGATGGCTCGTCGAAGGTTTCACCGAGGCCATCGCGCGGCGGGTCGTGAAGGAGACCGGCGGGAAGGTCGACCGGACCGGCGTCGCCCGTGACGCGGACGGCGCACTGGCGCTGTCCACCTGGGCGCACCTGGGACAGGACTTCCAGGACGTCGACGACGCCACGGAGGACTACGCCTACGCCGCCGCTCCCGCGACGATCGAGAGGCTCGTGGCGGACCTCGACGACGAGGAGTTCACCGACCTCGTCTCCGCCCTGCTCGAAGGGCAGTCCGCCTACGAGGAGCCCGGCGACAAGCACGTCTGGGACACGCCCGACTGGCGGAGCCTGCTCGACCTGCTGGAGGACCGCGCCGGCGTCGAGGGGGCCCAGAAGATCCTCAAGAACTGGGTGCTCACCGACAAGGAGAAGCAGGAGCTCCCGAAGCGCGCCAAGGAGCGAGAGCAGTACTTCGCGCTCGACGAGGCCGACGGCGACTGGGCACCCCCGCAGGGCATACGCGTCCGGATGACGCAGTGGGAGTTCGGCCGTGCCGCCGAGGAACGCAAGGCGATCGGGGACGAGACCCCCGAGGCGGCGCGCCGCATCCAGGAGGCCGCCGCGGCCGCGGGGTTCCCCGCCCCGTCCGCCGCGCGCGACGCGTACGAGAAGGCCGGCACCGGCCTCGACTACACCGACCTCACCGAGACGCTGCCCCGCACCGCGGACGTGACCGAACAGGTGAGCGACGCCGTGCGGAAGGCCGACGAGAAGCGTGACCCGGTCACCGAGCTCGCCGAGACGATCCTGTTCACCGAGGACGCCGCCGACCGCGCCGTGCAGGAGCTGGATTCCGGCCATCTCGACGCCGCGGCCGAGGGCGCCGAGCACACCACGCAGCTCGTGGACCTCGCCCGCTGGGTCGGCATCCTGCTGGTGGTGGTCGTGCTCGGCCTCGTGCTGCTCGTGGTGTGGCTGGTGATCCGCGCACGACGGCGGCGCCGGACCGCCCCCGCGCTCGCGGTCCAGCACGCGCCGGGGGTTTCCGGCGTGTCCGACCAGGCGGAGCAGTGGTTGTCCGGCCGGGCCGAGCGGCCCGGTGACGGGTCCCCGCAGCCGTCGGCATCCCCGTGGCCGTCGGCAGAGCAGGGTTCGGCGGAGCCCCGTGCGACGCTCCCGAGGGCGGCCGGGCCCGAGGCGGTCGAGGCCGCGCCCTCGCTGCCCCCGCACCAGCTGCCCCCGCCCACCGGCCCCTGGGACGTCGAGCCCGCCGAGCCCGCCGAGCCGCGGCGAGGTGCCGCCACGCCGGACGACACCGTCTCCGACGACGGGCAGGCGCGGTGACTGCACGGTCGTAGCGGCCCCGACCGGTCGGGAATAGGGGCCACGGGCCCAAGGTTGAGCCATATGGACTCAACTTTGGGCCCGTCGGCTTGCCAGGCGGCGGCCGGGGATCTAGGTTGAGTGCAGCAGACTCAACCCGTGCGACGGTGGCCACCCTGGTCGCCGTCCGCCCCGCGAAGGAGAAGACATGTCCCGATCCGTCGGTATCGACCTGGGTACCACCAACTCGGTGGTCACCGTCCTCGAGGGTGGCGAGCCCACCGTCATCGCGAACGCGGAGGGCTCGCGCACGACGCCGTCCGTCGTCGCCTTCTCCAAGACCGGCGAGGTCCTGGTCGGCGAGGTCGCGAAGCGCCAGGCCGTCACCAACGTCGACCGCACCATCTCGTCGGTCAAGCGTCACATGGGGACGGACTGGTCCCAGGACATCGACGAGAAGACGTACACGGCGCAGGAGATCTCCGCCCGCATCCTCGGCAAGCTCAAGCGTGACGCGGAGGAGTACCTCGGCGAGCCCGTCACCGAGGCCGTCATCACCGTTCCGGCGTACTTCAACGACGCCGAGCGCCAGGCCACGAAGGACGCCGGGCAGATCGCGGGCCTCACGGTGCAGCGCATCGTCAACGAGCCCACGGCCGCCGCCCTCGCCTACGGCCTGGACAAGGGCAAGGAGGACGAGCTCATCCTCGTCTTCGACCTGGGCGGCGGCACCTTCGACGTGTCCCTGCTCGAGGTCGGCAAGGACGAGGACGACTTCTCCACCATCCAGGTGCGCGCCACCTCCGGCGACAACCGCCTGGGCGGCGACGACTGGGACCAGCGCGTCGTCGAGCACCTGATCAAGCAGGTGAAGAACTCCGAGGGCGTCGACCTGTCCAAGGACAAGATCGCCCTGCAGCGCCTCCGTGAGGCCGCCGAGCAGGCCAAGAAGGAGCTCTCGTCCGCGACGAGCACCAACATCTCGATGCAGTACCTGTCGATGAGCGAGAACGGCCCGATCCACCTGGACGAGAAGCTCACGAGGGCTCAGTTCCAGCAGATGACGCAGGACCTCATCGACCGCACCAAGCAGCCGTTCCACGCCGTGATCCGCGACGCGGGCATCTCGGTGTCGGACATCGACCACGTCGTGCTCGTGGGCGGCTCCACCCGCATGCCGGCCGTGACCGAGGTCGTCAAGGAGCTCACCGGCGGCAAGGAGCCCAACAAGGGCGTGAACCCGGACGAGGTCGTGGCCGTCGGTGCCGCGCTGCAGGCCGGCGTCATCTCCGGTGACCGCAAGGACGTCCTGCTCATCGACGTGACCCCGCTGTCGCTCGGCATCGAGACCAAGGGTGGCGTCATGACCCGCCTCATCGAGCGCAACACCGCGATCCCGACCAAGCGCAGCGAGGTCTTCTCCACGGCGGACGACAACCAGCCGTCGGTGGCGATCCAGGTGTTCCAGGGCGAGCGCGAGTTCACCCGCGACAACAAGCCGCTGGGCGTCTTCGAGCTCACCGGCATCGCCCCGGCCCCGCGCGGCGTGCCGCAGATCGAGGTCACGTTCGACATCGACGCCAACGGCATCGTGCACGTGTCCGCGAAGGACCGCGGCACCGGCATGGAGCAGTCCATGAAGATCACCGGCGGCTCGGCTCTCCCCAAGGACGACATCGACCGCATGGTCAAGGACGCCGAGGCGCACGCCGAGGAGGACAAGAAGCGTCGCGAGGAGGCGGACACCCGCAACCAGGCCGAGGCCTTCGCGTACTCCATGGAGAAGCAGATCGCGGACAACCGCGACAAGCTCCCGGCCGACGTGGTCTCCGAGGTGGAGGCGGACGTCGCCGCGGTGAAGACCGCACTGGAGGGCGAGGACGCCGAGGCCGTGAAGACCGCCTACGAGAAGCTGGGCACGTCCTCCCAGAAGATCGGCCAGGCGCTGTACGCCGCGGCCGAGTCCGAGGGCGGCCAGCCGGGTGCCGACGGCGCTCCGGCGGGCGGCGAGCCGAAGCAGGCGGCTGACGACGACGTCGTCGACGCCGAGATCGTGGACGACGAGAGCGACAAGAAGTGACCGATCAGACACCGCAGGGCTCGCCCGGGCCCGAGAACCCGGGGGAACGCTCGTTCGAGTTCAACGACAAGCGCAGGATCGACCCGGAGTCCGGTACGCCGCGTGAGCCGGACACCGGTGCGGCCGGCGGAGGTTCCCCCGACAACGGGACCTCCGACGACGGCGCCGCCGGGAACGAGCCCGCTGACGCCGCCACGGATCCGCTGGAGGCGCTCGACTTCGAGCCCTCCGGCGAGGCCGGGGAGGACGCCGCGGTGCTCGCCGCCAAGGCGGAGGCCGCACAGCACCTCGACGCGCTCCAGCGCGAGCGGGCGAGCTTCACGAACTACCGCAACCGCGCCCTGCGTGACCAGGAGGTCGCGCGGGAACGGGGCATGCAGGACGTGCTGGCGGCGCTGCTCCCCGTGCTCGACGACGTCGAGCGGGCGAAGCAGCACGGCGAGCTGAGCGGCCCGATGGCGGCCATCGCCGAGAAGCTCGACCAGTCCCTCGCCAAGTTCGGGATCGAGCGTTTCGGCCAGGTGGGTGAGGAGTTCGATCCGCAGGTGCATGATGCGCTCATGCACAACACCGACGCCGAGGCCACCAGCACCACGGTGAACCTCGTCGTCGAGCCCGGTTACCGGATCGGCGAGAAGGTCGTGCGCGCCGCGCGCGTCGGCGTCGTCGGTCCCGAGTGACTCCCCGGTGGTGGGGCCGCTCCGGCCCCACCACCGCCCGAACGCCCCAGACGGAGGTGCCGTGACCGGTCAGGACTGGATGGAGAAGGACTTCTACGCCGAGCTCGGCGTCCCCAAGGACGCCGACGCGGCGGCGATCAAGAAGGCCTACCGGAAGCTGGCCCGGACCTACCACCCGGACCAGAACCAGGGCGACGAGCAGGCCGAGGCCAAGTTCAAGGCGATCGGCGAGGCGTACGCGGTGCTGTCGGACCCCGAGCAGCGCCGCCAGTACGACGCGATCCGTGCCATGGCCGGTGGTGCCCGTTTCTCGGCCGGTCCGGGTGGTGGCGGAGCGGGTGGCTTCGAGGACATCCTCGGGGCGATGTTCGGTGGGGGAGGCGGCGGAGGTGCCGGTCCCCGCGTGCGGTACTCGCAGGGTCCGGGCGCCGGCCAGGGCGCCGCCGGTTTCGAGGACATCCTGGGCAGCATGTTCGGCGGTGGCGGCGGCGCGCCCGCCGGGTTCCGCGCGCCGGAACGTGGCGCGGACATGCAGGCGTCGACCACCCTGCCGTTCCGTACGGCCCTGGAGGGCGCGACGGTCGACCTGACCGTCGACGGCCGCAAGCTCACGGCCCGGATTCCCGCCGGGGTCAACGACGGCCAGAAGATCCGGCTGCGCGGCAAGGGGCGGCCGGGCGCCGGGGGCGGCGAGCCCGGCGATCTGCTGATCACCGTCCACGTGACCGAGCACCCGGTGTTCGCGCTCGACGGGGCGAACGTGCGCCTCACGCTGCCGGTGACCTTCCCGGAGGCGACCCTGGGCGCCACGGTGGAGGTCCCGACGCCGTCGGGCGAGACGGTGAAGATGAAACTCCCCGCCGGGACGCCGTCGGGCAAGGTGCTGCGGGCCAAGGGCCGCGGTGCGCAAACCGCGCGCGCGACGGGGGACCTGCTGGTGACCGTGCAGGTCGTGGTGCCCCAGAAGCTGAGCAAGAGTGCCAGGGAGGCGCTGGACGCGTTCGCGGCGGCGAGCGACGGCACCGACCCGCGCGCCGACCTGGCGGAACGGGCGAAAGGGTAGGAGGAGCCGTGGCCGACGACGCACCGGTGTTCACCGTGTCCCAGGCGGCGGAGCTCGCGGGCATGCACCCCCAGACGCTTCGGCAGTACGACCGGCTGGGGCTGGTCGTGGCCCGCCGGACGCGCGGGCGCGGGCGCCGGTACTCGCTGCGTGACGTCGCGCGGCTGCGGCAGGTGCAGGAACTCGCCCAGGGCGAGGGCGTCAACCTCGCGGGCATCAAGCGCATCCTCGATCTCCAGGCGCACGTGTCGATGCTGGAGGAGCGGCTCGAGGAAGCGCTCGTGCAGCTGCAGCAGACCGGCCGCGTCTTCGCTGCCGGGACGAGCGGGGACGTGGTCGTGGTGCCTCGCGGACGTCGGGTGCGGCGCGGCGAGATCCACGTCGAGGAGACCGTGGTGGAGCGGGGCGAGGGGGTGCGTCGCTCGCGGACGTCCGGTGCGCTGGTGCTCTGGCGGCCGCACCGCGGCGACCGCGGATGAGTGGGCCCGTGCCCGCCTCCCGAGATTTTCCCGATGCAATTGTTTCTTAAATGGAATTGTCCGATCCGGTGCCATCTCTAAAGTTCAGGCAAGCCTTTCCTGGCTATCCGATCCCGGAATTGTGGAATACGTTTGTCGGGTTACCACGGGACGCCCGGTGAACTGCCCGGCGTGCCGTCCGTACCGGGGAGGTAAGCATGAGCACGCTGATGGAGATGCCCGAGGTCGCCGAATGCTCGGTGGAGGGCTGCGGATACAACCACGACCACGGCTGCCACGCCGGAGCGGTCACCATCGCCGGGCATTCCGGTGACGCGGCCTGCGCGACGTTCATCCCGCTGAGCACCAAGGGCGGCCTCGACAAGGTCATCGCCCACGTGGGCGCCTGCCAGCGCGGCGAGTGCACGCACAACGACAACCTGGAGTGCACCGCCGGCTCGATCCGGGTCGGAGCGGGTCCGGACGAACCGAGCCACGCGGACTGCCTCACGTTCGAGACGCGCTGAACCCACCCCACGGCGGCGGTGAGCCGGCGCCTCCCACCCGCGCGGTGGTCAGCGGCCCAGGTGCGTCAGCAGCATGAGCGCCGCGTCGTGCCGGTCCGGCAGCCGCTCCAGCCAGACCCGGGTGGGGCGCCGCACCTCGGCGGTCAGGCCCAGCACCTCGGCGTTGTGCTCGACGACCCGGCGCAGCGCCTGGCCCATGTCGGCGGTCGCCCTCCCACGCTCGCACAGCACGGCGTAGGTGGCGTCGGTGATCGCCGCCATGGGGTGGCCCTCACCGAACACCTGGTGCAGGGTGCGCCCGATCGCCGCGGACCGCGCGAGGCGCTGCCAGGTGTCGAGATCGTCGATGCCGACGTCGAGCATGAGCAGGCAATGGGTCGTGGTGACATCGGTGCCGTCGCGCTGCGCGGCGCCGTAGGTCTCTCGCAGACGCTCGGCGAGATACTCGCCCGTGGGCAGTCCGGTCGCCGGGTCGTGCGCTGTCACCTGGAGCGGGACACGTTCGCTCTCCGCGACCCAGCCGACCGCGACGGCGCGCATGACGTGCGGGGGGATGGGCAGTGAGGCGACCGTGTAGAGCACGGTGACATCGTCGAGCGTCTCGGCGATGCCCGCGCCCACCGCGGCGCGGGCAGCACCGAGCCGCTCGGCCGGCCCGTCGACCGGCCGGCCGTCCGCCACCGCTTCCACGAGCGCCTCCACCGCGGGGTGGTACCAGTCCCCAGGACGGATCCACACCGTGGCCAGGCTCTCGTCGCGCCAGCGCTCACGCAGGCCGCGGACGGGATTCCGCGCCTTCTGGTGCGACTCGCTCATAATTGTTGGACCCCCACGGGGATACATCATGACGCATATTTCGGCCGGTGAGACCACCCCTGGCCCGATTTCATCCGTGGTTTCACCCTCCCCCGTTCCGCACCAATGGCCCTATAGTCTGATCTGTCAAGTGTGTTCAGGAGCCGTCGGCGAACCACTCCGGACGGGCACGAGACCGAGGCGACGAGGTTGGCAACGTGACGCAAGTGGATCGCGGCGCAGGAGAGGCGCCGAGCGATGCCGAGTTGATCCTCCAGGTCAGGTCAGGGGACCGGGAGGCATTTGGCGCGCTCTACACGCGTCACGCGGCCGCCGCGCGGGCCCTGGCCCGGCAGTACGTGAAGCCCGGCGACGCCGAGGACGTCGTCGCCGATGCCTTCGGGAAGCTCTACGAGATGCTGCGTCGCGGCGCCGGCCCGGACAGCGGGTTCCGCACCTACCTCTACACCGTGGTGCGACACCGTGCGTACGACGTCTCCCGCGGGGCGAACCGGATGCGTCCCGCCGAGGACGCGGAGATCGAGGCCGCGCTCGGCCGGGTCGCCTCCTCGGAGGACCCCGCCCTACAGGGCTTCGAGCGCTCCGTGGTCTCGCGCGCGTACTTCGGACTTCCCGAGCGCTGGCGGGAGGTGCTCTGGTACTGCCTGGTCGACGACCTCAAGCCGGCGCAGGTCGCGCCCGTCCTGGGTCTCACCCCGAACGGCGTGTCCGCGCTCCTGTACCGGGCCAAGGACGCCCTGCGTGACGGCTACCTGCAGCAGCACCTGACGCACGCGCCGTCGGACACGTGTCGTGCCGTGAACCCCCACCTCGGGGGTTACGTCCGCGACAGCCTGTCGCGCCGGGAGAAGGCGCGGATCGAGGGGCACCTGTCCACCTGCGGCACCTGCAGCGCACTCGTGCTGGAGCTCGCCGACGTCGCGCACGGGATGAAGTGCGTTGTCGCACCGCTCGTACTGGGGGCCGCGGGGCTGGCGCTGGTCGGCTCGGCGATCCCGCTGGGGGCGAGCCTCGCGGCGGCCGTCAAGGCGGCGTCGGCCGGTGGGCTCACGGGTACCGCGGCGGGTGGCGGAGCAGCCGGCGCGGGCGGCGTCGGTAGCGCGGCGGCCGGGGGCTCCGGCATCGGCGTCGGGGCGAGCGCGGCGGGCGCGGGCACGACGGCGGCCGCGGGAACCACGACGGCGGCGGGCGCCGGCGCGACGGCGACGGTCGGCACCACGACAGCCGGCGCCGCGGCCACGGCGGGGGCATCCGTCACGACCACGGCGGCCGGTGTCGCCGGGGCGACGGCGGGCGCGACCGCCGTCGGCGTGGTCGGGGCCGGCGGTGCGGCGGCTGCCGGGGCGCTCACGGTCGCGACGGTCGGCGTGGTCGCCGCGTTGCAGATCATCGGTACGCACGCCGACGCGGAACACAGGCCGTCCGAGGTCGTCGTGGCGTCGCCCGAGGCGTCGATGTCTCCTGAGCCGACGTCGAGCGGGGATCCGGTCGCCCCGCCGGAGGAGCGCGCCGCCGATCCGGCGAACCTGCTTCCACTCGTCGAAGACCTCTCGCTGTCCTTCGTCGGTGGTGACTCGCCGCTGGAGCCGCGGCGGGCGCAGGACGTCGTGCTCACGCTGGAGAACCGCGGCGGGGCCGAGGTCACCGGGACGAGCGTGCGTCTCACTCTGCCTGACGGGATGACGATGGCCGCCCAGGAATCGGCGTCGGGCACGGGTATCGGGAGGTCGATCGCCGGCTCCGCTGATGAGCCCTCCAGCGGCGACCCGGCCGGACGGTCTGGCGACGGCCGCACCAGCGCCCCGGGTGAGAAGGGCGACCCCGGCACCGGAGACGCGGCGCGCACGCCCCCGGCCGCGGCGGAGACCCCGTCCGGCCAGGCGGGCACGGCCGACGACGACGACGGCTCCGGCACCGGCTCCGAAGCGGACGCGGACAGCGCCGCGGGCGACCAGGCCGACCCGGCGCGGACCGTCTGCACGCCGGGTGCCGAGCCGGGCGCCGTCCTGTGCGACGTCGGGCTGCTGGGCGCCGGCGTGACCCACGAGGTGCAGGTCACCGTGCGTGCGCAGGCCGGCGGCAGTTACCCGATCGCCGCCGAGCTGCGAGCCGACGAGATCGACGCGACCTCCATGGAACTGCCCGCGCGGCAGGTCGCGTCGTTCGGCCCGGAACTCACGGTGCGGTCCGAGGCCACCGGCCTCGCGTCACCCGGCAGGGGCGTCCTTCCCGTGCAGATCGGGAACACCGGCGACCGGGACGCGACGTCGGGCTGGTCCATGGCGGTGACATTGCCCGAGGGCGTCCGCCCCGCCGCGGAGCAGACCGCACTCGTCTGCACGGTCGTCGAGGCGCGGACCTGGTCCTGCGCTGCCGGGGAGCCGTCCCGGATCACCCCGGGACACTGGCGTGACCTGCCGCTCGCCCTGGTCGCCCTCCCGGGCGCCGCGGTAGCCACCGCCCAGGCCACGGGCACGGCCAGCGTGACACCGGCCGACGTCTCCCACGCGAACGGCGCCCGGGCCCAGGTCACCGTGACGTCGGCATGGGCGGGCGCCGCGCACGGCGTCGGCGCGCTCGCGGCGAAGTGCGTCGAGTCCGGCGGGGTGGACGAGGCGAGGGCCCAGATCGCCGGCACCTACACGAACACGACGCCGGGAACGGTGTCCGTCGCGCTCGAGGCGGCCGGTGACACCGTCTCGCACATCGACCCGCTGTCACCTGGCGAGAGCGTCACGCTCCGGCGCGACGAGGGCATCCGCGTCCCCGGAGGCTCGGCGACCTGGGTCCTCACCCGGGTCGTGGAGGGCACCGCCTACGAGCACCGGGTGCCCGCGGGCGAACTCGCCGCCCTGGACTGCTACGACCCCGACTGGAGCGCGACGGCCAAGGCCGACACCGTGAACGCCGCCGGCAGGGTCGGCGTCCGGGGCACCCTCGCGAACACGTCGGACGAGGCCATGAGCGTGAAGATGGTCGTGAAGGGGAGGTCCGGCACGCTGGTCTCGGAGGCGCGGACCGTGCCGCCGGGCGGTCGGGAAACGTTCACGGTGGCCACGGGGCGCCAGCGCCTGCCCGCCGGCGCGGTGACCTTCCAGCTGGCCCGCTGGACGGTCGACAAGGACGGTGATCCGCCCACCGGCCCGGCCCGGCCCGACGCCGAGCCCAAGGCCACGTACGGGCAGGCCGTGATCGCGCCGACATACGTCGCGCGGCACGCGGTGGGTGCGGAGTGCACCTACGACACCGACCGAGGCGCCTCGATCGGGACGTTCCGGATCCCGGTGGACAACAGCGCCTCCACCCTGCCCGTGACCTTCCGGCTGGGCGGCACGACGCTCACGGTGGCGGCGGGTGAGACCGGCACCGTGGTGACACGGGTGCCGTGGGGCACCGAACGGCTTCCCCTCCTGTCGGGCGAGCGGACGCTCGGCGACATCGACGTGTCGTTCCCGTCCTGCGCCCACCTGGGCTGGCCCGACGACTCCGTCGCGGTCCAGGTGGAGGCGCGGTGCGTGGACGGCCACGAACAGGTGGTCGCGGACGTGCGCAACACGAGCGGTGTCACCTGGCGGGGAAGCCTCGTGGGGAAGTACTCCGGACGGAGCGGCCACGAGACCGAGGTGCCCGCCCGGGGGAAGGCGACGCTCGTCCTGCCGAGCTCGGCCGCGCCGGTCCCCGACCTGGAGGTGCTCGTGCGGCTCAGCCGCGAGTTCGAGGGCACCGTGCGCACGGTCGAACGCGGCTACGAGGTGGCGCAGGTGGTCTGCTGGTCGCAGGACAGGTGCCAGGACGGCTCGGAGGCACCGAACTGGTTCGACGCGCTGTTCGGCAGGCACTGCGAGGACGAGGGCGGCGACGCCGGCGACGAGCGGGTCGAGCAGGCCACGTTCATCCCGCCGAGCATCTGGGGCCGAAGCTACGGAGCGTGACGCCGGCCGGAGCCGGGGCCGGGTTGCTCAGACCACGCCGTACAGCCGGTCACCCGCGTCGCCGAGGCCGGGCACGATGTAGGCCTTCTCGTTGAGGCGCTCGTCCACGGCCGCGACGACGATCTCCACGTCGACCCGCCCGCCCGCGTGCTTCTCGACGAGCTCGAGCCCCTCGGGCGCCGCGAGCAGGCAGACCGCGGTCACCTCGCGCGCGCCGCGCTCGAAGACGTAGTCGATCGCCGCGACCAGCGTGCCGCCCGTGGCGAGCATCGGGTCGAGCAGGAACACATGACGCCCGGTGAGGTCGTCGGGCAGGCGGTTGGCGTACGTGACGGCCTTCAGGGTCTCCTCGTCGCGCATCATCCCGAGGAACCCCACCTCCGCCGTCGGGAGCAGGCGGGTCATGCCGTCGAGCATGCCGAGGCCGGCGCGCAGGATCGGCACCACGAGCGGCGCGGGGGAGGCCAGCGTGGTGCCGGTCATCGACGTGACCGGGGTGCGGATCTCCTTGGGCACGGTGGCGATGCCACGGGTGGCCTCGTACGCGAGCAGGGTGACGAGCTCGTCGACCAGGAGGCGGAACGTGGCGGACGGCGTGGTCTCGTCCCGCAGGGTGGTGAGCTTGTGGTCCACCAGCGGGTGATCGGCAACGTGCAGGCGCATGAAGCCACCGTACCGGCCGGCGAATAGGCTGGGCCGCATGACCGACGGCTTTCCGGGTGTGACGCTCGCCGAGCGGACCGCGGCGTGGGAGACCGCCATGGACGCGGCGCTCGCAGAGGCCGCCGAGGCGCTCGGGTCCGACGACGTCCCCGTGGGCGCGGTGGTGCTCGACGAGGCCGGGCGCACGATCGCCGTCGGGCACAACGAGCGCGAGGCGGGTGGCGACCCGACGGCGCACGCCGAGGTCCAGGCCCTGCGGGCCGCCGCGGCGGCGCGGGGCGAGTGGCGGCTGGAGGGCTGCACGCTCGTCGTCACGCTCGAACCCTGCGTGATGTGCGCGGGGGCGCTCCTGCTGGCCCGGGTGTCACGCCTGGTCCTGGGGGCGTGGGATCCCAAGGCCGGGGCGACGGGCTCGGTGTGGGACCTCGTGCGCGACCGCCGCGCCCATCACGAGATCGAGGTGATCGGCGGCATCCGCGAGGAGCGGTGCGGCGCCCTCCTCCGCGACTTCTTCGATGCCCGCCGGCCGCGCCGAGTCTCCACGCGACCACGTCATTCCTGATCGACCACGTCATTTCGAGGGGTGGGAGCGTGACCACCCCCTCGAAAGGGCGTGGTCGCGCGTGGGTGCCACGGGGGTGGGGGCACGGGGGTGGGGTGTCAGGTTGAGCTGGAGGGCTGCCACGTTGTGGTGCGGGTGGCCAGGTCGGTGATGCCGCCGCGGTGCGACGGGGAGTACGTGCCGACGTGCGTTCCCGGGTGCAGGCGAGGGTCTCCCTCGTAGAGTTCGGCGAGTTCCTCGGCGGCGACGCCGTCCCCGGCGTCCGCGGCGATCAGGAGATGGGCGAGCTCGTCGGCGAGGGCGTCGAACTCCTCGGACGACACGTCGAGGCCCGGCATGCCCGCCGCCGCGGCGGCCCGTCTGCCGGCTTCCGCCTGCGGGGTGTCGTCGGACAGTGCCCCGAGGACCGGCCCCCAGACGTCCCACAGCAGCAGCTCGTCACGGTGCCGGTGGGCGACCTCCAGCAGCACGTAGCGCCGCACGAAGTCCCGGCCGGAGAGCTCCGGCACCCCCGCCACCCCGAACTTCGCCGGGTCGGCCGCACCGGCCCGGATCGCGAGCCAGGCCTGCGCCGCGGTGACGAACGGCTGGTCCAGGCCCGACGCCGGGTCACGGGTGACGGTGACGGGCATGTCGTAGGGATCGAAGTCCCACTCGTCGCCGGGAGCGAGCTCCGGGTCCCAGCGCACCCAGCGGGCACCGTCCCAGTGCTCGACCACCACGTGATCCGCGCCGAACCCGGGCTCGAGGTACCGGGCGAAGCCGATCCGTGACCGGGCGGGCACGCCGTGACCCCGCAGGACGCCGAGCGAGAACAGTGTGTGGTCGCGGCAGCAGCCGGCGACCTGGAGCGCGGGTCCGCGCGGGGCGTCCAGCGGGCCGTCGGCACGTTCGGTCGCGGCGTCGAGGGTGGACGAGAGCCAGCGCCGGTCGATGTCGTCCCACTGGTCCTGGGTGGGCCCGCCGGGCAGCTCCGGGTCCCGGTAGTGCACCACGGTCGCGCACGCGGCCGTGTGCACGGCGGAGGGCTCGGGCGGGATGGCGGTCAGCAGGTCGGTGTGCGGCGCGGGGTCGCTGTACGGGCTGTGGGTCGCCCAGTCGCCGAGGCTCGGAGCAGGCACGTCGTCGTCCCTTCCAGGTTGCGGTGCGACGACGGTAGCAAGATTCCGATTTGACGCGCCAGTGACTTGATCGGACAAATCGACAGGCGAGGCACTACCGGGAGGAGGGGCGGGCATTCGGGAGACGCGCGGCGAGGGCGGGCAGTACCACGCTCGTCCCGCCGTCGACCTTGACCGTGGCGTGCGCGTCGCCGCGCGTGACGCCGCGATTGACGATGACCACGGGTTTGCCGTCCCTCGCCGCCCGCTTCACGAATCGCAGACCGCTCATCACGGTCAGCGACGATCCGGCGACGAGCAGGGCGTCGGCGTCGTCCACCATCGCGTACGCCGCTTCGACGCGGGCTCGTGGCACGTTCTCGCCGAAGTAGACGATCTCGGGCTTGAGCACGCCGCCGCAGGAGTCGCACGGTGCGGGCCTGAAGTGGGAGGTGGTGGAGACGACGGCGTCCGCGTCGGGGGCGATCTCGATGTCACCCACCGTGCCGATCGACTCCGCGAACCCCGGGTTGAGCGCGTCCAGACGCTCCGCGAGACGGGCGCGCGACACCACCTGCGAACAGGCCAGGCAGATCACTCGGTCGTAGCGTCCGTGCAGGTCGATCACGTCGCGGGACCCTGCCTCCTGATGCAGGAGATCCACGTTCTGGGTGATGGTCCCGGCCAGGACGCCGCGCTCCTCGAGCCGCACGAGCGCGCGGTGTCCCGCGTTCGGTTCGGTGCGGTGCATGTGCCGCCAGCCCACGTGGTTGCGGGCCCAGTAGTGCCGGCGGAAGGCTTCGTCGCCGATGAACTGCTGGTAGGTCATGGGGTTCCGCGGGGGTGAGCCGGGCCCGCGGTAGTCGGGAATGCCGGAGTCCGTGGAGATCCCCGCGCCGGTCAGGGCGACGAACCGAGCCCCGCTGAGCACGCGGACGGCGTCGTCCACGGTTGTCAGGGGGACGACGACTGGCTCGGGCTGCCAGGTGGTGGGACGCGAGACGGGCTGCACGTGGACGAGCCTACTGAGGGGTCGCGTGGCGGGGTAGCGCCGCTGCTCAGAGGGCTGCCGACGGCGGCACGGATGTCGGGGTCCGAGGAGCGGGGGTCTTGACGAGAGGTTCTACATCGATGAAAACTGGCTCGTGGCGCCCGGCCGGGTGCCGAAACCTCAAGGAGGAGGTCTGTATGGAACCGACACGGGTTCTCGCACGGCGAGGTCCCCGGGCGGCGCTGACCCTGTTCGCCGCCCTGGCTCTCGCCCTCACGTGTCTCGTGGTCCCGTCGGCCGGACCGGCGTCGGCCGCCACCATCGACACCGGCGCCTGGTACGTCCTGGTCAACCAGCACAGCGGCAAGGCGATGGAGATCGGAGGAGGCTCGTCCGCCGAGGGCGCGGAGCTCACCCAGTTCACGCGCAACGACACCTGCGCCCAGCAGTGGCGATTCCTCGACTCGGGCGGCGGCTACTACCGCCTGATGAACCGCTGCAGCGGCCTCGTGGCCGAGATCTACGAACACTCGGTCGACAACGGGGCGAGCGTCGTCCAGTGGTCCGACCTCGGCAACGCCAACCAGGAGTTCAGCGTCCAGGACGTGTCCGGCAACATCCAGCTCGTCAACCGCAACAGCGGCAAGGCACTCGACCTGTGGGAGTGGTCCACCGCCGACGGTGCCCGCGTCTCGCAGTACGACGACACGAACGCGGCCAACCAGCAGTGGCGGATGGTCGCGGTGGACAGCGTCGCCGCCGCGTACCCCGGCCCCGGGCCCGTCACCGGCGACACGTTCGCCCACGACCCGGAGGTCCTGAAGAAGCCTGACGGCGAGTACCTGCTGGCCTTCACGGCCAACGGCGTCGGGCTGAAGACCTCCAGCGACCGGACGAACTGGACCGACGTCGGTGCCGCGTTCCCCGGCGGCACCCCGTGGGCCGACGAGTACACCGGCGGCGAGCGCAACCTGTGGGCGCCGGAGCTCAAGTACGCCAACGGGCAGTACTACCTCTGGTACTCGGCGTCGTCGTTCGGTGAGAACAGGTCGGCGATCTTCCTCGCGACGAGCCCCACGGGCGCGTCGGGGACGTGGACCAACCGCGGCGTCGTCGTCGAGTCCGGCACCGGCGACGACTTCAACGCCATCGACCCCGCCGTCACCGAGGACCAGAACGGCGACTGGTGGATGAGCTTCGGTTCGTTCTGGTCGGGGATCAAGCTGATCCGGCTCGACTCCTCGACGGGCATGCGGTCGGGGTCGGAGTTCCACAGCATCGCGAGCCGCGGCGGCGGCGCGATCGAGGCGCCGACCATCCACCACCGGGACGGCTACTACTACCTGTTCGTGTCGTTCGACCGGTGCTGCCAGGGCGCCGACTCGACCTACCGCGTGATGGCGGGTCGTTCGACGTCGATCACCGGGCCGTACGTGGACCGTGCCGGGACACCGATGATGAACGGCGGGGGAACCGAGATCCTCGCGAGTCATGGCTCGGTGCACGGCCCGGGGCACCAGACGGTGCTCGCGGACAGCGATGGGGACGCGCTCTTCTACCACTACTACCGGGACGACGGCGTGGCGCAGCTCGGCATCAACCTGCTGCGGTACGACGGCGGGTGGCCGGTCGTGTACTGAGCGGGTGCTCCGGGCCCCGGGAGTGCTCCCGGGGTCGCGGAGGCCGTCCCGTCTCTGGTCAGGCGAACTGGCCCGGCTGGTAGGTGCCGGCCGGCGTGCCGACGAGGACGTTGAGCCGGTTGTAGGCGTTGATGACCGCGATGAGGGCGATGAGCCCGACGAGTTCGTCGTCGGAGAACTGCTTGCGGGCGGACTCCCACACGTCGTCGTCGACGCCGGTCCGGGCGTCGGCGATGCGGGTGCCCTCCTCCGTCAGGGCCAGCGCGGCGCGCTCGGCGTCGGTGAAGACGGTGGCCTCGTGCCAGGCGGCGACCAGGTTGAGGCGGATCGGGTCCTCCTGGGCGTGGACGGCGTCCTTGTAGTGCATGTCCGTGCAGAAGCCGCAGCCGTTGATCTGGCTCGCCCGCAGGAGCACCAGGTTCGGGATCTCGGCGGGCAGGCCGGCGGACTCGGCTGCCTTGGCGGCGGAGCTGAGGTGCTTGATGATCTTCGCGGCGAGAGGGCTGGTGGAGTAGTCGAAGCGCGGTTCCATGGTGGTGTCCTTCGTTCTCGTGGTTCGTGGTCTCGCCGGGATGACGCCTGGCGCGCCGAGAACGTGACCGGGTGTGTCCGGCCTCACATCCCGGCGTCGAGGGCTGGCGCGGTCACAATCGCGGGCGGTCGTTCGTCATGGGTGCGGCCGGGGAAACCGGCGGCACGTCCGGGCGGTACCGAGAGAAGGAGAAGTCATGGAGGACAGGGTCAAGGACGAGGACCGTCTGCTCGCCTGCCGTTTCGAGGAGGAACGCCCGCGCCTGGTGGCGGTCGCCTACCGGATGCTCGGCTCGACCGCCGAGGCCGAGGACGCCGTGCAGGAGGCCTGGCTCCGGCTGGCCGCCGCCGGATCCGGCGAGATCCGGAACCTGGGCGGCTGGCTGACCACCGTGGTGGGGCGCGTGTGCCTCGATGAACTGCGGTCGCGCAGGTCCAAGCGTGAGCGGGCGCTGCCCGAGGTGGCGGGCGACGTCCCTGCCCCGCCCGACGCGGCCGACCCCGAGGCGGCCGCGCTGCTGGCCGATTCCGTGGGCCTGGCCCTCCTGGTGATCCTGGAGACCCTCGATCCGGCCGAGCGGCTGGCCTTCGTGCTCCACGACCTGTTCGGCGTTCCCTTCGACCAGCTCGCCGGCATCGTGGACCGCTCACCGGCCGCCGCACGGCAGCTCGCCAGCCGTGCCCGCCGCCGGGTGCGCGGGAACCCCGAGCCGCCGAGCGGTGAGATCGCCGCGCGGCGCGGCGTGGCCGAGGCGTTCGCCGCGGCTGCCCGCGAGGGCGATTTCGAGGCCTTGGTGACGCTTCTCGATCCCGACATCACCCTTCGTACGCACGGCGGCGACATCGACCTCATCGTCCGCGGTGCCGCCACCGTCGCCGGCCGCGCGATCACCTTCTCGTCCATGGCGCGGAGCGGGCACCTGGTCCGGGTGGGCGACAAGATCGGCGCCATCGGCGGCGCCGCCGGAGGGTCCCCCAGCGTCATGGTCTTCACCATCGAGGACGAGCGGATCACCGCGCTGGACACGTTCACCGATCCCGACCTGATCCGTGGGTTGGATCTCATGCTGCTCGGCATCTGACGGGAGCGGCGGGCGCGTGAAGCCTCTCAGGCCCGACTGCGGCGGGCCCGAACGCGCCTGCTCGCCCACGTGAGGCGGGACTTTCGGATGCGGACCCATCCGGATCGGTCGCTGCTCCGAACCTCCGATGCCCTACTCAGGCGGCACCTTGCCGCCGGTCTACAGGAGGACACGTCATGCGCAAGACACGACTCGCCATCATCGCCACCACCGCGACCCTCGTCGGCCTGCCCCTGGCAGTGGGGCCTGCCGTCGCCGACGACCACAGCGGCCACGAGCTCACCGCCGAACTCACCCAGCTCAACGACTCGGGTGCCTCCGGAACGGCGTGGGCCATGGTCGACGGCACGCAGGTCGAGATCAAGCTCGAGACCCAGGGCCTGCTCGCGGGCGCACCGCACGCTCAGCACATCCACATCGGCGGGCAGAACGTCTGCCCGTCGAACGACCAGGAGGGCAGCGGCTTCGAGGGTGCCCTGCAGGTCAGCGACGCCGCCGACCAGTACGGCGCCGTCGCGGTGTCGCTGACGAACGAGCCCGGCAAGACCGGGCCCGACGCCGCGCTCGACGTCGAGAACTTCCCCGCCGACGCCAGCAACACCTACTCGCGGACCATCACGGTCTCCGAGGAGGTGGCTCAGCAGATCGCCGCCGGTGACGGCGTCGTCGTCGTGCACGGTGTCGACCACGACGGTTCGGGCACGTACGACGGCGACACGAAGTCCGACCTCGACCCGAGCCTGCCGTCCGAGGCGACCGACCCGGCTGCCTGCGGCGAGCTGAACGTGGCGCAGATGAGCATGCCGGAGGGTGGCGTCGAGACCGGCGGTGCCTCCACGGCCGGCATCGAGTACCCGGCCGCCTTCGCCCTCGGCACCCTGGCCATGGGCCTCGGCGCCTTCGGCCTGATCGCCGCCCGGCGTCGCGCCACCAAGTGACCACGGGGTCGGCGAAGGACGGTGCACGCCGCCACCGCACATCGGTGGTGGCGGCGTGCGCCGCGCTGTTCGTCATCGGCGGAGGTGCCGTGGTCTGGGCGGCCAACCAGCAGGTCGGTCCGCCACCGGCACCGCCCGTGGCCGCCGGCGTGGCCGAGCGGGAACCTCCCGCACCGAGCACGTCGCCGGGGGAGGTGACCGCCCCCTCGCCGTCGTCGTCCTCAGGAGCCTCGGCAGCCGCTCCGGAGGCGTCCGACGAGCCTGCGGTGCGGCCGATGCCCGCCTCGCGGCCCACCGCCGTACGCATCCCGAGCATCGGCGTCGAGTCGCCCGTCCACGGCCTCGGCCTGGACGCGGACGGCAGGCTCCAGGTCCCCTCGGGGGAGCGCTACGACGAGGTCGCGTGGTACGACGGGTCGCCCACGCCCGGCGAGGTCGGTCCCGCCGTACTCGAGGGGCACGTCACCGGGAGCGGCTACGCGCCGTCGGTCTTCTTCGAACTGGGGAACACGCGCGAGGGTGACCGCATCGAGGTGGACCGGGCCGACGGCAGCACCGCGATCTTCGAGGTGACCGAGATCAAGAGCGCCCCCAAGGCCGAATTCCCGCGGATCGACGTCTACGGCGCGACGAAGGGGCCGGAACTACGGGTCATCACCTGCGGTGGCGCCTTCGACGAGGAGTCGGGGCGTCACCTGGACAACGTGATCGTCTTCGCGGAGCTGGTGAGAGGCTGAGCGGGAGAGCGCGCGTCAGGTGTGCCGCACGACGCCGGCGGTCCCGGCGCGCGACGGCTGCGGTGACGCGGCCTCGGCGCGACGAGAGAGACGAGCATCATGGCGAAGCCCAGACCCGAGAACCCGTTCCTGCCCCGCACGGGCACCGACGCCGTCCGCCGGGAGGTCGCGGCATGACCTACCACCCCGCGGACGACCGCTACGACTCCATGCACTACCGGCGCTCCGGACGCAGCGGGCTGCAGCTTCCCGCGATCTCGCTGGGCCTGTGGCAGAACTTCGGCCACAACCGTCCGCTGGAGACCCAGCGCGACATCCTGCGCCGCGCCTTCGACCTGGGTGTCACCCATTTCGACCTGGCCAACAACTACGGCCCGCCGTACGGCGCCGCCGAGGAGAACTTCGGCCGGCATCTCGCGGCCGACCTCCGGCCCTTCCGAGACGAGCTGGTGATCTCTTCCAAGGCGGGCTACGACATGTGGCCGGGGCCCTACGGAAACTTCGGCTCGCGCAAGTACCTGGTCGCGTCCCTCGACCAGTCCTTGCGGCGGATGGGGCTGGACTACGTCGACGTCTTCTACCACCACCGCCCCGACCCGGACACACCGCTCGAAGAGACCATGGCCGCGCTGGACCACATCGTGCGGTCGGGGAGGGCGCTGTACGTCGGGGTGTCGAACTACGACGCCGCGCAGGTACGCCGGGCCGCCGCGATCCTGGCAGACCTGGGCACACCACTGCTGATCAACCAGCCGTCGTACTCCATGTTCAACCGCTGGACCGAACGCGACGGCCTCCTCGACGCGCTGGAGGAGGTGGGCGCCGGCTGCATCGTCTTCAGCCCGTTGGCCCAGGGCATGCTGACCGACCGGTACCTGAAGGGGGTCCCCGCCGGCTCGCGCGCGGCCGCGCAGGAGTGGATGAAGGACCGCCTCGACGAGACCGCGCTCGCACGCATCAAGGGCCTGCACGCGATCGCCGTCGAACGCGGTCAGACGCTCGCCCAGATGGCGCTGGCCTGGGCGCTGCGCGACGAGCGCATGACGAGCGTCATCGTCGGCGCGAGCAGTGTCGCGCAGCTCGAGGACAACCTGGGCGCGCTGAGCAGCCCGGCCTTCACCGACGGCGAGCTGGCGGCGATCGACGAGTACGCGGTCGGCTGACGCGAGCTGTCGGCGGTACGCGCCGGCCTTGCGATGGCTCATGATGTAGGTTTACATCATGAGCCATCGCACGCAGATCACCCTGGAGGATGAGCAGTACGAGCGGCTGCTCGCGGAGTCGCGCGCCTCCGGACTCGGTCTGGCCGAACTGGTGCGACGCGCGATCGACCGTACCTATGGCGGGGCGGACGTCGATGCGTTCACCCAAGCGCTCGAAGCGAGCTTTGGCTCACTGGCGGACAAGGAGACGGACGGCGCCGCCTACGTCGAGACGATCCGGCCGGGACGCGGTGACAGGTTTGCCGAGTGGTGAGCGCCCAGCCGCTGGTGGTCGACACCTCGGTGTTCATCGATCACCTCCGTGGGGTGCCCGAGGCGCGTGACGCGCTGATCGGGGCGCGCCGATTCGGGCGACGAGTCACGGCGTCCGTCCTGACCCGCACCGAGCTGCTCGGTGGGATGCGCTCGCCGGAGAAGTCCAAGACCCATGCGCTCCTGGACGTCATCGACTGGATCGAGGTCGACGAGCGCGTCGCCGACGCTGCCGGGCGCTACGCGAGGACATACCGGCGCTCGCATTCGACGATCGACATCGCCGACTACGTCATTGCGGCCACGGCCGACGTCACCGGCGGCGCGCTGTGGACCTGCAACCTCAAGCACTACCCGATGTTTCCAGGGCTGAAGGCGCCGTACTGAGCCCGGGCTCCGGCCGATTCTGCCGTCCGAGAGCCGTCACCGGGGATTTGCCGGGAGTCAGGCCGAAGACTCGAGCCCCTGACCAGCGTTTCCGCTGGTCAGGGGCTCGGATCTCACTGCGGGTGCGGTAGCGGTGGGATTTGAACCCACGGTGGACTGTTAACCCACACACGCTTTCGAGGCGTGCTCCTTAGGCCGCTCGGACACGCTACCTGGCGCCCGCCTGAGCGGGCCGTAGCAGGATACCTGCTCCGACCCGCGATCGCCCAATCGATACCCCTTGACCCACCGGGTCGGCCTGGCTAGCCTCGTCGAGCAGCGATTTACAACGTTGTACATCGAGAGGAACCACCATGGCACGTCCCCGCCTCGCAGGCCGCACCGCGGCCGCACTCGCAGCCGGGCTCCTGCTGCTCGCGCCGGTAGCCCCGGCAAGCAGCGCCACCGCGGAAGGCTCCGCGGCAACGAACGCTCCCACGACCCCCGTCGCCGCTCCGGCCACCGGCGGCATCACGGTCACCGGCGACACCTCCCCGATCCACGACCCCGCCCTCGTCGTCGACGAGCGCACGGGCACCTGGTACGTCTACTCCACCGGCCTGGTCAACCGGGAGAACGGCGGCACGGTCCAGATCTGGTCCTCCCACGACGACGGCGTCACGTGGGCCTACGAGGGCACCGTCTGGGACGAGATCCCCGCGTGGATCGACGAGCACTTCTCCGACGGCGAACTCCCCGGCAGTCTCTGGGCCCCGGAGGTCCACGAGCACGACGGCACCTACTACCTCTACTACTCGGCCAGCCGCTTCGGCACCAACAACAGCGTCACGGCGCTGGCCACGAACACCACCCTGAACCCCGACGACCCCGACTACGAGTGGGTCGACCAGGGCGCCGTGATCACCTCCCCGCAGGAGATCGAGAACGGCAAGACGTTCAATGCCATCGACGCCGGTATCGTCACCGGCGCGGACGGCACCCCGTACATGGCGATCGGCTCCTACTGGTACGGCATCTTCCTGGTGGAGATCTCCTGGCCCAGCGGCAAGCCCGTGGACGGAGCCCTGCAGGACGCCGTCCACCTGGTCGACCGTTTCCAGCCGGGCAACCCGGTCGAGGCGCCCTACATCTACGAGCGCGACGGCTGGTACTACCTCTTCGTCTCCTTCGACCGGTGCTGCGCCGGCGGCGACAGCACCTACAAGGTGGCTGTCGGCCGCTCGCGTGACGTGACCGGCCCGTACCTGGACCGGGACGGCCGGGACATGTTCGGCGGCGGCGGGACGATCCTGCTGGACGCCCACGGTGCGATCGTCGGCCCGGGCGGGCAGTCCGTGGACGACGACGTCCTGGCGTTCCACTACTACGACGCGTCCAACGAGGAGATCCCCTACTTTCCGACGCTCGGCCTGCAGCGCCTCGACTGGGTGGACGGCTGGCCCGTGGTCGACACGACGGTCGACGCCGCCACCCTGACCACCGCGCCGACGGACGCGTCGGCCCGGATCGGCAGGAAGGCGTCGTTCACCGCCACGGCCGCGGGCACCCCGCGCCCGCTCGTCCTGTGGGAGGTGTCCGACGACGACGGCGCCACCTGGCGCGCACCCGAGAAGGGGCAGCCGGCGACGTCGGACGACGGCACGTCCACGTTCAGCCTCCGCGCGACGCCGGACACCGACGGCGTGCTCGTGCGCGCCACGGCGACCAACCCCCACGGCAGCGAGACGAGTGCCCCGGTCACGCTCACTGCGGCCAAACCGGGCGGTGGCAAGAGCTGACCTGGATGATCCTGACCGGCAGGAGCTGACCGCGCGGTGCCCGGCCCGCCGGGGCGAAACCGGTCTCGACTCCTGGCGGCACCGCCGCCCCCGCACGGCGGACATGCCGGGCGGAGGCGGCGGTGCCGCGGCTGCTCCCTCGGGGCTGACCCGGTCCCCGAGGAGCGGGCGTGCTGGTCCGCTACGACCAGGATCCCTTGCCGCCGTAGACGCCCACTGCCGCACCGTCGCGTCGATCTCTTCCTGGTCGAGCTTGCCCCGCATGCGGGTGGAAAGGGAAGCGAAATCGCTCGTGCGCAGGTCAGCTCCGGTGCTTGCGCGGGCCCGGCCCCTGCTCCGCGATCCCGGTGATCGACGACCCGGAGGGGAGCGCCCGCTCGGACCGGATGTCGGAGACGACGGTGCGGACCAGTCCGGGGAGGAAGTCCCCGCCGCGGCGCCAGGTCCAGGGGATGCCCTTCGCCACGAGCCACCCGGCCCGCTGCCACCGGGACGGTGGTTCCGGCGCCGCGGGCAGCCGGGCGGCCAGCGTGGCCGTCGACGGCACGGCCCCGACGTGCTGCGCCGTCCCGCCGAGCCAGACCCGCGCGACCTCCAGCGCCAGCGTCCGGTGCCCCGCCGGCGACGGATGCACCCGATCGATGTGCCAGGCCCGCGCGCCGGCGGCCGCGATGGCCTCGGTGCCGTCGACCACCGCGACGTGTCCCGGCGCCTCCCGGGCGGCCGCCGCGGCGCCGTCGACCGCGGCGTTGATCACGCCGACCCGGCGTCGCATCACCCGTCGCACGGGACGCGGCGCGAGCTCGAACAGCCCGATCACGGGCAGCCGCAAGAGGACGACGTCGCTCGCGGCGCCCGCCAGCGCACCGACCGTCCGGGCCAGGGCTCGCTCGATCTCCTCCGCGGAGAAGTCGCTGCGCAGCACGTCGTTCCCGCCCACCAGCACGGTGGCGAGCGTCGGGCGGAGGCGGAGCGCCTGGGCGAGCTGGCCGTCGGCGACGTCGCGGGCGCGCGATCCGTTGCTTGCGAGGTTCCGGAACGTGCCGGCCCGCAGCACAGCGGCCAGGTGCGCGGCCCAGCCCGCGCCGTGCCGGGCATCGGGCCCGACGGTGTCACCTACGCCGACGGTGATCGAGTCACCCAGCGCGACCGCCACCGCGGGCCCTGGGGTCATGGCCGGGAGCCGGCCGGAACCATGTCGGCGGCCGCCCGGCCGGTGAGCGCCTCCGAGTCCTCGAACGTCGGCTTGTCGTGCAGCGCCAGCATCGCCGCGCCCGTCGCGGTCCACGGGAACAGCTCCGCGCGCTCCCGCGCCGCCGCGCGCCGGGCGACGGGGTCACGGTCCAGCACGTCGTGGATCGCGAGGGCCAGCGGTGCCGGTTCGGGCGCCGCCGCCGCGCCGGCCGGGCCGACGATCTCCGGCAGGGCGCTCGTCGCGGAGCACACCACGGGAGTTCCGGAGGCCAGCGCTTCGAGCGCGGCGAGCCCGAAGGTCTCGATGGGACCCGGAGCGACGACGACGTCGGCGCAGCTCAGCAGGGTTGCCAGGCGCACGCGGTCCGGGACGAACGACAGGAACTTGTGCGGCAGCCCGGCGGCGGCGGCGCGGTCGCGCACCTTCGGCAGCAGCGGCCCGGCCCCCGCGACGACGAGGCGTACCGGGCGGCCGTCGCGCATCACCTGGGTGGCGGCGTCGACGGCGAGATCGACGCGCTTCTCCTGCGAGATCCGGCTGGCGGTCACGATCAGGGTGGTGCCCGCAGGGGCGTACTGCTCCCGGAACTCGTCGTCGTACCGGTCCGGCCGGAACATGTCGAGGTCCACGCCGAGCGGGACCCGGAAGAGTGGAGGCAGCACCGTGTTGCGCGCTCGCCGGCGCAGGCGCTCCACCTCACCGGCGGCGAACTCGGTGGTCGCGACCAGCCGGTCGAACCTCGGCAGGGTGGCGAGGTTGTAGCGGTCGGCGAACCGCGGGGCCGTCGCGGCTCCCAGCGCGGCGATGCGCCCGTCCGGGCCGTGACCGGGCACCCAGGAACGCAGCACGCCGTCGACCCGTTCGTGCAGCATGGCGAGCGACGGCACCCCTTCGCTACGCGCCCAGTCGCCGATCCCCGTCAGAGTGGTGCGGTCCGAGATCTCCAGGCGGTCCGGCTCCAGCGCCTCGAGGAGCCGGCGTACCTTGCGCGGGCGGACCACCACCCGGTAGCCGCCGGAGAACGGGGCGCGGGGCGCGGCCACCGTGATGAGGCGGACGCCGTCCACCTGCGACACGGAGTCACGGTCGCCGGGGACCAGGAGTACCGGTTCATGACCGTGCCGCAGGTACTGTCCGGCCATCGCGTGCATCGCGGTCCGGATCCCGCCGGAGCGCGGGCCGTAGAAATTCGCGATGTGAACGATGCGCACGGTCAAACCTCCGCCGACCCAGCCCTTTCATGGACCCGGATCGCGTCTTCGTAGTGGTGCACGAGCTCTTCGCAGATGTCGTGCCAGGTGCGGCTCTCGGCGCGCTCGCGGGCCGCTGCCCCGAACGCGAGCCGCTTGCGCTCGTCGCCCACGAGGTCGGCCACGTGCCGCCGCAATGCCTTGTGGTCACCTGGAGCGTACAACCATCCGTCGTGCGAGTGCCGCACGATGTCCAGCGGTCCACCGGCGGCGGGCGCCACCACGGGGACGCCGCTCGCGTGCGCCTCCTGGAGGGTCTGGCCGAAGGTCTCCAGCTCACCCGGATGCACGAACACGTCCAGGCTGGCCATGGCACGGGCCAGTTCCTGGCCGCGGAGCAAGCCGGTGAAGTGCGCTGTCGGCAGCAGGTGGTGCAGGGCCTCCCGCTCGGGGCCGTCGCCGACGACGACGAGCCGCACGTTCGGCAGGTCCTTGAGCACGCTCAGCGCCTCCACCTGCTTCTCGGCGGCGAGTCGCCCGACGTACCCGACCAGCACCTCCTTGTCGCCCCCGACCGCGCGGCGCCAGCCCTCGTCGCGGAACCGCGGGTGGAACGACGTGGTGTCCACGCCCCGCCCCCACAGCCGCATGTTCGGGATGCCGTGGGCCGCGAGCTGCCGCATGGTCGCGGTGGAGGGCACGAGGTTGAGCGTCGCCTTCTCGTGCAGGTCCTTGACCCGCTTCCACAGCAGTGGCTCGAAGTGGCCCAGCCCGTAGCGGGACGCGTAGCCCGGCACCTCGGTCTGGTACACGGCGACGGTCGGCAGGCCCATCCGCTCGGCCGCGAGCATGCCCCGCCAGCCGAGGATGAACGGAGAGGCCAGGTGGACGACGTCGGGTTCGAACGCCGCGAGCGTGCGCTCGGTACGCCACTTCTTGCCGACCACGACGCGGACGTCGGGGTAGCCGGGGAAGCCGATGGAACCGAGCTCGACGACGGGCGCCCCGCTGACGAAGGGCGGTACGGCGCCGCTGTCGGCGTCGGGAGCGAGCACCATGGCCTCGTCGCCGCGCTGCTCGAGGTGCTCGAGTACCCGCAGGACGGAGTTGGTGACCCCGTTGACCTGCGGGAGAAACGACTCTGTGACGATCGCTACGCGCACGGTAGACACTCGACCATCACTCGGTAACGCCTCAGGAGCCAAGGGGCGGAGTGTTGGCAAACGTCACGTGTCATCTTGCTCCTTCTGCAACGCCGGGGCGCCCGCGGAAGCCCGGGCCGGAACATCCCGGCGGTCTGCCGCGGCCGCGATCTGAACCAGTCGCACAACCGCTCCCAGCAAGAGTGCCACGAGAAGGCCGTTGCGCACCGCCCCCACGAGGGTCATTTCAGGGAAACCCCCGAGGAACTCCCCGTAGCGGACAGGAAAGATCATCTTCGTGAGAATCGCGGTGAGGATCAGGCCCAGCGCCGGGGCCAGCCAGGTGCGCCGTGCCTCGGTGACGTCGCGGCCGTAGAGGGCGACGGCGGCCGCGACCGGCGGGCCGAGCCAGGCGATGAACTGGGGCGAGCCCACCTTGTTGCACACGATCAGGGCGAGCAGCCCGGCCGCGGCGGTCAGCAGCAGGATGTCCTGGGCTCGCTCGGGCCGGCGTCGTACGGCGAACGCGGCCAGCAGCGCGATGATCCCGACGACGACGAGCAGCGCGACGTCGAGCGCCTCGGCCATCTCCCGCGGCGCGGAACCGAGCACCTCGTAGGTGTAGATCTCGTCGTTCCAGGTCGCGTCGTACTTCGGGTTGTCCATCCCGATGAGGAGGAAGGGCGTGGCGCCGACCGCCTCGACCTGGAGGTTGCGGTCACTCTGCTCGCCGAAGACGTCGAGCACGCGGCTGCCGCTGCCGCCCGCGAGGGCCCAGCCGAGGACGAGAGCGCTCACCAGCGCGCCCGGCAGCACGACGTTCCGCGCGAACCGGTAGACGCCGCCCGACGTCGCGGCGATGGCGACGGCGACGGCCCCCGGCGCGATCTTGATCCAGGCGCCGATCGTCGCCAGCGCCATCGCCGTCGCGGGATAGCGGGCCGCGATGAGCAGCGCGACCAGGATGATCGGGGCGATCACGCCGTCGAGGCGGCCGAGGAAGATCGGGCCGAGCGCCACGAGGAAGATCAGCCAGAACCAGGCGCCGACAGGGCCTCGCGGGCGGGCACGCGCCAGGAACACGGTAGCGACGGCGTTGAGCGCCACGACCAGGCCGAGCCAGACCCACTCGTAGCCGGCGGTGTTCTGGGAGACCCAGGCCGGTGGCGTGATCGCGACGAGAGCGCCGACCGGGTACACCCAGGCGTAGTCGAAGACGGGCCACCGCGCGGTGTCGATGCCGCTGCGGGCCCACCACTCGTAGAGCACGACGTCGCCGAAGATCTGCGGCTCCCACTGCCAGGCCTCGTGGATCAGCCAGGCGTGGGCGGCGACGAACGCGACAGCGATGGCCCAGGGTGACAGCAGGGCGCGGGTCAGGACGCGGACAGGTCGGGCGTCGGTCAGCACGGCTCACATCCTTGCACCGATCGCTCCGGAGATGTGGTGCCGGGACGCAGTGGGCACTTTCCGGAGACGCGGCCGGCCGAGGCACTCGGCGCCTCAGGCGAACGCGCTCACTCCCGTGATCTCGCGTCCGATGATCAGCGCCTGCATGTTCTCGGTGCCCTCGTAGGTGTGCAGGGCCTCGATGTCGGCGAAGTGCCGCGCCACCCGGTTCTCCAGCAGGATGCCGTTGCCGCCCAGCATGTCGCGGGCGGTCTGCGCGATCTGGCGCGCGCCGCGCGTGCAGGAGTACTTGGCGATCGATGCCTGCGGTCCGGTCAGCTCGCCGCTCTCGGCGAGGCGCGTCATCTGCTTCACCAGCAGCTGGATCTGCGTGAGGGTCGACAGCATCTGCGCCAGGCGCTCCTGGACCATCTGGCTGGCGGCGAGCGGGCGCCCGAACTGCACGCGCTGCGTGGAGTACGCCACCGCGGACTCGTAGCAGGCCACGGCGTGTCCGACGGCGGACCAGGCGACCCCCAGGCGTGTCTGGAAGAGCACGCGGCCGGCGTCCTTGAAGGTGCGAGCCTGCGGCAGCAGGTTCTCGGCCGGCACGAACACGTCCTTCATGACGATGTGTGCCTGGTGGATGGCGCGGAGCGAGACCTTGCCCTGGATGGTGGTGGCCTCGTAGCCGGGGCTGTCCTGCGGCACGATGTAGCCGTGGACCTGGCCGTCCTCACCACGGGCCCACACCACGGTGATGTGGCCGGTCGACCCGAAGCCGATCCACTTCTTCTCGCCGTTGATGACGTAGCCAGGGGTGCCGTCGCGGGTGGCGGCGACCGCCGTGGTCTCCAGGGCGACCGAGTCGGAGCCGTGCGTCGGCTCGGTGAGGCCGAACGCGCCGAGGATCTCGCCGCGTGCCATCGGGCCGGCGTACTTCTCGATCTGCTCCTCGGAGCCGAGCATGGTGATCGACTGCAGGGCGAGCCCGCCCTGGACGCCGCAGATCGTCGCCACGGAGCCGTCGCCGCGGGACATCTCCATCGCGGCCAGGCCCGCCGCGTACGGGGTGACGTGCGGCAGCCCGGGCACGTCCACGCCGTCGCGCAGCAGGTCGAGCTCGGCGAGGCGCTTGACCAGGTCCATCGGGACCTCGTAGCGCTCCCAGTAGTCGGCGATGACCGGCAGGACCTCCTCCTGCACGAACTGCCGGACCTTGAGCTGGTGGGCGCGTTCATCCTCGGTGGCGTCGGCGAACGTCCCGGCGAAGTCGATGTCGAGCGGCTGGGAGAGGTCGTATGCGGGCGCCGTCACCCCGGGGGTCTGCGTCATGCTCACATCGTGCTCCGGTACCGAATCTCACGTCAAGTGATACGGCGTCTCACGCGATGGCTGTCTCCTGCTCCCGCCGCTGGATGCGCCACCAGACGAAGAAGCCGACCAGGGTGAACCCGCCGTAGAACAGGTACATCGCCGCCGTGGCCCAGTAGCCCGCGCTCAGCAGGAGCGGCACGCCGACGATGTCGACAGCGACCCAGATCAGCCAGAACTCGACCCAGCCCTTGGCCATGCCGTAGGTGGCCAGGAGCGACCCCATGAAGATCCAGGCGTCGGCCCAGACCGGCTCGAACGAGCCGAGCGCCCGGAACAGCGGAGTGAGCACCAGCGTGCCGGCCACCAGGGCCGCGACCAGGCCCAGGCGCGCGGGCCAGGAAGCCCAGCGCGGGTGCACGGCGGCGCCGTCGTCGGCGGGGACCTTGCCGTCGGCGCGGACGTCCGCGGAACGGCGGCGGGTCTCGCGCCAGCGGTACCACCCGTAGACGGACACGGCGATGAACATGACCTGCCGTCCCGCCTGGCCGAGCATGTCGGCCCGCGAGGTCTCGCCGAACCACGAGCCCAGGAAGACCGTGAACAGCAGCAGGTTCCCGACGATGCCCACCGGCCATGCCCAGACCTTGCGCCGCATCCCGCCGAGCGCGGACGCCAGGCCGAAGGCGTTGCCGATCACCTCACGCCACAGGAGCTGCTGGTCACCGATGCTGAAGGTGGCGTCGAACAGCCAGCGGATCACGTCCATGCGAGAAGGATGGCACGACGCCGGAAGCCGCTCCGGACCGGCCACCGCGGAATTACACTCCGTGTGAACCCGGCCCCGGCCCCGGAACCTGGAGGAGAGTCATGCGTGACGCGCACCCGGCACGTCCCACCCTCGAGACGGTGGCACGCCTGGCCGGGGTCTCGCGCGCGACCGTGTCCCGCGTGATCAACGGCTCCGTGGGGGTGACGTCCGGGGTGCGCGAGGCGGTGGACCGGGCGGTCGACCAGCTCGGATACGTGCCCAACCCGGCGGCTCGCAGCCTCGTCTCGCGTCGCACCGACTCCATCGCCCTGGTCGTGCCGGAACCCGCGACGCGGATGTTCTCCGACGACGCGTTCTTCACCGGCATCCTGCGCGGCATCGGTCAGGAGCTCGAAGCCGCGGACAAGCAGCTCGTCCTGCTGCTCGCCTCGACCCCCGCCAGCCACCACCGGATCATGCGGTACCTCCGCAGCCGCACCGTGGACGGCGTCATCCTCGCCTCCCTGCACGGGGCCGACCCGCTGCCGGGAGAACTGGCCGCCATGGGCGTCCCCGTCGTGGCCAGCGGCCGCCAGCTCGCCGGCAGCGCCGTCCCCTACATCGACGTCGATCACGCGGGCGGCGTCAAGGCCGCGATCGAACACCTCCTGACGCAGGGGCGCACGCGCATCGCCACGATCGCCGGCCCGCAGGACATGGTCGCGGGCATCGACCGGCTCGCCGGGTACCGCGACGCACTCGCCGCGGCGGGCAGGCGATCGCTCGTGGAGATCGGAGACTTCACGCGCGAGTCCGGGACGTCCGCCATGCGCCGACTGCTCGACGACGAGCCCGCGCTCGACGCCGTGTTCGTGGCTTCCGACCTCATGGCCGAGGGCGCGCTGCGCGCCCTCCGCCAGGCCGGCCGCCGCGTGCCGCAGGACGTCGCGGTCGTCGGGTTCGACGACGCCACCGCGGCCCGCTCCACGGAGCCCCCGCTGACCACCGTGCGCCAGCCGATCCACGAGACCGGCCGCATGCTGGCCCAGCAGGTCCTCAAGCTGGCGGCGGGCGAGGACATCGACCCGGCACTCATCCTCCCCACGGAACTGGTGCTCCGCGAGTCGGCGTGAACGGGCCGGCGCGAGCGTGTCGCCGCGCGTGACCGCCGGGCGCTACGCCAGCGCGTCGCGGACCGCGCGGGCGACGTCGTCGGGCGGCGTCTCGCCGTCGAGGACCGTGACCACGATGCGGCGGCGGGGCCCGGCGTCCGCCTCCGGCGCCATGCCGCCCTTGCTCACCACGACGGCGCGACGCAGGTCGGCGAACGCCTCCTCCAGGTCCGGCCGCGGGTCCAGGGACGGGTTGCGCAGCCAGCGCCGCAGGATCGCGTTGTGCACCGCCACCACCGACGCCGCGAACGCGATCGACGCCGTCGTGTTCGACCGGTCCGGCGGCAGCGTGTCGCGCAGGTACTGCGTGAACGCGCGCTCGTAGCGGTGCGTGGTGACCAGCTCGCGGTCGCGCAGCGCCGGCACCTGTTGCAGCAGGGCGTACCGGGCGAGCGACGTCTCGCGCTGGCCCACGTGATGGTCGAACACCATGCGCGCGGCCCGGCACACCTCGAGGTACGGGCCCACCTCCGGGTCCCAGCCGTGCCCGACGTCGCCCCCGGCCTCCTCGCTCGCGCGCGCCTCCGGGCGCGTGGCGGCCAGCATCACGACCACCTCCTCGAGGAGGAGCTCGTGGTCGGCGAAGACAACGTCCTCCTTCGACCGGTACCGGCGGAAGAAGGTCGCCCGGCTCACCTGGGCGGCATCCGCGATCTCCTCGACGGTGGTCTTCTCGTAGCCCTGCCGGGTGAAGAGGTCGACCGCGGCGTCAACCGCCTGAGCATGCGTGTGTGGTCGAACCGCTGTCATGCAGGGCAGGTTACCGTTCCCGGATCCGGCCGGTACGGAGCCGCTGGAGATAGCGCACCTCGCGCATGGCGATGGCCACACCCAGGATCAGCGGCAGGGCCGACCACGGGTGCCCCGACAGGAGACCGAACAACCCGGCGATCGCCACCACGACCCCGCCGACGACCGTGAACAGGCTCGACCAGCGCATGGTGCTCACCGTAGCGGAGGAGAGGGACAACCGGGGCCGCGCGGCCCGCCCGATGTCGGACAGGCGGCATAGGGTCTTCTCCATGACCGAGACCACCCTGAACCCCGCGCCCGTCGTCGACGTGTACGTCGACCCGGTGTGCCCGTTCGCCTGGATCACCTCGCGCTGGGCGCTCGAGGTCGCCCGGCACCGCGACGTCGACCTCACGTTCAGACTCATGAGCCTCTACCTGCTCAACAAGGACCGCGACATCCCCGCCGACTACCGGGCACTGATGGACAGCTCGCGTGGCATCGGCCGGGTCGCGGCCGCCGTGCAGACCGACCACGGCCCCGAGGCGTTCACCGCCTTCTACGACGCGGCCGGCACCCGCATCCACAACGGGGGCGACAAGAACTTCGGCGCCGTGATCCCCGAGGCGCTCGCCGAGGCCGGGCTGCCCGCGGAACTCGCGGCCGCCGCCGAGTCCGACACGTACGACGACGCGCTCACCGCCTCGCACGAGACCGGCATAAAGCCGGTGGGCGAGGACGTCGGCACGCCGACCATCCACGTCGACGGCGTCGCGTTCTTCGGTCCGGTGCTCCAGTCCATCCCGCGAGGCGAGGAAGCGGTGCGCCTGTTCGACGGCGCGGTGGCACTGGCCTCCTACCCGGACTTCTTCGAGATGAAGCGGACCCGGTCGGGCTCGCTGAACTTCAACTGAGGCCCGCGGCTCCGCCGAACGCCGCCGCAACCATCCCGGTCCCGATGACATGGTTGGACGCATGAGTCTCGATCTCCGCATCTTCACGGAACCCCAGCAGGGCGCCTCGTACGACGACCAGCTCGCCCTCGCCCGGGCGACCGAGGAACTCGGCTTCAGCGCGTTCTTCCGCTCCGACCACTACCTCGCCATAGGCGACGGCGACGGCCTTCCCGGCCCCACCGACGCCTGGACCACCCTCGCCGGCCTGGCCCGCGAGACGACGACGGTCCGGCTCGGCACCCTCGTCTCGTCCGCGACGTTCCGCCACCCCGGCGTGCTCGCCATCCAGGTCGCCCAGGTGGACCAGATGTCCGGCGGGCGGGTCGAGCTCGGCCTCGGCACCGGCTGGTTCCAGGCCGAGCACGCCGCCTACGGGATCCCGTTCCCCGACAAGCGGTTCGGCATCCTCGAGGAACAGCTCGCCGTCGTGACCGGACTGTGGGGCACGCCCGAGGGCGAGACGTTCTCCCACGCGGGCGAGCACTACACGCTCACCGACTCGCCCGCCCTGCCCAAGCCGACACAGGACCGCATCCCCGTCATCGTCGGCGGCGGCGGACCGAGACGGACCCCGGCGCTCGCGGCCCGGTTCGCCGACGAGTACAACCAGGCGTTCCCCGAGATCGACACGATCGGCCCGCGCATCCGGGTCATCGAGCAGGCCCTGGCCGACGCCGGCCGCGGTGCCGACTCGATGGTCCAGTCCGCCGCGCTCGTGGTGGCGGTGGGCAAGAACGAGGCCGAGTTCGCGAAGCGCGCCGCCGCGATCGGCCGGGAGCCGGCCGAGCTGCGCGAGCACGGCGTCGCGGGAACGGTCGCGGAGGCGGCGGACCGCCTGCGAGACCTGGAGAAGGCGGGCGTCTCCCGGGTGTATCTCCAGGTCCTGGACCTGCACGACCTGGACCACCTCGACCTCCTCGCCCGGGAGGTGCGTCCCCAGCTCGACTGACCCCGCCGGGCGCCGCCGGGGCCCCGGCCACGGGCACGCGACGGCGCCGAAACACGCCGAAACACCGCGCCGCCTCGGGTGCACTACTCTCCGCTCGGTACCTGAGCGAGGAGAACGGGGTCTGGCATGAAGATGGGTTGGACGGTGCACGGTGACGGCGCGCGGATCGCGCCCGGTGAGGCCGTGGCGCCCGGCGAGCGACTGAGCTGGCCCCGGACGATCGGCATCGGGCTGCAGCACGTGGTGGCGATGTTCGGGGCCACCTTCCTGGTGCCCGTGCTGACCGGGTTCGACCCTGCCGCCACGTTGTTCTTCTCGGCGATCGGCACGGCGGGCTTCCTGCTCATCACGGGCAACCGGCTGCCGAGCTACCTGGGTTCCAGCTTCGCCTTCATCGCCCCGATCGGGGCGGCGACGGCGTCGGGCGGCCAGTCGGTGGCGGTCGGGGGCATCCTCGTGACCGGCTTGCTGCTCGCGGCCGTGGGCGCGGTGGTGCACCTGGCCGGGGCGCGATGGATCGACGCGGTCATGCCGCCCGTGGTGACCGGCGTGATCGTGGCGCTCATCGGGCTGAACCTGGCGCCGGCCGCCTGGGGTACCTGTGACGAGGGCGGCGCGTGCTCGGGATTCCAGGCATCGCCGCTGACGGCTGTCGTGACGCTGGCGTCGGTCATCCTGATCTCGGTGCTCTTCAAGGGGATTCTCGGACGCCTGTCGATCCTGCTCGGCGTGGTGGTGGGCTACGGGTTCGCGGCGGCGCGGGGCGAGGTGGACCTCGCGCCGATCGGGGAGGCCGCCTGGTTCGGGCTGCCGGCCTTCACGGCTCCGTCGTTCGATCCCGCCGTGCTCGGGTTGTTCGTGCCGGTGGTTCTCGTGCTCGTGGCGGAGAACGTGGGGCACGTGAAGTCGGTGGCCGCGATGACGGGCAAGAACCTCGACGGCGTCACCGGGCGTGCGCTGCTCGCGGACGGCATCGCGACGACGTTCGCGGGCCTGGGCGGCGGTTCGGGGACGACGACGTACGCGGAGAACATCGGCGTCATGGCCGCCACGCGGGTCTACTCCACGGCGGCCTACTGGGTCGCGGCCGCCGGCGCGCTGGTGCTGAGCCTGTCGCCCAAGTTCGGCGCGGTGATCAACTCCGTACCGGGCGGCGTCCTCGGCGGGGTCACCACCCTGCTCTACGGGATGATCGGGATTCTCGGCGCCCGGATCTGGGTGCAGAACCGCGTGGACTTCTCCGACCCGGTCAATCTCACCACCGCGGCGGTGCCGCTGGTCGTGGGCATCGCGAACTACACGTGGGCGGCGGGTGACCTGCGGTTCGAGGGCATCGCCCTGGGTACGGCGTCGGCCCTGGTGATCTACCACGGCATGCGCCTGGTCGAGCGTCTGCGCGGGTAGCCTTCCCTCCGGCTGAACGCGTGTGTAGCATGTTGAACATGCGTTCAGCCGAGGGTCGCCCAGCCGGGCGGGAGCGGACGCCCGCCGCGGATCAGACCGCCCGGGCGCGCATCCGCGATGCCGCGATACTGCGCTTCGCCACCAGCGGCTTCAGCGCCTCGGTCCGCGCGATCGCCAAGGACGCCGGGGTCAGCCCCGGCCTGGTGATGCACCACTTCGGCTCGAAGGACGCGCTGCGCGAGGCATGCGACGCCCACGTCCTCGACCAGATCCGCGAGCTGAAGAACGAGAACATCGACAACGCCGCCCAGGGCGGCAGCTACTTGCAGGCGTTCGCGACGGCGGCCGAGAACGCCGCCCTCCTCGGCTACGCCCTCCGCTCCATGCAGGACGGCAGCACCCTCGCCCGCGAGTTCATCGACCGCATGGTCGACGACTCGGTGGAGTACACCCGGCACGCCGTCGCCTCGGGTCTCGCCGTGCCCAGCCGCGACGAGGCCGCCCGCGCGCGGTACATGACGGTCTCGGCCCTGGGGGCCCTCCTGCTCGAGGTGACCCTGGACCCGCCCGCGGACCCCTCCGACCTGCTCGCCATCCTCGACCGGTTCATGGCGCAGAGCTACCTGCCCATGCTGGAGCTGTACACCGAGGGCTTCCTCACCACCCGTCGCATGCTCGACGACTACCTCATGTACGTCACCGATCCGCCCGGAGAAGCCGCGGCGGCCGACTAGGACCCGCGTTGCGTCCCGTTGGCCGTCGCCCCGACACCCCGGTACCGCAGACCCGGTACCGCGGACCCATTCCGTGCACTGGTTCCGACAACCAGAGAGCGAGCATCAGATGACCACTCCTTCCTCCGGCGTGCCCGCGATCGAGATCGCGGGACTCGACAAGTCCTTCGGCTCCGTGAAGGCCCTCGACGGCCTCGACCTGACGGTCCGTACCGGCGAGGTCGCCGGATTCCTGGGCCCCAACGGCGCCGGCAAGTCCACCGCCATCCGCGTCCTGCTGGGCCTGCTGCGGTCCGACGCCGGCGTCGCCCGCATGTTCGGCCGCGACGTCTGGCACGACGCGGTCGAACTGCACAAGCACCTCACCTACGTGCCCGGCGACGTCAGCCTGTGGCCCAACCTCACCGGCGGTGAGTGCATCGACTACCTCACCCGCCTGCGGGGCGGCGCCGACAAGAAGGCGCTGCGCGCCCGCAAGGCCGAGCTGCTGGAACGTTTCGAGCTCGACCCCCGCAAGAAGGCCCGTACCTACTCCAAGGGCAACCGGCAGAAGGTCGCCCTGGTCGCGGCCTTCCTGTCCGACGCGGAGCTCTACATCCTCGACGAGCCCACGGCCGGCCTGGACCCGCTCATGGAGTCCGTGTTCACGGACTACGTGCGCGAGGCCAAGGACGCGGGTCGATCCGTGCTGCTGTCCAGCCACATTCTCAGCGAGGTCGAGAAGGTGTGCGACACCGTCACGATCATCCGCAACGGCACCGCCGTCGAGCACGGCACGCTCGACGAGCTGCGGCACCTCACCCGGTCGAACGTGACCGCGGTGGTGGGCAAGGACCCGGCCGCGCTCACCAGGCTGAGTGCGGTCAACAACCTCCAGACCATGGCGCACGACGGCGGCACCCGGGTCACCTTCGACGCCGACAACGCCGACATCGCGGACGTCCTCAAGGCCGTCACCACGCTGGACGTGCACAGCATCACCGTCACGCCGCCGTCGCTGGAGGAGCTGTTCATGCGGCACTACGGCGACGTCATCGAGGCCGACGAGACCGACGGGGCCGCGGCGCGGGCAGCGGCCGGCGACGGCGAGCCGTCGGACCGTGCAGAACGGAAGGCGGCGCGGCGCGCGGCGAAGAAGGCGGGTGCGCGATGAGCGCGGTCGCAGTGGCCCCGGCCGGGCGGGCGACGCCGGACGTCGGGATCACGCGTTTCGGTTCCACGCTGACCGGGACCGGGCGGATGATCCGCTTCATCCTGCGCCGGGACCGGGTGCGGATCTTCTGGTGGACCGCGATCGTCGTTCTTCTGTACCCGTACTACGTCGTCGTGCTCGACGGGCTGCTCGCGGACGCGGAGTCGCGGCAGGAGTGGGCACTGAGCGCGACGACACCTGGGATGATCGCGATGGGCGGACCGGGTTACGGCACCGATGACTACACGGTGGGGCCGGCGTTGGCCAACACGTACGTCACGTGGTTCATCCTGGCGCTTGCCGTCATGAGCATCCTGCATGTGGTGCGCCACACTCGTGCGGAGGAAGAGTCGAGCCGTTCCGAACTGGTGCGGGGAAGTGTCGTCGGGCGACATGCGCCGGCTGTGGCCGCGGTGCTGACCCTGTTGCTCGTCAACCTCGTCATCGCGGTGCTGTCCGCATTGGCGATGTCGGCGGCGAGTGACGAGCTCGGGCTCACGGACAGCATCGCGATGGCGGCTGGAACCGGCCTCGCCGCGATGGTGTTCGGCGCCGCGGCGCTCGTCTTCAGCCAGGTGACCGAACACAGTCGCGGAGCGACCGGGGCAAGCCTCGCTTTACTCCTGGTCACCTTCGTGCTCCGCGCTGCCGGTGACATCCAGGAACAGCACGGGAGTGCACTCTCGTGGTTCTCGCCGTTCGCGTGGGTTCACCAGATGCGAGCCTTCGTCGACCTCCGGTGGTGGCCTGCCGCTCTGTCGGTGGGGACGATCGTGGTCCTGATCGTCGTGTCCGCGGGGATCGCGTCCCGGCGAGACTTCGGGGGCGGGTTGATCGCGTCACGTGCTGGGCGCGCCGACGCCCGTGCGAGCTTGGCCGGGCCGCTTGCCATGGCCTGGATACAGCAGCGGATGGCGCTGATGTGGTGCGCGCTCGGTTTCGCGTCGCTCTGGTTCCTTACCGGCACGATGATCCCGTCCATGACGGAGATCTTCGGCGGGATGGTCGAGGACAACGAAGTCATGCGGGCAGTCATCGGGACAGACCCGGCCAATATCGTGCCGGGCTTCCTCGGCGTGGTGCTGCTCGAGAGCTCGCTGATGATCGCGGCATACGGCATCGTTATGGCCCTCCGGCCCAAGGCCGAGGAGGCCGCCGGACGGGCGGAGATCGCCCTCGCGCGTCCCCTGGGCCGGACGCGTTGGTTCGGGTCGCAGATTGTCGTGGCGGCCGTCGGGACGACAGTGCTCCTCGCGGTCACCGTCTACGCGCTGTGGGGTGGTGCGGCAAGCGTGGGGTGGGACGACCAGACCTTCGAGCAATACAGCGAGGCCGTGGCTGGCTACCTTCCCGCGGTGCTGCTCTTCCTCACGTTCGCTGCCGCTGTCTTCGCGTGGCTTCCGCGAGCGACGGGCGTGGGATGGTTCCTCATCGCATACACCTTCATGATCGGGGTGTTCGGAGAAGCGATGGATCTGCCCGACTGGGCCGACTACATCTCGCCGTTCCACTGGGTGCAGGAGGTGTTCGTCGAGGACATCGACTGGACGAGCGTCGGCGCACTCTGGGCCGTCAACGTGGTTCTCGTTCTTCTCGCGTTCCTCGGCTTCCGGCGGCGGGACATCCCGGCCGTCTGACGTGACCTGCCCGACGGCGGTCGTGGGTGCGCCTTCCACACCGTGCGCGCGCCCGCGACGGCGTCGTCGGGCATCGTTCTGATGTGAACGCCGAACAAGACACACGGGAAGAAGATGTGTATACAGCACGGACTTTGCGTGATGTGACCGTTTCGATAGGCTGTTCCGCCCCGATGACCGTCGTCGAACTCTAGGATTTCAGCCATGATCTTCAAGGCCGTCGGGGGCGGCCGTCCCTACCCCGACCACGGGCGCACCCGCACCCGGGACTGGGTCGACGTCCCTCCCCGGCAGGTCCGCCTCGACGAACTCGTGACCACCAAGCGGACCCTGGATCTGGAGACCCTCCTCGCGGAGGACTCCACGTTCTACGGCGACCTGTTCGCCCACGTGGTCGAGTACGAGGGCACCCTCTACCTCGAGGACGGGCTTCATCGCGCGTTGCGCGCGGCGCTGCAGCAGCGTCCCGTGCTGCACGCGCGCGTCCTCACGATCGGTTAGGTTTCCTACGTGACAGACCCTTCCTACGACGAGGCGCGTGTCGCCCGGCGTCGTCGCCAGCATGAGCGCCAGGCCGTCGTCTTCGGCGTGATCATCGCCTTCCTGGCGGTCGCCGGGATCTTCGCCCTGGCGATGTACACCGGCTCGCTCGTCGGCCCGTTCCAGCGCGAGTTCACGGTGGTGGGAGTCTCGCAGCAGGAAGAGGTTCCGGCGCCGTGCCTGCCGGAGGTAGAGGGGCAGCCCGACGGCGCCCTTCCCCTGCCGTACGCCGATGTCGAGGTGAACTCGCTGAACGCGTCGGACAACCAGGGCGTGGCCAAGGCTTTCGAAGACGTCCTCGTCAGCCGGGGCTTCACGGTGCTCGAACTGGGCACCATGCCCGAGGGCGGCCGGCTCGAGGTCTCGGAGCTGCGGTTCGGGACGAAGGGCATCGTCCACGCGTACACGCTCGCGGCCCAGTTCCCCTCGATCCGCATGGTCATGGATGACCGCAACGGGGCGAGGGTCGACCTGCTCATCGGCGACGAGTACGACACGCCCGTCGACATCGAGGACGTGCCCCCGGTGGACGAACCGCTGGAGAACGTCGACGGCTGCGTGCCGGCCGACGAGATCACTCCGAAGGAGCGGGCTCTGTCGCTGGAGATGCAGGCCGCTGAGGGGAACGCGGCGGAGGGCTGACCGGACGTCCCCGCACGGCCGCCGTCGCGGGCGTGAGCGAGGTCGCGCGGCTGTTCACGACGTGGTCGTGGCGCCCCGTGTCGTGCGGGCCGCCGGCGACGTCATGACGACGGCTTGCCGCACCAGGTTCGTAGTGACTCCGTGATGTCCCGGCCGTCCGGGGTTCCGGCCCAGGCGACATGTCCGTCCGGGCGGACGAGGGTCGCCTGGTCGTCCGACGCCGGGACGAAGCTCACCCGGTCGCTCCATCCGGCGGGCGGAACGCCGCCGATCAGTGCGAACCGGCCGTTGCGCAGGTGCTCGAACATTCGCGTCCCGTCCGGAAGCTCGCGGTCGGGAACGCGGGTGCCGACGGTCCGCGCGTCGCCCGGACGCCGGCCGTACTCGATGCCCAGGCCGGAGACCTGCATGGTCGCGATCTTCGTGATGGCGGATGAGCTGAGCACGAGCGGAGCCACGGCGCCGCGCACGGCGGCAGCGAGCCGGGAGGGGGTGGTGGCGATGCGGGCCATCCGCCCACTCGATCTCAGCACCTCGGCGCCCACCGGGTGACGGTCGGCGTGATAGCCGTCGAGCAGGTCGGGGTCGGCACCGCGGGTGACCGCGGCGAGCCGCCACGAGAGGTTGGCGGCGTCCTGGATCCCGGTGTTCATGCCCTGGCCTCCGGCCGGCGTGTGGCAGTGTGCGGCGTCCCCGGCGAGGAAGACGCGGCCGACCCGGTACTCGGGAACCTGTCGCTCGTCGGAGTGGAACCGCGAGATCCAGCGCGGCGAGTGCATGCCGTAGTCGGTGCCGAGTGCCTGCCGCGCGGCGGCGGAGACCTGGCCCAGCGTCAGCGGCGCGTCGTCGTCGGCCTGGTCGGCACGGCTCCAGGCGGTCAGACGCCAGTAGCCGTCGCCGAAGGGCGCGACGAAGGCGAAGCCGTGCCGGTTGGTCTGGACGGTGGGCTGTGGAGGCGGGTCGGCGAGCACGACGTCGGCGAGCATGATGCCGCGCATGACCGGACCGCCGGGAAAGGGCAGGCCGATCAGATCCCGGACGGTCGAACGGACGCCGTCGCAGCCGACGGCGTAGTCGGTACGGAGCTGAACGATCTCGCCGTCCGGTCCGGCGGCGGTCAGTGACACGCCGTCGGGGTCCTGGTCGAGACCGGTGACCTCGGTGTCGTGGCGGATCGTGACGCCGAGCCGGTGGAGTCGGTCGCGCAGGACGCGTTCCACGGACGTCTGTGAGCAGATCAGCAGGTAGGGGTAGGCGGTCGGCAGACCGGAGAGGTCGAGTTCGGCACGACCGAACGCCGCGATCTTGTCCATCGTGGAGGGCACGTACGACATGAGCTCATCGGCGATGCCGCGCATGTCGAGCATCTCCAGGGTCCGGGCGTGGACACCGAAGGCGCGCGAGAGGTTCGACAGGTCCGCGGAGCGCTTCTCGAGGATCGTGACGTCGATCCCGGCCTCGGCGAGGTCGCCGGCCAGGAGGAGCCCGGTCGGCCCGGCCCCGACGACGGCGACCGTGGTCGCGTCGCTCTTCTCCGGCTGGGCTGGGGTCGGTCGGGTCACGAGGGGCAGGTGCGGTGTGGATTTGGTTGCCATGACAACCAGTAAAGGCCAATTCGGTTGCCATGGCAACCATGTTGCTAGGGTGATCATCGTGGAACCACAGCCGTCCCTCGATGAACGTGAACGGCGCGCCTGGTCGGCGTTCGTGACCATGCGGCGCGACCTGGAAGCCGCGCTCGCCCGCGATCTCGCCCGCCACGGGCTCTCCGTCAGCGACTTCGAGGTGCTCGCCCGGCTCGGCCAGGCGCCGGGCGGCGAGATGCGTGCGCGTGACCTCGCCACCGCCATCGGCTGGGACAAGGCGCGCCTGTCGAAACACGTGACCCGGATGGCCGGGCGCGGGCTGGTCGAGCGCCGGGAGGCGGCCGACGACGGCCGCGGCCAGATCGTCGCGCTCACCGCGCAGGCCGAACAGGTCGCGGCGACCGCCGCGCCAAACCACGTCGCCGCGGTCCGACGGTACTTCTTCGACCTCATCGAGCCCGACGAACTCGACGTGCTCGAACGTGTCATGGCGCGGATCAACGCCCGTGCGGCCGGGGCGTGACGGGGAGCGGGCTGCGCGGCTGCCGGTCGGGGTCAGCGGCCAGAATGTGTCCGCATTCCGGGTGTGTCGGCAGGTCGTTGCGGCGACCAGGCATCGCCCGGACAGGGGTGCGCGCGGACCCGCCGGTTACGTTGGCCGTGACGCAGATCGAGAAATGCGACCGCACCTCGCCGTCGCTGTAGGCGATCACGTGACGCGGATCGGTGTAGATGCCGACGACGCCGGCCACCTCGACGTCGTAGCCCGTCTCCTCCTTGACCTCCCGCGCGGCGGTCTGCCGGACCGACTTTCCGGGTCCATGGCTCCGCCGGGGATCGACCACCGCCATGGGCACCATTGTCTCGGGCGACTACTCCGCGGTGTGACCGCCGTCAAAGGCGTCAGCGGTACGTTGGCTGTGCGCCATCCGCCGGAACCGAGGGCCGCACCGCGTCCCTTACCGCCGCAAGCACGGCGTCCGCATCGGAGAGATCCGGCAGGACCCTGGCTGCGCCCGCTTCCGTCAAGGATGCTTCATCGACGCCGCCCGTCAGGACCGCGACGACCTGGGCGCCGCCCCGGACCCCGGCCATGACGTCGTTGACCGTGTCACCGATCAGCACCGTGTTCGACATGTTGAAGACGACGCCGTGCTTCGCGGCCGCCCGGGCCTGCGCCACGGCTACGAGATCCGGCCGGTGGGGGGCGTCGAACCCGAAACCCCCGCAGTCCCAGTCGAGCCCGACATCGAGGCCGAACGTACCCAGCTTCACCAGCGCGTTCGCGCGGAGGTTTCCTGTGCCGCGGTCCGTCGCGACTCGCCCCTGAGTTCGTCTCGTGGCCTGCTACCAGCGCGGCAGGTCCGTATGCCACGGATGGCCAGGCCGTAGTCCGACGCGCGTGTCGAGCGCGAGACGGTGGTATTAGGCGGGCGGTAGAACCGGAGCATCGCTCGTCGGTCGCTTGAGGAGGTCTCTGCGGTTCTCGTAGCGGTGAAACGCATCGACCGTGATCTGTCCGAAGACAACCTCGACGTCGTGCCCTTGGAGCTCGACGCTGCTCGCCGTCGAGCGGGTCGGCGCGTAGACAGCGGTGACGTGAAGTCACGGCCGGGTGTGCCCAATCGGTGCCCACGGAGCCCGTTCCGGACATGACAAAGGCCCGAGAACCGTTGGAATCTCAACGTTTCTCGGGCCTTCACCGTGGCGGAGGATGGGGGATTCGAACCCCCGAGGGCGTGAACCCAACACGCTTTCCAAGCGTGCGCCATAGGCCGCTAGGCGAATCCTCCTCGCGCCCGTCGGGCACGGCCGTCCCGACCACGCGAACGTGGAACGGGAACGGCCTGATGAGGATACCGGACCGAGTGGGCTGGGGCCGAATCGAAAGTGCCTGGCGCGGGTGTGACGTACTCGTTCACTTCGCGCGGAGTGGATGTCGGCACAGGATTCGGGATTCGGGGAGGCTCTCGGTTAGGCTGGGGTCAGACCCCTCGTGCGGCATCACCTCGCCGAACTCCCCCAGGGCCGGAAGGCAGCAAGGGTAAGTGAGCTCTGATGGGTGCGCGAGGGGTCCTTGCTGTCTCCAGGCCCGGCGCCCCCTGCGGCGTCGCAGGGAGTGTGGCGGCCGTGCGGCGTGCCCTGTCAGGCGTCGTCGAGCCGTCGCCACGCGTGGACGACGGCGGCCGTGCCGGCCGGTGCGACGGCCGCGACCAGGAGCAGCTGCGGCAGCCCGACGGCGGATGCCGCCTCAGCCCCGCCCATCTCCGTCCACAGCGACGTCGCCGCGTACGGGAACCATGCCCCCGCGCCGAGCGTGGTCGCGATCTGGGTCACCACGACGACCCCGATCAGCACGCCGACCGTGCCCAGCGGGCTGCGCGTGAGCGTCGCGACCCACCCGAACGGGACCGTGAGCCCCGCGGACAGCAGTCCGGCGGTGAGGGCGAGGCCGGCGCGGCTCCAGACGCCGTCGTCGAACGGCTCGCCCGTCACGGCGCACATCAGCGCCGACGCCGCGAGCGTCAGCCCGACGACGGCGACCACGCAGCCGGCCAGCCACGTGAGGTGGACGAGAACCTTGGCCAGCGCCACGCTGCCGCGCGAGGTCGCCATCCCGGTGCGCGCACCCGCCAGGCCCGTGGCGATCTCCTGGCCGAACGTCCAGGCCATCGCGAATCCGCCGGCCATGAGCAGTGCGACGGAGAGAATCTGGGCGGCGGTCAGAACGTGGGTCTCGGCGAGCGGGCCCGTGGCGTAGGGAGCGAACTTCGCGGCGGTGGTCGTGGCGGCGGTGTCGGCGCGGGCGAGTGCCACCGCCCCGATCGCCCCGGCGGGGATCGCGACCAGGAGAAGAGCGGTGGCGAGGCGCACGATCGTCGAGCGGGCGCACAGGAGCCACTCGGTCTCCCACGCGGCGGCGAAGTTCCTCATGGGCCGGCTTCCGGGTCGAGGGGAGCGGCGGTGAGGGTGAGGCTGTCGGCGTCGTGCACGACGTCGAAGAACCGGCGCTCCAGATCGGCGCCGCCGGGTTCGAGATCGCCGACCACGCGGCCGTCGTGCACCACGACGATCCTGTCCGCGACTCGAGAGACCTCGTCCAGATGGTGGCTGGAGACCAGGACCGCCGCGCCGCGTGCGGCGTGGTCTCGGATCAGGTCGCGGACGATGACCACGCCGCGTGGGTCGAGGGCGCTGGTGGGCTCGTCGAGCACCACGGCCTCGGGGGAGTGGACGACGGCGCACGCGATCCCCAGGCGCTGCCGGTTGCCCAGAGAGAGGGAACTGGCGCGGGCACCCGCCCACCGTTCCAGCGCGAGCCGCTCGACGGCGGTCGTGCCGGCGCGCCCCGCGGCCGTGCGGTCGAGGCCGTGGAGACGGGCGGCCGAGCGGATGTTCTCCGTGACGGTGAGATCGGGGTGGGCGAGCGGCGCGTCGATGAGATGACCGAACCGGCGTGCCGCGTGTCCGGGCAGGTCGTCCGGGTTGTGGCCGAACACGCGTGGTGTACCGCCGTGGGGGCGGAGCCGACCGGCCAGCACCCGCATCGCCGTCGTCTTGCCGGCACCGTTGAAGCCGATCATCGCGACGACCTCGCCGGGGTGAACGGCGATCGAGAAGCCGTCGAGAGCGACGCGGGTGCCGAAGGTGTGTGACACGCGATCCAGTTCGAGAATGGCGGTCATCGCCGCCGCGGGCTGAGGTCCGGGTGCCGGGTGGACGGGTGCCGGGTGCGCGGGTGCCGGAGGAGTAGTGGTCTGAGGAATGACGGCTGGAGCCTCGGCCACGATCTCCACCTCGTAGCCGTCGTCGTTCTCGAGATAGGCCGCGTAGTGGTCGGGGCCACCGGCGAACGGGTGTCGGTCACGGAACATGAGCGACCAGCCGTGCGACCCCGCCTCGGAGACGAGCGCATCGACCTCGCCACGGTGGCCGCCGTGGAACGCGATGTGGTTGAGGCCTGGGAGCCGGCGGTCGTGGGCCGGAGCCGAGCTGGCCGGGCTCTGCTCGACCACCACGTAGGTGTCACCGAGGATCCAGCTCACCCCGTCCGCCCAGCGCTGATGCTCGCCGTATCCGAGGCGGCGCAGGAGCCAGCCCCAGGTGCGCTCGGCTCGGGCCAGATCGGGCACCCAGAGCTCGACGTGATGCGGCGTTCCACGACCCATATGGCTCATCCTTGCAGGTGGTGCTCGGGGCGCTGGCATGGCTGTCTGCTCGGTTTTCTGATGGGCATCAGAAGGGCGGCTCGTCATCCGCATCCGGATGATCGCCGGGGAGACCCCGCAGTCGCCGGTTCTTCCCGTGGCTGCTGGGCTCGTCGTGCCGGTGCGGGCTGCCAGGAGCACCCCGGTCGGGGATCTCTTCGTCGGTGGGGTCGGGTTCCGGCTCGGCCGGCGGGGCGACCTTCGCTCTCATGAACTGCCTGAAGCTGGTGGGTTCGGGGTCGGTGCTGGTGGCGGCTTTCGTGTAGGGGCGGCCCGTGGGCGCGGTCCAGTACGTGATCCCGGAGACGGGGTCGCGGCGTACTCGCCAGCCGTACTTCGTCTTGAGCCGATGGTGGGTGCGGCACAGGGCGTGGAGGTTGTCGGCGCGTGTCTGGCCCGGTTCCCCGGGAGCGTAGGCATGGCTCTGCTCGTAGGAGTCGATGTGGTCCAGGTCGCACCATCGCGCGTCGATCTGGCAGCCCGGTCCGCGGCAGGTGGCGTCGCGCAGGCGCACGGCGTCGGCCAAGGGTTTCGGAGGCCGGTAGGCGCGCGTGGAGTAATCGGTCAGGACGCCGGTGACCGGGTCGGTCACCAGGCGGTTCCAGGTGGAGTCCGGATCGAAGGCGACCTCGGCGGCGGTGATCGCGCTCACGGGCCCGAATCCATCCAGCCACGCGGCGCCTCCGCCACTGACACCGGCCGCGTCCGCGTGCCCCGACGTCTCGTCCACCGGAGTGTCGGTGCTCGGGCCGTCGGTGCTCGGGCCGCCGGTACGAAGAGCGTGCAGGGGGACGGTGACGCGCACGACCGGGCGGGTCGGGGTCACGCGCACCACCGGCCACCGGGCGCGCTCGTCGTCCCGCTCGTCGTCCCGCTCGCCCTCCGTCGGGCGGCGGCGTTCGGGGACGAGTCGGCCGGTCACGATGGAGGTGAGGACGTCCGCGCGGAGCTGACCCAGCGTGCGGGTGTCATCGGTGCGGCGCATCTGCTGCGCGAGGTCGTCGATCACGCCCCAGACCGCCGCGGAGTCGACGGCGGGCAGGAAGGCGGTCAGGATGCCCATCTCGTCCTCGCAGGCGTCGTGGAACACCGCCCGTGACTGCCCGGCACTCCTGCTCTCCCTTCCTGGGTCCAGGGTGCGGGCCAGCTTTCGCATCTCGTTCGCCAGCCAGGTCGCCGACCGTTCCGGTGCGATCGGCAGGAGTTGCTCGATCGCCCTGGCACGTTGCCGGTCGGTGAGGGATCGCCCGGCAAGCAGCAAGGCGTCGGCGCGGGGTGCGTCGATGCGCCCCGCGCTGAGGTGATCGATCACCGCCGGGTGGCGCAGCCCGGCGGTAGCTCGGACGGTGATCACCCGCGCGGTCCTCCGGGTCTCCCGCAGTTCGCCGGACACCATCGTGGTGGTCTCCTCGAAGCCCGTGAATCCTTCCGAACGTCGCACCAGTTCTCCGGCAGCACGGGCCTGCACTCCCGCTGCCCACCCCGCCAGACTCGCCGCGGCGCGCACCATGTCCGACAGCACGTCGTCGGGCAGATCCGCGACGTGGTCGGCGAGTGCGTCCAGTGCCTGGCCGGCGTCGACCGGCTGCCGGCGCTCCAGGCCGGCGCGGGACATCTCGACCAGCCGCGCGATTCGTGAACCGTCGTGCATGCTCCCTGCCCCCTGACCGTCGATCGACCTGTTCGCTTCTCGTTCGATCGTACAGATGACCCGCCCTATTCGTCGTCTGAGCTGCAAATCTGTGTACAAGCACGTTAATCCACAAGCTTGCGTCCTCTTCGATGCTCCGGCCGCAACCCCGGGCTCCCTCCGGCGTGACGATGCGCTGAGATACTCGCCCTCATGCTCAGCACGGTTCCGGCTCGATCCGTCGAAGAACTCATCGCGCACCTCGGTTCGGGTGCCACCGTCAAGTACCTGCACTTCTGGGGACACCAGCCGGAGCCGGACGGCGCTCTCGGTCGCGGCTGCCTGAGTCAGTGGTGGCCGTCGCCGTTCACGGTGGGTGGGGTGACCTACCGGTCCGCCGAGCACTGGATGATGGCGGAGAAGGCGCGTCTCTTCCAGGACGCGGAGGCCGAGCGTGCCGTCATCTCGGCAGCGAACCCGGCTCTGGCGAAGGCCGCGGGGCGAACCGTGCGGGGGTTCGAGGAGTCGCTCTGGGAGCGTGAACGCTTCGACATCGTCGTTCGCGGAAGCGTCCACAAGTTCTCGTCCATGCCGGCACTGCGGACCTACCTGGTCAACACCAGGGAACGCGTGCTCGTCGAGGCCAGCCCGCGGGACCGGATCTGGGGCATAGGAATGGGGGCGCGGAACGAGGACGCCGAAAATCCGAGCGCCTGGCGAGGTCTCAACCTGCTCGGCTTCGCGTTGATGGAGGCGCGGACGAGTCTCCGGAGCCAGGCCACGAGGTAGCTTCCCGGCCAACCCACGAGCGGGCCCGCCCGTCGGCGTGGAGCGACCCGCTGCCGCTGCTCAACTGCCGCCGTCGTGCCCGGCGTTCCGCTCGTGCCACGCCGCCAGGAGATCAAGACTGAGGGGCGCCAGGGGATGGGGCGCCATCGGCGCGGACGGGTCGATCCACGCGAGCTCCTCGAGCTCCGCCAGCGCGCGCGGCCGCTCACCGGGCGCCAGCCGGACCAGGAAGGCGTGCGCGTCGACGTGATGGTCCGGCTCGTTCGCCGCCGGTGCGCCGAATCGCCCGAGAGGTGCGACACGTTCGGGATCGAGCGCGAGCCCGACCTCCTCCTGGAACTCACGCAGAAGCGCGGGTACCGGCGCCTCGCCGGGTTCGATCTTGCCGCCCACCTGCATGTACGACGTCGTGCCGCGCTTGCGGACCAGCAAGTGGCGCCCGTCGGCCCCGACCACCACCGCCGCGACGATGCGCAGTGTCGTCACCGGAGTCGTCATGCCTGCTCGACCGACTCGTCGATGATCGTGCCCCCGAGCACCTTCACGACCAGTGGCACGCCGACGAGCCCGTTGCCCCCGCCCTCGAGATCCGGGTCGTCGGCCGACAGCTCGTCGTACGAGGCCGCGCTCCCCACCGTCGCCGACCGCGTCCCGGACAGGCCCGGTGAGGATCCGGCGCCCGGGGCCGCGCCCCCAGGACCGCGCGCCGCCTGGGCACGCCGGAGTGCCTCCCGGGCGCGTTCGGCGCCGGTCAGCCGGCTGGGCGGGTTCTGGGTCGCGTAGACCGCCTCGGGTACGGGGGGCGGGGTGGGCGCGCGCCCACCGCCGGGCTCGAGGTCGTCGTCGTAGCCCGGCGGAGGTTCCGGGACCGGTTCGTCATCCGGTGACGCGGCGGTCGCGACCGCCGACGACGCCCTGGCCCTGCCCCGTGCCGACCCCGTGTCCGACGACGGAGCGGGTGCCGACACCGATGCGGTGCGCGTCGCCACCGCGGTGGCCGTTCCGGCGCTGCTGCCGTTCCCGCCGGCCGAGCTGCCGTTCCCGCCGCCCGGGCCGCCGTTCGCGCTCGCGCCGCCGCCCGCGTGGGAGACACCGGCAGGGCTCGCCGCCGGGTCATCGGCCACGGCCCAGCCATCGGCGACATCCTGGCTGCCCGTCGCGGTCCCGCCACCGGCCGCGCTCCGCGCGTCAACCGCCCCTCGCTGTCGCCCGGCGCCCGCCTCGGGGGTGATGCCGCTCCCGGCTGCGACGGCGCCGGTTCCGGTGCCCTGGAGCGACTGGCCGCCGGGTACGGGCACCTCGGGCCAGCCGTCCGTCTCGGCCGGGGCGGACGTCGCGGCGGAGGCCGGTCCACCTGAAGCCGGTTTCGGGGCCTCTTCCGGGGCCTCCAGAGCGCCGTCACCCGCTCCGGGCGTGACCTGCGCACGCGGACCGGTCGTGCCGCTCTGCCCCGGCCGCCCTGCTCGGCCGCCGCCGGGCTCGGCACCGCCGGACCGGGCGGATCCGTCCGGTCCGCCGCTGCCGCCCGTTCCACTGTTTCCGCCAGGCCCGGCGCCACCGCCGGGCCCGGCGCCACCGCCCTCGGAGGGACCCGGCCCGTCACCGACGATGCCCTCCACCTTCACCTGGATGCCCAGGGTCTGGTAGACGGCCTCCTCCACGGCGCCCGTGTGCCGCGGGTTCGCGAACGCCCGGGCGAGGCCGTCAGCGCGGAAGGCCAGCTTCAGCACTCCGCCGTCGAGCGCGGCGACCTGAGCGTTCTGCCCGACGAGCGACCAGGTCACCCGCGCGACCGACAGGGTCTCCAGCACCTCCGGCCACCGGCGGCGCACTTCCTCGGTGGTCATCGCACCGCTGCCGGCCGCGGCGGGAACGTGCTCCGGCGCGGCCGGCTGACCGCTCACCTGACGATTCGGCTCCGGCCGTGGACCGGACGCCGCCACCGGCACCCGCTGGTCCTCCTCGACGGGCTGCTGGGAGCGCGGGGCGACCGCGCCCGGGGCTCCCGCGTCAGGTGCCGCAGGCGCCGCTTGCGTGGGCACCGATTCCCGCGGCTCGGGCGTCGCGGCCTCCGGTTCCGTCGTCCCCGCCGGCCCACCGGCCTCCGCGGAGCCGGCCACGGACCCGCCGGACGGCGACGAGCCACCCGCCGGCCCCTTCTTCGCCCGGTTCGCCTCGACGACCGCACGGGCGGCAGCAGCACCGGTCAGTCCGTTGCCCACGTCGCCGACGGGCACCGGCTCGGCCTGGGACCCGCTCGTGGCCTGCACCGTGATCCCCCCGCGCTCCAGGCGGTCGATGCGGGCGGCGAGGCCGGCGGTGCCGTCGTCGGCCCCCGGGAGCAGCAGCCGTGCGCAGAGCAGCTCCAGGTGCAGGCGCGGCGACGTCGCTCCGGTCATCTCGGTCAGAGCCGCGTTGACCAGGTCGGCCGCGCGTGACAGCTCGGCCACGCCGAGCCGCCCCGCCTGTGCCCGCATCCGTTCGAGCTGGTCGCTGGGAAGATCGCGCAGCACCGCGTCCGCGGCGTCGCCGGAGACGCCGATGACGATCAGGTCGCGCAACCGTTCGAGGACGTCCTCGACGAACCGCCGCGGCTCGTGGCCCGTGGCGATGATCTGGTCGACGACCCGGAAGATCGAGGCACCGTCACGTGCCGCGAGCGCGTCCACGACATCGTCCAGCAGGGAGGAATGCGTGTAGCCGAGCAGCCCGACCGCCAGGTCGTAGCCGACCTCGCCGCCCGACGCACCGGCGATGAGCTGGTCCATCACGGACAGCGAGTCCCGCACCGAGCCCCCGCCGGCCCGCGTCACCAGCGGCAGCACGCCGGCCCCGACCTCGATGCCCTCGGCCTCGGACAGCTTCTCCAGATACGGCGACAGCACGTCCGGGGGGACGAGCCGGAACGGGTAGTGGTGCGTGCGCGAGCGGATGGTGCCGATCACCTTGTCCGGCTCCGTGGTCGCGAAGACGAACTTGATGTGCGGGGGAGGCTCCTCGACGATCTTCAGCAGCGCGTTGAAGCCCTGTGGCGTCACCATGTGCGCCTCGTCCAGGATGAAGATCTTGTACCGGTCCCGTGCCGGGGCGAAGGTGGCGCGTTCGCGCAGGTCCCGTGCGTCGTCGACGCCGTTGTGACTGGCGGCGTCGATCTCCACGACATCAAGGGAACCCGAGCCGCCGCGAGCCAGCTCCGTGCACGACTCGCACTCGCCGCAGGGCGTGTCCAAGGGCGTCTCGGGAGTGTTGCGGTGGCAGTTCAGCGTGCGCGCGAGGATCCGGGCCGACGTCGTCTTGCCGCACCCGCGCGGGCCGCTGAACAGGTAGGCATGGTTGACCCGGCCGCTGCGCAACGCCTGCATGAGGGGGCCCGTCACGTGCTCCTGGCCGATCATGTCGGCGAAGGTGTCGGGCCGGTAGCGGCGATACAAGGCGGTGGTCACGCGAGCAACGATAGACGGGGAGGCTGACACGCACGAAGGGTCGGCGACGTACGCTCCGCCTCGGCCGCCTCAGTGCGCCGTCACGTTCGACCAGTACAGACCCGGCACGCAGCCCAGCTCGCCGAGCTCGAGCTGTACCCGCGGAAAGTCCGTGTAGCGGAACGGAACGCCGTCGCCGACGCGGACGCCGACCAGGCAGTCGCGATGCCCCGGCCCCATGACCGAGGCCGCGAGCTCGTTCCCGTCCCGTCGCACGTCGACGGTGTGGTCGGGGAAGGTTTTCTCGAGTGCCGCCAGCACGTCCGTCTCGTCCAGGTCGCGCTCGACCTCGGACAGCAGGCTCAGCAGCCGCTTCTCGTTCTCCGCCGAGCTGGCCGACTCGACCTTCCAGGGCGGGGTGGGACCTGGTGACGCCGAAGGCGTCGCGGTCGGTTCGGGCGCGATCTCAGGGGTCCCGTACCGTTCGACCAGCTGAGGGCTGCACCCGAGCCCGCCGATCTCCAGCTCCTGCGCCGGGTAGCCCACCGACACGAACGCGGGTCGACCTGGCTCCTTGACGCCGACGACGCAGTCCACCGGGTACGACAGACCGACCGCGGCCACGATCGTCTCGTCACCGTCCACGTAGGGGCCGTCCAGCACGCCGACACGGATCGACAGGTCGTAGGCCTCGTACTCCTCCGAGGAGAACGCCTCCCACATCACCTGTTGGATGTCATCGGTGACGATCCCCTCGCCGGTGCCGTCGTAGGGGCTGAGGTCGACGTCGTCGAGGGCCTGCAGCGTCGTCGCGCCGACCTCGGGGCCGAGCTCCGCGGGCATGCCGGCGGGCACCTCCGGGGTCCCCCCGTCCGCCGGGCAGTCGATCGTGTCCAGGTCCGCCGCCTCGTCGTACTCGTAGTAGCCCACGGTCAGCCGGTAGCACTCGACGGTGTGACCGCCCGTCCTCTGGCGGGCGAACAGTGCGCCGTCGGACCCGCCGTGGACGACGACCTCGACGCGGAGGTCGACGCGTGCGCCCTCGGCCTCGTCCGTGGCCCCGTCCCAGCCGAGCAGTTCCACGGCGACCGTGGCGTCGCGCTGATCGGGAAGCCGAGGATCCGGCTGTTCCAGGAGCGCGCTCTCGGCGATCTGCTCGGCGTCGAGCACACCGTTGCTGTTGTGCAGGGGCACGACGACCTCGTCGGCGATGACCGCCGCCGTGCCGGCGGCCTGCTCACGGGCGATCCGATCGCCGTTCTCGGGCGTGGACAGGTAGATCCAGTAGCCGATGACGGTCACGACCGGTGCGACGATCACGACGGCCAGGACCCAACCCACGACCTGCCTGGCCGTCCGCCAGTGAGATCGCCCGACCGGTGCCGACGGCTCTTGGCGAGCGGCGGACGAGCCCTGGCCACGAGAAGTATCTGACATATGCCATGTATAGCTGACCGGGGCGACGAACCGGTCAGTATCACCGATCCTCTACCATCGTCGCGTGACGACGACGCGCGACCTGCCCCGCTCCACCCCGGCGGCCGAGGGCCTCGACCCGGCGGCAGTGCGCCGTCTCGTGGAGAACCTCGACGGCATGGACGCCGTCCACAGCTTCATGCTGCTCCGCCACGGCAAGGTGATCGCCGAGGGCTGGTGGACCCCCTACGACCCGGGAACGCCCCACCTCATGTTCTCGGTGAGCAAGAGCTTCACCAGCATCGCCGTCGGCCTCGCGTTCGTCGACGGGCTGTTCGACCTCGACGACAAGGTCCTGGACCACTTCGCCGCGGAGGCTCCCGCCGCGCCGTCGGACAACCTGCGCGCCATGACGATCCGGCACCTGCTCACCATGAGCACCGGCCACGCCGCCTCGACGATGGAGGCGATCGTGCCCACCAACCTCGGGATGCGGGAGGCCGACTGGGTGCGCCAGATCCTCGCCATGCCGGTGCCCGAGAAGCCCGGCTCGCGCTTCGTCTACAACACGGGCGCCACCTATCTGGCCGGCGTGCTCGTGCAGCGCCTCACCGGGCGGCGGCTGCTCGACTACCTCGGCGAGCGCGTGCTCGAACCGCTCGGATTCCAGGACGCCACGTGGGAGCAGGACCCCGACGGGCTCGACGTCGGCGGCTACGGGATGCGCGTGCGCACCGAGGACCTCGCGAAGCTGGGCCAGTTCTGCCTGCAGCGCGGCAACTGGCAGGGCGCCCAGCTCATCCCCGGGGAGTGGATCGAGGCCGCCACGTCCCGCCAGATCCACAGCACGCACGACGACTGGCCGGAGTGGCGGCAGGGCTACGGCTTCCAGTTCTGGCGCTCGCGGTTCGGCGCCTACCGGGCCGACGGCGCGTTCGGCCAGTACGCGATCGTCTGGCCGGACCACGACGTCGTGCTCGCGATCACCTCCGGCGTCCAGAACCTCCAGTCCGTGCAGGACGCCGTCTGGGACGCCCTGCTCCCGGCGCTGGACCCCGTCGCCGCGCGCGACGCCGAACTGCCGCGCCCGCACCCGTCGTCGGGCGTCGTCCCGCCCACCGACGGCATCACGTGGGACCTGCGTCTCCCGCCGCCTGCCGGAGACCGGACGGCCCCGGAACCGCCCGTCATCGGCCGCACCTACCGCATGTCCGACGCCGGCGCGTTCGAGGCGCTGGAGCTGACGCGGGACGACGACGGCCGCCTGGTGCTGCACGAGGAGATCGGCGGCAAGCCGCGGACGTTCACGCTGGGGCACGGTGAGTGGGTGCGGCAGGAGGCGGAGCTCGCGGGCGGCCGGGAGGAACTCGCCTGCGCCGCCGCCTGGACCGAGCCGAACACGCTGGTGGCGCGGATGGTGGCCGTCGGCGGGCCGTTCGCGTACACGCTCACGCTCCGGTTCGACGGCGACGACGTGAAGCTCACCCTCGACCAGAACGTGGCGTTCGGTGACACGCACCTGTTCGACGCGACCGGCACGGCCGCTCCCGCGGAGGCCTGCTGACACCGTACGGCCACGACTCGGCCACGGTTCGGCGCCCGGCCACCACTTTCGTCGCCCTCGCCGGTGGTCACCGCTACCGTCTGCTCCATGCCCCCAGACAGCGGAGTAACTGCGCACGGCGTACGGCGGTCCTTCGGGAGCGTCCAGGCGGTGGCCGACGTCGACCTCGTGGCCGCGCCCGGACGCGTGACGGCGTTGATCGGGCCCAACGGCTCCGGCAAGACGACCCTCCTGCTCATGCTCGCCGGACTGCTCGCACCCGATGCGGGCACCATCTCCGTGGCGGGCTTCGACCCGGTCACCCGCACCTACCAGGCCCGCGCGCGCACCGGCTGGATGCCGGACGTGTTCGGCACCTGGGACTCCCTGACGGCACGCGAGGTGCTGACCACCGTCGCCGCCGCCTACCGGATCTCGCCGGACGACGCCGGACGACGAGCCGCCGAGCTCCTCGACCTGGTCCACCTCGCCGAGCTCGCCGACGAGCCCGCCCACGTGCTCTCCCGCGGACAGAAGCAGCGTCTCGGTCTCGCCCGTGCGCTCGTGCACGACCCGGAGGTGCTCCTGCTGGACGAGCCGGCGTCGGGCCTCGACCCGCGCTCCCGGGTCGACCTGCGGGTGCTGCTGCGGCGGCTCGCCGCCACGGGCAAGACGATCCTCGTCTCGTCGCACGTGCTCACCGAACTCGACGAGATGGCCGACGACGCCGTCTTCATCTCCCGGGGCCGCACCGTCGCCGCGGAGGCGATCGAGTCGGCCGGCGAGTCCCGCCGATGGCGGATCACCGCACTGCACCACGACGTGCTCGTCGCACATCTCGCCCAGGCGGGCGTCCCCTACGACGTCGAACCCGACGGAGCCGAGGGCGTCCTCGTCGCGCTGTCCGACGACACCGAGGCGGCCGCCCTGCTGGGCGACGCCGTGCGCGCGGGGGTCGACGTGGTGAGCCTCGCCCCCGCCGGGGGCGTGCTGGAGCAGAAGTACCTGGCGCTCGAGGAGGAACGGCGATGACGGGGACGACGACGGACGCGGGCGGGCCGGCACCGGCGGGGACGACGGCGGACACCGGGGCCGAGCGCGGGACCTGGTCCCTGTCCTGGCACGGGCTGCGCACCGTCACCCGGCTGGAGCTGCGACAGCGCGTCCGGTCGACGCGATGGAAGCTGGCTCTCGTGCTGTGGGTGGTGGTGGTCGGCCTGATCACCGGGCTGACCACGTGGGCGCTCGCCGTGGAGGCGCGGGAGTACTCCTACTCCGGGCAGGGCGAACCGTACGGCGGCATGATCTACAGCATCGTCGTGTGCTTCGTGCTGTTCCTCGGGCTGCTCGTCGCCCCGACGCTCTCCTCCGGGGCGATCAACGGCGACCGGAACGCGGGAACTCTCGCGACGCTCCAGGTCACCCTGCTCAGCCCGGCGGAGATCGTGCTGGGCAAGCTCGCGGCGTCGTGGTTCGCGGCGCTCGCGTTCCTCGCGGCGAGCGTGCCGTTCATCCTCTGGGCACTGCTCGCCGGCGGCGTCACCGCGCTCGCGCTCGTGGGCACGCTGCTCATGCTGGCCGTGGTGCTGGGAGTCGTGTGCGCGATCGGGCTCGGGTTCTCGGCGATCGTCACGAAGCCGTCCGCCGCCGCGGTGCTGACGTACCTGACGATCGGGACCGTCACCGTCGTGCTGCCGATCCTGTTCGGGCTGCTGGCTCCGCTCACGACCACGGACGACGAGGTGCGCGTCTGGACGCAGACCTCGTTCGACCCGGAGACGGGCCTGGCCGAGGAGTGCGAGTGGCAGACCCACGTCCTTCCGGTCTGGCACCACGAGCGCACCTGGTGGATGCTCGCGCCCAACCCGTTCGTGCTCGTGGCGGACGCGCAGCCGCTCACCGCCGACCCCGACGAGATGGATGACGTGAATCTGCTCGCCATGCTGCAGTACGGCGTGCGGTACGCGATGACGGACGAGGGCGCGGAGCGGAACGAGTGCTGGACGGGCCACGGCGGGCCGGATCCCGACGCGCCCGTGGAGGAGACCGAGGTCACCGACCGCATGGCGTGGCCGTGGGGTCTCGGGTTCAACCTGCTGCTCGGGGGCGCCGGCGTCGCCGTCGCCGTGAACCGGCTGCGGATCCCGACGGGTGACCTGCCGAGGGGCACCCGGGTCGCCTGAGCGGGCCTCCGGGGTCAGGCGTGCAGCGCGTCCGGGTCAGGCGTGCAGCGCGTCGTACTCCGCCTCGGCGGCGACGTCGTCCTCGACGTCGAGGCGCAGGTGCGCGAGCACCGACTGGAGGACCCGCAGGGCCGATGCCGCGCGCTCGCCCCACACCGAGAAGTAGCTGAACTGCCACCACCACAGTGCCTCGAGCTCGTGCCCGGTGTCGTAGTGCTGCAGCCCCTTGGCCACCGCCTCCGCGACGCACGCGAGGTCACCGGAGAGCGTGGCCGGGCCGACCTCCTCGCCCAGCATGGGGTCGGAGATCTCGAGGTAGTCGTCGAAACCGTCGAGGAGCCGGGACAGTGCGTCGCGCAGCGGGTCCATGTCGGTCTCCGGGCCGGCGTCGGGCTCGTACCGCTCGGCGGGGACGACGTCGACGATCGCGGCGAGCCGCGCACCGACGGCCAGCAGATCGCTCGTCGCCAGCACCAGGAGCGAGAGCTCGGCGCCCGGCATCGATCCGGACGCGACTCTCGTCATCGTCGACAGAAACGTCCTGGCCTGCGCGGACGCCTGGTCGGCTACCTCGCGGAGGTCGGAGTCCGCGGCGATCTCGCTCATCGTTGTCACCCCTGTGATCAGTTGCCGACGACCCGCCGGCCTTCGAATGCGCGCCCGAGGGTCACCTCGTCGGCGTACTCCAAGTCTCCACCGACGGGCAGTCCGGACGCCAGTCTCGAGACGGTGATTTCCAGCGAACCGATCAATCGGGAAAGATAGGTCGCCGTGGCCTCGCCCTCGACGTTGGGGTCGGTGGCGATGATGACCTCCTGCACCACGCCGTCCGCGAGCCGGGACATGAGCTCCTTGATGCGCAGGTCGTCCGGGCCCACGTTGTCGATCGGGTTGATCGCCCCGCCGAGCACGTGGTACCGCCCGCGGAACTCGCGGGTGCGCTCGATCGCGACCACGTCCTTGGGCTCCTCCACCACGCAGATGACCTCGTCGCTGCGGCGCGGGTCCGCGCAGATGCGGCAACGCTCGGCCTCGGCGACGTTGCCGCACAGTTCGCAGAACCGCACGCGCCGCTTCACCTCCACGAGCGCGTCGACGAGCCGCCTCACCTCGTGGTCGTCCGCCGCGAGCAGGTGGAACGCGATGCGCTGCGCGCTCTTGGGGCCGACGCCGGGAAGCCGCCCGAGCTCGTCGATCAGGTCCTGGACCACGCCTTCGTACACGCGCCACAGCCTACGCGGGCACTCCGACATCGACGGCGGCGGACCGGGGGAGAATGCTCAGCGTGCCCGAGCTCGATCTCCTCACCATCGTCCTGCTCCTGTTCGCCGCGCTCGCCGCCGGCTGGGTGGACGCCGTCGTCGGCGGGGGCGGGCTCATCCAGCTCCCGGCGCTGCTGCTCGTACCCGGGATCACCCCGGTCCAGGCGCTCGCGACCAACAAGCTGGGCAGCATCCTGGGCACCGCGACGTCGTCGATCACCTACTACCGGCGCGTGGGGCCGGACCTGCGCACCGCCGGCCCGATGGCGGTCGCGGCGCTCGGCGGGGCGGTCGGCGGCGCGGCTCTCGCGGCGCTGATCCCGGCGGACCTGTTCAAGCCCGTGATCCTGCTGGTGCTCGCGGGCGTCCTGGTGTTCACCCTCGCACGGCCGAAACTGGGCGAGTACGACGACCTGCGCTGGGTGGGCAACGGCCATCGCCGGATCGCCGCCGCGATCGGCCTGCTCATCGGCGGCTACGACGGCCTGCTGGGGCCCGGCACCGGGACATTCCTGGTGATCGCACTGGTGAGCGTGCTCGGATACTCGTTCCTGCCGGCGTCGGCCATCGCGAAGATCGTGAACTTCGCGACCAACCTCGGCGCGCTGATCTTCTTCGTGCCCGCCGGGCACGTGATCTGGACGCTCGGGCTCGGGCTGGGCGTGGCGAACCTCGTGGGGGCGTACATCGGGGCGCGGATGGCGGTGGCGCGCGGGTCTCGCTTCGTCCGCGTGGTGTTCGTCCTGGTCGTTGCCGTTCTGATACTCCGCCTTGGCTGGGACGTGGCGGATGAGTGGCTGTCCTGAGGAATGGACGCGCTGGAGTAGTGTCCGCGTCTCGTCGTACCCTGGCGTGCGCAAGCAGACCGATCCCGGCGGACCGTTGAGAGAGACGGAGGCCGGCAACAGGAAGCAGGCACATGGCACTTGTCGTGCAGAAATATGGCGGTAGCTCGGTCGCGGACGCGAAGAGCGTCAAGCGGGTGGCGAAGCGTATCGCCGAGGCGAAGCGGGCCGGGAACGACGTCGTGGTCGTCGTCTCCGCGATGGGGGACACCACCGACGACCTCCTGGACCTGGCCGCGCAGATCAGTCCTCTCCCGCCCAAGCGCGAGATGGACATCCTCCTCACCGCGGGCGAGCGCATCTCGATGTCGCTGCTCGCGATGGCCACCAACAACCTGGGCATCAAGGCGAAGTCGTTCACCGGCCCGCAGGCCGGTGTGCTGACGGACGCGGCGTACGGGAAGGCGCGGATCGTCGACGTCGTCCCGCACCGCATCCGCAGGACGATCGAGAAGGGCCAGGTCGCGATCGTGGCCGGGTTCCAGGGCGTCAACCAGAAAGAGGACGACGTCACGACGCTGGGACGGGGCGGCTCGGACACCACCGCGGTGGCGCTCGCGGCCGGCCTCGGCGCGGACGTCTGCGAGATCTTCACCGACGTCGACGGCGTGTTCACCGCGGATCCGCGCATCGTGCCGTCGGCGCGCAAGATCCACCGCGTCACGTACGAGGAGATGCTGGAGCTCGCGGCGTCGGGCGCCAAGGTGCTCGCGCTCCGCGCGGTCGAGTACGCGCGACGCTACGGCGTGCCGCTGCACGTGCGGTCGTCGTTCAGCGGTGCTCCCGGCACCCTCGTGTCCGGCACCTACGGAGACCTGATCGACCCGAACGCCCCCGATGGCGATGAGCAGGAGGAAGACGTCATGGAAGACCCGCTGATCTCCGGCGTGGCACACGACCGGTCGGAGGCCAAGATCACGGTCACCGGCGTCCCGGACAAGCCCGGTATGGCCGCGCGCATCTTCGAGGTCGTGGCGGCCTCGGGCTCGAACATCGACATGATCGTGCAGAACGTGTCCGCGGCCTCGACCGGCCGCACGGACATCTCCTTCACCCTGCCCGAGGGCAGCGGGCCGAGCGCGCTCGCCGCGCTGCGTGACGTGAAGGGCGAGGTCGGCTACGAGAACCTCGAGTTCGACGACCAGGTCGGCAAGCTGTCGCTGGTCGGCGCGGGCATGAAGTCCCACCCCGGCGTGTCGGCGCGGCTGTTCGGCGCCGTGCGCGACGCCGGGATCAACATCGAGATGATCTCCACCTCCGAGATCCGCATCTCGATCGTGACCCGGGCCGACAGCCTGGACGAGGCCGTGCGTGCGGTGCACACCGCGTTCGGCCTGGACAGCGCCGACGGCGAGGCCGTCGTCTATGCCGGGACGGGGCGGTGATCGCGGGATGGCCGTCATCTCTCAGCAGGGTGTGAACGTCGCCGTCGTCGGTGCGACCGGGCAGGTGGGCGCCGTGATGCGGCGCCTGCTGGCCGAGCGCGGGTTCCCGGTCCGGGAGCTGCGCCTCTTCGCGTCGTCGCGGTCGGCCGGGCAGGAGATCGAGTTCGCCGGCGTCCCGGTGACCGTCGAGGACACGGCGGCGACCGCCACCGAGGCCCTCGCCGACATCGACATCGCGCTGTTCTCGGCGGGCGGTGGCACCTCGCGCGAGCACGCGCCCCGGTTCGCCGAGGCGGGCGCCGTGGTGGTCGACAACTCGTCCGCCTGGCGCCTGGACCCCGACGTGCCGCTCGTGGTGTCCGAGGTGAACCCGGGGGCCGTCAGCGAGGCGGGCAAGGGCATCATCGCGAACCCGAACTGCACCACCATGGCCGCCATGCCGGTGCTCAAGCCGCTCGCCGACGCGGCTGGGCTGGAGCGGCTCAAGGTCGCGACGTACCAGGCGGTCTCCGGGTCCGGGCTGGCCGGCGTGGCGGAGCTGGCCGGGCAGGCCAGGGCCGCCGTCGCGGCCGGCGAGCCGGGCGTCGAAGGGCTGGTGCACGACGGCGGCGCCGTGGACTTCCCGAGCCCCGAGGCCTACGTGGCCCCGATCGCGTTCAACGTGCTCCCGCTGGCCGGCAACCTCGTGGACGACGGATCCGGCGAGACCGACGAGGAGCAGAAGCTGCGCAACGAGTCGCGCAAGATCCTCGGGCTGCCGGACCTGGCGGTCGCGGGGACGTGCGTGCGCGTCCCGGTCTTCACCGGGCACTCGCTCGCCATCCACGCGGAGTTCGCGGAGCCGATCGCGCCCGAGCGTGCGCGGGAACTGCTCGACGGAGCGCCCGGTGTCGCCTTCGCCGACGTGCCGACGCCGCTCGCGGCGGCCGGTGCGGACCCGTCGTTCGTGGGCCGGATCCGCGTCGACCAGTCGGTGCCGGGTGGGCGGGGGCTGGTGTTCTTCGTCTCGAACGACAACCTGCGCAAGGGCGCCGCGCTGAACACCGTGCAGATCGCCGAGCTGGTCGCGCAGGACCTCGCGGAGCTGAGCACCCTGGAGGCCGCGGAGGCCTGAGGCTCGTCGGACTCCGGTCTCGCGAGGCCGCGCACAGGTGGTGTCGTCCCACCCCGCCGAGGCGGCAGGTTCCACATCGGACCTGCCGCCTCGGTGTTTTTCGTCCGCCGCGGCGAGGAGTGATTCTCGTTCAGCAGGGCTTCGAGCCGGCTGGGAGCGAGGGGGAAGGGCTTGCGGGCACACCCCTCGATATGGTTAGTTACTCATGTAATGAACCCCTGAACCAACGAACCGAGAGGAGGGCAGCCCGTGTTCGACGGCCCGGAACCGATCTACCTCCAGATCGCGCAGATGATTCGCGCGCAGGTGCTCTCCGGTGAGCTCGACGAGGAGGACCAGGTCATGTCCACCACACAGTTCGCCACCACGTTCCGCATCAACCCGGCGACCGCACAGAAGGCATTCGGGCAGCTCGTGGAGGAGAAGGTGCTGTACAAACGCCGCGGACTGGGGATGTTCGTCGCGCCCGGCGCGCGGGAACGCCTCCGGGCGGACCACCGGGAGCGGTACTTCGACGAGGTGCTGGGCCCGGCCCTGGCCCAGGCATCGCTCCTCGGCATCCCGGCCGACGACATCGTCGCCTACGTCCGCGGCCACCGGCCCTCCGGCGGATCGCCATGAGCCAGCAGGACGCCGGCGCCCGCGGCCACGCGGCCCCCACCCTGCCGCCCGCCAGAAAAGAAGCCGCCCGCCAGGAAGGAGAGAGAGAGCCATGAACCTGCTCCCGCCGTTCGCGGCGCAATTCGACGACGTCGAGGTGACGTTCCCCCGCTCCTGGGCCATGAACGCCGCCGGAACGGCCCACCGGGTACCCGGCAGCACCGCCCTGGACGGGATCACCTGTGAGTTCCCGGCCGGCCAGATCACCGGCCTGCTGGGCAGGAACGGCGCCGGCAAGTCCACGATGCTGGGCCTGCTCGCCGCCTTCCGCCGCCCGACCCGCGGCGCCGTCCTCGTCGGGCCCGACGGCGAACTGCGCGACCCCTGGGAGGACTCCGGGCTCACCTCGGCGGTGCTCCTGGTCCAGGAAGGCGGGGACGTGCTGAACGACGAGAAGGTCACCGCCACCCTCTCCTACTACGCAGACCTGCGGCCGGAGTGGGACGCGGACTACGCCGCGGAGCTGCTCGACCTCTTCGAGGTGCCCCTGTGGAGGAAGCCGTCGGCCTTGTCCCGTGGCAAGCGGTCGGCGCTCGCGGCCACGATCGGGCTGGCCGCCCGGGCGCCGCTGACGATCTTCGACGAGGTCTACCTCGGCATGGACGCGCCCACCCGGTTCGCGTTCTACGACGCGCTGCTGGCCGACTACGCCGAGCATCCGCGCACCGTGGTCCTGTCCAGCCACCTCGTGGAGGAGACCGAGCGGCTGTTCGAGCACGTGGTACTCGTCGACCGCGGTCGGGTGGTGCTCGCCGAGCCCGCCGACGAGGTCCGTACCCGCGCCACCTCCCTGACCGGGCCGACGACCGCCGTCGAACGTCTCGCCGCCGGGCGCGACGTCCTGCACCGGCAGGAACTCGGCCCCACCACGAGAGTCACCGTGGACGGCATGGTGTCCGAGCGTGATGCCCGAGCCGCGGCCGCCGAGGGTGTGACGGTCGGGCATGAAGGACTGGAGAGTCTCTTCGTCCACCTGACGCGCACCTCCCGCGAGGCGACGGGCGCGAGGCGGGCGGAAGCCGAGCGGGCACAGCCCCGGAAGGAGGGATCCCGATGAGCACCGTCGCGCAGGTCCTGGACGAACGACGCGCCATGGCGCACCGGAGCGCCGTCCGTGCCGTGGACCGGCAGGTCGGAACCGTGCTGCGGGCGGTCGGCGTCTGGTACTGGCCGATCGTCACGCTGGCCGCGGTCACGATCGCCCTGATCCAGTTCCGGGTCGGGGCCCTGGAGAGCAGCACGGTCCAGTACGTCGTGGGCAGTGCCCGCTGGTTCGCCTTCTCGCTGGGCGTGATCGTTCCGCTGGCCATGATCCGCCCGCACCTGGCGGCGGGCGGGACACGACGTGCCCTGGTCCGCGGCGTGGCCCGGGGCGCGGCCAGGGCCGGAGCGGTGTTCGGGCTCGCCGTCGCCGCCCTCTACGCGGCCGAGCAGGGTGTGTGGCGACTGCTCGGCATGGACTGGCACCGCAGCATCGGGCGCGACGACAGCACCGGCGTCGTCGGGTTCGTCGTGAACACGGTGGGTGAGGGCCTGGTGGTCTCGACGTACTTCCTGCTCGGCGTCGCCGTCGCCGGGGGATTCCTCCGGTTCGGACCGTGGCTCGGCCTGGTCGTCTGCCTCGGGTTCGGCGTCCCCGCCATCGTGGCCGACATCGCCCTGTACGCGGGACCGGCCACCGCGCTGGCCGAGCACGTGCTCGATCTGGACGGCCCGCTTCCGGTGCTCGTCGGCCTGCTCACCGTCGCGGCGGCGGCAGCGGCGACGTACGTCGCGCTCGGCCTGCTCCTCCGCGACATTCCCGTCAAGAGGCCACTTTCCTGATCGCAACCGCCATGATCCAGAGAGCGGTCCCCAGACTCTCCCGAGAGGAGAAGCGCCATGACAGTCACCCGTTCCGCCCCCCGGTCCGTCCCTGAGTCGGTCGCCGGCTCGCCCGTCGTCGACGTGCGGAACCTTCGCAAGACCTACCCCGTGAAGGGCGGACCTGAGAAGGTCGCCGTCGCCGACGTGTCGTTCCAGGTGCGCCGCGGCGAGATCTTCGGCATCCTCGGCCCCAACGGGGCCGGCAAGACCACCGCCGTCGAGTGCCTCGCGGGCCTCCGGCGGGCCGACGGCGGCACGGTCCGCCTGCTCGGCCGCGATCCGCAGGCGGACCCCGCCTCCGTCCGCGAGGACGTCGGGATCCAGCTCCAGGAGGCGGCGCTGCACGACCGCATCACCGTCGGCGAGGCGCTCGACGTGTTCGCCTCGTTCTACGAACGCCGCGCCGACCCGGCCGAGCTCATGGACCTGCTCGATCTCACCGAGCACCGGAACGTGCAGTTCGGCAAGCTGTCCGGCGGCCAGAAGCAGCGGCTCTCCATCGCGCTCGCGCTCGTGGGCGAACCGCAGGTGGCCATCCTCGACGAGCTCACGACCGGTCTCGACCCCGCCGCCCGCCGCGCCACCTGGGAGCTCGTGGAGCGAGTCCGTGACTCGGGGGTCACGATCCTGCTGGTCACGCACTTCATGGACGAGGCCGAACGGCTCTGCGACCGGCTCGTCGTGATCGACCGCGGTGTCGTCGTCGCCCAGGGCACGCCCACCGAGCTGACCGACGGCCTCGGCCGTGACCGCGCCGTCCGGCTCCGGTTCGCCGACGACGCCGGGCGCGGCCGTGCGCTCGACCTCCTCACCGCGCTGGCCACGCGGGACGACGACGTGACCGGTGTCGCGCCGGCCGGCGACGAGATCGAGGTGACGGGCACGCGGAAGGTGCTGTTCGCCGTCGTCCGCGAACTCGCCGCCGCCGACGTGGTGCCCGACGACGTCCGCACCGTCACCCAGACCCTGGAGGACGTCTTCGTGCACGTGACCGGCCGGGAGTACCGCGCCGACGAGACCGAGAAGGAGCACGCGGCATGAACACCGGACCCCTGCTGAGCACGGAGACGAAGGTGTGGCTGCGCGACCCGGCCGCCGTGTTCTTCGCGCTCGTGTTTCCCGCCCTGCTGCTCGTCGGGCTCGGGCTCGTGATCCCGGACTTCCGCAGCCCGATGGAGCAACCCGGCCTGCCCTGGGACTCCGCGCCCAACGTGACCGTCTGGCTGCCGACCATCCTCGCCCTCGCCGTCGCGACCATCTCCCTGACGACGATGCCCGTGCAGTTCGCCACGTTCCGCGAGAAGGGCGTGCTGCGCCGGCTGGCGACCACCCCGATGCCGCCGCGCAACCTCATCGGCGCGCACCTGGTCATCAACGTCGTGGCGCTCCTCGTGGCGGCGACGGCCGCCGTCGTCGGAGGCATGGCCGTCCTGGGGGTCCCCTTCGCGGTGGACCCGTTCGTGGTGCTGCTCTGCTTCGTGCTCGCCACCGCGGCGATGTTCTCGCTCGGTCTGCTCGTCGCGGCGCGCGCCGACCGGGGAAGTGCGGCGTCGGGCATCGGGATGCTGATCTACTTCCCCTGCCTGCTGTTCTCGGGAGTGTGGGTGCCGATCCCCGCCATGCCCGACTGGATGGCGCAGATCGCCAAGTACACGCCCATCGGCGCGGCCTCGCAGGGCATGATGGCCGGCTGGTTCGGGGACGACTTCCCGCTCACCCAGGTGCTCGTCATGGCCGCCTGGACGGTGGTGCTGTTCCCGCTCGGTGTGAAGCTGTTCCGCTGGACGTGAGAAGCCACGCCCGCCCCGGCGGACGGGCGAGGAACGAGGCCGCCGGCCACCGGTAGGGTGACCGGCGGCCTCGGCCCGCGTGCCCGACCAACGGCGGTCGCGCTCGGCGGGCCACGACGACCCGAGGGAGCGGCATGAACGTCCTGCGCAAGACAGCGGAGCTCACCGGGCGATGGTTCGCCGTGCTCGTGGTGCTCGGGGGAGTGGCCGGGCTGCTGGCGCCCGGGCCGGTGGCGCCCGTCGCCGAGCACATCCCCGTCTTCCTCGGCGTCATCATGTTCGCCATGGGGCTCACCCTGCGCGGACGGGACTTCGTGCGTGTCCTGCAGCGGCCCGGTGCCGTGGTGCTCGGCGTCGTCGCGCAGTTCCTCGTCATGCCGCTCGCCGCGTGGGCCGTGGGCGGGCTGTTCGGGCTCACCGGGATGGCGCTGCTCGGCATGATCCTCGTGGGCGCCGCGCCCGGTGGGACGGCGTCGAACGTCATCGTCCACCTCGGCAAGGGAGACACCGCGCTGTCGGTGACCATGACCGCCGTGTCCACCCTGCTCGCCCCGCTGGTCACGCCGCTCCTGATCCTGTGGCTCGCCGACGAGACCCTCGACATCGCGTTCGGCGACCTGTTCGTCTCGATCGTGCAGGTGGTCCTGGTTCCCGTGCTGGCCGGACTGGTGCTGCGAGCGGTGGCGGGCCGGACCGTGGAACGGCTGCTCCCGTACCTGCCGCTCGTCTCCGTGACGGGCATCGTGGTGGTCGTCGCGGGCATCGTGGCCGCCAACGCCGAGACCGTTCTCGGCACCGGTCTCCTGGTGGCGGGCGCCGTCGTCGTCCACAACCTCTTCGGACTGCTCCTCGGATATGCCGCGGCGAAGGCCGCGCTGCTCGATCGTCCCGCCCGCCGGGCCGTGAGTGTCGAGGTCGGCATGCAGAACTCCGGCCTGGCGGCATCTCTGGCCGCCGCCCACTTCACGCCCGCGGCGGCACTGCCGGCGGCACTGTTCTCCGTGTGGCACAACGTGTCCGGCTCGGCCCTGGCCTCGTGGTGGGCGCGGCGGCCGACGACGCGCCTGTAGTGCCGGGGACTGCCGCCCCGCCGGCGCCGGCGGGGCGCGATCTCCTGCGGAACGCCCTCGTCGGCGGCGGGCCGCCCGACCTTCTAGGCTTCCGACATGAAGCCGTTCCTGCTCCTGGCCACCCGCGCCGAGGACGAGGCCGCCGACGCCGAGTACCAGGCGTTCCTGGACTACGGCGGGCTCGCCCCCGAGCAGTTGCGCCGCGTCCGGATGGAGTCCGGGTCGCTGGGTGAGGTGGACCTCGACGACTACTCCGGGATCATCACCGGAGGGGGGCCGTTCAACTTCTCCGACCCGCCCGTGCTGAAGTCCCCGGTCCAGCGGCGCGTGGAGTCCGAGATCTTCGCCCTGCTCGACGAGGTCGTGGAGCGGGACTTCCCGTTCTTCGGCGCCTGCTACGGCGTCGGGACGCTGGGGGCGCACCGCGGCGCCGAGATCGACCGGACCTTCGGCGAGCCGCCCGGGCCCGTCGCCGTCGAACTGCAGCCCGCGGCGGCCGACGACCCGCTGCTGGCCGGGATGCCGCAGTCGTTCGCGGCGTACGTGGGCCACAAGGAGGCGGTGCGCAAGCTGTCGGACGACGCCGTCCTGCTGGCCTCCTCCGCCGGCTGCCCCGTGCAGATGTTCCGGGTGAAGCAGAACCTGTACGCCACGCAGTTCCACCCGGAACTGGACTTCCCCGGTATCAAGCTGCGCATCCAGGTGTACAGGAGCTACGGCTACTTCCCGGCCGACGAGGCCGAGGCCGTCACCGAACGGTCCCGCGCGGTCGAGGTGACGCACCCGATGCGGATCCTGCGGAACTTCGTGGACCGGTACGCGCGGGGGTGACACCGGCGTCGGCGGCATCCCTTAGGACACTCGCGCCGAACCGCAGGCTCGATTCACCCGCCGCCGAACCGCACGTTGACCCCGCCGACGGCCGTCGAACCGCAGGTTGAATCGTTCACATCGCGTGTTCGAACGGTTCAACCTGCGGTTCGACGGCCGCGGGCGTGGTGGTCGGTCAGGACGTCCGGCGTTCCCGGACGGCTTCGGCGAGGTGGTGGAGGAGCCGTTCGGTGGTGTTCCAGTCCATGCACTTGTCGGTGATGGACTGGCCGTAGGTCAAGGTGTCCAGGGGGCCGGGCTTCTGGGCGCCGGGTTGGAGGAAGGACTCGAGCATCAGTCCGGTGATCCCTTGTTCTCCGGCCGCGAGGCGGTCGGCGATCTCTGTGACGACCTCGGCCTGGCGCACGTGGTCCTTGCCCGAGTTGCCGTGGCTGGCGTCCACGACCACCCCGGCCTCGACCGCTCCGCCCAGCCCGGAGGTGCGTGCCACCCGCAACGCGTCCGCCACCTGGGCGGGCTGGTAGTTCGGTCCGCCACGGCCCCCGCGCAGGATCACGTGGCAGTCCGGGTTCCCGGCCGTCTCCACCGCCGCGGCCCGTCCGGCACCGTCCGCACCGAAGAACGTGTGTTCACTGGCCGCGGTCACGCAGCCGTCCACCGCGATCTGCACGTCTCCGTCGGTGGCGTTCTTGAACCCGACCGGCATCGACAGCCCCGAGGCGAGCTGGCGGTGCACCTGCGACTCGGCGTTGCGTGCGCCGATCGCGCCCCAGGTGACCGCGTCGGCGATGTACTGGGGACTGGTCGGCTCCAGGAACTCGCATGCCGCGGGTACTCCCGCGTCCAGCACCCCCAGCAGCACCTCCCGCGCCAGCCGCAACCCGTGGTGCACGTCGTGGGAGCCGTCCAGGTGCGGGTCGTTGATCAGGCCCTTCCATCCCACCGTGGTGCGCGGCTTCTCGAAGTACACGCGCATCACCACCACCAGCTCATCCGCCAGCTGCCGGGCCACACCCGCCAGCCGGCCCGCGTACTCGAGCGCCGCGACCGGATCATGCACGCTGCACGGCCCCACGATCGCCAGCAAGCGGTCGTCCTCACCCGTCAACACATCACGCACCTCCCGCCGCGAGGTCGCCACCAGATCCCCCCGCTCGGTCCCCAACGGCATCTCCGCCAACACATCACGCGGAGCGGGCAACGGATCGAGCGCACGAACGCGCAGGTCGGAGGTTCGCGCCTGCATCGCGGGGGACAGGGGAGCCGTCGTGCCGGACGAGGGGTCGGACGACGGGTCGAGGCCGGGCTGCGTGGTGGGCGTGCTCATCGGATCAATGCTCCTGATGGTCGGTGGTGCTCGGCTGTGCGTGGACTCTTGCTGTGTCCAGGCGGGTGCCGCCACCGCCTCGTGATCCGGAGCGGCCCGTCTGGAATGACGAAGGGCCCGGACACGGTCGGTGTCCTAGGCCCTGGTGGCTCCGGGTGGATGTGGTCAGGCGCGAGCGCGCCGGGCTCCACCAGGAGCCGACGTAAAGCGCCAATACCAACGGATGTTCACATCGACGAAGGTAGCGGCGGCACGCTCGCACGTCCAGTGCTGTTCGGTATGTGGTCGATCACGCACCGCCCTGACGTGACCGACGGCGGGCGAGCCGCTCACGCGAAGCCGCTCATCGCGGCGGCGAGCGCGTAGAGCGCGGCCAGCGCGCACACGAGGGTGACGGTTCGCCTGCCACTCGGGTTCATGGACCCGAATAGTGCCAGACGTTACGCGGTGGGCGAAAGGCCGGGAGGTCTCAGGACGCCGTGAACTTCTCCAGTTCCTCGCGCGGGACCTCACGTCCGCCGAGGATCAGCTCCTTGATCCGGTCCACCTGGTCCCAGACGTTCACGGCCATGCCCGCGAGCACCCGTCCGTCGCGGACCCAGAACGCGACGAGCTCGCGCTTCCGTGCCGACCCGGCCACGACGACGTCGTCGTACCCCTTGCCGGCCTCGACCCAGCCGAGGTACTCCATGCCCAGGTCGTACTGGTCCGAGAAGAAGAAGGGGAGGTTGTCGTACGGGGCGTTCGCGCCGAGCATCGCGCGCGCGGCATGGACCCCGCCGTCGTTGGCGGCGGCCCAGTGCTCGACCCGGATGGGGCGGCCGTAGTGCGGCGAGGGGATGCTCGCGACATCGCCCGCGGCGAAGACGTCCGGGTGGGAGGTGCGCAGCGTGCCGTCGACGGCAATGCCGCCGCCCTGCCCGGCGGGCCGCAGGTCGAGGCCCGCGACCTCCGCGAGCCCGACGTTCGGGGTCGCGCCGACGCCGATGACGACGATGTCGGCGTCGATCTCGGTCGCGTCGTCCAGCTCGACGCCGACCACGCGGGACTCCGAGCCGACCAGCCGCACCGCGGAGGTCTCACGGATCAGACGGGTGCCGTGTTCGGCATGCAGATCGGCGAACAGTTCGGCCATCTCGGGCCCGAGCACCGGGACGAGCGGCGCGGTGTTCTGTCCCACCACGGTGACGTCCAGGCCGAGCGTGCGGGCCGACGCCGCGACCTCGAGACCGATCCAGCCGTCACCGACGACCGCGACCCGGCCCGTGCCCTCGAGCGAGCAGTCGAGGATCACGCGGGCGAGGCGGTCGGCGTCGTCCAGGGTGCGGAGGTAGTGGACGCCGGACAGATCCGTGCCGGGCACGTCGAGCGGCCGGGGCGACGATCCCGTGGCGAGCAGGCACCGCGAGTAGGAAAGGTTCACGCCGTCGGCGAACGTGAGGACGTGGTCGGCGGCATCCAGCCCGACGGCGAGCGTGCCGGTGCGCACCTCGACGCCGTGCTTGTCGTACCAGTCCTCGGCCAGCGGGAACACGACGTCCCGCTCGGACTCGGCACGGAGGAAGTCCTTGCTCAGCGGCGGACGCTCGTAGGGCTGGTGGGCCTCGCCGGTCACGACGACGACGTCGCCGTCGTACCCCTCGGCGCGGAGCGTCTCGGCCGCACGAGCGCTGGCCAGACCGCCTCCGACCAGGACGATCGGTTCCATCAAGGGCCCTCCCGGGGATGCGGGGACGAATGCGTCCAGGTTCTCACGGTGCGCGCGCGAGCGCGGGCCGGGGAGGAGCCCGGACGGGCATGACGGCGATCACGCTGGAGAACCCCGCGTCCGTGAGGTACTTCCCGGTTGCGCGGCGGCCGTGTCACGGGTGCCGGCGCGCGAACCCCGGGCTCCGCGCAGCAACCTGGCAGACGCCGGTGTGATGACGGCCCGGCTACGTTCGAGGCGTACCGAACACAGACGTTCGGGGCGTATCGACCATCGCCCGCGGGACCCTGGGAGTGAACGTGACCGAAACGAACGCGACGTGTCCGATCCATCTCGACCCGGCCGGCGCCCGTAGCACCTGACCCGACAGCATCCTCCCGGCAGCTCCGGGACCGGATGGCAGCCGCGTGACCGAGGTCGTCGGCATGCCACTTCTTCCATGCCACTTCTTTCTTTGTCATGCCATTTTTTCGCGCCGATATGAATAGGTGGGAACAATGCGGAGAATAGTTTCTCCCGTCGTCGCGGTAGTCCTGGCGGTCCTCGCGTGGACCGCCGTGCCCGGGACTCCGAGCGATGCCGCCGTCGACCGGGCCGGCAGCGGTCTCGCCTTCGAGCGAGACGTGCTCCCGCCGGCGGCGTACGACCAGAAGGTCCGGCCGGTGGCGCCGGACCTGGAACCGATCCAGCCGTGGATCTCCGCGGTCGGGACCTCCGTCGCCGCGCTGGACCTGCGTAACCAGGGTCACGCGGGCGACGGCTGCACCACCGACCCCCGCGACGACACCGTGCGGGTCTTCCCGGTCCCCGGCAGCAGCGGCGAGCCCTTCGACACCTTCGAGCTCCACCCGACCGGACTGCGGTACGACGCCACGATGGCGCCCATCGGGTGCGTGCCCGCGGACGTCAACGCGGACGGCGCCACCGACGTCCTCGTCTACTACTGGGGCCGCTCACCGGTGCTGTTCCTGAACCAGCGGATCCCGGAGAGCGCCGACGAACCCCTCGTCCCGCGTGCCACCGACTTCGTCGCGACGGAGCTCGTGTCGCCGATGCAGGTGTGGAACAGCACGGCGCTGAACGTCGCGGACGTGGACGGCGACGGCGTCCTCGACGTCATGGTGGGCAACTACTTCCCCGACGGCGCTCGGGTGCTCGACCCGGAGGCGGCCGACGACCCGCGCATGCAGATGCAGCACTCGATGGGCAAGGCACGCAACGCCGGCGTCAACCGGCTCTACCTCGGCTCGGACGCCGAACCGGGCGAGGCGCCGCGCTACACCGACGTGAGCAACCGGATCCCGGACGAGTCCGCGAGGTCCTGGACGCTCGCGCTCGGCTTCCAGGACCTGACCGGCACCGGCGTCCCGGACATCTACGTCGCCAACGACTTCGGCCCCGACCAGCTTCTCGTCAACCGGTCGACACCGGGCGACGTGCGGCTCGAGTCGGTCCGTGACCGCCGCAACCTGACGGAGCGCAAGTCGAGCGTGCTCGGCCACGACTCCTTCAAGGGGATGGGCGTCGCCTACACCTACCGCGACGGCGAGGAACTCCCCGAGATCTACGTCAGCAACATCACGAGTCCGTGGGCGTTGCAGGAGTCCAACTTCGCCTTCGAGCCCGACGGCGACCCCGAGGACCTGCTGAACGGGTCGGTCCCGTACACGGACAGGTCCGGCTCCACCGGCATCGCGCACAGCGGCTGGTCCTGGGACATCAAGGCCGTCGACCTGCTCAACACCGGCCGCGACGACCTCGTCCAGGCCACCGGGTTCATCCAGGGCGAGCGCGACCTGTGGCCCCGGCTGCAGGAGATCGCCATGGGCAACGACCTCATCCTCGAGAACCCCGAGGTGTGGCTGCGGATCGAGGAGGGGGACGACCTGTCCGGGCACGAGCCCAACCGGCTCTGGCGCGACACCGGCGACTCCTGGGTCGACGTGGGCGCCGCGGTCGGCTTCACCGACCAGGACGTCTCCCGCGGCATCGCGCCGGGCGACTTCGACGCGGACGGGCTGGTCGACTTCATGGTCGCCAACCAGTGGCAGGACTCCCACGTCTACCGGAACGAGTCCGAGACCGACAACCGATGGCTCACCCTGCACGTCGTGCGCCCGACCGCCGAGGGCGCGCACACCCCCCTGATCGGGGCGACGGTGCGCGTGCACGGCGACGGGTACGAGCGGGAGGCGCAGCTCTACCCCGCCAACGGCCACTCCGGGGTGGGGGCGCCCGAGCTCCACTTCGGCATCCCGGACGAGCACGCCACGACCGACCTGAGCGCCACCGTCACCTGGGTCGAGGACGGCGAGCCGCAGACCCGCACGTTCGACCTCGTCGATGGACAGCAGACGTTGGAGGTTTCCCGATGAGCACGATCCAGGATTCCCGGGCGGCGGCACCGTCCCCCGCGGACGGTCCGGCGGGGTCCGACCCGCCGTCGCCCGCCGAGCCGGCGGCGAGCGCACCGGCCGGTCTCACCCCCGACCAGCGTCGTCGCAAGGCGCTGCTGCGGTTCGCCATCTCCATCACCGTGCTCAACCTGGTCGGTCATCTGCTGCTCGGCTTCGAGCAGCCGCCGATCGTCCCGATCCTGGCCGTCCTCGTCAGCTACGCCGCCCACCTGGGCCTGGAGGCCGTCGACGCGTGGGCGCACCAGCGCCGGCCGGAGTACGCCGGGGGGCCGCGCGAGGTCTTCTACTTCCTCCTCCCGGCGCACATCGCGGCCCTCGCCTGCGCGATGCTGCTGTTCACCAGCACCATCTGGCCCTACCTGTTCGCCGTGGTGGCGGCCGCGGCCTCCAAGTACGTGTTCCGGGTGCGGGTGCGAGGGCGGCTGCGGCACTTCCTCAACCCCTCGAACCTCGGCATCTCCGTGGTGCTGCTGACGATGCCGCTGGTCGGCTTCACCCCGCCGTACATGTTCCTGAACAACACCGACCACACGCTCGACGTGCTGATCCCGCTCGGCGTCCTCATGGCGGGGACGCTGCTGAACGGCAAGCTGACCCGCAAGATGCCGCTGATCCTCGGCTGGGTGGGCGGGTACGTCCTCCAGGCGGTGCTGAGGACGGTCTTCTTCGACGACGTGCTCCTGGCGACGCTCGGCATGATGACCGGGGTGCCGTTCGTGCTCTACATGAACTACATGATCACCGATCCGGGCACCTCGCCGGTCGACCCGCGCCGGCAGGTCCTCTTCGGAGTCTCCGTGGCGCTGGTCTACGGGGTGCTCGTCGTGGCGCAGGTGTCGTACGCGATCTTCTTCGCGCTCGTCCTGGTCTGCGCGATCCGGGGGCTGCTGCTGTTCCTCGGCGAGCGGGGGGTCCCGCTCCCCGGGCTCAGGCAGCCTTCCGGAGCGTCCGCGCCAGCACCACAGGGTTCCTGACGAGCGTTCCATGATCGCCCGCGACGAGCCCGCTCGACGAGCCCGGACCCCCCGTGTGCTCCCAGGAGGCGAGGTCGGCCGGGCCGGCGAGCGGGTCGCGGTGACCGGCCAGCGCGTGGACGGGGCACCTCAGGGTGGCCGTCCTGCGGGGCACGGACTCCGCGACCCGCGAGTCGGCTCGCCAGGCCGGCATGCAGGCCTGGCGGACCCACGGTTCGTCGAGCAGCTCGGCGGGGGCGATCCCCAGCGTGCGCAGGCGGCTCACGAAGGTCTCCTCGTCCAGGTGGGCGATCCCTCGCGGCTTCCAGCGGTCCGGGGCCGCGGAGCCGCCCACGACGAGAGCCCGGGGGGTCGTCCCGGCGGACTCGATCCGGCGCGCCATCTCGAAGGCGAGCATCCCGCCCAGGCTGTACCCGAACAGCACCAGGGACTCGGCACGCCTCGCCGCGAGCTCCGGCTCGAGCTGGGCGAAGAGGTCGTCGGCCAGGTCGCCGAACTCGGTCAGGGCGGTTTCGTCACGGCGGCCGTCCCGCCCGGGGAGCACGGGCACGTGCAGATGCCGGCCGTCGAGGTACGGCACGAGCGGCGCGTACGCGCCGACACCACCGCCCGCGTACGGGTACATGGCGAACCACGTGTCCTGGCGGATCGTGCTCATCGAGTACTCCTTCTGGATTGCGGACCACGACGTCGCACTCCTTCTGGATTGCGGACCACGACGTCGTACTTCTTCTGGATTGCTGCAGTCGCCGTGTCACTACTTCTCAGTTGCGGTGCCGGCGGGCCGCGAGGCCCGCGCGTCCGCCGTCGAAACCCGAGGACGAACCAGCGAAGGAGCCTGTCCATGGCCATCTCCCGGCACAGCATCATCCGGCTGCTCGCGGCCCCCCGGCCCGACCACACCGGCTACCGCCACCTCGGCTTCGCCGCGGGGCCGGACCCGGTACGCGAGCGCCTGGACCGCATCCCGCGGAGCGTCGTCATCGGCTTCGAGGCCGCGTGCGAGTCGGCCGACGAGGCCGAGCTCGCGCGGCGGCTCGACGTGCTGGACCCGGAGCTCCTGGGGTTCGGCTACGAGGGCGCGACCATGGCCTGGACGATCCTCGACGCCGTGACGGGCACCGACCGCACCCGGCGACTTCTCGCCGGGCCCGGGGCTCCCTACCTGCTGCTCTCCTACATCGGCATCGGGTTCGCCATGCGCAGGCTCCCGCGCCGTCTATGGCGGCGGGTGCTGCCCGCGCTGGACGACGGGCCCTTCCACCCCACGCTGTCGTGGCTCGCCGTGGACGGGTACGGGTTCGACCTCGCCTACTTCGCGCGGGCGGACCACGTGACCGCCCGGCGCCGCCCGAAGCCCTGGCCGTGGCTCGGCCATCCGGGCTACTTCGGGCGTGCGGTCGACCAGGGGATCGGGCGAGCGCTGTGGTTCGTGGAGGGGGCCGACGTCGACCGCGTGGCCGCGGCGGTCGGAACGTTCCCCGCCGACCGCAGGAGGGACCTCTGGGCGGGCGTCGGCCTGGCGTCCACCTACGCGGGTCCCCGCGCCGACGCGCCGTACGCCGACCTCCTGACCAGGGCCGGGGAGTTCGCCGGCCACGTGGGGCTGGGCGCCGTCTTCGCGGCACGTGCCCGCGTGGCGGCCGGCGTCGTGCCGGACCACACGGTGGCGGCGCTGGACGCGCTGACCGGCCTCACGGCGGCCGCGGCGGCGGAACTCGCCGACGGGTGCGCGGTCCGGGAAGATCGGGACGGTGTCCCGGCCTTCGAGCTGTGGCGCGCTGCCCTCATCGATCGCCTGCCCGGCGGACGCTGAGGCGGCCGGTGGGGCCGGGAGCGGCGCTCCCGGCCTGTCGCGCTCAGCGCCGGCCATGGTCACCGGCGATCAGGAGGGAGCCGACGCCGCTGAAGATGACGGGCGGGTCGAACTCGCACGGCGTCGACGGCTGCAGGCGGAGGGGGAGGTGCCTGGTCGCGGGATCGTCTGAGACGGTCACCTGGCACCGGTCGCGCAGGGCCTCGACGCCGTCCGAGGTGAGGAACCGGAGCAGTACCGAGACGACCCATGACCCGGCGGGAACACCCCGCAGCTCGAACACCGCACCGGTGGTCGCCCGCGTGCAGGCGACCGGCAGGCCCTGGATCACCGAGTCCTCGTAGACGGCGACGAAGACGTCCGCCGGCGCCTCCGCGACACCTTCCAGGAGCTGGACGCGCCCACGGAGGACCGTCCGCCCGGGCCCATGGACGTCGGGCGCGGCGGCGGTCAGACCGCGCAGCCTCCGCCATTCGCGGGGGGAGACGCCCACCAGCGCCGAGAACCGGGAGCTGAACGTGCCCACGCTCATGTAGCCGACCGTCGTGCTGACATCCACCACGCCGAGGTCGGACTGCAGGAGGAGCTCCTTTGCTCGCTGCATGCGCAGGGCGGCGAGGTAGCGCCGCGGCGTCGTCCCGGTGATACGGCTGAACTCGCGGGTGAAGTGGAACTTGCTGTAGAAGTTCGCGGCGGCGATGCTCGCGATGCCCTCGTCGCAGCCGAGGTCGTCGGTCATGGCCTGGACGGCTTGCCGAACGGCGTCCTCGATGGGGCTGTCGACCGTCTCGGAGCGCGACCTGGACCGCGTACCGGGGCGTGTCGGGTGGGACGGGCGTGCGGATTCGGCGAGGTCGAGCGTGCTGGGGTGGGCGGAGATGGTTGCGCTGTGGGCGGTGATGGTCATGGGGGGCTTATCTCCTCGAAGTTCGTCGGGGACTTGCTCGATCCAGACATCGAAGAACGCTTGCACAATCGGGTAAAATCTAGCAAAGATCCGGCAATGTGTACAGGACTAGTTGAAGAGAGAAGTTCACCCGATCAGCCCGATCGCGGCGGGCCCGCCGTACCCACCGCCACCGGTTCGTGCGGCATGAGGACCCCGTTGCAGAAGAGCAACGGCGTCACGCCGCGACCGAAGCCGCAGTCGATCACCCGAGCGGTGAACAGCGTGTGATCCCCCGATTCCCACGCCTGCTCGGTTCGACACTCCAGCCATGTCATGCATTCGGTAAAGATCGGGTGTCCCAGATGGGGTCCAGGTGCCACCGAGAAGCCGTCGAAGGCCTCCTTCCCCCGAGGGCGGACCGGCGAGGCGAAGCGTGTCGCGGCGTCGATCAGCGATGCGCTGAGGACGGACACCGTGAAGCTCTGCGCCTCCAGGAGGGTCGCGCGCATCCTGCTCTTCGTGCCGATCGAGATGAGGACCTGCGGCGGGTCGAGCGATACGGAGGTGAGCGAGTTGACAGTGATCCCGCGTGGTTCGCCGTCGTCCGAGGTCACCACCGTGACACCGGTGACGAAGCACGCCATCGTCTTGCGCAGCGCCTGGCCGGTCGTCCACCCGGTGTCCATCACATCACCGCGTGCCGGGTCAGCGCACCGGAGTACGGCCGGAGCGCGGTGACGAGTTCCGCCGGGACGCGAGTCGGCGCCGTGTCCCGGTTGTCCCCGCGCATGCAGGCGATCCGCTGGCGTCCCCGCGCCACCGTCTCGTCGGCGCCGTCCGTCGTGCGGACGTACTCGAAGCTGAACTCCACCTGCGTCTGGGTGAGGTCTTCCAGGCGCATCCGGATGCTCAGCTCGTCGAACGCCGTGATCTCGGAGTAGAACTCGCAGTCGACCTTGAGCGTGAAGAGCTTCAGGTCGTCCCGGACCTCGGCCAGCACCGACGGCGCCTTCTCCTTCAGGAACATCTCGCGGCATCGCCCTTGCCAGCGCAGGTAGTTCACGTAGTAGACGTTGCCGACGAGGTTGGTCTCCTCGAAACCGACGGTGTGACGGTGCTCGTAGTAGTTGGGCATCACTCATCTCCTCTCAGAACGGCTGCGGTGATCCGGCGGCCCGCGAGGTCGCGGCCCGCCCAGCTCGCCACCCGGTCGCGCCCGACGGTGAACTCCGTCCACGAGTCACCGAGCGGCGCCCCCGCGTGGACCGACGAGGTCACCTGCCCCGTCTTGCGCAGGCACTCGAGAACCGACCAGATCCGGGTGGCCGCGGTGTCCAGGTCCTCGCCGAGATCGGCGGCGACCCGCGCGGCGGTCGCGAGGTTCACGGAGTCCAGGAGCCCGAGCCACGTCTCCTCCGGCCGCGGCTCGACGAGCTCGACGTCCACGGCGAGACGGGCGAGCCCTTCGTCGCCGACGACGACGGTGGTGCAGTCCGCGCCGTGCGAGGCCGAGAGCAGGTGGTCCGGCCCGCACTCCGGCCGGCCGTCCGGGCGGTAGCTGATCGTGAGCGGCTCGCCCAGAGCCCGGCGGACCGCGAGCGCGGTGCCGGCCTGTCGCGCGGCCACCGATGCGGGCGGCCGGTCTCCGTGCGGTTCGACCGCGACCGCCCAACTCCCGCCCAGGTGCTCCTCCGCGCGGCGCTGGAGATAGGGGCCGAGGAACGCGTGCGGCCAGGCGATCTGCGCGGACGGGACCGCACGGACGGACCGCAGGCGCAGGCGGGACCAGTGCTCGACGAGCAGTCCTGCGGTGTCGCGGACCGTCACGTCGTACGTGTAGGTGCCGTCCTCGGCGTCGATCTCCCGGGCATCCATCCGCAGCGTCCCCTCGCGCCTGCCGGGTCCGAGGACGATCTCGTCGACGCCCTGGGGCAGCAGCACACCGTGCGGGACGCAGCACTGCAGGGCGTGCATCAGGGCGTCCCGGGAGCCCGGATCGCCCAGCAGCAGTGCCTGCGGGAGATGCCCCTCGAACCACGGCCGGTCCGACTCCGCGGACAGATCCGCGGAGGCGTGCCGTGCGGTGACCCGGTGGTAGGCGGTGATCCGGCGGAACCGGCCGTCCTGGAACAGCACGCCGCCGTAGAGGTCGGCGATCGGGTCGAGCTCGATCGGTGACGTCCGGTCCCCGGACGCGACGAGGTCGGGAGCCGGCGCGTCCCCGAAGTGGAAGACCGCCCGGAAGTGGTCCGCGGCGAAGCCGGTCGCGGCAGTCCGCAGGGTCACCGCCACCGAGCCGTCGAGGCGGGTCACGGCACACACCCGCACCTTCTCGGGGGCTTCCGGCGGGACGACGACGGGGCGTTCCAGCGCGACCCCGGAGACGCGCGACGGCGAGACGCCGGAGAGCGCGGTCGCGGCCTGGGCCATCGCCTCCAGCCCGATCACCCCGGGCAGGAGCAGTTCGCCCTCGAACCGGTGGTCGAGCAGGTACGGGTCGGTGCGGGCGGTCAGTTCCGCCTCGGTGACGAGTTCGACGCCGGGGTAGTCGACCACGACGCGCTCGGTGAACCGGCGCAGCGGGAGTTCCCGCCGCAGGAATCCGAGCGTGGGCAGGCTGCCGACGCGCGAGCACACGAGGGCCGTGACGGGGAAGTCCGGCGTGGAGACGGCCCGGCGCAGCTGGGCGAGTCCCCGGTCCGTGTCCACCGGCTCGATACCCTGCTGCTTGAGCAGTTCGACGACGCCGAGGTTCTCCCCCATCCCGGTGCCGGACCATACGGACCACTCCAGGGAGCGGACACGGATCCCGGGCCGTTCCGCGGCGAGGGCCGTCAGCTCCGCGGTCATCCAGTCGTTGGCCAGGGCGTAGTGGCCCTCGCCGGGGAGCCCGGCGCGGCCGATGATGCTGCCGAAGCCGACGACGTGCCGTACCCGGTCGAGGTCGACGGCGGCGAGCACGTGGCGCAGCCCGTCGACCTTCGGCGCGACGGCGGCCCGGAGCCGGTCCGGCGTGAGATCGAGGGTGGGCTCCGGCCGGTTGACGCCGGCGCCGTGCAGCACCGCGGTGACGGTGCCGAGCGCGGACTCGATCTCCGTGACCGCGGCCGCGACGGCGTCAGGGTCGGTCACGTCCGCGGCGACGTAGTGGTGTCGAACCCCCGCGGACGTCATCCGGTCCAGGGTGGTGCGGACCGCGTCGTCGTCGGCTGTCGCACGGCCGAGCATCGCGACGGCGATGCCGTACCGCCGTGCGAGGTCGAGGCACGCCTCCGCCGTGATGCCCTTGGCGCCGCCGGTGGCCAGGAGGACGTCGGTGTCACCGAGCGGTGCGTCGTCGGCCGCGGCGGGCGGGACCATGTCGAGCCGGGGTACGTGCCGCCGCCCCGCGGCGTCGTAGCCGACCTCGAGGAACCCGGACGCGGTCGTGTCCGCGGCGACGGAGTCGATCACCGAGGCCGTGAGGTCCGCGTCCGGGGCGACGGTGACGACCGTGACGGAGATGTCCGGGTGTTCGAGGCGGACCGACTTGAGCAGGCCGGCCAGCCCGCCGGGGCCGTGGTGCAGCGCGACGACGCGCACGGGTTCTCGCGCGGTGCGGGTCTCGCGCAGCCGGCTGATCAGCTCGTCGGCTCGGGCGGCGGAGTCCGTGAGCGGGAGGCCGCGGGTGTCCACGAGGACGCCGGGCGCGCCGTCGGTCGCCGAGAGACGCGCGAGCAGGCGGTCCGTGTCCTCGCGTGCGGCGCCGAGCCGTGTCCAGCGCGACTGTCCGGGCGGGGGTGCGGGCAGCGGGTCGGCGGGCAGGTGCCGGATGGCGAAGGCGTGGACCCACGGCTCGGCGCCCGGCGCCTCCGCCGCGTCGTCCGGACCGCCGGACGGCTCCGTGTCCGCGGCGGCGTCGAGCATCTCGGCGATCTCGCCGACGGTCGCGGTGGCGAACGCGGGTACACCGGACAGCGGCGGGCGCCCCTGTGACCGGATGACGTCGTTGGTGATCTGGGCGATGGTGATCGAGCTGAGATGCAGTTCGTCGAGCGGCCGGGTCCCGGCCTCGATCATCTCCAGCGGCAGCTCGACCTTGGCGGCGATGCTCCGGCGCACGAGCTCGAGCGTCGAGACCGACGCGGGGTCGGTGCCCCCTGCATCAGGGGAGGCCGCCGCGCCGGTGCCGTCGTCCGGGCCGGGACCCGTGCCGGGCCGGGAGGACGTTCCCGCGGGTTCCGAGGCCGGGACGCCCGGGGCGGGAACCGCCGTGACGCTCGGCTCGAAGCCCAGCTCGGGGGCGGCCTCGCACGGGTTGGCGAGGAAGACGGGCCGGGTGTCGAGGTCGAAGGGCTTGACCGCGCGCCCGTCCACGAGCGCCCCGGTCTTGATGTCGCGGCCCAGGGCGTGCGCCGCGGCGACGCATTCGAGGAAGGGCTCGAGCGAAGGGCTGTCCGAGTCGGTCCGCGTCACGACGGTGCCCGGTAGCGTCGCGGCGACGAGACCGCCCAGCGCGTGCCCGGGCCCGACCTCGACGACGAGCTCCGCGCCGTCGAGCTCCTGGACCGCGTCGGAGAACCGCACGGGCCGTACGATCTGGGCCGACAGGTAGGCGGCGAGGTCGGTGCGCGCGTCGATGGTGCTCCCGTCGACGGTGGACCGCACGGGGCGCTGCGGCGCCTGCACCTGTTCGCCGGCGAGGTACTCGCCGAGCGCCTCGGCGGCCCGTGCGAAGTCCTCCGTGTGGAACGCGTGACGCACGGCCAGGGGTGCCGTCGCCACGTCGGCGCGCGCGGCGGCCTCGACCACCCGGTCGACGTCGTCCTGCCGGCCCGCGACGGTGACCACCGCGGGGGCGTTGTATCCCGAGATCCTGGCGGACGTCCCGGCGAGGAGCCGCTCAGCGGTCTCCGCGTCCGCGTACAGGACCGCCATCGCGCCGTCGCGCGGCGCGAGCTCATCCATCAGCGCACCCCGGCGGGTGGCGACCCGTAGCGCCTGGTCGGCGGTGAAGACACCGGCCCAGGCGAGCGCCGTGATCTCGCCGAGGCTGTGCCCGACGGCGATGTCACCCGCGATCCCGCACCGCTCGAGCGCGTCGAGGCTGTCGAGCGAGCGCGCCACCACACGGGGCTGCACGGTCGCGGTCCCGTCGTCGTGCCCGTCGCCGGCCGGGGCCGGCAGCGCACGATGTCCGAAGCGCCGCAGGCCGGCGCCGACGTGCCCGTGCCCGGTGCCCTGCCCGGGGAAGACGAAGGCGACCCGTGCGTCGTCGCGCCGTCGGCCGACGAACGCGCCGGGGGCGACGCGTTCGAGCGTCGTGGGTGACGGACCGGCCGTGAGACGGTCGACCACGGCGTCCAGTCGCGTGACGGCCTCCTCCGGTGTCCGGGCCACCACGGCGGCGCGGAACTCGGCGCCGCCGTGGTGGCGGGCGCTCGTGGCGGCGACGTCGGCCAGCTCGCACAGGGCGGCACCCGCCAGCGCGGTGAGCAGGCGGCGCGCGTCGGCGGCGAGCTCGTCGGCGTCCGTGCCGCCGAGCAGGAGGACCTCGGCGTCCTGGCGACCGCGCACCAGGTCACGGACGCGCGCGGTCGGAGACGGCCGGGCGGTGTCCGCGGGGTCGGCCTGCTCGAGGGCGATATGGGTGTTGATGCCGCCGAACCCCATCGCGGAGACGCCGGCGCGGATCGCGGTGCCCTCGGCCCACGGCGCCGCCTCGTGCGGCGTGTGGAGGCGGTCCGCGACGTCGGCGAGGACCGGATGCGGTTCGGTCTGGCCGGTGACGGGAGGAATGGTCCGGTGGTGGACCGCGAGCGTGGCCTTGATGAGACCGGCGATCCCGGCGGCCGCCTTGGTGTGGCCGATGTTGGCCTTGACGGAGCCGAGCGCGGCGCGTGTGCCGTCGGATCGCGGACGGAGGCTGCCGGCGATGGCGGCGATCTCCGTGGCGTCGCCGACCGCCGTCCCGGTCCCGTGCCCCTCGAAGTAGCCGACCGAGTCGACCGGGTACCCGGCGCGGGCGTAGGCGCGGGCGATGGCGTCCCGGTGGCCCTCGACCTCGGGCCGGGTGATGCCGCCGTGCCCGTCGGAGGAGACGCCGTAGCCGGTGATGCACGCGTAGATGCGGCGTCCCTGGGCGCGGGCGTCGCTCTCGCGCATCAGGACGACCATCCCGCTGCCCTCGCCGGGCCAGAAGCCGTTGGAGTCGGCGTCGTAGACGCGCATCTCCCGTGTGGCCAGGGCGCCGGTCCGGGCGAATCCGATCAGCTCGAACGGGTCGATCGACAGATCGACACCGCCGGCGAGGGCGACGTCGAGGTCGCCCGTCGTGAGCGCGTTCGCGGCGTTGACGACGGACAGCAGCGACGACGAGCACGCGCCGTCCACCGTGTACCCGCCGCCGCCCAGGTTGAAGTAGTTGCAGATGCGCCCGGCGATCGTGTTGGCGAGGCCACCCGCGAGCGAGTCCTCGTCGGGCACGGGGAACGGCGCCTTGTACCGCGGCTCGAGGTCGGCGAGGAACCCGTCGATGGCGGGCGGGTCCCAGCCGCTGGCGCGGAGCTGGTCGGCCACGGTGCGGCGCACATAGGGCCAGCGCAGCCGCATGAGGCCGGCGCGGGTGAACTCGCCGGTGAGAGTGTTGCCGACGACCGCTCCGGTGGTGCGCGCGGGCAGTCCCTCGCCGCCGGGGAAGCCGGCGTCGGCCAGCGCCCGGTCGGCGACGTCGAGGGCGAGCCAATGGGTCATGTCCGTGGCGCGGAACGTGGCCGCCGAGATCCGGTGCCGGACCCGGTCGAACTCGTAGCCGCGCAGCACGGCGGCCTTCCGCGAGTAGAAGGCGTCGGGGGCCTGCGGATCCGCGGACCAGTAGTCGGACAGACGGGTGCGCTCGTCCGGGATGTCGCGGAACGCGCGCCGTCCGGCGAGAACGTTGGTCCACAGCTCATCGGGGGAGTCGGCATCGGGGTACACGAGCCCGATGCCGACGACAGCGATCCGTTCCCTGTTCACCGGTTCCTCCTCGACGTGGTCTCGTGTTCCTCCAGCAGGGCGAATTCCGTGCGGATGGTGTCCAGTACCGAGCTGGCGGCGGACTGCTCGACCTTGGCGCGGAACAGCGGGACACCGGCACGCAGGTCTCCGGTGAAGGTGAGCCGGGCGCCGCCGTCGTGCGGTTCGATGCGCACCTGGCCGCGGAGGCTGACGGGCGCGCCTTCGACGTCGACCTCGAAGTCACCCGTCAGGACGCCGGTGGCGGCGTCGTCCGGGGCCCACCGTTCGGTCTCGACGGCGACGATCGTCGGCCGCATCATCGGCTTGAGGAACTCCGGGAACCCGGCGGTCTCGAAGCGCCTCCGGGTGACGACGGTCCGCGTGGGCCCGTCGGTCACCCGCATGCCGAACTCGATCGCGCCGAGCCGGTCCGCCTTGGCGTGCTGGAACGCCTCGGTGGACATCAGGTCGCGGACATGCTCTGGGGAGAGGGTGGTCGTCGTGGTCTCGTCGATCAGCACGGGGGTGCCTCCTCGGGGTCTTGTCAGACGGGTAGTAGTCCGCCGTAGCGGACGGAGATCCCACGCTCGGCGAGCCGGTCGCAGATGTGCTGGACCGATCGTTCGGCGAGGGCGGCGACGGTGTTGGACGGGTTGACCGTCAGCGCCGCCGGCACGGCAGAGGCGTCCGTGACGAAGATCCCGGGGTGTCCCCGGAGCTCATGGGTGTCGTCCAGGGCGCTCGTGGCCGGGTCGTCGCCCAGGCGGCACGACGCGAGCGGATGGACCGTGTAGGCGCCCACCAGGTCGTTCGTCCAGGGCTCGACCTGCCCGAAGCCGGCGTCCTCGATGAGCTCCCGGACGTCGGCGTCGGCCCGCGCCCAGGCGGCACGGGTGGTGGCCCGCGGCCGGTAGCGCAGCGTGCCGCGGCCCAGGAGCTGCTGGGAGAGGCGGACGGCGTTGCCCGACGGCGGGGGCGCGCCGAACACCCCCTCGTTGTCGTCCTCGATGAGCTCGAACAGCATCAGCCACGACTGCCAGCGGCTCAGCAGTTCCTTCTTCTCCAGACCGAACCAGCCGGGGCCGCCGTCGGACGTCCGGGCCTGCGCCAGGATGGTGCCGAGCCCGGGCGGGAAGTAGAGCTGTTCGATCGCGTACCGCTCGAACTCCGGCAGATTCTCGTCCTGGCGGTCCCAGGTGGCGACGACCGGGCCGCGGCCGATCTGGAACGCCTCGTAGGCCCGGCCGTCGCCCCGGTCGAGGCCCAGCGTGTCCCGCAGCGCGGACTCGTCGAGGGAGGCGACGTTGATGCGCTCGCCGTTCCCGGAGAAGTAGCGTCCGACGGCGTCCGGCATGGCACCGAGGTGCGGCTCGGAGCGCTGCAGGATCACCGGCGTGGCCGCCGCGCCGGCCGCGAGCACGACGACGCGGGCGCGGACACTGCCCGTGCCGACCGTCTCCCGGTAGTCGACGGGGTGGACGTGGGAGTAGTGGACCGTGTACGAGCCGTCCGCGTCCCGGGTGAGGTGCTGGACCTCGTGCAGCTCGCGGACCTCGCAGCCGTTCGCCTCGGCGGCCGGGATGTAGTTGAGCAGCAGCGACTGCTTCGCGTCCTCGGCGCAGCCCGACATCATCCAGTTGCAGTTCACGCACTTGGCGGTGTCGACGGCAGAAGGCAGCGGGTTGGCGGTGCGCCCGCCGTGGTCGCAGATCGCGGCCCAGGCCCCGCCCGCGTAGGAGACCTCGTCCCACGAGTGCCGCTTGATCGGCAGGGCCTCGGCGACCCGGTCGTACCAGGGGTCGAGCGACTCCCGGTCGATCGCCGACGGCCAGAGCCGGTGACCCAGCGAGCCGCGGCGCTCGAACGCGAACCGCGGCGCGCGGGGCATCGCCGCGAAATACACGACACTGCCGCCGCCCACGCAGTTGCCGCCCAGCACGCTCATGCCGTCGCCGGCCGTGAAGTCGAAGATCCGCGTCGCGGAGCTGCCGAACCGCAGCGACTGGTCGTACTCGCGGCTCGTCAGCCGGGGCCCACGCTCCAGGACCAGCACGCGAGCCCCGCCGGCCGCCAGGTGGAACGCCGGGATCGAGCCGCCGAAGCCGCTGCCGATCACGACGACGTCGAACTCCTCCACGCTCGCGCCGGTCATCGCGGGTCCCCGTGGTCGTCGGTGCCGGCCCGGAGCCGGGCGAGCGGGCGGCCGTAGCCGCCACGGTCGAACGCCCACCTCCCGTCGACCGGCGGGAAGAACCCCATCGCGCGCAGCCCGGAGGCCGGCGTGACCGCCGGGTCCAGGGCGTCGGCGGTCTCCAGGTGCGGCGCGCTGTCGTAGGCCATCGTGGCGAACAGCGCCACGAGGAACCAGAGGTCCTTCTCGGGCTCCTCCGGGTCGGTGAGCTCGGCCACGAGCCGGCGCCGGTCGGTGTACCCGAGGTCGGCGAAGCGGCCCACCGGGTCCGGGAGCTCCCGGGCGGTGGCCCACGTCACGGCGCGCTGGTCGAGCAGGTCGGCCATGCCGCCGACACCGTCCTCGATCCCGGTGGCCGGGTCGGTGAGGACGTCGAGGGCACCGCACTCGACCGCACCCGGCGTGTCGTCCACGCCCGCGATCGCGACGTCGTCCGGGTGGCGCTTGCGGCCGGGGACCACCGTGTCGGCATACGCCTCCAGGGCGACCCGCTGCGCGTCGGTGAGCGTGGGACGCTCCCCGAGGGGGGCCGTTCGTGGGCGGCGGGTCGGCGGGAGGGGCGGTGAGTCGGCGTTCTGGGTCACAGGGGATTCCTTTCCGGGACGGTGGGGAGTGCCGCGGGGCGGGACGGGGAGGTCCCGGAACGTGGGACGACGTCGACGACGTCGCGCAGGTCGGGTGCGGGCGCCTGCGACATGCGGGCGAGCGCCGTCACGGTGCGGCGGCCGCGTGGGCGCAGGGCGAGCCGGCCGCAGGCGGTGGACAGCCACAGGACCGCCTCGGCCTGGGCCAGCGCGCCGCCCGGGCACGCGCGCGGCCCGGCACCGAAGTCGAGCGACGACTCGCGGGCGCCGGAGAGGAACCGCTCGGGGCGGAAGTCCGGGTCCGCGGACTGGGCGGCGGCCGGGAGGATCAGCACCTCGTCGCCGGGGGAGAGGGCGACCCCGTCCACGGTGTCCGCCACGGTCGCCCGCCGGCTGACCAGCCACACCGGTGGCCGGAGCCGGAGCGTCTCGTCCAGCGTCGCGCTGCTCCAGCGCAACGCGGCCAGGTGCCGGGGCGTCACGTCGTCGGGCCCGAGGGCATCGAGCACGGAGGCCTCCGCGGCGATCTGCTCCTGGACCGCCGGATGCTGCGCCAGGTAGGTGATCGCCCAGGCGAGCGTGCTGGCCGTGGTCTCGTACCCGGCGAGGAACAGGCTGGTCATCCCCTCGGGAGTGGCCCACGCGTCGTCGCGGTGGCCCGGCAGGGAGCCGGAGGTCTCGCGGGCGAGCAGGCGCAGCGCCGCGTGCACCCGAGCGCGGGCGCGCGGACGAGCACGGAGCGGGACGAGGCCCTGGGAGACGCTGCGGAACAGCGCCTCGTCCTGGATCGTGTCGAACGCCTCGTGGATGTGCTCCGCCGCGGGCGCCGGGAAGCCGAACGTGACGCCGAGGCAGCCCAGTGTGTACTCGGCGAGCAGCACGGCCGGATCGACGGCGTCCCAGCCGCGCTCCTCGACCGTCGCGGCGCCGGCCCGCGCGAGCGCGAGGAACCTGCCCTGGTGCGCGTGCACGGCACGGGCGGCCAGGTAGGGCGTCACGTCCCGGCGCTGCCGGCGCCAGTGCTCGCCCTCCGCGGTGAGGAGTCCCTCACCGATGATCTCCCGGGCCTGCGCCTGCCCCAGGCCCTTGACGTACCGGTCCGCGTGCCGGACCAGCACGTGCTTGACGGCGCTCGGCGTCGCGGTGATGAGCATCCGGCCGAAGGGGGTGCGCAGCAGCGCGCCGCCCGGCCGGTCACGGGCGAGAGCGACGAGATGATCGACCCGGTCGGCGCGGGTGAGCCCCCGCAGGACGCGGACGGACTCCAGGAGGCCGAGACGGTGGACCGCTGCTGGCATCGGGCCCGCCCTCCCTCACGCGCCGACGACGTCGTCGGCCGCCTCGAGCGCGGTCGCGACCGCTCGACGCCACGACTCGTACGCCGTCCGGTCCGGGGCGCCGTCGGCCGGCCGCGGCCGGCAGGACCCGACCAGCTCGACGACGTCGGCGACCGGGCCCCCGCACAGGGCCGCGGACGCCACCGGCGTGTGCTCGTTCACCGTGCCCGCGCGGTGCCGGGCCTCGACGGCGAACGCCGCACCCTGCCGAACCCAGCGGCGGTCGTCCCCGGCGACCGTGAGGAGTTCCGCCAGCGCCGTCCGGTCGCGGCCGCCCGCGTAGGCCGCCGCGAGTCCGGTCCCCGCCCACAGCGAGCCGGAGAACCGCCGGTCGAACCGGGCGACCACGTCGGCGATGCCGGTGGGTGAGCCTCCCGCCCAGAACCACAGGCCGCGGCCGATGCCCTGCATCAGGGACTGCCGCGCGGCCCCGGCGCCCCCCGGCCAGCGGTGCTCCGGGAACCCCGTGCCACGGCGCTCCAGCGTCCGTGTGCTGTGGAAGAAGACCTCGTGGAACCCGTATCCGTCGAGGACGAGCGGGGCGACGGCGGGGTCGAGCGTGGTGAGGTCGGGCCAGAACGGTCGCGGCAGCCGGGCGAGGGCCCAGCCGAGTCCGACGTGGGCCATGTAGCTGTGACGTCCCTCCGTCACCGCCTCGAACGTGGCGAATCCGTGGCGGCTCCAGGGTTCCAGGGCGGCCCGGATCGTGATCGCCATCGCGGCCCCCTCGGCGGCGAATCCCTGCCACTGCCGCGGCAGGTCGTCCAGCCGCCGTGCCGCCTGCGCGGGGCCCCGCTCGGTCATCGCGATGCGGTAGCCGTCCAGGAAGGCGTGGCCGACGGGCGCGACGATCGACGGACCGGCTTCCCAAGGGCGGAAGCCGCGGCGCTCCGGGTCGACCTCGCGGACACCAGGCGTTGTCAGCGTCGCCCGCAGGCGGCGGAGCGGGATAGGAAGGTCGGCTGGCGTCTCCATGTCGGGTCTCCTCATGGTCGGTGCTGCGCCGACCATGGTTCCCGCACGACTGTCGCGGGCGCGCCTTCTCTGTTGCGGCCCGCCGCGACGTCGCGCGATGCCGGTGGCGGTCGGGGCCGTGGTGCCGGGGCGGCGCGGTTCCGGCGCACGTCTCGTCGAGGCAACGCACAAGAAGTTCCGCGCGGGCAGCGCTCCTAGCCTTGCCGTTGTCCGTACCGGCTCGCTCATTCGGAGGACCGATGGCCACGACGACCGACGACCCCGCAGCGGTTCCCCAGCGCATCATCGAGGCGTGGCGCGACCACGACGCCGAGGCGTTCGCCGAGGTGTTCACCAAGGACGGGACGATGATCCTGCCCGGCGTCCACCAGAAGGGCCAGGACGCCATCGCGGCGTTCATGCGCCAGGCGTTCCAGGGCCCCTACCGCGGCACCCAGGTGCTCGGCACCCCGTTCGACGTCAAGGTGCTCGGCCCCGACGCGGTGATCCTGTTCACCGAGGGCGGCGTCCGCCCGGCCGGCGCCGACGAGCTGCCCGACGACGCCCTGGTGCGCGCCACCTGGGTGGTGGTCCGCGAGGACGGCGTCTGGCAGCTGGCCTCGTACAGCAACGCGCCGAAGCAGGCCTGAACGCCGGCGACGTGGACGGTGTCGCGGCCGCCTCGCCCAGGGACGTGCGATGGGCGAGGCGGCCGCGCGGGTGGGCGGTGTGCGGTACCCGAAGCCGTGATCAGGTGGCCGGCGCGAGGGAGCGGGCCGGCGCGGGCGTCGGTGTGTCGAAGGACGCGGCGATCCGCGGGTGCTCACGCCACAGGTGGTAGAGGGCCAGGCCGAAGATCGCGCTCCCCAGGACGTTCGCCAGGAAGTGCCACCAGATCCGGTGCGTGGAGAGGGCCACCCCCGGATCGATCAGGCCGAACCAGGTGGACAGGCCGATGGCGGTCGGGGCGCCGAGCCACACCGACAGCATGAGGACGAGGTGCTCGACGCCGTGGATCCCCTGCATCCACACGCCCATCGTGGCGCACTTGCGGGCGGTCGAACGGTAGGTCACCCGCCGGGTGAGCTGCATCACGCCCACGATGCCGGCGAGGAAGAGCATGTTGCCGACGAAGTGCAAGATCTCCATGCCCAGCGACGGCTTGGTCGGGTCGACCACGCCGAACCCGTTGGCGAGACCGGTGCCCCAGGGCGTCATCCAGGCCGGCGCGTAGGGGTTCATGATCCAGTAGCCCGCCTGGGCGACGTGCTCGAGCATGTGGCCGATCTGGCCGATCACGCCGAGCAGGACGATTCCTGTCGCCGTGCGGAGCATCCAGGTCTCGACCCGCCGGCGGTGCGAGACGGCGAGGACGACGATGGCCGCCCACATGACGAGAGTCCAGCCGAGCATGCCGACCGCCCCAAGGACTTCTAGCGCTGACGCTGAGTCGTGTTCGTGTGCCATTCGAGTGTTCCCCTCCGGACCGGTATCAGGGTGCGTCTGTCACCGTAGGCCGCTGGTCAGCGGTGGGGTTCCGGCAGGTTGCTGACGTGTGACCGCCGTCGTGCCCGAAAACCGCCGGGGGCCACGGCCGTGGCCGCGCCCGGGTGACGGCCACGAGCGAAGGCGTGCCCGGGTAACGCGAAAGGCTCCCTGACTCAGCGTTTCCGCTGGTCAGAGAGCCTTTCGGTGGGTCGGGGTGACAGGATTTGAACCTGCGACCTCCTCGTCCCGAACGAGGCGCGCTACCAAGCTGCGCCACACCCCGGATTGCCTACCGCAGACCCTCGGGCCGCGGAAGCCTGCTCAGCATAGCCGACACGAGGGCCAGGCACGAAACCGAAATAGCGGTGAGCAGAGTCACGTGCTCCGCGTGCCCACGAGAACGTCCCACGGGGCGCTCCGCCAGGTCGGCGTGAGCGCTCTGTCAGGAACTCGTGAGCGCTCCGTCGGTCCGGCCGCGGGCCGCTTCGTCAGGCGAGTTCGACGACGATCTCGACCTCGACCGGCGCGTCCAGGGGGAGAACGGCGACGCCGACCGCGGAGCGGGCGTGGGGCTCGCCGAAGATCTCGCCCAGGACGTCGCTGGCGCCGTTGATCACGGCCGGCTGGGCGGTGAACGACGGGTCGCTCGCGACGAACCCGACCACCTTCACGACGCGCGCGACGTCGTCGAGGCTGCCCGTGAGCGATCGGACTGCGGCCAGGGCGTTCAGCGCGCAGGTGCGGGCCAGGTCCTTGGCCAGCGCCGGGTCGACGAGTCCGTCCCCGATCCCGACCTTGCCGGTCGCGAGGAGCGCGCCGTCGGCCATGGGGAGCTGTCCCGACGTGTGCACGTACTGCCCCGTGCGAACGGCCGGGACGTAGGAGGCGACGGGCGGGACGACGTCGGGCAGGCTGATGCCGAGGTCGGCGAGCCGCTGCTCCGCGCTCACTGCTCGCCCGTCGGGCGCTTGAGGTAGGCGACGAGCCCGGTGCCGTCGGGGCCGGGAACGACCTGGACGAGCTCCCAGCCGTCGGAGCCCCACTGGTCGAGAACGGCCTTGGTGTTGTGGATCAGGAGGGGGATCGTCGAGTACTCCCACGTGGTTGCCATGTGGCCGATCGTAGCCCGGCGGCCGGGTGGGCACCGTACACACGACCCGCACACCCGAGCGGCCGCGCCACCGCGTGTCATCTCAGGCTTTCCTACTACCCTGGCCCCATGTCGTCGGCCCATCCCCTGAGCTCCGAGCAGCGGCGGATCACGCGCAAGATCCCCGCCACGCAGCTGATCGCCCTGCTACTCGCCTTCGTCCTCACCGCCGGTGCCGGCGGTCTCATCGGCGCCGGGATGCTCATCCCGCTGGCCGCCGGAACGAACACCACCGTCGACGCGGGAGTGCAGCTGTTCGACGAGGTGCCCGACGAACTGGAGCTCACGCCACTGTCCGAGCAGTCGCGGATCTTCGCGAGCGACGGGAAGACCCTGCTGGCCTCCGTCTACGAGCAGAACCGCATCGTGGTGCCCCTGAAGAGGATCTCGAAGGAGATGCAGCACGCGGCGATCGCCATCGAGGACGAGCGCTTCTACGAGCACAACGGCGTCGACCCGCAGGGCATCGCCCGCGCGGCGGTGAGCAACGCCTCCGGTGCCGCCCAGCAGGGTGCGTCCACGCTGACACAGCAGTACGTGAAGAACGCGCTCATCGAGGAGGCCCTCAAGGAGGATGACCCGTTCGGCATCCTGGACGCCCGCGAGGACTCGATCCAGCGCAAGATCCGCGAGGCGAAGCTCTCGATCGCCATCGAGAAGAAGATGTCGAAGGACGAGATCCTCGCCGGCTACCTGAACGTCGCGCAGTTCGGGGTGAGCATCTACGGGGTGCAGGTGGCCGCGCAGCGCTACTTCAGCAAGGACGCCGCGGACCTGAACGTCGTGGAGGCGGCGACGATCGCCGGGATCACGAAGGAGCCGAGCCGCTTCGACCCGCTGGACAACCCCGACATCAACGAGGAACGCCGCAACCTGGTGCTGAACAAGATGTGGGGCCTCGGGTACATCACGGACAAGCAGTACCAGCGGGCGAAGGACACCCCGATCGAGAACACGCTCAAGCCGCGCAAGCTGCAGCTCGGCTGCGAGGAGGCACCCGCCGGGTCGGCGTTCTTCTGCGACTACGTGATCAAGGAGTTCCTGCTGAGCAAGGAGTTCGGGGAGACCCGGGACGACCGCTACAACGCGCTCTACCAGGGCGGGCTCGACATCGTGACGACGCTCGACATGAAGAAGCAGAGGGCTGCGCACCAGAGCATCGTCGAGGTCGTCCCGACGAACGACCCGAGCGGGCTGGACGCGGCGATCACCTCCGTGGAGCCGGGGACCGGAAAGATCCTCAGCATGGCGCAGAACAAGCCGTACGACGCCTCGGACGAGCCCGAGCCGCTGCACACGGCGATGAACTACTCGGCAGACTTCTTGCACGGCGGGTCCAACGGGTTCCAGCCCGGGTCGAACTTCAAGCCGTTTGTCCTGACAGAATGGCTGCGAACGGGTCATCGCCTGAACGACGTCATCCCGTCCAGCGAGGTGGTATTGGCAAAGGAGTCTTTCCGCGCGTCGGGATGTGAAGGCGTATCCCTTGGCGTTGGCCCCTGGTCGGTTGGCAACGCCGAAGCTGGAGCCGGAGGTCCGGTGACGGTCGCACTGGGTACTTATCAGTCGCTGAATACGGTGTACTCACGCATGACTCAGAAGCTTGATCTGTGCGGTATTCGCCAATCTGCTTTTGATGCGGGTTTCCAGCCGACAGTGCATGCCAAGATCGATGGCGGAGGCCCGATCGAGGGGCGGGCGACGGCCCGCGACATCGAGGTTGTGCCGGCGATGGTGCTCGGTACGCAGCCCACGACTCCGCTGGGAATGGCTACGGCCTACGCGACTTTCGCGTCGGGTGGCACGTACTGCAAGCCGATCGCGATCTCTTCTGTCGAGACTCGCGGTGGCGCGGAAATGAACGTGCCGAAGGCGGGATGCAAGCAGACGCTCGAGCCAAATGTGGCGAACACCGTTGCCTACGCGATGACGAAGGTGTTCGAAGGTAAGCCGTGGGGAACCGGCTACTGGGTGAAGGACAGGTTCCCGGCGACTCGTCCTGTGGCGGGAAAGACCGGCACGACGAACAACGGCTATCACAGCTGGTTCACGGGGTATACGCCCAACCTGTCGACCTCGGTGTGGGTCGGCACCGCCAGGGGGGACGTGGCGCACTTCAACATCATGGTGAACGGCGGCAAGTACAACTACGAGAAGCCCGGCCAGCCCTACTCGGTGTTGTACGGCAGCTCGCTCGCGCTCCCCGCGTGGGACCTGTACTCGGCCGAGGCGATGAAGGGCATGCCGGTCATGGACTTCCCCAGCCCGGACCCGAACCTGGTCGGCAGAGCTCCCGCCCAGCCCACTCCCCAGGGGGGCGATGACGACGACTCCGGTGACTCCGATGATGGCGGCGGGAACGGCGGCGGAGCCGAGGGGACCGACTGACCCATGGCCGCACGCAGCGCACTGACCACGCTCGCGGCGCTCGGCGGCGCGGCCGCCGCCGGGCTCGCCTACGCGCATCTCGAGTCGAAGCTGTTCACGGTGCGCCGCTACACGGTCCCGATCCTCGCACCCGGGCAGCGTCCGGTCCGGGTGCTGCATCTCAGCGACCTGCACCTCACCCCCTCGCAGCACATCAAGCAGGAGTGGGTACGGTCGCTCGCAGGTCTCGCGCCCGACGTCGTCATCAACACCGGGGACAACTTCGGGCACCTGCGCTCCCTCGGCCCGCTGCTCGACGTGCTCGGGCCGCTCATGGAGGTCCCGGGCGCTTTCGTGATGGGCTCGAACGACTACTTCGCGCCCACGTTCAAGAACCCGGCGCGCTACCTCCTGCCGGACGCCCGCGAGCAGCGCGACGACCTGGTCCCGCTCCCCACGGAGTCCCTGGCCAAGGCGTTCCGCGAGGCCGGCTGGGCGGACCTGACGAACCGCCGCGACACGATCACGCTCCGCGACGGCCGGGTGCTCGGCCTGGTCGGCATGGACGACCCGCACCTGGACCGCGACGTCATGCCGGAGTCACGTCCGACCGCGGGGACCGGATCTGCGAAGGGCCGCCATGCCGCCGACGCGGACCTGGGCGGAACACCCGATGGCGAGGACCCGCTCCTCCGTCTCGGGGTCGTCCACGCCCCGTACCAGCGAGTCCTCAACCAGCTCCGGGCCGACGGCACCGACATGGTGTTCGCCGGGCACACCCATGGCGGCCAGCTCTGCCTCCCGGGCATCGGCGCGCTCGTGACGAACTGCGACCTGGATCGCGGCCGGGCCTCCGGCCTGCACGGCTGGCCGGGCCCTCGCCCGGACGAGGATGGTGGCGAGGACTCCACCTGGCTCCACGTCTCCGCCGGCGCGGGCACATCCCCGTACTGGCAGCTCCGCTTCGCCTGCCGCCCGGAGGCCACGCTCCTCACCCTCACGGCCAAGGTCAGCTAGCACGCGGCGATGGCCCGGACCCCCAGGGTCCAGGCCATCAGGATGGAGCGTGGGTCGCGTTCGCCTCAGCGCGCCCGTCGCTCCAACCGGTCCATGTCCAGCAGCACCACGGCCCGCCCCTCGCGGCGGACCCAGCCGCGGGTCGCGAAGTCTGCCAGGGCCTTGTTGACCGTCTCGCGCGAGGCGCCGACCAGCTGGGCGAGTTCCTCCTGCGTGAGGTCGTGGGCCACGCGCACGCCGTCGTCGTTCGGTTCGCCGAAGCGGGTCGACAGGTCGAGCAGCGCCTTGGCGACGCGGCCGGGCACGTCGGAGAAGACCAGGTCGGCCAGGGTCTCGTTGGTGCGGCGCAGGCGGCGCGCGAGCGCGCCGAGCAGCTGCATGGAGACGGTCGGGTGCTCGCCGATCCACTTCACCAGGGCATCGTGCCGGAGCTCGTAGACCAGCGCGTCCGACACCGAGGACGCCGAGGCCGTGCGCGGGCCCGGGTCGAAGAGCGACAGCTCGCCGAACATCTCGCCCGGTCCCAGGATCGACAGCAGGTTCTCGCGACCGTCGGCGGAGCGGCGGCCGAGCTTGATCTTGCCGGAGGCGATGACGTAGAGCCGGTCTCCGGGCTCGCCTTCCCGGAAGAGAATGTCGCCACGGACCAGGTCCACCGGGACCATCGACTCGAAGAGCGCGCGCGACTCACCGCTCTCCATGTCCGCGAACAGGGGTGCTGAGAGTACGACCTCGTCGTCCACCAGTGATGTCCTCACTCGTCGGGGACCAAGGGCCTGCGCCTGGCGATCACCGGCGCGACTTCCCGAAGTCCATGTGTTGTTCCAGTACCCAGTGTGCCGCACGATCCGCGAAAACACCTCGATCGAGGAGTTCTTCCGCGGCGTGGCGCGGCACACCGGAGGTCAGGGGACCTGCCGCTCGTCCGGTCCGTTGTACTCGCACACCGGACGGATCAGGGCGTTCGAGGCACGCTGCTCCATGATGTGCGCGGTCCAGCCCGTGATGCGCGACGCCACGAACAGCGGCGTGAAGATGTTCGTGTCGAAGCCCATCAGGTGGTACGCCGGGCCGGCCGGATAGTCCAGGTTCGGCTTGATGCCCTTGCGCTCGCCCATCGCCTGCTCGAGCGTGTCGTACAGGTCGAGCACCTCGGTCTCTCCGTAGTGCTCCACCAGGTCGCCGAGCACGGCGCGCATGGTCGGGACGCGGGAGTCGCCCTTCTTGTACACGCGATGGCCGAAGCCCATGATCTTCCGCTTCGACGCCAGGGCCTCGTCGAGCCATGCCACGGCCTTGTCGGCCGTGCCGATCTCCTCGAAGGTCTCCTGCACCGCCTCGTTCGCGCCGCCGTGCAGCGGGCCCTTCAGCGCGCCGATCGCGCCGGTCACGGCCGAGTGCAGGTCGGACAGCGTGGAGGTGATGACGCGCGCCGTGAACGTCGACGCGTTGAACGAGTGCTCCGCGTACAGCACCATCGACGCCTCGAACGCCTTCACGACGGCCGGTTCGGCCTCCTCACCGAACGTCATCCACAGAAAGTTCGCCGAGTAGCCCAGGTCGTCGCGCGGCGGCACGATCTCCTGACCCCGGCGGCGGCGCTGGTCCAGCGCCACGACGGCCGGCATGACCGCCCAGAGCCGCAGCGCCTTGGCGAGCTCCGCCTCGGGGGAGGAGTCCTCGGCCTGCGGGTCGTGCGCGCCGAGCTGCGACACCGCGGTACGGCACACATCCATCGGATGACACCCGGCCGGCAGCTCCAGGATCGCCGCCTTGACGTTCTCGGGCAGGGCGCGGGCCGCGCGCTCCGCCTTCGTCTGCTCCTCGAGCTGGTCCGACGTCGGCAGGTCGCCGTGCCAGAGCAGGTACGCGACCTCCTCGAAGCTCGCGCGTGCCGCCAGGTCCTGGACGGGGTACCCGCGGTAGAGCAGCGAGTTGGTCTCGGGGTTGACCTTGGAGATCGCGCTGTGGTCGGCGACCACGCCGGCCAGGCCCTTGCGGATCTCGCTGGTGGGGGTTTCGGTCATGCTGTCACTCCTTCGTGAGGTGGTCTGAGTGGGGAGCGGCTCAGTGCTGGTGGTTCTGACCCGGCTCGTAGGTGAAGACCGCGGAGTCGAAGTGGTTGTAGCCCGCGTAGTCGACGAGCTCGTAGAGCCGCGCCCGGGTCTGCATGTCGCCGACGACGGCGTTCTGGGTACCCTCCGCGTTCAGCGTGTCCAGCGTGCGCTCGGCCGCACCCATCGCCATCCGCAGGAGCGTCACCGGGTAGATCACGATGCGTGCTCCAGCGTCGCCGAGCTGCTTCACGGTGAACAGCTCCGACTTGCCGAACTCGGTCATGTTCGCGAGCACCGGGACGTCCAGGGCCGAGGCGACGGCCTCGAACTCGGACAGGTCAGCCATGGCCTCCGGGAAGATCGCGTCGGCCCCGGCGTCGGCCAGCGCCTTGGCCCGGTCGACCGCGAGCCGCAGCCCGCGCTCGCCCGGCTCGGTGCCGCGCACGTCGGTGCGCGCCATGATGAGGAAGTCCGGGTCGCGGCGCCCGTCCACGGCGGCCCGCACGCGGCGCACCGCGTCACCCAGCCCCACGACCTCCTTGCCGTCCAGGTGCCCGCAGCGCTTGGGATTCACCTGGTCCTCGAGGTGCATCCCGGCGACGCCCGCGTCCTCCATGGTCTGCACCGTGCGGGCGACGTTCATCGGCTCGCCGAAGCCGGTGTCGGCGTCGACCAGGGTGGGCAGGTCGGTGACCCGCGCGATCTGGGCCGCGCGCCCCGCCACCTCGGACAGGGTGGTGAGCCCGATGTCGGGCAGCCCGAGGTCCGCCGACAGGACCGCGCCCGACACGTACACGCCGTCGAACCCCTTGTCCTCGATCAGGCGCGCGGACAGCGGGTTGAACGCGCCGGGAAGGCGCAGGATCTCGCCCGAGGCGAGTGCCTCGCGGAAGGCCCGGCGCTTGGCCGACGGCGTCTCGCGGCTGAAGAGCATCAGCGGGCCCCCCCTCCCGTGCCGGCCGGCGCGCCGACCAGGTCGAACAGCCCGCGGGGCGACTCGACACCCTCCAGCAGGCCCGGGCGCGCGACGATCGTCAGCTCGCGCACCTCGGCCGGCGTCAGCTCCGGCAGGCGCTCGGCGAGGTCGAGGAAGCGCACGATCTCGGCCTCCTCGAGGACGGGCCCGGCCAGCGTGCGGAACTTCGCGATGTAGTTCTCGCGGGCGAACGGCCGGGCGCCGAGCGGGTGGGCGTCCGCGACGGCGATCTCACGGGTCACCGTCTCGCCGGAGGTGGTGGTGATCTCCACGCGACCGCCGTACGCCTTCTCGGCCGGGTCGGGGGAATGGTAGCGCCGTGTCCACTCCGGGTCCTCGGTGGTGCTGACCTTGCGCCACAGCTCCACCGTGTCCGGGCGCTGCGCCCGCTGGGGTGCGTACGAGTCCACGTGGTGCCAGCCGCCGTCCTGCAGCGCGACCGCGAAGATGTACGGCACGGAGTGGTCCAGCGTCTCGCGCGAGGCGGTCGGATCGTACTTCTGCGGGTCGTTCGCGCCGGAGCCGATCACGTGGTGCGTGTGGTGGCTCGTGTGCAGCACGATCGACTCGACGTTCACCGGGTCGCGCAGGTCCGGCCGCTCGTTCCCGAGAGCGCGCGCCATGTCGATGATCGCCTGCGCCTGGTACTCCGCGGAGTGCTCCTTGGTGTACGTGTCGAGAATGCCCGTGCGGGGCTCGCCCGCGCCCGGGAGGACGACGTCGTACGCCGCGTCCGGGCCGTCCAGCAGCCAGGCCACCACGCCGTCCTCGCCCTCGTAGATCGGCTCGGGGGAGGTCTGGCCGCGCATCGCGCGGTCGACCGCCTCGACCGCGAGCTTGCCCGCGAACGCCGGCGCGTGCGCCTTCCACGTGGAGATCTGGCCCTTGCGGGACTGTCGCGTGGCCGTGGTGGTGTGCAGCGCCTGGCCGATCGCCTGGAACACCGTCCCGGTGTCGAGTCCGAGCATCGTGCCGATCCCGGCGGCGGCGCTCGGGCCGAGGTGGGCGACGTGGTCGATCTTGTGCTTGTGCAGGCTGATCGCCTTGACCAGGTCGACCTGGATCTCGTAGCCGGTGACGATGCCGCGCAGCAGTGCGGCGCCGTCCGCGCCCGTGTGCTGCGCGACGGCGAGGATCGGCGGGATGTTGTCGCCCGGGTGGGAGTACTCCGCCGCCAGGAACGTGTCGTGGAAGTCGAGCTCGCGCACGGCGACGCCGTTCGCCCAGGCAGCCCACTCGGGGCTGAAGGTGCGGTCGGTCGGCAGGCCGAACACCGTCGCACCCGGGGTGTACGGATGGGCCATGGCCTGCGCGCGGGACGCGACGCCAGGCCCGCGGGTCAGGCTGGCCGCCGCCACCGACGCGTTGTCGATGACGCGGTTGACGACCATGTCGGTCACCTCGGGCGTGGGCGCGACAGGGTCGGTCGCGAGCTCCGCGAGCTTCCACGCGAGCTGGTCCTTGCGCTCGAGGCTCTCCGCACTCTTGTAGACGCGGAGGTGATGGGTGTTCGGCATTCTGTGCTCTCCCGATACGACGTCGTAGCGAGAACCAGCCTATGCGGTGACCACCACATGATGGTTCCTGCAACCCCACGGAAATTCGCGCGAACTTCGCCGGAGCGGATGAGCGGTCCCCGGTGCGGCCGGCCCCGCGGCCGGCGGCTACTCTGGCGGGCGTGACATCGTCGGACACCGAGCGCACGCCGGAGACCACCCCGACCGGGGAGAGCCGGCTCGCGCTCGTGCGCCGGGCGCGCCGGATCGACCGGGTGCTGGCCGGGACCTACCCGGACGCACGGGCCGAGCTGGACTTCACCACGCCGCTGGAACTGCTGGTCGCGACCGTGCTGAGCGCGCAGACCACCGACGTGCGGGTGAACGCGACGACGCCCAAGCTGTTCGCGCGGTACCCGGACGCGGCCGCCTACGCGGAGGCCGACCCGGAGGAGCTGGAGGACGTGCTCCGCCCGCTCGGGTTCTTCCGGGCCAAGGCGAAGGCCGTCATGGGGCTCGGGAAGGCGCTCGTGGAGCGGTTCGACGGCGAGGTGCCGAACCGCATGACGGACCTGGTGACGCTCCCGGGAGTGGGGCGCAAGACGGCGAACGTCGTGCTGGGCAACGCCTTCGGGGTGCCGGGTATCACCGTCGACACACATTTCGGGCGGCTCGCGCGACGTCTCGGGTTCACCACCGAACAGGATCCGGTGAAGGTGGAGCAGGCCGTGGGGGAGTTGTTCCCGCGCCGGGACTGGACCATGCTCAGCCACCACCTCGTCTGGCACGGCCGCCGGGTCTGCCATGCCAGGAGGCCGGCGTGCGGTGCCTGCCCGGTGGCGCGCTGGTGCCCGTCGTCGGGCACGGGTGAACAGGACCCGGTCGCGGCCGCCGCGCTGGTTCGCCTCTCGGGTCCCCGCTGAGGGTCACGAACCCCAGAGGCTGTGGCGGTCGGCCACCGGGCCCAGCCAGCTCAGCAGGACCCGGGTGACCTCCTCCGGGGCCTCCTCCTGGAGGAAATGGCCCGCGCCCCGGATCACGTCGTACCGGAAGTCCCGCACCAGGCGGGCTGCGTCGAGGTCGGCGGTCTCGGGCCGTACCAGACCGTCCAGGGCGCCGTGGATCTGCAGCGCGGGGACCGTCAGCGGGCGCCGCACCGCCGCGCGGAGCCGGTGGCCCGAGGCGCGCGACGCCGAGCGCACCGCCCACCGGAGTGCCTCCATGGCGGAGTGGGCGGCGAACGGGATGCGCATGACGTCGCGGTACCGGACGACGTCGTCGGGCGCGAACGGCACCGCCGCGCCGTGCGCGAACACCTGCGCGATCAGGTCGCCGCTCGTCAGCGCCCGCTCCGGGAACGTGGGCAGCTGGTAGAAGGCGAGGTGCCGCAGGGCCAGGGGAGTCAGCGCGGCCCGCCCGTGAACGACGACACGGGCCGGATGCGGCGCCCCGAGCGTCGCCACCCCCGCCACGACCCGTGGGTGCAGCGCGGCCACACCCCACGCCAGCACACCACCCGTGCCGTGCCCGACGACGACCGCGCGCTCCCTGCCCAGCGATCGCACCACGCCGGCGACATCAGCCGCGCGGGCCAGGACGTCGTACCCGCCCGGCGGCTTGTCCGAGGCCCCGGAGCCCCGCACGTCCATCGCGGCCACGCGATAGCCCGCCTCCGCCAGCGCGGGGATCTGGTGCCGCCATGCCCACCAGAACTGCGGGAAACCGTGCAGCAGGAGGACCAGCGGCGCGAGACGGTCGGTCGGTCCCGCGACCGCGACATGGAACCGCGACCCGCCGGAGGCCACCATCTCGTGCCGCCACGGCCCGTCGGGCAGCGCGACGGCGATGTCGCTCGGAGGAACGTTCGAGGTCCGGGACGCTACGGTCACGGTTCGAACCTACGCGCTCGGCCGCGGGGGCGCGGGGTGAACCTGCGGCGACCGCACTGCGGGGCACCTGCCCGGCTTGCCCTCTGCTCAGCGCGGGGAGCGTGGAGCGGTGCGGGAGGAGCGCCGCTTGGTGGGCGGGGCGGAGGGTTCCGTGGTGCCGGAGGTGCCGGCGGCGGGGGCACCAGGAGCCTCGTCCGTGGTGGGGGTCTGGCTGCTCGGGGACTCGGTTCCGGTCTCGTCCGGTTCGGCGGCGCGTTCCTTGGGCGGGTCGAAGCGGTACCCGACGTTGCGGACGGTGCCGATGAGCTGCTCGTGCTCGGGTCCGAGCTTGGCGCGCAGGCGCCGCACGTGGACGTCCACGGTGCGGGTGCCTCCGTAGTAGTCGTAGCCCCAGACCTCCTGGAGGAGCTGGGCGCGCGTGAAGACTCGGCCCGGGTGCTGCACGAGGTACTTGAGGAGCTCGAACTCCTTGTAGGTCAGGTCGATCGGGCGGCCGCGCAGCCGTGCGGTGTAGCCGCCGGCGTCGATCGCGAGGTCGCCCGCGGCGATCTCCTGTTGCGACTCCTCGGCCGGGCCACGGGCCGACCGTTCGACGACCAGCCGCAGCCGGGCCTCGACCTCGGCGGGGGAGGCCGACTCCAGCAGCAGGTCGCCGGCGCCCCACTCGTGGGTGACGACCGTGAGGCCACCCTCCGTGAGGACCAGGACCAGCGGGACCGTGAGGCCGGTGGCGTGCAGCAGCCGGCAGGTGGTGCGGGCGGCGACCAGATCGCGACGCGCGTCGAGCAGGACGACGTCGGCGTCCGGGGCGTCCACGAGAGCGGACGGCTCCATCGGCAGCACACGGACTCGGTGCGACAGCAGCCCCAGGGCGGGGAGTACATCAGCCGATCCGCCGTTGGCGGGTGTGAGGATCAACAACTCTGCCATCAACGCACCTCCTCTCGCCGGTCAGGCTCTGCGGAAGTCTGCCTTGTTGCTTGTTGCGAGCATGTTACACGGCCTTTTCCTGGACACGATCGGCGAGGTCAGGGCGCGTGAACGAGTGGTGAATCACGTCTCGCACGCTCGCCGGCGGCGGTTTCGCGGGCCGCGCGGGGGTCGCGCATCCGGGCCGCGTGCGGGGTGTCCCTGCGCCGCGACTCGGCAATCTGGGACACTCTGGGGCGTGTCTGTGTCATCCCGTGCCGTGACGACCGCCGTGCTCGCCGCGGCCGTGGCTGCCGGCGCCTACCTCGAACCCCGCCCGCTGCCTCTCGTCGGCGTGGCCGCCCTCCTGGTGATCCTGGTCGCCCTCGGCTGGCCGAACATGCTGCGGCTCCCGGCGCCCGGCGGTTCCCGGCTCGTGGTGCTGCTCAGCGGTTTCGGGGCGGCCGCCGCGACCTGGTACACGCCGAGCGAGCCCGTGCTACGGCACCTGCCGATGATCATCGCGATCTCGTTCGTGCTGGCCTTCCTCGCGGAGATGATGCGCCGCGACGGCCGTCGTCGTCTGACGGAGTCGGTGACCGGGACCGTGGCGGGCATCGTCGTCGCGGTGTGCGTGGCGGGCTGGGTCGCGGCCGCGCGGACCGACGCCGGAGCGATGCTCGTGGCGACCGCCGCGTTCTCGCTGGCCATCGCGGCAGCGTCGGCCGCGCTGCCGCTGAAGGGCTGGCGGGCGCTCGTGGTGGCGGTCGTCGCGGCGGTCGTGACGGGCGGGGGCGTGGCCACGCTGCTCCCCGCCATGGACACCGTCAGCGGTGCGTGGACCGGGGCCGTGGCCGGGATCGTCGTGGGCGGTCTCCACCTGCTCCTGGAGCGCCTGCCCGCCCTGACGGGGAAGCTCGCCGGGCTGTCGGCGGCGACGGTTCCCGTCACGGTGACCGGCATGTTCGTCTTCGTGGTCGGGCGGCTCGTCGTCCTCTAGGACGACGGTGGCCGGAGCCGCGGCTCAGCCAGTCCGGCACACAGCCCGGGGCTACAGCTCCGGCAGCGCGGCACGGGCCTTCTCCGGGCCGGTCCCGGTCGCCTCCAGCATGTCCACCAGCGGTGAGCGCAGCAGCATGACCAGCGACTGCACCTGCCAGTCACCGGAGCCGACGGCGTGCGGGTCCGCCAGGCCCGCGGTCTGCTCCAGCACCCCCCGGGCGCGCAGACCGGCCCCGCCCCGGCCGACGTCGGACGCGAGCAGCCGCACGCCCGCCGCGAACCGGTCGACACGATCCGCGACCGGGCCGACGTCGTGCTCCTCGGCCGTGACCACCGCGGTCGCGCGCCGGGCGAGCACCCGCACCGAGCGCATCGCCCGGTCGGTGAGCACCGCTTGCTCCTCGAGCCGCCCGAGTTCGTCCCGGTGGTGGCGTCTCACGCTGACCCGCGCCAGGTCGCGGGCGCTGCGTGCGGCGGTCTGCCACTCCTCGAGCACCGGCTCGGACGCCCGGCCGCGTACCAGGGCGGCACGCGCCTCGGAGGCGTCGCGTTCACGCATCCCGCGCGCGAGGACCTCCAGGGTCTCGGCCAGCTCCGTCAGCGCCTGCTCACCCAGGGCCCGGGGCCGGCGCCGGGTGTCACCCGGCACGAGCACCGCGAACAGCAGGGCGACCGCACCGCCGACCAGCGCGTCCGTCCAGCGGCCGATCGGTCCGTCCGCCGTCGCCGGCAGGCCCACCACGATGATCGCCTGCGCCCCGGCCTGCATCACCAGCAGCGGCCCGGAGTCGATGACGCGCGCGAGCACGGCGGAGATGAACAGCACCACCGTGAGCTGCCACCAGCCGGACCCGATGAGGTGCACGATCAGGTCGCCCATGCCGACGCCGACGGCGACCCCCACCGCCAGCTCCGCGACCCGGCGCACGTCGCGCTGCGCGGAGAAGCCCAGGCACAGCCACGCCGCGACGGGCGCGAAGAACGGCTCGGCGTGCCCGAGCAGCCGCGTCGCGACGAGGTAGGCGAGGCCGGCCGCGATCGCCGCCTGGCCGATCGGGATGAGGCCCGCGCGGACACGAGTCCACCCCTGCCGCGCCCGGGTGCGCAGGACCAGGACGCGCAGCGCGCGCTGGAGCACCGCGTCCGCGGGCCCCGGGAGTGCGCTCAAGACCGTGCCCGGGGGGCGCCGGCCGGGAGGTGCCTCGTGGCCGGATCCGGGCGCGAGCCCGCCCCGTACCGCGGCCCAGGGCGCCTCGGTGACCTCACAGGAGCCCGTCGCCCCCGCGCAGGCCCGGTGTGAGCTTCCCGCGGTTCTCCGGCCGGTCCGCGGAGACGCCCTCGCCCGGGACCACGGTCTCCTGGGCGGCGGCCACCTCGACCACCTCGCCGCCGGCCTCCGACACGACCAGCAGTCCCGCGTCCTCCGGAACGTTGCGCTTCAGCACGGCCAGCCCGACGGGCCCGAGCTCGTGGTGCCGCGCGACCGACGTCAGCCGCCCGACGGCCTTGCCGGACGCCGCCCCGGGTGCGCTCTCGGGGCGCAGGCGGACCTCGGCGCCGGGTTCGGGGATCACGTGCCCCGACCCGTCGAGGTGCAGGAACACGAGGCGACGCGGCGGGCGGCCGAGGTTGTGCACGCGCGCGATCGTCTCCTGCCCCCGGTAGCAGCCCTTGGCCAGGTGGACGGCGGTGCGCAGCCAGTCGAGCTCGTGCGGGATGGCTCGCTCGTCCACCTCGCGCCCGAGGCGCGGCCGCCAAGCCTCGATGCGCAGCGCCTCGGTCGCCCAGGTTCCCGCGAGCCGCCAGCCGGCGGCCTCGCGGGCCGCGACCTCGTCGGCCAGCGACTCGGCGGGCACCAGGACGAGCCGCCACTGCCGACCGGTCCCGGGGTGCTCGCCCTCCGGCGGGCCGTAGCGCGTGCCGCCACCGATCACGCGCGGCCACGTGTCACGCCAGGTGACGGGCTCCTCCGCGGTGCCCTCCGTATCCACGGCCTCGCCGATCGCCGCGTACCGCCCGGTGAGATCCTCGATCTCCACGCGCATCATGAACTTCATGCGCTCGAGCCAGGACGCGAGCCCCGGGGCGGCGGCGCGCTCGGTGATCAGCCAGGCGGCCTCGCCGTCGTCGACGACGGCGGCGGTGTGCTCGATGTGGCCCTGCGGGGAGAGGACGAACAACTCGGTGGACTCGCGCGGCTTCAGGTGCTCGACGTCCTGGGAGGTGATCGAGTGCAGCCAGCTCAGCCTGTCCGGCCCGGCCACGCGCACGACGCCCAGGTGGGACTGGTCGACGACGGCGCCGCCGTGTTCCAGCGCGCGCTGCTCGGCCACCGGATCGCCGTAGTGCCAGGCCACGCCTTCGTCGGGTCCGGTCGCCGCGACGGCTCCCGGTCGGGCGAGCAAGGGGCTTGCGTACGTCATGTCACTCACCTCATCCACAGCGTCCGATCGCTGCTTCTCATTCCCGCGCGGATCGCCCGCCGACGGGGATCATTGGCGGTCCAGCTCGCCCGACGCGTAGGAGCGGAGGGGCTCGCCGAACGCGGCCAGTTCCTCGACCCACAGCAGCCGGCCCTCCACCAGACCGTACAGTCGCTTCGAGGCCCGCACGTCCGACGACGTCGACGTGCGCGCGATCGCGTCGCTCGCCAGGTCGACCCGACCGTTGCCCACGGCACCGACGTACAGCGTCATCCGCCCGGCCGCGTCCGCGACGATCACCTCGAGCGGGTGGCGGTCGTCGTCGAGTCCGTCCGGGCGGTCCGTGGAGACACGCCAGTAGCCCGTCTCTGTGGACCACACGGTGTCCGGGGAGGCGACGTCGTCCGGGGAGGCCGTGTCGTCCGGGGTGGCGCCGTGGCCGGACCCGGCCGGGGCACCGGCACCGGGCGGGCCGCCCTCGGCTCCCGGGGTTCCGGTGACGGGCTCGCCGGCCGCGACGCGCAGGGTCGACTCGAAACGGAGGTACGGGCCGCCGTCGTGGTCGAACGTGAGCTCCTGCGTGAACGGCCTCTTGCCGACCGCGGGATGGTCGATGACGCCGCTGCCGCTCCACGTGCCCACCAGCCAGGCCAGCGGGTACACCTCGGGCGCGAGGCCCTCGGGGAACGTGAAGGGCATCAGCGCTGGCCGGAGAAGAGCTTGTAGACCACGTACCCGGCGAACCAGGTGATGGTCAGGACCGCGGCCACGAGGAGGCCGATGAACACGCCTTCGAGCGCCTGGTAGTCGTGCATGGTGCGATCCTAACCGGCATGACCGACACGCACCGGCCCCTCGTGATCAAGACCACCTCGGGTCTCGACCGGCCCGAGACCGTCAACCAGGCCTTCACCGTGGCCGCCGCCGCGGTGGCCGCCGGGGCCGAGGTGAGTCTGTGGCTCGCGGGCGAGGCGTCGTGGTTCGCGCTTCCCGGCCGGGCGGCGGAGCTGGAGCTGGAGCACGCCGCCCCCCTGCCGGACCTGCTGGAGGCGGTTCTCGCGGCGGGCACCGTTACCCTCTGCACGCAGTGCGCGGCCCGGCGCGAGATCGGGACCGGCGACATCCTTCCGGGTATCCGCGTCGCCGGCGCGCCCGTCTTCGTCGAGGAGATCCTCCGCCCGGAGGCCCAGGCGCTCATGTACTGACCCGGAGCCCGGGAGCCCCGGCCCCCCGCTCCACGATCCCGCAACCCGACGCTCGTGAATTGCCACCGGACGGTGGCGACCCGCTCCGGTGCCGTTCCGGGTCGCCCGAACCGCAGATATTTCCCGGATCCGGTCGCCGAACCGCACGGTGAATCGTGCCAAGTCGACGTTGACACGATTCACCGTGCGGTTCGGCGACCGCGAGCGACGTCAGGGGGCGGGTGGACGGGGGCCGGGGAGGGTGAGAGAGAGGGGGTCGGTGGTGGGGGGACTGCCGTAGGCTCGGGACGTGATCTTTACCCTTCAAGGACTCGTCACGCTGATCATCGGTTGGGGCGTGCTCATCGCGCTCGTGATCGTGCTCGTCGACGCCGCGCGGCGGCCCGACAACGGCTACCGATCCGAGGGCAAACTGGACAAGACGAAGTGGCTGCTCATCCTCGGGTTCGCCGGGATGGTCGCGCTGCTCGGCGCGCTGGGGATGATCGGGGTCTTCCTGAACCTGGTCGCCGTGGTCCCCGCCGCCATCTACTGGGTCGACGTACGCCCGCGCCTGCTGCGGTACGGCACCGGCGGCGGCCCGCAGCGCCCGGGCGGGAACAGCGGCGGATGGTGACGAGCCACACCGCGTCGGCGTCCCCGGCACCGGCGTCCCCGACTCCCTCGTCCGACGCCGCGCGGCCCGCCGACATCGCCCCCGCACCCGGGCCGGAAGCGGCCCGCACCGTGGCCGACGCGGCGGCACCACTCGCGCAGGTGCTGCGCGGCGGGCTCGTGGAGTCCGTTCATCTGGGGCACCTCGTGGTGCTCGGCCCGGACGGGGCGGTCCGGCTCGCGATCGGGGACCCGGACGTGGTGATCTGGCCGCGGTCGTCGGTCAAGCCGATCCAGGCGCTCGCGATGCTGGACAACGGCCTCGACCTGCCGGACCCCCTGTTCGCGCTGGTCGCGGCGAGCCACAACGGCGAGCCCTTCCACCGCGCGGGCGTGCGGGAGATCCTGGCCCGCGCCGGACTCACCACCGACGACCTGCGCAACACGCCGGACATGCCGCTGCACGCGCCGTCGGCGTTCGCGTGGCAGATGGCGGACCACGTCGAGGAGGGCGACGGCCCGGGGCCCGCCCCGATCGCGCAGAACTGCTCCGGCAAGCACGCCGGCATGCTCGCCACCTGTGTCGTGAACGACTGGTCTCGCGAGGACTACCTCGAACTCGGTCATCCGTTGCAGGTGGAGATCCGCGACTGGCTCGCCCGCCTCACCGGCGTCGAGCCGGCCCACGTGACCGTCGACGGTTGCGGCGCACCGCTGTTCAGCACGACGTTGTCGGGCCTGGCCAGGGCCTTCGGCGCGGTCGCCGGTGCACCGGACGACGTCGAGGCGCGGGTGGCTCGCGCGATGAGCACCCACCCCGAGATGGTCGGCGGCGACGGCCGCGAGGCGACGCTCGCGATGCGCGCGGTTCCGGGGCTCGTCGCGAAGGACGGGGCCGACGGCGTCTACGGTGCGGGCCTGCCGGACGGATCGGCCGTCGCGTTCAAGGTGCTCGACGGCGGTCCCCGGCCGCGGCCCGCGATCCTGGCCGCCGCGCTCCGTGCGGCGGGCGCGGCCGACGTGCCGGGCGTGGACCTGGCGGCTCTCGACGCCGTGGGCGACGTTCCCGTGCTGGGGGGCGGCCACGCGGTGGGCCGTGTGGACGTGCCCTTCTCGTAGCGTGTCGGCGGAGCCGGATCGCCCAGGGCTCCGCCGGGGCACACGGAGGTGCGGGCCCCGCGCTGCTGTTCGCGACCTTCTAGGATCGCCCGCATGAGAGCCGTGATCCAGCGCGTGACGCGCGCGAGCGTGACCGTCGGCGGCGAGATCGTCGGGAAGATCGACCGGCCAGGGCTGCTCGCCCTGGTCGGGGCGACCCACGACGACGGTCCCGAGCAGGTCGCGACGATCGCTCGCAAGATCGCCGAGCTGCGCATCCTGCGTGACGAGCGCTCCGCCGTCGACGCCGGCGCCCCCGTCCTCGTGGTCAGCCAGTTCACGCTGTACGGCGATGCGCGCAAGGGCCGGCGTCCCACCTGGAGCGCCGCCGCCCCCGGGCCGGTGGCGGAGCCGCTGGTGAACGCCGTCGTGGACGACCTGCGCTCTCGTGGGCTGGAGGTCGCGACCGGCCGCTTCGGCGCGGACATGGCCGTGGACCTCGTCAACGACGGGCCGGTGACGATCCTGCTGGACGCCTGAACGGGCCGGCGCGGCGGGGCACGGGCGGACGCCCGGCCAACTCATTCACCCGGGTGAAATATCTGGGGTGCATACTTGTTCCCGTCGTGAACAAAATCGGGAGGCGTGATGGCTTCCGCCACATCAGCTCGCACGGAAGAGTCCACGACCGGGACGCAGTGCCGCACCGTCGCGCCACACGTCTCGGCCGCCCTGTCCGGCATGGTCGAAGGCGACCCTGACGCTCGAGCCGAGCTCGAGAACATTCTCAACACCGAGCACCTGACCGGTGCGGCTCTGCTTCCGGACCCGCTGCCCGCGGTTCCGGCGGCCCGGGCCGCCTACCCCCGCCTGGGTGGTCTCGACGAGGACACCCGCCGCATCCTGCTCACCGCCGCCGTCGCCGTCGTCGATCGCGCCGAGGTGCTGCTCGCCGCCGCCGGGGCCGACATCGAGGACCTGGTCTCGGGCCCGGCCGGCGACTACCTCCACCTGGTGGGCGGCCGGTTCTCCTTCCGCGACCAGCGGGTCCGGCAGATCGTGCACGACGACGCCGACCTCGCCGCGCGCACGGCCGTGCACGTGGGACTGGCGAACGCGCTGCGCGGCTCCGGGCGGGCCGAGGTCGCGCTCTGGCACACCGCGCTGAGCACGATGGAGGGCGACGCCCTGCTCGCCGACGGGCTCGTCGAACTCGCCGAGCGACATCTGGCCTGCGGCGACACGGCTCGCGCGCACGAGGTGGCGCGCGAGGCCGTGAGCCAGGGCGCGGGCGACACGCACCGGCGCGCCAGCGCGGTGGCGAGCCGTGCGGCCCTGCTGGGCGGCCACGTGCAGGATGCCATCTCGTTCGCGCGGCAGGCGGGCGACGCGGGTCCCGCGCTCGCCGCGGCCCTGGCCCTGCGCGACGGCGACCCGGACCCGGGCCTGGGGGACGTCGTCGAGTCCGAGCACGACCGTGCCGCCCTGCGCGCCGCGGTCGGTGCGCTCGCCCTCGTCCACGGCGGCGCGGAGAAGGCCGCGGCGATCCTCGCCGAGGTGCTGCCCGACGTCGCTCCCGCACGACACTCCGGATGCTGGTTCGAGGCACCCGGCCGCGTGACACCGCTGGTCGAGGCGCATCTCCGGGTGGTGCAGGCGCTGGTCGCCATGCGTTCCGGCGAGCTCGACCGGGCGGCCGGGGTGCTCGCCGACGCCGCGCACCGCCTCCCCGTGGCCCTCGCGTTCGGCGGACTCGGCGTGGCCCTGGCGCGCCGGCTCGACCTGGTCCGCACGGGCAGCCTGAGCGCCACGACGCGGGCGTTGGAAACCTCCTCCGCGGGGGCGGCCGCCGGCGTCGTGCGGGCGGCGCAGCTCGGCGACAAGGCCGTCGAGGCCACACGGGCCGGGCGTGACGTGCAGGCCGCCACCTTCCTGTGCCTGGCCGCCGAACGCGGCGGGGCGGAGCTGCGCGCCTGGTGGCTCCCCACCCCGGACCCGGCCGAGCTCTTCGTCCGCGCCGGCCAGCAGCGCGCCGCCCGGCGCCACCTGGCCCAGCTGCGCACCGCCGTTCTCGGCCCGGCTCCCCGCGTTCCCGGCTTGCGCATGCGGCTCGACCTGGCGCGAGCCGAGGTGGCGCTCGCGGAGCCCGGCGTGCTCCAGCGCGCGGCGGAGCGGGCGGTCGAGGTGTCCCAGGCCGTGGGGTCCACGTTCGAGCGCGGCCTGACCGAGGTGGTGATCGCGCGGGCGCTCGAGCGGCACGGGCGCGACTCCGAGGCTGCCGCCCACCTGCTGGCGGCCCGAGCGCTGTTCGTGGAGTCCGGCGCGCTGGCGTTGCTGCCGGACCGGCGGCCGTCGTCGGGTGCGGCCCGCCGAGGAGAACGGCAGGCCGGGAACGCCGTGGCGGACACCGCCGGGAACTTCGCGGCGGAGGCCGTCGAGAACGTGACACGCCTGGACGTCGAGCGCCAGGGGCGCGGGGCGCGCGCCGCGGAGGGAGTGCGTGACCGCTTCGCGCACTGGGGTGAGCTGCTCACGGAGCGGGAGCTCGACGTGGCCCGGCTCGTCGCGCAGGGGCGGACGAACCGGCAGGTCGCGGAGCGGCTCTACGTCTCGGTGCGGACGGTCGAGGTGCACCTGGGCCGGGTGTTCCGCAAGCTGGGCGTCCGCTCCCGCACGGAGCTGGCGGTCCTGGCCTACCGCTCTGCCTGACCCTCCCGCACCCCCTTGCGCACCCCGGCTGCTCGACGTGTGACCGACCGCTTCGCCGGCCGGTCGACGTCGGACCGACCGCTTCGCCGAGTACGGATCGCGTGACCCAGCGCTTCGAGCCGTACGGGGTTTCCCGTATGGCGGCCCGGATTCCTTCCCCGCCATTGTGGAGATCACGGATTCCGAAAATGGAACCTCTCCTTACTTTTAGGGGGACGAGGAGAGGTAGGGGCAATGAAGACCGAACACACACGACGCCGACGTCGCGCCCGGCTGGGCATCGCGCTCGCGGTCGCGCTGGCCGTGACCGGCGGCGGGGTGGCTGCGACTGCGGCCGCACCCCAGGCCGCGGCCGTGGAGTGCGCCACCCCGTGGTCGTCCTCGGCGGTGTACGTCGCCGACGACGTCGCCTCCTACGACGGCCACAACTGGCGTGCCAAGTGGTGGACCCAGAACGAGACGCCCGGTGCCGCGCAGTGGGGACCCTGGGAGGACCAGGGGGAGTGCGGGGCGCCCGAGCCGACGCCGACCCCCACCGGCGACCCCACCGGCGACCCCACCGGCGAGCCGACCGGCGACCCCACCGGGGAGCCCACGAACGAGCCCACCGACCCGCCGTCGGGCACGAACCCCGACGAGGCCTGCCGCCCAGACGGCATGGCGCCCACGGCCGGCATCGACACCCCCTACTGCGACGTCTACGACACGGACGGCCGCGAGATCCTGCCGAACGGCCTCGACCGCCGCGTGATCGGCTACTTCACGAGCTGGCGCACCGGAGCCGGTGACCAGCCCGCCTACCTGGCGAACGACATCCCGTGGGAGTCGCTGAGCCACATCAACTACGCGTTCGCGCACGTCGGCGAGGACTACCGCGTGTCGGTCAACGCCGACGTGCCCGGCAACCCCGCCACGGACATGACGTGGCCGGGCGTCGAGGGCGCGGACATGGACCCCGGCCTGCCCTACACCGGGCACTTCAACCTGCTGCACCGCTACAAGGAGCAGAACCCCGGCGTGAAGGTGATCCCCGCCGTCGGCGGCTGGGCCGAGACCGGCGGCTACTTCGACGGCGACGGCAACCGGGTCGCGTCGGGCGGCTTCTACACGATGACCGACTCGCAGGCGCGCATCGACACCTTCGCCGAGTCGGTGGTGGACTTCGTCCGCGAGTACGGGTTCGACGGGATCGACATCGACTACGAGTACCCCACGTCGAACAACGACGCCGGCAACCCCCTGGACTTCGAGTTCTCCAACGCGCGCCGCGGCGAGCTGGTGGAGGGCTACGTCGCGCTCATGAAGACGCTTCGCGAGCACCTCGACGCCGCCGGCGCCGAGGACGGCGAGTACTACCTGCTCACCACGGCCACGCCGTCGTCCGGCTGGCTGCTGCGGGGCATGGAGGTCCACCAGATCACCGAGTACGTCGACTACGTCAACCTGATGACCTACGACCTGCACGGCGCCTGGAACAAGTACGTGGGCGGCAACGCCGCGCTGTTCGACGACGGCAACGACCCGGAGCTCACCGCGGGCGGTGTCTACACGGCCTACGACGGCATCGGCTACCTCAACGGCGACTGGGCCGCGCACTACTTCCGCGGCGCGATGCAAGCGGGCCGGATCAACCTCGGAGTGCCCTACTACACCCGCGGGTTCCAGGGCGTGACCGGAGGGACCAACGGCATGGGCGGTACCGCCGTACCGCCGTCGGGCCACACCTGCCCGCCCGGCACCAACAACGCCTGCGGGCACGGCGCGGACGGCATCGACAACCTCTGGTACGACACCGACCCCGCCGGCAGCCCGGTCCCCGCAGGCGTGAACCCGATCTGGCACGTCAAGAACCTGGCCGACGGCGTCGTCGGGGACTACACCGAGGCGTACGGCGTGCCGGGCACGATCGAGGGCAGCTACACGCACCACACCGACGCCGTCACCAAGAACGAGTGGTGGTGGAACGCGCAGACCAGCACGTTCCTGTCCGGCGACGCGGAGTGGGCCATCGGCGAGAAGGCCGACTACGTGGCCGACACCGGGCTCGGCGGCGTCATGATCTGGGAGCTCGCCGGCGACTACGGCTACGACCAGGCCAAGGGCCAGTACGAGATGGGTTCCACGCTCACCGACCTGCTCCACGAGAGGCTGTCGGGCACGAGCGCGTACGGCAGCACCAAGGCGAACGGGCCGGCGCCCACCCGGGCGATCGATCTCGACCTCGAGTACACCGACTTCGCGCTCGGCGACAACAACTACCCGATCGCGCCGAAGGTGCTGTTCCACAACCGCTCGGACACCGCGGTCCCCGCCGGGGCCACCGTGACCTTCCAGTACGCCACCACCGACACCGGTGCGATGAGCGACTGGTCCGGACTCGGCACCACCACGACGCCGGGACGCTCGGGGCCCAACATCGGCGGCCTCGGCGCCGACTTCCACACCGCGACGTTCACCGTCCCGGCCGGTGGCATCCCCGCGGGCGGGTCGATCACGAACAACCTCAAGTGGGCGCTGCCCGTGGCGCAGTTCTCCAACGTGGTCGTGACCATCAACGGCACCGACCACGCGACCACCTACGACCACCCGCGGGGCGTGACCGTCGTCGACCCGTGAGCCCACCGGGCCGGGCCGGGCCGGACGACGACCGGCCCGGCCCGGGCACCGACGGCGACCACCACGGGCGCCACGACCGAACACCAGGACCGACCACACACCGGGCAGGACCGAACCGAAGAACCCAGCCGGCTCATGGCCGGGAACGAGGACGAAGGAGACCCCTCATGGAGCTGCAGCACAGCCGGGCGGCGTCGAACGCCGGACGGAGGAAGCGACGCACCGTCGTCGCGAGCCTCGCGGCGCTCGCGGTCGCGGGAGCCGGGGCGTTCACCGCACTGGCGACGAGCGCGAACGCGGAGGAGCCGGAGGCCGGGACCACCGCCGTCAACGGCTACCGCAACGTCGCCTACTTCACCCAATGGGGCGTGTACGGGCGCGACTACCAGGTCAAGGACATCGTCGACGCGGGGATCGCCGATGAGCTGACCCACATCAACTACGCGTTCGGCAACATCCACCACGAGACCCTCGAGTGCTTCGAGGCGAACAAGGCGCAGGGCGAAGGGCCGAACGGGTCCGACGGCGCGGGGGACGCCTACGCCGACTACGGCAAGTCCTACACGGCCGCCGAGTCGGTGTCGGGTGTGGCCGACAGCTGGGACCAGCCGCTGGCCGGCTCCTTCAACCAGCTCAAGCAGCTGAAGGAGCAGAACCCGGATCTCAAGGTGATGATCTCGCTCGGCGGCTGGACCTGGTCGAAGAACTTCTCGCTGGCCGCCGCGACCCCTGAGTCCCGGGCGAACTTCGTGTCCTCCTGCGTCGACCAGTACATCAAGGGCAACCTGCCCGTGATCGACGGGCGCGGCGGCGAGGGCGCGGCGGCCGGCGTGTTCGACGGCTTCGACATCGACTGGGAGTGGCCCGGTTCGCAGAACGGCGCCGAGGGTAACCACGTCGACCCGGAGAACGACGCGGCGAACTTCAAGGCACTGCTCGCCGAGTTCCGCAGCCAGCTCGACGCCTACGGCGCCCAGACCGGGGAGCACTACGAGCTGTCGGCCTTCCTCCCCGCGAACCCGGAGGACATCGCCGCGGGTGGCTGGAACGACCCGGAGATCTTCGACTCGCTCGACTTCGGCAACCTCCAGGGCTACGACCTGCACGGAGCCTGGGACGCCGACCTCACCGGGCACCAGGGCAACCTGTACCCGGACCCGGCGGACCCGCGCGAGCCGTCCCGGCAGTTCAGCATCGAGGAGTCCCTCGCGGAGTACACGGGCAACGGCGTGGATCCCGCGCAGCTCACGCTCGGCATGGCGATGTACGGCCGCGGCTGGACGGGTGCGACCCGGTCCGACGCCTGGGGGAGTGCCACCGGCGCGGCACCCGGCACGTACGAGGCCGGCAACGAGGACTACGACATCCTGAAGAACCTCGGCACCGAGTACTTCGACGAGCAGGTCGGCGCGGCCTGGCGTTACGACGGCACCCAGTGGTGGAGCCTCGACACCCCGCAGTCCGTCACGCAGAAGGCGCGGTGGATCAAGGACCAGGGCCTCAGCGGCGCCATGTGGTGGGAGCTGTCGGGCGACGAGACCGGCGACCTGCCGGCCGTGGTGGCGGCCGAGTTCGGTTCGGGTGACCCGGGCCCGGACCCGACGGACGACCCGACGGACGAGCCCACGGACGAGCCCACCGACGACCCGACGGGCCCGCCGGCGGACGACTGCACGTCGGCGCCGTGGGACGCGGCGGCCGTGTACACGGGCGGCGACACCGCGTCGCACGGCGGCCACGAGTGGGAGGCCCGGTGGTGGACGCAGGGTGAGACGCCGGGCGGCGCCGACGTCTGGGCCGACCTCGGGGCGTGCTCCGGCGATCCCGGCCCGGACCCGACCGGTGACCCCGGCACGGGTGACTGCCCGGCGGCCTGGACCGCCGGCACGGCCTACACGGGCGGTGACGAGGCCGAGTACGGCGGCCACGTCTGGCGCGCCAAGTGGTGGACCCAGGGCGACACCCCGGGCGCCGGCGAGTGGGGCCCGTGGGAGGACCTCGGCGCCTGCTGACCAGGTGCGTCCGCGGGACGTCCCGCGGACGCACGAACCGCCGGGGCGGTACGTCGCATGGCCGACGTACCGCCCCGGCGGTTCTGGTGTGCCGGGCAAAGGCCCCCGTGCGGGTGGCCGCCCGGCTGTCCGGGGCCGGGACAGCACCCGGGAACGAGCGGGATGCTGCCCCGGCGGTTCTGGTCGAGAACGCCGGCTACACCCGGTTCCAGCTCTGGTTGGCGCCGGTGTGGCAGCTGTACAGCTGGACGGGAGACCCGTTGTCCCCGCTGTAGATGTCGAGGCAGACGCCGTGCTGGACGTTCCGGACCTGCCCGTTCGAGGTGTACTCCCACTGCTGGTTCGCGCCACCGTGGCAGGCGTAGACCTGAGCAGCGGTGCCGTTGCTCCCCGACGGGGCGTCCACGCACACGCCCTGGACGGTCAGCGTCCCGTCCGAGTTGAACGTGAACTGCTGCGGGTCGCCACCCCAGCAGGAGTAGGTCTGCAGCTCGGTCCCGTTGGCGGTGTTGCCGTTCGGGAGGTCCAGGCACGTGCCGTACTGGGCGTTCTGCAGGCTGGTGCTGTCGCCGGGCGGCGGGGTGGGGTCACCGGGGTCACCCGGGTCACCGGGGTCACCGGGGTCACCGCCGCCGTCGCCGTCGTAGTCGCTGCCCTCACCGCTGTTGAGCTGGTCGAGCACGTAGTTGTAGGCGGCCTTCTTGTTGCCGTTGCCGTCGAACAGGAGCGGGGTGCCCTGGGACCGCCACGAGTCGCTGTCCCGCACGCCCCACACCGTGATGCCCTGGCAGCGGGACACGGCCATGCAGGCCTGCGTGATACCCCGGAACTGCTCGGCCTGCGACGTGCCCGAACCCTCGATGTCGAGCTCGGTGATCTGCACGTCGACGCCCAGGTCGGCGAAGTTCTGGAGCGTCTCGTGGTAGTTGCTCGGCACGGGGTTGCCGGAGTTGAAGTGGGCCTGGAAGCCGACGCAGTCGATCGGCACGCCCCGGTTCTTGAAGTCCGCGACCATGTTGTACACGGCCTGGGTCTTGGCGTGGCTCCAGTCGTCCGTGTTGTAGTCGTTGTAGCAGAGCTTGGCGCCCGGGTCGGCGGTGCGGGCGGCGCGGAAGGCGGCCTCGATCCAGTCGTTGCCCGTGCGCTGCAGGTTCGAGTTGCGGCGGGCACCGCTGTTGCCGTCCTCGAACGCCTCGTTCACGACGTCCCAGGAGTGGATCTTGCCCCGGTAGTGGGTGGCGACCTGGGTGACGTGGTTCAGCATCGCCTGCCGGAGCTGGGAGCCTTCCATGTTCTGCATCCACTGCGGCTGCTGCGAGTGCCAGGCGAGCGTGTGGCCGCGCACCTGCTTGCCGTTGTTGAGCGCCCAGTTCACGATCTGGTCGCCGGCCGAGAAGTTGAACTGGCCCTGGTTGGGCTCGGTCGCGTCGAGCTTCATCTCGTTCTCGGCGGTGATCATGTCGAACTCGCGGTTCGCGATGGTCGTGTACTGCGAGTCGGAGAGCTTGTGGCCCGCGATGGCGGTGCCGTAGTAACGGCCGGACTCGTCCGCCGCCTCGTGCAGCGTGGACCCCGCGGCCTGGGCGGGCGTGACGGCGAGACCGGCGGTGAGCACCACGGCGGTGAGCGTGCCGAGACCGGCGGCTCGCCTCACCGTGCTGCGGCGTCGGTGGAGTGGTCGGGTCATCGTTGATCCAGTCCTTCCTTGACGGGCCCTCGTTGGCTCGTCAGATAGAAAAGGTTTTCTGCGCGAGCCAGCTAAGCACATCCCCGCGACGATGGCAAACGTTTTCGATATCGATATACCAGGTGGGAGCGCTGCCGTGCCCGGGGCGGGCGCGCTGCTCATACCCCGGTGGGGTGGCGCCCACACCCGGCCCGCGCGCGGCTGCGTCCCCGTGCAAGGGATCGGGCAGACCCGACATAGTGGGGGCATGGGAGAGACCGAGGGGCCGCCCGACGGGCGCGTGCCGCACGACGACGCGTGGTTCGCCGCGCTGTTCGACGCGCACCACCGGGCCTTGTTCCGGTACTTCGTCCGCCGGCTGCCCGCCACCGGGGGCGCACGCACCAGCGACGCCGAGGACCTCGCCGCCGAGGTCCTCGCCACGGCATGGCGCCGCCGGGACGACGTGCCGGACGGCGCGGAGCTGCCCTGGCTCTACCGCACCTGCGGGTTCGTGCTCGCGAACCACCGCCGGAAGATCCGCGCGCTGCCGGTCGCCGTCGTCCCGGACGAGCCGGACGACGTCGACCCCGAGACCTTGGCGGTCGACGACGACGCCGTTCGTACCGTCCTCGCCGCGCTCAGCCCTCGCGACCGGCGCATCCTGCTGCTCGTCGCCTGGGACGGGCTCGACGGCGACGGCCTCGCCGAGGTGCTCGGCGTCTCGCGCGGCGGCGCCGACGCCGCGCTGTCCCGTGCCCGCTCCCGCCTCCGTGAGGCGTGGCTCACGAGTGAGCAAGCCCATGACGCGTGACGACATAGACCCTGTGACGAGCAGGACGGCCAGGAGCCTGCTCCGGCGACGAAACCCCTGGACCACCACCATGAGCGCGGAGGGAATGCGATGAACGACGACGCCTTCGACCGCCTCCGTGCCGCCGACCCCGCGCACCACGCGCCCGAGCCGGCCGCCGGAGTGCTGCGTGCCAAGGTGGACGCGCTGATCGGGGCGGACTCCCCGGCCTCGCCCGGCGGACGTCCGCCGTCGGACGGCGCGGGGACGGACGAGCTCGCCCGACGGCGGTCGCGGCGGCGGCAGCCATGGCTCGTGGCGGCAGCCGTGGCCGGATTCGTCGCCGTGGGCGGTGGCGGGTACGCGGCCGGGTCGAACGGGCTGCTCTCCGCCGGCGCCGGTGACGGTTCGCCCGAATCCGCCGCCATGGACACGGCGTCCGAGGCCGCACCGCCCATCACGCTGGACCGGTCGGGCGACGACACGGCGCCCGACGGCACCGAGCAGGGGGCGGCGGAGAGCACGGAGGAGATCGCACCGGACGTCCAGGACGAGACCGGGCGGGAGCCGGCCCTGGGCACGTTCCTGTACCCGGCGCCGTCGCACACGGTGTTCCACGCCGGTGCGGGCCTCTCCGACGCCGCGGGCGAGTCCGCGGCGTACACGCTCGACGCACGGGCGGCGTACACGCGGGAGACGGCCGAGGACGCGGCCCGCGCGCTGGGCCTGCGCGGCGACGTGCGGCAGGAGGGCGGCGCGTGGGTGGCCGGGGCGAACGACGGGACCGGCGCGAACCTGCGCCTCGCCGCCGACGGGCAGACCTCGGTCTGGTTCCACGACGCCTGGCCCGACTCATGGCGTTGCGACACCGTCGAGCCGTCCCTGCCCGAGGAACCGTCCTTGCCCGAGGACCCGACACGGGACGACGACGCGGGCACGGGGCAGGGCTCCTCGGACATGGCGCCCGACGGCACGGTCGACGGCAAGGACGGCTTCGCGCCGCCCTGCCTCGAGGACGACGCGGGGGCACCGTCCGCGGCGGAGGCCGGCGACGAGCTGCGACGCCTCATGGCGGCGCTGGGGGTGGACGTGGACGCCTTCGACATCGAGGCGGACTCCAGCGGGGCGGGCACGAACGTCACCGCGTTCCACCGGGTCGACGGGCGCCGGACGGGGCTGCACTGGTCGGCGACGGTGTCGGGCACCGGGGCCGACGTCCGCATCGTCTCGCTGAACGGATTCCTGGCCCCGGTCACGGAGCTGGGCGACTACCCGGTGGTCTCGGAACGCGGGGCGGTGGAGCGGCTCGGTGACGCGCGGTTCGGTGCCACGCCGGGAGGTGTCCGGACGCCGGACCCGGCGGCGTCGGAGGACGCGCAGGTGCCGACGCCGGACGGGCCGCCCGCGGCCCTCGAACCCGGCGCCCCGATCGCGTGGCCGGTGCGCGACGTCACGATCACGAACGCGGAACTCGGCGTGGCGCAGCACGTGCTGACCGACGGCGCCGTGGTGCTGATCCCCGCGTACGAGATGACGGGCACCGGCGGCACGTGGTCCGTGATCGCCGTCGCGGACGACAGCCTGGACTTCGCGGGCCGGTGAGCACGGGATAGGTTCGATCTGCGCGATCACCGGCGCAATCACCGATCAGAAGGAGAACTCATGGCTGTCCGTACTGCCCGCACCGCCTGGAACGGCACCCTCATGGACGGGAAGGGCCAGGTGGAACTCACGTCGTCGGGCACCGGGACCTTCGATGTCTCGTTCCCGCGCCGTACCGCCGACGCGGCCGAGGGCGTCACCAGCCCCGAGGAACTGATCGCCGCCGCGCATTCCTCGTGCTACGCCATGGCCTTCTCGGGTGAGCTCGGCAAGGCCGGCGGTACGCCGGAGCAGGTGGAGATCAGCGCCGACGTCACGGTCGAGCCGGACCCGGCCGGCGGCATCCGGATCTCGACGGTGGCCCTGACGGTGCGCGGCTTCGCCGGCGGCGTCGACGAGGCCGGGTTCAAGGCGGCGGCGGAGGCCGCCAAGGTCGGCTGCCCGGTCTCGAAGGCCCTCACCGGGGTCGACTCCATCACCCTGGACGTCACGTTCGAGGGCTGACCGTGTCCTCCTGAGCCGCCGGGCTCGCGCGGCCTGCTATCCCGGCAGGAAGCGCCCCCGGTGGACCAGGTCCGCCAGCGGCTTGCGGGCGCGGCGGGTCGGCGAGCCCGCCGCGCCGCCCGTGGCCGGGTGCCCGACGGCGATCGCGCCCGTGATCTCGTACTCCTCGGGAATGCCGAGGGCTGCCCGCACGGCGGGGGTCTCGCGGGGCGGGACACCGAAGAAACAGGCACCCAGCCCTTCGTCCACCGCGGTCTGCAGGATGAGCAGCGACGCCATCCCGGCGTCGACGTGCCAGTACGGGACGGGCCAGCGGGACTCGTCGCGGTCCTCCCAGCCCTTGTCCCTCTCGGCGTAGCGCCGCAGGTAGGCGTCCTTCGACGTGAGCACGAGGACGACGACGGGCGCCGTGCGCATTCCCGCGAGCCAGGCGGACATGTTCCGGCCGGACCGCGAGGTGCCGGGATCGGTGGCCTCGCCCGCCGTCGCGCCGTCGGGCAGGGCTCCGCCGCTCGACGGCGACGCCGCAGCCCAGAACCGGTCCCGGTCCTCCCGCTCGTCGAGGACGACGAACGCCCACCCCTGGCTGAACCCCGCGCTCGGCGCGCGGACGGCGTTGCGCAGCATCCGGTCCACGGCCCCGGCCGCGACGGGTTCCGCGGTGAACCGCCGGTGCATGCGCCGCTTGCGGACGACCTCCTGGAACTCCATGGGAACATCCTCGCTCCTGCCGGAACCCCGTGGAGCCACCCACCACGAGAGTGCGACAATCGCGCTCGTGCCCTCGCAGACCCGCCGTCCCCAGTCTCGTGCCCAGGTTCCCGCCGACACGGACGCGACGACCGCTGGCCAGATCGCGCAGGACGAGGCCCGGCTCGCAGCGGAGGCCGAGGCCGACGACGCCGCCGCGATCGCCCGGGAGGCGGTCGCCGGCGCGCTGCGCACCGTCCTCGCCGGCGAGGTCGACCACTCCACCCGCCGCCGCGCCGAGTACTCCACCGACGCGTCGAACTACCGCGTGGTCCCGGACATGGTCGTCTTCCCCGAGTCGTCCGACGACGTCGTCGCGGCGCGCGAGGTGCTCCGCGAACTGGAGGTACCCGTCACCGCGCGGGGTGCCGGCACCTCCGTGGCGGGCAACGCCGTGGGGACGGGCGTCGTGCTCGACTTCTCGCGCCACCTCGGCGCCGTCCTCGACATCGACCCGGACGCCCGCACGGCCCGCGTGCAGCCCGGCACGGTCATGTCCACGCTCCAGGCCGCCGCGAAGCCGCACGGCCTGCGGTTCGGCCCCGACCCGAGCACGCAGAACCGCGCCACGCTCGGCGGCATGATCGGCAACAACGCCTGCGGCCCGCACGCCGTGGCGTACGGCCGCACCGCCGACAACGTGGTCTCGCTCGACGTGATCGACGGGCGCGGACGCCGCTTCGTGGCGGGTTCGGGCGACCCGGAGTTCGCGGCCGTGCCCGGCCTCAAGGAACTCGTCCGGGAGAACCTCGCGCTCATCCGGACGGAGTTCGGCAGGTTCGGCCGCCAGGTCAGCGGCTACTCGCTGGAGCATCTTCTCCCGGAGAACGGTTCCAACCTGGCCCGCGCCCTGGTCGGCACCGAAGGCACGCTCGTCACCGTGTGCGAGGCGACGCTCTCCCTGGTGCCGCTCCCGAGCGCGCCGACGCTCGTCGTGCTCGGCTACCCCGACATGGCGACCGCCGCCGACGACGTCCCCGCCCTCCTCGGCTTCGAGCCGCTCGCGATCGAAGGGCTGGACGCCCGGCTGGTCGACGTCGTCCGCCGCGCGGCGGGGGCCCAGTCCGTGCCCGACCTGCCCGACGGCGCGGGCTGGCTGATGATCGAGGTGGGCGGCGAGACCCAGAACGAGGCGCTCGGGCGGGCGCAGGCGATCGCGGCGGCGTCGTCAGCCCTGGACACCGTCGTGCTTCCCGCCGGCCCCGACGCGGCCCGCATGTGGCAGATCCGGGCCGACGGCGCCGGCCTGGCCGGCCGCACCCCTTCGGGCGAGCAGGCGTGGCCCGGCTGGGAGGACTCCGCCGTCCCGCCCGAGAAGCTCGGCGCCTACCTGCGCGACCTCCAGGCCCTCATGGACCGCTACGGCGTGGACGGGCTCCCGTACGGGCACTTCGGCGACGGCTGCATCCACCTGCGCATCGACATCCCGATGGAGACGTCGGGATCGATCCTGCGCACCTTCATGCACGACGCCGCCGAACTGGTGGCCCGGCACGGCGGATCGTTGTCCGGCGAACACGGTGACGGCCGCGCCCGGTCCGAACTGCTTCCCCTCATCTACTCGCCCGAGGCGATCCGGCTCATGGAGCGGTTCAAGGCACTGTTCGACCCCGACGACCTGATGAACCCGGGCGTCGTGGTGCGCCCGCGCGCCGTCGACCAGGACCTGCGCCGCCCCGCCGCCCGTCCGACGCCGTCGGCCACGCCGCGGACCGGCGTCGTCGCGACACTGCTCGGCGGGCCGTCGGCGCGCACGGGCTACACCGGGTTCGGGTTCGCGCACGACCACCACGACCTCACGACGGCCGTGCACCGCTGCGTCGGCGTCGGCAAGTGCCGGGTCGTGCCGGAGCCCGGCGGCACCACCACGTCCTTCATGTGCCCGAGCTACCAGGCCACGCGGGACGAGAAGGACGTCACGCGAGGCCGCGCGCGGGTGCTGCAGGAGGCGGTCAACGGCAACCTCGTGGGCGGCCTGGCCGCGCCGGAGGTGCACGAGTCCCTCGACCTGTGCCTGAGCTGCAAGGCGTGCTCGTCCGACTGCCCGGCCGGCGTGGACATGGCGCAGTACAAGTCCGAGGTGTTGCACCGTACCTACCAGGGGCGGCTCCGGCCGATCGACCACTACGTGCTCGGCTGGCTGCCCCGCTGGGCGCGCCTCGTGGGGCCGTTCAGCAGGCTCGTCAACAAGGTGCTGAAGCCGCGGTGGGTGCAGAAGGCCGTGCTGTGGGCCGGAGGGATGGACCCGCGCCGCGAGATGGTCACGTTCGCGGAGGTGCCGTTCCGCGAGTGGTGGCGCCGCGGAGGCGCGACCGGGGGCGTGCCGGGCCTGCGCGTCGGGGGCACGCCCGGCCACGAGGGCGAGACCGCGGCCCGGCTCGCGTCCAAGCCCAAGGTGGTCCTCTGGGCGGACTCGTTCAGCGACTCGATGGCGCCGTCCGTCCCGCGGGCCGCCGTCGACGTGCTCACCGCGATGGGCTACGAGGCCGTGGTGCCCGACGACGGCGCCTGCTGCGGGCTCACCTGGATCTCGACCGGCCAGCTCGACGGGGCGCGCCGGCGGCTGGAGAACCTCCTGCGCGTGCTCGGGCCGTACGCGGTGAACGGCATCCCGATCCTCGGGCTGGAACCCTCCTGCACGGCCGTGCTCCGCTCCGACCTCGTGGACCTGTTCCCCGACGACCCGCGGGCGCTCGCGGTGTCGCGGGCCGTGGTGACCGTGGCCGAGCTCCTCACCGGGGAAGGGGGGCCCGACACGATCCCGCTCCCGGCCCCGAGCCCGGACTGGACCGTGCCGTCGCTGGAGGACGTGACCGCCGTCGTGCAGCCGCACTGCCACCAGTACTCGGTGATGGGCTTCGCGGCCGACCGCGAGGTGCTCGCGTCCTCGGGCGCTCAGGTCAAGGAGCTCGCGGGCTGCTGCGGGCTCGCGGGAAACTTCGGGATGCAGAAGGGCCACTACGACGTCTCCGTGGCGGTGGCCGAGAACGCGCTGCTGCCCGCGCTGCGCGCGGCGTCACCCGGCGACGTGTACCTCGCGGACGGGTTCTCGTGCCGCACCCAGGCGGACGATCTCGCGGACGTCCAGGGCAAGTCCCTGGTGGAGCTGATCGCGGAGCGGCTGTAGGCCGTGGAGGAGTGCGGCCCGGGGTCAGCTGTGGCCCCGGGACTCGTCGTCGGTCGCCAGCTTTTCCTCGACGCGGGTGACCTTGCTGTCGAGCTGGCCCGGCGCGGCGCCGGGACGGATGTCGGCCTTGACGACGAGCGAGGTGCGGTGACCGCCGGCCGCGACGGCGTCGGTCGCGGCCTTGATGACGGGCATCACCTCGTCCCACTCGCCCTCGATCTCGGTGAACATCGACGTGGTGCGGTTCGGGAGGCCGGACTCCCGCACGATGCGGACCGCCTCGGCCACGGAGTCGGAGACGGATTCGCTCCCGGTCATCGGAGCAACGGAGAACGCGAAGAGAGCCATGCCTCCCATCGTGGCACGGGCCGGGCAGTTCGCACGGGCGCATAGGCTCGACCCGTGGAACGAGTGACTCTCCTGGCCGGCGGGGTCGGCGGTGCCCGCCTCGCACATGGTCTCGACCGGGCGCTGCGACCGTCGTCGGACGCGCCGCCGACGACGGCCGGCCCCGCCGGTTCGCCGCACCCCCTGACCGTCGTCGTGAACGTCGGCGACGACACCGAGCTGCACGGCCTGTGGATATCCCCCGACATCGACACCGTCCTGTACACGCTCGCCGGGCTGAACGACGAGGAACGGGGCTGGGGCCTGCGCGGGGAGACGTACGCGACGCTCGAACAGCTGGCCCGGCTCGGCGAGGACACGTGGTTCACGCTCGGCGACAAGGACCTCGCGACGCACATCGTGCGGACGGCGCGGCTGCGCGGTGGCGCGACCCTGTCGGCGGTCACGTGGCAGGTCGCGAAGTCGCTCGGGGTGCGTCCGCGCATCGTGCCGGTGACGGACGACCCGCTGGCCACGATGGTCGACACCCCGTCCGGACGGCTCGGCTTCCAGGAGTACTTCGTGGGGCGCCAGCACGCCGACGAGGTGCTGGGGCTGCACTTCGAGGGCGCCGAGTCGGCACGGCCCGCTCCGGGCGTGATCGACGCGCTGCGCGAGGCCGAGATGGTGCTGCTCGCACCGTCGAACCCGTTCCTGTCGATCGACCCGGTCCTCGCGGTGCCCGGCGTACGTGACGCCCTCACCGGGACCGCCGCGCGCCGCGTCGCCGTCAGTCCCATCGTGGGCGGCGCCGCGATCAAGGGCCCGGCCGCGCGCATCCTGGAGTCGCTGGGGCACGAGGTGTCGGCGTTGGGGGTGGCCCGGCTCTACACCGGGCTGCTGGACGTCATGTGCATCGACGAGCGCGACGCCCATCTCGCCGGCCCGATCGCGGACCTCGGTTTCGAGGTCCTGGTCACCGACACCATCATGGGCGGTCCCGACGGCCGGGAGCGCCTCGCGCGGGAGCTGCTCGGGACCCGCGCGTGAATGTCACCGCCGTCGTCCCCCTGCGCGACGGCGTCTCCGGCAAGTCCCGCCTCGCCTCCGTCCTGGACGACGACGCCCGCCGCGCGCTGATCACGGTGCTGGCCCAGCACGTGGTCGGCACGCTGCTGGCGACACCGCAGGTGGACCGGGTCATGGTGGTCACGGCGGACATCCGGTTCGCGCGGTCGGCGCTCGGCGAGCTGTCCGACGTCGGGGACCTGGAGTTCCTGGCACAGCCACCGGACCGGCCAGGGCTGAACGCCGCGCTGGACGCGGCCCGGGAGGCTTTCGGGGTGCCCACGCCGGAGAACGGTTCCGGCGGTGTCCGTGACGTGCCTGGCGGCATCGGTGATGCGCCCGGCCCCCTCCTCGTCGCCCATGCCGACCTCCCCGCGCTCACCCCGGGTGACATCACGGACCTGGTGATGCGGTCGGCCGGATGTCCGAGCGGTCGGTCCCCCGAGCGGCCGATCTCTCGACATCCGGCCGACCGCTCGACATCGGACCGACCTCATCCGGCCGATGTCGTGATCGCGACCGACCGCGCGGGGAGGGGGACGAATCTGCTGCTCCTGGGCGCTCAGGGTGTGGAGCGGAGGTTCCGCTACCGGTTCGGGCCGGACAGCCGCGCCGCCCACGAGGCCGAGGCCGCACGCCTGGGACTGCGGGCGGTGACGACCAGCCGGCCCGGCACCGCCGTGGACCTGGACACGGTCGACGACTGGAACGAGCTTCCCGCGGAGGTCCGCGCCGCCGTCGGCCGCTACGCCCCCTTCCCCGCCACCTGAGGGCAGGACGAGCCGCACGAAGTCAGCTTCGGACGGCAAGCACTCGGCAGGACGGCGCGCGGTTCACGGTCGGTGAAAGCGGGCGCGGATCCTGGGGCATAGCATCGCGAATGCGGCGCATGGGCCCAAGCAAGACGTGCGCCGCTCGCGGGTGACAAGTGTCACGGGACCTTCACCGAGACGTGTTTCAGGTCACCACAGCACGCGCCGTAAGATTTTGCGGACCGTGGTCATCGGGACCATGGCCGAGGATCCGGGGGAACACCGCTATGCCACTGTTCGAGGTCGACGCCACGCGGCCCTTCCTCGTGCAGAGTTCGGGGAACGGTGCGGGGGGCGAGCCGGGTGTCCACACCCAGGCGCACCGCGTGGTCGAGTCGCACATCGACGGCCTCCTCGGCGAGCAGGTGTTCCCGGTGGCCCAGGGCTCCGGGCCCGATGAGCCCCACCTCCTGGCGCTCGACGCCTCCGGTCTCCCCGTCGTGGTGGAGCTGGTCGGGGACCTCGACAAGTCGACACTGACCCGAGCCCTCGACCATGCCGGAGCCGCCGGCCGTCTCACGCGGGGAGAGCTGGCCTCGCGGTACCACGGCGGGCAGCACAGCTTCGCGCACGACGTCGCCGAGTTCTACGACAGCGTCCCCATCACGAAGTCGAGCAGCCCCAAGAGCGGCGGTGGTGCGCGCCTCATCATCATCTGCCAGAACGCGCCCCAGGAGATCCTCAACGCCGTCGACTTCCTGCGCCAGCCCACCATGCCGGTGGAGGTGCTGAAGATGGACGTGGTCAAGTCCGACGACGGTCGCCGCTTCCTCGACGTGTCCCCCCTGGTCATTCACCTCCCACCGGGTTTGCCGTCGCCGCGCCAGGCGGACCGCGGCTCGATCACGCGAGGGAACGCGCCGGACCACGTGACGCCCGAGCCCGTCGCCTCCGCGCCGATGTTCACCTCGCGGTCGAAGGGGGCGGACGTCGACCCCTTCGCGGAGGGGGTCAAGGTCGGGTACGCGCTGACGGGGAAGCTGCCCGTGGTCGCGCACGAGGCGAGGGCGGCTCGCCAGGCGTCGGCCAACGCGTCCGAACCGGCTGGACCACCGGCCTCGGGCCCGACGCCCGCCTCGCCCTCGACGACGCGCGGCGCGAACCCGGCCCGCGGCCTGCGCAGGTCCCTCGCCCGCGGCGGCGAGCCGCCGTCCGCGCCGGAGAGCGCGCCGAGCCCTGACAACGGCCGGCCCCTGCCGCCGAGCCGCTCCGCGCGCCGCGCCATGGCCGAGCGGGACGCGGCCGCCCCGCCGAGCGGGTCCACGCCCATGCCGCTTTCCCCGGAACGTCCCGGTCCCGGCGGCCAGGTGTCGGCGCCCACACCCGTGGCGCCCCCGGTTCCCCCGGCGGCCGACGAGCCCGACCCGTCCGTGCCGTCGTCCGACACCCTTCCGCGGGTCCCCAAGCCGGCGCAGGCACCGGTCCGGCGACGGTCGCGCAGGGACCGGTTCGCGTCCGCGCCCGACGAGCGGCCCACCGCGCCGACGGAGGACCACACACCGCCCGCCGGGTCGATCCACCCGGCCCCGCAGGTACCCGGCCCGGCCGGGCCGACGTCCTCCCCGCTCTTCGGGGAGGACGTGCCGGCCTTCACGGACGGGTCGTTCACCGCGCACTCCCCGGTGCCCCCGCCTCCCTCGCACGAGGCACCCGCGCCCGATCTGCCGGCTCCGCCCGCGGACGAGAGTCTCTGGCAGCCCACGACGTATCCGGACCCCGGGTATCCCTCCGGTCCGGAGGGCTTCGCCGCCCCGCCACCGCCCGCCGCGCCGACGCCGGTGTACCCGTCGTTCGGCGAGGGCCACCCCAGCGGGTCGTTCGGGCCGATCGACGCGGCGCCGTTCGAACCGCCTGTCATCGACAGCCAGTGGCACGATCCCGTGTACCCGCCGGACCCCGGTCAGGGGCAGGAGACGGCGTACGCCGGGGCCTCGGGCCACGAGCAGGTGTACGACTGGTCCGCGGACCCGACCTTCGGCCCGCCGCAGCCCGGGCTCTCCGCGCAGCCGGACTACCCGCCCGCACCGGACGCGTCGGCGGGATACCCGTCGGCGGCCTCCGCCGCGCAGCCGCCCTTCCCGGGGCAGGCCCCCGAGGCGCAGATCCCGCCCGTCCCGACGGACGAGAGCATCCGGGCGAACACGCCGGGGCTGTTCGACGAGGAGGAGGACCCGGACCTGGAGGCGCTCGCCCGGAGCTTCGGCGCGCCGACGCGGATCGTCTGGTCGCGGCCGCGTCGCAGCCAGCACCACGAGGCGGTACTCCATCCGAACGGCGTGATCGAGCTCGCCGACGGCGGCCAGTACCGTCACCCCGACACCGCGGCGACGGCGGCCTCCGGCTCCTACACGGCCGACGGCTGGAGCGTCTGGCGCGTGGGCGAACAGGGCCCGAGCCTCACCGAGGCCTTCCAGCAGCGCTTCGTCTGACCCCGGCCGGTCCCGCCGCACGGCACGGGCCGTCCCACGGTGATGTCCCGCCGCGACGTGTCACGGAGTGACGACGATCTTGCCGAACTGGGTGCCGTCCACCAGCCCGGCCATGGCCTCCCTCGTCCGGGCAAGCGGATGGACGCTGTCGATCAGGGGTTTCACGTCGTGGTGCGACACGAAGTTCGCGAGAGCCGCCAGGTCGTCGCGCGAGCCCATCGTGACCCCCTGGACGCGGAGCTCCTGGAAGAAGATGCGCGCCAGTTCGGCGGGCGGCGCGTCGCCCGACGTCGCCCCGCACACCGCGATCGTCCCGCCGGGACGGACCGAGCGCACCGAGTGCTGCCACGTCGCCTGCCCGACGGACTCCAGCACGACGTCGACGCGCTTCGGCAGGCGTTCGCCCGGACCCAGCGCCGCGGCGGCGCCGAGGGACAGGGCCCGTTCCCGCTTCTCCGCGGAGCGCGACGTCACGAAGACCTCGAGACCGGCCGCGACCCCCAGCAGCACCGCCGCGGTGGACACGCCGCCGCCGGCGCCCTGGACCAGGACGCTGTCACCCGGCGCGAGACCGCCGGTGGTGAACAGCATGGTGTAGGCGGTGAGCCACGACACCGGCAGGCAAGCCGCCTCCTCGAAGGAGAGGGCGGCCGGCTTGGGGATCAGGTTCGCGGTGGGGACGGAGACCCGCTGCGCGAGCGTGCCCGGGTAGTGCTCGCTCAGCAGCGTGCGGCGCTCCCGCGGCCCGACGCCGTGCCCGTCCGCGCCGATCACGCCGTGCACGACGACCTCGGTGCCGTCGGGTGCGACACCCGCCGCGTCCGTGCCGAGGACCATCGGGAGCTGCTCCTTCCGCAGCCCGACCCCGCGCAGGGACCAGAGGTCGTGATGGTTGAGGCTCGCGGCACGGACGTCGACCGTGGTCCAGTGCTCCCGCGTGGCGGGTTCGGGGACGTCGCCCACCTGCAGGCCGTCGAGGGGGCTGTCGGACGAGAACGAGGTCACGGACGCGGCAAGCATGCGGACAACCTATCCGCCCCCGCGGAGCTCCGCCCCGTCCGGCCCCCCGCCGAGCCGTCGCCGGTTCAGGCCGCGGCGCCGGCCCGGCGGGCGTGGACGGTCAGGCCTGCTGGGCCGCCCACTTCGCTTCGCTCTCCGGGGTGCTCGCGTTGAACATCCAGGAGATGCCGAACCTGTCCCTCAGCTGGCCGTAGTAGTCGCCCCACGGGGCCAGTTCGAACGGCAGGACGTCGCTCGCGCCGTCGGACAGCTTGTCGAAGGCCGCGGCGATGTACCCGTGGTCCGCGGACGAGCCCGTGAGTGCCACCGTGACCCCGGACGTCGGCGCCTCGTAGGGCGCCCCGCCCTGCGGGGCGTCGGCGGCCATGAGGGTGAGGCCGCCGGGCGCGTCGAGCTGGCCGTGCATGACGAGGTTCCCGTCCATGGTTTCCATGCCCGGCATCGGCATGTCGCCGTAGGCGTTGATGTTCAGGTCGCCGCCGAGCACGGACCGGTAGAACTCCAGCGCGGCGCGGGCCTCGGTCCTGAAGCTGAGATAGGGGTTGAGCGTGGGCATGATCGTCTCCTCGGACCGCCGTCCGTCCGACGGCGTCGTGCGGGTTCTGGCGCGGGACGGACCGGTGGGGACCGCCGACTCGGCGGCACCGTCGATCCGGTTCCACGGTAGGCCGGGACATCGGTATCGACGAGCGGAACGGCGAGTGCCCGCTGCTGCCGGGCGAGGGGTCCGCTACGGCCCGGCGAGGAACTCCGCGACGAGCGGGGCGAGCTGGTCGCCCTCCACGAGGAAGCCGTCGTGTCCGTAGTCGCTGGTGATGATGCGCAGGGGATCGGCGCCGGGGATGCCCCGCACCAGCCGGGCCGACTGCTCCGGCGGGAACAAGCGGTCCGAGTCCACCGCGACCACCAGCGTCCGCGCCGTGATCCCGGACAGGGCCAGCTCCACGCCGCCCCGGTCCCGGCCCAGGTCGTGGGAGTTCATCGACTCCGTCAGCACCAGGTACGCGTTGGCGTCGAAGCGCCGCGCGAGCTTGTCCCCGTGGTGGTCCAGGTACGACTGCACGGCGAACCGGCCGCCGTCGAACGGGTTCTCGCCGCCCTGGGGCAGACGACCGAACCGGGTGTCGAGCTCGGACGAGGTCCGGTAGGTCGCGTGCGCGATCTGCCGCGCGATGGCCAGGCCGCGGTGCGGACCGGCGTCGTCGGGGGCGTCGTAGTAGTCGCCGTCGCGGAAGCCAGCGTCCGCGCGGATCGCCGCGAGCTGCGGGTGCGACCAGGCGATCTGGTCGCCGCCCACCTGCGCCGTCGTCGCGATCGCGGCGACGTTGCGCACCTCGATGCCCGCCTCCGGGCCCTGGATCGCCCATTCGAGCGCGCGCAGGCCGCCCATCGAGCCGCCGATCACCAGCTCCCAGCCGTCGATGCCGAGCTCCCGGGCCAGTGCCACCTCGACCGCGACCTGGTCGCGCGTGGTGACGAACGGGAAGCGCCCGCCCCAGGGCTGGCCGTCGGGCGCGGTGGACGCCGGGCCCGTCGTTCCCTGGCAGCCGCCGAGGGCGTTCGGCGCGACGACGAAGTACCGGTCGGTGTCGATCGGCAGTCCCGGACCCACGAGGTCCTGCCACCAGCCGGCCGTCACGTGGCCGGGGCCGGCGTCGCCCGTCACGTGACTGTCGCCGGTGAGCGCGTGCAGCACCAGGACGGCGTTGGAGCCGTCCGGCGCGAGCCGTCCCCAGGTCTCGTAGGCGGCTCGCACCGCGGGAAGCCGCCCGCCGGCCTCCAGGTCGAAGGCACCGAGGTCGGCGAACTGCCGCCGGCCGGGGTCGTCGCCATCGCGCCAGGCGCCGCTCGCCGGGATCGGTGCTTGGCCGGGCTCCCGCGGTGGGGCCGCCGGCGCGCTCAGGCCGGTCGCGTACGGCGGGAACGGGACGTCGATCTCGGGGCCGGGGACGGCGGGGGTCTGGTGTGCCTCGATCGTCAAGGGACTCTCCTGCGGCTCTCGTGCGGGGTGAGGATGCGTGGGCGCGCACGCCCGCGAGCGTCAGGGGTGCGCTGGAGTCAGCTGCACATTCGACGAGTCATGCCGCGCACGCTATCGCGCCGCCCGAGCCTTGAGGAAGCCGTAGCCGAATGGTGAGACCAGTATCCGAGACGTGTCCGTCCCTGTCCGCCGACGTCGGACGAGGGTGCTTTCGGCGTGCGAGATCGGAGAAGTCGGGTGAGCCTGATGGCGGTGAAGGTGATGTGCAAGGCGACACGCCGTCGTACACCAGACATGCGCAGCGGTCGGGCGTCGTGTGCTGGATGGCCTGAGCAGGGGGTTGAGCATGGCTTCGCAGATGGTCGGCACGAAGCCCGGAGCGATCCGGGACGCGGTGGTGTGGTGGGGGCGGGAAAGCGGTGGGCGGTGGCGCGTCCGCCCCCTGGGCTGGCGCGTCCTGGCGGTGCTGGTCCTCGTGATCGCGCTGGTGTACCCGTGGGGCCCGGTCGCGACGGCCGACGACGCCGAGCCGCCGGCCGGCCCGACGGCGCAGGAGGCCACCGAGGCGCGCGACGCGGTGCGCGCCGGCGAGCTCGACGTCGCCCAGGCCGAGGCCGCACTGGCCGGGCTGCGTCAGGAACTGGAGGACGCGCAGATCCGCGTGCAGATGGCCGCCGCGGACCACGAGGACGCGGTCGCGGCCCTCCACGCCGCGGAGGCGGAGGTCCGGGAGGCTCGCGAGGCGGCGGAGCAGGCCGGGACGGCCGAGACGACGGCGCGGGCCGCACTCGCTGCCGTGTACCGGGCCGCGCAGCGCTCCGGCGGGCTCGCGGAGGCGCTCGGGCCGCTCGAAGTGGTCCTCGAGGCGGAGAACGTCGACGACCTCATCGGGCAGGACGCCGCCGAGCGCGCGGTGCGCCGCAAGCTGGCCGCCGCGCTGGCGGAGTACTCGAACGCGCGGGCGCGGTCGGAGTCGGCGGACGCCCGGTGGTCGGCGGCACGGGCGGCGCACGCGGAGGCCACGGCGGAGGCCGAGGCGGCGTACGAGGCCGCGCAGCGTGCCGTCGTCGACCTGGCCGAACGCACGGAGGCGGCCGAACGTGACCGGGCGCTCCTGATCGAACGCCTCGCGGACCTGCGGGACACGAGTGTCCGGATCGAGCGGGAGCGCGAGGAGGCGCGGGCGCAGGAGGCGCGGAACGCGCGTGAGGCCGAGGCGCGGGCGGCGCTGGAGGCGGCGCAGGCGGACGCCGAGGCGGCCGGTGGGTCCGGCACGGAGAGGGGCGGCGCGGACGATTCCGGCGCCACGGCGGGCGGCGAGGGCGACGCCGCCGGTGAGCCGCCGACGGACGACGCGCCGGCCGAGCCGGACCCCGGCACGGACCTCGAACCCGACCCGGACCCCGGCCTCACGCCCGATCCGGAGCCCGTGCCCGATCCGCCGGCGCCGGATCCGCCGGCGCCGGGCGTGCCGGGCTCCGGGTCCGGCACCGCCGCGCAGGGGCAGACGGCGGTCTCCTGGGCACGGACCAAGATCGGTTCGCCGTATCTCCTGGGTGGCAGCGGGCCGGCGTCGTACGACTGCTCCGGGCTCACGTCCGAGGCGTGGAAGTACGCGGGTACGTGGATCACCCGGACGTCACGGTCGCAGTACCTCGCGGTGGACCGGATCGGCTACGACGACCTGCGGCCCGGCGACCTCGTCTTCTACGGGTCGGACCCGGCCGACCCGCAGAGCATCTACCACGTGGCGATGTACACGGGGGACGGCCGGATGATCGAGGCGGTGATGCCGGGCATCACCCTGCGGGAGACGGAGCTGCGGCTGTCGGGGGCGATGCCCTACGCGGGCCGGCCCTGACCAGCGCCCTTCCGGGCGGCCGGGCTCAGGCGTCTCACCGCGCACCTCGGCCCCGGCACCGTCGTCACGCCTCCGGCGGCCGCCCGGGGCGTCCGGCCCGCCCGTGCCGGCGTCGGGCGCCTCAGTGCTTGTAGTAGCCCGTTTCCTTGGCGCGCTGGAACGAGCGCTCGATCTCGGCCTCGGCCTCGGCACGGCCCGTCCAGTGGGCGCCCTCGACGGACTTGCCCGGCTCCAGGTCCTTGTAGACCTCGAAGAAGTGCTGGATCTCGAGGCGGTGGAAGTCCGAGACGTCGTCGATGTCCTGGCGCCAGGCGGCACGCTGGTCGCCTGTCGGCACGCACAGCACCTTGTCGTCGCCGCCGGCCTCGTCGCGCATGCGGAACATGCCCAGTGCGCGGCACTTGATCAGGCATCCGGGAAAGGTGGGCTCCTCCAGGAGCACCAGGGCGTCCAGCGGGTCGCCGTCCTCGCCGAGCGTGCCCTCGATGAAGCCGTAGTCGTCGGGGTAGCGCGTGGACGTGAAGAGCATGCGGTCGAGGCGGATGCGTCCGGTCTCGTGGTCGACCTCGTACTTGTTCCGCTGGCCCTTGGGGATCTCGATCGTGACGTCGAACTCCACGCCTCGTGCTCCACTTCTTCGAAAGGGTCGCCCCAGGCAATGGCGCCCCGGTGCGGCTGGCTGGCGGCGGCGGTGCCGCGCTCGTCAAGTCTGCCATGGGGAGGTGTCGTCGCCGGTCCGAGTGGCGAACATGTGGCGAGTCCCACTCGCGGGATTCGGCATAATGCGGGCGGGGTGCACTGGCGCTGGACGGACTTTGCTTCCCCTAGGCTTGGCTGTGGGTTCAGCATGACGATGAGGGGAAGCCGATGACCAGGTCAGCGCGGCCGGGTACCGCGGTCGTGGTGCTGCTGGCGCTGCTCGGCGGGTACGTCGCGTTCGACGCGTTCGACGCCGTCCCCGGAATGCTGACCACCAGCGACCCGTGGCCCGAGCCCGCGCCCTTCCCCACGGCGCCCGGCGCCGTCGAGGTGGCGCCGCCGGAGACGGTCTTCCCCTCGTTGCCGCAGTCCGCGCCCGTGCCGGATGCCGGGGAGATCGAGAGCCGGGTGGCGGAGCTCGTCGGGGACGAACGGCTCGGCTCCCGCGTCGGCGTCGTCGTCGCGGACGCCATCACCGGCGAGACCCTCGGCGCCGAGGACGAGGACCGGCTCATGACCCCCGCCTCGGCGCAGAAGATCCTGACCGGCGTCGCGGCGCTGTCGTCGCCCCTGGCGGACCGGACTCTCGCCACGACCGTCGTCCGCAGCGAGAACACCGTCACGCTGGTGGGTGGCGGCGACATGATGCTCGCCGCGGGCAAGGGCAAGCCGGACGAGGTGAACGGGCACGCCGGGCTCGCCGACCTGGCCGACCAGGTGGCCGGCGCGCTCCGGGCCGACGGCACGGGACAGGTCCGGCTCGCGGTCGACGACACCCTGTTCAGCGGCCCCGGCGTCGCACCGGCCGTGCCGAAGGCGAACATGGCCTACATCGGCGAGGCCGCACCGCTCGGCGTGAACATCGGCCTCGCCGGCGACGCCTACAGCCCCAGCGGGCCCTGGGTCGAGGACCCCGCGAAGCGCGCGGGGGAGATCCTCGCCGGACACCTGCGCGAGCGCGGCATCGAGGTCACGAACGTCGCCCGGGGCACGGCGCCGGAGAGCGCCGAGAAGATCGGCGAGGTGCGGTCCGCGCCCGTGGCCGAGATCACCGAGTTCTTCCTGCACACCTCCAACAACACGATGACCGAGGTGGTCTGCCGGCTCGTCGCGGTCGAGGCCGGCCGGCCGGGCTCCAACGAGGCCGGGACGGACGCGGTGACGGCAGCGGTGCAAGGACTCGGCGTCGACCTGGACGGAGCCGACCTCAAGGACTGCTCGGGACTCGGCGACGGTTCCCGGCTCAGCGCGAGACAACTCGCCGCCGTCGTGGAGCTGACCATCGACCCCGCCCACTCCGAGCTCCGGGACGTCGCGGTCGGGATGCCGATCGGCGGGCTGAGCGGCACCCTGTACGACCGGTTCTCGGGCGACAACCCCGCCCGCGGGCTCGTGCGGGCCAAGACCGGAAGCCTCAGCAAGACCCGCGCGCTCGCGGGCACCGTCGTCACCGCGGACCAGCGCCAGCTCGTCTTCGTCGTGCTCGCGGACTCGATCCCCGGCTACGCCGAGGGAGCCGTGCCGATCTACGACGCGTTCGTCGGTTCCCTCGCCGCCTACTCCGTCTCGACCTGACAACGATGCCGGGCAGTCCCGCCCGCCGGTGCCGATGTCCACGGCCGCTTCGCACATCACCTACGGTGGAGCGGTGAAGCCCATCGCGCACGCGTCGTCGACGGCGGCCCTCCAGCCCGCGGTCGACTGGCCCGCGGCCGCCCGGATCGCGGCCCGTCTCGCACCGCCCGGCCCGGTCGCCCCGCGCCAGCGGCTGCACGACCTGGTCGGGGGCCTGCGCGAGGCCGCCGGGACCGCCGTCGGGCACGTGCACGAGGTCACACGCATGGCGCCCGACGGTGTCCCCTCGCCGGTCGTGGTGGTGGACCGTGCCTCCTGGGCGCGGGCGAACACGCAGTCGATGGCCACGATGGTCGACGGGATCGAGGACGTCGTCCCGCACCCTCTCGCGCCCGCGGTGCAGGCGGCCGGGGCCGCCGAGGTGGGCGCGGTGCTCGCGCTGCTCAGCGGGCGCGTGCTCGGCCAGTTCGACCCGTACGTGCCCGGTGGGAGCCCCGGCCGCCTCCTGCTCGTGGCGCCGAACATCCTCCAGGCCGAGACCTCGATGGGCGTGCCGGCCCGCGACTTCCGGTTGTGGGTGTGCCTGCACGAGCAGACCCACGCCTGGCAGTTCGCCGCCGCCCCGTGGCTCGCCGACCACCTGCGCGACCGCACCCGGGGCCTCGTCACCGAGCTGACCCGCACCTCGGCCGAACTGGCGCGGGCGCGGATCGACCGCAAGATCGCGGTCGTGGGCAAGGCCGTGCTCGACGCGCTCCGTGGCCGCGGCGACACCCTCGTGGACGGCTTCCTCACACCCGCCCAGAAGGACACGCTCGCCGACATCACCGCCGTCATGGCCCTCCTCGAAGGGCACGCGGACGTGATGATGGACGCCGTCGGCCCCTCCGTGGTGCCGTCGGTGCGACGGATCCGCGCCCGGTTCGAACGACGGCGCGACGGCGAGGGCAGGCCCGCGTTCGACGTCGTGCTCCGGCGGCTCCTCGGCATGGACGCGAAACTGGCCCAGTACCGCGACGGAGCCACGTTCGTGCGCGCCGTGGAGCGCAAGGTCGGCCGCGAGGGCCTCAACGCCGTCTGGGCCGAGCCAGGGAACCTTCCCGACGCGCGCGAGATCTCGGACCCCCGCGCCTGGGTCCGCCGCGTCCACGGCTGACCCCGATGCCGAACCGCAGGGGCGTTCCGGTTCCATCCGCCGAGCCGCAATGTGGGCTTGGTCCGCTCCGCCGACCCGCAACGGCGTCCTGGTTTCCTCCGCCGACCCGCAACCACATCCCGGTTCCCTCCGCCGACCCGCAACCACGTCCCGGTTCCCTCCCTCGAACCGCAAGACACGCCGCGGAAGTCCGAGGATTGCGGGCGTGTCCGTGCGGTTCGACGGAACAAACCAGGACGTGGTTGCGGTTCGGCGCCGGTTCACGGTGGAGGGAGTGTCGGGGGTGAGTCCGTGGCACAGGTCGAGTCGGGCGTGAGACGGGCGCGGGCTGCCGTTCGGGAGGTTCTCGCGGGGCTGCCCGCCGGGTCCCTGGTGCTCGTGGCGTGCTCCGGCGGGGCCGACAGTCTCGCGCTCGCGGCCGCGCTCGCGCACGAGGCGCCGCGCGTGGGCCGGTCGGTACGGGTTCGGGCGCACGGGGTGCGAGCGGGTGCGGTCGTCGTCGACCACGGCTTGCAGGTGGGGTCCGACGACGTCGCCGCGCGTGCCGCCGAACAGTGCCGAGGCCTCGGACTCGACCCCGTCGTGGTGCGGGGGACGACGCCGCGGCGGGCGCTGCGGAGCCCTGGGCCCGAGGCCGCCGCCCGGGAGGCGCGGTACGCGGTGCTGGAGAAGGTCGCGGCCGAGACCGGGGCCGACCTCGTGCTGCTCGGGCACACCCTCGACGACCAGGCCGAACAGGTGCTGCTCGGGCTCGCGCGCGGTGCGGGGGCGAGGTCGCTCGCGGGGATGCCGGCCGCGCGGGACAAGTACCGGCGGCCGTTCCTCGAACTGCGTCGGGCGGAGACGGAGGCGGTCTGTGCGGCGTCGGGCCTGGACTACTGGGTGGACCCGACGAACCTCGCCGTCGACGACGACGCCCCGCTGCGCTCGCGCGTCCGGGGAGCCGCGCTGCCGGTCCTGGAGGACGTGCTCGGTCCCGGCATCGCGGAGGCCCTGGCGCGCAGCGCCGGCCAGCTCCGCGACGACGCGGACGTACTCGACGCCCTGGCGGCGGACCTCCTCGCCCGGGCCCGCCGCACGGAAGTCCCCGGGGCACGGCCCGGAGCGGACGCCGAGGCCGGAGGTGCGGCCGGAGCGGACGCCGGACCCGATGCCGGACCCGATGCCGGACCCGATGCCGGACCCGACGCCGAGGTTCCCGCCGACACCGACCCCGATGGTCGCGACGGCGTCGTGCTCGACGTCACGGTGCTCGAGTCCGCGCCCGCGGCAGTCCGGCGTCGGACATTGCGGCTCGCGGCGCACGAGGTCACCGCGGCCCCCACGACCGCGCGGCACCTCGAGGCACTCGACGCGCTCGTGGTCGCGTGGCGGGGGCAGGGTCCCGCCCACCTCCCGGGTGGCGCACGGGTGGAGCGCTCGTGTGGCAGGCTTTTCCTGCGCCGAGAGCGTGCGTAGATCACCAACCCTGGAGCGAGCAGTGGACCAGTCCGACGTCGGCACCGACCTCGAGAAGATCCTCCTGAGCGAGGAGGACATCGGCAAGAAGCTGGACGAGATGGCGGCGAAGATCGACGAGGACTACGCGGGCAGGGACCTGCTCCTCGTCGGCGTGCTGAAGGGTGCCGTCATGGTGATGGCGGACCTGTCGCGGCGCCTGCACCATCCGATCACGATGGACTGGATGGCGGTCTCGAGCTACGGGTCGGGCACGAAGTCCTCCGGCGTCGTGCGCATTCTCAAGGACCTGGACTCGGATCTCAGCGGGCGGAACGTGCTCATCGTCGAGGACATCATCGATTCCGGCCTGACGCTGTCCTGGCTGGTGTCGAACCTGAAGTCGCGCGGTCCGGCGTCGGTGGAGATCGCGGCCATGTTGCGCAAACCGGACGCGGCGCAGACCGATGTCACCGTGAAGTACCTCGGACACGACATCCCGAACGAATTCGTGGTGGGTTACGGCTTGGACTACGCCGAGAACTATCGGAACCTGCCGTTCGTTGCCACTCTGGCGCCGCACGTGTACGGCGGCTGAGCGCGCGTCGCGCTCTCGGCGAAACGCGGCGGGAACCCTCAGGGTTTCCGTGTAGTTTCGAACGACAACACTTGCCTCGAGCGGAGGGATGCGGGGCCTCACCCCGTCACCGATGAACATCAAGAAGTTTCTGAGCGGGCCGATCATCTGGGTGATCCTTGCCCTCGTCGTGCTCTCGCTGGCACTGACGTCCCTGCTGCAGCCGCAGGTCTCGCGCATCACCACGGCCCAGGGCCTGGCGTTGCTGGACGGCAACACCGTCACCAAAGCGCTCGTGGTCGACGGCGAGCAGCGGGTCGAGCTCGAGCTCTCCGAGGACTTCACGGCCGAGGAGGGCGAGGAGCAGGAGGAGGTCGAGCACGGGAAGAGCGTCGAGTTCTTCTACGTGGAGCCGCAGGGCGAGGAGGTCGTCACCGCGGTCAAGGAGGCGGACCCGGAGCTCGGCTACAACTCCGAGGTGCCTCAGCCGAGCTTCTGGGGCTCGATGTTCTCGGTGCTCATCCCGTTCCTCGTGATCGGCCTGCTGTTCTGGTTCCTGCTGTCCCGGATGCAGGGTGGCGGCAACCGGGTCATGGGCTTCGGCAAGTCCAAGGCGAAGCTGATCAGCAAGGACATGCCGCAGGTGACGTTCGCCGACGTCGCGGGCGTGGACGAGGCCGTCGAGGAGCTCCAGGAGATCAAGGAGTTCCTGCAGGAGCCCGCCAAGTTCCAGGCGGTCGGCGCGAAGATCCCCAAGGGCGTGCTGCTCTACGGCCCGCCCGGCACCGGTAAGACCCTCATCGCGCGCGCGGTCGCGGGCGAGGCGGGCGTGCCCTTCTACTCCATCTCCGGCTCCGACTTCGTCGAGATGTTCGTCGGCGTGGGCGCGTCCCGCGTGCGCGACCTGTTCGAGCAGGCGAAGACGAACTCCCCGGCGATCATCTTCGTGGACGAGATCGACGCCGTCGGCCGTCACCGCGGCGCGGGCATGGGCGGCGGGCACGACGAGCGCGAGCAGACGCTCAACCAGATGCTGGTCGAGATGGACGGCTTCGACGTGAAGACGAACGTCATCCTCATCGCCGCGACCAACCGCCCCGACATCCTCGACCCGGCGCTGCTGCGTCCGGGCCGCTTCGACCGCCAGGTGGCGGTCGAGGCCCCGGATCTCAAGGGCCGCGAGGCGATCCTCAAGGTGCACTCGGCGGGCAAGCCCATGGTCGAGGAGGTCGACCTCGTCGCCGTGGCCCGCAGGACCCCGGGCTTCACCGGCGCGGACCTGGCCAACGTGCTCAACGAGGCGGCGCTGCTCACCGCGCGCAGCGGTGCCCAGCTCATCGACGACCGCGCCCTGGACGAGGCCATCGACCGCGTGGTCGCCGGCCCGCAGAAGCGCACCCGCATGATGAACGACAAGGAGCAGAAGATCACCGCGTACCACGAGGGTGGGCACGCGCTGGTGGCGGCCGCCATGCGGTACACCGACCCGGTGACGAAGGTGACGATCCTGCCGCGTGGCCGTGCCCTCGGCTACACGATGGTCATGCCTCTCGAGGACAAGTACTCCACCACGCGCAACGAGCTCCTGGATCAGCTCGCGTACGCGATGGGCGGCCGGGTCGCCGAGGAGATCGTCTTCCACGACCCCACGACGGGCGCCGGGAACGACATCGAGAAGGCGACCGCCACCGCGCGCAAGATGGTCACCGAGTACGGCATGAGCGAGCGGGTGGGCGCGATCAAGCTCGGGTCGAGCAACGGCGAGCCGTTCCTCGGGCGTGACTACGGGCACGAGCGTGACTACTCGGAGGCCGTGGCGGCCACCGTCGACGAGGAGGTGCGCAGGTTCATCGAGGCCGCGCACGACGAGGCGTGGGAGGTGCTCTCCGAGTACCGCGACGTGCTCGACGACCTCGTGCTGCGCCTCCTCGAGAAGGAGACGCTGAACCAGAAGGAGCTGGAGGAGGTCTTCGCTCCGGTCGTGAAGCGCGAGGCCCGCGACGTGTGGCTCTCGAGCGAGCAGCGCGCGGTGCACACGCGGGGCCCGGTGGCCATGCCCGACAAGGCGGCGCGGAACGGCGTCGCCGAGGTGCCCGAGGCCGGCGTCGTCCAGGACGAGGCCTCCGGCGGCCCGGTGGTGTCGGGATGAGTTCCGGCCCGATCTCCCCGGCCGCCACGGTCGGGCGGCCCGCGGCGGACGTCCCGCCGTACGACGCCGCGCGGGTCGAGGCCGCCGTCCGGGAACTGCTGATCGCCGTGGGCGAGGACCCGGACCGCGAGGGCCTGCAGGACACCCCGGCGCGCGTGGCACGGGCGTACGCGGAGACCTTCTCGGGACTGCGCCAGGAGCCGGAGGACGTGCTCACCACCACGTTCGACCTCGGGCACGAGGAGATGGTCCTGGTCAAGGACATCGAGGTCTACTCGACGTGCGAGCACCACCTGGTGCCGTTCCACGGGGTCGCGCACGTGGGGTACATCCCCAACGAGGACGGCTGCATCACGGGACTGAGCAAGCTGGCCCGGCTGGTGGAGGTGTACGCCCGGCGTCCGCAGGTGCAGGAGCGGATGACCAGCCAGATCGCCGACTCGCTGATGAAGATCCTCAAGCCTCGCGGCGTGATCGTGGTGGTGGAGTGCGAGCACCTGTGCATGTCCATGCGCGGCGTGCGCAAGCCGGGGTCGCGCACCGTGACGTCGGCCGTACGCGGCCAGATGCGCGATGCCGTGACGCGTGCCGAGGCGATGAGCCTGATCATCGGGAAGTGACCATGGGTGCCACCCTGGACGCGCGCGACGCGGAGGTCGCCGGGCTGCCGGAGCTGTCCGGCGTGGGACGCACGCTGGTGATGGGCGTGGTCAACGTGACGCCCGACTCGTTCTCCGACGGCGGCGAGTGGTTCGAGCCGGACACCGCCGTCGCGCACGGCCTGGAACTGCTCGGCGAGGGTGCGGACGTCCTGGACGTCGGAGGGGAGTCCACGCGGCCCGGCGCGGCCCGCGTCCCGCAGGACCAGGAGCTGGCGCGCGTGCTGCCGGTGATCGAGGCGCTGTCCGCGCGCGGGGCGATCGTCTCCGTGGACACCACGCGCGCCGCGGTCGCCGAGCGTGCGGTGGCGGCGGGGGCGCGCGTCGTGAACGACGTCTCGGGCGGCCTCGCCGACCCCGGTATGGCCCGCGCGGTGGCCGAGCTGGGCGTGCCCTACGTCGCCATGCACTGGCGCGGGCACGCGGACGTGATGGACAGTCTCGAGAAGTACGACGACGTCGTCGCCGACGTTCGTGACGAACTCTCCGCCCGCATGGATGCTCTGGTGGGGGCAGGTGTGGATGCTGCGCAGATCGTGCTCGACCCCGGTCTCGGATTCGCCAAGGCGGGCGCGCTGAACTGGCCGCTGCTGGCACATCTGGACGCCCTCGGCGGGCTCGGCCGGCCGGTGCTGGTCGGGGCGTCGCGCAAGAGATTCCTGGGGCATCTGCTGGCCCGGCCGGACGGCGACCCCGTTCCGCCGCGGGCGCGCGATGACGCGACGGCGGCCGTGTCCGCGCTCTCCGCGGCCGCGGGCGCCTGGTGCGTGCGGGTGCACGCGGTCCGTGCGTCCGCCGACGCGGTGCGAGTGGCGGACGCGTGGGGGAGAGCTTCGGGAGACTTCACGGACAAGTCCGTGGATTCTCTCACAGACGACGGAACGGGTGCCGGGGGACTTGCGCGGACCTGGCAGGATTCTCAGACGTGCGACGATCACGGGGGGAGCCCACGGTGACCAACTTTGCGGGAGCGGTGCCGGGTCCGGACGGACGACCACTGGACCAGATCCGGATCACGGGAGTCAACGGGCGCGGACGCCACGGAGTGCTGGCGTCAGAGCGCGCGACAGGCCAGGAGTTCCGGGCCGACGTCGTGCTGCACGTCGACACCCGTGCGGCCGCCGAGGGCGACGACCTGCGCGCCACGGTCAGCTACGCGGACGTGGCCCAGGAGGCCCACGACGTGCTCGTGGGGGAGCCGGTCGACCTCATCGAGACGCTGGCCGAGCGCATCGCCGCGGCCGCGCTGGGGCACGAGCCGGTGCGGGCGGTCGACGTGACCGTGCACAAGCCGCAGGCCCCGATCCCGGTCTCGTTCACCGACGTGGAGGTCTCGATCCGTCGTGACCGCGTCGCGGTGCCGCCGGTGGTGGGCGCTGCTGCGTTCGCCGCCGAGGCCTCGCCCGTGGACCGGTGGGCGGCCGAGGCCGCCGACCCGCACGCCGCGGCGGGTGAGTTCGCCCAGCCCGAGCGGGCCGAGTCCGTGGAGCCGACGACGGCGGACCGGCCGGCGGCTCCGGCAGTCGACCCGCTGACCGCACCGATCGCGGACCTCACGGCGGGCGACGCGGCTCCGGGCGCCGAGCCGGCCGGGTGGTCTGCCGAGGCCGCCGCGGACACACCCGTGTCGGGGGAGAACCTCGTGATCCCGGAGATCACGCCGGCCGACCCCGTCGGTGCGGTCGAGGGACACGACCGGCACCAGAACGGGTTCGAGCACGCCGGTGCTCCGGCGGCGGACCAGGCGGCGCCGGTGGCCGAGGCCGTCGAGCCCCAGCCTCAGGACGCGGGCATGATCGACGGGGTTCCCTCGGTGGAGCACGGCGTGCCCGCCTTCGAGCCGCACGCGGACGCCCCCGCGCGACCCGTCGAGGACGAAGCGATCGCCCGCCGTCCGGCCTACGACCCGGCCGCGGCCCAGGCGCACGGGTTCGCCGCGGCGGCCGAGGCACCGGCACCGGATGCCGCCGTCCCGGGTGCCGAGCAGTACCGGACGGACGAGCAGTACCGGACGGACGAGCGGTACCAGCCGGACGACCGGTACCAGCCCGAGCAGCAGTACCAGCCCGAGCAGTACGAGTCCGAGTCGTACCAGCCGGACGCCTACCAGCCCGAGGTGTACCAGCCCGAGTTCCCGCAGGAGACCCGGCAGCAGTTCCAGCCCGAGCAGGACCAGCAGGCAGCCTTCGCCGAACAGGATCCGGCAGCGTTCGCCGGGCAGGCCCAGGCCGGATTCGCCGAGCAGCCCGCCCCGGTGAACGGCGTCGGGCAGCGATCGACGCCCGAGGACCGGCTCGACGAGGCCCCGGCCGAACCCGTCGAGGTGGTGCTCGCGCTCGGTGCCAACCTCGGCGACCCGCAGGCGACCCTGCGCGCCGCCGTGATGGACCTGGACCGGATCACGGGCCTGCAGATCACGGAGGTCTCGCCGCTCGCCCGCACGGCCGCCGTCGGCGGACCCGAGCAGCCCGACTACCTCAACGCGGTGGTCGTGGCGCGGACGAGCCTGGCGCCTCGTGGCCTGCTGCACGCCTGCCAGGCCATCGAGTACGCGCACGGCCGCACCCGCGAGGAGCACTGGGGGCCGCGCAGCCTCGACATCGACATCATCACCTACGGGCTGCTCACGGCGTCCGCGGACGACCTCGAGGTGCCGCACCCGCGAGCCCACGAGCGGGCGTTCGTGCTGGAGCCGTGGTCCCAGCTCAAGCCGGACGCGGTGCTGCCCGGCCTGGGGGGCGGCCCCGTCGCACAGCTCGCGGCGACGGCGGAGGACCGGCAGGGCATCCGCTGGCTCGCGCTGGACTGGCTGACCGAGTCGCACTCGGGCGCCGACCCGACGGGCGACGTCGAGCCGCAGCCGACCGCGTCCCACCGCCCGTACGACCCGCCGGCGCCGTCGCAGCCCGCGCCGTCCCAGGACCAGCAGGTCCCGGAACAGCACGCCCACCAGGACCGGACGGCGCACGAGCAGGCCTTCCACGGCGGCCCGCAGGCCGGCCAGGGTCCGGGCGGCCCGTACCAGCAGCAGGCGCAGGACCCGTTCCCGCAGCAGGACGCGTTCCAGCCGCCGCAGAACGGGGCGCCCGCGGCGCATCCGCAAGGTTTCGGACCCGACGGCGTGCCGCATCCGCAGATGTCGGGCGCGGTGCCGCCGCCGGAGGAAGCGCTGGTGCCCGCCCCGCAGGCGCCCGTGACCGACGACCCCGGCGCCCGGGCGCCGCACACGCCACCTGCCGCGCCGCTCGTACCGCCCGCGGTGCGTGAGACGGCTCATCACGACCTCTCCCTGGAACAGGTTCCGGTCGAGCCGGCCCACCCGGTGTTCGCCCCGGTGCGGCCGCATCCGGGAGATGTCCCGTTCGCTCCGGTGAACCAGACGGCGGGTGACCGGCAGCGGACGCAGCCCGCCGACGACCGCCCCGCCTGGGCCCCGGTCCGGACGGACGAGCACGGGCATCGCGGCTGAGATGCGGCGTACCTCCGTCGTCACCCTCGTCGCGGTCCTCGTCGGCGTCGCCGTCGTGGGCTGGCCGGTGCTGCGCTCGCTGGAGGCCAACGGCGTGTACCTGCCGATGGTGCCGTGGCTCGTCGACGTGGCGATCGTGGTGTTGGCGGCCGCGGTGTTCCGGTTCGGCTGGACGGTGCGCGCCTACCAGAAGGGGGACCGTCCGTCGCTGGACGGTCTCCGTGCGGCGCGAACGCTCGTGCTCGCGAAGGCCGCGGCGCTGACGGGGGCGCTCCTCGGCGGCTGGTACCTCGCGCAGGTGCTGCTCGTGCTGCCGGACCTGGCGGTCGAGCCGCGCCGGGACAAGGCGATCGCGGCGGCCGTCGCCGTCGTGTGCGCCGTGGGGCTGTCCGTCGTCGGGCTCGTGGTGGAGAGGTTCTGCCAGCTGCCGCCGTCGGGCGGCAAGGAGAGCGACACGGACGGTTCGACGGCGACCGCCTGAGGCGAACCCGGAGGGTGCGGGCCCGCTCGTCGCCGTCTCCGCCGAGACCTGCCGCGGCCGTGCGAGGATGACATCATGACCAGCCCGTTCGACCCGGCCGACGTGACCTGGAGCCGGGTCTCGACCCGTCTGACCGCCGCGCGCCTCATCCCGGCGACGATCACGTTCGCCGTCCCCATCGTGGTCGGCGTGGTCCTGGCCCTGATCCTCTCCCCGTGGTTCTGGCTGCTCGCCGGGGCATCCGCGGGGCTCCTGGCGTGGACGGCGATCGTCGTCCCGCGGCAGGTGCGCGCCATCGGCTACGCGGAACGCGAGGACGACCTGCTGATCCGCAAGGGCATCCTGTTCCGCTCGCTCACCGTGGTCCCGTACGGGCGCATGCAGTACGTGGACGTCGAGGCCGGCCCGCTGGACCGCAAGCTCGGGCTGGCGAAGGTCCAGCTCCACACCGCTTCGGTGGGTACCGACGCACAGATCCCCGGCCTGTCCCCGGAGGAGGCGGCGCGGCTGCGCGATCGGCTCGCCTCCCGCGGTGAGGCCCGGCTGGCGGGCCTGTGAACGCGCCGGGGACGACGCCGGAGCAGGTGCCGGACCGGGACGCGGCACTCCGCTGGCGCCGGGTGCACCCGGTCACGCCCATGGTGCGGGGCTGGGCGGTGCTGGGCGGTGCGCTGTTCATCATCGGCCAGCAGACGCTGGACGGCGGCCCGAACGAAGGCGGCGTCGTCGGCCTGCTCACCAGCTCGTACTGGTGGACCGTGCCGCTGGGACTGGTCCTCATCGGCCTGATCGGGTTCGGGTTCGCCGTCCTGGCCTGGCGGATGACCACGTACGCCGTCGGCGACGAGACGGTCCACCTGCGCCGCGGGGTCGTGTTCCGGCAGCAGCGGCACGCGCGCCTCGACCGGTTGCAGGCCGTGGACGTCCGCCAGCCGCTCGTCGCCCGGCTGTTCGGGCTGAGCGAGCTCAGGCTCGAGGTGGCGGGCGGCTCGGACTCCGGCATCGCCATCGGCTACCTCCGCGACGCCGACGCGAGCGAACTGCGCAACGAGCTCCTCGCGCGCGCCGCGGGCCTGAAGGCCACGACGGCCCCCGCGCAGGGACCGGGCGGGGTGCCGGGCACAGCGGGCCCGGGCGATCCCGGCGTCGCGGAGACGACACCGGACGTGCCGTCCGGCGCTCCGGAGGCGCCCGAGCGCCCTGTCCTCGAGGTCCCGATGGGGCGGCTGGTCGCCTCGCTGCTGCGTACGGGCGTGACGATCTTCTTCGCGGCCTTCATCGTCGGGCTGATCGTGACGGTGGTCGTCACGGGCACCCCGCAGGTCGTGTTCGCCGTGATCGCGCCGTTCATCGGCATCGGCGGATACCTGTTCAACCGGTTCTCCACCGAGTTCGCGTTCCGGGTGGCCATCAGCGCGGACGGCATCCGGCTCCGGCACGGCCTGCTCGAGACGCGCGCGCAGACCATTCCGCCCGGCCGGGTGCAGGCGGTGTCGATCACCCAGGGTCTGCTCTGGCGGGGCCGTGACTGGTGGCGCGTCCAGGTCAACGTCGCCGGGTACGCGGCGGACAGCGACTCCGGCACGACCAACGTGCTCCTGCCCGTCGGCACCCGGGACGAGGCACTGACGGTGCTCTCCCTCGTGCTGCCCGACCTGGGCATCGACGACCCCCGTGCCGTCCTGGAGGCCGGCCTGTCCGGCGACTCCCGGACACCCGGTCCCTTCACCGGCAGCCCGGAGAGCGCCGTCTGGGTGGACCCGGTCGGCTGGCGCCGGCAGGGCTTCGCCGTGACAGGACGTGCCCTGTTGCTGCGCAGCGGGCGGTTGTACCGCATCCTGACGGTGGTGCCGCACGAGCGGACGCAGTCCCTGGGCATCGCCGCGGGGCCCCTGCAACGGCGGCTCGGGGTCGCCTCGTTCGAGGTGCACTCCACCCCCGGGCCGGTCAGCCCGGGTGTGCACCACATCGCCGCCGGCGACGCGGCGGAGCTGCTGGAGGAACAAGCGGCACGGGCCCGCAGCGCGCGCGCCCACGCCGGACCCGAACGCTGGATGGAGGCCCCCCGGTGACCACACCGCCCGAACCCCCCGCGGAATCCGCGACGCGGCCCGGCAGGCTGGGCGTCGGCGTCGTGGGCGCCGGACGGGTCGGCGCGGTCCTGGGCAGCGCGCTGCGGGCCGCGGGTCACACCGTCGTCGGTGCCAGCGGCATCTCCGAGGCGTCGCGCGAGCGCATCGCCACCCTGCTGCCCGGTGTGCCGGTGTGCGAGGTGGCGCAGGTGGTGGAGCGCGCCGAGCTGGTACTGCTCGCGGTGCCCGACGACGCCCTCGCACCGCTCGTGGCCGGACTCGCCGACACCGGGGCGTGGCAGCCGGGACAGCTCGCGGTCCACACGTCGGGGGCGGCGGGGACGGCGGTGCTGGAACCCGCGCGTGCGGCCGGCGCGATCCCGCTCGCGATCCACCCCGCGATGACGTTCACGGGCACCTCGCTGGACCTGGCCCGGCTGGAGGGCAGTACGTTCGCGGTGACGGCCCCGGCGGCGGTGCAGCCGATCGGGCAGGCGCTCGTGGTGGAGATCGGCGGGGAGCCGGTGATCGTGCCGGAGGAGGCGCGCGTGCTCTATCACGCGGCGCTCGCGCACGGCGCGAACCACCTGGTGGTGCTCGTGGCACAGGCCGCTCAGGCGCTGGGCGAGGCGGGGATCGCCGCGCCCGGCCGGGTGCTCGCGCCGCTCCTGGGCGCGGCGCTGGAGTCGGCGACGCGAGCCGCTGACGTCGCGGGAAACGGGGGGCCGGGAGCGATCACGGCGCTGACGGGGCCGGTGTCGCGGGGCGACGTCGGCACCGTGGAGCGCCACACGGAGGCGCTGGCGGAGCTCGCGGCGCGCACCGGCGCGACCGACATCCCGGCCGGGTACGCCGAACTCGCCCGCGGCGCGACGCGCCGGGCCCTGGCGAGTCACCGCATCGGCGACGACGCGGCGAGCGCCCTGCTGGACGCGCTGGACCGCGCCCGCGCGGAGAGGAAGGACCACTGATGATCTCGATGACCGACGACGCCGGAGCGGCGGGCGAGCACGACTCCGGCGCCCCGGGTGGCGACGCGGGAAGCGCCTCGGCGGGTCCGCTGGTGGCCCGCACCCGTCAGGACCTGCGCGAGGCGCTCGTGCGGTGGACGATGTCGGCTCCGATCGCGAGCGTGGCCGGCGAGGGCCCGGCCCGGCGAGCCGTCGTGATGACCATGGGCGCGCTGCACGAGGGCCACCTGGACCTGGTGCGCCGGGCCCGGGAGGTGGCCGGGGCGAGTGGCCAGGTGGTCGTGACGATCTTCGTGAACCCGCTCCAGTTCGGCGAGGGCGAGGATCTCGCGGCCTACCCGCGCGACCTGGCCGGCGACGTGGAGAAGCTGGCCTCCGTGGGAGCCGACGTGGTGTTCGCGCCCGCGCCCGACACCGTCTACCCGTACGGCGACCCGATCGTGCGGGTGTCGGCGGGACGGATCGGTGAGGTGCTGGAGGGCGAGTTCCGGCCGGGGCACATGGACGGCGTGCTGACCGTGGTGCTCAAGCTCGTGCACCTGGTGCGGCCGGACGTGGCGCTGTTCGGGCAGAAGGACGCCCAGCAGCTCCTGGCGGTGCGCCGCATGGCGGCTGACCTGGACCTCGACGTCGAGATCGTCGGCGTCCCGACGGTGCGTGACGCGGACGGCCTGGCCCTGTCGTCGCGCAACGCCTACCTGTCCGGCGACGAGCGGGAGCGCGCGCTCGCCCTGTCCCGCGCGCTGCGTGCCGGGGCGGAGGCCGGGGCCCGCGGGGCCGCCGAGGTGCGGCGCGAGGCGTCGGAGGTCCTGAACGCCGCCACCGGGGTCGAGGTGGACTACCTCGCACTCGTCGATCCGATTACCGTTGATGACGTGCCCGATGACCATTCGGGTCCCGCCCTGCTTCTCGTGGCGGCGCGGGTGGGCACGACCAGACTGATCGACAACCAGACTGTCGAGGTGTCGTCGCAGGTCACGTAGGTGATCGGGGTGGCGGCGGGCGCGAGAGTCCAGGAGGCAGACATCGTGAACGACATCCCGCACCGGGCACCCGTACGTCGTCCGGCATCGCTGCAGCGGCCGATGATGATCGCCAAGATCCACCGCGCCACGGTCACTCAGGCCGACCTGCACTATGTGGGATCCATCACCGTCGACTCCGATCTGCTGGACGCGGTGGACCTGATCCCGGGCCAGCAGGTCGACGTCGTCGACGTGACCAACGGCGCACGGCTCACCACCTACGTGATCCCCGGCGAACCGGGTTCCGGGCAGATCTGCATCAACGGCGCCGCGGCGCACCTCGTCGACCCGGGCGACATCGTCATCATCATCGGCTACGGGATGCTGTCCGACGCCGACGCGCGCACGTTCCTGCCGAGCGTGGTGTTCGTGGACGAGAACAACCGGATCGTGGAGCGCAGCGACGAGCCCGGTCACGTGCCGGACGGTTACGGCCTGACCGAGAGTGGCCTGCCGATCGAGCCGTACCAGCAGGCCGGGCTCGTACGGACGGCCGCGGGCCGGATGGCGGGCGAGGCCGGCGACGGCACCACGCCGCGCGGCGCATGACGCTGCCCACCGCGCGGCTCGCGCGGGCCCTGGCCGCACCCGAGGCAGGCTGGACCACCCGTGTGGACGCCGTGGTGGTGGGTTCCGGGATCGCCGGCCTCACGGCCGCGCTCGAGCTGCGCACGCGGGTGCCCCGGGTGCTGCTCGTGACCAAGGGTGCGCTGTCCAGCGGCTCGACCGTGTGGGCGCAGGGAGGGATCGCCGCCGCGCTCGACCCGCAGGACACCCCCGAGGCGCACCTGCAGGACACGCTCGCCGCCGGCGGCGGACTCTCCGACCGCGACGCGGTGAAGGTGCTGGTCACCGAGGGGCCGGAGCGGGTGCGCGAGCTGGTGGCGCGGGGCGCGGTGTTCGACGCCGGCCCCGGGGGCGACATCGCGCTCACCCGGGAAGGCGGTCACCGCGCCGACCGGATCGCCCACGCGGGCGGCGACGCGACGGGCGCGGAGATCTCCCGCGCACTGGTCGCGCAGATCGAGGCGGTCCGTGACGACCCGGGCATCGAGGTGGTGGAGCACGCCCTCGTCCTGGACATCCTCACGTCCGCGCCGGCCGGTGGCGGCGTGCGCCGTGTCGCCGGCGTGACCCTGCATGTGCGGGGAGAGGGCAGCCGGGACGGGGTGGGCGCGGTCCTCGCTCCCGTGGTGATCCTCGCGACCGGCGGGATCGGGCAGGTGTTCCGGTCGTCCACCAACCCGGCCGGTGCCACGGGTGACGGGATCGCGGCCGCGCTGCGGGCCGGGGCGGTGGTCGGTGACCTCGAGTTCGTGCAGTTCCACCCGACGGTGCTGTGGCTCGGGACAGGGGCGAAGGGGCAGCTCCCGCTGATCAGCGAGGCCGTGCGCGGCGAGGGTGCGCTGCTGCTCGACGTCGACGGCCACCGCTTCATGCCCGGCGTGCACGAGATGGCGGAACTGGCGCCGCGTGACGTCGTCGCGCACGCCATCGTCCGGCAGATGGGCGCGACCGGCGCCGACAACGTGCTGCTCGACGTCCGGCACCTCGGCCGGACGTTCCTCTCGGGGCGCTTCCCGACCATCACGCGCCGCCTCGCCGAGCTCGGCATCGACTGGTCCGAGGAGCCGGTGCCCGTCGCCCCGGCCCAGCACTACCACTCGGGCGGTGTCGTGACCGACCTCACGGGCCGCTCCTCGGTGCCCGGTCTGTACGCGGTGGGGGAGGTCGCCTGCACGGGCGTGCACGGCGCGAACCGGCTGGCATCCAACTCGCTGCTGGAAGGGCTGGTGTTCGCGCAGCGGGCCGCGCGGGACGTCGCCGAGCGGTACGCGGCGGGGAACCTGTCGGACGCGCCCGAGCCCGCGGCGCGGCCCGGCGGCACCGGGCTCGTCGCGGCGGTGGCGCGGTCCCGGGTGCAGAAGGCGATGTCGGACGGGTCGGGCGTGATCCGCACGGCGTCGTCGCTCGCGCGCACCGACGAGCGGCTGGCCGCGGTCCGGTCGGACGCGCACGTCGCCGCCGAGGTCGTCGCCGAGCCGCAGGCCGCCGAGTGGGAGACCACGAACGTGCACCAGGTGGCGCGCGCCCTGACCCGCGCGGCGTGGCTCCGCACGGAGTCCCGCGGCGGCCACTTCCGCGCCGACCACCCGAAGCCCGACCCGGACTGGGAACGGCGGGTCCTGGTGAGCCTGGACGACGACGGCGGGCTGCGGGTGCGCTGACGCGCCGGCCCGTGGGCCGCACCGGCGTCGCTATCGACGTCACACGCCACGACGTCGATAGCGACGTCGCTCATGCCGAACTCGGCGGATTCACGGTGAGCGGCGCACCGGTGGCGAGCGTGCGATCCGCCATGATGGGCGTCATGAACGACGACGCGCAGACGGCCATCACCCAGGTGACCGAGCAGGAGGCCGAGCTGGTCCTCACCACCTTCACGCACGACGACGCCTGGCGCCTGGGCTCCCGGCTCACCGAACTCGCGATCGAACGGGACCTCCCCGTGACGGTCGACATCCGCAAGGGGACGCAGCAGGTGTTCCACGCGGCGCGCCCGGGAACGACGCCGGACAACGACTCCTGGGTGGAGCGCAAGGTGCGGGTGGTCTACCGGTTCGGCGCGTCGTCGTACCTGGTGGGCCTGAAGGCACGGGCCGAGGGGGCGGACTTCAACGCCACCCACGACCTCTCGCTCCAGGAGTACGCCGCGCACGGCGGCGCGTTCCCGGTGCGTGTCGCCGGGGTGGGGATCGTCGGCGTCGTGACGGTCTCGGGGCTGGCGCAGCAGGACGACCACGCCCTGGTGGTGGAGGCCCTGCGCGAGCTGGTCGCCGCGCAGGGCCCGTCGTCGGACCGGGGCTGAGGGACGACGGCGGCACGGCGTGCCTCCGGGTGACTACCCTCACCACATGGGCTGGGAGTTCTGGATCGACCGGGGTGGCACGTTCACCGACATCGTCGCGCGGCACCCGGACGGGGCGCTGAGCACGCACAAGCTCCTCTCGGAGGACCCGGAACGGTACGACGACGCCGCCGTGGCCGGGATCGAGCGGATCCTGCGGCAGGCGGGCGGGGAGGCCACCCCGCGGCCGTCGTCGGACAGCGTCCAGGCCGTGCGGATGGGGACCACCGTCGCGACCAACGCCCTGCTGGAGCGCACCGGCGAACCGACCGTCCTGGTGACCACCCGCGGGTTCGGGGACGCGCTGCGCATCGCCTACCAGAACCGGCCGCGCATCTTCGACCGGCACATCGTGCTGCCGGAGCCGCTGTACACCCGCGTCATCGAGGTCGACGAGCGCGTCACCGCGAGCGGCGAGGTGCTGCGCGAGCCCGACCTGGCCGCCGTCGAGCCCGAGCTGCGCCGTGCGTACGACGACGGGTTCCGGGCCGTGGCCGTCGTCTGCCTGCACTCCCACCTGTACCCGGACCACGAGGACCGGGTCGCGGACCTCGCCGGGCGGGTCGGGTTCCCGCAGATCTCCCGGTCCGCTGAGGTCAGCCCGCTGATGAAGCTGGTGCCGCGCGGCGACACCACGGTGGTCGACGCCTACCTGTCGCCGGTCCTGCGGCGGTACGTGGACCAGGTGGCCGGCCGGCTCACCGGGGTGCCGTTGCAGTTCATGCAGTCCAACGGCGGGCTCGTCGAGGCGCACCGGTTCCGCGGCAAGGACGCGATCCTCTCCGGACCGGCGGGCGGGATCGTGGGCATGGTGCGGATGTCCGAGCTCGCGGGCCACGACCACGTCATCGGCTTCGACATGGGCGGCACCTCGACGGACGTCTCCCACTACGCCGGCGAGCTGGAGCGGGTGTTCGACGCCCAGGTCGCGGGCGTGCGGCTGCGTGCGCCCATGCTCGACATCCACACCGTGGCGGCCGGGGGCGGGTCGATCCTGCACTTCGACGGCAGCCGTTACCGCGTGGGCCCGGACTCGGCCGGTGCCTCCCCGGGGCCCGCGTGCTATCGCAACGGCGGCCCGCTCACCGTCACCGACGCGAACGTGCTGCTCGGACGGGTCCGTCCCGAGTACTTCCCCGCGGTGTTCGGGCCCGGAGGCGACCAGCCGCTCGACGTCGACGTCGTCCGTCGCGAGTTCGCGGAGCTGGCCCGCGAGATCGGCGACGGCCGTACGCCCGAGCAGGTCGCCGAGGGGTTCCTCGCGGTGGCCGTGGCCAACATGGCCGGAGCGGTCAAGAAGATCACCGTCCGCAAGGGGCACGACGTCACCCGCTACGCCCTGACCACCTTCGGGGGCGCGGGTGGCCAGCACGCGTGCGCGGTCGCGGACTCGCTCGGCGTCGAGACCGTGCTCGTCCCGCCGATGGCCGGCGTCCTGTCGGCCCTGGGCATCGGCCTCGCGGACACCACGGTGATGCGGGAGCAGTCGGTCGGCACGACGCTGTCCGACGACGCCCTGCCCCGGCTGCGTGAGGCCGCCGACGTGCTGGAGGCGGCAGCCCACGCGGACCTCGCGGACCAGGGCGTGGCGGACGACGACGGACGGGGCACGCCGCGCGTCGTCGTCACCCGCACGGTCCATCTGCGCTACGACGGCACGGACACGACCGTTCCCGTGCGGCTGCGGACCTCCGCCGACCCCGGCGACACCGACCCGGTCCGGGCGATGATCGCCGAGTTCGAGACCGCCCACCGGAGTGTGTACTCCTTCCTGCTGGACCGGCCGCTGATCGCGGACGCCGTGGCGGTGGAGGTGGTGGCGCCGTCGTCCGCGGGCCAGGACGGCCTCTCGGCCGACCGGACGACGGACGGTGCACCCGGCGGCGACAGCGGTGTGGCCGGCCGGACGACGACCGGCGGGCTCGACGACGGAGAGGACCGCTGGGCCGACAACGGTGGCGCGGACCGGCTCCCCGCGACGGCGCCGGACCAGGGCATCGCACGGATGTTCGCCGGCGGCGAGTGGCACGACGCTCCGTTGCGGCGCCGTGAGCGGCTCGTGCCCGGCGACGCCGTGACCGGGCCCGCGATCATCACCGAGCAGAACGCCACGACGGTCGTCGAGCCGGGATGGCGCGCGGAGGCGACCGACACCGGGCACCTCGTGGTCCGCCGCACCGCCCCCCGTGCCGACGCGCGCGTCTCCGCCGCCGCCGACCCGGTCATGCTGGAGATCTTCAACAACCTGTTCATGTCGATCGCCGAGCAGATGGGCGCGCGCCTGGAGGCGACGGCGCAGTCGGTGAACATCAAGGAGCGGCTGGACTTCTCCTGCGCGATCTTCGACCCGGACGGCAGCCTCGTGGCGAACGCGCCGCACATGCCGGTGCACCTCGGGTCGATGGGCACCACCGTGCAGGAGGTCATCGCCCGCCGCCGGGGAACGATGCGCCCCGGCGACACCTACGCGGTCAACGACCCTTTCCACGGCGGTACCCACCTGCCGGACGTCACGGTGATCACGCCCGTGTTCCGCGAGGGAGCCAGCGGCGTACCCGGCCGCGAGGCCGACGCCGACGCCGGAGCCGGCGACGAGATCCTGTTCTACGTCGCCTCGCGCGGTCACCACGCCGAGATCGGCGGCATCACGCCGGGCTCGATGCCGGCCACCAGCACGGAGATCCACGAGGAAGGCGTGCTCTTCGACAACTGGCTGCTGGTCGGCGACGGGCGGATGCGGGAGCGGGAGACCCGCGAACTCCTCACCACGGCGCGCTACCCGTCTCGCGACCCGGAGACCAATCTCGCCGACCTGCGCGCCCAGATCGCCGCCGGCGCCAAGGGCGTGGAGGAGATCGGCGCGATGATCCGGCACTTCGGCCTCGACGTCGTGCAGGCGTACATGGGGCACGTGCAGGACAACGCCGCCGAGGCGGTCCGCCGCGTCGTCGACACCCTGTCCGACGGCGAGTTCACCTACGAGACCGACCACGGCGCCACGATCGCCGTGCGCGTGACTGCCGACCACGAGCGGCGCCGGGCGACCATCGACTTCACCGGCACGTCGGCGCAGGTGGCGTCCAACTTCAACGCGCCGTCCTCGGTGGCCGTCGCCGCGGTGCTGTACGTGTTCCGGACGCTGGTGGACGACGACATCCCGCTCAACGACGGCTGCCGCCGACCCCTGGACATCGTCATCCCGCCCGGCACGCTGCTGTCGCCGGAGTACCCGGCCGCGGTGGTGGCGGGGAACGTGGAGACGAGCCAGGCCATCACGGGAGCGCTGTACGGGGCGCTCGGGGTGCAGGCGGAGGGGTCGGGCACGATGAACAACGTCACGTTCGGCAACGCCGACCACCAGTACTACGAGACGGTCGCGTCCGGCTCCGGCGCGGGCGACGGGTTCGGCGGTGCGTCCGCCGTCCAGACCCACATGACGAACTCGCGGCTCACCGACCCGGAGGTGCTCGAGACGCGCTTTCCGGTGCTGGTGCGGGAGTTCGCGGTGCGTGCCGGCTCGGGCGGAGCGGGACGGTGGCACGGCGGCGACGGCGTGGTGCGGGCCCTGGAGTTCCGGGAGCCGATGACGGCGAGCCTGCTGACCGGGCACCGCGTGGTCCCGCCCTACGGCATGGCCGGCGGGGAGCCCGGTGCGCTGGGCCGCAACGCCGTCCTCCGGGACGGGGCCGACGACGTCGAACCGGTGGCCGGCCGAGACACGGTGGTGTTGGCCCCGGGCGACACCCTGATCCTGGAAACCCCGGGCGGCGGCGGCTTCGGCGCCCCCGACTCCTGATGCTCCCCCGGCTCCCGGCTCCCGGCCCCGGACTGAGGAGGGTTCAGTAGGGTCCCGCAGACCTTTTGGCGCCGTCCAAATGGATCCGAAGCCCTGTTGAACCTCAATCAGTAGTGCTGCCGTGGGCAGGAGTTAGGTTTTGGGGGTGAGGATTTCCGATGTCGTTCCGTCCGTCGTCGAACCCGGGCTCGACCCCGAGTGGATCTCGCGCACCGTCGCCGTCGCGCTCGACGAGGATCTCGGCCCGGCTCCCGGGCGGGACGTGACCACGCAGGCGACGATCCCGCGCTCGGCCATCGGTACCGCGGACCTCGTGGCGCGCGAGGACGGCACGGTCGCAGGGCTCGTCGTCGTCCCCGAGACGCTGCTCCAGGTCGCCGAACGCGTCGGCCTCCCCGTCCCGGAGGTGACGTTCTCCGCCCGCGACGGGGACGGCGCCGGACGCGGCCGGGTCCTCGCGACCGTGACGGGCCCCGCGCAGGTGCTCCTGATCGCCGAGCGCACCCTCCTGAACCTCGCCTCCCGGGCCTCGGGCGTCGCGACCGCCACCCGCGCCTTCGCCCGTGCCCTGGAGGGGACGGGCGCCCGCGTGCTCGACACCCGCAAGACCACGCCGGGACTGCGCGCCCTGCAGAAGTACGCCGTCCGGGCCGGCGGCGGCACCAACAAGCGCATGGGCCTGTACGACGTCGCGATGATCAAGGACAACCACGTCGTCGCCGCGGGCTCCGTCACGGGCGCGGTGGAGGCCGTCCGGGCGGCCTTCCCGGACGTGGACGTCCAGGTCGAGGCCGACACCACCGAGCAAGCCATCGAGGCGCTCGCCGCCGGGGCCGACTTCCTGCTGCTGGACAACATGCCGACGCCGGTCCTCGCCGAGACGGTGCGGGAGGTGCGCGCCCGCGAGGGGCGGGACGGCGTCCCGGCGCACGTCGAGCTCGAGGCCACGGGAAATCTCACGCTCGACCGAGCCCGCGAGGTCGCGGAGACGGGCGTCGACTACCTGAGCGTGGGCGCCCTGACCCACAGCGCCCCGATCCTGGACCTGGCCCTGGACCTGCGGGCCTGAGAAGCCCGCGGCGCAGCGTCGTCCACGCCGACCCGTCGAGGGCCACGGCGGCGCGCCGATAGAATCTCTGCGTGACTTCCGAGACCACCGCGAGCAATCCCGCGCCCGAGACCGACGACCTGCCCGAGCAGCTTCGGGTCCGGCGTGAGAAGCGCGAGCGGATCCTGGCCCGCGGTGAGGAGGCCTACCCGGTCAACCTTCCGCTGACCCACTCGATCACCGGGATCCGCGGCGCCTACGGCCACCTCGAGGCAGGCCAGGAGACCGACGACGTCGCGGGCGTCGCCGGCCGCGTCGTGTTCATCCGGATCGGCGGCAAGCTCTGCTTCGTGACGATCCAGGACGGTGAGGGCAACCGCCTCCAGGGCATGCTGAGCCTCGCCGCGGTGGGAGAGGAGGCGCTGGCGGCGTTCAAGTCCGACGTCGATCTGGGCGACCATCTCTTCCTGCGTGGCCGGGTCATCTCCTCCAAGCGCGGCGAGCTGAGCGTCTTCGCCGACGAGTGGCGCATGGCGGCCAAGGCGCTGCGCCCGCTCCCGGTTCTGCACAAGGACCTGTCGGAGGAGGCACGTGTCCGCCAGCGGTACGTGGACCTCATCGCGCGCCCCGCGGCACGCGACATGGTGCGGCTGCGCGCCGGCGTGATGCGCTCGCTGCGGGACAATTTCCACGGCCGCGGCTTTCTCGAGGTGGAGACGCCGATGCTGCAGACCGTCGCGTCCGGCGCCTCGGCCCGGCCGTTCTCGACGCACATGAACGCCTACGACATGGAGCTGTTCCTGCGGATCGCGCCGGAACTCTTCCTCAAGAAGGCCGTCGTCGGCGGTGTGGAGAAGGTCTTCGAGATCAACCGGAACTTCCGCAACGAGGGTGCTGACTCGTCGCACTCCCCGGAGTTCGCGATGATCGAGGCCTACGAGGCGTACGGCGATTACGACACCATCGGCGCGCTCACTCAGGACCTCGTCCAGACCGCGGCGAACGACGTGCTCGGAAACACGGTCGTCACACTTCCGGACGGCAAGGAATACGACCTGGGCGGCGAGTGGGCACAGATCACGATGTATGGCTCGCTGTCGGCGGCGATCGGTGAGGAGATCACGCCGGAGACCGGAGTTGAACACCTGACCAAGCTCGCCGACAAGGCAGAGATCTCTCTCGACCCCAAGAAGACGAATCACGGCAAGCTCGTCGAGGCCCTGTGGGAGCACCACGTCGGTGACGCCTTGTATGCGCCCACGTTCGTGCGCGACTTCCCGGTGGAGACCTCCCCGCTCACCCGCGAACACCGGAATGCTCCGGGTCAGGTCGAGAAGTGGGACCTGTATGTGCGCGGATTCGAGCTCGGCACGGGGTACTCCGAGCTCGTCGACCCGGTGATCCAGCGGCAGCGTTTCGAGCAGCAGGCGCGGATGGCCGCGGTCGGCGACGAGGACGCGATGCCGATCGACGAGGACTTCCTCACCGCGATGGAGGTCGCCATGCCGCCGTCGGGCGGAATGGGCATGGGCGTCGACCGCCTGCTGATGGCACTCACCGGCCTCGGTATTCGCGAGACCATCATGTTCCCGCTCGTCAAGCCGCAGGCCTGAGCCGAAACGATTGTGAGGATCCTGTGGTGGACACATTCGGTGCGGTGATCGCGGGCCTCGTGCCCTCGATCGGTGTAGGCGTTCTGTTCTGGTTCGCGATGCGAAAGATCATGCGCGCCGATCGCGACGAGCGTCTCGCCATGGAGCGTATGAGGCAGCCCGGCGCCGCGGCGGGGGATTCTACGGTGACGTCCCTGGAATCCGCCTCCGACGGCGTGGTGTCCAGCGACAATCCCTGAGACGGGTTACCGGGACCGGAGGATTTCCGGCCGGATTCCGCGATCGCCTCCCGGAGGCCCCGTGGCGGTGAAGCTTCTGTGTGTGCGAAATCCTGGGACGGGCACCTTTGTTTGACGGGTGATACACCAGTGCGGCATGCTTTCGACAACACCCAGATGCATTTTTGAATGAAAGGGCGTGCGAACAATGGTCCAGAGGGTTCAGCTGGTGCTCGAGGACGACGTCGATGGCGGCGTGGCCGATGAGACGGTGAGTTTCGGTCTCGACGGAACCAACTACGAGATCGATCTGAGCAAGGAGCACGCGACGGAGCTTCGTGAAGCGTTCGCCCCTTGGGTGGGCGCCGCGCGTAAGGCGAAGTCGGCGACCACGGCCTCGCGTTCGTCCCGGCGTTCGCGCAGCGCCAACAACACCGCGGCGATCCGCGAGTGGGCTCGTGCGCAGGGTCACACCGTCAGCGACCGCGGTCGTATCGCCGCCGAGATCGTCGCGGCCTACGAGAAGGCCAACGGCTGAGAGGTCGTACGTGAGCGGGTGTCGCGCGGCGCGGCGCCGTCCGGCACCGTTGCGATCCGTTCGTGGGACGAGCCCTAGGCTGGTGCCATGAATTCGGAGCAAGACCCAGGCACCTGCTCACTGTGGATCGGCACCTACCCCCGGCCCGGTGCCGATCCCGGCAGTGGTGAGGGCGTGTTCGGCGTCGAGGTCGACGCCGGCACCGGTGCCCTGAGCGCTGCCCGGCGCGTGATCGCACTTCCCGCGCCCTCCTTCCTCGCGGCCCACCCCTCCGGACGCACGCTGTACGCGGTGGGGGAGTCGGCGACCGGCTCGCTCGCCGTGCTCGGGGCGGGCGACGACGGTTCGCTCGCCGTGCGGCGTACCGTCTCCTCGGGCGGCTCGGACCCGTGCCATGTCGCCGCCGCCGACGGCCGCGTGTGGGTGACCAACTACGCCGACGGCGTCGCCGCGACCTGGTCCACCGACAGCGACGGGCTGCTCGCCCCGGGCCCCGAGTTCTTCGGGCACCACGGCTCCGGCCCGGTGCTGGACCGCCAGGCGGGGCCCCACGCCCACTCCGCGCACGTCGTACGGGGCGACGGCGACACCGCCCTTGTCGTGGACCTCGGGTCCGACGAACTGCGCGTCCACCGGGCAGCCCCGGACGGCGGCAAGGGTTCCGAGCTCGCCGCGACGTTCCCCCCGGGGACGGGCCCCCGGCACCTCGTGGAGCTGCCCGACGGCTCGCTCCTCGTGGCCGGCGAGCTCGACTGCCGCCTGCACCTGCTCGTCCCCGACGTCGGCTCGCAAGGGCTTCCCCGGTACCGGCACGCGGACAGCTTCCCGATCACCGACGCGACCTGGGGCGCCGACGGTACCCCCGGCTTCCCGTCGCACGTGACCCTCTCCGCGGACGGGCGACACGTCCACGTGGGCGTGCGTGGACCCGACGTGCTCGCGGTGCTCCGCCTCGAGCACGTCGCCGATGGCTGGAGGGCCCGGCACGTCGCCGACGTGGAGCTCGGCGCGGGCGCCTGGCCCCGCCACCACGCCGTCGTCGGCCCCGGCACGCCCGGCGGCGCCTCGGTACCGCCCGGCCACGAACTGGTCGTGGTCGCGGCCCAGAACACCAGCGAGCTGATCTCGGTGCTCGTGGACGGCGCGTCCGGTGCGGGGGAGGTCGTGGCGCGGCTCCCGTTGCCGGTCCCGCCCGCGTGTGTCCTGGTGCGCTGATGCGCGTCGCGATGATCACCGTGCACACGTCGCCGCTCGAACAGCCCGGCATGGGTGACGCCGGCGGCATGAACGTGTACGTGCTGGAGCTGTCGCGGGCCCTCGCCCGCCGCGGCGCCGAGGTCGAGATCTACACGCGCGCGACGTCGTCGGCCCAGCCCAAGGTGGTCGACGCCGAACCCGGCATCAAGGTGGTCCACATCTCCGCCGGGCCTTACGAGGGCCTGGACAAGAACGACCTGCCCGGGCAGCTCTGCGCCTTCGCCGCGGGAGTGCTCCGCGCCGAGGCGCACCGCCCCGTCGACTGGTACGACGTGGTCCACACCCACTACTGGCTGTCCGGCCAGGTGGGCTGGCTCGCGACCGAGCGGTGGGACCTCCCGCTGGTGCACTCCATGCACACCATGGCGCGCGTCAAGAACGCGGCGCTCGCGCCCGGGGACTCCCCGGAGCCGATGGGCCGCATCGTGGGTGAGGAGCAGGTGGTCGCCGAGGCGGACGCGCTCGTGGCCAACACGGAGCAGGAGGCCGAGGACCTCGTGTCCGGGTACGGCGCGGCCCGGCCCCGCGTGCACGTGGTCCCTCCCGGCGTGGACACGCGCCTCTTCGCGCCCCTCCAGGCGGCGCTCGGCGGAGGTTCCGGGCCGCGGACCGTGGCGTGCCCCGTGGAGGACGACGAGGGCCGCGCGGCGGTCGCCGAGGCGCGGCGTGCGTTGCGCGAGCGCCTCGGCCTGCCCGCGGGCCGGCAGATCGTGCTGTTCGCCGGGCGCATCCAGATCCTCAAGGGGCCCGACGTGCTGGTCCGTGCGCTGGGCGCGTGGCCGGCGACGGCGGTCGCCGGTGCGGACCCGGCGCGCCCGGCCGAGGCGCGCGGGCCCGGGAGGTCGGGGAGCGCCGTGCCGGCGGGTGTCGCCGCCCGGCCGCTGCTCGTCGTGCTCGGCGGCGCGAGCGGCAAGGCCACGGCCGTTCGCGAGCTCGAGGCGCTGGCGTGGCAGGAGGGCGTGTCCGACGACGTGCTGGTGCGCCCGCCGGTGCCGCAGGCCGAGCTCGTCGACTGGTTCCGCGCGGCGGACCTGGTCGCCGTCCCGTCGCACAACGAGTCCTTCGGGCTCGTGGCCGCGGAGGCGCTGGCCTCGGGCGCGCCGGTGGTCGCGGCCGCGGTGGGCGGCCTGCGCACGGTGGTGGCCGACGGCGAGTCCGGCGTGCTCGTGCACGGTCACGAGCCCCGGGACTGGGCACGGGCGCTGCACGACCTGCTCGCCGACGACCGCCGTCGTACCCGGATGGCGCGGGCGGCCGCCGCGTCGGCGGCACGGTTCAGCTGGGACCACGCGGCCGACGAGATCCTCGCCGTCTACGAGACGGCACGCAAGCACCACGCGGAGTCGGGCAGGATGGGGCCATGACCTACAAGCTCGTCCTGCTCCGCCACGGCGAGAGCGAGTGGAACGCCAAGAACCTGTTCACCGGCTGGGTGGACGTTCCCCTGTCCGAGAAGGGCACCGAGGAGGCCAAGCGCGGCGGCACCCTGCTGACCGAGGCGGGTGTGACGCCCGACGTGGTGCACACCTCCCTGCTGCGTCGCGCGATCACGACCGCGAACCTCGCGCTGGACGCCGCGGATCGGCACTGGATCCCGGTGAAGCGCAGCTGGCGCCTCAACGAGCGGCACTACGGCGCGCTGCAGGGCAAGAACAAGAAGGAGACCCTCGCGGAGTTCGGCGAGGAGCAGTTCATGACATGGCGCCGGTCGTACGACGTGCCGCCGCCGGAGATCGAGCTCGGCTCCGAGTACAGCCAGGACGCCGATCCGCGTTACGAGGGCGCACCCGTGGTGCGTACCGAGGCGCTCAAGAACGTGCTCGACCGCGCGCTGCCGTACTGGGAGTCCGAGATCGTGCCCGACCTGAAGGCTGGGCGGACGGTGCTCGTTGCCGCGCACGGCAACTCGCTGCGCGCGCTGGTCAAGCACCTCGACGGAGTCTCCGACGAGGCGATCGCCGGCCTCAACATCCCCACGGGCATCCCGCTGGTGTACGACCTCGACGAGTCGCTGAACCCGGTCACGCCGGGCGGCCTCTACCTCGACCCGGAGGCGGCCAAGGACGCGATCGCGGCGGTCGCGAACCAGGGGCGCTGACCCGACACGAACGGCCGGGGCGCGGACGACGACGTCGTCCGCGCCCCGGCCGTTTCCGCGCCGACTGGCTCCGCAGCCGCCTGGCTACGGCTGCTGGTGGTCTTCCGGGAAGTCGCCCGTGACCAGGAAGGAGACGCGCTTGGCGATCGACACCCCGTGATCGCCGAAGCGCTCGTAGTAGCGGCCCACCAGCGTGATGTCGACCGCCTCCTGGACCGTTCCGTCCCACTCGTCGCCGAGCAGCGCGCCGAAGGTCTCCTGGTGCAGCTCGTCGAGCAGGTCGTCGTCGCGCTCGATGGCCTGCGCCATCTCGAGGTCACGCGACTCCAGGAGGCGCGTCGTCCGCTCGGCCACGTGCACCGCGGCCTCGTCCATCTTCGCGAAGATGTCGGCGGCCGCCGGGACGATCGCCTTCGCGGGGTACCGGCCCCGCGCCACCTGCGCCACGTGGCGGGCCAGGTCGCCCATGCGCTCCAGCGAGGCGCTCATCCGCAGCGCGCTGACGATGACGCGCAGGTCGGTCGCGACCGGAGCCTGCTGGGCGAGCAGGTGGACGCAGCGCTCGTCGAGGGACGCCTCGAGCTGGTCGATGGTCTTGTCGGAGGCGATCACCTCCTGCGCGAGCTGCAGGTCCGCCTCCCTCAGCGCCTTGCCGGCCTTCGTGATCGCCGACTCGACGAGTCGGCTCATCTCTGCGAGGTCGTCGCCGACCTGTCGCAGCTCGGCCTCGAAGATCTGTCGCATCGCTTTCCTTCCACAGGAGTGCGCCGTGCACAGCGGGCTGGCCGCGTGGGCGCGACGCCGGCCGGCTCCTCCGGCGCGACGCCAAGCTTCGCACTCGAACGTAAACCCTCAGGTTAACGGCTTCCCGTCGAAGGATGAACTCCTGGTGACGTCAAGCGGGCGAGTGGGCTCGTTGGCGGGTATCCGCGACGCCACTGCCTACCCTGGGTGGGTGGACGGATTCATCCAGGGGGTCTCGGTGCTCGGCGCGGGCATCGTCGGCGTGGTCGTCGGCGTCGTCGCCACGCTCGCGTTCCGTTTCTCCGAAAGGCGTCAGCGCTCGGGCCCGGAGGCCCCGGCCGCCGAGCTCGACCACGGCCTCGTCCGTGTGCTCTCCGTCCTCCGCTCGGCCGCCGTGGTGGTGGACGACGACGACGAGGTGATCCGCGCGTCGCCCCCCGCCTACGCGCTCAACGTGGTGCGCAACGACGCCATCGCGCACGCCGCGATCCGCGAGATGGTGGCCCAGGTGCGGCGGGACGGCATGATCCGCGAGCGGGAGCTCGAGCTGCCGCGGGGCCCGGTGGGGAGCGGAACGGTGCTGCTCCAGGTGCGGGTGGCGCCGCTGGGCGACCGGATGCTCGTGCTCGCCGAGGACCGTACCGAGGCCGCCCGCGTCGAGGCGATCCGCCGGGACTTCGTGGTCAACGTCTCGCACGAGCTCAAGACGCCGGTCGGGGCGCTCGCCCTGCTGGCCGAGACGGTGGCTGACGCCGCCGACGATCCGGTCGCCGTGCGGCGCTTCACCGAGCGCATGCACCGGGAGGCGCGGCGGCTGTCCGAGCTCGTGCAGGAGATCATCGAGCTGTCGCGGCTCCAGTCCCAGGGTGCCGTGCAGAAGGACATCCCGGTGTCGGTGCGGGCGGTGGTCGACGAGGCCGTGGACCGGGCCAGGACGGCCGCGCACGCCAAGAACATCGCCATCATGTCGGGCGGCGCGCTGGACAGCGTGGTGTACGGCGATCACAACCTGCTGGTCACCGCCGTGCGGAACCTGCTCGACAACGCCGTCGCCTACTCCGGGCCCGCCACGCGTGTGGGGGTGGGCGTGACGGAGCGCCGCGGGCTGGTCGAGATCGCCGTGGTGGACCAGGGAGTCGGGATCGACGAGAGCAAGCAGGACCGCGTGTTCGAGCGGTTCTACCGCGTGGACCCGGCCCGCTCCCGCGACACGGGCGGCACCGGGCTTGGACTGAGCATCGTCAAGCACGTCGCGGCCGACCACGGCGGCGACGTGACGATGTGGTCGGAGCCCGGCCGCGGGTCGACGTTCACCCTGCGGATCCCGTCCGCGGGCAGGGGCGCCGACCGATTGATGACCGAGCCGGGGGCGAGGCCCCCGGCCGGTGATGTGAGAGCCGGGACGGACCCGGTGGCGACGAACGAGGAGGTAGGCGCGTGACGCGCATCCTGGTGGTCGAGGACGAGGAGTCGTACCGCGACCCGTTGACCTACCAGCTCGCCCGGGAGGGGTTCGAGGTGGTGGAGGCAGCGGACGGCAACGCCGCGCTGGCGGCCTACGACGCCGACGGGGCCGACCTGGTGCTGCTCGACCTCATGCTCCCCGGCCTGTCCGGCACGGAGGTGTGCCGGGAACTGCGTGCTCGCGGCGACGTGCCGGTCATCATGCTCACGGCGAAGGACTCCGAGATCGACAAGGTGGTCGGTCTGGAACTCGGCGCCGACGACTACGTGACCAAGCCCTACTCGTTCCGGGAGCTGCTCGCGCGGATGCGCGCGGTGCTGCGCCGCCGCCAGCCGGTGGAGCAGACGGCGGATGACGGCGTGGGTGTCCTGCGGGCCGGCCCGGTCACGATGGACGTCGAGCGGCACACGGTGACCGTGAACGGCGAGACGATCTCCCTCCCGCTCAAGGAGTTCGACCTGCTCGAGCTGCTGCTGCGCAACGCGGGGCGCGTGCTGACGCGGGGGCAGCTCATCGACCGCGTCTGGGGCGCCGACTACGTGGGTGACACGAAGACGCTGGACGTCCACGTGAAACGCATCCGCTCGAAGATCGAGCCGGATCCGGGGACACCGCGCTTCCTGCTCACGGTGCGCGGACTGGGGTACAAGCTCGCGGACGCCGAGGAGTAGCCCCGGGCGAGCGGGACGGTGGTCCTCGCTCGCTCCTCCGGCCGTGTTCACCTCCTGTTCGTTCCGACCTGTCCTGTTTGTCACCTGACGTACCTAACGTCATGAGGCATGACCCTCCCTAGAAGCCGTGCTGTCGCGTTCTTTGCCGCGGGCCTCCTCGTCCTCCCGCTCGCCGGATGCGGGCAGGCGATCGGTGCCACCTATGTGCCGCCGGAGGAACCCGCTGTCGCGGGATCGTTCGCGGGCTCGGGCTCGTCGGCGATGTCCAAGGCCATGGAAGTCTGGACCGAGGCGTACATGGCGGACAACCCCGACGTCGAGGTCACCTACGACTCGATCGGGTCCGGCGGAGGGCGAGAGGAGTTTCTCGCGGGGAAGGTGGCGTTCGGTGGATCGGACGCGGCGCTGTCGGAGGAGGAACTCGAGGCATCCGCGGAGGTGTGCGCCGGCGGCAACGGCATCGACCTGCCCGTGTACGTGAGCCCGATCTCGGTGGCCTTCAACCTCGAGGGCATCGACCGGCTCAACCTCCGGCCGGGCGTGATCGCGAGGATCTTCACCGGCGAGATCACGCGGTGGAACGATGGCGCGATCACCGCCGACAATCCTGACCTCAGCCTGCCGGACCTGGCGATCACGCCCGTGCACCGCGAGGACGACTCCGGGACCACGCACAACTTCACGGACTACTTGTTCAAGGTGGTGCCAGGGGAGTGGCCGCACGAGGCCGACGGCGTCTGGCCGCTGGACGGCGGTGTGGCGGCACCGCAGAACGAGGGCGTCACGGAGTTCGTCCGCCAGAACGTGGGTGCGGTGACGTATGCGGACGCGTCCCGCACCGGTGACCTCGGTAACGCGGCGCTCCTCGTCGGCAACGAGTTCGTGGCGTTCACCCCGGAGGCGGCTGCCGCCGCCATCGACGTGTCGCCTCTCATCGAAGGGCGCACCAAGCACGACCTCGCGTACGACATCGACCGGAAAACCACGGAGTCCTTCGCCTATCCGATGGTGCTCGTGGCCTACGTGATGGTGTGCTCCCGGTACACGGACGAGTCCACCGGGCGGTTCGTGAAGTCGTTCCTCACGTACATCGCGTCGCCCGAGGGACAGCAGCGCGCCGCCGACGAGGCGGGCAGCGCGCCGGTCTCCGACTTCGTGCAGCGCAGCGTCGAGGAAGCGGCGGAGTCGATCTACCTCGGCTAGGTGGGCGCAGACCGGGTCAGGGTGGGATGAATTGTGTAGTCGCCCATCATCCGACTGCGGAACCGGCGCGGCAAGGCGAGTGGCCGACCTCACGCAAGTTCGCCGCCACTGTTCATTTTCCGTTCACTTGATCCTGGGCGTCAGGTCATTCCGCCTCCCTAGCGTCGCGCTTGACGCCGGCGCTCGCCGTGCGCAACGAACTGAACAGGATGGATCGACACGTGAAGATCAGCCGATTCCCCCGCGTGGGTTCCGCTGTCATGGCCGGTGCGCTCGCCCTGAGCCTCGCTGCCTGCGGCTCCGACCCGGGCGCTGACAATGACGAGACCAGCGGCACCGACGAGACGGCGGACAGCATGGGCCTGTCCGGCGACATCAGCGGTGGCGGGGCGTCCTCGCAGGAGAACGCGATGAACGCCTGGCGGGCGGGCTTCCAGGAGGCCAACCCGGATGTGACCGTCAACTACGACCCGGTCGGCTCCGGCGGCGGTCGCGAGAGCTTTGGTTCGGGCGCGTACCTGTTCGCGGGCTCCGACGCCGCGCTGGACGAGGACGAGATCGCCACCGCCGAGGAGGTCTGCGGTGAGGGTGGGGTCATCCAGTACCCCGGCTTCATCGCTCCGGTGACCGTCGCCTACAACCTCGACGGTGTTGACACGCTGAACCTCGCTCCGGAGACGATCGCTGAGATCTTCAAGGGCGACATCACGAACTGGAACGACGACGCGATCGCGGCCGACAACGAGGACGCCGAGCTGCCCGACATGGACATCACCGTCGTCCACCGCTCGGACGACTCGGGGACCACCGAGAACTTCGTGGAGTACCTGGCCGCCGTCGCGCCCGACGTGTGGGACTTCGAGGTCTCGGGCGTCTGGCCGGTCGAGGGCCAGGAGTCGGCGCAGGGCAACTCCGGCGTCGCCAACGCCGCCCAGTCCGGCGAGGGCACCATCGCGTACGTCGAGGCGTCGCAGATCGGCACGCTGAACACGGCGGCCGTCGGCGTGGGTGGCGAGTTCGTCGAGTACAGCACGGAGGCCGCGGCCGCCGTCGTCGAGCAGTCGCCGCGCGTCGAGGGCACGGGTGAGCACATCTTCGCCTTCGAGCTCGAGCGCGACCTCGCGGGCACCTACCCGATCGTGCTCGTCTCCTACGAGCTCGCCTGCCTCACCTACGAGGACGAGAACACCGCCGAGCTGGTGAAGGGCTTCCAGAACTACATCCTGAGCGAGGAGGGCCAGCAGTCCGCCGCCGACAGCGCCGGCTCCGCCCCGATCTCGGAGTCGCTGCGCAGCGAGATCCAGCCGTCGATCGACGCGATCTCGGCCGGCTGACCCTGGCAGACTGAGCACGACACCGGCGCCGGTGGCCGGCCCGGGCCGCCGTCGGGCGGCCCCGGCAGGCCACCGGCGCAGTCGTGAATACTTGACCTCACGCAAGAGCGCACCCCCTCAGGAGCGAGAGTGACGACCACCGATAGTCCGCCCGTCGACGAGGCGTCCCCGCCGCCCCGTCCCCGCGCGACGCGGCGCCGCAGTACCGGCGACACGGAACGCGGATTCAGCCGTGTGTTCCGCTGGATCGCGATCGGCGCGGGCGCGACGATCCTCGCGATGCTGGCGGCGGTCGCGTTGTTCCTGCTCTTCCGTGCCTGGCCGGCACTGACCGCCGGCCAGGCGGAGCTTGCCGAGGCCGTGCCGCGATACCCGGATGACACCTCGTTCTTCCAATACGTGGGGCCGCTCGTCTTCGGCACACTGCTCGCCGCGGTGATCGCACTGGCGCTCGCGACACCGGTGGCCATGGGCATCGCGCTGTTCATCTCGCACTACGCGCCCCGGCGTCTGGCGCAGCTTCTCGGGTACCTCGTCGACCTGCTGGCCGCGATCCCGTCGGTCATCTACGGCCTCTGGGGCTTCCTCGTCCTCGCACCGGTGCTCAAGCCGCTCTGGGACTGGCTCAACGCGTATCTCGGCTGGATCCCGCTGTTCGCCGGGGAGGTGTCGACCACGTCGAAGTCGATCGCGACCGTCGGAGTGGTGCTGGCGGTGATGATCCTGCCGATCATCACGGCGGTCTCGCGCGAGGTCTTCCTGCAGACCCCGAAACTCCATGAGGAAGCGGCACTGGCGCTGGGAGCGACTCGCTGGGAGATGGTCCGCACGGCGGTCCTCCCCTTCGGCCGCTCCGGCGTGGTGTCGGCGGCGATGCTCGGCCTCGGCCGGGCCCTCGGTGAGACCATGGCGGTGCTGATGATCCTCTCGCCCGGCTTCACCTACTCGTCCCACATCCTCGAGGCGGCGAAGCACCAGACGATCGCGGCGTACATCGCGCTCGACTTCCCCGAGGCCTCGGGCCTCGCGGTGAACGCCCTGATCGCCACCGGCCTCGCGCTGTTCGTGATCACCCTGGCCGTCAACGTGTTCGCGCGATGGATCATCGCGCGGCGCAAGGAATTCTCGGGAGCGAACTGATGAGCACCGCCACTCCTGTCGCGGACGCCACCGAGCGGACCCGCGAGCTCGTGACTTCATCCGAGCCGCGCCGTAAGGCCGTCGACCGGCTCATGACCGGCGTCATCTGGGTGTGTTTTCTCCTGGCCATGGCCCCGCTCGTGTCGCTGCTGTGGACGGTCGTCAGCAGCGGCGCCGGCCGGATGAGCATCGACTTCCTCTCGCTGTCGATGCGCGGAATCTTCGGCGGCAACCCCGACGGCGGCATCTATCACGCCATCGTGGGAACACTGATCATCACCGGCTGGGCGATCTTGATCTCGGTACCGATCGGGTTGATGACCGCTATCTATCTGGTCGAGTACGGGCGTGGGCCACTTGCCCGGGCCGTGACGTTCTTCGTGGACGTGATGACCGGTATCCCGTCGATCGTGGCGGGCCTGTTCGTCGTGGCGCTGTTCACGCTGATCTTCGGGCCGGCCGCGCGCTTCGGGTTCATGGGAGCCGTGGCGCTCTCAGTCCTGATGATCCCGGTCGTGGTGCGATCCTGCGAGGAGATGCTCAAGCTCGTCCCGAACGAGCTCCGCGAGGCGTCGTACGCGCTGGGCGTGCCCAAGTGGCTCACCATCGTCCGCATCGTCCTGCGGACATCGGTCGCCGGTCTGACGACGGGTGTCCTGCTCGCCGTGGCGCGCGTCATCGGTGAGACGGCACCGCTTCTCGTCGCCGTGGGTGTGAGCGACTCGATCAACTTCAACGCCTTCGACGGGCGCATGATGACGCTACCCGTGTTCGCCTACCGGCAGTACTACGCGGGCTACGCCACGTGCCAGCCGGACGACATCGACTGCATCGTCGACATCGGGTTCCAGAACGCCTGGGGCGCCGCCCTGACGCTCATCGTGATCGTCATGCTCCTCAACATCGCGGGTCGCCTCGTCAACCGGTGGTTCGCCCCGAAGCTGCGCTGACGCGCAGGACCTCACCTCGCCCAGCGCACACACGAAGGATCTACTCCATGTCCCAGCGCATCGACGTCAAGGACGTCAACATCTACTACAGCGACTTCCTCGCGGTCGAGGGCGTCTCGATGACCATCGAGCCGCGCTCCGTGACGGCTTTCATCGGGCCGTCCGGCTGCGGCAAGTCGACCTTCATCCGCACGCTCAACCGCATGCACGAGGTCATTCCCGGCGCGTACGTGGAGGGCAGCGTCGAGCTCGAGGGCGTCGACCTGTACGGTCCCGACGTCGACCCGGTGGCGGTGCGCCGTAACATCGGCATGGTGTTCCAGCGGCCGAACCCGTTCCCCACGATGTCGATCCGCGACAACGTCCTGGCCGGTGTCAAGCTGAACAACCGCAAGATCTCCAAGTCCGACGCCGACGACCTGGTGGAGTCGTCCCTCCGGGGCGCGAACCTCTGGAACGAGGTCAAGGACCGCCTCGAGAAGCCCGGCTCGGGCCTGTCGGGCGGTCAGCAGCAGCGCCTCTGCATCGCGCGCACCATCGCGGTCAAGCCGCAGGTGGTCCTCATGGACGAGCCGTGCTCGGCCCTGGACCCGATCTCCACCCTGGCGATCGAGGACCTGATCCAGGAGCTGAAGAAGGACTACACGATCGTCATCGTCACGCACAACATGCAGCAGGCCGCCCGCGTGAGCGACAGGACGGCCTTCTTCAACATCGCGGGCACCGGCAAGCCGGGCAATCTCATCGAGATGGACGACACGGCGACGATCTTCAGCTCCCCCTCGGAGCAGTCCACCGAGGACTACGTCTCGGGCCGCTTCGGCTGATCGCCAAAGACCGACGAGCCAAAGCCAAACGAAATGGCCCCGGCTCGCCGAACCGCCCGGCCCGTCGAACCGCCCGGCCCGTCGAACCGCACGGTGAATCGTGCCAAACGCATTTTGGCACGATTCACCGTGCGGTTCGGCGAACGTGGCTGTGACGGTTGTGCGGTTCGGCGGTGCTTTCGGGCGGCGGGTGTGACCGGTGGGGCGGCCGCCTGTTACCTGCCGACGCCTTCCAGGGTGTCCGTCACCGGCTTCTCCGACTCCAGGACGCACTGGACGGTGCGGTCCTCCTGCTGCCAGCTCGCCTCGGTCGGGTAGAACGACCAGAAGTAGAGCTCGGACTCCGAGTACGGCACCCCGACGAACGCCTCGAACTCGCCCTCGCAGAACGTGTCTGCCTCCGCGGTGACGTCCTTCTCGCCGGGATACTCGCCGTTGGCGAGGTCCTTCTCGGCGTAGATCTCCCCGGTGTGCTCCTCGTCGCAGGGCATGACGGGCAGGTCCGTGAACGTGGCCTGGTTCTCGAGCTCGGCGATGTCGAGACAGTCCCCGATCTCCACCGACATCGCGTCGGCGTCGGACGCCTCGGTGATCTCCCCGTTCTCGTCGCGGGGGGCCTCGTCGGAGGTCCCCTCCAGGAAGCTGTCGATCGCGGAGCATCCCGAGAGCATGCCGATGGCAAGAGCGGCGCCGACGACGGCGGCGACACCGCGTGCACGGTGAGCGGTTGGGGAGGTGGTGCGCAGGAGCAAGACTTCGAGCCCTTCGTTTCGGGGGTCGTCCCCCGGGAGAGGGGAGGGAGGACCTGGACGGGATCGCCCGACAGGACCCTATCGACCGGAGATGTCGAGAGCGAGCACCATCGAGGTGCTTGCCCGGCGCGGGCCAGGGCGTCCGGAGGGCCGGCTCACTCCTCCGGCGACGCGGACGTCTCGGGTGAGGCGGAGGCCTCCGGGGACGCGGACCCCGACGGCTCCGGACTGGGCACGTAGTCCGCGTACTCCGCGAGCTCGCCGTTGAGGACGGGCAGGCTGAACGCCTGGGACTCGCCGCCGGCCTCGAGGGTCGTCGGGATGCTGGACCCCGGCGCGGCCGAGACGGTGTCGATCAGGACGGGCTCGCCGGCCTCGCCGCCGATGTAGACGGTGTCGCCCGCGCCGACCTCGAAGGTGACCGGCGTGGCGCCCTCCGGCGAGAGGGTGAACGTCGCGCCTTCCCGCGTGTCGTTGGTGAGCGCGCCGAGCAGGTTCCCGGCCGCGCCCTCCTCCTCGGCCACGACCATGAGGTTGAGCCCTCGCAGGTCCGTGTACTCGCCGACATCCTGAGCACCCACGGACACCATGACGCCGTCGGACGGCGAGTAGTTGAGCGCTGTGGTGGTGGGGGCGCATGCCGACAGGAGGGCGGCACCCGCCGCGGTGACGGCCGCGACCGCGACGGTGCGGGCGCGTCGGTGGGCGGTGGTGCGACGGGACACGGTCTACTCCCTGGAGGTCAATGCGGTGATCGGGCAACATCCTAGTGGCCCGTCGCCGTCGCGGCACCGTACGGGGGCGCCGCGACGGCGAGTTCGTCAGTGGCGTGTGTCACCGGCCGTACGGGACGACCACACCCGCCCGCGGGGTCACTCGGGGAGAGAAATGGGCCGCCGCAATTCTGTGTAAATCAAAAAGTGGGTCAAGAGTGTGTGATCAGATCGATACGAACGATCTCGCCCGGCGCTGTGAACGGGAGCGGCAAGGCTAAGAATTCGCCCTCTGACCTGCCTCGACGTCAACGGGAGAGCGGCTTCGCAGCGTAGTCAGGTCAAGAAAATCGAGGACCGCAACGTGGTAACCTTGTCTCCTGGAAAGGGGACATCTGCAGATGACGTTCACAGTAGGCGAGACGGTTGTCTACCCGCACCACGGCGCGGCGCTGATCGAGGAGGTCAAGACCCGCAAGATCCGGGGCGAGGAAAAGATGTACCTCAAGCTGAAGGTCGCCCAGGGTGACCTGACCATCGAGGTCCCGGCGGAGAACGTCGACCTCGTCGGGGTGCGCGATGTCGTCGGCCAGGAGGGCCTCGAGCGAGTCTTCGAGGTGCTTCGTGCGCCGTACACGGAAGAGCCCACCAACTGGTCGCGCCGGTACAAGGCGAACCTCGAGAAGCTGGCGTCCGGTGACGTGATCAAGGTCGCCGAGGTCGTGCGGGACCTTTCCCGTCGCGACGCCGACCGCGGCCTCTCGGCCGGTGAGAAGCGAATGCTGGCCAAGGCCCGCCAGATCCTGATCTCGGAACTCGCGCTCGCGGAGAAGACCGAGGAGGAGAAGGCCGAGGCCATCCTCGACGAGGTCCTCGCCAGCTGACCACACGCGACCCCGCCCGCGGGGTCCTGACATGACCACGCTCGCGATCCTCACCGCCGCCGGATCCGGCGCACGTCTCGGGCGTGACTTGCCCAAGGCACTCGTCGGCCTCGGCGGAATTCCACTCGTCCTGCACGCGGCGCGTCGGCTCGCCGGGTCCGGCGTCGTCGACGCACTCGTCGTCACCGCGCCCGGCGGCATGCGGGACGTCATCACCCATCTCCTCACGGCCGACGCTTCCGTGACGATCCCCGTCACGGTGGTCGACGGCGGCCCGACGCGCCAGGCGTCCGTCGCCGCCGGCCTCGCCGCGGCAGGCACGAGCCACGAAGTCGTGCTCGTGCATGACGCCGCCCGCCCCCTCGTTCCCGCCGACCTGATCCGGCGGGTCGTCGGCGCCGTCCGGGCGGGCCACGACGCCGTCGTGCCCGGACTGCCCGTCACCGATACCGTCAAGCAGGTGGCGCCCGGCGAGGACGCCGAGCTCGTGGTCGGAACCCCGGACCGCGCGCGCCTGCGAGCCGTGCAGACACCCCAGGGCTTCACGCGCGAGCTGCTGGAACGCGCGCACAAGGCCGGCCAGGACCGGTCCGGTTCGGAGGCCGTCGCGGCGACGGACGACGCCGGGCTCGTCGAGGCGCTCGGTGAGCCGGTACACATCGTGCGGGGCGATCCGGCCGCGGCCAAGATCACGACGGAGCGCGACCTGCGCATCGCAGCCCTTGAGCTGGAGGACTGAGTGGGAGCATCAGGCGTGAACGCCGAGCGCGCGCCGTCGTGGCCCGTGCCGCGGACCGGTATCGGAACGGACGTGCATGCTTTCGCCCCGGAAGGCTCCGGCCGCGAGATGTGGCTCGGCGGCCTGCACTGGCCGGGGGAGCGGGGCCTCGACGGGCACTCCGACGCGGACGTGGCCGCCCACGCCGCCGCCGACGCGATCTTCGCCGCGGCAGGTATCGGTGACCTCGGGACGAACTTCGGTACGGCCGAGCCGGAGTGGTCCGGAGCATCCGGGACGAAACTGCTGGCCGAGGCTGCTAGGCGAGTTCGTGCCGCAGGGTTCACCATAGGGAACGTGTCTGTTCAGGTGATCGGTAATCGTCCGAAGATCGGCCCGCGTCGCGCGGAGGCCGCGGCTGCCCTCGGTGCCGCCGCGGGTGCTCCCGTCAACCTATCCGCGACGACCACCGACGGGCTGGGCCTCACGGGCCGCGGTGAGGGCGTCGCGGCAATCGCCACGGCGCTGGTGTTCACGACGCCGCCCACATCCTCTGCGGCGGATGCGGCGATGCCGGACGGGGAGATCTCATGACCGAAGCGCGTGTGAGCAGGCGCAAGACGCTCGAGGAACGGCGCCAGGAGATCGTCGAAGCCGGGCTGCGGGTCGCTCTCCGCGAGGGTGTGGAAGCGGTCTCGGTGCGCGCGGTGGCGCAGGAGGCCGAGATCTCTCTCGGTACGGTGCACTACTGCTTCGAGGACAAGGCCGAGATGCTGCGTGCGATGGGGCGCGCGATCGCCCTCACGGCCTCGGAGCCCGCGCTCGCCGCGCTCGACCAGGGTCATGACCCGGAGGCGCTGGTCGAGGCGTCCGCGAACTCGATGCTCGACGGCCTCAAGCAGAACCAGCACATGCGGCTCCTGACCTTCGAGTTCGCCCTGGCCGGGGTGCGCTCCCGGGTGCTTCGCGAGGTGGCGCAGGCGCACCTGGACCAGAGTTACCGGCTGACGCGGGAGTACCTGGTCAAACTCGCCGATCGTGCCGCCTCGCGCTTCTCGGTGGACATCGAGTTCCTGGCACGGTTCGTCGCCCAGCAGATCGACGGCATCGAGATCGGGTGGCTCGTGGACCGGGACGACGAGGCGGCGCAGAAGGCCTATTACGAGCTGGCGAGCCTCGTGCTCGGCTACATGGAGCCCGCGTTCGACCGGAAGTGAGCGGCCGGGCCCCCGGCGCGCCGACGAGTGCGTGCCGGGCCGGGGAACCCGCGAGCAGCGTCCTCACCCCTGTTCGTGGCGCCGAAGCCATGGGATAGTGCCCCCGTGTCCGACGTCGCTCACCGTGCCCCCACGTCCCAGCCGTTGATCTGGAGCAACTGGGCCCGCACCGCCACGTGCAGCCCGGCCGGCCGAGCGCGGCCGCGGTCCGAGGCGGAGCTCGCCGAGGTGGTCGCCCGCGCGGCCGCCGACGGCCGTTCCGTCCGGGCGGTCGGCGGCGGCCACTCGTTCACGCCCGCGGCGACGACGTCGGGCATGCTGCTGAGCCTGGACCACGTCAGCGGGCTCGAACGTGTGGAACGCCTTCCCGAGACCGGGAACGCGCTGGTCACCGTCGGCGCCGGGGTGCGGCTGCACCAGCTCAACCGCATGCTCGCCGCGCGCGGGCTGGCGATGCGCAACCTCGGCGACATCGACCGCCAGTCGATCGCGGGCGCGATCTCCACGGGCACGCACGGCACCGGCGCCCGCCTCGGCGGGCTCGCGACGCAGGTTCGCGGCCTGCGCGTGATCGGCGTGGACGGCACGGTGCACGACGTCGGGCCCGGGGACCCGCTCTTCGAGGCGTCGCGGCTCGGCCTGGGCACGACCGGCGTGCTCAGCGCCGTCACCCTGGAGGTGGTCCCCGCCTACGACCTGGTGGCCGAGGAACGGCCCGTCCCCCTGGCCGAGGCGCTGGAGTCGCTCGACGGGCCCGACGGCGTCGTCGCGACGAGCGACCACTTCGAGCTCTACTTCTTCCCCGTCACGGGGCGGGCGCTCACCCTGCGCAACACCCGCGTCGAGCCCGCACCCGCCGGCCGGGTCGCGCGGGCGCGCCGCGCCGCGCGCTCGTTCCTGGACGAGGAGCTGCTCTCGAACGGAGCGTTCGAGATGGTCAACCGCCTCGCCACCGCGTTCGGCGGGCTGACGCCCCGGCTCAACGCGGTCTCGGCCCGCGGGCTGTCGGCGCGGACCTACCAGGCGCCGTCGTACCAGGTGTTCTGCACGCGGCGGCGGGTGCGGTTCCGCGAGATGGAGTACGCGATCCCGCGCGAGCGCGTCCGGGACGTCATCACCGAGGTGGACGACTGGCTGCGCGCGTCCGGGGAGAACGTGCCGTTCCCGATCGAGGTGCGGTTCGCCGCGCCCGACGACGTCTGGCTGTCCACCGCCCACGGGCGCGAGACCGCCTACGTCGCCGTTCACCAGTACTGGCGGCTCCCGTACACGCGGTACTTCGAGGCCGCCGAGCGCATCTTCGTGACCGCGGGCGGACGGCCGCACTGGGGCAAGCTGCACACCCGTGACGCCGGCGATCTCGCCCCGCTCTACCCCCGGTTCGACGACGCCGCGCGGGTACGCCTCGAGCACGACCCGGAGGGCGTGTTCCACAACCGCTACACCCGGAAGGTGCTCGGATGAGGCCGGCGCGCGGCGGAGGGCACGGGCCGGTGAGCGAGCAACCTGCCCGGGGCGGAGGCGACGGCGGGGCCGCGACAGACCGGCCCGCCAGTCCCCTGACGGCACGCCTGAAGGCGGCGACGGCGCACCTGCCCGCCCCCGTGGCCGTCGTCGACCTCGACCGGTTCGACGCCAACGTCCGCGACCTGCTGTCTCGTGCCGGTGGCATGCCCGTGCGGCTGGCCAGCAAGTCGGTGCGCGTCCGGCCCCTGATCGAACGGGCCCTGGACGCCGGGTTCTCCGGCGTCATGGCCTACTCGCCACGGGAGGCACGATGGCTCGCCTCCCAGGGGATCGACGACGTGCTCGTGGGCTACCCGAGTGTCGACCGGGCCGCGCTCGCGGAACTCGCGGCAGACCCCGTCGCCCGGCGCGCGGTGACACTGATGATCGACTCGCCGCTGCACCTGGAGCTGATCGCGGACGCGGTCGCCGCGGTGACCGCCGCCGGGGTCACGGCCGCCGCCGGTGCCGCCGAGCCGACGGGCGAGTCCGGGAGCGGCACGCCGGGTGGCGCCGCCGACCCCGGGGAGCACTTCGCGTCCCTGAGTGTCTGCCTCGACGTCGACGCGAGCCTCCGGCTCGCCTCGGCCCATCTCGGCGTGCGCCGCTCGCCGCTGCGGACGCCCGACGACGTCGGCCGGCTCGCCTCCCGCGTCGCCCGCACCCGCGGTGTCCGGCTGCGCGGCCTGATGTTCTACGAGGCGCAGGTGGCCGGGCTGCCCGATTCCAGCCCGGCGGTCCGCCTCGTGAAGCGGCTCTCGGTGCGGGACCTCGACCGCCGTCGACCCGATCTCGTCGCCGCCGCGCGGGACGCCGTCGGGCACGATCTCGACCTCGTGAACTCCGGGGGAACGGGATCGCTGGAGACCTCCGCCGCCGCGCCCGGCGTCACCGAGGTGACCGCCGGCTCGGGTCTGTACACGCCCGGGCTGTTCGACGGCTACCGGGCGTTCCGGCCGCGGCCCGCCGCGTTCTTCGGACTCGACGTCGTACGGGAGCCCGCACCCGGCTGGGTGACCGCCTTCTCCGGCGGATACATCGCGTCGGGACCGGCGGCCACCTCGAGGCTGCCCAGGGTCGTCACCCCCGGTTGGCAGCTCACCGGATCGGAGGGGGCGGGCGAGGTGCAGACACCGCTGCGCCGCAGGCGTTCCGGCAGGCAGGAGGCGTTGCGTGCCGGGGACCGTGCCTGGTTCCGGCACGCGAAGGCCGGCGAGCTCATGGAACGGTTCGACGAGGTGCACCTGGTCCGTGGCGACGAGGTCGTCGATTCGGTCCCGACGTACCGGGGCGAGGGCAAGAACTTCGGCTGACCGGTCGCCTCGCTTCAGGCAGGATGGGGGCCATGTCTCAGCTACATCACCGAGTGCGGCCCATGCGGGGACGCGATCCCCAGGACCCCCACCGCGCGGCGACGCCGCTCGAGCTGCTGTTCGATCTGGCGTTCGTGATCGGCTTCGGCGTCGCCGGCGAGCAGGCGGCCCACCTCGTCGCGGAAGGCCGCATCGGGCCGGCGGTGATCGGTTTCGCCTTCGCGATGTTCGCGGTGTGCTGGGCATGGATCAACTTCACCTGGTTCGCCTCCGCGTTCGACACCGATGACTGGTTCTACCGCGTGACCACCATGGTGCAGATGACCGGCGTCGTGGTGCTCGCCCTCGGCCTGCCGGAGATGTTCCACAGCCTCGACGAGGGCGGCCGGCTGCACAACGAGGTCATCGTGGCCGGCTACGTCGTCATGCGCCTGGCGATGCTCGTGCAGTGGCTGCGCGCGGCCCGCGACTCGCCCGAGTACCGTCCCACCTGCCTCCGGTACGTCTGGGCGTTGGTGGTGAGCCAGGTCGGCTGGGTGGTCCTCGCCGTCACGCCGACCGGCGCGGGGACGTTCTTCCTCATCGCCGGGTTGCTCATGGTGGTCGAGATGGCCGGGCCGTGGATCGCCGAGCGGACGGTCCGCGCCGGGACCGGGCAGAGCGGCGCGGCCCAGGCCGGCCCGGCCCTGCGTGGCACCCCCTGGCACGCACACCACATCACCGAGCGGTACGGGCTGCTCGTCATCATCACGCTCGGCGAGGGTGTCATCGGCACGGTGGCCTCGCTGAGCGCCGTCGTCGAGCACCAGGGCTGGACCCTTGACGCGGCCCTCGTCGCGTTCGCCGGGATGGCGCTGACCTTCGGCCTGTGGTGGACCTACTGGATGACGCCGGCCGCCGCGATGCTGCAGGCGCACCGTGAACGTTCGTTCGTCTGGGGCTACGGGCACATCGTCGTCTTCGCGGCGCTCGCGGCGGTGGGCGCCGGCCTGCACGTCGCCGCCTACTACCTCGAGGGGGAGTCGCACCTGGGCGCGACCGGGACCGTGCTGGCCGTGGCCGTGCCGGTCGGAGTCTTCATCCTGGCCGACTACCTGATCTTCATGGCCGTGACGAAGAGCGCGCACCGCCTGCATCTTCTGCTCGTGGCAGGTGCCGGGGTGCTGCTGATCGCGGCCGTGGCCGCGGCCGCCACCGGCGTGGGGATGGCGTGGTGCCTGCTCCTGGTGATGCTGGCGCCCGCGGTGAGCGTGGTGGGCTACGAGGCCATCGGGCACCGGCACGTGGCGCGGCTGGTCGACGCCGTCTCGTAGCCGCTCCGGGCGCCCGGAGCCTCGTCGTCGCTCCGGGCGCCCGCCGCGTCAGGCCCTTCGCCGCTGCCTGGCCACCTCGTAGAGGGCGATACCGCCGGCCACGGCCGCGTTGAGGGACTCCGTGGTCGCGGCGATCGGGATGGACGCCACCGCGTCGCAGGCCTCGCGCACCAGCCGGGACAGCCCCTTCCCCTCCGAGCCCACCACCAGGACCAGCGGGTCGGTCGCGAAGGCGACGTCACCCACCTCCATGTCGGCGTCGGCGTCGAGGCCCACCACGAAGCAGCCGGCCTTCTTCAGCGACTCGAGCTCCCGGGTCAGGTTCGTCGCCCGGGCGACCGGGACGCGGGCGGCCGCACCGGCGGAAACCTTCCAGGCGGAGGCCGTCATGCCCGCCGCCCGCCGCTCCGGCACGAGCACGCCGTGCGCCCCGAACGCTCCGGCGGACCGGAGCACGGCACCGAGGTTGCGGGGATCGGTCACGCCGTCGAGCGCCACGACGAGCGGAGCCTGGCCCGCGGCCGCCGCCGCGTCGAGCAGGTCGTCGGCCTCGGCGTAGTCGTACGGCGGGACCTGGATCGCGATGCCCTGGTGCACGGCGTTGTCCGTCAGCCGGTCGAGCTCCAGCTTGGACCCCTCGACGAACTTCAGGGACCGCGCGGCCGCCAGCTTGAGGATCTCCTCGGTGCGGTCGTCGGAGTCCAGGCGCGAGGCGATGTACACGCAGTTCACCGGCATGTCCGCGCGCAGTGCCTCCAGCACGGCGTTGCGCCCCGCCACGATCTCCGTCGCGTCGCCGCGGCGCCGGTTCTTCGCGGCCGGCCCGCGGGCCGGAGCGTGCTGCTCCTGACGGGCGGCCCGCCTCTCGGCCGCGAGCTTGCGCTGGTGCGCGGGATGGTAGACGCGGTCCTCCGCCTTGGGCGTCGGGCCCTTTCCGCGCAGCGCCTTGCGGCTGTGCCCGCCGGTGCCGACCTGCGCACCCTTCTTGCTGCCGGGCTTGCGTGTCGCGCCGCGACGTTCCGAGTTTCCTGCCATGGTGAGTTCCTTCCGGCCGCTAGGCGGCGGTTGCGACGGCCAGTTTCGAGCGAGGGTGCGGGCCGGAGATCCGGTCAGGACCCGGCCAGCGCCCAGCGGGCGCCGTCCGCGGAGTCCTGGACCTCGATTCCCGCGGCCGTGAGCCGGTCGCGGATGGCATCCGCCGTGGCCCAGTCCTTCGCGCCGCGTGCCGCCACACGCGCCTCGAGCTCCGCCGTGACCAGAGCGTCGAGCGCCGCGGCGTGCCGGTCCCCGGCGGGTGCGGCCCACTGTGGATCCACGGGGTCGAGCCCGAGCACGTCCAGCATCGCACGGACCGCCACCAGCTCGGTACGCGCCGCGTCTCCGTCACCGGAAGCCAGCGCGCTGTTGCCGGCACGCAGGTGCTCGTGCACGACGGCGAACGCGGCCGGGGCGTTGAGATCGTCGTTCATGGCGGCGGCGAAGTCCTCCGGGACGTCCGCCTTGGCGACCTCGTCGGCGGGCACGGTACCGACCACCTCGGTGGCCCTGGTGACGAACCCGGACAGCCTGTCCCACGCGGCGTGCGCCTCGTCCAGGGTGTCCGGTGTCCACTCCAGCATGGAGCGGTACTGCACGGACACGAGCGCGTAGCGCACGACGGCCGCCGGTGTCCGCTCCAGCAGCTCGCTCACCAGGAGCCCGTTGCCCAGCGACTTGGACATCTTGGTGCCGCGCTGCGTCACCCACGCGACATGCATCCAGGACCGCGCGAAGCCGTCCCCCGCGGCGCGGGACTGCGCCTGCTCGTTCTCGTGGTGCGGGAACCGCAGGTCGAGGCCGCCGCCGTGGATGTCGAAGTCGGCGCCCAGGTAGCGGTGCGCCATCGCCGAGCACTCCAGGTGCCACCCGGGCCGCCCGCGGCCCCACGGGGTGTCCCAGGATGCCGTCTCCGGCTCGCCGGGGCGCGGTGCCTTCCACAGGGCGAAGTCGTGGGGGTCGCGTTTCTGCGCCGCGACGGCATCGGCCTCCGAGGGCGCGACGCCGTCGTCCTCGATGCCGAGATCCTCCAGCTTCTGCCGGGTGAGCTCGCCGTAGGCGGGCCAGGACCGGACGTCGAACCAGACGTTCCCCTCCGTGGTGGCGTACGCGTGGCCGGCGTCGATCAGGTCCTGGATCAGGGCGATCATCTCGGGGATGTGACCGGTGGCGCGCGGCTCGTAGGTGGGCGGCAGGACGCCGAGCGCGTCGTACGCGCGCGTGAAGACGCGTTCGAACGTGGCGGCATGCGCCCACCACTCGACACCTGCTGCCGCCGCCTTGGCGAGGATCTTGTCGTCGATGTCGGTGACGTTCCGGATCATCGTCACCTTCAAGCCCTGGCGCACGAGCCAGCGGCGCAGCACGTCGAAGGCGACGGCCGGGCGCAGGTGGCCGACGTGCGGTGCGCTCTGCACGGTGGCACCACACAGGTAGATGCTGACCTCGCCCGGGTTGACGGGGTGGAGGTCACGCATTTCCCGCGTGGCGGTGTCGTACAGGCGAATGTTCACCTGACCAGCCTACCGGCGGGCCCGGTGGCGCGCGGCGGGTTTTCCACAGGCGGGGATCACGTCGGCGGCCGGACGCGGACGTCGACCGCGCGGGTGGGACCGCGGCGCGGCCGACGTCACGTCGACAGGTGGAAGTAGTCCGACTCCGGGTCGTCCTCGCTGGGCTGCTCGCCCGGCGGCAGGCCCAGGAGGGACTTCTCGTCGGGGCGGTGCCGCAGCACGTTCTCGACGTAGGAGGCGACGGCCTCCGGGAGCGGGATGTCGTGTCCCGCGCGCTCGGAGACGTACCAGCGGTGGTCCAGCACCTCGTGGAAGATCTGCGCGGGCTCCAGCTTGCGCCGCAGCTCGCGCGGGACGGCGCTCACGGTCGGCTCGAAGGCCTTGCGCAGCCAGTCGTGCGCCACGAGCTGTTCGCCGTCGTTCTGCTGACCCGTCGCGGCGGCGTACGAGTCGAGGTCGTTGAGCAGCCGGCGCGCCTGGTTCTCCTGGACGTCGAGCCCGGTGAGGCGGAAGAGCCGGTTGGAGTGATGGCCGGCATCGACCACCTTGGGCTGGATCCGTACGGTGGTGCCGTCGATGTCCGTGGTCATCTCCAGCTCTCCGACGTCGAACCCGAGGCGGTTCAGACGCTCGATGTGGGCATCGACGCGCCAGCGGTCGTCGGCGACGAAGTACTCCGCACCCGTCAGCGCTTCCCACAGCTCGTTGTACCGCTCGACGAGGGCGTCACCGATGCCGATCTCGTCGACCTCCTCGTCGAGCATCTCCCCCGCGGCCAGATCCATCAGCTCGCCGATGATGTTGGTGCGGGCGAGGTCGATGTCGTAGTTGCGCTGGCCCCGGGTGAGTTCCCGGTGCAGGTCGCCGGTCTCGGCGTCGACCAGGTAGGCGGAGAACGTCTCGGCGTCACGCCGGAACAGCGTGTTGGACAGGGACACGTCGCCCCAGTAGAAGCCCACCAGGTGCAGGCGGACGAGCAGGACGGCGAGAGCGTCGATGAGACGGGTGGCCGTGTCCGGCCGCAGCGCCTGGCTGAACAGCGCGCGGTACGGCAGCGAGAACTGCAGGTGCTCGGTGACCAGGACGGCCTCGAGTCGCTCGCCGTTCGCGTCCCGCCGCCCGGTGATGACACCGACCGGCACCACCGACGGCACGTCCAGCCGGTTCAGCCGGCGCAGGAGCTCGTACTCGCGGTAGGCGACCGACTCCCCGATCTCCTTGATGGCGATCACGCGTCCCGAGAGCCGCACGAACCGCACCACGTGGCGGGAGATGCCGCGGGGGAGCGCGGCGAGGACGTCGTCGGGCCACGAGGCCAGCGGGAGGTCCCAGGGCAGGTCGAGCAGCGCGGGGTCGGGCCGCGCCGCGGTGATCTGCAGGTTCTGGGTCATGCCTGTCTCCTGGGTCGGTGCTGTCGCAGACTGACACAGCGCCGTAGAGGAGGAGTACCTCTACGGCGCTGTGTCACTGCTTCTCCGTACCAGCACGCCGCTGCGACATCCGCGGCCGTGGTACCACCCCGCCGGCGGCGGGGCCGGGGCCTCAGCCCAGGCGCTCGCCCGTCGAGGCGGAGAACGCGTGGGTCTGGTCCGGCTTGATCGTGACGGAGATCGTGTCGCCCTTGTCCGGCACGTTGCGCGGGTCGATGCGCACGATCACCTGGTTGGTGTCGCCGGCGTGCAGGTTGCCGCCGTTCTTCAGGGTGCCGTACACGAACGCGTCGGAACCGAGCTCCTCGACCAGCGTGACGTCGACCTGGAACGCGCCCTCGCTGTCGGAGGAGACGACGTCGAGAGCCTCCGGGCGGAAGCCCAGGGTGACCCGCCCGCCGTCGGCGGCCGTGATGCCCTCCGCGACGCCGCGGTCCAGCGCGAGGGACGCGCCGCCCACCTGCGCCTTGCCGTCCGTGATGTCGAACGTGCCGATGTTCATGGCCGGGGAGCCGATGAAGCCCGCGACGAACACGTTGGCCGGCTTGTCGTACATCTCGCGCGGCGTGCCGACCTGCTGCAGGACACCGGCCGAGAGCACGGCGATGCGGTCACCCATGGTGAGCGCCTCGGTCTGGTCGTGCGTGACGTAGACCGTGGTGACGCCGAGGCGGCGCTGGAGCGACGCGATCTGCGTACGGGTCTGCACGCGGAGCTTGGCGTCGAGGTTCGACAGCGGCTCGTCCATGAGGAACACCTGCGGCTGGCGCACGATGGCGCGGCCCATGGCGACACGCTGACGCTGACCACCGGACAGCGCCTTCGGCTTGCGGTCGAGGTACTCGGTGAGGTCGAGGATCTTCGCCGCCTCCTCGACCCGCTGGCGGATCTCCGCCTTCGGGGTACCGGCGATCTTGAGCGCGAAGCCCATGTTGTCCGCGACGGACATGTGCGGGTACAGCGCGTAGTTCTGGAAGACCATCGCGATGTCGCGGTCCTTGGGCTGCACGTCGGTGACGTCACGGTCACCGATCAGGATGGCACCGCCGTTGACGTCCTCGAGGCCGGCGAGCATGCGCAGCGACGTGGACTTGCCGCAGCCCGAGGGGCCGACGAGGACGAGGAACTCGCCGTCCTCCACGTGCAGGTCGAGCTGGTCGACCGCGGGCTTCTCCGTGCCCGGGTAGACGCGCGTCGCCTTGTCGAAAGTGACCGTAGCCATGGTGAGACTTCCCTCCACCGGCAGGTACGTGCCGGACGATCCGTTGTGTCGGGTGTCGTTGCTTCCACTTGCGTGTCGGCGGTGACACAGATTGCAGCGTGATAGTACCCCGTCTGGAAGGGGAACCACTATCCACCGGTCAAGAGGCCAGGTGATGACCCCCAGCAGCGGTCATGACGGGGTCAGCTCATCGGCAATCCGTTCGAGGACGACGGCGAGCGTGTCCGCGTCCGGCAGCCGATGCTGGGCCAGGGTGTCGCCCGTGCCGATCTTCACGGCAAGGTCCCCGGCCTCCAGCGCGGCGAAGGCGTGCTCGTCCGTCGTGTCGTCGCCGGAGTAGAAGATCCGCACGGTCTGTGCGCCGGTCTCGTCCGCGACGACGTCGCGCAGCTGGCGCAGGGCCTCGCCCTTCGACGTCGACACCACCGACACCTCGACGACGTCCTTGCCGTGCATGGGCTGCAGCCCGAGGTTCGCGGCGACCTCGTCGGCCGCCACCGTCACGGCGGCGGCGTCGTCGGCCCCCGCCAGGCGCGTGTGGACGACGGCGGCCCCCGGCTTCGTCTGCACCCACACGCCCTCGCGGTCCGCGGCGGCCGCCTCGAACCCGGCGATCAGGGCGTCGAGCTGGGTGTGCTGGGCGGGGGAGAGCTGAAGCGGCACGGACTGGATGCCGTCGTCGGTGGCGCGGCCCGTCTCGGCGCCGTGCGAACCGACGAGGAACGTTCCGGGCGGCGCCTCGGTCACCTCGGCCAGGTCGTGCAGGTCGCGTCCCGAGACGAGGGCGAGGCGCACGGGCAGCTCGTCGGCCAGGGCGGCGATCCGGTCGGCGGCGGCCCGCGCGGCCGGCGTCATCCGGCTTGCCTTCGGGTCGTCGACGAGCTGGGAGAGCGTGCCGTCGAAGTCGGAGGCGACGAGCCAGGCGACGGAGGGCCTCGCGTTCCGCCGACGACGGCGGCCGGCGGGCTGGGCGGCGAAAGCCCGCAGCGAGTCCGCGAGAGTGCCCGACGCCTCCACGCTGCGCGGCTCGGCCGAGACCTGAGGCTGCACCGCGGAGAGCACGGAGAGGAAGGACTCCGACCACTTGGCGACGTCGTCGGTCATGATCTTGCGGCGCAAGCGGCGCATCCGGCGGCGCTGCTCCTTCGGGTCCATGGACGCGGCCGCGACGATGATGTCCTTCATCCCGTCGATGTCGTGCGGGTTGACCAGCAGCGGCCCGGGGGAGAGCTCGTCCGCGGCGCCGGTGAACTCCGACAGCACGAGCACGCCCCGCTCGTCGCTCCGGGCGGCGACGTACTCCTTGGCCACGAGGTTCATGCCGTCGCGGAGCGCGGTGACGAGCATGACGTCCGCCGCGAGGTAGAGGGCGGCCATCTCCTCGGGCGGGTAGGAGTGGTGCAGGTAGTGGATGGCGGAGTGGCCGAGCTCGCCGAACTCGCCGTTCACGCGGCCCACGAGGATCTCCACGTGCTCGCGCAGATCCTGGTAGGCCCCGACGTTCTCCCGGCTCGGGCTGGCCACCTGCACGAACGTGGCACGGGTGACGTCCAGCCGGCCGTCCTCGAGGAGCTCGCCGTAGGACTTGATGCGGTGGCGGATGCCCTTGGTGTAGTCGAGGCGGTCGACGCCCAGGTACACGGTCTCCGGGTTGCCGAGATCCGCACGGATCTCCTTGGCGCGGTTCTGCACCTCGGGCGTGCGCGCGAGCTCGTCGAAACGGCGCGAGTCGATCGAGATGGGGAAGGCCTGGGCGCGGACGTGCCGGCCAGGACGGCCCTCGGCGTCCGGCATGGTGATGACCGGTCCGCGTGTCGCGTAGTCGGTGAGCCGGCGCACCGCCCGCACGAAGTTCGCGGCGTCGCCGTTGCGCTGGAACCCGATGACGTCGGCCCCCAGCAACCCGTCCACGATCTGCCGGCGCCACGGCAGCTGCCCGAAGAGCTCCACCGGGGGGAACGGGATGTGGTCGAAGAAGCCGATGCGCAGGTCCGGGCGCAGGTCGCGGAGCATGCGCGGGACGAGCTGCAACTGGTAGTCGTGCACCCACACGGTCGCGTCCTGCGCGGCCTGCTCGGCGGCGGCGTCGGCGAACCGCTGGTTGACCCGCCGGTACGCGTCCCACCACTGGCGGTGGTACGTGGGTGGTGCGATGACGTCGTGGTAGAGGGGCCACAGCGTGTCGTTGGAGAAACCCTCGTAGTAGCGCTCGATCTCGTCGGCGCTCAGGGTGACCGGCACGAGGCGCATCCCCTCGGCGTCGAACGGCTCGTGAGCCAGATCCGGAGCGCCCGACCAGCCGACCCATGCCCCCTGTGCCGCGCGCATCACCGGTTCCAGGGCCGTGACGAGGCCCCCCGGAGAACGCTGCCAGGCCAGATCCCCGGCAGGGCCCACCGAGAAATCGACGGGGAGGCGATTGGCCACCACGACGAGGTCGTATCCGTCTTTACCTGGCAACGATCTGCACCTCAATCCGTATCGACTGTGTTGACTCCCGCTTGCCTTGTTCAGGGTAGCGACGCCCGGGAAGTCCGCGCAGTAATGTCCATCACCCCATTTCGGGCGAAATCGATACTGCGTTGCTGGTCACAAGGGCGAATACAGGTGAGTTGCCGCGCGATGGCCAGATTCGCCCGCTAGCGTTTGATCCATGGAAGCAGAAGGGGCCGTCGAAGGCGCCGAACAACGGGCGGACGCGGACACCGTCTCTCTCCGCGACCGCGTCGCCGGCTCCGTCGTCGGCGGCTACACGGTGACGGGGCGGATCGGCAGCGGCGCGATGGGAACCGTCTACCGCGCGACGGACGGCGGCGGCAACGCCGTCGCGCTCAAGCTGCTCACGCCCGAACGGGACGAGGCCGGCGCGCGGGAACGGCTTCGCCGCGAGGCCAAGGCCCTGCAACGGCTGCACCACCCCGCGGTCGCGAGCGTCGTCGACGTCGAGTTCGACGCCACCGAGGCGTTCATCGTCACGGAGCTCGTCGAGGGGCCCACCCTCGAGGAAGAGGTGGACGCGCGCGGCCCGCTCGACCCACGCGACCTGTACGAACTCGCCGACCAGCTCGCCGACGCCCTCGAAGCGGTGCACGCGGCCGGCGTCGTGCACCGCGACCTGACGCCGTCGAACGTCCTCATCTCCGCCACCGGGCCCGTGCTCATCGACTTCGGCCTCGCCCACGCGCCGGGCGACGCGCGCGCCACCCGAACCGGCTACGTCATGGGCACGCCCGGCTACCTCGCGCCCGAACTGCTCGACGGCGGCGACCCCGTGCCCAACACGGACTGGTGGAGCTGGGCCGCCGTCCTCGCCTTCGCGGCGACCGGGCGCTCACCGTTCGGCGTCCGGCCGCTCGAACTCGTCCTGCGGCGCTCCCGGGAGGGCGACGCCGACCTCGCCGGGCTCGAACCGCGCATCTCCCGGGCGCTCGGAGCGGCGCTACGGCCCACGCCCGTCGAACGGTGGGGGCCCACGGAGGTCGCGCGATCGCTGCGGGCCGCATCGGAAGCGTTCGTCGCGGCCGCGCGCGCGGCCGACCCCGACGTCCCGGCCGACCACGTCGGCGACCGGCGCACCCAGGTGATGGCGGGCCCGACGGCGGTCGTGGAGCCCGTCACCCCGACGGCGGACCCGGTCACGGCGGTCGTCGCACCCACCGAGCCCGCCCTCGCGCCCTCCGGTCACGCGCGGTCGGTGCGGAGCCATTCCGTCGGGAGCCTGCAAAGTCCCGGGTCGCAGGGGCCGGGACGCCCTGGTTCCGGAGGCCATGCCGTCGCGCCGGTGCCCGCGGAGCGGCCGGAGACGCCGCCGGCGCACGTCGGTGGACAGCGGACCCGCTACCCCGCCCGGACCGGCACCGTCACCGCCGTGGGCGGAGCCCTCGTCGCGGTCGCCGCGACCCGGCCGGGCTGGGCGCTCGCGGCGCTGGTGGTGCTGTGCGTGCTGTGCCGGGCGTCGGGCGCCGCGGAGAACGAGATGTGGAACTGGCGGATGCGACGTCGGACGACGTCGGGCGGGGCGGGCCGCGCGGTGCTGCTCATGCCTTGGTACCTGGTGCGCTCCGTGTTCGGGGTGCTGCCCGCGCTGCTGATCGCGAGCGCGGTGGGGGCGATCGTGGCGCTCGGCGGGTTCTGGCTGTTCGCGCCGGGCCGGGTGATCGTGCTGCCGCTCGACGATCTCGCGTCCCGCTCGGTGGGCGGTGCGAACGATCCGGTCGTCGACACGGTGGTGCTCGCCGTGGCCATGCTCGTCACGATGCTGCTCACGTGGTGGGGGCCCGTCGCGCAGCTCACGCGGGACGGCGCGCGGCCCTTGCTGGCCACGGTGGCGCCGGGATGGTTCGGCGCGGGACTCGTCGTCGTGCTCGCGCTGGCGGTGGTCGGGCTCGGTGCGGCGGCCGTCGTCGCCGACCCGTTGGTCATCGACTGGTGGCCGCTTGCCGAGCGGCCTGACGTGAGGTGATCGCCGCGTGGTCGCGGGACGCCGTGCGTCTCGTGGCCGCCGTCGGACCACGGGATCTCCGGTGGCCCCGACCGTCACGGAATAGTGATGTGATGCCCAGGTCGCTCCCAGGGCGCTGTGGATAGGCTGTGGTGCGCCGGCGACGGACTGCCGGGCGACGCCACCACCGTGGCGCCGGGAAACTGCTGGCCGGTGGGCCGTGCACCGAGGAGAAGGACTCGATGTCGAACTTGACCAAGGCTCAGCGGCGTGAGGCCGCCCGCGCCGAGGCTCTCGCGATGCAGAAGAAGGCACAGGGGCGCGAGCGGATGTACCGGATCGTGACCCTCAGCCTTCTCGGGGTGCTCATCGCCGGTCTGGGTGTGGCGATCTGGCTGATCTTCGCGGAGTCCCAGAAGACACCGATCGAGCGGGCCGACGCCGTCCCCGCCGGCGTGGTGGACGAGACGGGAATCCCGGTGGACGAGGACGGCGCGGCCGGCACCCTCGTCGAGGGCGCGCCGCAGCTCGACGTCTACGTCGACTTCATGTGCCCCGTGTGCGGCCAGTTCGAGGCGCTCAACGGTGCGGACATCGCCGAGCTGCGCGAGGGGGGCGAGGTGGCCTTCGTCGTGCACCCGGTGGCGATCCTGGACCGCATGTCGAGCGGCACCGAGTACTCGACGCGCGCGGCGTCCGCCGCGGCATGGGTCGCCGACCAGGCGCCCGAGTCGTTCATCGAGTACCACGACCTGCTGTTCGCGAACCAGCCGGCGGAGAACTCCGCCGGCCTGAGCGACCAGCAGCTCGCCGACTTCGCCGAGCAGGCCGGTGTCCCGGCGGATGTCGCACAGGGCATCGCCGACGGCGATGCCACCGACGCCTATCGTGACTGGGTGACGGCGTCGACCGACCAGGCCACGTCGGCGGAGGACCTCGCGAACCCGCAGACGGGCCAGTTCGGGACCCCGACCGTCATGCTCGACGGCGAGCGGTTCGAGGACTGGTCCACGCCCGGTTCGCTGAGGGCCGCGGTCACCGGCGGGGGGTCGGCCGACGAGTCCGGCGACGGTTCGACGGACGAGGGTGCGGCCGAGGACGGCTCCGACGAGTGATCCGGGCCTGACCGGCCCAGGACGCGGTGAGCGGGTTGGTCGCCCGGATGCCCGTGACGGGCGTCGGCGGCCGACCCGCTCACCTGGTTGGTGGTGTGCACTAGGCTGTACTCCGCTTGGGCCACCCGTGGCCCTGGCATCGCCGCCTTAGCTCAGTTGGTAGAGCGCTCGCCTTGTAAGCGAAAGGTCGTCGGTTCGAACCCGACAGGCGGCTCCGAACAACAGCGCAGGCCACGGCCGTTTCGGTCGTGGCCTGTCGCTGTTCCCGGAGCGCCGCGACCGGCCGTGCCTGACGAACTGCCTGACTACGAGGTCCGTTCACCGCGAGCCTCCTTCAAGCTGAACAGGGGCTCCATGTCCCACACGTCGACCTCGGCGTCAGCGATGACCTTGTTCATCGCGCGCGCCCCATCCTGGATCACCGGCCGAAGCTCCTTCCGGTAGACCATCTCCGTCACCCGTGTGTTCTGGTGCCCGACGAGACGCGAGATCTCTTCGATCGGGACGGCCTCCGACGACATCACCGAGACGAACGACTGCCGGAGTTCGCGCGGTGTCCATGCCCCCGGATTCTCGATGCTGGGCACGAGGGCCAGGGCCCGACGCATGTCGCGGCGGACGTTCGACGCCGACAGAGCCGTTCCATAGCGAGTCGTGAACACGAGACCCAGAGCAGCGGTCTCCCGCCACCGATCACCGTGCCGCTGCCGTTGCTCGTCCTGCCAGACCCGTTGTTCTCCGAGCACCTGAACCACGAGGTCAGGCAGCGCCAGAGTGCGCCGGGACTTCTCGGTCTTGGTGTCACCGTGATGCCGCACCGAGCGCCAGACCTCGACGTACGGCGGGCCCGACGCTGGGGCAAGGTGCACGTGCTTCCACTGCAACGCCCGCGCTTCCTCGGGACGGAGACCGACCGTCAGCGAGAGCGCGATATATGCATAGAACCGCTCGCGCCGGATCGTCGTGAGCACGTCGAGGACCTGTTCCGCGCTCAGCGACTTGGACGGACGGCCCGGCCGACCCTTCGGGACCCGGCACAGCTCGACCACGTTCCGGTCGACATAGCCTCGCTTCATCGCTCGAATGACCGCGCGGTTCAGCAGCGAATGCAGGTGCCGGAGACGCGACGTCGACTGCTTTGCCGCGAGGGCTTCCAGCCACCGGTCCACTTCCTCGGCCCGGAACTCCCCGAGCTTCCGCTTGGCAAGTACTGGCTTGATGTGGAGCCGGTACATGTCGCGGTTCTCGCGTTGAGTCCCCTCACCCTCGGCCGTCTGGCCGTAGTCGAGCCAGTCCTCGACTGCCTGCCCCACCGTGTACCGATCCGATCCGGTCACGAGCCCGGCCTCGTACGCCTTGACCTTCTTGTCGAGGGCTTTCAGCGCCGCCGTCTTCGACTTGCCGGAGCCGGTCTTCACGATCCGCTTGCCCCGGCCGTCATACCCGACCGTCTTCTCTGCGATCCAGGCGTTGCGGCTTTCGGACCAGCGAAGCCCACCTTCACCACGTGCCCGCCGTGTCGTCTCGTTGGTCACGCGGCACCGTCCAGCGCCTCAGCGACGTACTCCGTGAGCGAGACGACCGGAACCAGCCGCCGAGCCCCGACCTTGATTGTCCGGAGCCGCCCCGAGCGGATCAGCTCGTAGATCGAGTCACGCGAGATGCGCAGCGCCTCGGCGGCTTCCTCGACCCGGTAGAGCACCGGGACGACGTTGACCGGTTCCTTGACCGGGTTCGCGTTCTTCGCCATCACCTTCCCCCTTCGTTCGTGGTCTGCTTGCCGTTGCGCCGCTGCTGGGCGCGCCATTGGTCGTATTGGCGGGCGCGGTCGGCCGCAGCGTCGGCCAGGGCTTTGTCTCCGGGGTTGGTCCAGCCGGTTCCGGCGTAGGTCCATGCGCCGATGACGAGGGTGGTTTCCTCGTCGGCGTCGTCGGCCAGGAGGCGCGCCTCAAGGTCTGCGAGGTCAAGACGTTCACCGCGGCGGTCCGCCTCAGCGCTCAGGCGGGCGAACCGGGCGCGTGCCCGGCGCAGGCGACCGAGGGAGATGGAGTAGGCGCGCGACTTGGACGAGAAGTGGCCCCGGAACCCGAGCATGCGCGACCACTTCGCGAGCAGCCGGTACGGGGAGTCCTCACACCGGCCGCACACGCACCCGTCGTCCTCGGCTTCCTCCGGGGTCGCGGTGTCTCGGCAGGTCGAGGCCGCACGGTCGGCCAGGTAGCGGGCCTCACGTTCCAGCCGGGACAGGTGCGGCGTAGGAGAGGCGGGGTCGACGCCGGTCGACTTGGTGGAGTACTTCGCCAGATAGCCCGCGACCTGTTCCGGGCGGAGGCGATCGCCGGTTCCGCCGGCGGAGTCGTGGACCTCGCCGGTGCGGACGCGCTTGACGTCGAGCTGGGCACCGAACCGCAGCGTCCGGGCGATGTCGTCCCCGTCGACCGGAGGCGCATCGAACGTCACCAACGGGCCCGCCTCCGCAACGACGGCCGCGAGGGCGTCACCGTCCAAGGGAGCGGGGGAGCCGGGCCCGTCAGGGCCGTCCAGGCGGATCAGGGCGTGGAAGTGGACCAGGCCGCGACGCTGGTACTCGGCCACCTTGGCGAACTGCACCGACGCCGACCGAGCGAACGCCGCTTGCGAGACCCCCAGGCGGGCCGCGAGGCGACGGCGGAACGTGATGGTGAAGCGTCGCCACAGTTCCGGGGCCCACCACTGCCAGATCACGGCCGAGGTGAAGTCGTAGCAGTCCCAGCACAGCGGAGCCCCGAGCATCGGGTCGTCCTCGCCGTGCACCCGGTTGCAGCCCACCGGGCGGCCGTGGGGGCAGCGCTTGGCGGTGTCGCGGGGACGGCAGCGACCCGGCTGCCCGTTCTTCCCGACGCGCAGGCCGTGGACGTGACCGAAGGAGGGCGCGGTGAACGTGGCGAACACCAGCGGGTTCGCGGCCACGGTGTCGGGGACGGTCTTGCCGCCCAGGACTCCGGCGCGGATCATCTCGAACGTGTCGCGGGCATACACGCGCGAGCAGGCCGGGCACACCTCGGCGCGCCGGTTCCCGCAGGCCACATGCAGGGTCCCGAGGGGTGTGTCTCGGTGGGAGAACTCGCTCAGGAGCGCGCCCGGCTCACCGTTCAGGTTCTCGAACGTCATCGACCGACCGGCAAGGCGGATCGGCGCGGAGCAGTTGCCGACCTTCGCCGCCGTCTCAGAGAACGCCCGCCAGGACCCATCCAGCACACGCGCGCGCATCCCGGCGACCTCGGCATCCGACGCAGACCACATGTCCAGGGGCGCGTCCGGGCCGAAGCCGGGGAACCGGGCAGGCCACGACGAGGCGGTATCGCCCACGAACGAGGCTTGCCCGTCTTGGTCGAGCACGCTCACGCCTCCCCGATACCGGGGTACTTGCGCGCGAACTCTGCTTCGCGGTACTCGGCCCGCTCCAGACGGCGCACCACCTCGGCGTGAAGGTCATCGATGACCTCCAGCAGCACCACGCCCGTATCGGAGAAGCGTTGCCCCCGCAGGTCGTGAACCGACTGCACGACGGACTCGGCGTGATCGTGCAGGCCCCGCACCTGAGCGGCCAGGCCCTCCAACTGCACGATGACCTGATCCGACGTCGGGGTACGGGTCATACCCCGGCCCGACTGCGGGAACGGCCAGCCTGTGACGGTCACCGGTCAGCCCTCTTCCTCGGCCACGTACCGCGACTCAAGCCGGATCTCCTCGGCCAGAATCTCCAGCGCGTTCACCGCCGCCGGACCGGTCTCCACCCCCAAGAACGCGGGCATCCCCCGATCCCCACACCGACGCACGATCGGCACCAACGCCGCCCGCAACTCCGCCACCCGCGACGAGAGCGCCACGAGCTCACCGGCCAGGCCACCACCCACCGTCGCCGCGCTCACCGCCCGTCCTCCAGCTCACGCGCGAACGACTCCAGCCCCGACAGCATGTAGTCCAACTGCGCCCGACCATGCGTCGCCGCAACCTCCGCCAGCTCCTGCCCCCGGTACGGCCCGTCCGCGTCACGCATGTCATGCAGCATTTCCCGCACCGACGCCAACATCCCGAACGCCTCCTCAACCGCCCGGTACATCGCCCGCACCGACGCCACCTGATCCGAGACCGATGAGCCTTGCTCCGTCAGAACCGACATCGTGCAACCTCCTGATTGTCTGGGCTAGCCTGGCTAGCCGAGCTGGACAAGACAAGGATGCACGTGCTGGCTAGCCATGTCAAGGGCCGAGCCAGCCCGCCTGTGTTGGTTGGTCAGGTCGGTACTGTGGAGCAATGAGCCTCGACCCCGAAGACCCGCGCCCGCCATACCAGCAGGTAGCGGCAGCCGTTCGAGCTGCGATCCTGACTCGCAAGATCGCGCCCGGCGAGAAGCTGCCATCGCAGGAGGAACTGAAGACGCGCTACGGCGTCGCCCGAATGACCGTTCAGCAGGCGCTACGCATCCTCAAGGACGAAGGTCTTATCACCTCACGTCCGGGCAGCGGCATGTACGCGCGGGAACGGACGGCGAAGCCGGTTGGGCTCCGCCCTCACATCGAGCGGGCATTCGAAGCCGAGTCGGTCAGCATCGACTTCCTCGGCTATACGGCTGAGACGCTGCATGGTGCCATTGCGGAACCCCTGGACAAGATCCGATCCGGTCGACTCACGCCGAAGTCCATCCGAATCCGGATACTTGTCTCGGACATGACGCAGCCTCTCGGCCTGCCTGTGGCCGTCAGCGGTGATGCCGACGAGAGCAGCGCGGCACGCGCGCGAATGGCCGACCTCGGCCACCGGCACATCGGTGCCCTCACCGACGCCGTAGAGGAACTTGCCGAGCTCGGACTTGTACCGACTTCCACCGTCGAGACGCGCAGCTTCACGTCGGCACCGACGTTCAAGACTTACATCATCGGCGAGACCGACGTGTTCTTCGGGTTCTACCCCGTCGTGGAGCACGAGGTACGTGCCGGACAGTCCAAGTTCGGGATCTACGACCCGATGGGAAAGGACGCCGTCCTGTTCCACCACACCGCCGACGGCGACCCTGAATCGCTCGGTTCCCTCTACGTCGCTGAGACAAGCAAGTGGTTCAACAGCGTGTGGGACACCATCGCTTCGGAGGTCTCCCGATGACCGCCGCCGCGCTCCTCGCTTCCTCGCGCGCCGTGCTGCTGGACTTCGACGGCCCTATCACTCCGCTGATGCCCGCACCCGCCAACATGCACGCCGCCGACGTCGGCCGCGCAGCACTCGCCGGATACGAGGCGACAGTCGAACCCATCGCCGCCACTTCCGACCATCTGGCGGTCATCCGGTGGACCGGCGTCCACGTCCCGAAGGCATTGGCAGCCGTCGAGGCTGCGTGCACTGCGGCCGAGGTCGAGGCCGCCGAGACCTGTGAACCGACCCCTGGCTCGGACGAACTCATCCGCTCCCTTCACCGTCGAGGCACCCCCGTCGTCATCGTCACAAACAACGCCGCCGAGGCTGTGGATACGTACCTCACGCGTTGGAATCTCACAGAGTCGGTCCTGCGCATCGTGGGCCGACCCGTGCACCGCCCCGACCTCATGAAGCCGCACCCCCACACCATCGAAGAGGCGCTACGGACCTTGAGGGTCCCGCCCGGTCGCGCCGTCCTGGTCGGTGACTCCGTGACCGACGTCGAAGTTGCCCGGACCGCACATGTGCCGTGCATCGGATACGCCAAGAACCCCCGGCGCGGCAAGGAACTCCGCGAGGCCGGAGCTGAAGCGCTCACCGACACCATCGCGGCGATCGTTCCCGTCGATGGCCCGTGAGGATTTTCCTTACTGGCTCAAGACGGCGCGCCAGCGCGCCGGGGGCCCGCGCTGCGGGGGCCCGCGCTCCGGGCGCTCCGCGCCCTGCGCGCACCCCTCCGCGCACCCCGGCGGCAGGCACGCCGAAACGCGAAAGCGACCCTGACCAGTAAGGCCAAGGTCGCTCATCGGGTAATGCCTCCGGCGGACACCACACGAACACCAGAGGGTCAGGGAAACGCCCGTGCGGCCCCTGCCCCTCCGGCATCCAGCGACTTCACCGGGACGCTGACACCGAACCCGCCGGCACCGCAACCCGCCCCGCCATGTTCACCGTGAAACCGACGTCGACCCAGATGGGCGGGACGGGTTGCGGTGCCGGCAGAACCGATGTCCGAGACGCGGCCCGCGCCGCCGGACGCCGGAGGGACAGGGACCCCACGAAGACGACCCATGGCGGAAGCCGAGTCACAAGCCCGCAGGGCAGAGGACACGATGAAGCCCGCCTGACGAACTGCCTGACAACAGCGAGCGACGGCCCTCGATCCCGAGCGCGCGGAGCGGACGCGATACCGGCGCGTTGGCGTCATCGATGACGCGTTCGAACATGCGTGCAGCGCCTTGTAAGCGAAAGGTCGTCGGTTCGAACCCGACAGGCGGCTCAGAACAACAGCGCAGGTCACGGCCGTTTCTGGTCGTGGCCTGCGCTGTTCCTGGAACGCCGATCGGCCGTCGCACCGCGCACACTCCGGCGGAAGGCACACCGAAGCGCGAGAGCGACCCTGACCAGTAAGGCCAAGGTCGCTCGGCTCAGGCGCGAGGCCAGGGTTCCGCCGCCGGCCACTTCGGGGTGCGGCCGTCGCCCGATGATCTGCCCGTCACCCGGCGCTTCACCCATGGCCCGACGTGTTCCCTGGCCCAGGCCGCGTGCTCCCTCGTGGCCGCGACGAGGGTCTGCCGGGGCGCCGGGGGGAGCGGCTCGTCCCAGTCGGGATCATCGGGCGACAGGCCGAGCCCGGCGAGCGCGGCGTTCTTGACGCGCTCGTGGCCTTCGGGAAGGAGGTGGATGCGGTCGCTGGACCACATGCGCAGGTCGAAGAGCGAGCGGATGCCCCACAGGTCGAGCACGTGCGCGTCGTGCCGGCGGGCGATCGACCAGAGGTTCGCGTTGTAGACGCCGACCCGGCTGTTGGTCCAGGCCAGCGTGCCGCCCGCCTTGAACCCGGTGCCCAGGAGCACGTCGGCGCCTGTCGCGCGGATCCTGGCGACGGCGTGCTCCAGGGCGGCGCAGATGGTCTCCAGGTCCACGCCGGGTCGCAGGATGTCGTTGCCACCCCCGATGAGGGACACCAGGTCCGGTTTGACGCTGAGGGCGGCGTCGAGCTGCTCGGCGATGATCGGGCGGAGCAGCCGCCCGCGGATCGCGAGGTTCGCGTACTCGATCGCCGGTTCGCCGGCCGCGATGCGTCGCTCGCTCAGCGAGGTCGCCAGGCGGTCGGCCCAGCCGCGCTGCGTGTCCTCCAGGCCGGGGTACGGATCCCACAAGCCCTCGGTGAACGAGTCGCCGATGGCGACGTAGCGTTGCCAGCGCGGCGCCTCGTCGGACCGGGTGGCAGAGCCCGACGACGCCGCGGCCGGTTCGGCCGGCGGTTCGGCCGGACCGTGCCCGGTGGCCCGGGGCCGTGACGACACCGGGCGGGTCGCCGCCGGCTGCGGCGCCGGCGAGCCGGAGGACACGGCCGGGTCGGTCGGCGAGGTGACCGGGTCGGCCGACGACGCGGCGGCATCGGCCGCCGCCGGATCGGACACCGGTGGTGCGGGCGTCGAGTCGTGCGAACCTTCGGGATTCTGGGAGGAAGTCGCGCTCACGTCGCTCATTGTTGCTGGGACTGCGGGTTCTGTGCAGTCCGGTAGCAGGTAACCGCGGGGTGAGACGTGCCACGGGCGAGCTCCGGCACCCGTGGCACGTGCGGCCTTACGGCAGCTGCCAGTCGATCGGGGTCGCGCCCTGCTCCTCCAGGAGGGTGTTGACGCGGGAGTACGGCTTGGAGCCGAAGAAGCCGTTGCGGGCCGAGAGCGGCGAGGGGTGCGCGCTCTCGACGATCGGAACATCGCCGAGGAACTTCTTCAGGTTGCGCGCCTTCGCTCCCCACAGCACCGCGACCAGCGGGCCACCGCGCGCGGCGAGAGCCTTGATGGCCGCCTCCGTGACCTCCTCCCAGCCCTTGCCGGCATGCGAGTCCGACTTGCCCGGCTGGCAGGTCAGCACCCTGTTGAGGAGCATGACGCCCTGATCGGCCCAGGGGCGCAGATCGCCGTTGGACGGCATCGGGATGCCGAGGTCGGTCTCCAGCTCCTTGTACATGTTCAGCAACGACGGCGGCAGCGGGCGCACGTCCGGCTGGACCGAGAACGACAGGCCCATCGCGTGGCCAGGCCGGGGATAGGGGTCCTGGCCGACGATGAGGACCTTCACCTCGGACAGCGGGCGCTGGAACGCGGCGAGCACGTTCGGGCCGGGCGGGAAGTAGCCGCGCCCGGCGGCGTTCTCGGCCCGCAGGAAGTCACCCAGCTCATGGATGCGAGGCTCGACGCCGGACAGCGCCTCCGCCCAGTCGGGCGAGATGATCTGCGACAACGGCTTACGGGCCTGGGCTTCGTCGGTATCAGGCGTCATGGTCTCCACGCGTCCGGACACTACTCGGGGACACCGACACAGTGCATGCCTACCTGCGATCATCCGCCTCAGACGGTCTCGGGCCGCTTCTTACGAGCGAACCGCGCGGGGAGGTCGGGTCCGTCCCACACCTGGATCGCGCGCCAGATCGATGCCGCGATCGGCACGGCGAGCACGGCCCCGGTGATGCCGACGAGCACCGTGCCCGTGGTCAGGGCGAACAGGATGACGAGCGGGTGCAGGCGGAGCGTGCGGCCCATGACGATCGGCTGGAGGAAGTCACCCTCGAGCTGGTTCACCACGATGACGATGGCGACGACGACGAGAGCCTCGACCGGCCCGACGGCGACGAGCGTCACCAGGGCCGCGAGGATGCCGGCCAACGTGGCGCCGACCAGAGGGATGAAGGCGAGCAGGAAGACGAGCACCGACAGCGGGATGACGAGCGGCACCCCGATGATCGCCAGGCCGATCCCGATGCCGACCGCGTCGACGATCGCCACGATCGCCGTCCCGCGCACGTAGCCGCCGAGGGTCCGGATGGTCGCGGCGCCGACGCGACGGCCGCGCTCGTACCGGTGTCCGTCGAACGGCCGCAGCAGGAACTCCCACATGACCGGGCCGTCCTTCAGGAAGAAGAACAGGACGACGATCATGATGAAGAAGCCCGCGACGAAGTCGGCCGTCTGCGAGACGCCCGCGATGGCTCCGGAGCCCACGGCGTCGGACTGCAGCAGGCTCACCGCGGAGTCGCGCACCGAGGTGAGCTGCTCCTCGCTGATCTCGAAGGGCAGGTTCTGGAGGTAGGTCTGCAGGGAGTCGAATCCGTCGAGTGCTTGCTCCTGCAACTCGTCCCACTGGTCCACGACGGCGAGCACCACGAGCCACACGATCCCCGACAGCAGTGCGACCAGCGCCAGGAGCGAGATCCACGTCGCCAGGATCGAGGGCATGCCGCGTCGACGCAGGAAGGAGACCAGCGGGGAGATCGCCGCCGCCAGCACGAGCGCGATGAGGACGGGGATCACGACGAGGGTCAGGCGCGTGCCCACGAACCCGAAGACGGCGATGACGGCGACGATCGCGAGGATCTGCAGTGATCGCGTGCCGACCCGGCCGAAGCCGTCCGACCACAGCCGGGACGCACCGCGGACGGTGCGAGACTCGGGCTCGGCAGGGGGCCGAACCTCCTCGGTCGGGCGGTCGGGGGGTGTGCGGCGGCCGAAGAGACCCATCGCCTGTCCTCCTTTGGTCGGTCCGGTGCGTACCGGTCGTCCCGACGCTATTGCGGTCAGGCGCCGGTCGCGCGGCGACGCCGGTACCGGTGGAGGTCACACGGCCGCCGTCGGCTCCGCCGGGCGTTCCCGGACCGCGTCGCGCCGCGAGGGGCGACCGGCCGAACCGGTGGGTGTCCGAAACGCCGCGACACGCTGGACAAATGACACATGTGTTCACCTGGTCGTAGTCTTGCCGCATGAGCAAGATGCTGATCGAGTCCTCGGAGGCGGCCGACGTCGAGCCGGTCGGCGACGCCGCGGAGCCCTCGGACGCGACGGCGGCCGGCCTGTCGGACCTCGAACGCGAGATCCTCGCGTTCGAACGCAAGTGGTGGCGGTTCGCCGGGGCCAAGGAGGAAGCGGCCCGCGAACTCTTCGACATGACCTCCACCCGGTATTACCAGGTGTTGAACGCGCTGATCGACACCCCCGCGGCACTCGCCCATGACCCGATGCTGGTCAAGCGGTTGCGTCGGATGCGCGCGACGCAACGGGGCGCACGATCCGCCCGGCGGCTCGCGGACGAGAAGCCCTGAGAGCCCAGGAGTCTGGGCTACCCTGTCCGCCGTGACCAACAGCACGTACCGCTACCCGCCCGACGAGTTCGACGTCGCCGTGCCTGGCGGCGCACCTGTTGGCGTGCACCGCGCGCCGCGCAGCGGGTGGAGTTCGGCCTGGCCGTTCCTTCTGGTCGCACTGGTCTGCGCCGGCGTCGCGTGGGGAGGCATCACTCTCCTGTCCGGCGGCGGGAACGAGGGCGACTCGGCAGCGGAGCCGACCGCCAACGTCTCGCCCAGCCCGTCCACCGGCCCCAGCGAGGCAGCCGAGGGTGAAGGCGGCGGACAGAACGAGGGCGAGGACGGTGAAGGGGGCAACGAGCCGAGCGGGGAGCCGGAGGCCCCCAGCACGGCGGACCTGGTCGCCGCGATGGACCCGTCGGCCACCTACCTCGTGCACAACACCGGCGGCGAGGTCAACCAACTGGCAGCCACGACGGTGACCAACCTGGAGGCTGAGGGAGTCGCAGGTGCCGAGGTGAGCACGGCTGCCGCCCCTGAAGGTGTCGATGCCAGTGGCATGTCGGCCAACACTGTGTGGTACGGCGAAGGGCGCGAAGCGGAAGGCAAGGCGCTGGCGGCAGTCCTCGGCATCCCGGACTCGAACGTCGTGATGAACGACGCCGTCACGAACTCCCAGCAGGCCGCTTGGGTCTTCATGTTCACCGCACCCGCTTGATGCACTAGGCCTGCGGCCATCGATGGACGCTTCCCGGCTGCGTGCCGGGCCGCTCCAGCTCTGAGGTGAAGCACCGGCCGACGCGCCCGTCCCGTTCTCGGGGCGGGCGCGTCGGCTTGTTCGTGCGTGCGGCTTGCCATTGACCCGAGCCGCGCCCGCTATCGCCGGCCCGCAGGACCCGGCCGCATTTCCCGGCATTGTCGGCGTGTCTCTACGGCGCGTCGCGTGGGTGCGCGGCGGCGGCGTGAGTGACGCATTGCCGTGGCGCGGGATTGTTGCCCCGGCGAGTCGTGAATTCAACGGTCGAATCCAATGGCGGTCGAAACGTTACGGATGGTCGAGGAATTTCGCCCACTACTCCCCACTACCCCGCGTTACCGCACGCTACGGCGCTTGGTCTCGTGTGACACCGAGCTTCTGACCTGCACGTTCGCCCTGCGCAGAATCCGTCAAATAGCGATTTACCCCTTCCATAGTGTGACTTGGCGCACTAGCCTCGAATCACCACGGGTCGAACCGAGTGGCCCGTGCGAGATGCAAGGAGAAGTGCATGGCCCAGGGCACCGTCAAGTGGTTCAACGCAGAGAAGGGGTATGGGTTTATCACCCCGACCTCCGGCGGGCAGGACCTGTTCGTCCACTACAGCGCTATTCAGGTGGACGGTTACCGCACCCTCGACGAGGGGCAGTCGGTTGAGTACGAAGTGGGACAGGGCCAGAAGGGCCCCCAGGCAGAGATGGTCCGCCCGCTCTGATCTGAGTCCCAGGACCGGTTTCCCCCCTGGCCGGTCTCTCCGACAGACGGGACGGCGTGCGGCCCCCGACCCGCTCGCCGCCCGTCCCGTTCCAGAACTGAAGGACCCGCCCGCGTCGATGCGGCCGTGGGTCCTTTCGTGTGTCCGGCCGTCCCCGCCCGCGGCCGATCACTCCGGCGCCGGCCGGTCGTGTGGTGCCGGCCCGTGGTTCGATGAGGTCATGACCGTGTTGGACGCCGTCGTCGTCGGCTCCGGGCCCAACGGACTGGCCGCCGCCGTCACGCTCGCCCGCGCCGGACTCGCCGTCCGGGTGCTCGAGGAGCAGCCGACGATCGGCGGCGGCGCACGGACGCTCACCGGCGCGGAACTGGCCGACGCGGCGCCCGTGCCGCAGCCGCCCGGCGCCGGCCCGCCCCCGCTGGGGTCCGACGACGCGACAGGTGCGGGCCTGCGCTTCGACCTGTGCTCCGCCGTGCACCCGATGGCATGGGCGTCGCCGTTCTTCCGGGCGTTCGGCCTCGCGGAGCGGATCGAGCTCCGCACCCCCGAGGTCTCCTACGCGCAGCCGCTCGACCCGGCGGCCGGGTCCGGCGACCCGCGCGCCGGAATCGCGTTCCGTGACCTCGACCGGACCGTCGCGGGGCTCGGGGCGGACGGCGCCGCCTGGCGCTCCCTCATCGGCCCGCTGGCCGACCGGTGGCAGGGAGTGACGGCGCTCGCCATGAGCGACAAGCGAGGTCTCGTCACTCCCCGCGGCCTCGGCCGGGAGGCCGTGGAGGCGCTCCGGGCCGCGCCCTCGTTCGGGCCGGCCCTCCTCGAGCAGGGCTCGGGCCTCTGGAACCGCCGGTTCGCCGCCGACGTCGCCCCCGCGCTGCTCACCGGCGTCGCCGCGCATGTCATGACGCCGTTGCCGTCGCTCGCGGGCGCCGGGACCGCGCTCCTGCTCGGCGCTCTCGCGCACGCCCCGCTCGGCTGGGCCCTGCCGGTCGGCGGGTCGGGGGCGATCGTGGACGCCCTGGTCGCGGACCTTGTCACGCACGGGGGCGAGATCGAGACCTCGCGCCCGGTCCGCACGCGGGCCGACCTCCCACCGGCCCGCGTGTTCCTGTTCGACACGGCACCCGGTGTCGTCGGGCGGGTCTTCGGCAGCCGCATGCGATCGCGTGCCGGCACCGCGCTGCGGCGCTACCGGTTCGGGGGCGGCGCGGCCAAGGTCGACCTCGTGCTGCGCGGTCCGGTGCCGTGGTCCGTGTCCGACGTCGGGCGCGCGGCGACCGTGCACCTCGGCGGGACGCGTGAGCAGATGGCCGAGGCGGAGGCGACCGTGGCCGCGGGACGGCACGCCGCGCACCCCGTCTGCCTGCTCAGCGACCCGACGGTGACCGACCCGGCGCGCGAGGCCGGCGGCCTGCGTCCGATGTGGACCTACGCCCATGTCCCGGCAGGTTCGGAGCGCGACGTCACCGAGGACGTCGTCGGGCAGATCGAACGGTTCGCTCCGGGGTTCCGCGACGTCGTCGTCGCCGCGCGGTGCGTCCCGGCCGCGTGGATGCCCCGGCACAACGCGAACTACGTGGGCGGGGACATCGGCGCGGGCGCGGTCACCATGCCGCGCATGCTCGCCGCGCCCGGCCCGGCGGGAACGCGCTGGGACCCGTACTCGACGGGCGTCGACGGCGTGTACCTGTGCTCGGCGGCCACGCCGCCCGGGCCGGGCGTCCACGGGATGTCGGGATGGCACGCGGCGCGCCGCGTGCTCCTTCGCGAGTTCGAGATCCGCCGCCCGCCGGACCTGTCGCCGGCCACGACCTGAGCGCCGCCGCGACCCGTCGAGCACGGCGTGCACGTCGTCGCGCACGGCGTCAACGGCGGCGCGCACGGCGCAAACGGCGTCGCGCGGTGGCGAGCACGTCATTGCGCGTGATGGTGACGCAACCATCACACGCAATGACGTGCTCGCCACCGGCCGGCAGCGCTTCGGAGGCGGCGACCCGACGACCCGGGGGGCCGGGGTGGGAAAGTCTGCTTGCACTCTCGGGGGGAGAGTGCCAATAATGTCTTAGCACTCTCGTACTGAGAGTGACAGCAGGGCCGACAGGTGAGGTCTGTTTCCCTGGGCGAGACGTGATCGTCCAGGAACCGGCCGTCCGTCGCGGGCGCCGAGCCGGCTCAACGAAAGCCACCAGCGGAGGATCCATCCCCATGGCCAAGATGATTGCGTTCGACGAGGAAGCTCGTCGGAGCATGGAGCGCGGGCTCAACCAGCTCGCCGACACCGTCAAGGTGACGCTCGGCCCCAAGGGCCGCAACGTCGTGCTGGACAAGAAGTGGGGCGCCCCCACGATCACCAACGACGGCGTCTCCATCGCGAAGGAGATCGAGCTCGAGGACCCGTACGAGCGGATCGGTGCGGAGCTCGTCAAGGAGGTCGCCAAGAAGACGGACGACGTCGCGGGTGACGGCACCACCACCGCCACCGTGCTCGCCCAGGCGCTCGTGAAGGAAGGCCTGCGCGTCGTCGCCGCCGGCGCCAACCCGATCGCCGTCAAGCGCGGCATCGAGAAGGCCACCGAGGCGGTCACCGAGCAGCTGCTCAACTCGGCCACCGAGGTCGAGACCAAGGAGCAGATCGCCTCCACGGCGGCCATCTCGGCGGGCGACCCCGCCATCGGTGAGCTGATCGCCGAAGCCCTCGACAAGGTGGGCAAGGAAGGCGTCATCACCGTCGAGGAGTCCAACACCTTCGGCCTCGAGCTCGAGCTCACCGAGGGCATGCGCTTCGACAAGGGCTTCCTCGCCCGTTACTTCGAGACGGACCCCGAGCGCCAGGAGGCCGTGCTCGAGGACCCGTACGTCCTGATCGTCGAGTCGAAGATCTCGAACGTCAAGGACATGCTGCCCGTCCTGGACCAGGTCATGAAGCAGGGCCGCGCCCTGCTCATCATCGCCGAGGACGTCGAGGGCGAGGCCCTGGCGACCCTGGTGCTGAACAAGATCCGCGGCACCTTCAAGTCCGTCGCCGTCAAGGCTCCGGGCTTCGGCGACCGCCGCAAGGCCATGCTCCAGGACATCGCCATCCTCACGGGTGGTCAGGTCATCTCCGAGACCGTCGGTCTCAAGCTGGAGAACGCCACGCTCGACATGCTGGGCACCGCCCGCAAGGTGGTCGTCACCAAGGACGAGACCACCATCGTCGAGGGGTCGGGCGACGCCGAGCTCATCTCGGGCCGCGTGAACCAGATCCGCAGCGAGATCGAGAAGTCGGACTCCGACTACGACCGCGAGAAGCTGCAGGAGCGCCTCGCCAAGCTGGCCGGCGGCGTGGCCGTCATCAAGGCCGGTGCGGCCACCGAGGTGGAGCTCAAGGAGCGCAAGCACCGCATCGAGGACGCCGTCCGCAACGCCAAGGCCGCGGTCGAGGAGGGCATCGTCGCCGGTGGTGGCGTGGCTCTGATCCAGGCCAGCGCCATCGCGTTCGAGAAGCTCGACCTCGAGGACGACGAGGCCATCGGTGCGCAGATCGTGCGCGCCGCTGTCGACGCCCCGCTCAAGCAGATCGCCATCAACGCCGGCCTCGAGGGCGGCGTCGTCGCGGAGAAGGTGCGCGGCCTGGAGATCGGCCACGGCCTGAACGCCGCGACCGGCGTGTACGAGGACCTGCTCGCCGCGGGCGTGAACGACCCGGTCAAGGTCACGCGCTCCGCGCTGCAGAACGCCGCGTCGATCGCCGCGCTGTTCCTCACCACCGAGGCCGTCGTGGCCGACAAGCCGGAGAAGGCCGCTGCCGCTCCGGCCGGCGACGGTGGCATGGGTGACATGGGCGGCATGGGCTTCTGAGCCCACGCCACCCGCGTTCGACGGAGGCCGTCTCCCGAGGGGAGGCGGCCTCCGTCGTGTCCGCGGCCCGTCGTGGCGTGTCCGCGACCGGCCACACGCCGCGGTCCGGCACGCCCGGCCCGCGTCAGCCGAACAGCCGCGTGGCCGCGAGCTCCGCGTCCGCGTAGGTCCGGGCAGCCTGGGCGAGGGCGGCCTGGATGGCGTCCAGCGCGGTCTCGACCTGGGCCTGGGCGGCGTGCCACTGGGCGGTGGTTCCCGAGAACGCCGTCGCGGCGCTGCCGGACCACGTGCTCTGCAGCGCATCGAGGTTTCGCATCATCGCGGAGACCTCGGCGCGGACGGCTGTCACCGACGCCGCCACGGCCCCGCTCGCCGCGCTCATCTGCTCACTGTCCACCTGATACTGCATCGTCTCCCCTGTCCGCGGCCCGTGGCCGCCGTCGTCGGCCCTGATTCCTGCTGCCTGCACGTGGCCGCGTACGGCCCGTGAGGCAAAGCTAGGCCGGGCCCGCCCGCCGTTCCGACCCCTACCGCGGGGCTGTGGACAGCCTTGTTCTGTGGTCGGTGTCGAAACCGCGAAAAGCCGTCGTGAAGGTCCAGCGAATGGTGATCGGCGAAACATTCACGACGCTCTCAGGAAAGTGTCAGAATTGCGCCGCACACTGAATTCATGGCGACACCAGAGGCGCGGCTCGTCGTGGTCGACGATGAGCCCAACATCCGCGAACTCCTAGCCACGTCCCTGCGATTCGCGGGCTTCGAGGTGCATGCCGCGGCGGACGGCAACGGCGCGCTCCAGCTCGTCCGGGACCTGGATCCGGACCTCGTCGTGCTGGACGTGATGCTTCCCGACATGGACGGTTTCACCGTGACGCGCCGCATGCGCGCCACGGGCAAGCACGCACCCGTTCTCTTCCTCACCGCCCGCGACGACACCCACGACAAGATCCAGGGCCTGACCGTCGGCGGTGACGACTACGTGACCAAGCCCTTCAGCCTGGAGGAGGTCGTCGCGCGGATCCGGGCCGTGCTGCGCCGCACGGGCACTCCGGTCCCGGAGGACGACGCGGTACTGAAGGTCGGCGACCTGGAGATGGACGAGGACTCGCACGAGGTCCGGCGCGCCGGCATCGAGATCGACCTGTCGCCCACGGAGTTCAAGCTGCTGCGCTACCTCATGCTCAACGCGGGCCGTGTGCTGTCCAAGGCGCAGATCCTCGACCACGTCTGGCAGTACGACTGGGGCGGTGACGCGAACATCGTCGAGTCGTACATCTCCTACCTGCGCCGCAAGATCGACCACCTGACCGTGGACGGGCCGGGCGGGCCCGTCCAGCTCCCCGCGCTCATCCACACCAAGCGGGGGGTCGGGTACCTGCTGCGCCCGGCGGCGTGAGTTCATGAGCGACGACACCCGTGCGTCCGCCACCGGCCCGGTCGCGACGGGCCCGTCCGACGACGGATCGGCGGACGGCCGTCCGGCAGGGGCCGCGGACGTGACCGGCACCGGAGCGGACGTTCCGCCGGCCGAGACCGCTCAGGACGCTGATCCCCTCGTGCCCGGAGGGCGGCTCGCGGGCTGGGTCGCCGGCGTCCCTCTGCGTGCGCGGCTCGTGGCGATCACAGCGTTCCTGCTGGCCGCCGGACTCATCATCACGGGCCTGCTCGCACGGGGCATCGTCGGCGAATACCTGGTCGATCAGGTGGACGCGCAGCTGGAGCGGCAGGCGCCCACCCTCGCCAAGAGCGTCCTGAGCTACGGAACCGCGACGACGCTGCCCAGCGACTACTACATCGAGTACCGCTGGGCGGACGGCACCTTGCGCACCCCGCGTGACGAGCGCGCCGTCGAGGTGTACGGCGTCCCGGACATCCCGGACCTCACGTATGACGAGACGGCTGAGCGCAAGGGGCAGCCGTTCACGGTTCGCGCCGTCCAGGGCTCGGAAGCGGCGACCCGATGGCGCGTCTACCCGCTCGTCAACGCGAACACGGCGGACAGCAGCGCCGTCGAGACCGCTTTCGTGGCGCTCCCGCTCGGGAGGGTCGATGCCGCACTGGAGGTCCTGTCCCGCACGCTCGTCCTGGCCGGTATCGGGATCATCCTGCTCGGCCTCGTGCTCGCCTGGCTCATGATCGAACGCTCCCTGCGCCAGCTCCGGGAGATCGAGACCGCCGCCGCGTCCATCGCCGCCGGTGACCTGTCCCGGCGGGTCCCGGCCCCGCCGCCGTCGACCGAGGTGGGGTCGCTCGCGGAGTCGCTGAACTCGATGCTGGCGCAGATCGAGACGGCCTTCTCCGTGCGCGAGGCGTCCGAGGCCCGGATGCGGCGGTTCGTCTCCGACGCCTCCCACGAGCTCCGCACCCCGCTCGCGACGATCCGCGGGTACGGCGAGCTCTACCGGATGGGCGCCCTGGACGGAAGGGACGGCCCCGACCGTGAGCGCGTGGCCGACACGATGGGCCGCGTCGAGGACGCCGCCCGGCGCATGGGGTCCCTCGTGAACGACCTGCTCGTGCTCGCCCGCCTCGACGAGGGACGTCCCATGGCGCGCGGGCCGGTCGACGTCGCCGTCCTCGCCCGGGAGAGCGCGCAGGACCTGCACGCCCTCGACCCGTCGCGTGAGGTCCGCGTGATCGGGTTGTCCGACGACGCCCCGCCGGGTCGCGACGATCCGGCCGGCCCGGCCACGACCGGCGTCGTCGGCCCCGTGATGACCCAGGGCGACGACGACCGCCTGCGGCAGGTGCTCACGAACCTCATCGGGAACGTCGCGCGGCACACGCCCGCGGGTTCCGCGGCCGAGATCGCCGTCGGGTACGGGCAGGACGGGCAGGCCGTGGTCGAGGTGCGGGACCACGGGCACGGCGTGGCCGAGGAGCACGCGGAGCGGATGTTCGAGCGGTTCTACCGCGCCGACTCGTCGCGAAACCGTGAGTCGGGCGGGTCCGGTCTGGGCCTGGCGATCGTGTCGGCGATCGTCGCGGCGCACGGCGGACACATCGACGTCGGCCCGACGCCGGGCGGCGGCCTGACCGTCCGCGTCACGCTGCCCGGCACGGGCTCGTGAGACCTCACCGCGCCGCCGGTGCGTCGTGCTCACGCCGGCGCGGGCCCGAGTGCCCCCGCACAGCCCAGCGGTAATAGGCTGGGAGTGTGGTCAGCCCCACACCGGCCACTGAAAACACGTCACCGAAGCGAAGGTCTGATCGCATGGGCGTCATGGCGCCGGAGTGGTACATCTCCTCGTTCGTCCGGAGCGCTACCGGGATCGGCGCGACGGCATCCCCCGAGGAGATCGAGCGGGTAGGAGAGGACCTCGTCGAGCGCTGGTCCGGTGAGGACCGGCACTTCCACGATCTCCGCCACCTCGGGGCCGTGCTGCACCGGGTGGACGAGCTCGCCGAGGAGACGCACTCGCCCGACGTCGTCCGGCTCGCGGCCTGGTACCACGGCGCCGTGTTCGACGCCGCCTCCAAGACGGCGTACGCCTCCCAGGGCGGGGAGCAGACGTCGGCCAGCGCGGAACTGGCGCGCGCCGAGCTGACCGGGCTCGGCGTTCCCGCCAAGTCCGCCGATCGGGTGGCGAACCTGGTCAACGGGCTCCTGCGGCACGCCCCGGACGTCACGGACCTCGACGCGTGCGTCCTCAACGACGCCGACCTCGCGATGCTCGCGTCCGAGCCGCAGCGCTACAAGGAGTACACGGCGCGCGTGCGTGCGGAGTACGAGCACATCCCGCTGCCGGACTACCTGACCGCGCGGATCAAGGTGCTGTCGAAGCTGCTGGCGCGCGAGTCGCTGTTCTGCTCACCGATGGGCGCGGCCTGGGAGGACCCGGCGCGGCAGAACCTCGACGCGGAGCTGCACCGCCTCCGCAAGAAGCAGGCCGCGCTGGAGGCCGACGCCGGCTGACACGGCGGAACCGGCCCTCGGCCGCCAGAGGCGTCGCGACCGCGCCCGTAGGCGCGCGAGCCGTCGCGACGGCGCCTGCCGGCTCGGCAACTACAGGTACTTGACCGGGTCGAACTCCTCGATCGGGATGATCCGCACGCGGGGCAGGAGGGTGGTGAACGCGTCGGCGTCGCCCTCGAGGTCGTACATGTGCAGACCGTGCTCCTCGAGCTCCGCGAGGCGCGCGTTGACGAACTCCCGGAAGCCGAGCAGGCCGACGCGGCGGTCCTCGTCGTCCAGGAGGTCCTCGATCTGCGGCAGGAAGTCGCCGTCGTGGCTGGCCAGCAGCACGTCGCCCGGACGGCCCCGCAGCGCCTCCAGCGTGCGCTGGATACCGACGTCGACCACCTTCTCCGAACCCTGCGCGGCGAGCGGGATCGGCCGGTAGCCCATGGCGAGCAGCGCCTGGACGAACGGCATGGGCATCTGGCCCGACGTCGCGTTCAGGAAGAACAGCGGCACGACGTCCTGGGACCAGACCTTCTGCGCGAACGCCGAGATGCGGTCCCAGCGAGGGCGCTCGTCCGGGGCGGGCCTGCGGTTCAGGACGTTCATCCCGAGGGTCGCGTCGATGTTCTCACCGTCGACGATGAGATAGGTGCGACGCGGCAGAGCCTGCGCTGATGGAGCTGACATGGACCCCAGCGTAGCCGTGGATGTACTTTGAGCCACCGTGCTTGCCTCTGAGCTCTCCGACACCCGCGCGGCCCACGCCGCCGCGCCCCGGATCACGGTGATCCAGAACGACCCCGGCGTCCCCATGGACCGCTTCGCCGCACGCCTGGGACCGGGCGTCCGCCTCGTCCTCGCGTTCGCGGGCGAGACGATTCCCGCCGCGGACGGCGTCGGCGACGCCCTCGTCGTGCTCGGCGGAACGATGTCCGCCTACTCCGACGACGACGCGCCCTGGCTGCCCGCCGTGCGTGACCTCCTGGCCGGCGCCGCACGCTCCGGCGTGCCGACGCTCGGCATCTGCCTCGGCGGACAGCTGCTCGCCGTCGCGGGCGGAGGATCGGTGCAGGTGGCGGCACCTCCTGGACGGGAGGCGGGGGCCGCGGCCATCGCCTGGCGCGAGGCCGCGCTCGCGGACCCCGTGACCGGCCCGGCGCTCGCGGCGGTCACAAGAGCCGCAGACGCCGTGGGAGCCGGTGCGGGGGGCGTCGACGCCGTGGCCGTGACGCGCGCGGTGAGCATGCATGCCGACGCCGTCGTCGAGCTGCCCGACGGCGCCACCTGGCTGGCCTCCAGCGAGATGTACCCCTACCAGGCGTTCCGCTGGGGTTCGGCGCTCGGCGTGCAGTTCCACCCCGAGGCGGGCCCGGAGCTCGCGGCACGCTGGGCGGCCCAGGTGGACGACGTCGATGTCCCGGCGGTGGTCGCCGACATCGAGCGGCATGCCGACGAGGCGGCCCGGTTCGGCGACAGCCTGGCGGACGCGTTCGTCGCGGCGGCCCGTGGGGCGGGCTCGCGCGAGTAACTCCTTTCGGTGGCGAGCGACCGGCCGATCGCCTCGCTGAGGGGGCGTCATGCCTCCCGGCCGGAGCCGAACCCGCCACCGGCGCCCCCGCCGATCCCGCTGGTCCGCACGGGGCGCGGCGACCGGGTGAGCAGGCCCAGCAGGCCGCCCTTCGTCCCGGCGCCGCCGCCGGGCCCATGCCGGCCCTCGAACGTCAGGTTGATCCCGGCGAGGGCCATACCGGTGGGTGCGTCGACGGCCGCGGCGTCCCGCATGGCGGCCGTGAGTGCCTGATACGCCTGGGTGTCGGCCTGCTGCGCCAGGTCCAGGGCGGCCGCGCCGTCAGCCCGCGCCCGCGCCTCGCGCGCCGCGACCGTCAGGCGCGCCGCCTCGGAGTGGCGCATGCGCGCGTCAGGTCCGACGGCGCCCCGGCGCGTGGTGATCAGCGTGTCGACCTGGCGGAGTCGCACGTCGAGACGGCTGAGCGTGTCGCGCACCAGCGCCGCCCTGCGGGCATCGACCTCCGAGGGGTCCCGATGCCTCGCGAGCGCGCGGTCCAGGGCGCTCTCGGCCGCGGCGATGCGGGCCAGCATGGCGAACGGGTCGGCCACGTCGCGGGTGACCTCGATCTGCTTGAGCGCGGCCCGGGCAGTGGTGCGCGCCATCGCCGCCTGCGGGTCACCGCCGGCGATCCGCTCGGTGGCCGCCACGTCCTGGGTGAGCGACGCCACCGCCTTGTCGAGCCGGGGCAGCGCGTCGGTCAGGTCGGTGCGGGCGGTCTCCACCTCCTGGAGCAGCCGCTCGGCGTGGCTCAGCGCGTTCTGCGCGCTGCGGGCGGCCGCGGCGGGGAAGGCCCGGTCGTGCTTCGCACCTGCGGTACGGCCCGAGTCGATCGCCTGGCGGGCGTCCCCGACGAGGTGTTCGGCCAGCTCGGCGTTGTCGGCCACCGGCTTCAGCGCGTCGGCGGGGAAGTTCGCCGCGAGGGCCGACAGCGCCTCGCGGGCCTGGTCGATCTCCTGGGCCAGCCCGTCCGCCCGCTGCCAGGCCGCGTCGAGCATCCGGTTCGCCCGGGACCTCAGCCGGCGGATGTCCTCGAACGCCGCCGTACCCGAGTCGAGCAGCGCCGACGCCTCGGAGCAACGGGCGAGCACCCGGAGCGCGAGGCGGCGCCGGGAGGCGTCGTCGGCCGACAGCAGTTCGGCACGCAGCGCGAAGGCATCCTGCGTGCGCTCGGTCGCGTCCGCGAGGACGACCTCGAAATCATGGAGACCTCCGCCGTGCGACTCCGCGCGGACCAGGTCGAGCTCCTGAGCCGAGGTGCGCAGCGCGTCGTCGAGCGTGACGAGGGTGTCGTCGACCCGGACGGCGAGGTCGTCGTCGGACAGGTCATCCGGGAGCCCGCCGGGGAGAGCGGCGGACGAGGCGACTCCCGGACCCGACGGCGCCGCCACCGCGGCCGGCGCGGCCGGCGCGGCCGGCGCGGCCGGCGCGGCCGGCGCGGCCGGCGCGGCCTGCGCCGTGGTGGGCGAGGTGGCCGGGGCCGGAGCCGCCGTGGGTGCGGCGGCCGGCGCGGGGGCCACGGGGGTCGCGGCGGTCGCGGCGATCGGCGCGGGAGCCGTGCCGGCTGCGGCCGCCGGGGTCAGGACACGCCGAGCGGCCGGGGCGGCAGCGGCCGGAACGGGCGCGGGCGAAACGGGCGCGGGCGCCGCGGTGGCCGTCGCCATGGCGGCCGGCCGGCCGGAAGCCGTGGTCGCGGCCCCGGAGAGCGCGGACACCCGGGTGACGGCGAGGTCGGGATCGGAGGCGTGCTCCGGCTCGGGAACCTCCCGGCTCGGAGCCTCCCGGTCCGCCGGCGCCTCGGCGTCGCTCCGGGGCTGCCGGCGACGCAGGTACCACCAGCCGGCGGCGAGCCCGGTGCCGATCGCGACGACGGCCAGCAGTGCGAGGACCGTCTCCCACGACGGCGTGCCGGAGTCCCGGGTCCGGAGTGCCGCGTCCGCGGCCTCGGTCGCGGCGCCGGCCCAGTCGCCCTCGGCCACCGCACCCTGGGAGGCGGTGATGATCGCCGCGTGGTCCTGGCCGGTCACCGGGCCGTTGACGTCGACCGACAGGCCTTGGACATGGTCCGTGGTGGCGACGGCGAGCAGCAGCTCCTCCGGCGTGAGGCCCGACTTCGTGGCCGTCGCGTCGGCCCAGTCCTCCGGGGGGATGCCGTCGAACGTCTCGAGGTAGACGACGAAGAGCCGCAGCGACGTCTCCGCCTCGACGGCGGCGACGGCCTCCGACACGCGCTCGTACTCCGCGGGGGAGAGCACCCCGGCCTCATCCGTCACGGGCGCGTCGACGACGATCGGCATGGCCGACGGCAGGATGTCCTGCATCGTCGCGGCCTGCGCCTTGGCGGACAGGAGCTCTGTCCCGGTGGGTGTCGGCTCGGGTGTGGCGGACGCGTCGTGGCCGGCGCCGACGACGCCGGCCTCGGCCTGGTCGCTCAGCGTGGTCCCGCCGATGGCGAACGCCGTGCTGAACAGTCCGATGAGGACACCGCCGGCGATGACGCCCGCGAGGACGGTACGCCGGGACGTCGTCGTCCCGGCGTGGACCGCCAGGGCGGGATGATCGTGCGGGGCGGGGGTCTGGGTCACGACACTGATGGTCACCCCGCGCCGGGAGGCCCGCAAATCAGAAAGGGTGATATGTGAGCGCTGTCCGCTACGGGCGTCCCTGTTACGCCGACAGCAGGTCCTCCGCGTCCACGATGCGGTACGCGTAGCCCTGCTCGGCGAGGAAGCGCTGGCGGTGAGCGGCGAAGTCCTGGTCCACCGTGTCCCGGGCGACCACCGCGTAGAAGTGCGCGGTGCGGCCGTCCTCCTTGGGGCGCATGATCCGGCCCAGCCGCTGCGCCTCCTCCTGCCGCGACCCGAACGCCCCCGACACCTGGATCGCCACCGACGCCTCCGGCAGGTCCACCGAGAAGTTCGCGACCTTCGACACCACCAGCCGCGAGATCTCGCCGGTCCGGAACGCGGCGAAGAGCTTCTGCCGCTCCCGGACCGTCGTCGCCCCCGTGATGAGCGGCGCGTCCAGGTGCGCGGCCAGCTCCTGGAGCTGGTCCACGTACTGCCCGATCACGAGCACCTGGTCGTCCGGGTGCTGCGCGACCAGCCTCTCCACCACGCGGTTCTTCCCGGGCACCGACGCGGCGAGCCGGTACTTGTCCTCGGGCTCGGCCGTCGCGTAGGTCATCCGTTCCGACTCCGGCAGCGTCAGCCGCACCTCGACGCAGTCCGCGGGCGCGATGTAGCCCTGCGCCTCGATGTCCTTCCACGGCGCGTCGAACCGCTTGGGCCCGATCAGGCTGAACACCTCGTCCTCCTTGCCGTCCTCCCGGACCAGCGTGGCGGTGAGGCCCAGCCGGCGCCGCGCCTGGAGATCCGCGGTCATGCGGAAGATCGGCGCCGGGAGCAGGTGCACCTCGTCGTAGAGGACCAGGCCCCAGTCCCGGGCGTCCAGCAGTTCGAGGTGCGTGTACACGCCCTTCCGCTTCGTGGTGAGCACCTGGTAGGTGGCGATGGTGACCGGCTTGATCTCCTTCTTCGCGCCCGAGTACTCGCCGATCTCGTCCTCGGTCAGGGTGGTGCGACGCACCAGCTCGTCGCGCCACTGCCGGGCGCTGACCGTGTTGGTGACCAGGATCAGCGTCGTCGTCCCCGACTTCGCCATCGCGCCCGCGCCCACGATCGTCTTGCCCGCGCCGCACGGCAGCACCACCACACCCGAGCCGCCGTGCCAGAACCCCTCCACGGCCTGCGACTGATACGGCCGCGGTGCCCACTCGTGCGGCTCCTCGCCCGGCGCCCGCGGCGTGGTGACGGGGGTCAGCGCGATCGGGTGCGACTCGCCGTCGACGTACCCCGCGAGGTCCTCGGCGGGCCAGCCGAGCTTGACCAGCACCTGCTTGAGGTGGCCGCGCTGGGAGGGATGCACCACCACGCCCAGCTCGTCGATCTGGTCCCCGACCAGTCCGGCCGTCCGCTTGCTGCGCAGCACCTCCACGAGCACCGCCTTGTCCGTCGCGGTGAGGACCAGGCCGTGCGTCGGGTGCTTGACGAGCTGGAGGCGGCCGTAGCGGGACATGACCTCCGCGACGTCGACCAGCAGCGCGTGCGGCACGGGATAGCGGGAGAACTCGATGAGGGTGTCGACCACCTGTTCGGCGTCGTGCCCGGCCGCCCGCGCGTTCCACAGCCCCAGCGGTGTCAGCCGGTAGGTGTGGATGTGCTCCGGAGCGCGCTCCAGCTCGGCGAACGGCGCGATCGACCGGCGCGCGTCCGCGGCGCGCGGATGGTCCACCTCCAGCAGGAGGGACTTGTCGCTCTGGACGATGAGCGGGCCGTCGGCCATGGGAGTTCCTCTCGTTCTGCCGCGCTACGGCGCGTCCGTTCTGTCGCGCTACGACGCGTCGTCGGGCGCCGTGACGTGGGCGATGCGGTGCACCGCCACCGTGATCTCGGCGTCGCGTGCGGGATCGAGCGCACGCAGCCGGCCGCCGTCGAGGCGCAGCGGCCGCAACGTACGGTGCTCGAGCTTCCCGGCCGCGCCGACCACGTCCACCCGGACCAGCAGCCCGTCCCGGACCGCCTCGCGCAGCAGAGCCAACCCGTCGGCGTGCGGTTGTGTTCCCGCGGGCGCGTCCGTGTCGCCGCCCGACGACGGGAGCGGTGCGGCCGGTCTCACACCGTTGCCGGAGCGCGGGGTGGCCGGGGCGAGGGCGTGTGCGTCGTCGTCGGCCGTGCGAAGCCCCGCGACCAGCGCGGGCAGGTCGGGCTCGGACCGGACCGGGGGGCCGGACGCGTCGGAACCGCCCCGCGCCGCGGGCGAGATCGCGCGGGCCGACCGCGCCGCGGGCGGACGCGGCCCGCGAGGGTCCCCGGGGCGACGGTGCCGCACGTCGAGCACCCGGCCGTCGGGCCCTTCCAGCGCGGACACCACACCGCGCTCCCGCAGGGTCTCGTGCAGCAGCGCCGGCGGGGCCGACGCCACCAGGACCGTCGGCGCGAGCCGGACGAGACCCAGGTGCGCGAGAGCGGGATCGTGCTCCAGCCCGGCGAGCGTCACCTCGTCGGCGGCGCGCAGGTACGACGACGCGACACCCACCCGGACCGCACCGTGCCGCCGGGCGGTGTCCCGCACGAGGTACTCGAGGGGCTGCGGCACCGGCACCGGCGAGTGCCGTGCGAGAGCCGCGAGCAGGCCGTCCGCCGACCGCCCCCGGTCCAGCGCGCGGGTCACCGACGCCGCCGAGAACCGCACGGTCGTGGCCGCACCGCGCGACTCCGTGTCCGCGGCGATCTCGACCAGGCTCGCCAGCTCCCGCGACGGCCGCCCGGGGACGACACCGGTGAGATCCCCCTGGAGCAGCATCTCGTCGACCTCCGGGGGCAGTACTCCGCGCAGCGCCGCGGCGAGCGGATCCGCCTCGACCGGCCTGGACCGGCCCCCGGGCCGGGAGCCCGCGGCCGGACCGTCCCGCCCGGGCGGCCCGCCACGGCCCGCCGCCTCGACGGGAGCCTCCGCCAGCAGGGCGCGGCCCGGCGGCGACAACGCCCCGGCACCGGTCAGCCCCAGCCACGACGCCTCCGACAGCAGGCCGCGCACCGCGTCCGACGGCGGGGCGTTGCGGGGCGCCTCCCAGGCGAGCACGGCGAGGACGTCGTCGGGCGACAACGCGGTCCCGCCCGAACCGAGGACACGCAGCACCCGGGTACGCAGCCGCGGCACCCAGCCACGCTCCAGGCCGGGAGAGAGCGCGGACCACAGGGCACCGGCCTCGTCCCGGGTCCCGACACGCCACGGCGTGCGGTGCGACGACACCCAGGCACGCGCCAGCACGGCCCAGCGGCCGGCGTCGTCACGCTCGGACCACACCGCGTCCACCGCCACGAACGCGGGCTCCACCTCGCCGTCGTCCCGGATCAGCCCCGCCTCGCCCGCGAGCTCGGCGACGAACGCCGCGGCCGCCTCGTCGCACTCCAGCCGCGTCGCGAGCCGGCGCAGGTCCCGCACACCCAGGCCACCGGAACGCAGCACCCGCGGCGGATCGTCGGACCAGGCGGACAGCAGGACGGTGACACGCCGGACCAGCTCCAGCGCGGCGCTCGCGGACTCGGCCGCGAGGGTCTCCGCCGGGACGGCGCGCCCCGGAGGCTCAGGCCGTAGCGCGGGCGTGCGGTGGGTGCGGCCGTCGCGGAGCGCGAGGCCCACCTCCCTCGTCAGGAGGACGTGCTGGGCGTCGGCGCGGGCCAGCAGGCCGTGGGCCACGAGGGCGTCGACCGCCTCGCGTTGCCGGGTGCCGGCCGGCGGTACCCGTCCGGCGGGCGGCCCCCACGCCAGCGCGTCCAGGACGGCGCGCTGCTCCGGTGGCGTCGCGCGGATCCGTTCGGCCAGGGACCGGTCGGTGCTGCTCGCCGTGTCAGGGTGTGCCTCGTCGGGGTGCGCCTCGTCGCGGTGTGCCGCCGGACCGGTGGGGGCCCCGGCCGACCCGTCGCGGATCGCCGGCCCCAGGCCGGCGGGGTAGTGCCCGAACACCTCGTCGAGCCCGGGCGAGGGCCGCAGGACGCTGTCGTCGTCCCAGACCAGGGCGGCGGTCATCGCGGCGCCGACGGCGTCGTCGATCTGCCGTAGCGTCCCGGTGGACGTGGTGGACGCTCCCGGTGCCCCGCGGGTCTCGCCCGAGGCGTCAGGGGTGTCGGCCGCGTCGGCGCCGACGGCGTGCGCCACCTCCTCGCGGGGGAGCCCGCCCCGCGCGACGACCGCCTCGACCACCTGCAGCACCAGCGCGTCCACCCGGGCCAGGGCGCGTTCCAGCGAGGTGTGGCTCGACGCGCGGGCCGCCAGGGACCGGAGCGTGGCGGGGGACGGGACGGCCAGGTCGCCGCGTGCGCGCAGCAGCGCGACGAGCGCGGTGTCCGAGCGCTGCCGGAGGTCCTCGGCGAAACGCCGGGTGGCCGATGCGGGCGCCTCGGGGAGCGATGAGGCCATCCGGGCAATGTTACGTGGCGTACCTTGGCGTTCCCTCAGGCCGACTTCGGGGTTCCGTCCGGGAGCCCCGGCCGAATGGATGCGACGTACCCCGCGCCGGACCGGTAACCTTGTTCTCTGGTCAGCAGTTCCCCACGCGTGCGTCGACGAACTGCGGCCGCCCCAGTCCATACCGGCGAGCCCGCTCGCCGCGCAGCAGGAGAAGGTTCAGGTGCCCACCGGCAAGGTCAAGTGGTTCGACGCGGATCGTGGCTTCGGTTTCATCGGGAGCGACGACGGCGGTGAGGTGTTCCTCCATGCCTCCGCGCTGCCCGACGGCGTGGTGCCCCGCCCCGGAGCGAAGGTCGAGTTCGGTGTCGCCGACGGCCGCAAGGGTCCCCAGGCACTGGCCGTTCGCGTGCTGGACGCCGAGGTACCGTCGGTGGCCAAGAACAAGCGCACGCCTCCCGACGACATGGCCGTGATCGTCGAGGACCTGCACAAGGTGCTCGACGCCGCGGCGGACAGCCTGCGCCGGGGGCGCTATCCCGCCAACTCGGAGAAGATCGCGAAGATGCTGCGCAAGGTCGCGGACGACTTCGCAGCCTGACCGACCACTCGTGAGGTCCACTGTGACGACGACAGCACCCGCCCGGCGCGCCACCGCCCGCCGTACCACCCGGACCAGCCGCGACGCCGTGCTCAACGGCGCCGTGGAGTTGGCACGCGCCGCGGCCCAGGAGGTCGCGGAGCACACGTCGGACGTCGGCGAGCACGTCGGCGCGGCCCTGGAGACCGACCGCGTCGTGTCGCATCGCTTCGCGGCGACGATGAAGGGCTACCGCGGCTGGTACTGGACCGTGACCGTGGCCCGCGTCCCTCGCAGCCGTACCGCGACCGTCTCCGAGGTGGAGCTCCTGCCGGGCGACGAGGCGATCCTCGCGCCCGAGTGGGTCCCGTGGGCGGAACGGCTGCGCCCCGGCGACATCGGCTCCGGCGACGTGCTGCCGTTCCGCGCCGACGACCCGCGCCTGGAGCCCGGGTACACGCCGACCGGCGACCCCGAGGTCGACGAGGTCGCGATCGACGAGCTGGCGCTCGCCCGTGCGCGGGTGCTGTCGCCCCAGGGGCGTGACGCGGCGGCCGAGCGGTGGTACCGCGGCGCGCGCGGCCCGACGTCGGCCGGTGCGGTGGCCTCCGCGTCGGAGTGCCTGAGCTGCGGCTTCCTCATCCCGCTCGCCGGGCCGATGGGCCAGCTCTTCGGAGTCTGCGCGAACGAGTGGTCCCCGGACGACGGCAAGGTGGTCTCCCTCGACCACGGCTGCGGCGCGCACTCGGAGACCGACGTCGAGTCCCGTGCCAGCGACTGGCCGGACCAGGCCCCGCTGGTGGACGACGGCGCGATCGACGCCGTCACCACCGAGGACTGACCCGGAGGCGGCGCGAGAACGGCACCGCCTCTCAGTCCTTCTGCCGGCGGGCCCAGAGGATGCCCGGTGCCCCCAGGGCGAGCCCGGTGGCGCAGACGGCGACCGCGGACCAGGTACCGGCGTCAGCCAGAGCCAGGACGAGCGAGACGACGAGCGCTACCGCCCAGACCGCCACGCCGACGAGGAGGACGCGGGCGAGGTTCGCGCGCGGGGCCGGCGGACTGGGCCGGCGGCGTTCCGGATGCGCCAGGAGTTCGATGATGGTCGGCACAGGGTCAGTCTAGGGAAGCGGACGCGACCACACCCCGGCCGGCAGACCTCACGAGAGCGCGCGCAGGATGGGCGTCAGGCCGCTCGTGATCTGCTCGAACGACGCACGGTAGGCGGATCCCGAGCGCCCGTAGGGGTCGACCACGTCGTCGTCGTGCGGCCGGCCGGCGTGCCGGCGACGCTCACCCAGCGCCAGGGGCACGAGCTCGGTGAGCCGGGCGGCGTCGTCGGGCAGGGCCGACGGGTCGAAGGTGCCCGGCGGGATCGTGCTCACGAGGCGGCCGAGCTCCCGCAGCGTGAGGGTGCGGCGCACGGCGGCCGGGACCTGGTCCACCACCCAGGCGCGGTGCCGCACCGTGAGGGCGAGGATCAGGTCCGCCTCTTGGATCATCGCGGGGGTCGCCTGCCGGGCCGCGAAACGGGTGACGTCACCACCGGCGGCGCTGACGAGCTCGGCCATCCGGTCGGGAACGGGGTGGCCGACCAGGGCGCCGGTTCCCGCGCTCGCGACGCGGACGGAATCGTCGAGGCGGCTGCGCAGCAAGGCCTCGGCGGCTGGCGAACGGCAGATGTTCCCGGTGCAGACCGTGAGCACGTTGTACGGCATGGCGCCGACCATATATCGCCGGGTGGATCACGCTTGCACAGGACCGGTCGGGAGGCCGCGGGTAACGTATCGCGCGGCGGCGTATTCCGTCGGAGACAATCGCCTGAATGTCCGGTGTGACCGGCGGGCGGAATGTCGGTCGAGTGCGAATTCCGGGCGGGGGGCCTGTGACACATCCGGGATGGGGCGAGAAATGGGCGGGCGCTCCGCAGAACGTCGTGGAACCGGAGAGCCGGTCGCCATCCGATCCCGTGGCGCCGCCGTCGGCGGGGACCTGGGTGCGGCCCCCGCGGGTCCGGACACCGTTCTGGAGCGCGCGACGCCGGAGGGCGCTCCGTCGCGTGCTGTGGGCGGTCGCCGTCGTGCTGCTGCTCCTCGTGCTCGTGCTCGCGTGGGCGGCGACCGATGCCCTGCGAGCCCGGGCCGCGCTGACCGACGCCGCCGCCGGCGTGGCCACGCTGCGAGCCGACGCCCTGTCCGGGTGGACCGACGGGTTCACCCAGCAGGTCGCCGACCTGCAGGACGACACGAGCCGGGCGTACGAGGCCACGCGAGGGCCGCACTGGTCCGTGGCACGCGAGGTGCCAGGAGCGGGCCCCACCTTCGAGGCGATCGCGACGATGTCCGAGGTGGTCGACGAGCTCGCGCGGGGCGCGCTGCCGGATCTCGCGCGCAGCGTGGAGCTCGCCGATCCGGCGACCTTCGCCCCTCGGGAAGGCAGGATCGACCTGGAGCCGCTGCGGCGCGTGGCGCCCGACGTCGTGCGGGCGGACCGGTCCGTCGGTTTCGCGGCGGAGCGCGTCGAGACGCTGGACGGGACGATGCTGCCGGTGGTCGGCGCCGCCGTCGACCTGCTCCGCGAGGAGCTCGACGGCCTCCGGTCGACGACGGCGACGGCCGCTCGGGCGGCGGACGTGATACCTCCGCTGCTCGGTGCGGAGGGTCCGCGGGACTACCTGGTGCTGGTGCAGAACCCCGCCGAGCCACGCGCCCTCGGAGGCATCACGGGAACCGTGCTCGTGCTGCGGGCGGAGAACGGCGAGGTCACCCTCGTGGACCAGACTCCGGCAGGGCTGGTCGGTCCGTTCGAGAAGCCGGTGCTGCCCTTGACGCCGGACGAGCGGTCGGTGCTGGGCGAGCACGGCGAGGTCGGGCGGTGGATGCAGAACGTGACCATGACCCCGGACTTCCCGCGGACCGCCGAACTCGCCCGCGAGATGTGGCTGCGGGAGACGGGCGAGGAGGTCGACGGCGTCCTGACCGCCGACCCCCTGGCGCTGGAGGCCCTGCTGCGTGGCACCGGACCGGTCGACGTGGCCGAGGGCGTCCGGGTCGCCCCGGCCGACCTGGCCGAGTATCTGCTGCACGACGTGTATTTCGAGTACGAGAGCCCGCAGGAGCAGGACAAGGTCTTCGCGCGGGTGGCCCGGCAGGCGTTCGACCGGCTCGCCGCCCCGCGTGGCGAGACCGACGTGGACGTGGTCGCGGCGCTCGCCGACGCCGCACGGCAGGGCCGGCTGCTGGTGTGGTCGAGCGACGACGCGGTGAACCGGCGGCTGGCCGGCACCGTGCTCGACGGCTCCCTGACCGGTGTCCGCGACGACTCCCCGGTGGTGGGGGTGTTCGTCCAGGGGATCAACATGGCCAAGATCGCGTACTACCTCGACACGAAGGTCCAGGTGGCGGTGGTCGACGAACGTGAGGACGGCTCGCGCGAGCTCGACGTGACCGTGACGTACACGTCGACGGTTCCGGAGGACCGCGTCGTGTCGATGCCGGAGCACTTCGCCGGGTACGGCGAGGAAGAGCCGGGAGAGATCCGGCTGCGTTCCTTGGTCTACGCGCCGGCGGGCGGATGGGTCGCGGGCGCATCCTCGAATGGCACGGAAATAGGACTTACACCAAAGAAGCAGGGCGAATTCTCGGTGGCATCGCGACACATCGAGCTTTCGCCCGACGCGACAGTGTCTGTGACCTATGCCATGATCACGGGGAAGCGTCAGTCCGGAGACATCATTCTTCGTGTTACTCCGGGTCCCAGGGCCACGGATATCACCATCTCGGATGACCTCTCGGGCACAGCTGAATGACGTGGATCGGGTGCCTGATGGCATTTGCCAGGACCCGAGAGTCAGGTGCTCCAACGCACCTTCACGCAGCAGAACGCAATCACAGGGGAATGAGCAATGCTTCGACGCATTATCGCCGCTGCTTTCACGCTTGCGGCCCTGAGCATGCCCGTCGGTGCGACGAGCGCCATGGCTGACGACTACGGGCCCGAAGAGTATCCGTGCACGATCGACCTGAGTAACGGCGTGGTTCCGGAGACCGCCACCGTCACCGTCAGAATCACCTGCGACGAGAGCCTCATGGCGGAGTTCGAGGCGGCGGGCGGGGACGCCACACAGACCGCCACGATGGCCGAAGGGGACGGCGTGACGACGCCCATGGCGGCGAACACCATCACCATGGCGGCGTTCACGGCGCTGACCGGGATCGGCATGGGGGTCGACGAGGGCGAGCAGGTGACGCACATGGTGACCCACGAGAACGGCGACGTCGTCCACAACGAGCCCTTGGACGCGCCCGTCGGCAGGACCGCGGTCGTCAAGCACCGCGACCTGGTGCCCGGTGACTACATGCTCAGCCTGCACCACGCGGACGGCAGCCACGTCGCCGAGCCGGCGACCCTGACCGTCGTCGCGGTCCCGCCGGGCCACGACGGTGGTGCGCCCGGGGACGGCGGAGGGCTCGCCGTGACGGGTGCGACGGGCCTGCCGTACCTGGCCGTGGCCGGTGGCCTTCTCCTGGGCGGCGTCGCGGTCCTGGTCGCGATCCGTCGAGTTCGCAGCAGGGCTTGATCTCAGAGGCGGCGCGCATCCGCGCCGGTTCTTCCTGCCGTGGCGATCGCCCGGCCGACCTGACGTCAACCACCGGGCCGTGTGCCGTCCCCTCAGGGCCGTTGCGCACGGCCCGGTGACCGTACGAGTGATCTCGGGGTGGATCGTGACGATCGACAGAAATGCCGTGCCGGTCACCGACCCGTACCGCGAGACCGACGCCCTGGAGGAGCAGTTCTCCGGGCCGTCGGCGCGCACGGAGGACCGGGACGCCTTCCGCATCGACATCCCACGTCCGCGGCGCGGTGCCGCCGCGCGCTGGCAGGACGACCTGAACACCCAGGCGCTGGTGTACGACCTGATCGCCGTCAGCCTGGGCGTGGGACTCGGCTACTTCCTGCGGTTCGACCGGGCCGTCGAGGTGGAACTGCTCGAACCGCGCGGCGGACTCTACGTGCTGCTGAGCGTCGTGCTCGTGGAGGGCTGGGTGCTCGCCCTCGGCCTCGCCGGTTCCCGCCGGCCCGAGGTCATCGGCTCCGGCCGCGAGGAGTACCTGCGTGCGATCCGCGGCACCCTCGGCATGTTCGGGCTCCTCGCCGTGGTCTGCTTCCTCGCCAAGTTCGACCTGGCCCGCTCGTACGTGGCCGTGACGCTGCCGGTGGGGCTCGCCCTGCTCCTCCTCGGGCGGTGGCTCCTGCAGCGGCGGCTGCACGAACGGCGCCGGCGGGGCGAGTGCCGCCGACGCACCGTGCTGGTCGGTTCCAGGGCGGCGGTCGGCGACCTGGGCCGGCGCATCGAGCGCGCGAGCGGTGCCGGTTTCGAGGTGGTCGGTGTGTGCGTGCGCGGCGGCGTCGGGTCGGCGTCACCCGTCGAGGGTGTCCCGGTGCTCGGCTCCGTCGAGCAGGCCGCCGACGTCGCGGCACGGGTGGACGCCGACGCCGTGGCCGTCACGGCGCACGAGGACGCCACCCCCGCCGCCCTGAAGCAGCTCGCCTGGGACCTCGAGCCCACCGGCGCGAAGCTCGTGGTGGTGCCCGGCCTCGCCGACGTCGCCGCCCCGCGGCTCGTCATCACCCCGGTCGACGGCACGCCGATGGTGCAGGTCACCCACCCCGGCTACACGGGACTCCAGCACGTCGCCAAGCGGGCGTTCGACGTCGCCGGCGCGACGGTCATCCTCGCGGTGACGCTCGTGCCCCTCGTGGTCTGCGCCGTGCTCGTACGCCTCACCTCGCGCGGGCCGGCGCTCTTCCGCCAGCAGCGCATCGGGCTCAACGGCGAGCCGTTCACGATGTACAAGCTGCGGTCCATGCGCCTGGGCTCCGAGGCGCGGCTGTCCGAGGCGCTCGGCGCCGAGGCCGGAGTCTTCTACAAGCCGAGGAACGACCCCCGGGTGACGCGCGTGGGGCGCTTCCTGCGCAAGTACTCGATCGACGAGTTCCCGCAGCTCATCAACGTCCTCAAGGGTGACATGAGCCTCGTGGGGCCCCGCCCGCAGGTCGCGGACGAGGTGCGGCAGTACGACGACACGTGGAAGCGCCGCCTGTACGTCAAGCCCGGACTGACCGGCCTGTGGCAGGTGAGCGGGCGCAACGATCTCCCGGTCGACCAGAGCGTGCGGCTGGACCTGTATTACGTCGAGAACTGGTCCCTGCTCGGGGACGTGGCGATCATCCTGCGCACGGCGCGAGAGGTCTTCATGCCGAGCGGGGCGTACTGAGAGAACGCGTTCGACCAGCCGAGCGGACGGAGCGCCACCGCACCCGGCACCTGCTCCACCCGCGACCCGAGACCATGAGGAGGACATCCGTGGGCACAGACGGCGACGTCGCCCTGATCACCGTGACCTACAACAGCGCCCGCACGCTGACGGAGTTCTGGCGAGACCGGCCTTTCGGCCGGTACCCGTGGATCGTCGTCGACAACGCGTCCTCCGACGGCTCCGCGCACGTCGCCGCGGAACTCGGCGCGCGCGTGCTGCCACTGCCGGCCAACCGGGGATTCTCGGCGGCCAACAACATCGGCGCGAGGTCGGTCGACACGGACGTGCTGATCTTCTGCAACCCGGACGTCACGGTCACCGAGGACGGGATCGCCGCCCTCGTCGCCGGCGCACTCCGCCACGGCGGCATCATCGCGCCGCAACTCGTCAATCCCGACGGGACCCCGCAGGAGAACGGCCGCGGGACCCCGTTCCCGACAAGGAAGGTCAAGCACCTGCTCCGCCTGCCCGACGAGCGATACCAGCGCTTCGCCCGCCCCGGAGAACTGGTCGACGTCGTCTGGGCCATGGGGGCCGCGCTCGCGATCACCCGGCGGGCCTTCGAGGCGCTCGCGGGCTGGGACGACGGCTTCTTCGTGTACTACGAGGACGCGGACCTCGGGGTGCGGTCCTGGCAGCAGGGACTGAGCGTGCGGGTCGACGGCGATGTGCGCTGGCAGCACGGCTGGGGGCGCGAGACCGGCCGGGGCTTCTCGGTGGGCGCGTGGCGGCTGGAGCTCGCGAGTGCCTGGCGGTTCTACCGGAAGCATCCGTACTGCCTCGTGCCGGTGGGCAGGCAGGCGGAGCAGCTGGACCGCGTCGACTCGGCGGGCGCGATGATCGGAGTCCACGCGTGAGCGGGGGCGTGGGCCGCACGAGAACGGCTCGCCGGAGGTGGAGCGCCACCCCGCAGGTGTCGCTCGTCATGACGGTGCTGAACGAGGAGCGCGGCCTTCCGGCGTTCCTCGAGTCGCTGTCGGCCCAGACGCTGTTGCCGGACGAACTGGTGGTCGTCGACGGCGGGTCGACGGACGCGACCGTCTCGATCCTGGATTCCTGGGGCGCGGCCTCCGCCGTGAAGACGAGGGTGATCGAGGCGGCGGGCGCCAACATCTCCGAGGGCCGGAACCTCGCCGTCGAGCGGGCGCAGCACGACCTCCTCGCCGTGACCGACGCGGGCACCTGCCTCGACGCGGGGTGGCTCGACGCGCTGGTCGCGGCGAAGCGGGACGACGTCGACGTGGTCGCCGGGTTCTTCGAGCCGATGTGGACGTCGTGGAACGAGCGGCTGTTCGCCACGGTGCTCATGCCGCTGCGCGACGAGATCGATCCGGGCACGTTCCTCCCGTCGAGCCGCTCGCTGCTCGTCACGCGCGACGCGTGGCGCGCGGCCGAGGGCTACCCGGAGTGGCTCGACTACTGCGAGGACCTGGTGTTCGACCTGGCGATGAAGCGCGCCGGACTGCGGTTCGCCTTCGCCCCCGACGCGGTGGCCCGCTGGTCGGCGCGGGACACCTGGCGCGGGTACGCGAAGCAGTACTACCGGTACGCGCGCGGCGACGGGAAGTCCGGGCTCTGGCCCCGGCGGCACGCACTGCGCTACGGGGCGTACGCGGTTGGGGTGGCCGGGCTGCTGGCCCCGTATCCGGCGGTGGTCCGTCCGCTGCTCGCGCTCGGCTTCCTCGGGTACTGCGCGAAGTTCTTCCGCCGGGCCTGGCGGCGGCGCCCGCCGGGGGTGCGCGCCACGCTCCGCCTGATCCTCGCCGTTCCGGCGGTGGTGGTGACGGGTGACCTGGCGAAGATGGCCGGCTATCCGGTGGGGGCGGCCTGGAGGCGCAGGTCGCGATGAGTTCCCCGGGCCATCCGTCCCCACCGCGCGTCGGGGTACATGACAGATCGCGCGATCGAACACATCCAGAACCCGGATTCAGGAGCGTACGTGGAACCCTCTAACTACATCGCACTGCTGCGGAAGCGCTGGCCGTGGTTCGTCGCCTTCGTCGTCGCGGGCGTCATGGTTTTCGCGGTGATCACCTTCTTCACGACGCCGATCTACCAGGCGAGATCGCAGGTCTTCGTGTCGCTCCGGGGCTCGGACAACACCGCCGAGCTCGTGCAGGGCGGGAACTACACCGCGAAGCAGGTGGCCTCGTACAAGGAGCTGGTGTCGAGTCCCAGAGTTCTCGACCCCGTCATCGAGGAGCTCGGTCTCGACGAGTCGGCGGCCTCGCTGGCCGCGAAGGTCCAGGCCGAGGCCCCGAAGGACACGGTCCTCATCAACATCGTGGCGAGCGGCGACGTGCCGACGGACGCGGCCAAGATCGCCGACGCGACAGCGCTCAGCCTGGCCGGTCTGGTCTCCGAGATCGAGAAGCCCCAATCGGGCGGGGAATCCCCCGTCGAGCTCAGCGTCGTCCGCGAGGCGACGGTTCCCAGCAGCCCGGTGCTGCCGAACACCCGGCTGAACCTTCTGCTCGGCGGGCTGATCGGGTTGGTCGCCGGGGTCGGCGTAGTGCTTCTGCGCGAGAGGCTCGACACGCGGATCCGATCGCACGAAGACCTACGCATGGTGACCGACGCCTCGGTGATCGGCGTGGTCACGTTCGACGACGACGCGCCGGCGCACCCACTGATCGTGGAAGAGAGCCCGCAGAGTCCCCGGGCGGAGGCGCTCCGGCGCGTGCGCACGAACGTCCAGTTCCTCACCCTGGACACGGATCGGCGCATCCTGGTGATGACGTCCGCCATTCCCGGGGAGGGCAAGTCGACGACCAGCATCAACCTGGCCATCACCATGGCTGACGCCGGGTCGCGTGTGGTCCTCGTCGACGCCGACCTGCGGCGTCCCTCCGTGTCGAAATACATGGGCCTCGAGGCATCCATCGGCCTGACGACGGTCCTCATCGGCCGCATCGACCTCGCCGACGCCATCCAGACCTGGGGGAACAAGAACCTGCACGTCCTGCCCTCCGGGGTTGTTCCCCCGAACCCGAGCGAGCTGCTCGGATCGACGCACATGAAAGAACTGCTCACCCAGCTCGCTACCGAGTACGACGTGGTGATCGTGGACACCGCGCCCCTGCTGCCCGTGACCGACGCGGCGCTCCTCGCCCGGATCGCGGGCGGCGCAGTGCTGGTGGTGGGCGCCGGGGTCGTCCACCGGCCGCAGCTCGCGGAGGCTGTCGGCGCCCTGCAGACGGTCGAGGCTCCGGTGCACGGCATCGTGCTGAACCGGATGCCTGTGGCCGAGCGGGCGAGCTACAAGTACCGCTACTACGAGTACCAGCCGGACCCGACGGAGAGGCAGCCCGTGGGGGAGAGCGGCAGCGGTCCTGGTCAGAAGGGTATCTGGCCCGGCCCGAAGCCCGAACTTCCCAAACACCGCCGCGGCGACGATGCCCCTGACCCGGAGCCGGCCGCGAGCAGGCCCTCTATGCGGGACCACGAGGCGCCGGCGTCGGCGTTCTCCGACGAGCGCACGTTCGAACAGTCCGGTGAGTCGACACTGGAACAGAAGGTATGAGGGACGGTCACGGGGACGCTGTGCTCGCGGCGCTGGGCTCCGATGCGCGTTCGGTCGGGCGCGGGGTGCGATGGGTGCCGGAAAGGTCGAGGTACGTGATGGGCAGTGGGGGGACCGGAGGACTGCGTGGGCGCGCCCAGGTGCTGGTGAACACCACCCTGGGCGTCTGCCTCCTTGTCGTCGGGGGCCGTGGCGTGTTCGAAGCCGTCGCGAGCAAGCAGATCGGCTACGTGGCCCAGGCGGTCGCCATCGTCGTGATCATCGTGCTCGGGCTGACCCGCGGCTTCACGAAACGCCACGGAAAGACCGGGCTGTTCGTGGCCGCCTACCTGTTCCTCATGGTGGAACTGCTCTCGGTGGCATACGTGACCTCGACGTCGACGACGGCCGACCCGTGGAACTACGTGGTCGTGATGACCATGTTCGCGCTCGTGCTCTGCCTGTCCGGGGCCTTGGAGTTCGACGGGCTGGCACGCACGAACGTCATGGGCTGGCTCGCGGTCGTGGGGCTCGTCGCGGTTGCGGTCGCGGTGATCCAGCAGCGGTCCTTGCTGCTCGACGTGTTTGGCGGCAGCGATCTGTCGAGTCTGGGCGGGACGGTGCGGCCCGCTGCGCTCACGGGAAGCTACCTCCACTACCCGCTGATGATCTCGCTGATCTGTTTCGCCTTTGTTCAGGCCTGGGTATCGACGCGGCGCAGGTGGTACGGGATCGTGGCTCTGGTCCTGGCGGCCGCGGTCGCGGCGAGCTACTCCCGGTCCGGCATGGTGATCCTCGCCGGCGGCGTCCTGTGCCACTTCGTTCTCTCGTCGGGTCTCGGCCGGCGGATCCGGCTGGGATTCGCGATTCTGGTAGCCGCGGTCGTGGCTTTCCTCGCGTTCGAGGGAACTCCCTACTGGAGTCGCTACATCGGCGGACTGGACTCCGGGGCAGCCGGGAACGAGGCGCGGATCACCAAGTGGTACGCGGGGATGGAGTATTGGTTCGACTCGCCGCTTCTGATCGGTGGATACACGGGACAGTTCACCAACGTCACGGGCAACCTGGGCGGCGAGGCCACGGGCGTGCTCGAGTCGGGCCTCGTGCAGCAACTCGTCAGCTTTGGCCTCGTGGGCACCATTCTGTTCTACCTCTTGATGGTGGGCGTCGTGCTCGCGGTGAAGCCCGCCCACCGGTGGCTGAAGGCGGGCCTGGTCGCGGCGATGCTGCAGACCCTGGTGTATCAGTCGATCGAGGTGGTCCCGTTCATGGTGCTCTTCTCGCTGATGCCACTGGTCTCGTCGCACATCGACTTCAGAAGCTCTGGTGCGCAATCATTTCGCTCGGACGAAGCCGTGGACAAATCGACGCGCCATCGAGAGCAGCGGTCGCTACGTTCGCATACGCTCCATGTTTGAACGCATTCGACATGCGGATCACTGCGATCTGGTCCACGGTGGACGAGGAGCCGAGTACCACGCGATCCCTCGGGGGGGCTATGAAACCGCCGGCAACATTGTTTCACTTTTCGTATCACAAGTGCTTGACCGTCTACTTCATGCGTGTGATGAAACGTGCATTGGTGACGTTGGGGCCGCACGGTTTGACGACGAAGTTCCGCCACCTCAATAGTCGCGCAGAGTGGCTGAATCAGGTCAAAGAAGAATATGTCATGGTCTCGCTCAACAACTCGCTGCCAGATCTTGACTCCTTGGGCGATGTGAGGATGTCAAGGTTCATGCGTGACCCGCGCGACCTGCTGGTTTCTGGCTATTTTTATCACAGGCGTGGTGCGGAGCCGTGGTGTCACGTGAAATCCCCGACGGATGCCGACTGGAGGATGGTCAACGGAACCGTGCCGGCTGCTATGCCAAACGAAATGTCATACGCGGAGTACCTGCAATCGCGGGACGTCGAGACGGGATTACTGGCCGAGCTCGAGTTCAGGCGGCGACACTTCGAGTCCATGGCCGCGTGGCCGGAAGAGGACGAGAGATTGCTGGTTTTTGATTATAGCGATATCATCGGAAATGAGGAGTTTGTCTATCGCAGGCTAATGGACCATTACCGGATACCGGGCCTGCGGAAGGCCGTGGGCATGCACGCGGTGCGCAAGTTCTCGGCGGCAGCGGCCGGTAACAGGACGGACCACGTACGGAATCCGCAGCCTGGCCAATGGCGGGGCGTGTTGACGCCTGGAGTTCTTGAAACGCTCCAGGAGCAGCATCCGGTGCTTCTAGAGGCGTATAATCGCCAATTCGCCAAACGTGCTCGAGTGGGATAGTAGGCATAGGTCAATCTATACTAGAAGACCCGCCGCTTAAAAATAGTCGAGGGGTGGATTTGACCACGATTGTGCGTTCGGGCGATGGGCTCGGTGGGAAGGCCGCGCGCGGCGGAATCATTGCGATCTCGGGCCAGCTGGCGAGATCGATCGTCCAAGCCAGTTCGATCGTAGTTCTCGCTCGTCTACTCGAGCCATCGGCCTTCGGGTACGTGGCAATGGTCGTTGCCATTACGGGTTTCGGCGAGGTGCTGAGAGAGCTTGGGCTCTCCAAAGCGGCGGTCCAAGCGACGACACTAACCAAGGGACAGCGGGACAACCTGTTCTGGATGAGCACAGGCTTGGGAATTCTGCTATCTGGAATCGTCTTCCTAGCGGCCCCGTCGATTGCTGGTTTCTATGAGGAGCCTGTGCTTGAGGAGATCACACGGTGGATTGCGGTGACGTTCGCGCTCAATGGCATCGGCGCGCAGTTCCGGGCGAGCATCCAGCGGGAATTGCGATTCACGGCGAACGCCGTCATCGACATAGCCGGCCCGACACTCGGCCTGCTCGTCGCCGTGACTATGGCGCTCGGTGGTGCCTCGTACTGGGCACTCGTAGGGCAGCAGCTGACGGTCGCTGTGGTGGTGAACATCGGCTTGATGCTCGTCGGGGGATGGTTTCCAAGGCTTCCTCACCGAGGAGAGCATATGAGGGACCTTGTGGTTTACGGCGCCAATCTACTGGGGGCACAGAGCCTCTGGTACGCGAGCTCGAACATCGACACGATCTTGGTAGGTGCCCGGCTAGGGCCAACTGCCGCAGGCATGTACAACCGGGTGTTCCAATTGATGAAACTGCCAATCACGCAGCTGAACAACCCTGCGATGCGCGTGGCCCTGCCTGTGCTGTCCCGGCTGCGGGAAGACGGTCCGAGGTATCGGGCGTTCTTGGTGCGGGGCCAGGCTGTCCTGCTCCACCTTGTGGTCCCAGTCCTGGCTCTGGCTGGGGCACTCGCGGGACCACTGATCGAGGTCGTGCTCGGGCCAGCGTGGCTTCCAGCGGTGAGCACCTTCACTGCTCTGGCCGTGGCCGGCCTCTTTCAGGCGGCGAGCTTCGTGGCCAACTGGATATTCATGTCGAGCGGCCAAACCGGCGCCCAGCTAAGACTTGCGCTCGTGACTCGCCCGTTGGTGATCGTTGCCGTGATCGTCGGGAGCTTCTGGGGGATGGTCGGAGTTGCGGTCGGGTACGCGGTGTCAATGACCGCGCTCTGGCCGTTATCGCTCTGGTGGGCGGGACGTGCTTCGGGCATCGACATTGGTGTCCTCTTCGGCAACGCCCTGCGGGCGATCGTGGCGCACGTTCTGGCGGCGGGTATGGCCGCAGGAGCCGTGGCGCTGATAAGTGCCGCCCACCCGCTGTACGACCTCGCGATCGGCGTGTTTGTGATGCTCGCGGCTCTTGGCCTTGAAGCTCTGTGCTGGCGCCGACTTCGAGACGACCTGCGTGGCGTGATCGGAGTGCGATCCCTGCTGAGGTCGCGACCCGCTTGATGCTTCCGCTCAGCCGTCGCGACGGCGTTGCAGCGTGGGAGTCAGACGGCGCTCTTCGCCTGTGAGCTCAATGCCTGCGCCAGCGCGGCCGCCTCATCGATGCTGCGTGCGAAATGTGCACCCGGGAGCACGTGAGTGTACTCGTCGTGGACGGCGCCGATCTTTCCGTAGCTGTTGTCGAGGACGACGTGCGGCACGCCGAGCAGTCCGGCGAGGACATGCGCGTGAAGCCGGTCGACAACTGCGAATGGCCGGTTTGCGAAGAGCCGAAGTCCGCGGCGCATGTTTAGCGCGTGGATCCCCGCGATGGTGCGTCGCAGGTGTGGCTGCATAGCCGCCCCTCGCAGAGGCGCGAGCCGGTTCGAAGCAAGCGGGAGCGCGCGGAGCGCGCGGCGCGCCAGGTCTTGCGGGCCATGATGGCGCCAACTGACGACGTCTGCGTCGAATCCGAGGCGTCCCTCCGCGACGGCCGCTGCCAGTCCGGACGATGCCTCGGTGTCGACACGCGCCAGGACGAGCGGTTGGCGCGGACGGGCGCTCGCTGAGAAACGGGGTGGCGCCCAGCCGAGCGCCATGTCCCAGCAGTATCCCGTGGCGACGTCAGCAAGCTGCTCTGCCATCCGTGCCCCCGAGGCGCGGTCCCGGACAAGCACGGTCAGGTCGAGGTGGTGCCTGAGCGCAGCGTTCGACCGTGCGGCCCGCTCCGGGGACTCGAACCACACCGACTGTGGGAGTTGCACGATCCGCCGGTCCAGGAAATCGTGCGCCACTTGCTCGCGGTCTTGCTGGTGGTCATACCAGAGGTCGCCGAAGTTCCCGCCACCAGTAATTAGGATTGCGCCGTCGGGTGGCAGGCAGCGGCGGAGTGCGACCGGGTCGTATGACGACAAATCACTCACGTACCGGACTCTCAGCCCCAGGGTCTTGAAATATGCGAGCTCGCCGAGCCAGATGAGCGTATCCCCGACGTTGGGGTGGGTCGGTGCTTGAAGCAGGGCCACGTCCCGGTTCGTGCCGACGACGGCTTCAAGCTTGACGAGTGTCGCCTGACGGATTTCGTGAAGGGTCCGCGGTGCGACGAACGACGACTCGGTCACTACGGCGCCATCCTCTCTTTGGGTACTGGATCCCATGGCGTCACGTCATCGAGCCGGTCGACGTCGTACCCATGCTGTCGGATGCGGTCACCCAGGCGCTCGCGGATCAGTTCGCGGTACCGAGGTAGTAGGAGTGAGTCCGAGACCTTTCGCGCGAACTCACCCTTGGTCGCCCAGAGCGAAGCTGGCGAGCGGTTCACGTGCTCTGAAACCTGACGCAGGAGGTCGATCCTTCCGGACTTCCACGTCCTCTCGTACCCCGAACTGCGACTGGCTTGAACTGTCGCTACGGGTTTCCCAGGGACGCCCAGGAACGCGGACAGGCGTCCGAGCTCAGCCGTCGGGTGGCGCATGAGCAGTTCGTACCGGATTACGTGGAGGTGCTCGATGTGGGCTGCGTCTTGCATGAACAGGTCGTGGGCGTGCAGCCAGTGTTCTACCAAGTGAGTAAACCCGATTCCCCAACGGCCGGTCCGCCCCGTCGCCCACTTCCGCACGGCGAGAGCTTGAATCACCGGGTGGCGCGTGACGACGACGAAGCGTGCTCCTGGATACAAGGCCTGGAGGTAGCGGGTCTTTGTCAGGTTCCGTGGAGATTTCTCGACGAGGAGTCGCTTGCTCAGATCCCAGTAGGGTGACCACGACATCCAGAGGCGCATGGCAGCGTCAGGTGTTATGTCATTTTCTGTGACGTGAAGTCGAGAGTCGAACGCCCAATCGTCCGTGCGATGCCACGCTCTGACATACACGTCCTGAATATGCTCGCCCTCATCCATCGGAACTCCGGTTCCAGATAGCCCTGAAGCAACCGAATTCCGGCTTATCAAGTCAGCAACCAAGGTCGTCCCGCTACGATGCATCCCGCCCACGAACACGAGGTCGTGCGCGTTCCATGGCCGGTTGTCGGTGGCGCCGGACAGGGCCGCGCTAGAAGTAGAAGACACGCTCTCGGAAACTCCCTGCAATACAGCCAACCTGGAATCCCACGTACTGGACTGTCCGCCGCTTCATGCTGGATCGCTTCGGCGCGAAGACGGCCAGCACCGTCCCGGTGAGAAATTTTGGCACGGACTTGAGAATGGACATGCGAGGCATGCCTTTGCTCCGGTACTTGCGGTAGAGCTTGACCCGGCCGCTGCCCCGACGGAATCCCTGCCGCAGGAGCTGGTCCAGGTCGCTCTTGACGTAGTAGATGATCCGTGCCTTTGGCACGGCGTGTGACGGGTACCCGGCGAAGTGGGCGCGCCAGAAGAAGTCGGTGTCGTCGGGCCCCTCGACGATCGACTCGTCAAACCCGCCGATCTGGTCGAATACCTGTCGTGCAAAGCCGCAGTTGGCGCCGATGGGACGTGGGATCTCAGGCCAGGGCACGTGAATGATGCCCGGCTGGTCGAACAAGTAGGTGTCGTCGCGCAGTCGGTGCTCGGTCAGGCCACCCAGACACATATGCCCCCGCCGCCGCGCCTCGTCCATCGCGCCGAGCCAGCCAGGGAGCACGATGTCGTCGTCGTCGCAGAGCAGGATGAAATCGCCATGCGAAGCCCGGACGCCGGCATTTCGGGCGTGGTTGATGCCCTGTGCCTCGTTTGCCGAGACCATTCGGAATTTCGGGTCCAGCGCCCGGTACTTCTCGACGATCTCGCGGGTAGAATCCGTGGACCTGTTGTTCGCAACGACCACCTCGAAGTCGCCCTTGAAATCTTGGTTCAGCAGAGCGTCAAGCTGGCGTCCGAGTGTCTTCTCGCCGTTGTAGCACGGTATGACAACCGAATACATGTGCACATTCTGGCACCGGGCGATGTGGTTCGCGCGCTGGAACTCACTGCAGTTGGGAACTCTGATCTTCGGCGACCGTGCGGTTCACGCGGGCTGCGACCAGATCCACCAGAAGCCGCGAGACCCGCATGTCAAGGTCTTCGATCATTGCCCCCATCGTCGGGGTGATGCCCGCTCGGACACGTTCCACCCACTCAGTGCTCTCTCGTATGCCGATCTCCCGGGTGTTGCCCGACTTCCATGTCTCCGAGCCGAGTACGACATCCGCCGCGACAGCTGTCCGCTCGCGCAGAGCGCCCTGCACGGTCCTTTCGGATGCGTCCAGCCCTATCCAGGTGAACGCGTCACGCGCGACACCGGCGGGAGCCCTCACCATGTCGTCGTACCAGATGACGTGGTGTCGGTCGTCGCCCGCGTAGGACAGCGTGGTGGTCACCGCGTCGACCCATCGCTGCGCCAGGCCCATGGGAGACAGGTCGAACCAACACTTCCGGCCTCCCCACGCCGCGGGGTCCTCCGTCACGGCGCGGTGGTAGGAAGCTATGGCGTCCAGGCCGGACCGCACCACGTGGACGAACCTCGCGCCCTCGACATGCTGGCTAATCTCCGGGACGAACCCGTAGTGCCCGGGGGTCTTCTCGACCCAGGCGTCGGCACCGACATCGCGGGCGGCGGTGTCGAGCGCCCCAACGAACCGGCGTGACCACGAGCCGAGGCCGGGCCGAGCCAGGTCGCCCGGGCCGGGCAGCCATCCGATGCGTGCGTCCCGGAGCCGGGTGCGGATGCGGAACGCATCGGGCCGAACGAGCCCGGTCCAGCGCCCGGGCCGCCACCGGAGAACGACCCCCTCGAAGAAGTGCGTCTCGGGAAACGTGGCGATATCGGGATGCCCGCCAAGGATCGACTGGACGAGAGTAGTTCCTGACCGCGGATATCCGACGACGAAGGTGCGTTTCACTGTGCCAGCATGCACACTGCGGGAGTGGGTCGCACTTCGCGGTGCCGTCAGTCCGCGGCCGGTACGAGATCACCGAGTGAGCCCAGGCGGGGGCGTCGGCGGGAGGAGAAGCCCCGTGTAGGAGTCAGACGCGGTCGGCGATCAGGTGACGAGCAGCGCGGCCGAGGTGGCTGCGGAGCTGCGGAGCTGCGGCGGAATCAGGCCCAGCGCGCGCCGCGGGATCAGTCTGCGGACCCGGCGGTAGGCAGAGGCGCCGTCGAACTGTTCGTAGGCGCGGGCGAAGTCGGCGCGGAGGGCGTCGGCGCCGGATAGGTGGCGGGCGTGTCCGCCTCCGGCGTGGCCAGGGCGGACAGATGGTGCCAGGTGTGCTCGGTGACGTCGCGCAGGTAGGGCGGGAGCGAGAGATCGTCCCAGGCGACCGAGACGCGCCGCAGGTCCGGGTTCACGAACGCGTCGATGCCGGCCGCCGCCTCGGCGTCGTACCGTAGCGCACGCCTGATCCCGAGCGTGTCGGGGGCCTGGCCGACCGAGCCGCTCCAGTTCGAAGGAGCTTGTCGTACCGGATGAAGGCCTGGGGCGCTCTGCGGGTCGCGAGCTCCGTGTGGAGCATGCCGTTGGCCCACCTGCCGATGCCGTCGGCGTGCTGCTCATGCAGATCGACCATCCACCGCGGTTTGCTGAATCCTCGGGGACTCGTGATGTCCGGTTGACCTCCGGGGTGGGGGTATGGCATCCGAGTCGCCGGAGGATTCCCGCGATGGTGCTCGCTCCGCTCCGGCCCGAGCTGACGACGAAAACCGCTTCTCGTCGGTAACTATTGCTGCTCATCGGCTCAAGTCTCACGCGGCGGAGTGAGCCCTGCATCCGCAGGCAAGAGCGCGCACCGGGCGCGAGAATGCGCATCGGTGGGTAGCGCTGTCCGGCGTGGCCGCCACCGAGGAGCTTCCGGTCTTGAGGCGCGGGCTTCGGTCGCCATGTCCAGGTCGTGGCAGCGGGTCACCGCTCCCGTGCTTCGGAGCGCTCGACGTCCACCCCGAACTTCCTGGCACGGTCCCGTTCGTCCAGCAAGCAGTTGGCGAGCAGTCTGGCGAGCGCGGGCCGGTCGTCGTCGTCGAGCGCGGCGATGTACTCGTCGCGGCGGTCGACCTCGATGATCAGCGGAAGGCCGAACGCCGTGAGGGTCTGCCACATGATGAGCATCCGTCCGGTGCGGCCGTTGCCGTCGGCGAACGGGTGGATCCGTTCGAAGTCGGCGTGGGCGGAGGCGATGGCCTCGATCGCCGCCGAGCCCTTGAGGTTCTCGGCCTGCCACTGGGCGTTTTCCGCCCACTGTTCCATGAGCCACGGCACGTCGGCAGGTTCGGCGGTCTCGACGCGTGAACCGAGGATCGCGTTCTGCGTCGTCTTCCACTGTCCGTGGTCGTCGCGGATGTGATCCAGGAGTTCGCCGTGCACCGTGCGGATGAAGGTCCCGGAGAGGCGTTCCCCGGACGCCGAGTGCTCGACGACGGACGCCAGAGCCTCCCGGTGGTTGGCCACCTCGTAGAGCTCGCGCATCGACTTCCCGCCGGAGGGGGCGATCTCGTCGACCAGGAGGGTGACCGTGTCCGAGACCGTGAGGCTGTTGCCTTCGATCGCCGAGGAGTGGTGGGCGATGCGCACGAGGACGTCGTCCGCGTAGTCGGGGGTCAGATGGTCCGACGTCGCGATCCGGTCGAAGAACGCGCTCCGGGTGAGGGTCATCAGGTGAACTCCCGATCCATCCGGGCCATGACGTCGTCGTACGAGAGGTCGGAACGCTTGCGGACGGGCTTCACCTCGATCGCGCCGTCGTGCGCCGTGACCTCGACCGTGTCGCCGACCGAAAGGCCGAGCGCCCTGAGGTCCGCCGGTGAGATGGTGATCCCGGCGGACGTGCCGACAGTGATGATCTTCCTGCGCATACGAATAGCGTACGCCCAATATTCGAACTGTGCTCGCGGCTCGCGCCGACGTCTGGTCCCACGCCGCCAACCTGCACGAACGGGACTGATCTGACACACTTCCTGGCATGCCTGAAGCATCGAAGATCGTGAAGGCCGCGTCGGCGATCCTGCTCGACTTCGACGGACCGGTCACCAGGCTCATGCCGCCGAGCGTCGCCGCCACCGCCGCCGAGGCCGCCCGCCGCGGGCTCTTCAACGCCGCCGTGCCGGTTCCCCAGTCCCTCAAGAAGAGCAAGGACCATCTCGAGGTGCTGCGCCACGCCGGCACCCTCGACCGCGTCGCGATCCGCATGACCGATGACGCCTGCATCAAGGCCGAGGTCGCGGCGGCGGCGAAGGCAGAACCCACCCCGGGCGTGCGCGAGATGCTGAAGGCCGCCGCCAGGCGCGGGCAAGAGGTAGTCATCATCAGCAACAACGCACCCGAGGCCATCGAGGCCTTCTTGAACCGGACCGACCTCGCCGGATACGTCGGCCTGGTGATCGGCCGGCCGCCCCGCCGTCCCGATCTCATGAAGCCGAACCCGTTCATGGTGCGCGGCGCACTCACGCGCATCGGTACACCGGCCGACGGCGCCGTCATGGTCGGCGACTCGACGGTCGACATGCAGGCAGCGCGAGCCGCGAAGGTGCCGGCAGTCGGCTTCGCTCGGACTCCCGGCAGGATCAAGCCCCTGTTCGAGGCAGGCGCGGACGATGTGACCGAGGACATGGCCGAGCTTGCCTGAATTGTTCCCCGCAGGAACCCCCAGTGAAACATTCTTGACGTAGATTCCCGCTGCACTGCGCGAACGACGCACCACGGAGGATCACACGTCATGGCGACCACGCAAGCACCGCCGGCACCAGGAGTGCTCGACCGGTATTTCCGCATCAGCGAACGAGGCTCGACCGTCGCCACCGAGATCCGCGGCGGCCTCGTCACCTTCTTCACGATGGCCTACATCGTCGTCCTGAACCCCCTGATCATCGGGACCGTCCAGGACAACGGGTTCGAGGGGAACTTCCTCGGCGGAGGCTCCGAGCCCAACCTCGCCGCCGTCGCCGCGGCCACGGCGCTCGTGGCCGGCGTCATGAGCATCCTCATGGGCGTCGTCGCCAACTACCCGATGGCGCTCGCGGCCGGGCTCGGCCTGAACGCCGTCGTCGCCTACTCGGTCGCGGCCCTGCCGGGCATGACCTGGGCCGACGCCATGGGCATCGTGGTGCTCGAGGGTCTCATCATCCTGGTCCTGGTGCTCACCGGGTTCCGGCAGGCCGTGTTCAACGCGGTGCCGCACGACCTCAAGATCGCGATCAGCGTCGGCATCGGCCTGTTCATCGCGTTCATCGGCCTCGTCGACGCGGGGTTCGTGCGCATCCCGGCGTCCCTGGCCACGCCGGTCGAGCTGGGCATCGGTGGCTCGCTCGCGTCCTGGCCGCTGCTGGTGTTCGTCGTCGGGCTGCTCCTGACGATCGTGCTGATGGTGCGCAAGGTCCGGGGTGCGATCCTCATCGGGATCGTGTCGAGCACCGTGCTCGCGGTGATCATCGAGGCGATCGTCCAGGCGGGCGGTTCCCAGGACGCCGACGGCGAACCGGTGCCCACCGGCTGGCGGCTGAACGTCCCGGCACTGCCGGATTCCTGGGTCGATCTCCCGGACCTGTCACTCATCGGCCAGTTCTCGCTGCTCGGCTCGTTCTCCAAGATGAGCGCCGTGGCAGTGGTGCTGCTGGTCTTCACGCTCCTCATCGCCGACTTCTTCGACACGATGGGCACCATGGTCGCCATCGGCGGCGAGGCCGGGCTGCTCGACGAGAAGGGCAACCCGCCCCGCACCACGCGGATCCTCATCGTCGACTCGATCGGTGCCGCCGCGGGCGGCGCGGGCTCCGTGTCCTCGAACACCAGCTACATCGAGTCCGCGTCCGGCGTGGGCGACGGCGCGCGCACCGGGCTCGCCGCCGTCGTCACGGGTTTCTGCTTCCTGCTGGCGATGTTCTTCTCGCCCGTGGTCGCGATGGTGCCGTACGAGGCGGCCACCCCGGCGCTCGTCGTCGTGGGCCTGCTGATGGTCGTGCAGATCACCGGGATCGACTGGAAGAACCTCGAGATCGCCGTGCCGGCGTTCCTCGGGATCATCCTCATGCCGTTCGCGTACTCGATCACGGCGGGCATCGGCGCCGCCCTCGTCACCTACGTGATCATCAAGCTGGCGGTCGGCAAGGCGAGGCAGGTCCACCCGCTCCTGTGGGTGACGGCGGCCCTGTTCCTGGTCTACTTCCTGCAGGGTCCGATCGGCGCGGCCCTCGGGATCTGACGGGACCTGCGGGCGACGTCCGCCGGGCCGCGCACGTCCGGAACGGTGGACCCCGGCGACGTCCGCCGGGCCCACGCCCCGCGGAAACGCCGACCCGGCACGGACGAGGCGCCGAGCCCGCGTCCTGGTGCGCACCAGGACACGGACTCGGCGCCTCGTGCCGACGCGGAACTCCTCAGCCCAGGAAGACGTGGGCGCAGGTCATCTGCGCACCGTAGGACGTGTCCTCGCTGATGCAGGCGATGGCCCCCCGGGTGAAGCCCGCGTTGAGGATGTTCGCGCGATGCCCCTCGGAGTTCATCCAGCCGTCCGCGGCCTCCGCCGGGCTCCAGCCGCCGCGGGCGAGGTTCTCCCCGACGGTGGAGGTGGGGCAGCGGTCGAAGATCGGTTCGAGAGGCGCGTGCGCCAGTTCCATCCCGCGCAGTGCCTCCGCGCGTTCGAGCGCTTCGGCGTAGGCGCAGTCGTCGTGCACCAGCGCGGCGAGGCCGTTCGCCTCCCGGCGCTCGTTGACCTCCGCCTCCAGCGCTCTGGCGTACCGCTCCGAGTCGCTGAGGCCGGGCTCCGCGACCGCGCCGCCGTCGCTCCCGGTGCCGGCACCCGGGTCCGCGCCGCTGCCGGCGTCGCCTCCGGGCGAACCGCCCTCGGCGGCCGCATCGGTGTCCGACGGCGCTCGGCCGTTCCCGTCCTCGGCGTCCGGTGAGTCCTTCTCCGGCGCCGGCCGCACCTCGATCGTGCCGGACTCGACGGCGTCGACCACCGACGGCCCGTCTCCGGTCCGGTTCTCCGGGTCGGCCTCGTTCTCCGCACCGGTTTCGTGCTCCGTACCGGACTCGGGGCCCGTCCCGGAGCCGGACTCGGACCCGGTGTCGGTGCCGGAGGCGACCGTGTTCCTGACCGGCTCGGCCGCCTCGCCGATCTGCCATCCTCCGGACTCGAAGGCGGCTTCACCCGGACCCGGGTTGAACGTCACGGAGCAGGCTGACAACGTCAGCATCGCCGCCAGGGCGATCACCGGGGCGAGTGCCCGGGTGGTACCCGGCGGGCGGGTGGCGCGCACCGGATTCTGGGTGTTCGGGCGTCGTGCCATGGGGGTGACCTCTTCACGTCGCGGCGCTCGTAGCCTTGAGCGTTCTGGGGTGAAATGTCAAGCCGCGATCCTGGCTGTCCGGTGGCGACCGACCCCGGATCAGCGGAACTGCATCGAGCGGGGGCGCAGCTTCCCGGAGTCGGCCTGTCCGGGGGGCGGCTGCGAGCCGGCGGTTTCCCCGAATCCGGACGATGCGCCGGTGAGGCCGACATGGCCGGCCCGGAGCGCTTCTGACGCCGCAGCCAGGGAGGGGCCCTGTGCGGAACGGGTGCTCTCGCGCTCCTGGCTCTCCTTCAGCCGCGCCTCGAACTCGGCCTGTGCGCGGAGCTCGGACTCCGTCGGCCAGAGGCCGACGACGAGCACCAGCAGGAGCGTGACCACGGAGACGGCCATGACGAGCGGCACGAGCAGCTCGCCCGTCGAGACGCCGTCGGGGATCGCGTCGGTGCCGCCCGACAGGCGGACGCCCATCATGCCGGTGTAATGCATGCCCGTCACAGCGATGCCCATGACGATGGTGGCGATGATCGTGGCGACGGCGCCGCGGATGTGCGTGGTGCACCAGAGCGCCGCGGTGGCCGCGACGATCGCGATGATCACCGACGCGATGACGAAGACGCCGTTGAACTCCATCGTGGCGTTCATCTGCATGGCCGCCATGCCCATGTAGTGCATGGTGGCGACGCCGGAGCCGGTCAGGAACCCGCCGATCACCATGCCGGGCAGGCGCTGCCCGCCGATCTGGTTCACGAAGAGCCCGATGCCGACGACGACGATGGCGACGCCCGCGCTGAGGAGCGTGAGCGGGATGTCGTAGCGGATGGTCACGCCCTCGGGCACGAAGCCGAGCATCGCGACGAAGTGCATGACCCAGATGCCGGTGCCGCCGATGGCGACGGCGCCGAGACTCAGCCACGCGACCCGGGCGACGCCGGTGGCGGCCCGGGATCGGGAGGTGCAGGACAGGCCTACGGCGCAGCCCGTGCACGACAGCAGGAACGCCAGTACGGGTGTGATGAGCCCGTAGGCGAGGTGGTCGGTGAATGACATGTTCGGTTATTGGCCTCTCGGAGCTTCCTCGTAGCGGCCGCCCGTCTGGGGAGACAGACGCAGGCCCTGCGACGCAGGACCCCCTGCTCGACCCGTGGACTACTGGGGGGATGGGTCGTTATCGCAACGTTACCGAGGCGGGACCGAACGGACAATAGCGAACATGCCTCATCTTACCGAAACCTTTCACCACAAACGGTTAAAATCGCAGAGTGATGCGATCAGTCCGGTAGATGTGTCAGTTCGGGCTTCCCCGGCATAGCAAAGGCGGGAGTGCGGCACGCTACCGCACTCCCGCCGGTACTCCCATCACAGTTGCTATATGGCTGCGAACAGGTGCTTCGCGAGGTCCTCCGGCAGGTCGAGCACGGTTTCCGAACCTTCCGCGCCGACCGTGTAGACGCCGGCGTCGACGGCGATCGTGATGCGTGCGCCCGGCATGATGCCGGCCTCGGACAGGCGGGCGAGCAGCTCGACGTCCGTCTGCAGCGGCTCGGCGATCCGGGCCAGTGTCGCCGCCGACGGCGCGGGCGCGCCCTGCTTCGCCGCGGTCTCGAACAGGGCGGGCAGCGCGGCCACACCCTCGAGGTAGCGCGGCTCGGAGAAGTTCTCGCCGAGCTCGGCCAGGCCGGGGATGGGGTTGCCGTACGGGTCGACGTGCGGGTGGTCGAGCAGGCCGATCAGGCGCTCCTCCACCAGCTCGCTCATCACGTGCTCCCACCGGCACGCCTCGACGTGCACGTGCTCCCAGTCGAGCTTGATGACGTCGGTGAGCAGACGCTCGGCCAGGCGGTGCTTGCGCATCACGCGTCGCGCCTTGTCGTGCCCGGACTCGGTGAGCTCGAGGTGGCGATCGCCGGTCACGACCACGAGCCCGTCCCGCTCCATGCGCGCGACCGTCTGCGACACCGTGGGACCGGAGTGGCCCAGCCGTTCGGCGATACGGGCGCGCAGCGGCGTGATGCCCTCCTCGTCGAGCTCGTAGATCGTCTTGAGGTACATCTCGGTGGTGTCGATCAGGTCGGTCACGTCAACTCCATGTTCTCTGCGCGGCCCCGGGCCAAGCCTATCCGTGAACGTGGAACGTTCCGCGGTCGTGTCGGAGTCCCGAACTACAGTTCCGGTATGGCCCTGACGATCCCCGCTGACCTGCTTCCCGCTGACGGACGGTTCGGCTCCGGCCCCTCCAAGGTGCGCGAGGAGCAGCTCCGCCGCCTCCTCGACACGCCCACGGTGATGGGCACCTCCCACCGTCAGCCGCCGGTCAAGGATCTCGTGGGCCGCGTCCGCCGGGGCGTCGCCGAACTGCTGAGGGCCCCGGACGGGTACGAGGTGGTGCTCGGCAACGGCGGATCCACGGCGTTCTGGGACGTCGCCACGCTGTGCCTGGTGGAACGCCGTGCCCAGCACGCGGTGTTCGGGGAGTTCGGCGGCAAGTTCGCCCGTGCGACGTCCCGCGCCCCGTTCCTGGAGGGCTCGCAGGTGATCGAGGCTGAGCCGGGCACCGTCGCCCACCTCGCCGCCGCCGGTGGCGTCGACGCGTACGCCACCCCGCAGAACGAGACGTCCACCGGTGCCATGGCGCCGGTCCGGCGCGTCGCGGGGGCCGACGACGGCGCTCTGCTGCTCACGGACGCGACCTCGGGCGCGGGCGCGCTGCCCGTCGACCTGGCGCAGACCGACGCGTACTACTTCGCGCCGCAGAAGGTGTTCGGGTCCGACGGCGGTCTCTGGCTCGCGGTTCTCTCACCCGCGGCCGTGGAGCGGGCCGCCCGGGTGGAGTCCAGCGGGCGCTGGGTCCCGGAGTTCCTCTCCCTGACGGCGGCGGTCGAGAACTCCCGCAAGGACCAGACGCTGAACACGCCGGCCGTCGCGACCCTGGTCATGCTGGCCGACCAGCTCGACTGGATGCTCGGGAACGGCGGGCTGGACTGGGCGGTGAAGCGCTGTGCGACGTCGGCCCAGCACCTCTACGAGTGGGCGCGGGCGCGCGACTGGGCCGCACCCTTCGTGGGGCGGCCGGAGGAACGGTCCACCGTGGTGGGCACGGTCGACCTGGACGACGGCATCGACGCCGACCGGGTCATCGCGATCCTGCGGGAGAACGGGATCCAGGACGTGTTCGCCTACCGCAAGCTGGGGCGCAACCAGTTGCGCGTCGGGATGTACCCCGCCGTCGAGCCCGACGACGTCGCCGCGCTCACCGCGTGCGTGGACCACGTGGTGGAGCGGCTCTGAACGGGATGACGACGTCACGGTTATGCAAGATCTGTCCCGATAGTGTCCGGTGAGGGCTATTTCCGTTGCCATAACGTGACATGGCGGCCGGCCCTGCGGTACGTTCAGCACGCTCGACGGCTCAACGCCGACGGGCCTCCGGACGGACGCCGAACCCTGTCACCGGCCGGGGAAGCCCACGAACCGTATGACAGGGGCGGGGGACCCATTCCCGGGCGCCAGGGTGCGTCCTTGGGGTAAAGCGGCGCTGACCTCGTCACGCGTCGCCGGGTGTGCTCTCCTACCCGAACCCGACAGCTGACCTCGTAGGCATCTGGAGATACTCGTGACCGCACGTACTGCCGCAGGGCGCCACCGAGCCGCGCGCCGACCAGTGACTCCGCTCACCGATCTCGTGCAGAACTCCCAGCTCGGACGCCGGACCGCCGTCGCGGCCGCCGCCGGCGGGATCCTCGTCTCGACCTTCGGTGCGGCCGCGGCGCAGGCCGCACCCGGCGAGACCGTGAAGACCGACCTCAGCAAGCTCGGCAACCTCGACCTGGGCGCCCTCACCAACGAGGCCCACCAGGTCGTCGACGCCGCCCCGGTGGTCACCGTCGCCCGCGACGCCAAGATCGCCGCCGAGGCCGGCGTCGTCTCCGTGACCCCGGCCTCGGAGAACGAGGAGTACCAGGCGCAGCTCGCCGCCGAGGCGGCGGCCGAGGAGGAAGCAGCCGCTGCCGCCGCGGCGGAAGCGGCCGCGGCCGAGACCACCGCCACCGCGACCACGACCACGGCGACCACGGCCGCACCGGCCTCCGCCAACGGCTCCGAGATCATCTCGATCGCGTCGCGCTACGTCGGCACGCCCTACGTGTCCGGCGGCTCCAGCCCCAGCGGGTTCGACTGCTCCGGTTTCACCTCGTACGTCTACGCGCAGGTGGGCATCTCGCTGCCGCGCTCGTCGTCGGCCCAGGCCGCCGGCGGCACGATCGTGTCGGCATCCGCGGCCGTGGCGGGCGACCTGGTCTACGCCCCCGGCCACATCGGCATCTACGCGGGCGGCAACACCATGATCGACGCCCCGAAGCCGGGTGACACCGTGCAGTTCCGGACCATCTGGATGAGCAACCCGACCTTCATCCGGTACTGATCCGTCCACACTCCCGACGAGAGCCGAGCCAGGACCCGCGTCCCGGCTCGGCTCTCGTGCGTCTGCGATAGCGTGGGAGCGCGCGGTACACGCTCCGACGAGGAGGACGCAGATGTCTCAACCCGATGTCGTACTGGTGGGGGTCGACGGGTCCGCCGCCAGCACGCACGCGCTCGACTGGGCGGTGGCCTGGGCCGACAGGGTCGGCTGGTCGCTGCATCTCGTGAGCAGCTACACGCTTCCCTCGTTCACCGCCGCCTCGCTCGACGGCGGTTACGCCGCGTTCGACGACACCTCGATGGCCGAGGGCGCCAAGGCGGTCCTCCACGAGGCCGAGGAGCGTGCCGTCGCGGCGGGAGCACGGGTCACGACATCGGTGGCCACGGGCGATGCGGCGGGTGTGCTCGTGGAGCTCTCCGCCGACCACGGCCTGGCCGTGGTGGGCACGCGCGGGCGCGGCGGGTTCACGGAGCGGCTGCTCGGCACGGTGTCGTCGGCGCTGCCGGCGCACGCCCACTGCCCGGTGGTCGTGGTGCCGCTGAGCTCGGCGAAGCGTGACATGTGGCACCGCGGGGTCCCCGACGAGGCCGCGGACGCGACCGCCGGCGAACCCCGGACCGCCGTCGGGCACGACGATGTCCTGCCCGCCGAGGCGGTGGGGCCGGGTGGTCGGCCCGAGGTGCGCCGGATCGTCGTCGGCGTGGACGGGTCACCACAGGCCGAGGCTGCCCTCACGAAGGCGATCGAGCAGGCGCAGGCGTGGGACGCCGAGCTCTCTGCCGTGGCCGGCGTACCGGTGGGGTCCGGGGCGGGGCTGCTGGCGTGGCTGCCGTCGAACATCGACCACGAGCAGGTCCTCGCCGACGTCGCCGCGGGTCTGGACGCGATCGTCGACAAGCACGAGGCGCTGCACCCCGGGATGCGGATCCGGCGGATCGTGCTCGACGGTTCGGGCGCGGAGCTCCTCACCGAGTTCTCCACCGCGGCGGACCTGATCGTGGTGGGTTCACGGGGCCGCGGCGGCTTCCGTGGCCTGCTCCTCGGGTCGACGAGCCAGGCGGTGCTGCACCACAGCGCGTGCCCCGTCCTCGTGGTCAACCGCCACTGCCAGGACGAAGGATGAAGCGCCAGGGCGAGGGCCGAGGCGCGGGGCACTCTCCCGGAGCGGGTCCGATGCGGAGCGGCCGGGAGTGCTGCCGGGACCGAGGACCGATCCGGGCGGCGAGATCGTGATGTCGTTTCCGGGGTTCCGCGCGTAGGGTTCCTGAGGTGACCACTACGACGTCGTCCCCGAACGCCGCCGCGCTCACCGCGGCCCTTCCCGAGCTGCGTGAGGCCTACGCGGCGCTCCAGGCCAAGGGCCTGAAGCTCGACCTCACCCGCGGCAAGCCCTCCGCCGAGCAACTGGACCTGGCGAACCCGATGCTGGCCCTGCCGGGGGACCGCTCGCGTTCCGAGTCCGGTACGGACGTGCGCAACTACGGCGGTCTCGACGGGCTGCCCGAGCTGCGCGCGATGTTCGCGGAGCTGCTGGACGTCCCGGTGGAACAGCTGCTGGCCGGGGGCAACGCGTCGCTGACGATGATGTACGACACCGTCGTCCGGGCGATGCTGTTCGGGTTCCCGGAGTCGCCGGCACCCTGGTCGCGCGAGGAGACCGTGCGCTGGATCTGCGCGGTGCCCGGGTACGACCGCCACTTCGCCGTGTGCGAGGAGCTCGGGATCGAGATGATCACGGTCCCGATGACCGAGTCCGGGCCCGACGCCGCGGCGGTGGCGGAGCTCGTCGCCGACGACCCCACGATCAAGGGCATGTGGGTGGTGCCGACCTACGCGAACCCGGACGGCTCCGTGGTGTCCGACGACGTGGCGCGGGCCCTGGCCGAGATGCCGGCCGCCGCGCCCGACTTCCGCATCCTCTGGGACAACGCCTACGCGCTGCACCACCTGACCGACACCGAGACGCGGACCGCCCCCATCCTCCAGTTCGCCGCGGCGGCCGGTAACCCGGACCGCGTCATCATGTACGCCTCGACGTCGAAGATCACCTGGGCGGGCGCCGGTGTCGCGTTCCTCGCGTCGTCGCCGGCGAACGTCGCCTGGTACAAGAAGCATCTCGCGAAGGCGTCCATCGGGCCGGACAAGGTCAACCACCTGCGGCACGCCCTGTTCTTCGGGTCCGCGGACGGCGTGCGGGAGCACATGCGCAAGCACCGCGAGATCCTCGCGCCCAAGTTCGAGGCCGTCACCGCGATACTCGCCGACCGGCTCGGCGAGTACGGGGTGGGGGAGTGGACCGACCCGCGGGGCGGGTACTTCGTGTCACTCGACGTGCTGCCGGGAACGGCCGCGCGCGTCGTGGCCCTCGCGAAGGACGCCGGGATCGCGCTGACGCCGGCCGGGGCCACCTTCCCGTACGGGAAGGACCCGGAGGACAAGAACATCCGGCTCGCGCCGTCCATGCCGCCCCTCGCTGAGGTGACGGCGGCGATGGAGGGCGTGGCCACGTGCGTGCTGCTGGCGGCCGCTGAGGCGCTGGCCGGGGAGTAGCCGGCGGGGCGCCGGGGGCGGCGCACGGAGGGAGAGCTCGGCGCGTCAGGACTCCGGTGGCTGCTCCAGCTCGCGGCGTTGCCTGCCGCGCAGGCCGCTGAAGCGCGTCGTGCCGCCGAAGCGCCTCGTGCCGCCGAGGCGTCCGGCGCCGGTCTCCCTGGCGGGCTTCTTGGCGGGCGGGCTCTCGATCACGCGCGGGAAGTGGTCCGGCGGCGGGCCGAACGCGATCCGGGACTGGGAGATCACGGTGTGACCGAGGGCGCGCGCCCCGAACCAGCCGACCACCGCGCCGACCCCGAAGGGCAGGATGCGGCCGACGAGGAGGCTGCCCTGCTTGGCCAGCTGCTTCTGCACGAACTTGTGGGTGAGGGCCTTGTTGACCCGCGCCAGCGTGGTGCGGGGCATGCTCGTGAGCAGCACCTTGCCCCAGGCCACGCCCGAGCCGCCGACCGCGTTCTCCACGTCCTGCGCGCCCTTGTCCCCCAGCACGGTCGCCAGCAGGAGGGCGCGCCGGCGCGGCACGTCCTCGGTGGCGATGCCGTGCACGTCCGCGACGGCCAGGGAGAAGGCGGCCGAGGACGCGAAGAACGTGGCCACGTCACTCGTGGACAGCGCGGCGCTCGTCGCGGTGCCGACGGCGGGGATCGCGGCCGCGGCGCCCACCGCGCTGCCCGTGGTCTCGATGACCCGCAGGTACTCCTTCTCCAGGAGGGTGATCACCTCCGCCGGGGAGGCGTGCGGGTTCCGGGCACGGATCTTGTCCACGTGCCGGCGGATCGCCGCGGACGGGACCGTCACGGCCTTGTCGATCAGATGATCGAGCGGGCTGCTGGGCTTGTAGTTCACCCAGTCCGCGGGCGTGACCTCGATGGAGTTGTCCGGCTTGAGCACCTCGTCGCCGGGGCCGCCGGCCTCCGGGGGGCGGGTGTGGTCCATCTGCTGCTCGTCCTTGGCCATGAGGTCCTCTCGGCAGGTGTCGGGGACGTGCGGTCCGGGTGGGGCGGGCTCAGCCGCCCTGCTGCCCGGGCTGGTTGAACTGGGCGGGCGGCACCTCCGCGCCGGCCCTGAGCGTGCGGCCCACCGTGCAGGCCTTGTCGATGGCGCGCTGGGCGATGGTGAGGAGCTTCTCGCGGTCGGCGTCGTCGAGTTCGCCGAGGTCCACCTCGAACTTCTCCGTGAGGACCGGGTAGCGGTCCTCCGCCATGTCCTTCGGGTCCTCCACGCGGATGGTCGCCGCGTAGTCGTCCCCGAGCCGGCGCGCGAACGCGCGGTCGCTGCTCATCCCGGCGCACGCCGCCAGGGCGATCTTCAGCAGCTCGCCCGGAGTGAAGACGGCACCGGCCCCCGCCGGGCCGACCTCGACGCGGGCGCCACGCGCCGAGAAGCCGGTGTATGTGCGTACACCGTTCCGCTCCACCCACAGGGCATCGGTGGGGGACGGCGTCACAGGGGCATCGGTGGTCTGGCCGATCGTCTCGCTCATGGGTCTGATCCTTCCATCTGAGTCTGACATCGCGGGGACATGTCGTCGGTCTCGCCCGCCGGGCCCTTCGTGCGGCAGGCAGGGCGGACGTCCGGCAGGCGGCGAACCTCCTGACGTCAGCGCGATTCGCCCCCCGTGCAACGCGGCGTGCGGCCCGGGCGTTCCCGGTCGATGATCACTTCTATGAGCGATGGGAATGCGGCTCCGGGAGCCGCGGAGGGCAAGGAGGGTGCCGGCGTCGGGGCCGACGGACCTGCCGGTGCGTCGTCGTCCGACAACGTCTGGCTGGACTGGCGGGGCTGGATCAAACGGGTGATCGTGGCGGTCGCACTGGTCGTCGTGGTGTGGCTGGTGTACCAGTTCCTCGCCGCGTTCCTGCCGCGCTGGTGGGCGCAGACGATCGGCGACGCCGTGGACGGTTCGTTCGCGGCGGGGGCGTGGTGGGGCTTCCTGATCGGCCTGGTCTTCACGGCCGGGCCCGTCGTCCTCCTGCTCCTGGCCGCGTGGCCGGGTCCGCGGTCGGCGCCGGTCCGGACCGGGCTGGTCGTGCTCGCGATCCTGTGCGCTGCCCCGAACCTCCTGACGATGGCGGTGGTGCTGGGGTCGTCGAACGCCGCGCACGCGGGCGAACGCATCATGGACGTGGACGCGCCGGCGTTCCGTGGGGCATCGCTGGCCGGCGCGCTGACCGGCGGGATCCTGGCCCTCGCGCTGACGGGTCTGATCGCCTGGTTCCGGCTCCGCGGCAGGCGCCTCAAGGAGCTGCAGGCGCGGGGCGCCGGTCCCGCGAGGTGAGGGCACCGGCCGCCCACTCTCCCGACCGGCGAGAATGATCCCGTGGCTGTCACTCGGATCACCTCACGCAACGCCCGGTTCCAGGTGCTGCGGACGCTGCTGACCAACCGCACCAAGCGGCACCGGGCGGGCGAGTTCATCGTCCAGGGCGTCCGGCCCATCTCGATGGCCGTCGAGTTCGGCTGGGAGATCCGCGCCCTCCTGTACGACGGCGAACGGTCCCTCTCGTCATGGGCGCGGGACCTGCTCCGGACCGTTCGGACGGCGCAGCAGACGGCGATGTCCCCGGAGCTGCTCGCCGAACTGAGCGAGAAGGGCGACGGCGCCGTCGAGATCCTCGCCGTGGTGGCGATGCGGCCCGACGATCTGCACCGCATCCCCGTCCGGGACGACTTCCTCGGCGTCGTGTTCGACCGGCCGACCCAGCCCGGGAACATCGGCGCGATCATCCGCTCGGCCGACGCGTTCGGCGCCCACGGCGTCATCACGACCGGCCACGCCGCCGACGCGTACGACCCCAAGTCGGTCCGGGCCTCGACCGGATCCTTCTTCGCGATGCCGGTGGTCCGGGCGGCGTCGCCCCGCGACGTGGCCGCGTGGGTGGAGGCGCGGCGCTCGGCGGGCGTACCGGTGGTCGTGGCCGCGACCGACGAGCACGGGGACGCGGACGTGTCCGGGTTCGACCTGACGCAGCCCGTGCTCCTGCTGGTCGGCAACGAGACGAACGGCCTGTCGAACACCTGGCGTGAGCTCGCGGACGTGACGGTGAGCATCCCGATGGCAGGGGCCGCCAGCTCCCTGAACGCCGCCAACGCCGCGTCGGTGATGCTGTACGAGGCGCGCCGCCAGCGGACGTTCCATCCCGTGTCGTAGCGCGCCCTTGGCCTGCGACAAAGGCGGCGTAGCGGCGGGTTTGCGGCGTCGCCCGTGTTAGGACAAGGTTGGCGACGTGAGCACGATCCCCACCCCGTACGAGGACCTCCTGCGCGACGTGCTCGCCACCGGCACGCACAAGAGCGATCGCACGGGAACCGGGACGCGCAGCGTCTTCGGGCGGCAGATCCGGTTCGACCTCTCCCAGGGGTTCCCGTTGATCACCACCAAGAAGGTGCACCTCAAGTCCATCGTGTATGAACTGCTGTGGTTCCTCCGCGGCGAGTCCAACGTGCGGTGGCTGCAGGAGCACGGCGTCACCATCTGGGACGAGTGGGCCGACGAGAACGGCGACCTCGGGCCCGTCTACGGCGTGCAGTGGCGGTCGTGGCCCACGCCGTCGGGCGAGCAGATCGACCAGATCGCCCGCGTGATCGACCAGATCCGCACCAACCCGGACTCGCGCCGCCACATCGTCACCGCCTGGAACCCGGCCGAGGTCGAGGACATGGCCCTGCCGCCCTGCCACGCCATGTTCCAGTTCTACGTCGCCGACGGAAAGCTCAGCTGCCAGCTCTACCAGCGATCGGCCGACCTGTTCCTCGGCGTGCCCTTCAACATCGCGTCGTACGCACTGCTCACGCACATGGTCGCGGCGCAGACGGGGCTCCGGGCCGGCGACTTCGTGTGGACCGGCGGCGACTGCCACATCTACGACAATCATCTCGAACAGGTCACCACGCAGCTCACGCGCGATCCCTACCCTTACCCGACGCTCCGCCTCGCGCCCCGCGACTCGATCGCCGACTACGAGTACGCGGACGTCGAAGTCCTCGGCTACGCGTCCCACCCGGGCATCAAGGCCCCGGTGGCGGTGTGACGATGGCGACGATCTGCCTGATCTGGGCGCAAGCCCGCGACGCCGCCGGAAGGCCGGTCATCGGCGCGGCGGGCGCGATCCCGTGGCACCTCCCGGAGGACTTCGCGCACTTCAAGGCGACCACGTCCGGACACCCCGTGGTGATGGGCCGCCTCACCTGGGAATCCCTCCCCAAACGGCCGCTGCCGCGCCGCACCAACGTAGTGATCAGCAGCCTCGGCGCGGTGATCGGCATGGCCGCCGTCCCCACCCACGGCGAAGGATCGACCACCCCGACCACGAAGGTGGAGGTGGCCGGTTCGCTCGACGAGGCCCTGGCGCTCGCGGCGGACGCTCCCGGGGGCGACGAGATCTGGGTGATGGGCGGCTCACGCGTCTACGCCGAGGCGATGGAGACGGCGGAGCGGCTGGAGATCACCGAGGTGGACCTCCAGGTGGAGGGCGACACGTTCGCACCCGTCATCGACCCGGCGGCCTGGCGGCCGGCCTCGACCCGGGACTGGACGACGTCGGCGTCGGGCGTCCGTTTTCGGCACGTCACCTACGTGCGAGCATGACACCCGGAGACGGTCCTGGGTATGCGCATGACCTCACGCCACGCGATCCGTCACCACGCGGCAGCAGCTTCTTGCGTGGCCGCGTCGATCGCGGCGCTGACCGGCGACACCCCGGAAGCGACCAAGACCGAGTCCGACGAGTGACCGCCACCGTGCCCCGCGCGATGACGGTCGTGCTCGCGGTTGCCGTCGTCCTCGCCGGGCTCGGTGCCCGGGCCGTCCTGCCGGGCGCCGTGGGCGGACCGGTCGGCGACGCGCTGTACGCGACGCTCGTCGTGCTGCTGGTCATCCTGGTGCGGCCACGCACGTCTCCGGCGGTGGCGGCCGTCATCGGGTTCACGATCTGTCTCACGATCGAGTTCTTCCAACTCACGGGGATACCGGTCGCCGTCGCAGAGAGGTTTCCCCTGGCCCGGCTCGTCCTCGGAACCACTTTCTGGGCTCCAGACCTCCTGCGCTACGCGGTCGGCGCGGCCCTCGGGGGCGCTCTGTCGGGTGCACTGTCCGGCGCTCTGCGCGGCGCCGCCACGCGGCGGGTCGCCGAGGAGGAGCGCCGGGCCCGCCACGGGAGCAATGGCTGAGCAGAGCCCGGGCGAGATCCGGATCGGACAGGCCTGCCGGGTGCCGCCACGGACCCCGAGCTGACTTCGGTTCAGCAGGGCCGGAAGGACCTCATGGAGCCGGCAAAGTGGGTCTCCGGCCCTGCTGAACGCAACTCAGCGGGCCTTGGTGTCCTGGGAGTGTGGTGAGGGGCTTCTGTTCAAGACCCGCCCGAGTGGTTCGCGATCAGGTAGGTGGCGTGGAACGTCCAGGACGGGGCGACCGATTCGCCGAAAGCCTGGGACTGGACCGCGAGAGAGCCGCCCGCCGCCCGCACGAGGCGTAGCCGCCAGGTGGTCAGGTCGTCCCCGTGCAGCGCGCAGCGAACGTCCAGTGTCCCTGGCCCTGAGTGGCCCGCGGTGACGACGGCGGGCCGTCCGGCGATCCGGGTCCGGACGGGCTGGTCGAAGCGGAACTCGATGTCCCAGCCGTCTCCGCGATGCCGCATGGCGCGAAGACGACCGCCGTCGTCGTGCAGCGACAGGAGGAGTTCGGCCGGTCCGGGACCGTCCGCGACGTTCTTGAAGGTCCCGCCCACGTCCGGCAGGGTCGAGGCATCATGGCGCGGTGCCGGCCAGTCGAGGGCGACCGTGTGTGGCGAGCCGGGCGTCCGACCCGCGTCGATCACGGCGGTGAGTGGGGCGACCAGGGCGTCCATGACCTCGTCGAGCAGGCGCTGGTCGCCGCTTCCGCAGGCCTGGGCATCGGCGGTGACGACGACGGCGAGGTGCCGGGCGGGGTCGCCGTACACGATCTGCCCGCCGAGCCCGAACATCAGCCAGCCGCCGCGTGCCGGGAGCCACAGCTGGTATCCGTAGCCGGTCCGTAGGGTCTCGCCCCAGGTCAACTGGGACGTGTCGGCTTGCCGGCGGGTGGCGTCGCGCAGATATGCCGCAGGGATCAGGGAGCTGCGACCGGGTCCGCTGCCGTCGGGTCCGCTGCCGCCGGGAGTGCCGCCGCCGGGAGTGCCGTCGCCGGGCGCGCCGTCGGTCGTGCCGCCGCCGGGTCCGCCGCCAGGCGTGCCGTCGTCGAGCAGGAGGTGCGCGAGGCGTAGCAGGTCGCGCGGGGTGCAGATCAGGCCCGAGCCGCCGTGGGCGATTCCCTCCGGTCCCGTGAGGAACCGCAGTCCGGGGTCGACGCCGATCGGGTCGAGCAGGCGCGGCCGCAGGTAGTCCGGCAGCGGGATGCCCGCGAGGCGTTCCACGAGCGCTGCCAGGACGTAGGAGCCGGACGTGTCGTAGGTGAACAGTGTCCCCGGCGGGTGCGTCGGCGGCACTCCGAAGTACGACTCGAGCCAGTCGCCCGCGGTCAGCTCGAATGTCGTGGCCCGGTGCGGGCCGCGCATGGCGAGCAGGTGCCGGATCGTCGTGGCCTCGAGCCACGGGTGCACGGGCGCCATCTCCGGGAAGTGCCGGATGATCGGGTCGTCGAGGTGCAGCGCTCCCTCCGCGGCGAGGAGTCCGACGGCCAGGCCGGTCACCGTCTTCGACACCGAGTACATGCGCTGCGGCACGTGCGGACCGCGCGGCGCGCACGCGGCACTCGCGACGATCTCGCCGCCGACGCTCACCTCGATCGTGTGCAGGGCGATGTCGAGGGCGTCCGCCCGCCGTGCCAGCCCTCGGATGGCGACGGCGGCCGTCTCGGCTGCGGTGTCGTGAAGCGGCGGTCGGCCGGGCTGACGATCCATCGGCCGGGATACTACCCGGTCGGCTGACTGAGCGGCCGAACCGCACCCTCACCCTGCCTCGCCCCGCCAGGCGTCGCCGTTCAATCCGCCCTCCTGTCCTCGAACCGCATTTTTGGCCCGCCATACGCCGCCGAACCGCATGTTCGTCACGCCTGGTGTCGCCGAACCGCATGTTGAATCGTGCCAACATGCGAATTGAACGATTCAACATGCGGTTCGGCAGATGGGGGCGAGGTCGGGCTGCGGTTCGGCGACGAGAGGCCGACATCCTGCTGCCGTTCGGCGACAGGATCGGAGGAGGCGCCGGGGCCGCTGGTGCCAGCTCTCGGCGTCAGTCGGCCTCCGCGTGGGCGATGTGGCCCAGCGCCCGCCAGATCAGGGCGAGCGTGATCCCGGCTCCCACGAAGCCGAACCAGAACGGCGCCGTCAGACCCCACTGCTCGGCGATCACGCCACCCAGGGCGTTGCCGATCAGGATGCCGCCGAAGACGGACACCATGTTGAGCGAGCCCACACGTCCCTGCAGCTCGATCGGCGTCGCCCGCTGCCGGACGGCGTTCGAGATCGCGCCCCACACGAACGAGTACGCGCCGAACGCGAACATCGCGGCGAACGCGCCCCACTCGGTCGTGTTGATGGCGAGCACCAGATGCCAGAGGACCTCGCAGCTCAGCACCACCCGCATGATCAAGGCGAACGAGAACCGTCGCTGGAGCTTGTCGAACGCCGCGGTGCTGAGCAGACCACCCAGGGCCATCGCCGTCGTCAGGAGGCCGAACTCCAGCTGGCTCATGCCCAGGTGCTCCGTCGTGTAGAGCACGAGGACGCCCATCGGGGCGGCGTAGGTGATGTTGAACGTGAGGATCGTGAGCATCAGGGTGCGCACGGCCGGGGTGCGCCACACCCAGCGCAGCCCGTCGGCGATGTCCTGGCGGACATGGGTGCTGATGTCGCCGCGCACCGGGCCGCGAGGCGTCACCACCTGCGCGACCAGCACGATCGCGAGACCGACCGCCACCGCCTGGACCAGGAACGGCCACACCATGCCGGCGGCGAACAGGAGGGCGCCGAGGGGCGGCCCCGCGAGCTGGTTCGCCGTGAGGAAGCCCGCTTGCAGGCGCGCGTGACCGATCGCCAGGTCCTTCTTGTCCACCAGCATCGGCATGAGCGTCTGGCTCGTGGTGTCGGCGAACACCTCGGCGATGCCGAGGGCGAGCATGACGGCCAGGACCAGGGTGATGTTCACGGCACCCGTGACGATGAAGGCGCCCAGCGCGGCGATCACGAGGACCCGCAGCGCGTCTGCCACGATCACGAGCCGACGGCGGTCCACCCGGTCCGCGATGGCTCCGGCCCACAGCCCGAACAGCAGCCACGGCAGCTTGTTGAGCAGGGCCGCGAGGGCGACGAGGAAGGGCGAACCGGTCTGGGACGCGACCAGCAGCGGCCCGGCCGCCATGGCGATCCCGTCGCCGATGTTGCTCACCCACGAAGAACCGACGAGCCACCTGAACGACCGTCCCATACGTTCTGGAAAGACGGCCTCGACGAACTTGGTCACGAGGACGGGATTCTATGTGGCAGACGCCGTGAGGGGCAGTTGTTTTCTCGGCCGCGAGCCCGCCGGGAACCACGCGACAGCACGGCGCGCGGCCTCGTGCGCGGTGGCGCATCGCATGTTTCCGCAGGTCGTCAACGAACATGGACGAGCGTCCAAACTTGTGTTGACGCACGCCCCAATCGGGTGCAGACTTCTGGGCAGACGGTGCGCATCGCCCGCCCCCTGCGCGGTGCGCACCGTCATACCCCATCGGGCTCCGGCCCGATCGTGACGCCCCTTCGGACCCCCTGCCGGAGGGGCGTCACGCGTATCCGCGCCCGGTTCGGCGTCGCGGCGGCGGGCACTCAGGTCCAGGCCGCCGGGGCCGCCAGCACGGCGCGCAACACCTCGTGCGCGCCGCCCGTGAGCGCGGCCTGGGCTCCGGCTCGCGCCGAGCGAACCTCCAGCTCCACGAACGGCGCCGCGAGCACCCGCTCGGCCAGGACGGACTCGACCTCCGGCCGGAGCCACGGCAGCAGGTCCGTGTAGATCCCGCCCAGCACCACGGTGTGGACATCGACGAGGTTCACGAAGTCGGCGAGCGCGGAGCCCAGTGCCTGTCCCGCCCGCCGCACCGCTGCGTCCGCGGCGGCACGCGAGGCGGGCGAGTCCAGGCCCGTGTGCGCCGTCGTCGGCGGGTCCGCGTCGGACGCGGCCGGGTCGCCGCCCGCGTCCGCCGTCGTCGGGCGCGGGGCACCGAGCAGGGCGAGGAGGTCGGCGAGAGGGGCGTCGGCGGCGAGACCGGCGGCGCCGGCCAGTGCTTCCTTCCCGGCGAACTGCTCGAGGCAGCCGCGCGCCCCGCACGAGCAGCGCGGCCCCGCGGGGTCGACGACGACGTGTCCCACCTCGCCGTTCCACCCACGTTCCCCGAGGAACAGCTCGCGCCCGACGACGATCGCCGCGCCGATGCCGACGTCGCCCGAGACGTACAGGAACGAATCCGGTATGGCTGCTCCGGCGCCCGCGGGACCCGGGCCGCCGAGTTCGGCGAGGGCGGCGAGCTTCGCCTCGTTGGCGATCTCGACGGGCAGGCCGGCAAGGCCGAGCAGGGGGACGGGCGCGACGGAGGACCATCCGAGGTTCGGCGCGACGTCGAGGACGCCGGCGCGCGCGTCGACGAGGCCGGGCAGGGCCAGGCGTGCCCCGGCGAGCCGCATGCCGCGGTCGTGCGTGTCCCGGGCGATGTCGTTCGCGATCCGGCCGAGCTCGCCGAGCACCTCGGCGGGGTCGCTGTCGTGGAACGCGCCCGGCACCACGCGCTCCGCGACGACCGCGCCCGTGAGGTCGATCGCGCGGGCGCCGAGGTAGTCGACGTTCACCTCGAGCCCGAGGCCGAGGACGGAGCGGCCCGCGGGGACGAGCGGCACGGCGGGCCGGCCGGCGCGTCCGTCGGCGACGGCGGGCAGCTCGCGCAGCAGGCGCGCCCCGATGAGCTGGTCGATCAGGGTGGAGACGGTCGCGCGGGTGAGGCCGGTCGTCGCGGCGACGCCCGCGCGGGACGGGGGCTCCGGGGCCTCGAAGACCGCCCGTGCCACGAGTTCGAGGTTGCGTTCGCGCAGGGTGTGCTGACGGGAGGCCGCCGACGTCGTGGTCACGCCTTGACTGTAGCGGAGTTCTCGGGGGATAGTTCATTCGTACAACAAATAGGCTCGCGGCGTCGCAGGGACGCTGCGCCGTGCGCGCGGGCCGACCTCGACGAGGAGATCCACGTGAGCGACATCAAGTACTCCTTCGGCCTGTGGACCATCGGCTGGAGAGCCCAGGACCCGTTCGGCGCCGCGACCCGCCCGGCCCTCGACCCGGCCGAGTCCATCCGCAAGCTCGCCGACCTCGGCGCCTGGGGCTTCACGTTCCACGACAACGACGTGTTCCCGTTCGACGCCGACGAGTCGGCCCGGCAGGCGCACATCGACTCGGTGAAGAAGGCCGCCGCGGAGTCCGGCCTGGTCTGCGAGATGGTCACCACCGACACCTTCCAGCACCCGATCTTCAAGGACGGCGCGTTCACCTCGAACAACCGGCAGGTGCGCCGGTTCGGCCTGCGCAAGGTGCTGCGCAACGTCGACCTCGCCGCGGAGATGGGCGCCTCCACCTTCGTCATGTGGGGTGGTCGTGAGGGCACCGAGTACGACAACTCCAAGGACCTGGCCTCGGCCCACGCCCGCTACGCGGAGGGCATCGACACCGTCGCCGCCTACATCAAGTCGCAGGGCTACGACCTGAGGATCGGTCTGGAGCCCAAGCCGAACGAGCCGCGCGGCGACATCTTCCTGCCGACCATCGGCCACGCCATCGCCCTGATCGACACGCTCGACAACGGCGACATCGTCGGCCTCAACCCGGAGACGGGCCACGAGCAGATGGCGGGCCTGAACTACACGCACGGCATCGCGCTCGCGCTGTACTGCGGCAAGCTCTTCCACATCGACCTGAACGGCCAGCACGGGCCCAAGTACGACCAGGACCTCGTGTTCGGCCACGGCGACCTGCTGTCCGCGTTCTTCACCGTGGACCTGCTGGAGAACGGCTTCCCGAACGGCGGCCCGCGCTACGAGGGCCCGCGCCACTTCGACTACAAGCCCTCGCGCACCGAGCACCTGGACGGCGTGTGGGAGTCGGCCAAGGCGAACATGGCCACCTACGACATGCTCGCGGCCAAGGCGGCGGAGTACCGCGCGGACTCCGAGGTGCAGGCCGCCTTCGAGCACGCCGGTATCTTCGAGCTCGGCGAGTCCACCCTGGCCGAGGGCGAGACCATCGAGCAGTTCCTCGCCTCGGACGAGACGTACGACGTCGACGCCCTGGCGGAGCGCGACTACGGTCTGGTCAAGCTCCACCAGCTCGCGCTGAAGCACCTCATCGGCTGAGCCTCCCGTCCCTCCTCCCGGAACCCGGGTGCTGACCCGTCGCGTCGTCGACGCGGGGTCGGCATCCTGGTTCCGACACCCTGGACGCCGGCCGGCAGCAGCAGCTCGCCGGCCGGCGTCCCGGTAGTCGTTCTTCCCGTGCCTGTCGTTTCCCCCCACCAGGAGCACTGATGCCCCTCGTCGCCGGCGTGGACACCTCCACGCAGTCCTGCAAGATCGTCGTCCGCGACGCCGCCACCGGGGAGCTGGTCCGGTCCGGCTCCGCCAAGCACCCGGACGGCACCGAGGTCCACCCCGACCACTGGTGGACCGCGTTCACCCAGGCCGCCGAGGCCGCCGGCGGCCTCGCCGACGTCGCCGCGATCGCCGTCGGCGGCCAGCAGCACGGCATGGTCGTCCTCGACGCCGAGGGCCGGGTCATCCGCGACGCCCTCCTGTGGAACGACACCCGTTCCGCCGACGCCGCCGAGACGCTGGTCGCCGAGCTCGGCGAGGGTGACCGCACCGTCGGCGCCCAGCGGTGGGCCGACGCCGTCGGCTCGGTCCTGGTCGCGTCCCTCACCGTCACCAAGCTCCGCTGGCTGCACGATGCCGAGCCGGACAACGCCGCGCAGGTCGCCGCTGTCGCGCTCCCGCACGACTGGCTGTCCTGGCGTATCGCCGGCTACGGCCCGGCGGGAGACCCGAGCGCCCCGCTCGGCCCGGACCTGAACGCCCTGTTCACCGACCGGTCCGACGCGTCCGGCACGGGGTACTACGACGCGCAGGGCGCGGACGGGGCCGGCGAGTACCGTGCCGACCTGCTCCGCATGGCTCTCGGCCGCGACGACGTCGTGCTGCCGCGTGTGCTCGGGCCGGCCGGGTCCGGCGGCGTCGCGCACCCGTCCGTGGCGGGGGCCGACGTCGACGGCGGCGCGCTCATCGGCCCGGGTGCCGGGGACAACGCGGGCGCGGCGCTGGGCGTCGGCATGACGCCGGGCGACGTCGCGATCTCGATCGGCACCTCGGGCGTGGTGTCCGCGGTGGCGCCGCGGCGCACCGCCGACGGGTCCGGCGCGATCAACGGTTTCGCCGACGCCGCGGGCAACGCCCTGATGCTCGCCGTCACGCTCAACGCGGCCCGCGTGCTCGACGCCGCGCGGGAGGTGCTCGGCGTCGGCTTCGACGAGCTCGCGTCGCTCGCGCTCCAGGCTCCCGCCGGGTCCGACGGCCTGGTCCTCGTCCCCTACCTGGAGGGCGAGCGCACCCCCAACCGGCCCGACGCCACCGGGACGCTGCACGGCATCCGCCTGGCGACGTCGACCCGCCCGCACCTCGCGCGCGCCTACATCGAGGGCATGCTGTGCGGGCTCGCGGACGGACTCGACGCACTGCGGGCGCAGGGCGTGCCCGTGGAGCGCGTCATGCTGATCGGCGGGGCGGCACAGTCGCCGGCCGTCCAGGAGATCGCGCCGCAGGTGTTCGGCCTGCCGATCGCGGTCCCCGAGCCCGGCGAGTACGTCGCCGACGGCGCCGCCCGCCAGGCGGCGTGGGTGCTCGCGGCCGCGTCCGGCCCGGCCTCGGAGCCGACGACGGGCGCGGGCGCGGCACCGGTCGCGCCGCCGGAGTGGTCGACCACGATCGCCGCCACCCTGGACGCGGATCCGCGTCCGGTGATCCGGGCGCAGTACGCCGAGGTCAGAGACCTCGTGTGACGGCCGCCGAGGCGGCGGGCATCAGGTCCGGACCACCGGGATCGAGCCCGTCGCCTCGAACGTCTTGAGGTGCTTGCTCACCGTCCGTTCGCTCACGCTCAGCTGCTTCGCGATGGACTTCAGGGTCGCCCCCTGGGCGCGGAGATCGATGATGCGGTTCACGGTCGCCTCGTCGAGCCGTGTGCCGGGCCGCCGCTCGGCGGGGGTGGTGCTGCGGTCGGATCTCGTCCGGCGTTCCGCGTCGTCCGTCCGGGGAGCCGGCGCGGAGGAGCGCACCTCGGTGCGGCGGTCGTCGAGGGCGGCAGCCCGACGTTGTTCGACGGGCTGCGGTCCGGGCCGGGCCACCACGGTCGCCACGGGAATCGCCCCGGTCGGCGGCCGGACCGGCGCCGGAGCCTGCGGCGCCGGAGCTCCGATGGGGCGCACCCCTGCCGCGTGCGGGGCCGCGCCGGTCAGCGCCGCGACCGCGGCCGCCGCCCCCTCGCCGTAGGGGCGTCGTCGCTCGGCCGCCGGATCGGCGGATGCGGCGGGCGCGGCGGGCGCGGTGGATGCGACGGGCCGATCCGCGGATTCCGGGCGCGGGGACGGTGTCCAGGCCTCCTCGATCGCCCGGCCGTCGCGGGGCTCGGCGGCCGCGATCCTCGCGTGGTCGGCGGCCGACGCGCCCTCGGCGGGCGACAGGGCAGGCCGACCGCGTCCCGTCGGCGCGAGGTCGGCGACGACGGCGTCGACCGCGCGGCGCTCGTACTCCGGCGCGGCGGGTTCCTCGTCGGACACGAGGACGCCGGCCAGCCGCCGCCGGTCATCGGCATGCAGGCGCGCGACGTCGGCGGTTCCGTCGCCGACGGCCGACAGGGCCTCGGCCCACGCGGCGACCTGGGCGCGCATCTCCGTGGGCGGGACGGTGCGCAGCGCGATCGACCGGGCACGACGCCGTCTCGCTTCCGCGCGCAGCAGCCGGCGGCGGGAGGACCGCGACCTGTCGAGGAGGCTCTGGGCCCGGAACAGGTCCTCGGTGGTCAGGAACAGCGCGTGCATCCGCCGCGCCTGGCGCAGGCCGGACCAGGACATGCCTGTCGCGAGGTGGCGGTCCCCGATGAGAGCCAGGTGCCACATCAAGGCGGCCAGCAGCGGGACCAGGAAGCGGAAGATCCCGGCGCCCACCGGGTGGCCGATGAAGATCTCGTGCCAGGCGGCGAACGCCCCGGACGCGGACGAGAGCGCCCACGTCAGCGTGAGCAGCGTGCCGCCGGGGCGGTTGTCCTTGGCCGCCTCGCGAGCCAGGAGCGCCACGGTGACCAGGGACAGTTCGAAGACGCCGGCCGTGGCGTACGCCGTGGCGGGGTCCATCGCCAGGACGTCGATACCGAACTGCACCATCGCCAGGTAGGCGGAGCCCGTGGAGACCAGCGCGACGGAGACGGCGGCAGTCAGCACCAGTTTTCGTGAGCGGAGCTGCTGCGGGTTCGGGGGCACTGGACTCTCCTCGGGGAACTGGGGGTTTCGGGCGCGTGCGGCAAAAAGATATCGGACTTGTATGACATTCCGTTTTCGCTCGGGGCCGAGCTGCGGATCCTCCGGCACAATGAGTTCCGGATGGAGGTGACGGGGATGAACGCACCCGCGGGACCGCAGGGCGCCGGCCTGTCCGCCGGGCTGGTCACGGATTCCGGGGGCACGCTGAGCCGGGGCCGGGTCGTGGCACTCGTCGGGGGTGCGATCGCCCTGCTCGTGGTCGCCGGGGCCGGAGTGATCGCGGTGCTCCAGGACGATCCCACCGCGCGGTGGGCGGCCGAAGCGGCGCCATCGGTCGCGAGCCCGTCGCCGACCCCCTCGCCCACGCCGAGCCCCACACCCGTCGAGTTCGACCTGGCCGCGCTCGAGGTTCCGACGATCGAGTCCGTCCTGCCGCGCATGCCGCGGTCGACGGTGGCGACCCTGGGCGACCTGCCCGGCAAGGCCGCCGTCCCGAAGGAGGACCGCACGGCGGTCTGGGCCGAGCCGGACGCCTCGACGATGCCGCGTCTCGCGCTGGCCTCCACCCAGTACGACTACGACGCGCGCTGGCTGGTGCTGCAGACCGAGGGCGACTGGGTGCAGGTGCTCCTGCCGTACGGCCGTGGCGCGCTCCCGTCCTCCGACCCGGGCGGGGTGAACGGCGCGGCCGGCTGGGTGCAGAAGAAGACCGTCGGTCTGGAGCGGGAGGACCGCTCGATCGTCGTCGACCTCTCGGATCGTGCCGTGCTCGTCGACGCCGGCGACGAGCGGATCACCCTTCCCGCCGGCATCGGGGCGCCGAGCACGCCGACGCCGCGCGGCGTGGCGCAGGTCATGACCGTGACCATGGCGTCGAACACGGGGCTGAGCCTGTTCCTGTCGGCGCAGTCGGAGGCGCTCGACACGTTCGCGGGCGTGAACTACGCGGCGACCGCGCTCCACGTCGGCGTGGGCCAGGGGCAGGAGATCAGCAACGGGTGCGTCCGGCTCACGCCCGCGGGGTTCGACGCGGTCAAGGACCTCCCGGCGGGCGTGCCGGTCGTCGTCCGGGCATGACCGCGGTCTCGTTCACGTTAGGCTGTGTGCCCGAGCGCCTGTAGCTCAGTGGATAGAGCACCGCTCTCCTAAAGCGGGTGTCGTTGGTTCGAATCCAATCAGGCGCACCAACGGAATAGGCCCCTTACCTGCAAAGACGCCGGTAAGGGGCCTTGCTCGTTTCGAAGGCATGTCCCCTCCGTGCCTTCCTCGGATCCTCGGCTCGACCACGAATATCACTGCGAGTGCGGTGAGGATGCCTGCACCTGCTTCTTCGTGTCCTGGGGCGGGGTGCCGGAGGGCTCGGTGGTGGGTGAGCTGGAGCCGCGCGAGGCGGGCGCGGGCGGGCCTGGCGACGGGGCGCCGACGGGCTGCCTGGGGGCGCTGGGCGAGGGCTTGGCCGGCCGGGTCCGGCGCGGGGAGTTGCCCGGGGTGTTGCCCCGCGCGGACCCATCGTGGGCGGCGACCGTGATGGGACGTATCGCACGGGCAGGCCGTTGTCATGCCGCCATGGTTAGGGCCTCGACGTGTGCTACCTGGTCGACGCTGACGGCTTCGCGTACGCGCCGGGTCACCGATCAACCACTGGCTCTAAGTTCAAACGATGTGGAAACCGGGCGTGACACTTCCTTCACCATCTCCACCCAGACAAGATTCGGCACACTGATCTCAGGTGGTAGAAACCGATCTCGCAAAGCCGGCGAGATTAAAGTTGGTCAGTCGTTCAACATCGCAAGATCGGCAAGTTCCCAGCCCAGGCGGGGTGTCAGCACGTCGACTACTTTGACAACACGCATCGATGTTTAGCAACGTCATTGACGCAGTTCGGCAGGGTCTCCCGTGCGTGTCGTGGGCTCCTCGGAATACATAGGGGTCGGTGAGAGGTTTATGATGTTGATATTCCCGGACCGGACCGGTGCGGGGATGGATTTAAGCGCCGAGGTGGGTACCCGAACAACGGCAGTACCCGTGAGGTGGAAACGCGGCAGGGCACCGAGGTGGTCCCCCGAGCGGAGGCGCGGCCTCTGTTCCGGGGTGAGGCGTACAGGCCTCGACCGATGTCTCGACCGATACCCGCGCTGCGAAGGCATGATCACGTAAGCTAGATATATAAGGCAAAACCCCAGGAGTTGGCATGTCAGATATAGAGAAATTTGCCCGTACGGTCCGCAAGGTCGCCGCGGTGGGAGCCTCGACGCGGAGCTGGTCCACGAAGCGTTCCGCAGTGGAGGAGCTGTACGCGCGGATGGAGCAGTACAACCGGGTGCTCGGGCGACACCGTGAGGTGTTCGCGGTCGCCGAGCAGATCACCAAGCTCCTCGAGCCGCATGCCTGTGCGGCCGAACGGCATCTCAGTGCCGTCGTCGCCGCCACCAAGCCGCTGACCGACCATGTGTTCCACCACATGCAGCAGTTCAACCGCATGATCGAATGCCAGTGGGGTGGGGCGGCCGTCACCCGAGCCTTCTCCGGGGTGCCGGAGCGGCCGGCTCGCGTGGTCGAACGGCAGTCGAGCGCCTCCACCGCGGTCCGGGCGCTCACCGACCAGCGGCCGACCAGCAAGGCTGATCTGCTCGGATCGCCGCGAGTCGCGGCCCGGCCGACTGGCTCCGTCGTGCGGTCCACGAGGATCGCGCCCGTGACGGGCGCGACGAAGCCGCACTCGGTCGTGGGCGGCTCGGGCGGCGGTCGCGGAGCTGGCGGCGGCCGCGGTCCGGGTGGTCCGGCAGATCATGGGGGCCAGGATGGAGCCGAGGGCGGGGCGCTGAGCCGGCAGGACATCTGGAGCCGGCGGGCCGAGCTCCGCCGTGAAATCTACGCTGTGATCACAATTCTCCTGATGCTGTTCGAGCTGGTCTGGAGCGTCCGCTCGGCAAGCGCCGCCCCAGGGGTGGCCACCATCGACGACGTGATCGAGGCGACCGGCGGCAACGCGACCGTGGCCGGCGACACCGTGACCGACGTGACTATCAACAATGAAACGAACGTCACCAACGTCTACATCGCAGATCCGCCGACGTGTCAGGGGCTGTCGACCCTGCTCCCGGCCACACCCGGGCAGGTAGAGGAGTTGCCGTCGCCTGGGCCGACGACGGCGCCGGATGACGCGTCCGGCTCCTGATGTGCTCACCGGCCACTCGGGCGGCAGGGATGGCACGATCTCTCGACACCCGCTTGGGATGAAGCGGGTGTCGGTGGTGTGGCGTCTCTAGCCAGACCGGTGTTCGACAGAGGAGGGCGCGTCGGGAGGCGCTGGCCGCGGGAGCTGGCCCGGCGGGACTTGATGGCGTCGGCGGATCGTCGCGCCACGCGATCCGCAGCAGCCCCCCGATGCGAATCGAGCTGGGACCACACGCCAAGCACGCCCCGAGCTGAACACTCGGGGCGTGCTCGCGTCGTATCGGGGCTCCGGGGCGACGACGGGGTAGGGGCCGACGACTGCGAATCCAATCAGGCGCACCACCCCCGCCACGCGGCGCGTCCGCGGGGCGTGTCACTCGCCTTCGGCGTCGGACGCTGACCGGGTGAGGTGCCGCACCAGATCCACGGCGGCCTCGTGGTCGGCCGACTCGGCGGCGACCCCCCAGCACTCCGTGGTGGGTGGGCTGCCTGACGCCGTCCCCGCCGGCAGTGCGACGCCGTCGGGAGCCCGACCCTTCGGCGCACAGACGAGGTCGCCGTCGACGGTGAAGGTCTCGACGAACACGGGGTCGAGCCGCTCGGTGCCGGGCAGGTCGTCGCCGTACGGGCGCAGGAATCCTCGCGTGGCGTATGCCGCGAGCTCGTCGGTGTCGATGGCGAACACGTCGGGCGGGCTGTCGTTCGCGAACTGCCGGGACAGCTGCCGGGGCATGTCCGCCGCGACCCGCACGGTCGCCCCCCGCTCCGAACCCGCGGACCAGGCCCGGACGGCCGCGCGCACCGACCTGGTCTCGCCGCCGTCACCAGGGCCGATGAGCACGCGGAGCGCGTCGCTCCCGTTCCCGGCCCGGCCGTCCAGGCCCGGGCCCCACGCGGCGGCGGAGAGCACCAGTGCGCTCACCGACACGGCTACAGAAATGCGAATGCGAAGGATCTTCCGATCCATGATCACGGTCCCCTTTTCTGTGGTGCGGAACTATCCGCACATTCGCCAGTGTCGGTCGGGTGAGGCCTGAGCGCATGTGATGTGCCAGAACCCCCTTTTCGCCATAAAGCAGGGCCGGGCGGTCGAGAAGGCGCCCGGCCGTGCGCCCGCGGAAGGGAGCGGGGCCGCCGCGCCCGGGCATCACCGGCCGTGACGCCGCGGTCGGTGCGCCGGCCGGTGTGTCGCGCCGGGCGCGGGGCGGGCGGCGGTTAGTTTGCTGGGGTGAACGCCGCACGCCGTCAGACCGCAGCCGCCCGGGACCCGGGGGCGGACCACGATCTGTCCGCATCGATCACGGCGGTGCTGGCCGAGAACCTGGAGGAGCCCGCCGACGAACTCGCGGCGGCGGAGGAGCCCTCGCTCGCGGGCGGCAGCACCCGGTCCACCGGCACCGACGGCGCCGAGAACACCAGCCCGCAACTCGCCGGGGCGATCGCGGGCTGGCGCGCCGGGCTGGTCGAGCTGGCCGGCAGCTCGTCGCTCACGGACATCGGCCTGCTCGGCGAGGCGGTCATCGACCTGTCGGCGGCCCACCCGTCAGGCGTCGCGCAGCTCTTCGCGGGCCGGCCCACCCGCCTGTCCAACCTGGTGCGTGAGGCCGGTGCGCTGCCCGCGGCCCGTCGTCGGGCACAGGCCGTGGCCGCGCGGTCCGCCGAGCACGCGCAGCGTTACGGCGTCGCCCCCACCTACCTCGCGATCGGCGTCGCGACCTGGACGGAGCGGTCCGCGCCCGGCCATACCGACGACATGGAGGCGCTCGCCCGCGTCACCGGCCGCACCGAGGGCGCACACGACCCGCGGACGACGGCGGACGCGGGCGAGGACAAGCCACGGGCAACCCCCGCCGCGTCGTCGGCCACGGACCGCGACGGCGGCGAACCCCGCGTGGTGCGCGCGCCCGTGCTCCTGCGGCCCGTGACCCTGACGCCGCGCGGCGACGCCGACGCCGACTACGACATCACCCTCGAGGCCGCGGCCGAGCTCAACCCCGAGGTGGCACGGACACTGCGCGCCCACGGCGCGCTGCTCGACCCCGCCGCGCTCGCGAAGGCGGCGTTCACCATCGCCGGCTTCGACCCCACCGACGTCCTGCACCGCGTCGCCTCACTCGGCACGGCCGTGCTCGGCGACTTCGACCTGGACCAGAGAGTCCTGGTCGGCACCTTCGTGCACCCCGGCCAGGTCCTCGTCGACGACCTCGACGAGCTCACACCGTCCCTGGGACGCCACGAGGTGGTGGCCGCCGCCGCCGGCGTCGCCGAGGCGATCGGCACGCTGAACGCCCTCGAACTCCCCGAACCGCGGGTGGGCGATGCCAACCCGGCGCGGGAGCGCGGCGTCGGCGACCTCGACCCCCGGCAGCGGCACGTCGTGGACGCCCTGGCCACCGGCAACCACCTGTTCGTGGACGCCCCCGTGGGCTCCGACGTCGCGGGGACGCTGGCGGCCGTGGTCGCGGAGGCCAACGCGTCGGGCCGGTCGGTGCTGTACGTCCCCGGGCACCGCCGCGCCGCCGACGCGCTCATCGCACGCCTGGACGCCCTCGGACTCGAGGGCCTGCTGCTCGACGTCGCACCGACCCCCTCCTGGCGGCAGATCGTCTCCCACCGGCTCCTGACCGCGATGACGGCCGGGTCCGGCACCGTCGACACCGACGCCGTCGCCCGCGTGCGCGACGCCCTCATCGGCGCCCGCTCCCAGCTCGCCGGGTACATCGACGCCCTGCACGAGCCGCGCGGACAGCAGCGCATCAGCGCCTACGACGCCCTCCAGGCGCTCGCGCGGCTGACGTCCCAGAAACCGGCGCCGTCCACCACCGTGCGGCTCGCGCCCGACACCGTCCGCGGCCTCACCGAGGACAAGCGCGCCGAGCACGCCCGCGACCTCGCCCGCGCCGCCGAACTGGGCGCGTTCTCCCTGAAGTCCGCCACGTCACCGTGGTTCGGCGCGCAGATCACCACCGACCGCGCCGCCCGCGACGCGCTCACCCGCGTCCGGCGGCTGCGTGACGAGACCGTGCCCCGCCTGCGCGAGCAGATCGAGTACGTCGTCCAGGTGACCGGCCTGGTCCCCGCCACCAGCCTCGCGCAGTGGGCCGAACAGCTCGCGATGCTCGCCGGCATGCGCGGCACGCTCGACGTCTTCCAGCCGATGGTCTTCGAACGGACCGCCGAGGACCTCGTCCACGCGACCGCCTCCGGACGCTGGCGGGCCGAGCACGGCATCGAGATGGGCTGGCTGGAACGTCGCCGCCTGCGCAAGCGCGCCCGCGCGATGGTGCGCCCGGGCGTCCGCCTGTCCGACATGCACGAAGCCCTCCTCGAAGTGGCCGAGCAGCGCGAGGTCTGGCAGGAGCAGTGCCCGCGCGGCGGCTGGCCGACCCTGCCCGAAGGGCTCGCGGCCATCGAGGAGACGTACGAGGCCGTGCGGATCGACGTCGAGGCACTCGAACCGGCGGTCGCGACCTCGCACGCCGGAGGCGGCCTCGCCGAACTCGACCTCGACGCCCTGCGGCAACGGCTCGAGGCGCTCGCCGGCGACGCCGACGCCCTGACTCATCTCCCCGAGCGCACCGCGATCCTGCTCCGGGCGCGTGGCGCCGGCCTGGGCGACCTCGTCGACGACCTCGCCGCGCGCCGCGTCGAGCCGGCGCAGGTGGGCGCGGAGCTGGACCTGGCGTGGTGGACCTCGGTGTTCGAGGAGATCCTCGCCTCCGAGCCGGCGCTCGCCGAGCAGGACGGGGCCGGCCTCGACGCGCTCGCGGGACGGTTCCGTGAGCTCGACGTGCGCCACGTGGACGCGCTGCCCGGTCCGGTGCAGGTGGCCGTCCGGGCGCACCTGGGCAGCGCGATGCGTGACGAACGCGACGACGCCGAGGCGCTGTACACCGAGCTCGTCGACGGCAAGCTGACGTCCGTACGCGACATGGTCGCGAACCACGGCGCCGTGGCCCGGCGCCTGCGCCCCACGATGATCTCCACGCCCACGCTCGTGCCCCATCTGCTGCCGCCCGAGCGCACCGCGGACCTCGTGGTGCTCGACGCCGTCCAGCACGTGCCCCTCGAGGTGGTCGTCCCGGCGATCGCCCGCGGGCGTCAGGTGATGGTGGTGGGGGACCCGCGGTCGGCGTCGGGCACGGCGGTGCGGGAGCTGTCCGACCTGCTGCCCGCGGTCTCGCTGGCTTCCGAGCCCAGCCGCCGCGACCCCGCGCTGACCGCGCTGCTCGCCGCGCACGGGTACGACGGCGTGCTGCGGCCCGCCCCCGTGCCCCGTACCGAGCCCCTGGTGCGCCACTGGCTGGTGGACGGCACGGGGATGCCGGATCCGGTGTCGGGCGCCGTCGAGTCGACCCGCGCCGAGGCGGACCGCGTGGTGGAGCTCGCGATCGAACACGCGATGACGCGGCCGGAGGAGACGTTCGGGATCGTCACGGTGACGGCGACGCACGCGGACCGCGTCCGCGAGGCGCTGCTGGCCGAGGTGCGGTCCAACCCGGCACTCGCGCCGTTCTTCTCGGGCAAGCGCCCGGAACCGGTGGTGGTGGCCGACGTCTCCGGTGTGGCCGGCCTGCAGCGCGACACGATCGTGCTGACCCTCGGGTTCGGCCGCACGCCGCACGGCCGCGTGCTGCACCGGTTCGGCGCGCTCGGCGAGGCGGGCGGCGACGGGATGCTCCTGGGTGCGCTCGGCGCGACACGCAAGAGGCTGCACGTGGTCTCGTGCTTCGGCGCGGACGACATCGACCCCGAGCGGTTGCGCGGGCCGGGCCCGAAGCTCCTGCGCGAGGTGCTGGCGTTCGCGGCCTCCCGCGACGGCCAGGCGGACGACGTCGAACTCGGCAACGGGGTGGACGTCGCCCGGGAACCGGACCGGCTCGTGGGGGACCTCGGCGAGCGGCTGTGGAAGGCCGGGCTCGTCGTGGAGACCGACTACGGGATCGGCGACGGGGAACGGATCCCGCTGGCCGTGGGGCATCCGGACGTTCCCGGCGAGCTCCTGGTGGCGGTGCTCACCGACGACGCCGCCTACGTGGCCGAGCCCTCGATCCGCGTGCGGGACCGGCAGATGGCGAACCGGCTCGAGAAGCTCGGATGGGTGGTGGCTCAGGTGTGGTCGGCCGCGGCGTTCCTGGATCCGGACGCGGAGGCGGAACGGGTGCGGCAGGTCGTGCTGCGGGTGCGGGACGCCAGGGTCGGGAGCGCGGGTTTCGTGGCGGTGCCGCAGGTCGTGGAGGGCTGACTCCCGCGGGGCGGGGCGCCGTCCTCGGAGTGGGAGGATGGAGTGGTGGGTGAGGAATCGACCCCCGGTAGGGGAACGGACGCCGGCTCCGCGCGGCCCCGGCGACGGAGGGCCCGGCGGGCGGTGCGGCGCGGGAACGAGCGCGAGGCCGTGTCCGGGGTGAGCTCCGACGAGCGTGGCGACGGCTGGGGCGAGGCTGCTGAAGGGGCCGCCGGTGGCGAGCACGGGAGCAACGACGAACGGCTGCTGCGGGACGTGCCTCCGCACTGGTGAGCTGAGCCCAGGTGATCGGTCCGCACCCGGAGCGCGGTGGTCCGATCCGGCTCTCGCGCGAGCGAGGGCCGATGCTCCGGGCCGCCGATCCCGTCAGCCCACCCGGCCGGCGCTCGCACGAGCATGGACCGGTCACCGGACGGGGCCGGTGGGACGCTGCGCCGGCCCGGGCGGGTGCATCCGCCTGTCAGCGAGTGGTGACCTGGGCGCGCAGGAGGTCGCGGATCTCGGTGAGGAGCTCGACGTCCTTCTCGAGGGTCTCCTCGATCTCCTCCTCCGGGGTCTTGCGCATCGCCATCATCTTCGTGATCGGGAGGACGACGAAGAAGTAGAGCGCCACGGCGATGAACAGGAAGTCGAGGACCGACTGCAGCAGCAGACCGATCGGGAACTCCGTGGGCTCGCCGTTGCGCAGGCTCGGCAGGTCGACGGCGAAGCTCTCGACGTTGGGCGCGCCGAAGATCCAGGCGACGAGCGGCATGAGGATGCTGCCGGTGAGGGCTGTGACGATCGCCGTGAACGCGCCGCCGATGATGATGCCGATGGCGAGGTCGAGCACGTTGCCGCGCATGATGAAGTCCTTGAATCCGTTGAGCATGGTGCGCACGCGAAGTCCTTCGATTCGTTCCGGATGAGGGCGGTGGACGCCGGCGGGATGCCGGCGGTCGCGGGAGCCCGGCACTGCCGGTGCCCGGGGAGATTCTGAGGGTGAATCTCGCGCAGCGCATCCCGGAACGGGCGAAGAGGATCATTCGCTCAGGTCGATCACGGTACGAGAACGGCCGATACGGCTCCCATTCCCGCTGTGGCCGATAGCTCGGGCGCCTCGGCCGGATCCACCGCGACGAGCGTGACGCGTGGTGGGTCGCTGCCTCCGCCGAGCAGACCGGTGGTGGCATCCTCGGGGGCCCGGTGCGCGGGTGTCGGGAGGACCAGCGCACGGCGCGCGAGGTAGGGCGTCGCGGGTTCGGGGCCGTCCGCGGGCGGGTAGGCGGCACCGGGAGCGAGCAGGTCCACCCGGTCGCCGGCCCGCAGGAGCGCGGCGACGCCGTCGTCGGCGAGCGTCACGGGGACCACCACCGTGCCGGCGGGCGCCGAGGACAGCACCCCGCCGTGGGACACGACGCCCCGGTGCAGGGCGGCACCCGCCGGCAGCGTGACGACGGCCGTCAGGCCGACGGCCTCGGAACGGCCGCGTAGCGCGGCGGGCGGGGCGACACTCACCGCGACATCGCGCAAGGCGACGTCGTCACCGGTGAGCCGGGCTCCGGCGGCCACGGAGCGGGTGGTGACGAGAACCGGGACCGACGGCGGTGGCGCGGGCCGCAGCGCCTGCACAGCGCCGATCGCGGCGAGCCCGCAGCAGACCGCCGCGAGCACGATGCGGTGACGCCACACAAGGCGCCGGGTGCGACGCGCGATCCGGGGCGAGACGCGCGGTCCGGGGACATCGCGTGCGAGGACGTCACCGTGCCTGACGGGAACGCCGTGCCTGACGGGAACGCCTTGCCCGAGGGGAACGCCGTGTCTGAGGAGGTCGCCGAGGAAGCTCATGCCCCGACGCTAGGAGCGCGTCCCGAGCGGTGCCGGACGGCCCGAGCGGGATGTGCACAACGGCCGGAGAACGCCCCCTGTGGTCGGTGTCGAACCGTGGAAGTTCAGCGGCGACGTGCCCGGCGGGGAATCCGAAACCCTCAGGCCGAGGCGGTCTTCGCGCCGGCGGCGCTGCTCGACGACGAGTTGCCGGAGGACGAGCCGCTGGAGCTCGAGCCGCTGGAGCTCGACGAGCCGGCGGCCTTGGAACCGTTCGACGACGAGCCGCTCGAACCGGAGCCGTTCGTCGACGACGACGTGCTCGACTTCGACGAGCCGCGTGAGTCGTTGCGGTAGAAGCCCGACCCCTTGAACGTGACGCCGATCGAGCCGAACACCTTGCGCAGGCGGCCGGAGCACTCCGGGCAGGCCGTGAGCGCATCGTCGGTGAACGCCTGGTGGATGTCGAAGGCGTGGTCGCACTCGGTGCACCGGTACGCGTACGTAGGCACGGGATCTCCTCTGGCACTCAGGGTTTGCGAGTGCCAATCATAACGCCGTCGGCCCCGCAAACCTTCCGTGCGCGCGGCCGACGGACAGGTGAGGCGACGCCACCCGTACCGGTTCGGGAGCGTCAGCGACTACCGGTAGTCTCACCTGCGTGTCAGCGCCCACGTCCAACGAGACCGTCACACCCGACGCGACCGAGGCCGCAGAGCCCACACGTCGCGCGATGTCCCGACTCCGCAAGCTGGCGATCGGTACCGCCGTCGTCGTCGTGCTCGCGCTGGCAGCGGTGACGACGTTCGGCTGGGCCATCGGCCGCCGTGCCCTGCCCAGCACCTCCGGCGAGGCGCAGATCGAGGGCCTGACGGCGGACGTCCGCGTGCTGCGGGACGGGCAGGGCGTTCCGCACATCTACGCCGACCAGGCGACCGATCTCTTCCGCGCGCAGGGATACGTGCACGCGCAGGACCGCTTCTTCGAGATGGACTTCCGGCGGCACGTCACGGCCGGCCGGCTCGCCGAGCTCGTCGGCGAACAGGACTCCGCGATCGCGGCGGACAAGCTGATCCGCACCTTCGGCTGGCGACAGGTCGCCGAGCGGGAGCTGGACCTCGTCAGCCCGGCGACGCAGGAGTACCTGCGCGCCTACGCGGACGGCGTGAACGCCTACCTCGCGGACCGGTCCCCGTCGGAGCTCGGTGTGGAGTACACGGTGCTGGGCGCGAGCGTCAACGTCGAGGACCCGGAGCCGTGGGACCCCGTGGACTCGCTCGCCTGGCTCAAGGCGATGGCCTGGGACCTGCGCTCCAACTACAACGAAGAGCTCGACCGCGCCCTGGCGTACAGCACGCTGGAGGACCCGAGCCAGGTGGCCCAGCTGTTCCCCGACTACGGCACGGCCGGCAACCGGCCGATCCTCACGGAGTCCGCCGCCCAGCCCGCCAACGGGTCGGGTGAGTCGGCCGGGGGAGAGGGCACCGGCTCGGAAGGCACCGAGGGCACCGGCTCGGAAGGCACTGAGGGCACCGGCTCGGAAGGCACCGACGGCGCCGGTACGGAAAGCGCCGGCGCCGAGGGCACGGCGGGCGACGCCGGCACCGAGGAGACGTCGAACGACCTCGACGGCGCGCTCCTCGACAAGGACCTGCGCGAGGCCCTGTCCGCGACGCAGGAGGCGCTCGCCGCCGTTCCTGAGCAGATCGCTCGCGGTGAGGGCACCGGCTCGAACTCGTGGGTGGTCTCCGGGCAGTACACCGAGTCGGGACAGCCGATCCTGGCCAACGACCCGCACCTCAGCCTGCAGGCGCCCGGAATCTGGCACCAGGTCGGGCTGCACTGCAACACCGTCTCGACCGACTGCCCGTTCGACACGGCAGGGTTCGGCTTCTCCGGTTTCCCGGGCGTGGTGATCGGGCACAACGCCGACCTCGCGTGGGGCCTGACCAACATGGGCGCCGACGTCACGGACTTCTTCATCGAGCGCGTGCGCGGAGACACCTACAAGCGCGGCGACCAGTGGATCGACCTGGAGACGCGTGAGGAGACCATTCGGGTCAACGGCGGATCGCCCGTCGACGTCACGGTCCGCAGCACGGTGCACGGGCCCCTGATCTCCGACGTGCTCGACGACGAGAAGGCGGGCGCGGCCACCATGGACGCGCTGGTGCAATCGCCCACGGAGGAAGGCACCGAGCTGGGCGACTACGCCATCTCGCTGCAGTGGACGGCGCTCGAGCCGGGCCGCACCGCCGACGCCGTCTTCGCGTTCGACACCGCGCGGAACGCCGAGGACATCCGCCGGGCAGCCGCGATGTTCGACGTCCCGGCGCAGAACATCGTGTACGCCACCAAGGACGGGCACATCGGTTACCAGGCGCCGGGCCGCATCCCGCTGCGCGCGCAGGTTCCCGGGCCGGTGAGCTCGGACGGTGCGTGGCCCCGTCCCGGCTGGGACCCGCGGTACGACTGGACCGGTTATGTGAAGCCGGAGCAGATGCCGCGCGCACAGGACCCGAGCGAGGGGTTCATCGTGGCGTCGAACCAGGCGGTGCTGCCGGGCGGGTCGGGCCCTTACCTCGCCCGGGACTGGGACTACGGCTTCCGGTCACAGCGCATCCGGACGCTGCTCACCGAGCAGATCGACTCCGGGCGCCTGTTCACCACCGACGACATGTCGGCGATCCAGAACGACGACTGGAGCGCCTTCGCGGACCTGCTCGTGGGCGTTCTGCTGGAGATCGAGCTCCCCGACGACTACGACTCGGACGGGCAGCGGCTGTTGCGCGACTGGGACCACACCATGGACGAGGACTCCGCGGCAGCGGCCTACTTCGCGGCCGTCTGGCAGAACCTGCTCCGGGCGACCTTCCAGGACGAGCTGCCGGAGAGCATGTGGCCGGAAGGCGGGGATCGCTGGCTCGCCGTCGTGCAGGGCATGCTCAACGACGAGAACAACGTCTTCTGGGACGACAAGACCACGGTCTCCGTCCGCGAGAGCCGCGACGAGATCCTCACCCAGGCCCTCAAGAGCGCGCGTCAGGACATGACCGTCCAGCTCAGCAAGGACCCGGGGGACTGGTCCTGGGGCATGCTGCACCAGCTCGAGCTGGAGCACCTGGCACTGGGAGGCAAGGGCGTCCCGACGCCGGTGCGCACCTACATGAACCCGGCATCGCAGGGCGTGTCCGGAGGCGCGTCGATCGTGAACGCGACGTCATGGGACGCTGCCTCGGGCAGCTTCAACGTGACGGCCGGGCCGTCGATGCGGATGGTCGTGGACATGGCCGACCTCGACGCCTCGACGTGGGTGACCGTGACCGGCGTGTCCGGGCACCCGGCGTCGAACCACTACGACGACCAGCTCGACGAGTGGGCCGACGGCGAGACCTTCGCCTGGCCCTTCACCCGCGAGGCGGTCGAAGCCGCCGTGGAGGACGAACTGACGCTCAGGCCGTGAGCCAGCGCCAGTCCGTCGTGGTCGCCACGGCGTGGACGGGGTGGTCGTGCTGCTCGAAGGGCAGCGGGCGCTCGGTGGCGTCGTACACCTCTTCGGGGAAAACGATCGCCACCACCTTCGCCTCGGGGCGGGCGTGTGTGAGCACGCGGTCGTACCAGCCGCCGCCCTGACCGAGCCGGACCCCACGGGTGTCGACGGCGAGGGCGGGCGCGACCACGACGTCGGCCAGCTTGAGGGCGTCCTGGCCCAGGGTCTGGCCGCCGGGCTCGGGCGGACGTCCGGGGGCGCGCTCCAGGAGATCCTCGGGCCCCGCGTAGTCCGCCCAGTCACGGGCCAGGCCCGTCCCCAGCACCGGGAGCAGGACGCGCGCCCCGCGGCTCGCCAGGAGTTCCATCAGCATGCCCGTGGCGGGCTCGCCGGCGCGCGCGGCGTACATGCCGACGACGGAGGCGTCGCGCACCTCCGGGATCGACGAGACGACGTCCGCGATCGCCGACTCCGCCTGCGCCCGCTGTTTCGGACTGCGCAGGTTGCGCTGCTTGCGGATGGCGCGTCGCAGTTCCTCCTTGGCGTCCTCTGCTTCCATCCCGGGCTGGACCGGGTAAGGCTGTGATGTGGGAATCTGGGCGCCCTTCATGGGCGCTATTGTTCCAGGATTCCCGGATGCCCCCGTGAAGTGGGCTTCGGCAGGTCAGCGGCCGCCGGTCGTGGTAGACCCTCTGCAGGCAAGCACGGCGCGTCCGGTGGGCGGGCGCATCTGGGGGTGCAGGAACGAATGTCGGAGACGACGGGGCTCGTCGTGAGGGGATGGACCGTGTCCAAGCCATGGCCCGTGACGTTGCGGGAGGACACGCCCGGTGGGGTGGTGGTGCTGCGCCCCCTGCGGCGGCGTGACGGCAAGGTGTGGTCGCAACTGCGCGCCGGCAACGCCGCCTGGCTCGAACGGTGGGAGGCGACGTCGCCGCTCACGGGTGAGAACCGGATGACGGTGGCGTCGTTCAGCGAGTACGTGCGCACACTCTCGAACCAGGCGCGGTCGGGGACCCTGCTGCCGTTCGGGGTGGAGCTTGACGGCGAGCTGGTGGGTCAGCTCACCGTGGCCTCGATCACCTACGGGTCGCTGTGCTCGGCGAGCATCGGCTACTGGGTCTCCGAGCACGTGGCCGGGCGGGGCGTGACCCCGACCGGCGTCGCCATGGCCACGGACTACTGCTGGTTCGTGCTGGGACTGCATCGCATCGAGATCAACATCCGGCCCGAGAACGGGCCGAGCCTGCGGGTCGTGGAGAAGCTCGGCTTCCGGGACGAAGGGCTGCGCGAGCGCTTCCTGCACATCCAGGGTGCGTGGCGCGACCACCGCACGTTCGCGCTGACCGCGGAAGAGGTGCCGGGCGGCCTCCTGGCCCGCTGGCAGCAGACCCGCGAGGGGTAGTCGGCGGGGCGCGGGTGTGCGGCCGGCGCCGTCAGCGCCCGTCGACCGGCGTCACCGCGCGCGCGACCACCCCGCAGGGGTCGTCGTCCTCACTGATGCCTCGCGCGGCGCGTTCCAGCAGGTCACGGAAGCGGACCCGGTCAGCGGGCGGGAGGCCGGCCAGCAGGTCCTCCTCGGCGTCGGCGACGCGGACGTCGACGTCCGCCAGCATCTCCCGCCCGCGGGCGGTGGCCACGATGCGGCGTGCGCGCCGGTCCGCCGGATCCTGCTGACGTTCCACGAAGCCGCACTCGACGTACCTGTCGATGAGGTAGGTCATCACGGTCCGGTCGATGCCCAGGCGCGCGGCGAGCGACGCCTGCGTGGGGGGTGCGTCGTGCACGACGACGCGCAGCACCTGGTACCCGCGCATGCCGTGGGGCAGCTCATCGGTCGCGGCTTCGGCGCGCACGCTCCACTCGCGCAGCAGCGCGACGAGCGACCAGCTCAGGCCGAGGCTGGGGCCCGGACTCGCCTGCTCGGGTGACGAGGCCGGCTCCGCCGGCTTGCGGACGGTGCTCCGGCGGGTGGACATGGACACGTGACCATCCTAACGGAATCCCGCTGCCGCCAAGATGAGTTGTCCCTGATATCGTCTGTGCCGCAGACGATCTTCGTCCGGACGTCACCGGGCCGGAGGACACCACCGAGAGAATCGCAGGGCACACCATGACGGACTACGGACACGAGCTGCAGTTCGGTACGTTCCTCACCCCGACCAGCGCCGACCCCCAGACGCCGGTCCGGCTGGCACGGCTCACCGAGCAGGCCGGGCTCGATCTCGCCACGTTCCAGGACCACCCGTACCAGCCGGCCTTCCTGGACACCTGGACCCTGCTGACCTGGGTGGCCGCGGCGACCGAGCGCATCACGGTGTCGGGCAACGTGCTCAACCTGCCCCTGCGCCAGCCCGCCGTGCTCGCCCGTTCGGCGGCGAGCCTGGACCTGCTCTCCGGCGGCCGGTTCGCGATGGGCCTGGGCGCCGGCGGCTTCTGGGACCCGATCGTGGCCATGGGCGGCCCGCGTCGCTCGCCGGGGGAGTCGGTGGACGCCCTGGAGGAGGCGCTGCGGGTGATGCGCGGCATCTGGGACGCGCGCGACCGTGCCCCGCTCAAGGTTCCGGGCGATCACTACCAGGTCATGGGGGCCAAGCGCGGTCCGGCACCGGCCCACGACATCCCGGTCTGGCTCGGCGCGTACAAGCCGCGCATGCTGCGGCTGATCGGCAGCGAGGCCGACGGCTGGCTCCCGTCGCTCGCCTACCTGAAGGACGGAGACCTGGCGCGCGGCAACGCCGTCATCGACCAAGCGGCCACCGAGGCAGGGCGCGACCCGGCGGAGATCCGCCGTCTGCTCAACCTGGGCGGCACCATCCGGGACACGAACGCTGGGTTCCTCCAGGGCCCGGTGGGTCAGTGGGTCGAGGAGCTGACCCGGCTGGCGCTGGAGGACGGTGTCGGCACGTTCATCCTCACCGGTGACGACCCGCGGCTGATCGAGACCTTCGGCGGCGAGGTCGCGCCCGCCGTGCGCGAGGCGGTCGCCGCGGCGCGTCGGGCCGGCGGCACGGTCCCGGCGTCGGCCCGTCGCGGGACCAACGCGCTGGCGGCGCGCCGCGACGGCATCGACTACGGCTCCCTGCCCGCCGATCTCGCGGAACGGGCGGTCGAGCCCGGCGACCGCGAGTACGAGTCGGTGCGGCACAACTACCTGCGGGCCGGCGCACCCGGCATCGTGCTGCGCCCGCGGGGTCCCGGTGAGATCGCGGAGGCCGTCGACTGGTCGCTCGGGCAGGAGGTGCCCTTCGCCGTGCGGTCGGCCGGGCACGGCCTCTCCGGCCGGTCCACCAACGACGGCGGCATCGTGCTCGACCTGGGCGCTCTGCGTTCCGTCGAGGTGGTCGACGAGGCGACCCGCCGCGTGCGGATCGGCGTGGGAGCCACGTGGGGCGAGGTCGCGGAGACCCTGGCGCCGCGCGGCTGGGCGATCACGTCCGGCGACTACGGCGGGGTCGGCGTCGGCGGTCTCGGCACCACCGGCGGCCTCGGGTTCCTGGGCCGGCTGCAGGGGCTGACCATCGACCGCGTGGTCGCCGCCGAGATGGTGACGGCCTCGGGCCAGGTGCTGCACGCGTCCGCCGACGAGAACCCGGACCTGTTCTGGGCCCTGCGTGGCGCGGGCGGCAACATGGGGGTGGTGACCTGGCTGGAGATCGAGGCCGGGGCGGTGGGCGACGTCGTCTTCTCCCAGATGGTGCTGGACGCGACCGACACCGCGGGCCTGCTCGAGAAGTGGGGCTCGGCCGTGGAGGCGGCGCCGCGAGGGCTCACCTCGTTCATGATTCTCGCCCCCGCCCGCCGCGACCAGGGGCCCGTCGCGCAGCTCATGAGCATGTACGCGGCCGAGGGCGCGGACGCCGACCCCGACGCCGCGATCGCCGCGCTGGAGACGCTGGCCGGTGCCGGTCCGCTGCTCGGCCACCAGGCGCAGCTCCTGCCCTACTCGGCCGTGGTCTCCCGGCAGTCCCGGCACCACGCGGGCGCCGGGAGCCCGGCGGCGCGGTCGGCCCTCCTCGCGCATCTCGACCGGGACACGAGCCGCGCGGTCGAGAGGCTGCTCGCCTCGGGCAGCTCGTACTTCACGCAGCTCCGGGCCACGGGCGGTGCGGCGCACGACGTCGCACCCGGCGCCACCGCCTATGCCCACCGGCACCAGAACTTCCAGCTCACGGGCCTCTCGTCCACGCAGGCGAGGATCAACGAGGTGTGGGACGCGGAGATCGGCCCGGTGCAGGACGGCTCCTACCTGTCCTTCGACACCGACACCCGGCCGGAGCGGTTGCTGGAAGCGTTCCCCGAGCCGACGCTCTCGCGCCTGCGGGAGATCAAGGCCGCCTATGACCCGTCGAACGTGTTCCGGTCGAACTTCCCGATCCCGCCGGCGGAGCTCCTGGCGGCGTGAGATCCCCGGCGGTGGCCGGAGCCGGGACACCGAAATGAGGTGGCCCGCCGGCGCCGTCGTCGGACATCGTGGGGAGACAGCCGCATCATGACCGACCCGCGGGGCATATCGGGCACAAGCCGATGCCCGGGCGTGTCGGTGGGCGACGGGCCTTGACGACCGCCTAACGTCGTGTCGTGGAGTCGGCCGCAGGGGTGACAGTCATGGCACTGTTCGTCCTGTGGCTGGGGTACTGGGCGCCACACGTGATCCGTCGTCGCGCGGAGCTCGCGGAGGCACGGATCGGTGACCGGTTCTCCGGCAGACTGCGCGTCGTCGCGGTGAGCGGCGGCACGGTCTTCCGCACGGGGCCGACCGGACCAAGGCGAGGAGGAGCCATGACGACCGGAACTGGTGGTTCGCGCCTGACCGGCGCGCGCCCGGCTCCGCTCGTGCGAGCTCCGGAGGACGTGGAGACCCCGGCGCAGCGCCGGGCACTGGCGGAGCAGCGTGCTCGCCGGGCAGTTCGTGCCCGACGGCGGTTCGTGCTGACCCTCTTCCTTCTTGTGGCCTCGCTCGCCGCCTGGGCGTGCGTGGTCGTGGTCCCGCTGCACTGGGGATTCGCGGCGGCGCCGTCCGCGCTCCTGCTCGCGGCTCTCGCCCTGGGGCGCCGCGCGGCGATCCAGGCCCGGCGCGCCGAGAACGCGGTCGAGGCGGCCCGGCGTGCCGCACGGCAGCGGGCCACGCAGGCACGCGCGCTGGCGAACGGCGGACCGTACGCGCCGCGCAACCACATGCGGGTCGGAGACACCGCCGAAGAAGTGGTTCCCGCGGCGAAGAAGGGTGGCGTGCTCGACGAGCTGCTGACGGTGCCCGAGCCGGCTCGCGCCAAGATCGTCGACGAGAACGGCGTTCCGGCAGCCCAGGCCGCGGCCGACGACGCCGCGGACGAGCAGGGCCCGGGGGTCGGCGGCGGCGCGTGGGATCCCGTGCCGGTGCCGCTGCCGACGTACGTCACCAAGCCCCCCGCGCGGCGGGTCACGGCGAAGCCTGTCGCCGCGCGACCGGCGGACGGTGCCGCCCAGGACGGTGCGGCGAACCATGGCGCCGTCACGGCAGGCGCCGCGAAGGGCCGAAAGGACGGCACGGGCCAGGCCGACGGCGGGAGCCGTGCGGGCAGGTCCGACGACGCCTCGGCTCGGCTGGCGGCCGCGATGCGGGCGTCGGCCGGGAAGCCGGCGCGACCGGGTGGCGAGCCGGCGGGTGACACGTCGCCGGGTGCGACGTCGTCGGGTGAGACGAGGCGCGAGCAGCCCGCGGGTGGGCGGCCGGCCAGCGGGGACGCCGTCGAAGGTGCGGATGCCGGGAGCGCGCCCGCACCGTCGTCGGACACGGCGATACACACCGACGAGGGAGAACTGACGCGGCCGGGCCCGCGTGTGCGGGACGAGACGCTCGCCCAGCCGCTCGAGCAGATCCTGGCGCGCCGCCGCGCGGCGGGCTGACCGCCGACCGCTGCCGCACGACGGGCCGTTCGATCGCCTCGATGGGCGAGCGAACGGCCCGATGGGCGAGCGAACGGCCCGTGGCCTGGACTTGTGTGGTGTGCACCACCCATTTTGATTTGCGGACGGGGGCCGGTGCAGTGCTAATCTGTTCCAGCACTCGGGGCTATGGCGCAGTTGGTAGCGCGTCTCGTTCGCAATGAGAAGGTCGGGGGTTCGAATCCCCCTAGCTCCACCCGGTGAAAGGCCGCTGATCCGCAGATCAGCGGCCTTTTTCGTGCCCTCACGGGAGCTCGCGGGGCATCGGACAAGGTCAACGATCTGCGACGTTCGTACTGCTGAACCGGCGTGGCGACCTGCGTTCCGGCGGGCGAGCCGTAGTGAGCGTCTTCGACCGACTCCGGGGACGTAGCGCCTCGCACGCAGCGAACCGTCGGATGGCGACCCAAATGACCCTTGGATCTACCGGCTGCCCCCTGATGCGAGCAGCGGGTGCGGGCCATTCGACCAACCGAGCAGAGGCGTGTCCGGCGTGGTTCCGGCGCAGGCTGCGGCGAGGTCGGCCAGCGCCACGGTGAGCCGTGGCGAGATGTCGTCGACCAAGGCCGTCAGCTCGTCGATCAGCGCTGGGAATCGTGTCGCGGGCACAAGCGCGGTGAACCACACGACGTGCCGCCATGCCAGGCCTGCGGCACGGGCATGGCTCATCGCGATGTACGGGGCAATGTGCGGGCGCCGTGCGGCGCGGACCAGGCGCAGGACTTCGGCAAACGCCAGTCGCGCTGTGGCCTCGGGGTCCGCGGGAACGTCGAGAGCGGCCAAGGACGCGAGATTGTGGCTCGTCAGAAGCTGGGCTTGCTCGATCACCATGCCGTTCCGCGAGACCGACCAGCGAGAGGTACCACTGCCCGCCCTTTCTGCGCGGCGTCGGCACAGGATTGCGAACACTTGGCGGTCGTAGCCGTGGAGCGCGAGGTCGTGCAGGTCGTCGCCGAGCCCGTAGTACGTGACGTACCCGGGTCCGGCGTGCTCGGCCACCAGCGCGGCGGTCGCTCCGAACCGGCGGGAGAACGCGTCCTGGAAGATGTCGGCCGCCAGCTCTGGCACAAAGGGGACGTCGATCCCTGCCTGGCCGGCCAAGGCCTCGAGTTCGACGAGGAGCGGGTTGGGCAGCGGAGTGCCGCCGAACCACTGCAGGTACAGGCCGCCGACTCTGCGCAGGGTTGCCGCGGCGGCGTCGCGCGCGGCATCATCCACGGTCCGGTACCTGTCCGTCGCGGCGACCCACGGAAGTTCGCCGAGCTTCACCTGTGCGCTGAGGTCCGTCAGCAGCAGCGACCGCCGGTCGCGGAATGCCCGGTAGGTGCGAGCCATGAGCAGGCCGAGCGCAGGATCGGGATAGGTCTCCGCATGCTGCGCGCCGACAAGCTGCGGGGCGAGCTCGGCCAGAACCTCCGCCGATGGGACGACGTCCCGCGCGTGCAGATCCTCGATCGTGGCCTGCGCTGCCAATGTCACGGTCCTGACGACGGACGGAGGGACCGCAGCACCCGTGGGCACCTCCGTTGTCGTCTCTTCGGCGCCGACGGGCTGGACGACGGCGTGCGGGTCCGACACGCCGCGATGCGCGGCATCAACGGCGAGCCGCCCGGCAACCACATGGGCCACCGCCGCGTGCGACGGGGCCGACACTGACTTGCGCTGCCGCTCACGTGCCTCGATGAGGTCGGTGGAGCCGGGCAGGCCGCGCTTGGCGGCCATGCTCTTCGCCGCGTGCGTGACCCGGGCTCGATCGGCGTTTGTGATCCCGCCCTCTGCGTCGGCTCGCAGGGTCGCCGCAACGAGGACGCCGAGGTTGGTCTTGCGGCTGGTGTGCGATGTGCTTCGGGTGTGCCGTGCGGCCAGCGCGCGGTACCGGGCGACAGCAGTGGCGAGCGCAGCGTCACCAGGCAGCGCCACGCTGCCCTCAGCCACCGGCCACCACAGGGCGAGCAGTTCGTCCGCGAACGGTGCCCAGACCGTCAGCGCTTCACGTTGCGCCTCAACCCGAGGATTCGGCGCACGCGCAGCGAGGACCGCACGCGTTGCCGCCTCCGACCGTCGGAAGACGTGGTCGGCGGGCGGCTCGGCGTGCTTCGTCGCGATCGGGTAGAACCGAAGCCGGTCCATGAACGGCCCCACGTGTTCCAGCAGTGACGTGGCTGAGGCTGTGTCATCCGCACTGACCAGCCAGGCGACCACAAGCAGTACTGCGTTCTCCGGGTGGGCGATGACGTAGCGGCCGTCGTCCAGCATGGCGCTCAGACGTGCTTGCCCCGGGTCGCTGAGGTGCCACGTGTTGAGCGCGGACCGCGTGTGCGGCAGGCCAACGTCGCGTGCAAGGTCATGCTCGCCGTCGGACAGCGGGCCGCCCGCGGCCGCCTCACCCGAGGCGAAGCCGCCGTGCAGGACCTCGAGAGTGACCCAGGTGGGCAGGTCTCGCACCGGGGAGCGGGTGCCGGTGGTGACCGCTCCGGTGAGTGCGCCGACCATGTGCTTCATCCAGGCTTGGGCGCGCTTCTCGGCACGCTCGCGCGCGGCGGAGTCGGGGTGGCTGGTGGCGGTGCGCAAGGCGGCGAGCAGTTGCTGCTCCACGTAGGACATGCCGACGTGGCAGGCTCCGAACCTGCGCCCTCCGGGGTAAGAGCCCGGTGCTCTTCCCTGAGCTACACGTCGCTGGCCGGCGTGGCGGGCAACGAGCCCGCGCCCTCCCGGACCCAAGCCGGGCGTTCTCCACTGAACTACACGCCGTCGCGGGGACGACCGTACCGGATCACGGGCGTCATGGGCGAGGTCATTCGCTGGCGCGCAGCGGCACGTCGCCGCCGAGCGCTTAGTCCTGCGGTGATCGGCCCGTCCGGGCCGATGTCAATGGGCGCGGCACTGTGGTGTGCGAGGCGCTGGTCGGCGTCGGCTGCCAGATCCTCGCAGAGCTGGTCGACCGACAAGAACACCTCCCAGCGCTCCCGTGTGGTGAGGCCCGCGATCATGTCGGTGATGCGCTCCTCGAGGCCGCTGACCCGCTTGCCCTTCCACACCTTGTCGGCCAGCGTGACCAGCAGGTCCTCCAGCTGGCGGTCGGGCGCGTCCCAGGTGCCGTGTGTCGCGGCATAGCGCGCCAGGCGTTCGTCGTGCCCCGTCCGGAGCAGCAGCTGCCGGCCGGCCTCCTCATGCTGGGAGCCCGGTCCGATCAGTTCGGATCGATGGATGACCTTGCCGATGTCGTGCGTTGCAGCGCCGAACTCCACCGCCCGGCGATCGACCTCCAGGCTCGGGAACGTCTCAGCGAGCCCGTCGAGCAGGCGAACGGCGACGTCGTGCACGAGCCTGAGATGGACCGCGAGGCGGAGCGGCGTCTCCAGTCCGGAGAGCGTCCACGCGACGCCGTCCGGCAGCGGTCGGATCCCAGGCATGCCATAGGAGCCCATCAGCACCTCAGGGCGCGGCTGCGCCGTGTACTCGTCCAGACCCGCCTCCCAGCGGCGACGCGCCTCACGCCATCCGACGAACAGCCCACCATTGCCCCACGCCTCGTCGTTGCTTCCCGGGATCTCGTCCAGGTCCGCCGTGACGAGGCGGCGGAGAAACTCGGCCATCCCGAGGTCGAAGCGCACTAGACCCGGCATGCAGTGTCGGCGCCAGACCACGACGAGTCGAAGCCTTCGTCATGTCCGTGCTCGGCCGGCATCACTGCCAGCAACGCGTCGACCTGCGTGTGCCCTGTCGTCGTCATCGGGCCGAACGGTATCCGCCGCCCCTGACGCGATCAAACGCCAGAATGACCCAGCAGTACCTCATGACGTCAGGGAACCAGGCGACTTCCGCGACCGGCCCGTCATCGGCCAGGTCGATCTCACTCGCGTGGGAGAAGCTCGCGCACTGCCTGTCCACCCTGCGCTGGTCTCCTTGGCGTCGCTGAGGATGGTGGTCACTGCTCGACGAGCAGCCGGTGTTTCACGCTGACATTCAGCCAGCGTTTCGTCGCCGCGAGATCCAAAGTCATCTCGCCGAGGAAGGACGCGGCGCAGACCCGGCAGAACGCCTCCTCCGCGATGCCGTCCACAACGTACTGGCCGTCGTTCCCGGGATGACCGAGGTACCACTGGGGACCGACTTTCACCATGAGCTCCGGCCATCGCGGGTCACACTTGCACACCGCGCCTTTCGGCGGCTGCGGCGGCGTCAAGATCAGACTGAACGGCCGGGGGTAGATCGCCCTGCACTCGAAGCATCTCGCTGGCCCGAGCGTCGCTGTGAGGATCGAGTGGCGCTCAGCTGGCTCCGCCTGCAGCAGGCCCCCGTCCGAGTCGACGACGAGGGCCGGCCAGGACGGCACACAGCGACACGAGCTGCGGCGCTTGCGCAGCGGCCAGATCATCCTTGCTCCTTGGTTGACATCAATCCGATGAAGCGTAAGACCCAGGAGAGCCGGCCTTGCAGCCCATTTCCGGGCGCACATTGGCGCCCCTGACGCGACAAACGCCGGAACGGCCCGGCGGAATATCGTGACGTCACGAACCTCGTGGCGGTGGTTCTATAGGCTCGGTTCGCCCGGCGTGGGGGCGTGACGAGTCCGATGTGTGTCGGTTCGCGCGTGCGGCGGACCGACGAGAGGTCGGTCCATGAGATTGACCGGCGTCCGCAACGTCGAGGCAGTCCAGCTAGTTCAATTGGTTGGGGCGATGTAGAGACTCGGTGGGGGCTGGCGATGACAGTCGGTCGCGTGCGATGTGGATGGTCGAATGTGGCGCGTGACAGAGGCGAGAGAGGAGTTCGACGACACGAGGGTCGACAGGAAGAGGCGTCGCGGTTGGTTCGGTCCGATCCGGTCGCTGCTGCTCGCCGTGGGTGGCTATGCGGCGGCCGTGGCGCTCTTCGTTTGGAGCGGGGGCTCCGGACAGATGCTCGTGGTCGCCGGTGTCACCGACCTGATGTTCGTGATCGTCCTCCTGGGCGTCGGGTTCATCGGCGTGGCGGGGCTGCTCGGGGCGGCGTGGCGATGGTTCGTCTCGGGGTACGAGGCAGTGACCGCGACGCTGGCGGCTCTGTTCCTGATCGTCTGCACGATGGTCGCGATCGTGGTGACTGGGTTCGCGGCGCTGTTCGTGTCGCTCGCGATGGAGGGCTCCCACGAGATCGTGGACGCTCCGGACCGTCCGATGGACCGGCAGGTCTTGGTGAGGAAGAAATACGCGCTGCATGACACGTACTGGCACGTGTACGTCGGTGGCCCCTTCCTGTACACCGAAGTTACCGACGAGACGTTCCTGAACGAGGGCTGCTCGCGCCCTGGCGCCAACCGCCGGCAGGGCGACGAGCCGGCCGGGTACACCCTCTCGACCGATGAGCACGGTCCCGACATCCTGACGATCCCCGCGGAGCACGCACACTGTGACAACGGCGGGGAGTTCCGGTTCGCCATCCCGGAACAGCGCCCCTCCTGACCGGCGCCGGACAGGAGGGGCGCCGAAGGAACCTACGCGACACCCCAGAAGCTACCTTCGTCACTCCTCCGGCTTCCTGCCTCGGTGGATGCGCCCGTCCATGCCGAGCCCGACGTGGGTGTCGATCCCGATCCGAGCCAGGAACGCGTTGTCGTGACTGACGACGAGCAGGGCGCCGCGGTAGCTGTCCAGCGCCTCGGTGAGCTGCTCGACGCTGGCGATGTCGAGGTTGTTCGTGGGTTCGTCGAGGATGAGGAGCTGTGCCGGCGGCTCCGCGAGGAGGAGCTTGGCGAGCGAGACGCGGAAGCGTTCGCCGCCGGACAGGGTGCTTACGGGGCGGTCCGCGCTGTTGCCGCGGAGGAGAAGCCGGGCGAGCTGGTTACGGATGTCACCGGGCGGCGTCCCTGGCGCCACCGCCCTGACGTTGTCGACGGCGCTCGCGCTGTCGTCGAGCCCGTCAAGTCGTTGGGGGAGATATCCCACGCGGTCGGTCAGGAGCGTTCCGTAAGGCCGCCCATCGATGGCCTCGGTTCCGGAGACGAGCTGCTGCACGAGGGTGGACTTTCCAGCGCCGTTCGGGCCGGTGAGAGCGACGCGCTCGGGCCCCTGGATGACGACGGTGTGGTCGCGGTCGTGAAGCTCGGCCAGACGTCGGCCACGAGGCACGTCCGGGTCGGGCAGGTTGAGGTGGATGTGTTGCTCCTGACGGACTCTGGCGTCGGCTGCGTCGACGGCGGCCTGAGCAGCCCGAACCTTGTCGTCCAGAGTGGTGCGCATCGATCCGGCCGACCCCTGGGCCTTGCTGGCGCGGGCCCCGGCCAGGATCTTCGGAATGCCGCCGTCCTTCTGTGTCTTCTTGGCGGTGCGTTCGCGCCGGGCGAGCTTGGTCTCGGCCTCGACGCGCTGGCGCTTCTCGACTCTCAGCGCCTGCTGTGCGGAGCGGGCCGCCTGGGTCGCTGCGGCCTGTTCTTGCTCCTGGTGCTCTCGCCACGCGCTGTAAGGGCCACCGAACACTTCGATGGTGCCGGCATGGAGCTCGGCGGTGCTGTCCATGTGCTCAAGAAGCTCGAGGTCATGGCTGACGATCACGAGGGTGCCGGGCCAGGTGTCGACGAAGCCCGCGAGCTTCGCACGAGTGGACCTGTCGAGGTTGTTCGTCGGTTCGTCGAGAAGGGTTACCGGCGTACGGCGGAGACGGAGGCCCGTGACGGCGATAAGCATCGCTTCACCGCCTGACACCTGGCCCACGTGCCGGTCGAGCTCTGCGGCGCTGAAACCGATCTCATGAAGCGCTTCGTCAGCGCGGGCCTCGATGTCCCAGTCGTCACCGACCGCGTCGAAGTGTCGCTCGTCGACGTCACCCGACTCGATGGCACGCAGCGCGTCGAGCACCCGGTCGATACCGAGTAGCTGCGCGATGGTGGCGGACCGCGCGAGGGTCAGCGTCTGCGGCAGGTAGCCGACGTCGCCGGCGGTCTCGACGCGTCCGGACGTCGGAGTGAGCTCTCCGGCGATCAGTCGCAGCAGCGTGGACTTCCCGGCGCCGTTGCTGCCGACCAGGCCGGTGCGCCCGGTCGTGAACGTTCCGTTCACCTCGTGGAGGGCGACGGTTCCGTCGGGCCATTCGAACGAGAGCTCGCGGAGGCTGATGGCAGATCTTGGGGACATGGATGTTTCACCTCGGTTTGCTGGCAGGCGGCATGGAACCCCCGGGACCGGCGTCGCATGTGGGCGAACTCCTGCGGGGGAGCGGTGGCACACCACGCACTGACGGGCGAGAGGAATGTCTCCCGCCGCTTCCGGGCTGTCCTGGTCCGCAAACTGGACCCGTAGAGGTCCTGAGACGAGGGCTGCTTGCCGTTCGGGTGCGCGGACGACCACCGGAGATCGGTGGGTGTCACGAACATGCCGAGGCGTCGTCAGACAAAGGCGCAGCGAGGGTCAACCGTCGCAGCAGAGGCCTGGAACGAAGGAGAGATCAGTCACCAGTGACGCGCGCATAGCGCAGCCAAAACCTGGTGAAGGCCACCGGCAGTCCGGTGGCTAGATTCTGTCGACCTCGATATCCATGCGGGCGATGCTATCAGGCAGGTTCAGTGCGCGGTCGATCTCCGTGCGCGACGTGATGCCCAGCTTCGAGTAGACCTTGCGCAGATGCCACTCGACGGTTCGAGGGCTGATGAACAGCCGGCCGGCGATCTGCGCGCTGGCTGGTCACAGGCAGCTCGCTCGCTCCCCGGCCAGGTCCCGGCCGGGGAGCGAATGCGGTGTCAGCCCAGGGAGTCGGCCAGCTGCGCGGCCACGTCGACGGGTGAGGGCATGGCGGCGATCTGCTCGGCGACGGCGCGGGCCGTATCGGCGTATGCGGCGTCCGTGCGCAGCGTCCCGACGGCGTTGGCCACGGCCTGCGGCACGTCGGGCCCGGGCGGCACGGCGATGCCGGCGCCCGCCGCACCGACCACCGCTGCCTGGAGGAACTGGTCGGCGCCCTGCGGCACGACGACGAGCGGCAGGCCGCGGGCCAGCGCGCCCAGGGTAGTGCCGGCGCCACCGTGGGTGACCACCAGGTCGACGTCGTGCAGCAGCTCCGCGAGCGGGGCGAAGCCGGTGAAGGTGACACCGTCGCCCGCGGCGCCGAAGTCCTCGGCCCGCGCGGTGAGGCCGAGCGTGACCACGAGCTCGGCACCGGCGTCCCGCAGTTCGGTGAGGATCGGGATCAGGACCGCGGGGTCCGAGAAGTGGGTGCCGAACGTGACGAGCACGCGAGGTCCGTGGTTCCGCTCAGGCACCGCGGGAGGGACCACCGCCTGGCCGGGACGCTGATGCGGTTCCGGCCGCAGCGGCAGCCGGGCCTGCGGCGCGTCCCAGCCGGGTGGCTGGAGCAGGTCCGGACACGGGTCGAGGTACCACCGGGCAGGGACGGGAGTCAGCCCGCGCTCCGCGTAGCGGACGGCGGCCACCTGGTTGATCCCGTCGGTGAACTCCGCGGGGATCGCCGGCCCGAACGCCAGCGTCGCCAGCGGGACCTCCAGCGCCGCCGCCGCCAGCGGACCGACGAAGTCCATCGCCTCGGCCACGATCAGGTCGGGCGCGAAGGCCCGGGCGGCGGTCAGGGCATCATCCGCCGTCAGGTCGATCCGGGTGCCGGCGAAGAACTCGGCGACGGCCTCCGGCGTGGGGTCGGCCGCGGCGTCGACGCCGGTGCGGCGGGTCGACTCCGCGAAGAGGACGTCCGCGCCGGGGCCGGCCGGGAGCAGCTCGATGCCCTCGGGGGCCAGCACCGGGGCGAAGAGGCCGGCCGTCATGACCGCGACCTGGTCGCCGCGGTCCCGGAAGGCGCGCGCCAGCGGGAGCTGGGGCAGCAGGTGGCCGTGGGCGGGCGTGCTTGAGAAGAGTATCCGCATGTTTTCCGTCCCGGCGAAGATCTCGCCGATAGAGGTGTGGGCTGCGGGGGGGTCACGGTCGCCGACCGTGACCCACCCGCAGCGCTTTCAGCTTGCTCGGATCATTGGATGGTGCAGCGGTAGCTCGACGCCGCCGCCGGGTCGCCGCCGGTGTAGCGCGTCCGGTGAGGGTAGCTGCAACCCTGGGACAGGCCTATTGGGACGCCTCGCGTCGCAGTGTCACCGGCCGGAGCCAGGTGGCGGTGCGCCAGAGCCACTCGACCGGGCCGTAGCGGAAGTGCGCCAGCCAGAGCCGGCTCAGCAGAGACTGCACCACGATCACTGCCAGCGACAGCGCCACCACGGGCGTCACGGCGGTCATGTGGCCGAAGTCCACCACTGATGCGGCAAGCGCCATGACGATCGCCGCCCCGACGTAGTTGCTGAGCGCCATCCGGCCCAGTGGTTCGAAGATGGCGGCGATGGCCGTTCGGGCACGTGTCCGCCACAGCAGGGCCAGCCCGGTCGTGTACAGCACCGCCATGACGAGTCCAGCGATCCCGCCCGGCGTCGAGAAGCGCGGGTCGCCCGGGGTGGTCAGCTGCCACAGCAGGGCTGGGACGGTCAGCACGGCCGCGGCGGTGAACGTGATCGCCACGGCCTTGCCGGAGGACTCCAGCGCCCGGGGCAGGCCGAAGGCAGCCGCGCCCGCGCCGAGGAGTATGAGGCCGGGGACGGACGGCAGCCCGCCGCCGAACATCGCGTACGCGACAACAGTGAGCACCGCGCCGCCGACGAGGGTCGCCCAGCGAGGGGCCAGCAGGACGACGGGCAGCATCAGCAGACCGACGACGCCGTACTCCAGGAGGATGTTGCCCGGGTAGGCGAACATCAGGAGCCCGCCGATGACGGCCAGGACGACCATGCGGCGCACCATCACCAGCCACGGACGCGGTGAGCGGGCGCGTGCGCTGTCCAGGACCATCCAGAGGCTCATGCCGAACAGGAGGATGAAGATCGGCACGAAGCGTGTCTGGACGGTGAGGTAGAGCGTGTCGCGCACCGGGTCGGGGACACGGCTTCCGCCTTCCAGCAGCCGTGCCATTCCTAGCTCGGTGATGTCGATGGCGTTGACCAGCAGGATGCCGAGGATCGCGAACCCCCGCAACGAGTCGATGAACGGCCAGCGCGTTCTGGTCTCGGCCACGGGAGGGGTTGCCGTAGTAGCAGTAATACTCACGCCCGCCATCCAAGCGATCCTGCTCGGGCTCGTCGTCATCCCACGGGACCATGTCCTGCGGTGCCGGGTCAGGGTGAACCCGGTGCGCCGCGCTCCGCAAGTGCTCTAACCAATGGGGTCGGTCCTCATGAGACGTGTGAACCCCCAGCTCCTAGGCGACCGGACCGCGGAGCCATCCGTGGCGTTCGGCGCAGCGCCGTGCCGTGGCCAGGACGCCCGCGACGGCGGGCGAGTGGTCGGTCGTCGGCCACATCATGGACAGGTCCGCCGCGATCTGCGGGTCCACGACGTCGCGGACGGTGAGGGAGCTGCCCAGGTTCGCGGCGTGCTCGGCGAACGACGCGGGGGCGAGACCGACCTCGCGCCCACCGGAGAGTCGCGCCAGCATGGCGTTGACCGGTGGGTCCTCGAACGCGCGGATGTCGGGGGAGAAGCCTGCTTCCTGGCAGGCGGCGACGATGCCGTCGTAGTAGGCCGGTGCGAGGCGGCGCGGGAACAGCAGCAGGGTCTCGTCGCGCAGCTGCGCGAGCGGGATCTTCGGCGCCACGGCCAGACGGTGCCGGGTGCTCAGGAGCGCGGAGACGGCCTCTCGGCGCAGCACCTCGTCGCCCACGCCGTCGAAGGGCTGCGGGGCCAGGGCGAGGCCGACGTCGAGCCGGCCGGTGGACAGTCGTTCGGGGATCTCGGCGCTGAAGATCTCCCGGGCGTCGATCGTGAGGTCGGGATGCTCCTCCTGGAGCGCGGCCAGGAGCACGGTGAAGGTGCCGAAGCTCGAGACCGGCGTGTAGCCCAGCCGCAGCGTGCCCGCGCTTCCCGACCCGGCCAGCCGGGTCTGCTCGAGGGCCTGCTCGAGAGCGGTCAGCGCGACGGGCGCCTCCTTGAGCAGCGTCCGGCCCGCCGAGGTGAGGTGCACCTGGCGGCTCGAACGCACGAACAGCGGGGTCTGCAGGGCCTGTTCGAGCCTGCGGATCTGGTGGCTCAGCGACGGCTGGGAGATGTAGAGCCGGGCGGCCGCGCGGCCGAAGTGGAGCTCCTCGGCGACGGCCAGGAAGTAGCGCAGGAGACGCGGGCTGATATCGATAGACAAAGCCTATCGTCCGACGTCGGGACAAGTCTTGGACGCCTGCCGGAGCACCGCCATAGCGTCGTGTCACGCCACCCCTCGGCCCGTTCGTCCACCGGATGACCTCGCCCGAACGGCTCTGAGCCGGCCCCTCACTCCGTGGCGTTCCACCCATCACACAGAAGGAAACGACATGACGCATACCGCGAAGGTCGGACTCGACGCCCTGCTCACCCCCGAGGAGAGCGTCCTGCTGCTCATCGACCACCAGCCCTTCCAGGTCGCCAACCTCCACAGCCATGAGCCGACCATGATCATCAACAACACCGTCGGCCTGGCCAAGTTCGCCAAGGTGTTCGACGTGCCGACCATCCTGACCACGGTGATCGAGGAACGCGGCGGCCACCTGATCCAGGCGATCCAGGACGTCTTCCCCGACCAGAAGCCGATCAACCGCACCTCCATCAACACCTGGGAAGACCGCCGTGTGGTCGAGGCCGTGGAGAAGACCGGGCGCAAGAAGCTGATCATCGCGGGCCTGTGGACCGAGATCTGCGTCGCCATGCCGGCCATCCACGCCCTGGCCGACGGGTACGACGTCTTCGTCGTCACCGACGCCAGCGGCGGAGTCAGCGCCGAGGCGCACGACATGGCGGTGCGCCGGATGGAGCGCGCGGGCGTGACCCCGGTCACCTGGCTGGTCGTGTCCAGCGAGTGGCAGCGCGACTGGGCCCGCGAGGAGACGGCCAACCAGCTCGGCCCGATCCTCTTCGAGCACGGCGGCGCCACCGGCGTCGCACTCGCCTGGGAGCTGCAGCTGCTGGCCACACCCACCGACGGCGCCGGCGCGTAGCGCAGACGGCTCCTTCCGGGCGGGGCTGCCAGGGCCCGCGAGCTCCCGCCCCGCTCAACCCCCGGCGTCGTCGTGCATGGGCGGGCAGGTCCCTCCGGGCCGCGTGAGGAGTTCGAAGTGCCAGATCTCGTTCGCGTACACCTGGCACAGGCCGTAGTCGGCACCGTGCTGGATCAGCCAGTAGGCGCCCTCGGTGGGGCCGATGTCGACGGCGTCGCCGCTGACGTGCTGTGACGTCTCGGCGTCCGCGACGGTGCGCCGGGCCTCGGCGGGGCCTTTGTTCCGGACCGCGTCGTCGTACAGCTTCTGCTGGTAGGCGGGGCTGCGCCATCCGCTCGTGATCCAGAAGTCGATGCCGGCGGCGCTCGCGTCTTTCGCGGCCTGGCGGACGGCGGCGTGGAGTGCGGGGTCGAGCCGGGTGACCGCGGGGAGGTCGTCGTCGGGCGCGGCCAGGCCGCCGGGGATGTCTCCGCCGGTTCGGCCGGTCGATCCGCTCGGTCGCGGGCTGGGGTCCAGTGCGTCGTGGGCCGCGAGGAGCGCCGGGCCCGCGGCGCGTTCGATCAGCGGGTAGGCAGCGGCGCCCGCGAGCAGGGTGACCGCTCCCATGAGCAGGACGACGGTCACGCGTCGCCCGCCGCGCGTACCGTGGCGAGGCCCGGTTGCCCAGGCACGGGCGTGGGCGTCCTGTGGGGGTTCCTGAGTGCTCGGTGCGTCCATGACACGAGGACACCGGAGACGATGTTGCGAGAGCGTCTTCGGTTCTCGATACGCTGCCGATAACTCGCCCCGGGTAGCGTCTGAGGGCATGCGAGTGCTGGTGGTGGAGGACGAGCCCTATCTCGCGGAGGCGATCCGTGACGGGCTCCGCCTGGAGGCGATCGCGGCCGACGTCGCGCACGACGGCGGTACCGCGCTGGAGCTCGTCACCACCACTGCCTATGACGCGGTGGTGCTCGACCGCGACATCCCCGGGGTGCACGGCGACGATGTCGCGCGCCGCCTCGCCGCCGAGCATGCGGGTGTGCGGATTCTCATGCTGACGGCTGCCGGTGGGCTGACGGACAAGGTGGCGGGGTTCGAACTGGGGGCCGACGACTACCTCACCAAGCCGTTCGCGATGCGGGAACTGGTGGTCCGGTTACGGGCCCTGGCCCGGCGTCCCGCCGCGGCCTCCCCTCCCGTGCTCGAACTCGGTCCGGTGCGTCTGGACCCGTTCCGCCGCGAGGTCTACCGGGACGGCCGGTACATCGCTCTGACGCGCAAGCAGTTCGCGGTGATCGAGGTCCTGATGAACGCCCGCGGCGGGGTCGTGAGCGCGGAGAAGCTGCTCGAACGCGCCTGGGACGAGAATGCCGACCCGTTCACCAACGCCGTCCGCATCACCATCTCGACGCTGCGCAAGAGCCTCGGCGACCCCTGGCTGATCCACACCGTGCCCGGGGCCGGGTACCGCTTCGGCGAGCGGCCCGAGGGCGAGCGGCCATGAGCGGGCCATCGGGTGCGGCCCGGCGGAGCCCGGGCCCGTCGGTGCGCCTGAAGCTCACCCTCAGCTACGCGGGGTTCCTCGTGGTCGCCGGGGCGGCGCTCTTCGCCGGCCTGCTGGCCGTGCTGCGGTTCGTACCCGACGAGAACCTCTACGTGTACGACGGCGGCTTCGCTCCGAACCGCTCCGACCTGTTGGAGGTGGCCGTCCCGACATCCGGCGCGGCCCTCGTCTTCCTCGCGATCGTCGGACTGGCGGGCGGGTGGGTCCTGTCCGGCCGGATGCTCGCCCCGCTGGACCGCATCAGCCAGGCCGCCGCACTGGCCGCGGACGGCTCGCTCACCCACCGGGTCGCGCTCGAGGGACCCGACGACGAGCTGCGTCGGCTCGCCGACACGTTCGACGTCATGCTCGGGCGCCTGCAGCACGCCTTCGACGAGCAACGCCGGTTCACCGCCAACGCCTCGCACGAGTTACGCACGCCCCACACCGTCACGAAGTCCCTGCTGGAGGTCGCGCTGGCCGACCGCGAGGGCCGGGACGTCGACCGGCTCCTGACCCGCCTGCACGAGACCAACGAGCGCTCGATCGTGCTGGTGGAGTCCCTTCTCCAACTCGCCCGTCTCGACCACGACGAGCTCCCGACCGATCCGACGGACCTGTCCGACGTCGTCCGCGAGGCTGTCACGGTGCGGGAGACCCTGGCCACCGCCGCGGCCGAGGCAGCACCCGGTGCATCGCCCGGCGGAGCAGAGGGAGCCGCGCCGGAGCTGGTCACCGCGCTCGACCCGGCTCCCGTCCAGGGTGATCACGTCCTCCTCGTCCAGCTCGTCGCCAACCTGCTCGGCAACGCCGCACGCCACAACCTCCCGGCCGGCGGTCGCATCGAGGCCCGCACCGGGCACGACGCCGCGGGCCGCCCCACCCTCGTGGTGGAGAACACCGGCGCGGTCCTCGACCCGGCCCTCGTCGCCACCCTCACCGAGCCCTTCGTCCGCGGATCCGCACGAACGCGCGGTCGGAGCCGTCCGGTCGGAAGCGGCCTGGGCCTCGCCGTTGTCAGCTCCATCGCCCGCGCCCACGCAGCGAACCTGACCCTCCGCCCGCGCCCCGGCGGCGGCCTCGTCGTGGCCGTGACGTTCGACCGGGCCGGGCTCGCTTGAGCGCACTGACGGGAGTCACCTCGGCGACGTGGTCGACGGACGAAGGCGGACGAACCCTCGAGACGAACACGTGACGACTCCGGCCGTGGCGTTACCCGAGCCCGTGAGCGGACATTTCAAGACGTGAGCAGATTACGAGGACTTCCCGGCGGTGACCCGCCGTCGGCCGGGGACCGCGTCACGGAGTTGTGGCGTGACCACGCCTGGCGGGTCCAGGCGTATGCGATGCGGCATGCCGACCCGCATGACGCCCAGGAGGTGGTGGCCGACACGTTCCTCGTGGCCGTCCGCCGTGTCGACGACATCCCCGTGGACCCCTTGCCCTGGCTGCTGGTGGTGGCCCGGAATGTCCTGCGCAATCAGCAGCGTGCCGCGCGGAGGCGCCGTTCCGCGGAGTCCGCGTTGGAGCGCCTCGCGCGCGTCGCCAGAACGGACGGTGCCGACGAGGCCGTCGCTCAGCGCGACGCGATGCTCGTGGCGCTGAACAACTTGGAGCCGAAGGAACGGGAGGCGCTCCTGCTCACGGGTTGGGACGGCCTGGCTCCGGCCGACGCCGCGCGCGTGGCCGGCTGCGGCAAGGCGGCTTTCAAGATGCGGCTGTCACGGGCGCGTCGAAAGCTGACCGCCCTGGTCGGCGGCCACACGACCGTTCGCGAAGCCGGGATCGCCGAGGACGGCCCGCGGAACAACCGGACAGCAGCGAGGAGGACACGATGATCCACGAACCCCACCAGATCCTGAGCGATCTGGCACCCGCAGGTCCGCCCGACTCTGCCGGACTGGAGCAGGCGCGCGCCGCATTCGAGTGGGGTCGTACGCAGGGTGCGTTCTCCTTCTCGACCGACGTCGAGAACACCGCGATCATGCGTAGCCGGATGTGGACGCCGCGGCACGCGGTCGCTCTCGGCGTCGTCGGCCTGCTGCTCGCCGGTGTGGGGGCGACGGCGAGCTTCCTGAATGCTGATCGACCGACGTCCGATGTCGCCGCGCCGCCCGTCCTGTTCGATCCGCTCCGCCTGCCGGAAACGTGTGGACAGTACTTCTCGATGCCGGAGGCGGTACGCGTGCCGGTGGAGCGGTGGGACGAACTCCTCGATCATGCCGTGACACGGCCTGACGTGCCGATCACCGCTCCGCCGACGTTCGAAGCCGTCCCGGTGGACTGCCCGGACGGGGTGGCCACGGCGTTCTTCGTGGACCGGGAGAACGAGCGGGCCATCGCGGTGCTGCATGGGGGGTCGCTCCCGGACGCGGTCGATCCGGAAACCAGGACGGGGCCGCCGGAAGCAGACGGCGTCGATCTGCGTGGTACGGAAGCGCAGGAGCTTGCGTCGCCGGCGGGATTCCGGTTCATCTGGTGGACCGAGGGCGGCGACCGGTGGTACGCCCAGGGCAACGGTGTCACGCGGGACGACCTCGTGTCGGCCCTGGAGGGCCTGGAACTCGGATCCGGTGAAGTGTCCGGGGCGCCCCGGGGATACGAACGGGTGGAGCTTCCGAAGGCCGAAGCGGGTACGAAGCAGTACCAGTGGATGCTGTGGCAGGGGTCGGTCCAGGACGGCCGGCTGAGCAGCGGGTCGCCGTACGTGCGAGTGGCCTGGCCCGCTCTGGTTCCCGAGGAGTACGCCTACCTGGAGGGAACAGGTGAGTTCGTGGAGTTCGACGGCGGACTCGCGACGTACTTCGAGGACACCACCGGGGTCAACGCCAACACCTTCAGCTGGACCAAGGACGGTGTGCGGTACAGCATCTCGGACTCGGACGCGGACCTGGCGACGATGAAGCAGATCGCCCGCTCCATGGAACCGGTTGACGCCGACGACCCGCGCCTCCGTCTTGACGACTGGAACTACGACTGACCGGGGTGTGGCAGGTCCCGGTACCGACCCGTTCGTGGCGAAGTCAGCGGTCCGCGAGTGGCTGCAGCCGGAACAACCGCACGACGCGCCCGGACTCGCGTTCGTAGTTGCGGTAGCCGGGCCACTGCGACTCGAGCAGCTCCCAGACGGCGTCGCGCTCGTCGTCCTCGATGAGCGTGGCCCGGACCGGCATGTGGCGGCCGTGCACGGTGATGCTCGCTTCCGGATGGGCCAGCAGGTTGTAGGTCCATCCGGGGTGTCGCTGCTGGGCGAACGACGTGCCGGCGACGATCGCCCGGCCGCGTCCGTCGGGCGTGTACATCAGGTAGGTGTCGCGCGCCTCGCCCGACCGGGCGCCGGTCGTGTGCAGGACGAGCGACGGCACCAGCAACCCGCTGAGCTGCAGGCGGCCGCGGGAGAGCCTGGCGGTCAACCACTCGGCGGGCGGGAGCAGCACAGGGCCGACGGCGCGGAACGCCCGGGTCCGCGTCAGAGGGGCGATCGCGGAACGTGCCACGTGCAGAGCCCTGTCCACCGGGCCATTCTCACCGGGCTGACGGTTCGGCGCCTCCCGGCGACGGCGCCTGCGAGACTGTGGCGAGTGCCGAGGAGCGTCGCGCCGTCCGTCGTCGGCCGCGTTTCCGGAGTGGGGAGACGCCGTTTCAGGCGCCGGGTCGGGACCGCCCATCGATCGGGAGCGTCCGTCGGCGGATCATCCTTGATCTGAGACTACGTCTCAGGCATACTCGCGAGCACCCGGGTGGGCGGCGCGACGCCGACGCACGAGACTCTCGACGACGAGCAGGACGGAGCCCGCGATGCGAGCTGGCGACACGACGACGGTCGCCTCGACGCGGCCCCGGATCACGTCGAGGCCGGCTGACCGGAACACGGTAGTTCCCCTCCACGCGCCGGGCACCACAGCCGCCCGGCTCAACGAAAGGCGAAGCCATGCAGCGTGACATCTACGACGAGGACCACGAGGCGTTCCGCGAGGTCGTGAAGGAGTTCGTCAAGCGCTACGCGACCCCCGAGAAGGCGAGGCAGTGGGACGCCGACGGTGAGGTCGACCGCGCCACGATGAAGGCCGCGGCGGAGCACGGCCTCGTCGGGCTCTCGGTGCCGGAGGAGTTCGGCGGCGCCGGGATGCTGATGGACTACCGCTTCCGCAGCGTGGTGAACGAGGAGCTCGTCCGGAGCGGGCACGGCTCCGCGCTGGCCGGGGCCGTGGGGATCCAGGACGACCTCGCGGTGCCGTACCTCGCCCACTTCGGCACCGACGCCCAGAAGGCGAAGTGGCTCCCGAAGATGGCCACCGCCGAGGTGCTCGGCGCGCTCGCGATGACCGAGCCGGGTGCGGGCAGCGACCTGCGGTCCGCTCGGACCACCGCGAAGAAGGTGGACGGCGGCTACGTCGTCAACGGTGCCAAGACGTTCATCTCCAGCGGCAAGACCGCCGACATCGTCGTCACGTTCGTCAAGACCGGCGAGGGCAACCGCCCGGACGCCTTCAGCCTGATCCTCCTCGAGGACGGCATGGAGGGGTTCGAACACGGCAAGAAGCTGCACAAGATGGGCTTCCCCGGCCACGACACGGCCGAGCTGAGCTTCAGCGACGTCTTCGTGCCGGACGAGAACCTCATCGGCGGCGTCGAGGGCCGCGGGTTCGTGCACCTCATGATGAACCTGCCGCTGGAGCGCCTCTCGATCGGTGCCGTCGCCGCGGCGGTGAGCGAGGCAGCGCTCGGGTGGACGCTCGACTACACGACGAGCCGCGAGGCGTTCGGCAAACCGGTCGTCGACTTCCAGAACACCCGGTTCCGCCTGGCGGAGATGGCCACGACGGTCGACGTCATGTGGGCGTACATCGACCGCGCGATGAACCTGTACCGGAAGGGCGAGCTCAGCGCGGACGAGGCCGCCAAGGTGAAGTTCTGGTGCACCGAGCGGGAGTGGGAGATCCTCGACCAGGGCGTCCAGCTGCACGGCGGGTACGGCTACATCCTGGAGTACCCGATCGCGCGGGCCTTCCTCGACGCCCGCGTGCACCGCATCTACGGCGGCACCAACGAGGTGATGCGTGAGATCGTCGCCCGCAGCATCACGGGTCGCAAGTAGCCTTCTCACGTCAGCCGTCCGAGGAAAGAGCAGAGTCTGTCCATGAGGATCGTCGTCCTGGTGAAAGTCGTGCCCGACACCAACGCTGAGCGGACGCTCAGCCTGGAGACAGGGCTCGCCGAGCGTGCCACGGCCGGTCTCGTCGCCGACGAGATCGGGGAGCGCGCCCTGGAGGCCGCGCTCGTCTACGCCGACGCGCACGACGGCACCGAGGTGCACGTGCTGACCGTCGGCCCCCAGGAGTCGACGGCGTCGATCCGCAAGTGCCTCGCGATGGGTGCGGCGAGCGCCACGCACGTCGTGGACGACGGCCTCGTCGGCGCGGACCTCGGGCTGACGGCCGAGGTCATCGTCGCGGCGCTCGGCCGGGTCGGGTACGACCTGGTGATGGCCGGCAACCAGTCCACCGATGGCATGGGCGGGGTGCTGCCGGCCATGGTGGCCGAACACCTGGGCCTCCCGAGCCTGACCAACCTCGCCGCGCTGACCATCGGGGACGCCGAGGTGAGCGGCACGCGCGTGTCGGACGACGCGACGGTGGGCCTCAGCGCGCCGCTGCCGGCGGTCGTGTCGGTGACCGAGGCGCTCCCCGACCCCCGGTTCCCGGGATTCAAGGGGATCATGGCGGCGAAGAAGAAGCCGCTGGAAGTGATCTCACTGGCCGACCTGGGCATCGACGCGGAGGACCTGAGCACGTCGCGCTCGATCATGCTCGCGGTCGACGCCCGTCCTCCGCGAGGCGCGGGCGTGAGGATCACCGACGACGACGGTGACGCCGGCACGCGGCTCGCGGCCTTCCTGGCCGAGAACCACCTGATCTGAGAGGAGGACGACGATGACTCTTGCTGCTGACTCGATCCTGGTCCTGCTCGACACCACCCCCGACGGCGGACTGGCGAAGTCCTCGGCCGCGCTGCTCGGTGCGGCCTCGACCGTGGGGACGCCGGTCGCGCTCGTTCTCGGCGACGAGGCGGCCACCACGGCGGCCGCCGAGCTCGGGGCCGCCACGGTGCTGCGCGCGCCCGCGCCGGACGACGGTCAGGTGGGCGTGGTCGACGCCTTGGCCGCCGCCGCGGCCCTGGCCCGGCCCGATGCCGTCCTGGCGTCCCACTCGGTCGACGGCCGGGAGGCCGCCGCCCGCTTCGCGGTACGCACGCGCTCCGCCATGGTCGTCGACGCGATCGGGGTGGACCGTGACGACCAGGGCGTCATCGCTCGCGGCTCCGCCTACGGCGGGGCCTACACCGTGACGTCGGCGGTGACGCACGGGGCCCCGGTCATCACGGTGCGCCAGGGCGCCGTCGAGGCGCGCGCCGAGGCGCGGCCGCCGGCCGAGATCCTGCTGGAGGTCGCCGCGAGTGGTGTTCCCGCCGCCGCGACCGGTGCGGTCGAGATCGCCGAGAAGACCGCCGGGCGCCCGGAACTGCGGGGCGCCGCGAAGATCGTCTCGGGCGGCTGGGGCCTGGGCTCGAAGGAGGACTTCGCGATCGTCGAGCAGCTCGCCGACACGCTCGGTGCCGCGGTCGGCGCGTCGCGTGCCGCCGTGGACGCCGGGTTCGTGCCGGCGTCGGCGCAGGTGGGCCAGACGGGCGTGCAGGTCTCGCCGCAGCTCTACATCGCCCTGGGCATCTCCGGGGCGATCCAGCACCTGGCCGGCATGCAGACCGCGAAGACCATCGTCGCGATCAACAAGGACGAGGACGCACCGATCTTCGAGATCGCCGACTTCGGGGTGGTGGGCGACGTGTTCACCGTCGTGCCGCAGCTCATCGCGGAGATCGAGAAGGCGAAGGCGTAACGGTCGTGGCGACGTTCTCGCGGAGTCTTCGTCAAGGGCTGCCCCGTCGTCCCGGCGGACCGGCCTGGCCGCCGGCCGGCGAGGCCACGGCGGCGCCGGCCGGGGCCGACGGTGCCGCTGCCGAGGAGGCGGCCGAGCCCGCGCTCGCAGCGGCGGCGCCCGCCGCGCCCGCTTCCTCTCCGGCGCCCGTTTCTTCTGCCGCGCCCGCTTCTCCTGCGGCTGGCGCCGCACCCGCACCGGCACCCGCACCCGCCCAGGCGCCGGTCGGCGGCGTCGAGGTCACGCTGCGTCGCGGCCTGCCGCGCGTCGCCGGTGGCGAGCCCTGGCCGCCGGCCGGCGTCGTCCGGCTGGACCACTCCTCCGCCCCGGCGGTGACACCGTCCGCGGGCCCGCCCGCGGCGGTGGGCGAGACCACCGACGTGGGCGGTCCCGCCGACGTCGGTGAGGGTGTGGCGACCACGGCCGCGGACTCGCCCGTCGCGGTGGAGGCTCCGGCTGCCCCGGTGCCGGCGTCCGCAGAAGACACCCCGGCTGCCTCCGGGCCGGCCGGACCGACCGTCGAGAGCGTCGCGGAGCAGGTGACGCTGCGCCGCGGCCTGCCGCGCGTCGCGGGAGGCGAGCCCTGGCCCACGGCGGAGACGGCCACGGTCCGGCGACGGCTCCCTGTCGCATCCGAGGCGGCCCCCGCACCGGCCGCGACCGAGCCGTCCCGTGCCGAGCCGGCCGACGGCGGGTCACCCGCCCCCGAGCCCCCTCGGGCAACTTCGACGCCGAGCGCTCCCGCCGATCAGGGCGGGAGCACGCCGGCCCCCCTCCCTCCTGCCGCCGTCGAACCTGCCCGGGAGGCCCTGACCGAGCCGGTCCCCAGCGAACCGGCCGTGGCCGAACCGGCCATCACCGCGCCGGCCCCGGCCGAACCGGCCCCCACCGAGCCGGTACGACGCGCCGCGTCCGTGCGTGAGCCCCGCAGGATCGGCTCCCGCACGCTCGGCGAGTGGGCGCGGACACTCGGGTGGCGGCTGGCCGCCGTCGTCGCCGCGGCGGGGATCGTCGTGCTGGCCGCGCGCGGCGTGACCACGCTCCCGGGTGTGCCCGGGTTCCTGGAGCGCTACCCCGGGTCCTACGACCTTCCCGCTTCCGCCCCGGTCGGCTTCCCGGTCTGGGCGAACTGGGCGCACTACCTGAACTTCTTCTTCCTGGTGCTGATCGTGCGCACGGGCCTGCTGGTGCGGTACCAGAAGACCCCGCCCGCCTCCTGGACGCCCGCGAGGGGCGGCAAGAAGATCAGCATCTATCTGTGGCTGCACACCGGCATCGACCTGCTGTGGCTGGCCAACGGGGTCGTGTTCGTGGTGCTCCTGTTCGTGTCCGGCCACTGGATGCGGATCGTGCCGACCTCGTGGGAGGTGTTCCCGAACGCGGCGTCGGCGGCGCTGCAGTACCTCACGCTGAACTGGCCCACCGAGCACGGCTGGGTGAACTACAACAGCCTGCAACAACTCATGTACTTCGTGGTGGTGTTCGTGGCCGCCCCGCTGGCCGCGATCACCGGGCTGCGCATGAGTGAGTGGTGGCCCAAGGACGCGGGTCGGCTGAACAGGCTCTTCCCGGCGCCCGTGGCCCGGGCGGTCCACTTCCCGACGATGCTCTTCTTCGTGCTGTTCGTGATCGCGCACGTCACCCTGGTGTTCACGACGGGGGCGCTACGCAACCTGAACCACATGTTCGCGGCCACCGACGCGGTGAGCTGGGAGGGCTTCGCCTGGTTCGCGGGAGGTCTTGTCGTCGCGGTCGCGGCGCTCGCCGCGGCGAGGCCGCTCGTGATCGCGCCGATCGCGTCCCTCTTCGGCAAGGTCAGCAGCCGCTGAGCGGTCCTGCCGTGGTGACCGGCACCTGCCGCGATCGGGGTGCGACCGCCTCACACCACGGGGATCGACTGCGCGTGGTGGAAGACGTTCGCGGGATCCCAGCGGCGCTTCACGGCGACGAGGTTCCGTTCGTTGTCGCGGAAGTTGTCGAGGAAGTAGAGCCACAGGGCGTGGTCGACGTCGCCCGCGGCGTGCGTGCCGAGAACGCTGTCCGGGTAGTTGTAGTACGCGCCCGCGACCGTTCCGCTCGGGTCGCGGGCCGGGTCGGGAGTCCCGCCGTACTCGGCGTAGACCTCCCGGTAGAAGTCGTTGATCCATCCCAGATGGGCGTCGGCCTGGACGTCGTAGGGGGCCCGGCGTCCCTCGCCGGGACGCGAGGCGTTGAGCCAGTAGGTCTGGTACTGCAGCTTCATGATCGCGTCACGCTGGGGAACCGCGGTCGCGTCGGAGGCGACGCGGTTGACGGCACCCCCGTAGCTGTCGACCTGCAGGAGACTCTGGCTCATGTCCGACTCGGCGACACCGTGCGGGGTCGTCCTGAGCCAGCGGTGGATCGCGGCGACCTGGTCCGGCGGGAACGCCTTGTTCAGGTAGGCGGACTTGTACTTGCCGAACTGGTTGGGCCCTGAACCGTTCAGCGTCTGCAGCGCCTCGAGGTAGGTGACGTGCTGCACGCTCTCGTTGCCGACAGGGGCCGTCGTCCATCCGGGATGGCCGCCGAGCGGGTTCCGCAGCGGCGTGTGATCGACGATCGCCCCGAAGCGCGTGCGCGCTTCCGCGTACCGCCGCTCGACGTCCGCCCGGTGGTCGAGGAGAGTGGCCCCTTCGGGAGAGACGGCCTGGACGGTCATGCCGAGCTGCCCGGCCGAGACGTGGGTGAGCTTCAGCAGGCTGAACTCGGTCTCGGGCATGTCACTCACGAACTCCGCGTAGAAGGCGAGCAGGTCCGCGAAGGCAGCCGAGTCGATCGACGCCCAGTCCCAGGAGAGGGTGTAGATCGAAGCGAACTCCGGAGCCTCGGGCAGGTCGTCGAAGTAGTAGCGCAGGATGACACCGAAGTTGCCGCAACCGGCCCCCCGCAGGGCCCAGAAGAGGTCTCGTTCGTCGTCCGAGGCGCTCGACGCCGACACGTGGTGCAGCTCGGCGCTGTTCGACGACGCGTTCCAGGTCACGATGTCGACCGCGCTGAGATGGTCGACGACCAGGCCGCGCAGTCGCGACAAGAGCCCGTACCCGCCGCCGGTGATATGGCCACCGGCACCGACCGAGTAGCAGGATCCTGCGGGCAGTGTCCTGTGGAAGGCGTTGAGCAAGGCCCGGTAGACGGACCAGTTCTCACAACCCGCCTCGACGACGAATGCCGGCCGTCGTTCGTCCCAGCCGACCCGGTTCATCGCCGACATGTCGATGACGGCCCTGGTGGTGCCGTTGTAGATGAAGTCCTCGTAGCAGTGGCGCCCCGACACGACCTTGACGTCGCGCCCGTACCGGGAGATCGCCTCGCCGACGTACGCGACCGCCTCGGAATCGTTCCTGGGCACATAGACCGCCTGGAGGTTCAGATCCAGCCGCGCTCCTCCGCGAGGAGTACCGCCTGCTGCCGGGAGTCCACGGCGAGCTTGCCGAGAACGGCGGAGATGTGGTTGCGCACCGTGCCGGGCGCGAGGGACAGGGTGCGCGCGATCTGGCCGGTCGTCTCGCCGCGGCGGCCGGCGCGCAGCACGTCGAGCTCACGGTCGGTCAGCGGCGGGCGTTCGTCGCTCAGGGCGTCGGCGGCGATCTCCGGGTCCACGTAGCGCCCGCCGGCGGCCACGCGGCGGATGACGGCCGCGACCTCGTCGGCGGAGCGGGACTTGGGCAGGAAGCCGGCGGCCCCCGAGGCCAGCGCGCGCCGCAGGACACCCGGTCGCGCGTGTCGGGTGACGATCACGCACCGGGTGGCCAGCGTGCGGTTCAGCCGCTCGGTGACCTCCACGCCGTCCAGCCCGGGCATCTCGAGGTCCAGCAGGCAGACATCCGGTTTCAAGCGCTCCGCGTCCGCGACCGCCGCCGCGCCGTCGGCGGACTCCGCGACGACCTCGATGTCCGGTTCCAGGCGCAGCAGCGCGGCCAGCGCGGACCGGATCATCCCCTCGTCGTCGGCGACCAGCACACGGATCATCCCGCCCTCCTCCCCTCGGTAGGAACCGTGACGACCACGGTGAACGTCTCGACCTCGTGCCGTACCTCGAGCTCGCCGTCCGCCTCGGCCGCGCGTCGCGCGATCCCGTCCAGCCCCGCACCGCCGGTGCTCTCGGGGGCGTCGCCGGCGACGTCGTTCGAGATCTCGTAACGCCACGACCCGTCCGCCCGCGTGAGGGAGAGGCGCGCCCACCGGCCGCCGCCGTGACGCAGCACGTTCGTCGTCGTCTCCCGGATGACCGGCCCGAGGGTGGACGCCGGGGCCAGCGACGCGTCCGGGTGCACCTCGGCCTCCGCTCGTGTCCCCGCGGCCCGCAGCAGGTCCACCGCGTTGGCGAGCTCGTCGCGCAGCGGCACCGAGCGGAAGCGGGTGGCCAGGTCTCGGGTTCCCTGCCGCGCGTCGTCCACGCTGACGCGAGCGGCGCGCAGCTGTTCCAGGCCCGCCTCCGGGTCCCGCGGCATGAGCCGCTCGGCGAGCTCCAGCTGGAGCGCGACGACCTGGAGATGGTGCCCCTGCAGGTCGTGCACGTCCGTCGCGAGCCGCAGCCGTTCCTGGGTCGCGGCGAGCTTCGCCTCCGAGGCCCGGGCCCGGTCGAGCGCGACGAGCACGTCCCACCACCACAGCGAGGAGACCGTGATGACCGGGAGCATGGCGGCCAGGACGAGCAGCTGGATCCAGTTCGATCCGTCGCTCGCCGCGAGGGTGACGCGGAGGTCGATCACCGCCAGCGCGACGAGCAGCACGGTAGCGGCCAGCACCACGCGCGAGCGCACGCCCGGCGGCCAGTTCAGCAGCATGACCACCTGGATCAGCGGCAGGACGCCCACCACCCACACGCCGGTGACGGCGGCGGCCGCGACCCCGTAGGCCACCGCGATCAGGAACGCCGGGAGGTGACGCCGCCAGATCACCAGCGGCGTCGCCTCCGTCCGGTGGCGGTAGGCGAGCGTCGGAGGCAGCGTCGAGAGCCACCACAGCACCCCGCCGACGCCGACGACGGCGGACGCGAGCCCACTGAACTCGCCCTCGACGAGAGCGGCCATCAGGAGAAGCACGATGGTCAGCTCGAAGAGCACGATCGCCAGTGCGACGTACCACCAGGTCGCGCTGATACCCCGGGTGAGCCGCAGCGCGGTGCGGGCTTCCGCTGACGCCGACGCGGCGGCGGCACGCTCGGATCGGCTGCTCATCCGCCCAGGTTACGGCCATGACAGTTGTCATGGATGCGGTGGGTGAACGACCCGGGACGCGGTGACAGGGAGGCACTTCCGAGCTGCCTCCCCGAGCGGTCGAATGGAGCCAGCACCGGGGACACCCCCACACCACAACCCACGGGAGCACCACATGAGCTTCATCGACACCCTCCAGGACCTCGTCGGGCAGGTGCCCGACCTCTTCCAGCCGGTCATCGTCGCGGCCGCCGGCGCCATCCCCTTCGTCGAGGGCGAGGGTGGTGTCGTGATCGGCATCGTCGGCGGCATCCCGCCGGTCGTCGCCGCGATCGCCGCGATGGCCGGCAACTTCGTCAGCGTGGCCGCGCTCGTGCTGCTCAGCTCCGGCGCGCGCGACGCCGTCGTGACCCGGCGCCGTGAGAAGGTCCTGGCGCGGGACGGCGTGCCGTCCGGCAGCGGCCTCGAACTCGACGTGGCGCCGGCCGAACCCACCACCGGCTCCCGGAGCGCCGCACGCCGCGCGAAGTTCCAGCGCGCCTACGAGCGCTACGGCGTACCGGGCGTGAGCCTGCTCGGCCCTCTCCTGCTGCCCACCCAGTTCACGGCCACCATGCTCGCCGCCTCCGGCATCGGCAAGGCCCGCATCCTGGCCTGGCAGGCGATCGCGATCATCGGCTGGACGACGCTCACCGCACTCGTCGCGAGCGGTGTCATGAACGCCGTCGGCTGAGCCGCCGTCGCGGACCTGCCGGCCCCGGCCGTCGACCGTACCTCTAGGACGGAGCGCGCTGGATGGCCCAGGCGGCGTTGATGAGGCCGATGTGGCTGAACGCCTGCGGGAAGTTGCCGATCAGTTCGCCGTCGGCGACCTCCTCGGCGAGCAGCCCGAGGTCGTTGGCGTACCGGCTGGCGCGATGGAACGTGTCCCGGGCCTGTGTCACCCGGCCGGCCTCTGCCTGTGCCTGGGCCAGCCAGTAGGTGCAGAGCAGGAACGCGCCTTCCTCGCCGGCCAGACCGTCGACGCCGGTGGCCGTCCGGTACCGGTACACCAGTCCGTCGTCGTCGGTGAGCCGGTCGGTGATCGCGTCGATCGTGGCGAGTACCCGTGGGTCGGTGCCGGGCAGGAGCCCGACGATCGGGATCATCAGGGCCGACGCGTCGAGGTCGGCCGAGCCGAACGACTGGGTGAACGCGCCGGCCTCGGAACTCCAGCCCTGGTCGAGAATCGCGGCCCTGATCTCCGCCGCGACCGTGCGCCAGCGTGCGCCACGGTCGCCCGCCCGCAGCAGTGGAGCCAGCGCGGCCGCCCGGTCCAGCGCCACCCAGCACATCAGCTTGGAGAAGAGGAAGTGCCGGGGTGCGCCGCGGATCTCCCAGATGCCGTTGTCGGGCTGCTTCCACAGCGCGGCGGCGGTGTCGGCGAGTCCGACCAGGAACTCCCGGGTCGCCGGCGTCGGCTCCTTGAGCTGGTCACGCAGCCGGTAGGCGGAGGCCAGCAGTTCGCCGTACACGTCCAGCTGCGGCTGGGTCCAGGCGGCGTTGCCGACCCGGACCGGCCGGCTGCCGCGCCACCCGGACAGGTGGGGAAGCGTGCGTTCGGTGAGATCGTGCTCGCCGCCGACGCCGTACATGATCTGCAGCGAGCCGCCGCTGTCGTGCGCGGCGGCCGCGGCCATGAACTCGAAGAACTCGTCCGCCTCGTCCGGGCACGCGGCGACCCACAGGGCGTCCATCGTGAAGCTCGCGTCACGCACCCAGGCGTAGCGGTAGTCCCAGTTGCGCTCCCCGCCGACCTGTTCCGGCAGCGAGGTGGTGGCCGCGGCGATGATCGCTCCGGTCGGCCGGTAGCTCAGCCCTTGCAGCACACGGCCGGACTGCAGCACCAGGTCACGCCACGGTCCGTCGTAGGCCTGGTGCGCGGCCGACCAGCCGCGCCAGGCGGCGATCGTGGCCCGCAGGGCCGCGTCGATCTGATCGGGGGCGTACGGCCGCGGCGGAGGGTCGGCGAGCCGCGTGTGCTGCAGGGCGAAGCCGACGGTCTGCCCGGCGGTGACGCGGACGGTCGCCCGCGCCTCGCCGTCGGACAGCTCCCAGTCCACGGTGGAGGAGAGCAGCATCCGGCTCGCCCCGCCGGCGCAGCGCACCGCGCCGTCGGCGCGGGTCAGGAGGGGAACGATGAGCCCGTACTCGGGGCGGGGCCGCACCACGATCTCGAGCTCGACGTCACCGCTGATGCCGCGCACCTGGCGGAGCAGCGTGTGCGGGGCGTGCTCGCCGAGCCGGTGGGGGTCCTCGTCGGGCGGGGCCGTCGTGCCCGCCGTGCCCGTCGTGCCCGCCGCGTCGACCGTGCCGGCAGTTCGCGGATCGGTGATTGCCAGGGCGTCGGTCAGCTCGACCGATCCGGTCGGGGTGGTGAAGACCGTCCGCAGGACGAGGGTGTCGGGGACGTAGCCGCGGTGGGTCTCGACGTCGGTGGTGCCGGCGGAACCGGCCGGCCGGATCGTCCACGCCCCCGCCTCGGCGTCCAGCAGCCGGCCGAGCACCGAGGGACTGTCGAACCGCGGAAAGGCCAGCCAGTCGACCGAGCCGTCCCGCCCGACCAGTGCCGCGGAATGCCGGTCCGACAACAGCGCGTAGTCCGCGATCGGTTGCTGGCTCACACCCGTTCACCTCCGCCTGGATCCGGCCGCCCCGCGGGTCGGGGCCGCCTCACGGGCCGTGCCCGCCCTGGGCGGGACGAGCACGGCCGGTGCGCCGGCTGATCCCACTACTCGTACCGTAGCGAGGAGATCGGATCCTGCCTCGACGCCCGCAGGGCGGGGAGGGTGCCGGCGAGGAACGCGATGCCCATGACGCCCAGTACCACGCCCGCCACGGTGGCCGGTTCGAACGCGAGGAGTGTCAGCCCGGGAAGGTCGGCCAGGAGGTCGCCGGACACGCCGCCGACGAGCTGCCCGACGCCGATCGCGGCGAGCACCCCCAGTGCGCTGCCGGCCAGACCGATGACGACCGCCTCGATGCTGAACAGGGAGAAGACGCGGGCGTTCGACAGGCCCATCGCCTTCATCAGCCCGACCTCGCGGGTGCGTTCCTGCACGGCCATGAAGAGCGTGTTCACGATGCCGATGCCCGCGGCGACCAGCGCGATCACGGCGAATCCGTTCAGCACGAGCACGATGGCGTCGATGACGGACGTGATCGTGCCGAGCTGTTCCTCCAGCGTGGCGGCGGTGTACCCGGCGTCGGCCAGGCGGTCCTGGAGGGCCTGGGTCTGCTCCTCGCCCGCACCGGCGTCGAACCAGACGGATGCCTGCCCGTAGCGGGTGCTCTGCGACTCGGGAGCTCCCGCGGACTGCAGGTCGTGGAGGGCCTCGGTGAGCGCTTCGTTCGGGATCGCGCCGGACATGCTGATGACACCGGGCTCGGCCACGCCGACGACGGTCGCCCCGGTGGTCGCCCGCGCTCCGGTGCCGTCCGTGACGGCCAGCACGACCGTCTGCCCCGGTGCGTCCTCGGCGCTGCCGAGCTCCAGCGGCTCCAGGTAGTCCTCCGGCAGCACGAGCTCGGGCTCCGCCGCGTCCAGGTCGACCTGCTCGCCGGCGGCGAGTTCGACCTCCATCCCGGGCACGAACTGGGAGACGGCGATCTGGTACCGGTCTCCGCCGTCGTACCGGACGTAGTCGACGGCGACGTCCTTGACCGGCTCGACGTCCAGCACGCCGTCGATGCCGGCGATGGTGTCGATGTCGTCGTCGGTGAGGGCCACCGCCGTCGTCCCGGGCGGTCCGTCGGCCTCGATCTGGTCGGGGTCGAACTCGGCCGGGCCGCTGTCGGCCGGCTCGGACTCGCCGGCCTTGGTGACCGTCATGACGTCGTCGACGCCGACGGAGGCCACCGTGTCGTCGATGTACTGGTTGATCCCCGTGCCCAGGCCGTTGGTCACGGACAGCGTGAACGCGCCGATGAAGATCGCCAGCACGGTCAGGCTCGTCCGCAGCCTGGCCCGGAAGGCGTTGCGGAACGCCGTCCCGACGATGTCGCTGCCCCTCATGCCGCGACCTCCTCGTACGCGGCGATCAGGCCGTCCCGGAGGTAGATGCTGCGGTCGCACCGCGAGGCGAGGTCCTCGTCGTGCGTGACGACGACCAGATTGATGCCCTGGCGCCGGTTGAGGTCGAAGAGGATGTCCTCCACGACGCCCCCGGTCGCCGTGTCGAGGTTCCCGGTCGGCTCGTCGGCGAAGATCACGCGCGGCCGGTTGATCAGCGCCCGGGCGATGACGACCCGCTGCTTCTGCCCGCCCGACAGGTTGTTGGCCGTGTTGCCCGCCTTGTCGTCGAGCTCGAGCTGAGCGAGGGCGGCCATGCCGCGCGCGACGCGCTCGCGGCGCGGCACCCCGGCGATCTTCAGCGGGAGGGTCACGTTGTCCAGCACGCCGGCCTGGGCGTTGAGGAAGAACTGCTGGAAGACGAACCCGAACGTGCTGTTGCGGGTCCGGTTGAGCTGCCTGGCCGACAGCCGGGACGTGTCGGTCCCGTCCAGGGTGATCGTCCCGGCGGTGGGCCGGTCGAGCAGGGCGAGCAGATGCATCAAGGTCGACTTGCCCGACCCGCTCCTGCCGACGATCGCGAGGGACTCACCCTCGATGATGTCCAGGTCCAGCCCTTTGAGCGCCTCGAAGGCGCTCGGGCCGGAACCGTAGGTCTTGCGCAGATTGCTGACGGAGATCAGTGGGGATGCCACGTCGGCACCTCTCTCGTGTGGCCGGAGATCCTGGTGTCGTCAACCCTCACCGAGGAACGGGCCGCGCGAATCGCCCTGACGATGACACCTGGCTACCCCACTGGTACTACTCCCGCGGCCCGTGGCCGGCACGATCGGGCCGCGCGCGTGATCCTCGCGTGCACGGTGCACGGTGCACGGTGCACGGTGCACGGTGCACGGTGCACTATGCCGGCGCCGGCAGCTCCGTGGACGCCAGCCGGGCGAGCTTGGCCGCGTCGCCGGACCCGGCGTCGGGGTGGTACACGACGAGCATCAGGTCCTCGGCCCCGCCGATGCTCAGACGTTCCCGGTTGAGGGTCAGCTCACCGAGCCGCGGATGGTCGATGCGGAGGGGCGTCCCGCGCTGCCCGCGCACCTCGTGGCGTGCCCAGAGCCGACGGAAGTACGGGCTCACCCGCGAGAGCTCGTTGATGAGCGCGACGAGGCGGGGGTCGTCGACGTCGTTGCCGGCCGCCTGGCGCAGGTTGGCGACGAAGCACTCCGCGACGTTCCGCCATTCCGGGTGGAGCGCCTGTTCGGACGGGTCCAGGAACAGGTCTCGCAACTGGTTGCCGCCGGCGACGAGGCGCGGGTCGAGCGCCCGGGCGAGCGCGTTCGAGGCCAGGACGTCGAAGTACCGGCCCTCGATGAACGCGGGCTGGACGAGGGAGTCCAGCAGCTTGAGCGCGCCTGCCGGCGGGGTCTCCTCCGGAGGCCGCCGGCGGGGTCGCCGGGGCGCGTCCGCGACCAGCGTCAGCAGGTGGGCGAAATGGTCGTCGTCGAGCCGCAGCACCCGGGCGAGCGATTCCAGGACCTGTACGGAGGGGTTCCGGTCGCGGCCGCGTTCCAGCCGCAGGTAGTAGTCGGCGCTGATGCCGGCGAGCATGGCGACCTCCTCCCGGCGGAGACCGGGAACCCGCCGCACGCCCGCGTCGGGGAGACCTGCCTGCTCCGGCGTCACCAGCCCGCGGCGCGCGCGCAGGTAGGAGCCGAGGGCGTTCGTCCTCCCGCTCATGCGGCCGGCACCGGGTGCTTCGCGGCGCGTGGAGGGGGTCCTGACGCACCCCGGGCTGGAGAGGGCTCTGGGCCGGGCGGGAGAAGGCGCATAGCGTTCCCAACGGCTCACCCGAGCCGCATATTTCGAGACGAAGGACTGGACCATGACCATCACGCTGATCACCGGGGCCAACAAGGGCATCGGGTTCGAGACGGCCCGGCAGCTTCTGGCACTCGGCCACACCGTCTATCTCGGGGCGCGCGACACCGGGCGCGGCGAGAGGGCCGCGGCCACGCTCGGCGCCCGGTTCGTGCGGCTCGACGTGACCGACGACGCGTCGGTGAGCGAGGCGTTCGCGACGATCGAGGCGGACGAGGGCCGGCTCGACGTTCTCGTGAACAACGCCGGCGTGCTCGGGAGCGAGGCCCTCGACGGACCGACCGCGCTGCGCGTCTTCGACACCAACGCGGTCGGGATCGTGCGGGTCACGGAGGCCGCGCTGCCCCTGCTTCGCAAGTCCTCCCACCCGACCGTGGTCAACCTGTCGAGCAGCGCGGGGTCCTTCTGGGCGGTGAACAACCCGGACCGGCCCGAGTACCACCTGCCCGTCCCGCTCTACGCCGCCTCCAAGGCGGCAGCCACCATGCTCACGGTCCAGTACGCCAAGGCGCACCCCGGCATCAGGTTCAACGCGCTGGAACCCGGCACCACCGCCACCGACATGACGGCGGCGTTCGGTATCGGCCGGGCTCCTGAGGAGAGCGCCGCGGTCGTCGTGCGGCTGGCCACCCTCGACGCGGACGGGCCGACGGGGACCTTCCAGGACGAGTTCGGGCAGCTGGCCTGGTAGGGCGGTTCGTTCGGCAGGGGTCCCGGTATCGGTCCGTGCTCTCTGCGTCCGGGCCGGTCAGTCCCGGTCGGGGAGGCGCGCGCCGATCCTGGTGACGAGGTCGTCCAGCACCGGCGTGTCGATGCCGTGCATCACGGCACGGCGCTGCACGGCGCCGCCGATGGCATCGAGCTCGCCCGTCCGTCCGGCCTCGATGTCGGCCTGCAGGGAGGACCGCATCGACGCCGGGAAGCCGTCCAGGATGCCGCGCAGCTCCGCGCCCGTGGTCGGCACGCCCTCCGCGGTGGCGACGGCAGCGATCTCGGCGAGCAGGCCGGAGGTGACCTGGGCATCACGCGCCAGGGCGTCCCCGATACCGGTGGACCAGGCGGACGTCAGCACCGCGAGCGGCGCGAGGAACCGGAGCTTCCTCCACAGCACCTCCGCGTCGGTGCCGCCGCTCAGGACCTCGATGGGTGTGTCGCGCAGGGCGGCCACGACGCCGAGCCCGTCGGCGTCGTCGGGCACGACCACTCGTAGCAGGTCGCCACGGTGCCGGACCCGCGGTGGGCCGGCCTCGCCCGTGCCGGTGCGGAGCGTCTCACCCGCGATGGTGCCGCCGACCACGCGGACGCCGGGCAGCGCCGAGCGCAGCACGTCGAGATGATCGAGCCCGTTGAGCAGGGAGAGCACCTCGACGGGGCGGGCGCCGGCGAGCTGTTCGGCGGCGGCGACGACGCCTTCCGCCTTGACCGCGACGACCACGCGCGCACCATCGGGCACCGTGGTGGCCGCGGCGAGCGGCGCATGCCAGGTGCCGAACCTGTCGGTCTCGATGTCGAGACCGTGGCCGGCGATCTGCGCGGCGGTCCTGTCGCGCGCGACGACGACGACGTCGTGCCCGGCCTGCTGGAGCATCGCGGCGACGAGGCCGCCGATCGCGCCGGGACCGATGACGGCGATGGGGATGTCGGACATGGGGTCATCGTAGGTCCGCAGGGCGCCGGGCCCGACGTCGACGGTGACGGTGACGGTGACAGAAGTGCCGCACGACGGAACAACCCTGACGCTCTGCCGGGTTGCGAGAGTGGGGCGTCCTGTGGTCGGGACGCACCGGCCCGTGATCTGGCCCCAGCGAGAGGTGACAGAAATGCCCGAGATCGTCGAGAACCCGTTCGTGATCGCCCCAGGAACGGTGCAGCGGGGCCGGACCAGGATCCGCGCCTTCAGCGAGGGCGAGCTCGTCGCCGACGCCACCGCGCCCCTGCTGGTCTGGGAACACTCCTACTATCCGCAGTACTTCTTCGCGCCCGAGGACCTGGAGGTCGAGGTGCGTCCGACGGCGTCGCGGAGTCCGCGGTCCAAGGCCCTCGGCCCCAGTGAGCTGTTCGACGTCGTGGTCGGTGACCGCACGCTCCCCGGGGCGGCGCGGCGCTACCCGCAGGCCCCGGTCGAGGCCATGCGCGACGCGTTCGTTCTGACCTGGTCGGCCTTCGACACCTGGCTCGAGGAGGACGAGGTGCTGCACACGCACGCGCGCAGCCCGTACGTGCGGACCGACGCGCTGCCGTCCAGCCGGCACGTCCGCGTCGTCGTGGGCGGGGAGGTCGTCGCCGAGTCGCACCGGCCGGTCGTCCTGACCGAGACCGGGCTCGTTCCCCGCTACTACCTGCCGCGCGTCGACGTGCGGATGGACCTGCTGACCCCCACGGACACCACGAGCCACTGCCCCTACAAGGGAGAGGCGTCGTACTGGTCCCTCAGCGCCGGGGGCACGGAGCTCACGGACATCGTCTGGGGGTACACGACCCCGCTGCCGGAGTCGGTGCGGCTCGCCGGCCTGGTCTGCTTCTGGCCCGAGAAGAGCGCCGAGCTGGAGTTCTACGTCGACGGGGTGCGGGTCGGCCGGCCATAGGCAGAACGGCAACATGAGATGTGGTCGGTCCGTTGTCCGTGCGGTCGGTGCTCCGACGGACCGACCGCACGGACGACGGACCGACCACGCGGCCGGCCGACGGCGCGATGCCCCAGTGAATGACCCGGGCGGGGATGCCGTCAGGGTCGGCCGTACGTCGTGGTGCGCTGACGGACCGGGCGGCCGATCCCCGCGGCGATCTCCTCCAGCTCCGCGACCGTCTTGGCCGAGCCGTGCTCCGAGCCCGCCATCCGGGAGATCGTCTCCTCCATCAGCGTGCCGCCCAGGTCGTTCACCCCGGCCCGCAGCATGCCGCGTGTGCCCTCGACCCCGAGCTTCACCCAGCTCGTCTGGATGTTGTCGATGCGGCCGTGCAGCATGATCCGGGCCATGGCGTGGACGGCAAGGTTGTCGCGGGCGGTCGGACCGGGGCGGGCGACGCCGGCGAGGTAGATCGGCGAGCTGTTGTGCACGAACGGCAGCGGCACGAACTCGGTGAACCCGCCGGTCTCGTCCTGGATGCGGGAGATGACGCGCAGGTGCTTGACCCAGTGGCGCGGGTGGTCGACGTGCCCGTACATCATCGTGGAGCTGGACCGGAGCCCGACCCGGTGCGCCGTGGACACGACGTCGATCCACGTGCTCGTCGGCAGTTTGCCCTTCGTGAGGATCCAGCGCACGTCGTCGTCCAGGATCTCGGCGGCGGTGCCGGGGATGGTGTCCAGGCCGGACTCGCGGGCCTTGATGAGGAAGTCCTCGAAGCTCAGGCCCGTGCGCGAGGCGCCGTTGACGATCTCCATCGGGCTGAACGCGTGCACGTGCATGTCCGGCACACGTTGCTTGATCGCGCTCACGAGGTCGAAGTAGCCGGTGGCGGGGAGCTGCGGGTCGATGCCGCCCTGCATGCACACCTCGGTGGCGCCGAGCCCCCGGGCCTCCTCGGCCCGGTCGGCGACCTGGTCGAGGGACAGCGAGTAGGCGTCGGCGTCGGTGCGGCGCTGGGCGAACGCGCAGAACCGGCAGCCCACGTAGCAGACGTTGGTGAAGTTGATGTTCCGGTTCACCACGTAGGTGACGTCGTCGCCGACGACGTCGCGCCGCAGGTGGTCGGCGAGCGACGCGACCCGCTCGAGCAACTCGCCCTCGGCCGTCATCAGCGTCAGCGCCTGCTCGTCCGTGAGCCCGGCGGGATCCCGCTCGGCCGCCGCCAGCGCGGCCTTCCCCTCGGGACTGATCGCCGCCGCGGACGTCGCCGCCCGCCCTGCGCCGTCGGCGCCGTCGACCACGCCATTCTGTTCGACCACGCCATTCTGCCCGGTGGCAGCGCGACCACCGGGCAGAATGGCGTGGTCGGCGGGCTGGGCAGTCTCGTTTCGGCGCGCCACCTCGTCTCGTAGGCCCTGCCAGTCGCCGTAGACCGCGTCGAAGTCCGTGCGGCGGTCTGCCGTCCGGCCCTCGGTGTCGACCGTGGCGTGCAGGTCCGTGCGACCTGCCGCGACGAAACCACCGTCCGGTTCCTGCCACGGGAGTCCGGCAGGCTTCACGCCCGGGCGCGCCAGGCCGTCGTTGTCGGCGAGGGCCGCGACGTGGGTGCTGATGCGCGGGTCGAGCCACGGCTCGCCCTGCAGGACGTACCGCGGGTGGACGGTGAGGCGCGGGCGCAGGGTGAAGCCGTGGCCCTCGACGGTCTCGCGGAGGCGGTCCAGCGACGGCCAGGGGCGTTCCGGGTTCACGTGGTCGGGGGTGAGGGGCGAGACGCCGCCCCAGTCGTCGATGCCGGCGTCCAGCAGGGCCGTGCACTCGGCGAGGTCGACCAGGTTCGGCGGGGCCTGGATGCGGGCCTTCGGGCCGAGCACGATCCGGGTGACCGCGATGGCGGCGCGGTACTCGTCGAGGGGGAGGTCGTCGCGGTGCCGCATCGCGGTGTCGGGCTTGGCGCGGAAGTTCTGGACGATGATCTCCTGGAGCGCGCCGTAGCGGCGGGCGGTGGCGCGCAGCGCGAAGATCGTCTCGGCGCGCTCGGCGAGCGTCTCGCCGATGCCGACCAGCAGGCCGGACGTGAACGGGATCGAGAGCCGTCCGGCGTCCTCCAGCACGCGGAGCCGCACCTCGGGGTCCTTGTCGGGCGAGCCGTGGTGCGCCAGGCCCTTCGTCTCGTACAGCCGCCGGGACGTGGTCTCCAGCATCATCCCCATGGACGGGGACACGGGCTTGAGGCGGTTCATCTCCTCCCAGCTCATGACGCCGGGGTTGAGGTGGGGGAGGAGGCCGGTCTCCTCCAGGACCCGCACCGCCATCGCGCGCACGTAGGCGAGGGTGGAGTCGTAGCCGCGCGAGTCGAGCCACTGCCGGGCCTCGGGCCAGCGGTCCTCGGGGCGGTCGCCGAGCGTGAAGAGCGCTTCGAGGCAGCCCAGCTTCGCGCCCTCGGCGGCGATGGCGACGATCTCGTCGGGCGACAGGTACGGCTCGCGGCCCTCGCGCGCGGCCTGGCCGGGCGTCTCCACGAAGGTGCAGTAGTGGCAGCGGTCGCGGCACAGGCGGGTGACGGGGATGAAGACCTTGGGCGAGTACGTCGTCGTACCGGGGCGTCCCGCTTCCACGAGGCCGGCGTCGCGGACCCGCGCCGCGACCGCGCACAGCCGGTCCAGATCCTCGCCGGTGGCGGCGAGCAGCGCGGTGGTCTCCTCGACGTCCAGTGCGGCGCCGCGCTCGGCACGGGCGAGCGCGCGGCTGGTCTGGCGTGGGGTGGGTACCGCGGGGAGCTGGGCCACGATGTCGTCGTCCATGGTGAGAACCCTAGGAGATCGTGCGGGAGGCCCGTCGTCGAACCGCAGTGATATGCCGTTCCCGGTCGTCGAACCGCAGGGACACGCCGACGTCGAGTCCGTTGGTCGGCGTGTCCCTGCGGTTCGACGACCTGTATCGAGTCGGGACTGCGGGTCGGGGTCGGGGCCAGGGAGTTTTTGGGCTAGAGCTGATCGTTCTCTTCGAGCGACGGTTCGGCCGACGGTCGGTTCGGTGGGCGGATGTCACCGATCCGTTCCGCGAGGGCCGGGAACAGCAGCACCGACAGCACGCCCGAGCACACCAGGGCCGCCGCCTGGGCCTCGTCGAGCGCGCCGTTCGACACGCCCGCCGTCGTGATCACCACGATCAGGGGCAGGGCGGTCGACGCCATGGTGGACAGGGCGAGCGCCTCCCGCCCGCCGAGCTCCCGCCGGTGGAAGAGGAAGGTGGGAAGGCCGCGCACCACCAGGAGGAGCACGAGGAAGACCGGCACGGTCACGAGCACGGCCGGGTCGGAGACCAGCGACGGGACGTCCAGCGCGACCCCGGTGACGACGTAGAAGATCGGGATGAGGAAGCCGAACCCGATGCCCTCGAGCCGGGATCCGACGATCTGCGCCTCGGCGGGGTCGCTCGAGTGAAGGAAGACGCGCACCAGCAGGCCTGCCGTGAACGCGCCGAGCACCGGGTCGAGCCCGAGCCACTCGGTGATCGCGAACAGGCCGATCACCAGGAAGACGCAGAGCCGCACGGCGACCTGGGAGCTCGTCCCGAGCGTGGCCGCGACGAGGTGCCCCAGCCGGGGATGGCGGGGCTGGCGGGCGAGCCATGCCCCGGCCAGGGCGAGCGCCGCGAACACGGCGAGCACGGCGAGCGTGTGGCCCGGCCGCTGACCGCTGAGGACGAAGGCGATGGCGAGGATCGGGCCGAACTCCCCGATGGTCCCCACGGCGAGCACGCCGTCACCGAAGCGCGTGCCACTGAGGCCGGCGTCGCGAACGAGCGGGAGGACGACGCCGAGCGCGGTGGTGGTCAGTGCGAGCCCCACCACCAGGCCCGTGTCCGTCCCGCCGACGGCGAGCCCGAGGGCCAGGCCCATCCCGAGCGAGACCAGCCAGCTCCAGGTCGCCCGCCGCAGCGGCCCGCCGACGACGCGCCCGACCTCGATCTCGTACCCCGCCAGGAACAGGAGGAACGCGAGCCCGAGGTCGCTCAGCGCGTCGACGACGTCGGTCTTCTCCACCAGGTCGAGGAGCGCGGGCCCGAGCAGGACCCCCAGCAGGATCTCGAAGACCACCGACGGCACCTTCAGCCGCGGCTCGACCCGGTCCGCGAGGAACGGCGCGACCACCGCGGCGAGCGTGATCAGCGCCAGCATCATCAGGCTCTGCTCGTCCACCGGTCTCCCGTCCGTCCGCCCGCACTCCCGCCCGTACTCCCAGGATGCTGGCAGCGACGCAGCCCTGCCATCGGGGCCGCGGGACCCGGGGCCGACGCCGCTCGGCGCCCGGGCAGGCGGCGGGCCGGGAGCCCTTCCGGCTCACGAGTCCGGAACGGACTCTCCCGGAAACTCGGTCGCGCGCAGCCGGAGCGCGTTCTCGACCTTGAAGAAGCGGATCGTCGCCGCCTCCCGCTCGACGAGGACCGTCTCGCCGATCGGCACCACCTCCGGCCGGTCCACGCGATAGGTCCTGCCGTCGAACCGCAGGACCCCCGACCCGGCGGCGCGGAGGTTGCGGAGCCAGTCCGTGTCGGGCCCGTAGGGCAGGACGACGGCGAACCCGCCCGGCTCGGGGCTGGGCCCGATCGGGGTGACGTACGCACGGCCACTCGTGCGCCCGCGGTGGTGCAGCAGCCCCATCGCGGCGCCCTTCTTGCCGGCGGTGCGCAGCTGGGCGCGGTTGGTGACCGACCGGTTGAACCGGCGCACCACCCCGAGGATGCGTGGGTTCTGCGTACGGATGCCGACCACCAGGAACGCGATCGCCGTGGCGAGCAGGAGCAGGGCCGTCCCGGCGATCACACCGAGGGCCACGAGGACCACGCTCATCGCGACCGCCCCCCGCGCACGAGGAACCAGACGCCCAGCGCCACCTCGCCCAGCACGGAGCTGGCCACCAGGACTCCGGTGAGCACGGCCAGGAGGACGGCGTTGTCGGGCACGAAGAGGCGGGCGATGCCGTCGGCCGCGTACGCGAACCCGGCCACGAGCAGAACGATGCCGAGGAGCGACGGCGTGGCACGGTCGCGCAGCACGATGAGGCCGAGCGCCGCGAGATGTCCCGCGAACACCACCAGGCCGAGCTGCCAGGTCACCTCGAACTGCGTGAGTGCCGCGTGCGCCGCGGCATCGTCGGAACCAGGTCCCGTGGTGACGTCGAGCGCCGTGGCGAGATGTCCGACGGCGGTCACGAGGACCGCCGCGTAGGCGACGCGGAGCCAGGCGGCCAGCGCCGGCAGCTCGCGGTGGGTGCTGCCGAAGAACCGCCACACGGCCCAGGCCAGCACGATGTCGAGCACCGCGACGACCAGGAACGCCGTGACCGCCAGGCCGAGAAGCGTCTGGCCGTCGCCGATCCGCTGGGCGGTCCCGGGGACGCCGGAGCCGGTCACCCCCAGAACGATGCTGTTGGCGCCGATGCCCGCGACCGCCATGACGAGTGTCGCCGTGCCCGCGATCACGGCCGCGTCGCGGGGAGCGGCGGGTACCGGAGAGGTGATGGTGCCCGGTGGGGCGGTACTGGTCATGACGATCCGGTCCTCCAGTCGAAGTTTATCTTGTAAACATGTTTACCTTGTAAACGGGGCCCGCCACAAGCCCCGGAGAGGGTGAACCGTCGGAGACAATGCGAACGTGACCGAGACACAGAACCGGCGTCGTCCCCTGAACCGCGCCCGCGTGCAGGCGGCCGCCGTGCAGGTCGCCGACCGGGACGGGCTCAAGGGCATCACCATGCGGTCCGTCGCCGACCTGCTCGGCGTCGAGGCGATGGCGCTGTACCGGCACGTCTCCGGCAAGAACGACCTGCTCGACTCCCTCGTCGAGGTCGTCGTCGCCGAGATCAACGACGCCTGCGACGCGCTCCCCGCGCCCGAGGACCCGGCCGACTGGCGCACCAACCTGCGCCGCCGCATCCTGACCGCCCGGGCCACCCTGCTCCGGCACCGGTGGGCGCCGGCCCTGATCAGCTCCCACGGCACGATGGGCCCCGCGCTGATGCGCTACTTCGACGAGTTCGGGGCGATCATGGCGGACGGCGGGTTCACGCTCGACACCATCCACCACGCCCTGCACGCGTTCGGCCCGCGCGCCCTGGGCTTCTCGCCCGAGCTCTTCGAACCCGAGGCGCCCGCGGTGACCGAGACCGACCTGGACGAGGAGGCGGCGCTCGCCGACATGGCCGCGATGGCCGAGGCGATGCCCTTCCTCGCGCGGATGGCACAGCACCTCTCCCACGAGGCGTCCACGACGCTCGGCTGGTGCGACGACCAGGACGAGTTCGAGTTCGGCCTCGACGTCATGCTCGACGGACTGGAGCGGCGCCTGGAGCGCTGACCCGGCTCCGCCGCGCCGCGGCCGGCGTCAGAGCTCGGCGAGGCCGTGCCGGTAGGCCCACACCACCGTCTGCACGCGGTCGCGGGTACCGATCTTCGTCATGGCGCGGCCCAGGTGGGACTTCACCGTGCTCGTCTCCACGAACAGCTCACGCGCGATCTCGGCGTTCGACATGCCGCTCGCCAGGAGGCGCACGATCTCGGTCTCGCGCTCGGTGAGCGCGGCGGCCGCCCCCGGCTCGGGCGCTGCCCTCCTCGTGCGCCGGGCGAACTCGGTGATGACCCGCCGGGTCACGGCCTGGTCCACCATGCCCTCGCCCGCGGCGAGCCTCCTGACGGCCGTGACCAGTTCCTCCGGCTCGCAGTCCTTGAGCAGGAACCCGCTCGCGCCGGCCTCGAGGGCTCCGAACACGTAGTCGTCGAGGTCGAAGGTGGTCACCACGAGTACCGCGGGAGCCGAGGCGCCGCCCACGGGAGCGGCCGGGTCGGCGACGGTGCGGAGCTGCCGCGTCGCCGCGATCCCGTCGCCGCCCGGCATGCGCACGTCCATGCAGACCACGTCGGGCCGCAGGCGGGCGGCCTCCCGGACCGCGGCCGGCCCGTTCGACGCCTCCCCGACCACCTCGATGTCACCGGCGTCCTCCAGCAGCACCCGGTAACCGGCGCGCACCACCGCCTGGTCGTCCACGAGCAGCGTCCTGATCATCTCGGATCTCCCGTCTCGATGTGCCCGGCGCCCACCCGGCCGTCGTCGGGCGAGACCGGGAGCCGCAGCCGCACCCGCCAGCCGCCGTCGTCGGCCGGACCGGCAGCCAGGTCGGCGCCGATCAGGCCCGCGCGTTCCCGCATGCCGATCAGGCCCGACCCGCCCCCGCCCGCCAGTTTCGCGGGGGCGCGGGCGGCCGGACCGTTCACCACCTCGAGCTCCACGTCCCGAGGACCGTACGTGAGCCGGACCCGCGCAGCCGCCCCCGGCGCGTGCTGCCGCACGTTGGTCAGTGCCTGCTGGACGACCCGGTAGCACGAGATGTCCGCGATCGGGGGGAGCCGCACGGCCCCGCCCGTCCGTTCGAGCACGACGTCGGTGCCGGTCCGCCGGGCCTCCTCCACCAGCGTCTCCAGCGCCTCCAGGCCCGGGACCGGGGCGTTCCCGTCGACCCCCGCGTCGTCCCGCAGCAGCCCCACCACCTGCCGGAGGTTCTCCAGGGTCGCCTTGCCCTGCGAGCGGATCCAGGCCGCCCCGGAGCGGGCGGCGTCGTCGTCCCGGCCGATGAGCCGGTCGACGGCGGCCGCCTGGACGATCATGCCCGACAGGTGGTGGGCGGCGACGTCGTGCAGCTCGCGGGCGATGCGGCCGCGCTCCGCCGCCACCGCTGTCTCGGCACGCTCACGCTGCGCCGCGATCTGGGCCCGCGCGCTCAGCCGCTCCAGCTCGCGCTCGCGCCGGCGGCTCGCGACGTAGCTGCCGACGAACGCGGCGCCCCCGTAGGCCAGCGCCGCCGACCCCGCCTGGCTCCCGACGATCGTCCACGCGTCCGGCCGGCCCCATGCCGCCGCGGCGGCCGTCACCGCCTCCAGCAGCACGGCGGGGACGGCCACCCCCAGGACGGCCCGGACGGGCCGGTGCGCCCCCACCGTGTACGCCGCGATCAGGAGCGCGATCCCGTGCGCCGCGATATCCGGCACGGCGGCGACCAGCACCACCTGGCACGCCGCGACGGCCGCCAGGGTCACCACCGGTCGCGACCGGAGCCCCACCAGGAGCACGGCCTGGGCGCACGACAGGACGCCGAGCGCCCACGCCTGGGCGTCGGACAGGGCGACCGACGGATCGGTGCGGATGAGCCGCACCTCGAGCACGACCACTCCGAGCGTGACCACGGTGACGGCGGCGGCCAGCACGGCGTCCTGGCGGCGCGTCCGGCGCGCCTCGGGGGATGACTGCACGGGACTCATCCTGTCTCAGTACGAGATGTCGGGGGACAGGAACTGGAACATGATCGCGAAGTTCGTGACCGCCGACAGGGCCAGGATCACCGCCGTCGTCCCCGCGATCCGGCGCCAGCCGGCCCGGCGCCGGATCTCCCCGACCAGCAGCACGATCGCCGGGACCATGCCGAGCGCACCGACCACCTGGAGCACCTGCACGCCGCGGATCGCCACCGGCGGCACCTCCGCCAGGCCCATCACGGTCAGTACCACCACCGCCCAGCCGGCCACGGCGAGCAGCGCGCTCGCCACGCCCACGCGGGTCAGCCCTCGCCAGACGCGCCCGTCGCGCGCCGGCGCCGGACGCTTGCGGATCCGGCGCCAGACCGCGCCGGCGGGCCAGGCCAGGAGACCGAGCAGGAGCACGACGGTCGCGCCGGCGAGGATCGGGAGGCCCGCCCGGCGTTCGGCATCGAGCGGCAGGAGCGTGAAGGCGGCGTCATGCGTGATGCCGGTGACCTGCCCGGCCTCGGTCCGGACCGCGATCCGGCGCTCGCCGTCCACCTCTCGCCAGACGTCGTCGCCGACCTGCTCGTAGACGTTGGGCCGCAGGGTGCCCGGGTCGGGGCTCATCGCCAGGCGGCCGTCGTCGCGCGCGCTGAGCTCGTAGGTCATCAGCGGGCCGAGTGCGGAGAGGAAGGTGCTGTGGAAGCCGCGCGCGGAGACGTACGTCCCGGCCAGCCGTTCGGCGTTCTCCCGCTGGGCGGCGGTGCCGCCGTCCGCGGTGGAGGTCGTCCCGCCGGTGCCGTCCGCCGTGGTGGCCGTCCCGCCGTCGCCCGCCGCGGGGAAGTACCGGTCGGCGAAGTCCTCCATCAGGTCGGCGCGCAGTGCGTGGGTCGCCGCGGGGTCGAGCCCGCCGCTGTTCACCGAGACGTAGATCCCGGCGCCGTCGTCCGGGTAGAGCTGCAGGTGGGAGTGGAAGTAGTTGGTGTCGCCCCCGTGGCCCACGATGCGATGGCCGTTCCGGTCCTCCTGGAAGAGGCCGAGGGTCATGCGCTGGGCGCCGGCGAAGCTGCCGAGCTCCGCCTCGGTCAGCGCGGGCGAGTACATCTGCTCCCGGGTCTCGTCGCGCAGCAGCAGGTCCTGCTCCGGCGCCGTGCCGAGCTGCGCGAGCATGAACCGCGCCATGTCGTTCGCGGAGGACGTGAGGGCGCCGGCCGGCGGGGTCCCCACGATCTCGAACGGCCCGGCCGGGCCGGAGGCGTCGTCGTACCCCTGCGAGACCCTGTCCCGCAGCGCCGGCGGAAGCGGCTGGCGGAACGTGGACGACTCCATCCCCAGCGGCTCGAAGACGTGACGGTCGAGGTAGTCCTCGAACGGTTCCCCGCTGACCCGCTCCACGACGTACCCGGCCAGGGCGTTGCCGTAGTTGGAGTACGCCGGGGTGGTCCCGGGGGCGTAGACCTGCTCGGGCGGGTCGGTCACGAGGGCCTGCCGGAGGTCCGCGGGCTCGTCGCCCGAGCCGATCAGGCCGGCGATGCGCTCCTCGAAGCCCGGGGTGTGCGAGAGCAGGTGCCGCAGGGTGACGGGGGCGTCGAAGTTCCGGTCGATCTCGAAGTCGAGGTACTCGGACACGTCGGCGTCCAGGTCCACGTCCCCCTGCTCCACGAGCTGCATGACGGCCGTGGCGGTGAAGATCTTGGACACCGATCCGGGCCGGAACAGGGTGTCGGCGGTCGCGTCGGCCGGCGCGCCGCCGTCGGCGCCGGTGTCTGCCTGCCCGAAGCCCCGGGTGGTGACCACCTCGCCGTCGTGCACGACGGCGACCGACGCCCCGGCGATCCCGTTGGCCTCCAGCGCCCCGGGCAGCGTCCGGTCGAGCCACGCGTCCACGTCCCGCGCGGTCAGTTCCTGGGCGGTGGTGACGCCGGACGCCGTGCCGGACCCGGCACCGGGCTCGTCGGGCTCGGCGCCGGCGCAGGCGGCCGTCGTCACGACGAGCGCGGCGGCGGCGAGTCCGGCGGCCACGCGGGCCGCGAGGGGTGGTCCGGTCCGTGGTGCCCGACGGCGGTCCGTGGTGGCGGTGTGCATACGTCCTCCTGAGTGCTCCCGGCCCTGTGCAGGGCTTCGTTTCGAGTGCACCCAGCGTCGTCGTCGCACCCCGTGCCGCACGACTGGCGGAGGTCGGAAATCGGCCTCCGACCTTTGGTGGAGGCGACGGGGAGGAGGCGTCCGGGTTTCAGCGCCGCAGCGTCAGGTGCGTGACCTCCGGCGTGTGCCGCACGCCGGACTCCGCGAACTCGATGGGCGGCACGCCGTCGAACACCCGCGTCCCGTCGCCGAGCGTGAACGGCACGACGTGCAGGCGTAGCTCGTCGACATACCCCGCGGCGAGGTACTCGTTCAGGGTGGTGGCGCCACCGGCGATCGACACGTTCCGGTCCCCCGCCGCGGCCCGTGCCCGGTCGAGCGCGGCCTCGATCCCGCCGGTGACGAAGTGGAACGTGGTGCCGGTCAGCTCCAGCGGCTCGCGCTCGTGGTGGGTGAGGACGAAGACCGGCGCGTGGTACGGCGGCTCCTCGCCCCACCAGCCCCGCCAGCCGGGGTCCCACTCCCCGCGCCCGGGCGTGAACATGTTGCGGCCCATGATGAACGCGCCGGCGTCGAGGACCGCCTCGATCTCGGCACGGTGGCCGTCCCCGTGCTCGAACATCCAGGTGTGCAGGCGCTGGCCCGCGGCCTTCCCGAACGGGTGCTCCAGGGACTGGTCGTGGCCCGCGGAGACGAGGTCGGCGGAGACGGCGATGTCGGCGGTGATGATTCCCATGCGGGGTTCGACGACGAACGGTGCCGGAACTCATCGCCGCGGTGGCATGTCTCCTTGCGCGCGTTCGCCCACGCCCGGAACGCCGTGGACGACGCCTGGGGCCCCGACGGCGGAGCGGAGTGCGCCGGGCCGTCGCCGACCGACGGGTCTACGCTGATCGCAGCCGGTGGGTGGCAGTCGCCGGCCGGCGGCCGGAACCGTGCCGGGACGGACCGGGAACAGGGCCGGGCGGAGTCCGCTCCGCCGCCGGTAGCGCCCCCATGACGTCGCGAGGAGAGGATGCACAGATGAGCACCGAGCAGGCAGAGGTCGTCGTCGTCGGGCTGGGGGTCGCCGGGGAGGCGGTGGGCGGCGCGCTCGCGAAGGCCGGCGTGGACGTGGTCGGGATCGAGGACACCCTGGTCGGCGGCGAATGCCCCTACTGGGGCTGCATCCCGTCCAAGATGATGGTCCGGGCCGGGAACCTGCTCGCCGAGGCGCGGCGGATCCCCGGGATGGCCGGGAGCGCGACGGTGACGCCGGACTGGGCCCCGGTGGCCCGGCGGATCCGGGAGGAGGCGACCGCCGACTGGGACGACACGATCGCCGTCGACCGCTTCACCGACGCGGGCGGGCGCTTCGTCCGAGGACACGCGGAGATCCTCGGGCCGGACCGGGTGCGGGTGGGCGACACCGAGTACACCGCCTCGCGCGGTCTGGTCCTCGCCACGGGGACCGAACCCGTGGTCCCGCCCATCGACGGCCTCGCCGAGACCCCGTTCTGGACCAACCACGGCGCGATCGAGGCCGAGGAACTCCCCGCGTCGCTGATCGTGCTCGGCGGGGGCGCGATCGGGCTGGAGATCGGCCAGGTCTACGCGCGGTTCGGGGTGAAGGTCACCGTGGTCGAGGCGGCGGACCGCATCCTGCCCATGGACGAGCCGGAGTCCTCGGAGCTGATCGAGGACGTCCTGGTGCGCGAGGGCCTCACCGTGCACACCGGCTCCCCGGTCACGCGCGTCACGTACGACGACGGCAGCGGCTTCGCCGTGACCGCCGACGGCGTACCCGGCGACCTGCACGCCGAGAAGCTCCTGGTCGCCACCGGGCGCCGACCACGCCTGGCCCCCGAGACCCGCTCCGCGCTCGGCGCCCCGCCGCGTGGCGACCTGGTCGACGACCGCCTCCGGATCGCCGACCGCGTGTGGGCGATCGGCGACGCCGCCGGCAAGGGCGCGTTCACCCACGTGGCCACGTACCACGCCGACATCGTGGTGCGGGAGATCCTCGGCGAGGACGGCCCGGCCGCGGACCACCGCGCTCTTCCCCGGGTGACGTTCACCGACCCCGAGGTCGGCGTCGTCGGGCTCACCGAGGCCGCGGCCCGCGAGGCGGGACTCACGGTCGCGACAGGGATCCAGCGGGCCTCCTCCACGACGCGCGGCTGGCTGCACAAGGCCGGCAACGACGGCTTCGTCAAGCTGGTCGCCGACGTCGACGCGGGCCGGCTCGTCGGCGCCACGGCCGCCGGGCCGCACGGCGGCGAGGTCCTGGGCGCCCTGTCGGTCGCGGTCCACGCGCGCGTCCCGATCACCGAGCTGGAATCCATGATCTACGCCTACCCGACCTTCCACCGCGGCATCCACGAGGCCCTGAAGGACCTGCGGTCGGCCGGCTGAGACCCTCCGGTCGGCCGCTGAGGCCGAGCCTTCCGCCCCGGCCGGGCGACGTCACAAGACCGTAAGGGCTCCTCACCGGAAGAACGGCGATTCCGGGCGGACACTGGTCCCATGCGACGGATACTCACTCCCTTGATCGCCGGCGCCCTGTTCCTCGCCGGCTGCGCCGCCGGGACCACGGCAGGCCCGGAGGCGGGCGACGACACCGGGTCGAGCGCGGACGCCGGGGCCGCCACGGACGCCCCCGGCGGCACCGGGGCCGACCAGGACGGCGCCGACCAGGAGACCGGCGACGCCGCCGGCTCCGGCGCGGAAACGCGGGTCGACGCCACCGCCTGGGACTTCTCCGCCGAGACGCTGGAGGGCGGCACGTTCGAGGGTGCCTCCGTCGCGGGGACCCCGACCGTGCTGTGGTTCTGGGCGCCGTGGTGCCCCACCTGCCGGGCCCAGATCCCGACCGTGACCGGCCTCGCGGAGGAGCACGACGGCGAGGTGGAGTTCATCGGCGCGGGCGGCCTGGCGTCCGACGCCGAGATCCGCGAGCTGGCCGAGGAGATCCCGCACGTCACCCACCTGATCGACGTCGACGGCGTGGTCTGGCAGAAGTTCGGCGTCACCGCGCAGTCGACTTTCGCGGTGATCGACGAGAACGGGGAGATCGTCGCGGACGGCTACCTGGACGACGGCGCCCTCGAAGACCTCGTCGCGGACCTGGCGGGCTGAGGTGCCCGGCGCTGACGCCTTCGCCGTGGCCTGCGGCGCGGGAGTGGTGGCCGCGGTGAATCCCTGCGGGTTCGCGCTCCTGCCGGCGTACCTGTCGCTGTTCGTGCTGGGGGAGCACCGGTCGCGGTCCGCCGCCGTGGGGCGTGCGCTGCGGGCGACGCTGGCGCTGACGCTCGGGTTCGCCGGGGTGTTTCTCGTGTTCGGCCTGGCGGTGGCGCCGGTCGCGGCCGCGGTCCAGGCCTATCTGCCCGCGTTCACGGTGGTGCTCGGGCTGGTGGTCGCGGTGGCGGGCGGGTGGCTGCTGGCGGGTCGCAGCCTGCCGTCGTTCACGACCGGCCGGCGGCCGGGCAGGCAGGGCGCACCGACGGCGGGCTTCGGGTCGATGACCGGGTTCGGCGCGTCGTACGCGATCGCGTCGCTGGGCTGCACCGTCGCCCCCTTCCTCGCGGTGGTGGTGACCGCGTTCCGCGTGGAGTCCCCGGCGGCCGGCGTGCTGCTGTTCCTCACCTACGCCGGTGCGATGGGCCTGATGGTGGGGACGGCCGCCGTCGGGGTCGCGCTCGCGCGGGACGGCCTGATCACCCGCGCGCGGCGGGCCGGCGGGTGGCTCCCGCGTGCGGGTGGTGTGCTCCTGCTGCTCGCGGGCCTGTACGTGGCCTGGTACGGCTTCTGGGAACTGCGCGTCCTGCACGCGGGAGCCGGAGCGGACCCGGTGGTCGAGGCGGCCGCGGCCGTCCAGCGGTTCCTCTCGGACCTCGCACCCTGGATCGCGGCCGCGGGCCTGGCTCTCGTCGTCGTGGTCCTCGTCGTCGTGGCGACCCGTCGAGTCCGGCGCCGTTCCGGATCGGCCCGCACCGCACGCTGAGACGACAACTTTCACTCACCATTCACCTGTCCGGGGAACCGGCCCGCGTGGAGTGCGCGAAGATATGTCGCGTGGATCACCGGAAAGCCCGATTCGTCAGTAGTCGCATCGCGGCCTCCGCCCTCGTCACCGTCCTGGCAGCCACCGCGCTCGGCGGCTGCTCCGTTTCCAGCGCCGAGGGTGCCGACGCTCCGTCGGCCGAGGCCACGCCCGCGGTACGCGCACCCGAGGACGGCGTGCTCACGCTCGTCTCCGACGACTTCGCCGAACTCGCCCTGCACGCCAGCCAGGCACTCTTCGACCGCTCGCCCGTCGTCGTGCTCGCCGCCGTCGACGACGCGGCCGACCGCATGACCGCCGCCGCGACCGGCGAGGCGCTCGCCGCGCCGGTGCTGCTCGACGGTGGCGTCATCGACGACGCCGGCCTGCGGAACGAGCTGGAGAGGCTGGGCGCCGAGTCGGTGGTCGTCGTCGGTGACGAGGACGACGTCGCCGCCGCGACGGACCTGGCCGACGGCCTCGACGTCGTCCGCTTCGACCCGGAAGCGGTCAGCGAGGCGGCGCAGGAAGCCGTCGAGTCCGTGAAGCCGGGCGGCAAGGGGAACTCCGTCGCGACGGGCGCGGGGCCGTCGTCGTCGGCCGGGACCGAGGTCAGGCTGCCCGAGGCCGGCATGATCAACCCGACCAGGCTCGAGGCGCTGCGGGAACAGGTCCCGGAGGTGGAGGATCCCGAGCAGCTCTCCGAGGTCATGCTCCTGATCGATCCGGCGGCCGGCCAGGAGGCGGCCATCGGGACCGCGCGGGCGGCGGGCGCGGTTCCGCTCGTGGTCCCGGGCGGCGATCCGGGTGCGCGCAAGGACGCGATCAGCCGGATCACGACCGCGGACCCGCTCGGCGTCGTCGCCATCGGTCCCGGGTTCACCGATCAGGACCGGCTCACCTGGCAGGTCGAGGCGGCGCGCCGGGGGGTCACGTACCCGCACGGCACGCAGCGCCTGGCGGGCGAGACCTACGTCGCGACGTCGTTCGCGGTGCCCGCCGGGGCCGACCCGGCCCTGACGGCGCCGGCCGCCGCCGAGGCCGGTGAGGTGGCGGGCGCCTACGGGGGAGTACCGGTCGTCTCGGTCGCCGCGAGCGTGCGGTCTCCGGGTCCCGGAGCCGACGGCGACCACGTCGACCCGGTACCCGTCGAGGACCTCACGGCCGCGGTGAACACCCTGCGGGAGGCCGGGGTCGTGGTGCTGCTCGACGTCGAGCCGGGCAACCGTCCGCTCGCCGCCCAGATCGACACGCTCGAACCGCTGCTCGCCCGGCCGGGGGTCGGCCTCGCGCTGCATCCCGAGTTCCGCGTGGCGGGCAACGGCGCCACGGTCGAGGGGCAGGTGGCGGTCGCGGAACTCCAGGCCGTGGTGGACCGGGTCGCGGGCATCGTCTCCGCCCAGGGGCTGCCGCAGACGATGGTCGTGGTGCACCAGTCGACGGCGTCGTCGGTCACGGACCGGGCGTCGCTGCGCTCGCGCGCCGAGGTCGCCACGGTGTTCGCCGCGGCCGGCCCCACCGAGGGCGGCACGACCGCCACCGGCGTGTGGTACGACGTGACCTCCGGCCTGCCGGACGGCGCCGCGGTCGGGTGGGCGGGCCCGTCGGCGGGCGCGATCCCGCCGGCGGACCCGGTGGCACCGTTGCTGATCACGACGGACTAGTGGCGTCGCCCGGCCGGCCGCACCACAGCGGCCGGCCGGCTCCGGCTACCAGTCCACCTGCGGCGTGGGGTGGTACGCCGCGCCGTCGCGGCGCCAGGCGGCGGCCTCGACCGCGATCCGGGCCCGGAAGGACTCCCAGTCCCTGGCGTCCCGTGGTGTCCAGGCCGCCTCGGCCACGGCCGCCAGGCGGGGCAGCAGCATGGAGAACAGGTCGTCCCGTGTCACCAGGGTCTCGGTCCACACGCAGGCCGACACGCCGTCGACGGCTTCGGGGGACAGCCCTTCGATCGCGTCGGCCGGGTCCCAGTCGTAGGAGTCGCGCAGCTCGACGAACCCCGCCCAGTGCAGTCCCAGCGGATGCTCGGGCGTGTACTTCATGTCGAGGTAGGTCCGGTCCGCCGGGGTCATGACGAACCGGGCGCCGGCCTCGGCGGCGCGCAGGAACGCCTCGGACCCGGCGCGGGAGTCCCAGTAGTGCAGCACGGTCCCCGCACGCACGGGCGACGCCGCGGTGCGCGGGTCGTCGGGGACGACGACGGTCGTGGTGCCCCCGCTCGCCGTCGCACCGTTCGCCACCGAGCCGGCCGCCGTGGCACTGCTCCCCGGCCCGCCGGCCGTCGTCGTGGCCGTCGCGTCCGCCGCGCCGACGCCGGCGGCCGCCAGCGCGGCCGCGGCCGTCTCCGCGTCGCCGTGCCCGGAGCCGGCGGCCTCCTGCCACGCGGCCGGCGTCTTGCCCGACGACGTGACGATCTCCTGGCACAGCTCCACGAACCCGAGGTATTCCTCGGCCGGCATCCGGTGCACCTCGTCCCCGCCGAAGTGCACCCAGTCGCCGTGGGTCATGCGCGCGACGTCGCCGAGCACGTCCCGGAGGAACGGCTCCGTGGTCGGCAGGTCGAGGTACAGGCGGGAGAACCCGACCTCGATCCCCTCGTACGTGTCGGTCGGACGCCCGTCCGGGGTGAGCTCGCCGTAGGCGTGTGTCGCGGCGTTGACGTGCCCGGGCAGGTCGATCTCGGGGACGACGACGATCCCGCGCGCGGCCGCGTACTCCTGCAGCCGGGCGTAGTCGTCCACGCTGAGATATCCGCCCTCGTCACCGTTCACGGCGCTCTGCGAGGAACGCGCCACGAGCTCCGGCCGGGACGGGATCTCCAGGCGCCAGCCCTGGTCGTCGGTGAGGTGCAGGCCGAGACGGTTCATCTTGTACTGGCCGAGCAGGTCGACGACGGCGCGCAGGTGGCCGGGCCCGAAGAAGTGCCGCGCGATGTCGAGGGAGAGCCCGCGCCAGGGATACCGCGGCTCGTCGTGCACGACGACGGCCGCGACCTCACCGGGACGCCCGGCGGCCTGGGCGGCGCCGGCGAGCTGGCGCAGCGTCCGCAGGCCGTGGAGCAGCCCGGACCGCGCGGGCGCGGCCACGACGCCGCCGCCGGCGGACACGGTCAGCGTGTAGCGCTCGGGGTTCGAGGAGGCTTCCGGGCCGGCGTCGTCGTCGACCGAGAGCTCCAGCGGAACCGCGGGGGACGGGCCGTTCCGCGGTGCGTCGGCGACGGTGATGCCCGCGGGTTCGAGCAGCTCGGCGGCGAGGGACCGGAGACCGGGATCGTCGCAGTCGTCACCACCTGGCACGACGTCGGGCACGATCACCCGTACCCGCGCGAGGTCCACCACCTCCCGGCCGGGCTCGATGCGGACGGGGGCTGGGGTGATCGCCGCGGCGGCGTCGTTGTCCGTCATAGGCGGCGAGCATAGCGCCGAATACTGAAAGTAGTCTTTACAAATCGGCGGTGGACAAGAACTCCACGCCCGCGCTCCGCATCTCCTCGCGCGCCAGCTCACCCTGTCCGGGTGACACGGGCGCGGTGAGATCGGTGAGGACGCGGGTCGCCAGCCCGTTGCGGCGCGCGTCGAGTGCCGTGTGCTTCACGCAGTGCGACTCGGCCAGGCCGACCACGTCGATCGCGCCGATGCCCGCGTCCGTCAGGATGCTCTCGAGCGAGCGGCCGGCGTCGTCGGCGCCGTCGAACCCGGAGTAGCCGTGGTCGTACTGGCCCTTCTTCACGTGGGCGTCGGCGTCGATCTGGGCCAGGGCGGGGTGAAGCATCGCGTTCGGGGTGTCCGCGACGCCGTGCGGGGGCCACGAGTTCACGTAGTCCGGGTCGTCGCTGAAGTGCTCGCCCGGATCGATGTGCCAGTCCTGCGTGGTGAGGATCGCGTCGTACCGGTCGCGGTGTTCCTTGACGTACGCGGCCACGCGCTCGGCGACGGCGTTCCCGCCCTCGACGCCGAGCTCGCCACCCTCGCAGAACGTGGGTTGCACGTCCACCACCACGAGCGCCCGCCGAGGCCGGCTCGTCACAAAGCGGCTGGTCTGGGGCCGAATGTCGTCCATGGACCTAGCCTGCCACCGGCGGGGCGGGCTGCGGTAGCCCCTTCGGTCAGAGGAACGACCACCGCGCGCGCACCCGCAGCTCGGCGAAGTGGGACTCCCACTCCTGGCGGCATTCCTGCGGCAGGTTGAGCACCGGCCACATGCGGATCAGGACCTCCTTGTTCAGGAGGTCCCGCTGGTCGCGCACGGTGCCGTCGCGCACCGTGACGGAGTAGAGGTCCCAGAGCTGGGACTCGTCCTCGATGTCGAAGGACATGTACCTGGTACCGGTGATGTGTGACCCGGCCCTGACCGAGCCCGAGGCCGGCCCGGCGAGCTCGTCCAGCGAGCCCGGCCGTGCGTAGGGGGACTCGTACGAGAAGCCGGCCGCTGCCAGGGAATATCCGGGGTGACCATCCATGACTCGACGCTAGGACGGTGTTCGCTGAATGCATACGCATGGCTGTGATAAATCTTCACCCCTTCATGGCGAGGGGTGGGGGGTGGTCAAGTCGGAACGAGGGTGACTGACCTGGTCACGTCGTCCTCCGGGAGGACCGCCGCGTCCGGGCCGCCGTCGGTCAGCGCGCCTGGAGCGCCGCCGCGTACAGGTCGCGCTTCGGTACCCCCGTCGCCTCCGCGACCTCCGCGACCGCCGTCTTGAGCCGTTCCCCGCCCGCCACCCGGTCGAGCACCTCGCCGACGACGTCGTCCACGCTCGCCGGGGGAGCGGGCGGCGCGCCGGCGACCACCACGCAGATCTCGCCGCGGAGCTGCTCGTCCGACGCGCGCGCGGCGAGTTCCCCCAGTCCACCGCGCAGCACCTCCTCGTACGTCTTGGTGAGTTCACGGCAGACCGCCCCGGGCCGGTCGTCGCCGAAGGCCTGGGCCATCGCGGCGAGCGTGTCGGAGATCCGGTGCGGGGCCTCGAAGAAGACCATGGTGCGCGGCTCGGCCGCGAGTGCCGCGAGGCTCCGGGCGCGCTCGCCCGGTTTGCGGGGCGGGAAGCCCTCGAAGGTGAAGCGGTCGGTGGGCAGGCCGGACAGGGCGAGCGCGGTGAGCACGGCGGAGGGTCCGGGAGCGGCGGTGACGCGCAGCCCGCGTTCGATGGCGCGGGCGACCACCCGGTAGCCGGGGTCGCTGACCGACGGCATGCCGGCGTCGGTCACGACGGCGACGGTGCCGCCGGACGCGACGGTGTCGAGCAGGTCGTCGGCGCGCGCGGTCTCGTTGTGCTCGTGGTAGCTCACGATCCGGCCGCCGATCCGCACACCGATCCGGGAGGCGAGGGCGTGCAGGCGGCGGGTGTCCTCGGCGGCGACGACGTCGGCGTCGGCCAGCAGGCGCCGGAGGTGGCCGGAGGCGTCGTCGGCGTTGCCGATCGGGGTGGCGGCGAGAACGAGGGCGCCGCTGTCCGGTGTCCTGCCCCGGGAGCCTGTCGAAGTTGTCACGGTTCCCACGATCCCACGCCCTATGCTGGGCCGGTGCCCCAGCACGACGCGAACAGGGATCCCCAGGTCGTTCCCGCCGAGACGCCCACCGACGCCGCCTCCGACGCGCCGGCCGAGGTCGTGCTCGACGTGGCGGCCGACGCCGCGCCCGACGTACCCGACGCCGCCCCGCCCGACGTCACCGACGACGCCGCGCCCGACGTGACGGCCGACGCCGCGCCGGCCGTGGCCGGTGACGGCCGGCCCACGCGCGAGCGCCTCCTGACACAGCTGCTCGGCGCGCGCCGCATGCGCCTGGGCGTCACCGGCCGGGACCGCCTGTGGGGCTGGGCCGGGACGGTGGCCGTGGTGCTCGTGGCCGCCTTCGCGCGGCTCTGGGAGCTGGGCCGCCCTGCGGTTCTGGTGTTCGACGAGACGTACTACGTCAAGGAGGGCTGGTCGCTGGCGAGTCTCGGCTACGAGGCGGCCTGGCCCGAGGACCCGAACGCCGCGTTCGAGGCGGGCGACGTCAGCTCCTATCTGACCGGTCAGGCCGAGTACGTGGTCCATCCGCCGATCGGCAAGTGGATGATCGCCCTCGGGATGCGGCTGGCGGGCGGCGCCACGGAGCCGTGGCAGTGGCGGGTCGCGAGTGCCGTGATCGGCGTCCTGGCGGTGCTGCTGCTGGTGCGGATCGCGCGGCGGCTCTTCGCGTCGTCGGCGCTCGGGGTGCTGGCGGGCCTGCTGTTCGCCGTGGACGGCGAGGCGATCGTGCACTCCCGGACCGGCCTGCTGGACCAGTTCCTCATGTTCTGGGTGCTCGTGGCGTTCGGGTGCCTGCTGATGGACCGGGAGTGGGGGCGGCGCCGGCTGGCCGAGCGGGTGGCGCACCTGGTGGACGCCGGGAGCGGCGTCGGTCTGTACGGGCCGCGGATCGGGTTCCGGTGGTGGCGGTTCGCGGCCGCGGTCTCGCTCGGCCTGGCGTGCGGGGTGAAGTGGTCCGCGCTCTGGTTCGTCGTGGCGTTCGGGCTGCTCACGGTCTTCTGGGACCTGTGGGCGCGGCGCACTCTCGGCATCCGCCGGTGGTGGGAGGACGGGGTGCTGGCCGACGTCGTGCCGACCACCCTGATCATGTTGCCCACGATCGTGCTGGCGTATGTCGCGACCTGGACCGGCTGGTTCGTGAACCGCATGTCGTACATGCGCGACTGGGCCGCGGTGAACGGCCACGACGCACCCGGATGGTGGCCGGGCTGGGCCGACGGCGCCTGGCAGTCCGGCCGGTCCCTGTGGCAGTACCACCGACAGATGTGGGACTTCCACACGTCGCTGGACTCCGAGCACAACTACGCGGCGCATCCGCTGGGGTGGATCGTGCAGTCGCGGCCGACGTCGTTCTTCTGGGAGCGGTTCTCTCCCGGCCAGGGGCCGTGCCCGGCGGACGCGACGCATGACTGTGCCACCGCCGTGACGTCGCTCGGCAACCCGATCATCTGGTGGCTCGGCGCGGTCGCGCTCCTCGTGTCCCTGGTGCTGGGGATCATGCTGCGGGACTGGCGGGCGTCCGGCCCGCTGGTCGGGGTCGCGGCGGGCTGGCTGCCGTGGTTCCTGTACTCGTGGCCGGTGGCCGAGTTCCTCGGCGGGGTGTCCCGCACGATCTTCACCTTCTACACGATCGTGTTCGTGCCGTTCCTGATCCTGGCGATCGTGCACGTGGTGGCCTCGCTGCTGGACCTCACCGACGACGATCCTCCCGCGCGGCGGGCCGTGGGCTGGGTGACGGGCGCCGTGGCTGCCGTGATCGTGGGCGTGAGCGTGCTCTTCTACCCGATCTGGACGGCGATGCCGGTGCCCTACGACTACTGGCACAGCCTGATGTGGCTGCCGAGCTGGATCTGACGCCGGCCCACGGCTGTGGCCACGACAGGTTTTAAAACTCCAACTCGGAGTGCGGTCAAGTTTTATAAGTTGTATAAAGGCAGGCATGGAGCAAGACCAGGCGCGCGCGCTCATCGAAAGAGGCGAGACCCTCACCGTCGAGTTCAAGAGCGAGCGACGAGAGCGCTACTCCGACAACGGGATCGTCGAGAACGTGACCTGCCTCGCCAACGGTGAGGGTGGCACCCTCTTCCTCGGCGTCGAAGACGACGGCCGCGTCACCGGGGCAGCCCTCCGCCACAGTGGCGGCACCGATCCTCAGCGCATGCGTGCACTCATCGCGAACCAGACGGTGCCCCCACTCCCATGCGAGGTCACGGTGCTCGAGATCGACGGCCACGAGGTCATCGCCATCGAAGTCGAGAAAGCGCTCAACCCTGTCGGAACTGCACGCGCCACATATCGACGCCGCTCGCTAGGACCCGATGGGCGCCCACAGTGTGTCGCGTACCCGCTGCACGAGATGCTGAGCCGTACGACCAGCACGGGGCAAAACGACTATGCGGCTCTCCGCGTTCCTGGGATCTCGTGGGACGACCTCGATCCAGCAGCGTTCGCGCTGGCCCGGACGCTCGTGAGTAGCAGCGGGGACACCGCATTGGGGACGCTGGACGATCTGGACCTCGCCAGGGCGCTCGGAGTGGTGACCGTCGGCGATCCCGGCCCGATGCCGTTGATGGGTGCGCTCCTGTTGTTCGGCAGGACCGAATCGCTGCGTCGCCTCGCCCCGACCCACGAAGTGCTCTTCCAGGTCCTCTCGCAGACCTCCGTCACACTGAACGAGACGGTGCCGGGCGGACTCATCAGTGCCGCCGACCAGATCCACCGGCTGTTCCTTCCGTACAACACGGAAGACGAGGTCGACGCCGGGATGCTCCGGGTCGCGCTTCCCAAGGTCCCGATCGAAGCGTTCCGCGAAGCCGTGGCGAACGCGCTGGTGCACCGGGACTTCACGCAGCTCGGTCCGGTCCAGGTGCAGATAACGGACGACGGAGTGACGATCGCCAGTCCTGGTGGATTCCCCGAGGGAATCCGGCTCGACAACCTGCTGGTGGAGAGTCGTCCGCGCAGCCGCCTGCTGGCCGAGGCGTTCCGGCGTATGGGGCTCGTGGAACGCACCGGACGCGGGATCCAACGGATGTACTCAGGCATGCTGCGGATCGGGCGGGACGCGCCTGATTACACCGGCAGCACGTCTGCGTCAGTCCGTGTCACGTTCCCAACGGCTGACGCCGATACCGAACTCGCTCGCTACGTGTTCGAACGTGAACGGGAGACCGGCCGCCCATGGCCACTGCAGGATCTCCAGGTCCTCCGCGCCCTTCGCCGGGACGGTGCTCTCAGTCTGACCGACGCGGCGACGTTGACCCAACGTTCGCAGGCTGAGGTGCGAGCAACGCTGAGCCGGATGGTCGACTCTGGTGTCGTCGAGGCGCGCGGCAGCGGACGGGGACGCGCCTACCACCTGTCGGGTGCGGCATATCGGGCGATCGGAGCGGCTTCGGGATACATCCGGACGCGGTCGTTCGATCCGATACAGCAGCAAGAGATGGTTCTCCAGTATGTCCGTGCGCACGGATCGATCAACCGCGCGCAGGCCGCCGAGCTCTGCTCGATTGCACCGACACAGGCGACAACTCTTCTTCGTCGCCTCGTCGCGCACGGTCGGCTCGAGCTTCGGGGCGAGCGACGTGGCGCTCACTACGTCCTCTCGCGCGCTGATGAGGCATGACCTGGGACGCTCCCAGGAAGGAGAACATCGCGGGGCCGGCTCGTCCTGCCTGTGGATGACCGGCGGGTCCGGTGCGGTGCAGGCCATAGGATTGGGCGAGGCCGATTCCGGCCGTCCCACCTGAACGAAATGGAGCTTCCAGCGATGGCTCGCCACCTTGTGACCAGTGCGCTTCCGTACATCAACGGCGTCAAGCATCTGGGGAACATGGTCGGCTCGATGCTCCCGGCGGACGTGTACTCCCGGTACCTCCGCCAGCGTGGCCACGACGTCCTGTACATCTGCGCCACCGACGAGCACGGCACGCCCGCCGAGCTCGCCGCGGCCGCGGCGAACACACCGGTGGCGGAGTTCTGCGCGCAGGCCCACGAGACGCAGAAGGCGATCTACGAGGGCTTCGACCTGCGGTTCGACTACTTCGGTCGCAGCTCGTCGGAGCAGAACGCGGAGATCACGCAGCACTTCGCCCGGAAGCTGCACGAGAACGGCTTCATCGAGGAGCGGGCCATCCGCCAGGTCTACTCGCCCGAGGACGGCCGCTTCCTGCCGGACCGCTACGTCGAGGGCACCTGCCCGCACTGCGGTTACGACAAGGCCCGCGGTGACCAGTGCGAGAACTGCACGCGCGTGCTGGACCCGACCGACCTGATCGAGCCGCGCTCGGCGATCAGCGGCTCCACCGACCTCGAGATCCGTGAGACCACCCACCTCTTCCTCCTGCAGTCGAAGCTCCAGGGGGAGGTCGAGGCCTGGCTCGACGAGCACAGCAAGGACTGGCCGCTGCTGTCCACGTCGATCGCCCGCAAGTGGCTCGCGGAGGGGCTGCAGGACCGCGCCATCACGCGCGACCTGGAGTGGGGTGTTCCCGTGCCGGCGGACACCTGGCCCGAGCTGGCGGCCGAGGGCAAGGTCTTCTACGTCTGGTTCGACGCCCCGATCGAGTACATCGGCGCCACCAAGGAATGGTCCGACGCCGCGCCGCAGGGCGAGGCGCGCGACTGGAGGTCGTGGTGGTACGAGGCCGACGACGTCCGCTACACGGAGTTCATGGCCAAGGACAACGTCCCGTTCCACACGGTGATGTTCCCCGCGACGCAGCTCGGTGTGCGCGAGCCGTGGACCATGACGGACTACGTCAAGGGCTTCTCCTGGCTCACGTACTACGGCGGTAAGTTCTCCACCTCGCAGCAGCGGGGCATCTTCACCGACGCCGCCCTGGAGATCCTGCCGAGCGACTACTGGCGGTACTTCCTGGTCGCCAACGCGCCCGAGTCCGACGACTCCTCGTTCACCTGGGAGCACTTCGCCTCCACGGTCAACAAGGACCTGGCCGACACGCTCGGCAACTTCGTCAACCGGGTGCTGACCTTCTCCGTCAAGAAGTTCGGCGACACCGTCCCGGCCGGGGGCACGCCGGGCGAGGCGGAGGAGAAGCTCGGCGCCGAGGTGGCCCGCCTGCTCACGGAGCTCGAGGAGCAGATGGAGGCGCTCGAGTACCGCAAGGCGGCCGCCGCCCTGCGCGCGCTGTGGTCGGCCGGCAACGCCTACCTGGTCGAGAAGGAGCCCTGGAAGCAGGTCAAGACCGACCCGGACGCCGCGGCGCTCTCCCTGCGCACGGCGATGAACCTGATCCGGCTCTACGCGGTGGTGTCCGAGCCGTTCGTCCCGGCCACGGCGGCGACGCTCCGCGACGTCTTCGCCATGGACGACGCCGCCACGTGGGTCGACACGGAGGCGGCGCACGCCCTGGACGCGGTGCCCGCCGGGGTGGCCGTGACGGTTCCGCCCGTGCTGTTCGCCAAGCTGACCGACGACGACGTGACCGGGTTCGTCGAGCGCTTCGGCGGCGCCGACGCGGCGTGATGATCAGGTGTCGCGGGGCGGACCGTCCCGCGACACCCGGCAGGGCGCGGCGTCACCGGCCCGCGGCGTCGTGTGGCCCGCGGCGCCGGGGCGGTGGCATCGTGCCGCCTGAGACCTGGGGCACCTGGCCGCGACGCCGTGCGGCCTGAGACCTGAGGCACCCGGCCGTGGCATCGTGCGGCCTGACGCCACCGTAGAGCGAGGAGAACCATGGCCCGCAAGCGTGATCGCGGTTTCCCCGCGGATCCCGAGCCGCTGCCCGTCCCCGTCGTCGACAACCACACCCACCTCGACCACATCGGCGCCGTGCTGCCGGACGGTGTGCCCGCTCCGACGCCGGCCGAGCACCTGAACCGCGCGGCGGCGGCCGGCGTCGACCGCGTGGTCCAGGTCGGCTGCGACCTGGAGTCGGCCCGCTGGACGGCCGCGCTCCTGTCCACCACCCCGGAGCCCACCACCCAGCCCCAGCCCACCGCCGACCACGTCATTTCGCCCCGTGGAAGCCATCCCACCGCGCGAAATGACGTGGTCGAGCGCGATCGCGTGCTCGGCGCGGTGGCGATTCATCCCAATGAGGCGACACTCCACGCCGGCGTCGACGAGGTGGGGCCGGACGGGCTGGAGCCCGAGCCCGAGGAGCGGCACGCCGCGTCCCTGGAGGACGCCATCGCCGAGATCGGGGACCTGGCCCGGAGCCAGGAACGGATCCGCGCGATCGGGGAGACCGGCATGGACCTGTTCCGCACCGGGCCGCAGGGCGAGGCGGCGCAGCGGGATGCCTTCCGGGCGCACATCGCCCTGGCGAAGGAACTCGGCCTCGCGTTGCAGATCCACGACCGCGATGCCCACGCGCAGGTCATCGAGGTGCTGCTGGCCGACGGCGCGCCCGAGCGCACCGTCTTCCACTGCTTCTCGGGGGACGTCGAGATGGCCCGTGTGTGCGCGGAGCGGGGCTGGTACCTCTCGTTCGCGGGGCCGGTCACGTTCAAGCCGAACGACGTGCTGCGGGCCGCGCTCGCCGAGACGCCCCGCGAGCTGATCCTGCTCGAGACGGACGCTCCGTACCTCACTCCTCACCCCTTCCGGGGTCAGCCGAACGCTCCCTTCGCGGCCGCCCACACAGCCCGGTTCATGGCCGAATTTCTCGGGGTTGACCTGGAGAAACTCTGTTCGGAGATCAGTGCCGCGTCGGAGACTGTCTACGGTAAATGGTGACAGGGGGATATACCCCTCTCAGCGGGCTTTCCAGACGGCCTGGCTTCCGTTACCGTCTTGTGCTCGTGGCAGACCATACGAGCGTGAGATCGCGGCGAGAGCTGGGTGCAGCGCGCTTCGCGGACCCGGCCGCGGCCCCCAGCCGACCTGCCGGGAACGCCGGCGGTGCCTTGTTGGCGGACACGCCGCGCCGGCCCGACAGCCCCCGCCGCCGTTCCAGGGGCGCGCACGCGGCGCCCGCGGAGCCCCTCAGCATCAAGCCGCCGGAGTGGCTGGCCAAGGCGCCCGTCCGGATCGGCGTGCAGACGGCCGTCCTCGGTAGCCTCGTGGCCGTCACCGGCACCTACGCGGCGCAGGCCAAGACCGTCACCATCGACTACAACGGCGACGTGCGGACCGTGGACGCGTACGGCACCTCGGTCGCGGAGATCCTCAAGTCGCAGCACATCACCCCCGGCCGCGCCGACGTCGTCACGCCGGCCGTGGACGCGGATGCCAAGGACGGCTCCGTGATCGTGGTGCGCACCATGCGGACCGTGGACCTCGAGATCGACGGCGAGGTCACGCAGATGGAGACCACCGCCGGCACGGTGGGCGAACTGCTCGCGCTGATCGGCGAGCGCGGCAGGGGAGCCGTCGCCTCGGCGTCCCGCTCCGAGCCGCTCGGCCGGGAGCCCATCCGCGTCTCCACCATGAAGACGGTCCACGTCTCCGTGGACGGCAAGACACTTCCGGTCAAGTCCACGCAGCCCACCGTCGGCGGCATGCTCGCCGAGGCCGGCATCGTGCTCAAGGACAAGGACGTCGCGTCCGTCCCGCTGGGCGCCGCGGCCGTGGACGGCATGGTCGTCATGATCAGCCGCGACGCGTCGTCGAGGACGACCGTCACGGAGACCATCCCGTTCGAGACCCAGACCATCGAGGACCCGGAGCTTCTCGAGGGCGAGGAGATCGTCCAGACCGCCGGGGTGGCCGGTGAGGCGCGGGTCAAGTACGCCATCACCGAGCTGGGGGGCGCGATCGTCGAGAAGAAGGTCCTGAACCGCGAGGTCATCAGCGAGCCCGTCACCCAGGTGGTCGCCGTCGGCACCATGCGGATCTCCGACGCGCAGGCCGACCCGGACGCCGCCCGCGCGCTGGGCAAGTCCATGGCCGCCGCGCGCGGCTGGACCGGCGAGGAGTGGACCTGCCTGGAGGCTCTCTGGACCCGGGAGTCCGGCTGGCGCTGGAACGCGGACAACCCGTCGTCGAGCGCCTACGGCATCCCGCAGGCCCTGCCCGGATCCAAGATGGCCACGGCCGGTTCCGACTGGCTGACCAACCCGGCCACGCAGATCGCCTGGGGCCTGGAGTACATCGCGGGCCGCTACGGCAACCCGTGCGGCGCCTGGGCTCACTCGGAGTCCGTCGGCTGGTACTGACCTTCCTCACCGACTCACCGACTCACCGACTCACCGACTCACCGGTTCACCGGATCACCGGCTCACCGATCGCCGAGCCGCACTCTCCCGTCGCGATCAGCGGCTGAACCGCAGGATGAATCGTTGAAACCGCGTGGTGGCACGATTCATGCTGCGGTTCGGCGGCGGTTGGCGTTCTGGGTGTGCGGTTCGGCGCCGGGTGGTGGCGCCGGGCTGCGGTTCGGCGGCGGGTGGCGTCACCGGTCCGCGAGTCGGCGTGGGGTCGGCGCGGGGTCGGCGCGATCGGCCCCGGGCCCGCGGCGGTGTGTCGTTCCGTGGGCGGTTTGTGCGTCATGTGGTGAGCAGGACAACGCACCCGTTACGCAATTTTTCATCCGTGACGGGAAACACAGCCCAGGAATTCGGCAGATCGATAACGGATCGGTTACGGTCTAGTGTCCTCGCTTGCGGAGCCGAGTCGGATTGGTGTAAGTGTCCGATTCGCCCGGCAGCAGGATGGCGTGGTCCCGGTGTGCTCCCACAGGAGTGCGGACTGCGCCAGACCGCCGGATCGGCCGGTCGAGACCCCGACGATCGCCCGCGCCCGCGCGGGTGGACCGCCAGGCCCCGTGCGGCCGCGACATGGCGTTCGTCGAGGAGGGTGCCCACGGATGTGGTCATCCGTACTCGCCGCCCGTGCCCGGGAAGTCCGAAGACTGGACTCGAGTGAACACCGTTTCTGAAGCGAGCTCCGGCTCGACCATCCCCAGCACTGCCAGAACCCACCGATTCTCTCGCCGTTGGCCCCTCGTGGCCGGCGTCGCGGCGGCCGCGCTCGTCGCATCCGGCACCGTCGCGTTCGCCAAGGCGCACAAGACCGTCACCCTCGACGTGGACGGCACCACTACCTCCGTGAGCACGTTCTCCGGCGACGTCGAGGGTCTCCTCGCCGCCCAGGGAGTCCGGCTCGACGACCAGGACGAGGTGGCACCCGCACTCGACACGACACTGCGCGAAGGTTCCGATGTCGTCGTCCGCTACGGCCGTCAGGTGACGGTCGCGGCCGACGGCAAGGAGTCCGACGTGTGGCTCAACGTCACTGACTCGAACGAGGCGCTGGACATCCTCGCCTCACGCGGCTCCGACGTCCGGCTCGTGGCCTCCCGTAGTGGAGCGCGCGCCGACTTCCCGCTCCGCCTGAACGACGACGGCCCGGTCGCCGTCGTGGCAGACGGCTCGACCCGCGTGGTCGAGAGCGGCGGGGACGGTGTCGCGGCGATCCTGGACCGCATGAACATCGACCTCGGCAAGGACGACCGCGTGAGCGTCGTCTCCGTGGAGGACCTGACCGAGAACGGCGGCAAGGCCGTCAAGGAGGCCGAGGTCGCCAAGGTCGTGAAGAAGTCCGACGTCGATGTCGCCCTCCAGGTGGAGCGCTACCGGACCAAGAAGGTCACCAAGACCATCACCATCGAGCACCGCTCGAAGACGGTCGCGGACTCCTCGCGGTACGAGGATCTCGGACCGGCGGTCCGGACTGCGGGCAAGGACGGTGAGCGCACCAAGACGTACCGGGTGACCACCGTCGACGGCGTCGTGGAGAATCGCGAGCTGCTCTCGAACAAGGTGACCACCAAGTCGGTCACGGAGGTCGTCGTCAAGGGCACCAAGGAGCGCCCCGCTCCTGAGCCCGAGCCCGAGCCCGCGACGAGCAGCGACACCTCGTCCTCGTCGTCGTCCTCCTCGTCGTCCTCGTCCTCGTCCTCGTCGTCCTCGACGAGCGAGTCGTCCTCGACGACGACGGCGGCGGTCCCGGCCGGTTCCAACCGTGAGATCGGTCAGCAGATGGCCGCCGCGCGGGGCTGGACCGGCTCGCAGTGGACCTGCCTCGAGGCGCTGTGGACCAAGGAGTCCAACTGGAACCACCTCGCGCAGAACCCGTCGTCGGGTGCCTACGGCATCCCGCAGTCCCTTCCGGGGTCGAAGATGGGTACGGCGGGCTCGGACTGGGCGACCAACCCGGCCACCCAGATCGAGTGGGGCCTCGGCTACATCGCCGGCCGCTACGGCACGCCGTGCGGTGCGTGGGGCCACTCGCAGTCGGTCGGCTGGTACTGAGGTCTCCGGGGCCGCCCGGCGGCTCCGGAAAGTACTGTCGACTAGGCTCGTCCCCGTGAATACACGTCAAGGCGCCCTGCTGGGCCCCGCGGAGATCCGCGACCTGGCAGGGCGCCTTGGCGTTCGCCCGACCAAGACGCTCGGGCAGAACTTCGTGCACGACGGCGGCACCGTGCGCAAGATCGTCCGCGCCGCGAACCTGCGCCCGGGCGAGCGGGTCGTGGAGATCGGCCCCGGGCTCGGGTCGCTCACCCTCGGCCTGCTGGACGCGGGCGCGTCCGTCGTGGCGGTCGAGATCGACCCGGTGCTGGCCCGGCAGATTCCCCTGACCGTCGAGTCGCACGCCCCGGGCGCCGACTTCGAGGTGGTCCAGGCCGACGCGATGGACGTCACCGAACTGCCCGGCGAACCGCCGACGGCACTCGTCGCGAACCTTCCGTACAACGTGGCGGTGCCGATCCTCCTGACCTTCCTGGAGCGCTTCGGATCCCTGGAGCACGTGCTCGTCATGGTGCAGGCGGAGGTCGCCGACCGGGTCGCCGCCACACCGGGATCGAAGGTCTACGGGATCCCCTCGGTGAAGGCCGCCTGGTACGCGGACGCGCGCCGCTCCCTGGCGATCAGCCGGAACGTGTTCTGGCCGGTGCCGAACGTGGACTCGGCCCTCGTCGCGCTGGAGCGCCGCGACCCGCCGTCGACCGGCGCCGGCCGGGAAGCCGTGTTCCGGGTGGTCGACACCGCCTTCGCGCAACGTCGCAAGACCCTGCGCGCGGCGCTGAGCGGCCTGGCCGGCTCGGGCGCCGCCGCCGAGGAGGCCCTGCGCGCGGCCGGCGTGGACCCTGGCGCGCGCGGCGAGACCCTCACCGTCGAGGAGTTCGCCCGGATCGCGGAGTACCTCGCGTGAGCGGCCACCTGCACGCGGCCCCCGAGCCGTCGGTGACGGTCCGGACGCCCGGCAAGGTGAACCTCGTGCTGCGCTCGGGCGCCCGGCGCGACGACGGCTATCACCCGCTGTCGACCGTCTTCCAGGCGGTGTCGCTGTTCGAGGAGGTCACGGCGACGCACGTGGCCCCAGGGACCGGGATCACGCTGACGGTGAGCGGCCCCCAGGCCGACGTCGTCCCCCTCGACGAGACCAACCTGGCGTGGCGCGCGGCCCGCGCCGTGGCCGGTCACACCGGGATGGACGCCGACGTCGCCCTGCACATCCACAAGGGCGTGCCCGTCGCGGGCGGGATGGCCGGCGGGTCCGCGGACGCGGCCGCCGCGCTCGTGGCCTGCGACGCGCTGTGGGATGCGGGGCTGTCCCGCCATGAACTGACGATGCTGGGCGCGGAGCTCGGCGCGGACGTGCCGTTCGCGCTGCTGGGCCACACGGCGGTCGGTACCGGCCGCGGCGACGTCCTCACCCCGGTCCTGACCCGCGGCGAGTTCCACTGGGTGTTCGCGGTCCAGGACGAGGGCCTGTCGACGCCGTCGGTCTTCGCCCGCTTCGACGAGCTGTCGGGCACGGCGCCCGCGGCGGACCACGCGGAGGCTGCCGCCGTGGCAGCCGGCCGTCCCGGCGCCGCCGGCCGTCCGGATGCCGCCGACGCCGGTCGTCGCCCGGACCCCGGGGACGACGCCGGGCTCATGACGGCCCTGCGCGCCGGCGACCCGACCGCGCTGGGCGAGGCCCTGCACAACGACCTGCAGGCCGCCGCGCTGGACCTGCGTCCCGAGCTGGGCCGGGTGCTGGAGATCGCGCGGGATGCGGGCACGCTCGGCGCTCTCGTGTCGGGCTCCGGCCCGACGGTCGCGGCTCTGGCGCGCTCACGCCGCCACGCCCTCGCGATTGCGGCGGCCTGGACGTCGGCGGGTGTCGTGGCTTCGGTCTGGACGGCGACGGGCCCGGCCCCGGGCGCCCGGATCACGGGCTGAGACCGGCCCGCCGGCCGTCCGGCGGACCACCGAACGCCGCTCAGGACTCCCGCGCCGCCAGCGCCTTGTCGAGCACCTCGACGCCGTGGGCCAGCGTGCTCTCGTCCACCGTCAGCGCCGGCCGGAACCGCACCGAGCGGGTGCCGCAGCCCAGGAGCAGGACGCCGTCGTCGGCCACGGACGCCAGCACGGCGTCGCGCACCTCGCGCGACGGCAGGCTCAGCGAGCACATGAGGCCGCGGCCGCGGACGTCCGACACAAGGCCCGGGTGACGGCGGGCGAGGTCGTGCAGCCTGCCCATCAGCGACTCGCCCGTCCGTGCGGCGCGCTCGACGAGGCCCTCGGACTCGACGACCTCGAGGATGCGGCGGGAGCGCACCATGTCGGTGAGGTTGCCGCCCCACGTGGAGTTGATGCGGCTGGAGACGGCGAACACGTTGTCCGGCACGTCGTCGACGCGGCCGCCGGCCATGATCCCGCAGACCTGGGCCTTCTTGCCGAACGCGACGATGTCCGGCTGCACGTCGAGCTGCTGGTACGCCCAGGCGGTGCCGGTCATGCCGACGCCGGTCTGCACCTCGTCGAGGACGAACAGGGCGTCGAACTCGCGGCAGAGCGCCTGCATGCCCTGGAGGAACGACGGGCGGAAGTGGTGGTCGCCGCCCTCGCCCTGGATGGGCTCCATGATGAAGCAGGCGATGTCGTGCGGGTTCGCCTCGAACGCGGCCCGTGCGGCGTCGAGCGCGGTGGCCTCCACGGCGTCCATGTCGCGGCCCTCGGCGAGGTACGGCGAGGGGATGCGCGGCCAGTCGAACTTGGGGAACCGGGCGACCTTGCCCGGCTCGGTGTTGGTGAGGGACATCGTGTAGCCGGACCGGCCGTGGAAGGCGTGCTCGAGGTGCAGCACCTTGGTGCCGAGCTCGGGCGAGCGGCCGTTCGCCTCGTTGTGCCGGGACTTCCAGTCGAAGGCGGTCTTCAGCGCGTTCTCCACGGCGAGCGCGCCGCCGTCGACGAAGAACAGGTGCGGGAGCGCGGGGTCGCCGAGCACGCGGGCGAACGTCTCGACGAACCGCGCCATCTCGACGCTGTAGACGTCGGAGTTGGACGGCTTGTTGAGGGCGGCACGGGTCAGGTCGCTCAGGAACTCCGGGTCCTCGGCCAGGGCGGGGTGGTTCATGCCCAGCGCCGAGGAGGCGAAGAACGTGAACAGGTCGGTCCACTCGCGGCCGTCACGCGCGTCGACGAGCGTGGAGCCGTGGGACTTCTCGAGGTCGAGGACAAGGTCGAACCCGTCGACCAGGAGGTGCTCACGAAGGGTGGGGAGCGCCTCGGAGGGGGAGAGGATCGTCTCAGTCATGCCCGTCACGTTACGGGAGAAGTTTCCGTCCGTACAGGCCTTCTCGGGAGAATTTTTGTGTACGACGGCGGCTGCGGCGCGGGTCGTTTCCTGCGGTGCCCTCCGCGCCGTCAGCCGGCGAGGCTGCCCGCCATGCGGAGGAGATCCTCGACCTCCACGCCCGAGCGGCCCTCCGGGGTGCGTCCCAGGACCGTGAGGAGCAGGTACGAGCCGGCGTCGTCCGTCCACTCGACCCGGACGGGGCCGTAGCCGTTGTTCTCGACCCGGGTCACGCGCGCGTCACCGCCACCTTCGGGGAAATCCATCCAGCCCACCTCGATCGTCCCGCCGCCGAGCTCGGGCGTGAGCTCCTCGGACCCGGGGTAGGCGACGTACGTGATCGTCGTGGCCGGGTGGATGGCACCGGACTCGACCTCGGCCTCGGGCCACGCACCGGGCGCGGCGCCGGGTACGGTCTCCTCGTTCGGCGCGCCGTGCAGGTCGTAGACGATCCAGGTGCCCAGGCGGTCCGGGGACGTGCTGTCACCCACCCGGCGGGAGATGTCCTCCGGGCAGGCGACGGCCGCGCGCATCACGCTGTCGGGCACCCAGGCGGGCTGGCGCAGACCGGCCGCGCAGGTGTCCGCGGTGAGCTCCCGGGCGTCGGCGACGTCCTCGGGCAGCGGCTCCCGCCCGTCCCGCGTCGTGATCAGGAGCGTCACGGCGACGACGGCGAGCACGACGACGAGACCCACGGCGCCGCCGAGGATCAGCTCGTTGCGCCGGGCCGCCTTGCGGTAGTCGGTGATCACCGTCATGCGGCGGCCCCTGTCATCCCTCGCACCGCAGCTTCGCGAGCGGTTCGCGCGAGAACTCGTACGGGGTCCTGGAGGCGACGGGGCTCTGGGCGACGCCGGGCAGCACCCACGAGGCCCAGTCGCAGTCCGCGTCCAGGAACCAGGCGTCGTGCGGCTCGCGGCTCGGCCCCCAGTGGAGCAACTGGTCCGGGCCCTGGCACTGGTACTCGGGCGCGCAGACCGGCACGACGAGCGCGCGCATCGTCACCCAGGTGTTCGTGTTGACGCAGCCGTCCGACGGCAGGCCGGTCCACGCCTGGAACGCCCGGACCGCCGACTCGGTATCCGCGTCCCAGATGCCGGTCGCGGGCTCGAGGGAGTGCGTCGCCGAGAGCACGTTCTGGACCGCGAGGACCTCCCCGCCGCTGTCGTGCCCGATGTCGCTCCCCAGCGCGCCGGTACCGCACTCGCCCACGGGGTCGTTGGCCGTCCAGGTGTCCTCCGCGGCGCGCCCCTGCAGGAACGCGGCGGTGACGAGCGCGGCCAGGACGACACCGCCGCCGACCTGCAGCCAGGTCCTCGTACTCACCATGGTCCGAATTCCTTGGAAGAATGCCGTTATTTCGGGCCGAGACTAACAACCCGCCCGCCGTCCCGCTCAGAGGCGCGCCCGCCCGCGGCTGGACGTGGTGGGAGCCGGCGCGTGGTGGCCGCGGTCAGGAGGCTTCGACCGGGCGGCCCTCGAAGTAGGTCTGGAGCACCACCGTGCTGCGGGTGCTGACCTGGGCCGTGCGGCGGATCTGCCCCAGGAGCCCCTCCAGCTCGCGCGGCGAGGCGACCCGGACCAGCAGCAGGTAGTTCGCGTTGCCCGCCACCGAGTAGCACGCCTCGATCCCGGGCAGGTCCTTCAGCCGCACGGGCGCGTCGTCCTCCTGCGCCTGGTCGAGCGGGGTGATCTCGATGAACGCGGTGAGCGGCAGCCCCATCGCCTCGGGGTCCACCACGGCGCGGTAACCGGAGATCACTCCGCGTGACTCCAGCTTGCGCACCCGGACCTGCACCGCCGAGAGCGACAGCCCGGTCGCCTCGGACAGCGCGGCGAGCGTGGTGCGACCGTCTGCTCGCAGCGCGCTGACGATCGTGCGGTCGACGTCGTCTTCCAAGGTCATTCGGCCACCTCCGCAGCCTCGAGCCAGGCCATCTCGAGCTCGCCCTTCTCCGTGGCCAGCTCCTTCAGTCGCGCGTCCAGCCCGCCGACGGCCTCGAAGTCGGTCGCCTGAGTCACCATGTCCTCGTGGAGCTGAGCCTCTTCCTCCGCGATTCTCTCCAACCGCCGCTCGATCCGGGAAATCGCCTTCTTCGCCACCCGGATCTCCGCCTGCGTCCGCACCGGCGCGGACGACTCCACCCCACCGCCCCTCAGCCCCGCACCCGACGTTCCGTACGAGGTGGCGGAGTCGGAGGCCCCGGCCCGAGCCCCGCGTCGCAACGCCAGATACTCCTCGACCCCACCCGGCAGATCCCGGATCCGCCCGTCACCGAGCAACGCCACCTGCCGATCCGCCACCCGCTCCAGCAGGTACCGATCGTGCGACACGACGATCAGCGTCCCCGGCCACCCGTCGAGCAGGTCCTCCAGCGCCGCGAGGGTGTCGGTGTCCAGGTCGTTCGTCGGCTCGTCGAGCAGCAGCACGTTGGGCTCGGCGACGAGCAGCCGCAGCAGCTGGAGCCGCCGCCGCTCACCGCCCGACAGGCTCTCCACCTTCGTGTACGCGCGCTCCCGCGTGAAGCCGAGGCGTTCGGTGAGTTGTGCCGCGGTGAGTTCCTTGCCGTCGATCTCGATCCGTCCACGCTCGCGTTCGACCACCTCGACGGCCGTGAGGTGCCCCAGCTCGTCGAGCTCGTGCACCTCCTGGCTCAGCTGCGCCACCTCGATGGTCTTGCCGCGCCGCACCCGGCCGCCGTCCGGTGAGCGCCGTCCGGTGAGCAGCGCGAGCAGCGTGGTCTTGCCGACCCCGTTGACGCCGACGACGCCGTACCGGTCCCCGGGCCCGAGCCGCCACGTCACGTGGTCGAACAGCACCCTTCCGGCCGGGTCGGAGCCGGGCCCGTCCCCGCGCGGCGGGAGCACCACCGTCACGTCCTCCAGATCCAGGACGTCCTTGCCGAGCCGCTTCGTCGCCATCTGCGTGAGCTCCAGCTCGTCGCGCGGCGGCGGCTCGTCGGCGATGAGCGCGGCGGCGGCGTCGAGCCGGAACTTCGGCTTGGAGGAGCGGGCCTTGGCGCCGCGATGCAGCCACGCGAGTTCCTTGCGCAGCAGGTTGTCGCGCTTCTCCGCGGCCACCGCGGCGAGCCGGGCGCGCTCGGCGCGGGCGAGGATGTACGCCCCGTAACCGCCGTCGTACCCGTCCACGGCGCCCGACCCGTCGCCGCGCACCTCCCACATGCGGGTGCAGACGGCGTCGAGGAACCACCGGTCGTGCGTGACGACGACGAGCGCGCCGCGGGCACCGGGCCTGCCGTACCGGGTGGCGAGGTGCTCGGCGAGCCAGGCCACGCCCTCGACGTCGAGGTGGTTGGTGGGCTCGTCCAGCAGCAGCACGTCCGGGTCGTCGGCGAGCAGCCCGGCGAGCGCGACCCGGCGGCGCTGCCCGCCGGACAGGGTGGTGACGGGCGCGTCCAGGTCGAGATCGGCCAGCAGGCCTTCGTGGACCGCGCGGACGCGGGCGTCGGAGGCCCACTCGTGGATGTCGGCCGAGCCGTGCACGAGATCGAGCACGGTGACGCCGTCGGGCACGTCGTCGCGTTGGTCGAGCATGCCGAGCGTGGAGCCGCCCACGCGGGTGACGCGTCCGGCGTCCGCCTCGGACAGCCCGGCCAGAATGCGCAGCAGCGTGGACTTGCCGGCGCCGTTGGGGCCCACGACGCCCACGCGGTCGCCGTCGTCCAGCCCGAGGGAGACGTCGGAGAGCAGGGTGCGGGTCGCGATCCGGAGGGAGATGCCGTCGGCGCCGAGAAGATGTGCCACCCCGCAAGGTTATTCGCCGTCGCCGGATGCCCGGACCGCCGCGGGGCCCGCCGCGGATAAGCTCACGGGCCCAGGAGCGGAAAGACAATGCTCTCCGCAGCGACGCAGGAGGTAGCAGTGGCCCAGTTCGACATGCCCCGCGGCGAGCTCGAGCAGTACACGCCCCAGATCGACGAGCCCGACGACTTCGACGACTTCTGGGCGCACACGATCGCGGAGGCCCGCGCGGCCGGGGACGCGCAGCCCGGCGGCGGAGCCCCGGTGCTCGAACGGGTCGACGCGGGCCTGACGCAGGTCACCGTCGACGACGTCACGTTCCCCGGGTTCGGCGGCCACCCCGTCAAGGCATGGCTCACACGCCCGGCACACGCCGAGGGCCCGCTGCCCGCCGTCGTCCAGTACCAGGGCTACAACGGTGGCCGCGGCCTCCCGCACGAGCACCTCGGCTTCGCCGCGGCCGGTTACGCGCACCTCATGATGGACACCCGCGGCCAGGGGTCGGGCTGGGGCGGCGGGGGAGCGACACCGGACCCCGTCGGCGCCGGACCCACCGTGCCCGGGTACATGACGCGCGGCATCGAGGACCCGCACGACCACTTCTACCGCCGCGTCCTCACCGACGGCGTGCGCGCCGTGGACGCCGTCCGCGCGATCGACGGCGTCGACCCCGAACGCGTCGCCGTCACGGGCGTCAGCCAGGGCGGCGGCATCACGATCGCCGTCGCCGGCCTGCTGGGCGACCTGGCCGCCGCGATGCCCGACGTCCCCTTCCTCTGCCACTACCGCCGCGCCGTGCAGATCTCGGACGCCATGCCGTACGGCGAGATCACCCAGTACCTGCATGTGCACCGCGCGCCGGAGGTCGAGGAGCGCACCTGGCGCACCCTCTCCTACCTCGACGGCGTCTCCTTCGCGCGCCGTGCGCAGGCGCCGGCGCTGTTCTCCACCGCCCTGATGGACGACGTGTGCCCGCCGTCCACGGTCTACGCGGCACGGAACGCCTGGGGCGCGGAGGCGGAGGGTGCGACGACGGAGCCGCCCCGGATCGACGTCTACCCGTACAACGGGCACGAGGGCGGTGCGGAGTACCGGTTCGCGCAGCACCTGGCGTTCCTGCGTGAGCACCTCTGAGTGAGACCCGGTCCGGGTGAGGGCGGGCCACGAACGGCAGTACGCTGCCAGGCGCACCGCACACCCGACGGAGGGACTCCCACCGTGTCCGAGTTCGACATCCCCCCGGTCGCACTCGCGCCTGCCGCGCCCCCGGCCGCCGACGAGCCGCCCGAGTTCGACGAGTTCCGCTCGGACCTCCTCGTCCGGTCGCGCAGCTCGGCCGGCACCCGGCGGGATCCGGAGGAGTCGGACACCGGGGGCCTGACGACCGACGCGGTGACCCTCCCCGGGTACGGGGACCATCCCCTGCACGGCTGGTTCGTCACCCCCGTCGGCGAGCCGGGCACGCTGCCGGGCGTCGTGGAGCTCGTCCCGCCGGGCGGCCTCGGCACGGCGCGCGACCACACATGGCCGGCGTCGGCGGGCTACGTGCACCTCGTCGTCGAGATGCGGCACGACGGCGACCCGCAGGACCCGTACAACCGCGAGATCGCGGCCGACGCCGTCCGCGCCGTCCAGGAGGTGCGGTCCCTGCCCGGCGTGGACCCGTCGCGCGTCGCCGTCCTGGGGCGCACCGGCGCAGGCTGCGCGGCCGTCGCCGCGGCGGGGCTCCTGCAGGACATCGCCTGCGTCATCGCCGAGGCCCCCTTCGCCGAGCCGCACGCCGCCGCCCTGCGCGCCTTCGCACGGCGCGCGTCCTCCCCGGTCCTGCTCGGGCCCGGTGCCGGCGCGCCGGAGATCTTCGCCGCCTGGGGAGCGCACTCGGCACAGCTCGTCGCGGAACTCTCGGGCGTCACACCCCCCGACGTCGTCGAACGCGTCCTCGACGAGTCGGCCCCCGCCACCCGCCGGGACACCTACCAGGCCTGGATCGCCGGCCACACGGAACTCGGTCAGGTCTTCCGGCCGCAGGTGGCGCACTGAACCGCCGCGCCGCCTCCACCGGTGCGCTGCTCGTCGCGCTGCTCGTCGTCGGACTCAACTTCCGCGCGCCGATCACCGCCGTCCCGCCCGTGCTGCCCGACGTCGCCGCCGGGCTCGGCATGTCCTCCGTCGAGGCCGGACTGCTCACCGGCGTGCCGATCCTCTGCTTCGCCCTGTTCGCACCGGTGGCCTCGTGGATCATCGGCCGGATCGGGCCCTACCGGGCGATGACGATCGCCGTCGGCGGCGTGCTCGCCGGCACCCTCCTGCGCTCCGCCGCCACGGGAGCGGCCGGGGTCTGGATCGCCGTGACCGGGACCGCGGTCATCGGCGTCGCGATCACCATCGGCAACGTCGCCGCGCCCGTCATCGTCACCCACGACTTCGCCCGGCGCGCCGCCGTCGCCACCGGCCTCTACACGGCGTCGATGAACCTCGGCTCGGTCTTCACCACGACGCTGACGGTCCCGCTGGCGGCGTGGCTCGGCTGGCAGGCGGCGCTCGCGGCGTGGTCGGTCCTGGCCGTGGTCGCGCTGGTCTGGTGGGCGTGGGTGATCCGGGGCGGGCAGGGCAGCGACGGAGGGCGGGGCAGCGGCGGGGGGCCCGACGGCGGGCGCCCCGTCCCGCGGCGGGGGGCGCGGGCGACGGTGGGCTCCCGCGCGACCGACCGCGTGCTGCGCCGGCCCATCACCTGGGTGCTGGCCGTGGCGTTCGTCGGACAGTCGTTCTCCTACTTCGCCGTGACCGGCGTGCTGCCCGAGCTGCTCGGCGACCGCATCGGGTTCACGCCCGCCGAGGCGGGGATGGCGGCGTCGCTGTTCCAAGGGCTCGCGATCCTCGGGTCGCTGGTGCTGCCGGCCACCTCCGCACTGCGTCTCCCGATCGGGGTGGCGTCCGCCGTCGTGACCGCGTCCTGGCTCTCCCTGCCGCTCGGGCTGCTGTTCGCACCCGGCTGGTGGGCCCTGTGGTGCTCGCTGGCGGGCTTCGCGCAAGGCGGGAACTTCGCCGTGATCTTCACGCTGGTCGCGCAGCGGGCGGGAAGCCCGGTGGCGGCCCGGCGGATGGCCGCGACCATCCAGTCCTGCGGATACGTCATCGCGTTCACCGGCCCGTCGGTCATGTTCGCGGTGCACGACGCGGCCGGCGGCTGGTCGGCCCCGCTGTCGTTGATCCTGGCGGTGCTGGTCGTCATGGGAGGCATGCTGACCCTGGCGACGCTGCCCCGGCCACCCCGCACCTGACGTCGCTCGGCGCCGATGCGGCCGCTGGGCACCGGACCGAACTCACTCCTCGAACTGGGCGGCCAGGGTGCGGAGGAGGCCGGCGAGGAGCGGGCGGTCGTCCTTGGCCAGGGCGGAGACGACGTCGGCCTCGACGTCGAGGAGGTCGGCCATCGCGGCGTCGACCTGCTTCAGGCCGGTGGAGGTGAGCTCGACCTGGACGCCGCGGCGGTCGTCGGGGGAGCGGTGGCGCTCCACGAAGCCGCGCTCGGCGAGGCGGTCGATGCGGTTCGTCATGGTGCCGCTGGTGACGAGCGTCTGCTGCACGAGCGCGCCGGGGGAGAGCCGGTAGGGCTCGCCGGCGCGGCGCAGCGCGGAGAGCACGTCGAACTCCCAGGTCTCCAGGTCGCGGCGGGCGAACGCGCGACGTCGGGCCAGGTCGAGGTGCCGTGCGAGCCGGGAGATCCGGCTGAAGACCGTCAGGGGTTCCAGGTCGAGGTCGGGACGGACCCGCAGCCAGGCCGCGACGATGCGGTCCACCTCGTCGTGCGGGGTGACGTCGCCGCGCGGGGTGACGTCGAGCTCGGTGGTCCCGGGCCCGGGTGCGCCCGGATCGGCCGCACCCGATGCCGCGCCCCGCGGACCGTCGTCGTGCGGCCCCGGGATCGAACCGCTGGTGGACTCCTCCATGGCGTGAGACTACCCGAACTGTCTTGATGTCAAGAGTCTTGACCGGTACTACTTCGCGTTCATCAGCGCCGGCTTCTTCTCCATCCGGCTCAGGCCGTTCCACGCCAGGTTGACCAGGTGCGCCGCGACCTCCGACTTCTTCGTCGCACGGTTGTCCAGCCAGTACTGGCCCGTCAGCGCGATCATGCCCACCAGCATGTTCGCGTACAGCGGCGCGCTGCTCGGGTCCAGCCGGTTGATCCGGAACTGCTCGGTCAGGATCTCTTCCACCTGCGTCGCGACGTCGCCGATGAGGCTCGAGAACGTGCCGGTCGTCTGCGCGACCGGCGAGTCGCGCACCAGGATCCGGAAGCCGTCCTCGCTGTCCTCGATGTAGTGCAGCAGCGCGAGGGCGGTGCGCTCCAGCAGCACCTTGGGGTGGCCGCCGGCGTCCAGCGCCCCGGTGAGCGCCGCCGTCAGCTCCTGCACCTCGCGGTCCACGATCACCGCGTACACGCCTTCCTTGCCCCCGAAGTGCTCGTACACCACCGGCTTGGACACCTCGGCGCGGGCGGCGATCTCCTCGACGCTCGTGCCGTCGAACCCCTTGGAGGCGAACAGCTCGCGGGCCACGGACAGCAGCTGCTCGCGACGCTGGCTCGCGGTCATGCGGGGTCGCGGAGTGCGTCGGGAGTCGGGTGCCATGGTGAACATTGTGCCGTGTGTCCCGCCCGACACCCTTCGGCGCCGCACGCACCCCCGACGACCTGGCAGACTGGGCCCCGGTGCACGACGGCGGCCTCCGCACCCGCGAGGGAACGGTGGCCGGACGCGCTGTCGCACGCACCGGTCCGCCTTGGTGTAATCGGCAGCACACGGGTTTTTGGTGCCCTTGGTCCAGGTTCGAGTCCTGGGGGCGGAGCGTGAGCACGGAAACACACCGGCCGGCTGCCGTCGTCGTCCTGGCGGCCGGGCAGGGCACGCGGATGAAGTCCCGCCTTCCGAAGATCCTCCACCCCGTGGGCGGGCGGCCGATGGTCGGGCACGCGATCGCCGCCGCGCGAGAGCTGGACCCGGCCGAGCTGGCCGTCGTCGTGCGTCACGAGCGTGATCTCGTCGCCGCTCGCGTCGCCGAGCTCGACCCGGCGGCGCTGGTCGTCGACCAGGACGAGGTGCCCGGCACGGGCCGTGCGGTGGAGTGCGCGATGGAGGCGCTGGGCGAGATCGACGGCGCCGTGGTGGTGCTCGCCGGTGACGTCCCCCTGCTCGACGGCGGCACGCTGGGCCAGATGCTCGCCACCCACCATTCCGAGGGCGACGCGGTGACGATCCTGTCCACCCATGTTCCGGACGCCACGGGCTACGGGCGCATCGTGCGGGGCGCGGACGGCCAGGTGGAGGCGATCGTCGAGCACAAGGACGCGACGCCCGCGCAGCGCGAGGTGCGCGAGATCAACACGTCCACCTACGTGTTCGACGCCGCGACGCTGCGCCGCGGGCTCGCGAGCCTGGACCGCGCGAACGCGCAGGGCGAGGTGTACCTGACCGACGTCGTGGCGTTCGCCCGCACGCAGGGCGGCACGGTCCGCGCGATCGTGACCGACGACGCGATGTCCGTCGAGGGCGTCAACGACCGGGTCCAGCTCGCGGCGCTGGGCGCCGAGATGAACCGGCGCACCCTCGAGTTCTGGATGCGGGAGGGGGTCACGGTCGTGGACCCGGCCACGACGTGGGTCGACGTCGACGTCGAGCTCGCCCCCGACGTGACCGTCCTGCCGGGCACCCAGCTGCACGGGGCCACGAAGATCGGCGAGGGCGCGACGATCGGCCCCGACACGACACTCCGTGACACCGAGGTGCACGACGGCGCCTCCGTGGTGCGCACGCACGCCGAACTGGCGGTGATCGGCGCGGGCGCGAGCGTCGGGCCGTTCTCCTACCTGCGCCCCGGGACCGTGCTGGGCCCGCAGGGCAAGATCGGCGGGTTCGTCGAGACCAAGAACGCCCGGATCGGCGAGGGCGCGAAGGTGCCGCACCTCAGCTACGTGGGCGACGCCGAGATCGGGGAGCACACCAACATCGGCGCGGCGTCGGTCACCGTGAACTACGACGGTGAGCACAAGCACCGCACCGTGATCGGGGCGCACGCGCGTACCGGGGCCGACAACATGTTCGTCGCGCCCGTGACGGTGGGCGACGGGGCCTACACGGCGGCCGGCTCGGTCATCGTCCGGGACGTGCCGGCGGGCGCGCTCGGCGTCGGGCGCGCGGAGCAGCGCAACATCAAGGGCTGGGTGGCGCGCAAGCGGCCCGGCACCGCGGCGGCCGAGGCCGCGGCGGCCGCCGACGCGCTCGCGGGCCCGGCCGGGCCCGGAGCCGGCGCGACCGACCACGCGACCACGTCCGACGGCGACCCCGACCACGCCGGACCCCCTGATCAGGAACGAAAGGCCCACTGATATGCCCACCACTGCCCTCCGCCAGATCCAGCGCCCGCTCGTCGTCGCGTCCGGGCGCGCGCACCCCGAGCTGGCGCAGGACGTGGCCAAGGAGCTCGGCGTCGACCTGCTGCCGGTCAGCGCCTACGACTTCGCGAACACCGAGACCTATGTGCGGTTCAGCGAGTCGATCCGTGGCGCCGACATCTTTCTGCTCCAGTCCCACACCGCGCCGATCAACCAGTGGATCATGGAGCACCTGCTCATGGTCGACGCCGCGAAGCGCGCCTCCGCGCACACCATCACCGCGGTGGCGCCGTTCCTCGGGTATGCCCGGCAGGACAAGAAGGGGCGGGGCCGCGAGCCGATCTCGGCCCGCCTCATGACCGACATGCTGAGGACCGCCGGTGCGGACCGGCTCATGTCCGTGGACCTGCACACCGCGCAGATCCAGGGATTCTTCGACGGGCCCGTCGACCACCTGTGGGCGATGCCGATCCTGGTGGACTACGTGCGTACGCGCGTGGACGTGGAGAACGTGACGGTGGTGTCGCCCGACGCCGGCCGCATCCGCGTGGCGGAGATCTGGGCGAGCAAGCTGGGCGGCGGGCCGCTGGCGTTCGTGCACAAGACGCGCGACGTGACCCGGCCGAACCAGGCCGTGGCGAACCGCGTGGTGGGTGACGTCGAGGGCAAGGACTGCGTCCTGGTGGACGACCTCATCGACACCGGCGGCACGATCGCCGAGGCGGTCAAGGTGATCATGGCGGCGGGCGCCCGGTCGGTGACCGTCGCGGCGACGCACGGCGTGCTGTCCGGCCCGGCACCGCAGCGCCTCGCGGACTGCGGGGCCACCGAGATCGTGGTGACCGACACCCTGCCGATCGAGGCGTCCAAGCGGTTCGACTCCCTGACCGTCCTGTCGATCGCGCCGCTGATCGCCACCGCGATCAAGGAGGTCTTCACGGACGGGTCGGTGACGAGCCTTTTTGACGGAAATGCCTGACGATTTCCGGGTCTAAAGGGTTCGGTTCGACTCTCCAGTTGACTCGAACCTGGTCAAGGGTGGACTGTTCTGTGACACAGACCCGCCCAGGAGGCACCGTGGCCATCACCGTCGTGGTCCCCACGTTCAACGAGGGACCGAACGTCGCCGAGCTCGTCCGGCGCCTCGACGAGGCGCTGGGGGCCATGCCCGGCTCCTGCGTGCTCTTCGTCGACGACTCACGGGACGACACGCCGTCGGTCATCGAGCGCGTCGCCGCCGGGCAGGCCGCCCGCGGCGGCATCCCGGTCCGCATGATCCACCGCGAGGTGGCCGACGGCGGTCTCAGTGGTGCGGTGGTCGCGGGGCTGCGGTCGGTCGAGACGGAGTGGGCCGTCGTGATGGACGGTGACCTGCAGCATCCGCCGGAGCTCGCCCCGGTGCTCGCGACACGGGGCCGGGATGCCGGGCTCGACGTCGTCGTCGCCTCGCGGTACATCGGCGGAGGCGACGCCGGCGGGCTCGACGGCTACTGGCGCAGGGCCGTGTCCACGGTGTCCGCGCTGCTCGCGCGCTCCATGTTCCCGCTGCGGCTGCGGAACGTGACCGACCCGCTGACCGGGTTCTTCGCGGTGCGGGTCGGCGCGATCGACCTGGACACGCTCCGGCCGCGCGGCTTCAAGATCCTGCTCGAGGTGCTCGCACGGGGTAAGCGGGTGCTGGCCGTCGGCGAGGAGCCGTTCGTCTTCGGCGAGCGGTACGCGGGCCGGTCCAAGGCGACGCTGCGGATGGGGCTGCGCTATCTGGAGCAGCTCGCGTCGTTGCGGTTCGGGCGCATGTCGCGGTTCGCGATCATCGGCGGGATGGGCGCGGTGTGGAACGTGCTCATCCTCTGGGCGCTGACGGCGTTCGGGATGCACTACGTGATCGCCGCGGTGATCGCCGCGGTCGTGACGATGAGCGTGAACTTCGCCCTGCAGGAGCGGTTCGTGTTCCGGGACCTGCGTGCCGAGGGGCGGCACGGGTTCTGGTCGCGGCTGGCCCACTCCTTCGCGTTCAACGGCACCGAGGCCGCCGTCCGGCTGCCGGTCCTGTGGTGGATCGTCGAGGTCACCGGTATGTGGCCGGTGCTGGTGCAGGCGGTCACGCTCGTGGTGGCGTTCCTGCTCAGGTTCGTCTTCCACGCCCAGGTGGTGTACCGCCCGCGGCGGACCCAGCCGCCGCTCGGGGGCGCGCTGTCCTCGTCGCAGCCCGGTGACGGGCTTCTCGGTGCGTCGAGCGCCGACAAGCGGGTACAGTAGTCAGGTTGCCTCGGCGAGGGACGTCGGACGGCCGCGACGGATTGTTCCGTACGCGCCGCAGTCCGTGATCGACTGGGCGGTGAGTCGGTGACCCACTGGGTCAACCGCTACGCAGCGAGCTCGCGCGCACCGCGTCCGTCACACGTCCCACGCCGACGCAGCCGCCCGCCCGAGAAAGACCGACATCACCTCAGGAGTAACTCCCGTGTCCGAGATCAAGCTCGTCGCCGAGGCCCGCACCGAGTTCGGCAAGGGTGCCGCGCGCCGCATCCGCCGCGACAACAAGATTCCCGCCGTGCTGTACGGCCACGGCACCGACCCGGTTCACGTGACGCTGCCGGGCCACGACTCGATGCTGGCGCTGCGCCACTCGAACGCGCTGCTCAGCATCGAGCTGGACGGCAAGGGCCAGCTCGCCGTCGCCAAGGACGTGCAGCGCGACCCGGTCCGGAACATCATCGAGCACATCGACCTGCTGGTCGTGAGCGCGGGTGAGAAGATCGCCGTCGACATCTACGTGAACATCACCGGCGAGTCCGCCCCGGGCACCATCCACCTGGTCGAGGCCCAGTCCCTGTCGGTCGAGGCCGAGGCGACGCACCTGCCGGAGTCGGTGGACGTGTCGATCGAGGGTCTCGCGTCCGGCTCGCACGTGTACGCCAAGGATGTCCAGCTGCCCGCCGGCTCCTCGCTGCTGACGGACCCGGAGCAGGCCGTCGTCCTGATCACCGAGCCGCGGGGCGAGGCCGCGACGGAGGAAGAGGCCGAGGCGGCCGAGGCCGCCGGGGAGTCCACGGAGGCCTGATCCGTTCGGGTGCCTGAATCGATGACCGACCAGCCATGGCTCGTCGTCGGGCTCGGTAATCCCGGGCCGAAGTACGCCGGAAACCGCCACAACGTGGGGCACATGGTGCTGGACCTGCTGGCCGAGCGCACGGGCGGCAGGTTCGCCCGGCACGGCCGGGCGCAAGCCGCCGCCGCCGAGGTGCGGCTCGGCATGCTGCCCGGCGGCCGGCCGGGACCCCGGGTGATCCTCGCGAAGCCGTCCACGTACATGAACGTCTCGGGCGGGCCGGTCAGCGCGCTCGCGCAGTACTACGGGATCGAGCCCGCCCGGATCGCCGTCGTGCACGACGAGGTCGACATCCCGTTCGACTCGATCAAGCTGAAGCTCGGCGGCGGCGAGGGCGGCCACAACGGGCTGCGCGACATCACCAAGGCGCTCGGGACCCGCGACTACCACCGCGTCCGCGTCGGCGTGGGCCGGCCGCCGGGCCGGATGGACACCGCCGACTACGTGCTGCGCGACTTCACGGGTACGGAGCGCAAGGAGCTCCCGATCTTCGTGGACGACGCCGCGGACGCGGTGGAACTCCTGGTCACGGAGGGCCTCCTGGCCGCGCAGGGAAAGTTCCACGCGGCGAGAGCCTGAGGCCGCACGGGCGGTGTCGCCGCACGGGCGGTCTCCGGGCCAGGCTGCCGAACCGCAGTGCCCGGCGGGTTCCCGTCGCCGAACCGCAAGACCACACCTCCCCCGGAACGCCGAACCGCAGTGTCACCCCGGCTCCGGACGCCGAACCGCAAGGCCACACCTCCCCCGGGACGCCGAACCGCAGTGTCACCCCGGCTCCGGACGCCGAGCCGCAGGTTGAATCGTGCCAATCACGGGTTGGCACGATTCAACCTGCGGCTCGGCACCCGGGGGCGAGGACGAGACTGCGGTTCGGCGGGCGTCAGGGTGAGGCCGACTCCGCCGATTCCCAGGTGCGGAGGTAGTACTCCGCACCGCGCAGCACGTCGTCCGTCAGCACCTCGCCGCCCGTGACGCGGAGATCCTCCAGGTAGTCCGGGACCAGGCCGTAGTGGGCCACGCCGTCGGTGTTGACGTCCCAGGTTCGCTCGCCCGTGACCTGACGCTCCAGGGTCGAGCCGCCGTCGAGCGACGTGAACGGGTAGGCGACCCGGCCGTCCGACGGGTCCGGCGTGCCGCCGAAGCCGTTCATGTCGAAGCCGAAGCCGACCCCCGCGACGTCGTGCCGTGCCCGCACGTCGGCCGTCCGCTCGTACTCCGCGATCAGGCCCTCCGTGTCGTGCCCGTACATGGTCGCGAAGCCGCCCAGGGCGTAGATGCGGTCCAGGTGCCGCTCGTCGGTCCACGAATGGGTGGAGAGCACGCCGCCGTAGCCGGCCTCCTCCAGCATCCCGAGCGTCCGGTCGGCCGCCTTGGCCGACATGTGATCCACCTCGATCAGCATGCCCCGCTCCATGAGTTCCTCGACCAGGTACTCGCCCTTCGAGGTGAGTCCGTACGGGTTGCACACCGTGCCGGACGGGTAGCGCGGCGGGACGGGCAGCCAGTCGAGCTCCTCCGGCAGGTCGATGTTGCCGGGGTTGTTGTCGTGCGGCTCGTCCGCCGGGCACGACCTCACCTGCCAGAACGTCCCGGTGCTGAGGAACTGGCCGGCGTTGACGATCGTCCCGGTGGAGCCGGTGTCGAACCGCACCCCGCACAGCGCGTTGTCGAACTTGTGGCACACGAACATGGACCGCACGCCGAGGTCGTACAGCTCGTCCAGGCCGGCGGAGATGTCGGACCGTGTGCACCCGTCGAACACCCGGAGCGTCTGCTTGCACCCGAACGGCTCGGACGTCTCCACGCCGAGCACCACGGCGAGCTTCCCCTCCGTGACGACCTGCCGCGCCTGGGCGCTGTCCGTCACGATCCGGAACCAGCCCTCGCCGGGCCCGCCGTACTGCGCGTCGACGAAGTCCTGCAGCGCGTACGCGTCCTCGATCTGCAGGCGGATCGCCGCCATCTCGTCACAGTCCTGGTAGGTGCCCGGGTTGATGGAGCACAGCAGGCCGTTGCTGGTGAGCTGATTCACGAGGACCCGCTGCCCCGCTCGCCAGGAGCGCTCCACCCAGCGGTAGTACATCTGCTGGTGGGTGAGGGAGTCGTGGGCCGGCCAGTCCGCGAACGTCGGCCACCCGGTGGTGTCGTGCGTGCCGAACGGGGAGCCGTGGCGGGTGAGGTTCTCCAGCAGCGCGGTGCCGCCGTGAGGACCGTGGGCGTCGCAGTCCCGCAGGGCGTCGGCGATGCCGGCCGGGGAGAACGCCGAGCCGCAGACGGCGGCGCCGCCGATGCCGTCCTCCATGAACATGTGGCTGTGCGCGTCGACGTAGCCGCGCACGCCGCCGTCGGGCGCGGTGCCGGTGAAGGGTTCCCCGGTGACGTTGACCTCGGACTCCGGGGTGGGGAGCACGGGGTCCGGTACGGCCCCGGTCGCGGGTGCGGCGAAGGTCGCCGCGGAGAGGACGGCCACGAGGGCCGTGATGGTCAGCGCTGCCGTTCGTCGTGGACGTCGCATGTCGCCTCCTGGGTCGGAACGGGAGCCGACGTCGTTGTCGGCGCCTCGCAACTGACCCAGACTTTAACAATGCATAGGGCAAATCGGAAGAGTGGCACAAGAGGTACGACGGCGGTCGTGGGCGCGGCGCCCGCCGATCCGTCGACCCGCCGATCCGTCAAAAAGAATGTGCCAAGCGCGGAGCGCCGTCCGTCAGGGTGACGCGAGCCAGCGGCGCGGCGGGCCCCAGATCCAGCCCAGGCCGATACGGCGCGTGGCCGCGTCCAGTGCCAGGGCCGTGGCGACGACCGCCATCGTCATGAAGAGCGGCATCCACTGGGACTGCGGGGCCGGCACCCAGATGCCGTTCGACCAGTAGATCCAGAGGATCAGGTGGATGAGTGGCGTATGCGTGACGTAGACCGGCAGCGTTCGCGCGCCGATCCAGCCCAGGCCCGGGACCATCCTGGCGAGGGCGACGCTGATCGCGATCCCGGCCATCGCCCCGACGAGGTTCGCCAGCAGGTACGGTCCCGGCGTCGACTCCAGGCCGTACGCCCCCACGGCCCACGTCACGCCGTACCACGCGCCGACCACGAGCAGCCCCGACCACCACCGCAACCGGTCGGCGTACGCCTCGACGAACGGCCGCAGGTGCAGGCCGGCCAGGAAGAACAGGACGAACTGCGCCGCTCCGCGATAGGCGATGCTCTCCGGCTCCCAGCCGGCCAGCGCCCACCCGCTGACGCCGGCCGCGGCGAGGAGCTGCACCCAGGCCGGGAGGGGCCGCAGCAGCCGGGCCGCCAGGAAGAGGACCGCCAGCGTCCAGATGAACCAGAGCTCGGACCGGGGGACCAGCAGCGACCAGGTCAGGTCGCCGAGCAGCGTGGACCCGTCGGCGTCGGGCACCTTGTAGTAGCCCGTGCCCAGCCGGACCGCCAGCGTGATCGGCTCCCACAGCACGAACACCCACGCGAAGTAGAAGATCTTGCCGCGCAGCACCGTGGACCACGACGCCGCGACCCACTTGGTGGCGAACATGCCCGCCACGACGAAGAACAGCGGCATGCGCAGGCTGCGCAGCGGCTCGTTGAACTCCCGCAGGACACTGACGTCGTACCCGGTGCCGGCCGTCCAGTTCGTCGCGTGGTACAGCACCACGAGGCAGATCGCCAGGCCCCGCGCGGCGTCGGCCCACGCGATGCGTGAGCGCGTGCCGGCGGCGGCGTCTGACCTGGACATGGACTGGCGCGGCTCGGTGGACATCGCCCCTGATCGTATCGACCGGTGAGAGAACTCATCGCTGTGCGGCCGGCGTGAGGCCGCCCCCGGGCGGGACGAGCGGCGAGCGTGCTCTCCCGTCAGGCCGCCGCGGTCCTCACCGTGTCGTACCGACCTTCGCCGCCGCGCTGACCTCCCCCAGGATGACCGCGTCCACCAGCTGCCTCGCCCAGTCCAGGATCTCCGCGCCGCGCAGCGGGCGGCCGCCCAGGCGCGCCGTCGTCGGGAACGGGACGAGGAACGCGCGGATGCCCGGCTTGAGGATCGTGCTCGGGTAGAGGCGCTTGAGACGCAGCGTCTGGGACTCCGCCAGGTCCACCGGCGCGAACCGCACGTACTTGCCCTGGGCCGTGACGTCCGTGAGCCCGGCCGCGCGGGCGTGGTTGCGGAACCCGGCCACGTCGAACAGCGCCGACGCGACCTCCGGCAGCTTGCCGTACCGGTCGACGAGCTCCGCCCGCACCTCGCCCAGCGCCGCCTCGTCGTGCGCGGCGGCGATCTTCTTGTACGCCTCGAGCCGCAGGCGCTCGGTGGCGATGTACGTCTCGGGCAGGTGGGCGTCGACCGGCAGCTCGATGGTGACCTCGGGCGCCTCCTCCTCGCGGTCACCGCGGAAGGCGGCGACCGCCTCGCCGACCATGCGCACGTAGAGGTCGAACCCGACGCCGGCGATGTGGCCCGACTGCTCGCCGCCGAGCAGGTTGCCGGCGCCGCGGATCTCGAGGTCCTTCATGGCGATCTGCATGCCCGCGCCGAGATCGGTGTGGGCCGCCATGGTGGCGAGCCGGTCGTGCGCCTGCTCCGTGAGCGGCTTCTCCGGCGGGTACAGGAAGTACGCGTACGCGCGCTCGCGCCCGCGCCCCACGCGCCCGCGGAGCTGGTGGAGCTGGGAGAGCCCGAGCACGTCGGCCCGCTCCAGGACGAGCGTGTTGGCGTTGGAGATGTCCAGGCCGGTCTCGACGATGGTGGTGCACACCAGGACGTCGAGCTCCTTCTCCCAGAAGGCGCGGATGACCTGGTCCAGCTGGTGCTCGCCCATCTTGCCGTGGGCCACGCCGATCCGCGCCTCGGGTACGAGCTCGTTCAGCCTGGCGGCCGTCCGGCCGATCGACTCGACCCGGTTGTGCACGTAGAAGACCTGGCCCTCGCGGAGCAGCTCACGGCGTAGCGCCGCGGCGATCTGCTTCTCCTCGTAGGCGCCCACGTACGTGAGCACGGGGTGGCGCTCCTCGGGCGGGGTCGCGAGGGTGGACATCTCGCGGATCCCGGTGACGGCCATCTCCAGGGTGCGCGGGATCGGGGTGGCCGACATCGCGAGCACGTCCACGTTGGTGCGTAGCTGCTTGAGCGTCTCCTTGTGCTCGACGCCGAACCGCTGCTCCTCGTCGACGATCACCAGCCCGAGGTCCTTGAACCGGACGGCGCCCGTGATGAGCCGGTGCGTGCCGATGACGATGTCGACCGAGCCCTTCCGCAGGCCGTCCGCCACGGCCTCGGACTCCTTGTCCGACTGGAAGCGGCTCAGCGCCTTCACCGTCACGGGGAACCCGGCGTACCGGTCGGAGAACGTCTCGAAGTGCTGCTGCACCAGGAGCGTGGTCGGCACGAGCACGGCCACCTGCTTGCCGTCCTGCACGGCCTTGAACGCGGCCCGCAGCGCGATCTCCGTCTTGCCGTAGCCGACGTCGCCGCAGATCAGCCGGTCCATCGGGACGGGCTTCTCCATGTCCGCCTTGACCTCGTCGATCGAGGCGAGCTGGTCCGGCGTCTCGACGTACGCGAACGCGTCCTCCAGCTCGCGCTGCCACGGGGTGTCCGGGCCGAACGCGTGGCCCTGCGTGGCCATCCGCGCGGAGTACAGGCGGATGAGCTCGCTCGCGATCTCCTTGACGTGCTTGCGGGCGCGGGCCTTGGTGTTCTTCCAGTCGGCGCCGCCCATCTTGTTGAGGCTGGGCGCCTCGCCGCCCACGTACTTGGTGACCTGGTCGAGCTGGTCCGTCGGCACGAACAGCCGGTCGCCGGGCTGGCCCCGCTTGGAGGACGCGTACTCGATGACGAGGTACTCCCGCGTGGCGCCGTTCGCGCCCCCGCCGAGGGTGCGCTGCACCATCTCGATGAACCGCCCGACGCCGTGCTGCTCGTGCACCACGTAGTCGCCCGCCCGCAGCTGCAGCGGGTCGACGACGTTGCGGCGCCGGCTCGGCATCTTGCGCATGTCCCGGGTGCCGGCGCCGCCGGCCCGCCCGGTCAGGTCCTGGTCCGAGAAGATGGCCAGGCGCAGCTCGGGGGCGACGAAGCCACGGCCCGTCCCACCTGCCACGACGTGGACGACGGCGGCCTCCGGCTCGGTCGCCAGGGACGACTCCAGGCGCGCTGCCGTGCCCGCCTCCGAGAGCTGCTCGCTCATGCGCTTGGCGGGGCCGTGCCCCTCCGTGGTGAGCACGAGGGTCCAGCCGGACTTCTGCAGCGTGTCGACCTCCCGCAGCGCCCGCGCGAAGTCGCCCCGGTAGGACTCGACGTCGCGCGCTCCGACGGTGAAGACCTCTCCGGTCGCGTTGATCGCACGGTCCTCCGGCAGGCCGCCGTCGGGCAGTTGCGCGAGCTCCACGTCCTGGCCGAACGACGACAGCGTCCACCAGCCCAGTCCGCGCCGGGCCGCGACGGCCCGCGCCTCCGCGAGGGTGGCGAACGACGCCGCGGACAGGTCCGCGCCGCCCTCGCCCGACAGCGGGACCGAGCCGCCCGCGGCGGCACCCACCCAGGCGGCCTCGAGGAACTCCTGGGTGGTCGCGACGAGGTCGTGGGCCCGGCGCCGGACCCGCTCGGACTCGTTGAGGAGCAGCAGCGCGTCGTCGGGCACGAGGTCGAGCACCGGGACCATGTGGTCCACCAGCAGCGGCGCGAGCGACTCCATCCCCTCAGCGGGCGAGCCGTCCGCGAGCTTCTCCAGCATCTCGGCGGCGCCCGGCAGCGTCTCGACGAGGCCCGCCGCACGCTCACGCACGGCGTCGGTCAGCAGGATCTCGCGGCACGGCGGCGCCCACAGGCCCCGGTCGGCGATCTCCAGGGACCGCTGGTCCGCGACGGCGAACCAGCGGATCTCACTGATCTCGTCGCCCCAGAACTCACATCGCAGCGGGTGGTCCTCGGTGGGCGGGAAGACGTCGAGGATGCCGCCGCGCACGGCGAACTCGCCGCGCCGCTCGACCATGTCGACGCGCGTGTAGGCGGCGTCGGTGAGCCGCTGGGCGATGTCGGTCAGGTCGGCGGTGTCGCCGGCGGCGAGCGAGACCGGGGCGAGCTCGCCCAGGCCCCCCACCACGGGCTGGAGCAAGGCTCGGACCGGCATCACGAGGACGCGGATCGGGCCTGCCTGCCCGCGCTCCGCGGTCGGGTGCGCCAGCCGGCGGAAGACCGCGAGGCGGCGCGCGACCGTGTCGGCCCGCGGGCTGAGCCGCTCGTGCGGCAGCGTCTCCCACGCGGGCAGCACCGCGACGTCGTCCTCGCGGCCCTCGGGCAGGTAGACGCGGACCGCGGCGGCGAGCTCGTCGGCCTCGCGGCCGGTGGCGGTGACCACCACCAGGGGGCGCCGCTCGGAGGCGGCCGCGACGAGGGCGGGCCGGACCCCGACGGGTCCGACGACGTCGGCCTCGCCGCGCGCGCCGACGTGCTCGACGGCGGCCGCGACGCCCGGGTCGGCGAGCAGGAGCGGAAGCAGACCGGTGAGATGCATCGGGGTCCTTACGGCGGTACGGATCGGGTGTGACGACGACGGGATGCGACGACGACGGGGTACGACGGCGACGCGGGCCCGACGGCGACATGCGTACGACGGCGACGCGGGCCCGACGACGGCGCCGGGCCATGACACGTGTCCGGGACCGGCCGGGCACACGGCGACTGGCCCACTTTCTTCCCGGGACGGGGTGGATGGGCTGACAACAGCGTAGCGCCCGCCACTGACATCGCCCCGAGAGCGGCCGAGGAGCCTTCCGGCCGGTGCCGGGTCAGGCCGCCAGGCTGCGGGCCTCGCTGCGGTTGGGGTTCTCGAACGCCTCCGCCATGAGGGTGATCTCGCCCTCGGGCAGCGACAGGTCGCGGGCCAGCTCGGCCCAGCCCGCGGTCGCCTCCGACACCTCGCCGACCACCTGCCGCGCGTCGTCGAGCCGTAGCCCGTAGGAGCCGCAGGTGTCCAGCAGGACCCGGATCTCGCGGTCGATCCGGTTGCCCATCGGCCGCAGCGGCGTGGACTCCGCGACCGAGAACGGGTCCGGGTTGACGTCGAACAGCGGGGCCAGCGACCAGCCCTCGGTGCGGCGCAGGAAGCCGTGGTTCTTCATGTGGTCGTCCACGTTGCGCACCAGCAGGGTGAACACGACCCGTCGGAACAGGTCGTGCCCGTCGGCGCTCGGCCGGCCGGAGTGGTCGGCGAGCGTCTCGGCGAGCGTGCGGTAGTCGATCGTCTCGAAGAACGCCTTCTGCACCAGGGACTCCGCCGACAGGAACCCGACCCGCCGGCCGCCGGACAGCCGGTCGAACCGCCGCGTGAGCAGGATGCTGTGGCGCCCGCCGTCCCCGTCCACCCGGTGCAGCCGCGCCACGGGGATCTCGATGCCTGCCCGCGACGCGAGCCGCAGCGTGAGGTACTCCCACGCCTGGACGTCCCAGCGGTCGGTCGGCCGGGGGAGCTTGGCCATCCACAGCTCGCCGTCGGTGTCGCGCACCGTGACCTTCGGCCGCGCCCCGCCCATCGACGTGCCGGCGGCGACCAGCAGCCGCAGGTCCCGGTCCGACCCGCGATGCTCCGCGACGGCCTCCGCGGCCTCCGTCAGCGCGGGCAGGTTCACGAGATCGGGCACGTCGGCGCGCGGCGGCGCCAGGAAGGTCTCGCCGCCGTCGAGCGAGAGGCGCAGTGCGCCGAGCCGGGTCTCGTCCTGCACGCCGAGCAGGAAGTCCTTCTCGGTGAGCCGCACGGACGCGCGGTCCTGGGCCTGGGCGATGTTCCGTTCCGCGTGGAACAGCAGCGTGCGGCCCCACTGGTCGGGCTGGCAGTCGGCGAACGTGCCGAACATCGGCCGGTCGCCCGCCGACGGGATCGGCCCCGGCGTCAGCGGCAGCTCCGGGCACAGCGCGTAGGCGCCCGCCGTGCGCAGGTAGTCGTCGGCATACCGGAACGTGCTGCCGACCAGCGCTCCGCCCGTGTTGAGGTGCAGGTCGAGTTCGCCGGCGTGCGCCTGCCGGCCGCCGGGCAGATGGACTTCGACGCGGATCGCCACGGCGGCTCAACTCCTGACGTAGTGTTCGGCGCCCCTCAGCCGGGAATCCTCACGCGCTGCGGGAGGGTGCGTTCGGCGTGGAAGCGCCCCATCTCGGTGGTCAACGGGTCCGTCGCACCGACAACGGCGTCAGCCACTCCCAGGACCCGGAGCACCGCGAGGGTGTTCTCCAGGCTGACGGTGCCCGTGCCGTTCTCGATGTTGCGCAGGGTGGTGCGGGTGATACCGGCGCGATCCGCGACGAGTTGCGCGGTGAGGCCGTGGATCTTGCGCCAGTTGCGGACGTGCTCGCCGATCGAGGCGAGATCTCGGTGGGTTCGGTGGGACGTGCGGGCCATGGTGTCGGTCTTTCTGGACGACGGCGGTCTGGGCGCGCCGCTCGGACTGTGGCTACCAGGATAGCCGTCGTCGGCCCTAATGGACAGCGCACTGGTCATTAGAGCCAGGCGGCGGCGCGCTGCCCGGTTCGCCGGCGGCGCCGCCGGCGACGGATCCCCGGGAGTTCACGGCGCCGGAGGCAGTCCTCGCAGCACCGTCGCCATCGCGCCGAGCGCCTTGATGGTCTCCTCCGCGTCCGCGTTCTCGTAGCCGCGCGTGCAGACGGCGATCACCAGGGCGTCCGGGCCCGGCTCGCCGAGGAAGGCCACGTCGTGCCGGATCCCGTCGACCCACCCGGACTTCGAGCCGAACGGCACGCCGCCCGGGAACGACGACGTGAGCTGACGGTCCGTCTGCCGGGACAGCAGTTCCAGCATCCAGGCCGTCCGCTCGGCGCTCGCCAGGCGGCCGGCCACGATCGCGCCCATCAGGCGGGCGAGGTCGCGTGCGGTGACGAGGTGCGACGGGCCGCCGGTTCCCGCCGCGGCGGCGTCGGAGTACAGGCGGCTCAGGACCGAGTCCGCGCACCCGGCGTCCGACAGCACCCGGTTGCAGGCCTCGAGGCCGACCCGGTCGATCAGCATGTTGGTGGCCTCGTTGGACGAGACCACGATCATCCGCTCGGCGACGTCGGCCAGGGGCATGGGAGTGCCGTCCGGGGGAAGTCCCTCGTCGACGTCGTCGGGCTCGATCGTGAACGTGCCCGCCCCCGGGGCCCGGGACGTGAACGTCCTGGCGGCGATCAGTTCCTCGCCGGGCGACGCGGTCCCGGCGTCGAGCTCCCGCGCGACGGCGACGAGCACCGCGAGCTTCACCGTCGACGCCGCGTAGACGATCACGTCGTCCTCCCGGGCGACCAGCACCTCGCCCGACGCCCGCGCCACATGGAAGGCGACGAACGGCATGCCGTCGCTGTGGGTTCCGGTCCGCACCATGAGCTCCCTCCACTTCCTCGCCCCCTCGGGAGCGCCGACAGGCCCTGCTGACTCAGGTTCATCAGGGTTTGTTCGAACCGCCTTGAAGGTCTGCGAGACCCTACTGAACACTCCTCAACATCTTGGTCCAGGAGTGGATGAGGGCTCGGGACTGGGTGGTGTTCTGGTCGGCGCGTTCCTGGGCGGCCGAGGCCAGGGCGGCGCGGTCGAGACCCTGGCCCGCCAGAGCGGCCTCGTCCCAGCGGAGGATCGCGTCCGGTGGCGCCTCCGGGTGAAACTGGAGTCCCCATGCCGCTCGCCCGACCCGGAACGCCTGTACCCGGCACTCCGGCGACGTGACCAGCAGCGTCGCGCCGGGCGGCAGCGCCGTGACGGAATCCTCGTGGTTCTCCAGCATCCACAGCGGCTCGGGGACGACGGCGGTCGGGGCGGCGTCGCGGTCGGCAACGCGGTCGGCAACGGGGTCGTTCCGAGGATCCGCCGTCCTGTCGGCGAGGACGTGACCTGCCGGCATGCGTCCGGGAACCGGGACACCCGGCCCGTTTCCCGGTGCCGCGCCGGCTTGCCCGCCCCCGGTCATGAACTGTCCGAGGAGCGGGTCGCCGGCGGCCTCCGGCAGGACCTCCAGCGCGCACATGCCGCGTTCCGTCTCGCCGGACCGCGCGGTCACCTCGCCGCCCGCGACGTGGGCGAGCAGCTGCTCGCCGAGGCAGATCCCCAGCAGGGGCGTCCCGCGGTCCAGCGCCTCGGCCGTGAGCGCGCGCTCCCGGGGCAGCCAGGGGTGCTCGGCGTCGTCGTCGGGCAGGTAGCCGCCGCCGAGGAGGACGACGCCGTCGTACCCGTCCAGGCGGTCCGGCAGCCCTTCCCACGCCGGGACGACGTCGGCGGTCACACCGGCGTCCGCCAGCCAGCCGCCGAGCCGCCGCGGGCCCGAGCCCTCCGAGTTCCGCACCACCAGCACACGCGTCATGGCTCCACCCTCGCCGGGGCCCGGAGCGTCCGCGCGAAGTGACACGCCGCCAGGTGCGCCGGTTCGCCGCCGGCGCGTGCGTCGTCGTCACGACTGCCGGGCTGACCGGCGTCGTTGCCGTCGTGCGGCCGCAGAACGGGCGTGGACCCCGTGCACGGCTCGGGAACATTGCGCGCGACGTCGGCCGGCACACCGGCGGACACGGCGCCGCCGGCTGCCGTCGCGCGGCCCGGTACGGCGCCGGTGCCGGCTCGCGCGGCGCCGCCGTCGGCAGGCATACCGGCGGACACGGCGCCTCCGTCGCGGTCGGTCTCGCCGTCGCCCTTGCTGCCGAGGGTCCGGGCCAGGGGGCAGCGGGTGTGGAAGGCACACCCCGGGGGAGGGTCGATCGGCGACGGCGGTTCGCCCTCCAGCGTGATCGCGGGGGAGTCGGTCAGCCGCACGGCCGGGTCGGGCTCCGGGACCGCCGACAGGAGCGCCTGGGTGTAGGGATGCAGCGCGCCGTCGTAGACGTCCGTCTCCCGGCCCCGCTCCACGACGCGCCCCAGGTACATGACCGCGACGTCGTGCGCGATGTGCCGTACGACACCCAGGTCGTGCGCCACGAACAGGTACGACAGGCCCAGCTCGTCCTGGAGGTCCTCGAGGAGGTTGATCACCTGGCCCTGCACGGACACGTCGAGTGCGGAGACCGGCTCGTCGCACACCAGGATCCTGGGCCGGAGCGCGAGCGCGCGGGCGATGCCGACGCGCTGCCGCTGGCCGCCCGAGAACTGGTGCGGGTAGCGGTTCGCGTGGGCGGGTTCCAGGCCGACGAGTTCCAGCAGCTCACCCACGGCGGCGCGACGTCCGCCCGCCGGGGCGACCCCATGGATCGCGAACGGCTCACCGACGATCTCCTGCACGGACATCCGGGGGTTCAGCGAGGTGTACGGATCCTGGAACACCATCTGCACCTCGCGGCGCAACTGCTTGCGCCCGGCCCGGGAGAGGCGCGCCATGTCCTCGCCCTCCACGAGCACCTGACCGCTGGTGGGCGTCTCGATCCCGACCAGCACGCGCGCGAGCGTGCTCTTGCCCGACCCCGACTCACCCACGAGTCCCAGGGTCCGCCCCCGGCCGAGGCCGAACGAGACGCCGTCGACCGCCTTGACCGTACCGGCGGTGCGACGCAGCAGGCCACGGCGTACGGGGTAGTGCTTGACGAGGTCGCGGACCTCGAGCGCGGGTTCAGCCATCGGACGCCTCCTGGGACTCCTGGCCGCGGGGGCCGGGGTAGCCGGTGTGCGGTGGGCCGCCGGTCCCGGGGGCGCTGGTGCCCGGACCACCGGAGCTCGCACGGGGGAGGTTCCCCGTCCCGGCGGAGTCGTGCGCGTCCTGGCGCCCGGTCGATCCGGGCAAGGCAGGGGACGCCAGGACTTCGGCGGCGAAGTGGCAGGCGGACGCGTGCGCGGCTGTCGATCCGTCGTCGCCGGTCTCCCGGGCGTCCGCCGCGGGGACGGCGGCCAGGGCCGGCACGTCGGATCGGCACCGGTCGCGGGCCAGATCGCAGCGGGGGTGGAACGCGCAGCCCGGTGGCGGTGCGGCCGGGCTCGGCGGGCGGCCGGGGATGACGGCCAGGCGCCGCTTCCGCGCGCCGCCGTTCGCTCCCGGGCCGCCCGCACCCGCCGACGGGATGGACCGCAGCAGCGCTCGGGTGTAGGGGTGGGCGGGCGTGCGGAACGTCTCCCGGACCGGCGCCCGCTCCACGACACGCCCCGCGTACATGACGGTGACGTCGTCGGCCACGCCGGCCACCACGCCCAGGTCGTGCGTGATGAGCACCAGGCCCATCCGCCGCTCGGCCTGGATCTCGGCGAGCAGCCGCAGCACCTGGGCCTGGACGGTGACGTCGAGCGCGGTGGTCGGCTCGTCCGCGATGAGCACGTCCGGGTCCATGGCCAGCGCCGTCGCGATCAGCACCCGCTGCCGCATGCCGCCCGAGAACTGATGCGGGTAGTCCCGCACCCGGCCGCGCGCGTTCGGTACCCGCACCAGGTCCAGCAGTTCCACCGCGCGGCGCCGGGCATCCCCGCGCGACATCCCGCGCCGCCTCCGCAGCGCCTCCGTGAGCTGGTAGCCCACGGTGTGCACCGGGTTCAGCGCGGCCAGCGCGTCCTGGAACACCATCGCGATCCGGTCACCGCACCGGCTGCGGTGCTCCCGCGGGCTCAGGCCCAGCAGGTCCTCCCCCGACAGCCGGACCGACCCGCGCGTCACCCGGGCGGTCTCCGGAAGCAGGCCCATCACCGCCAGCGACGACACCGACTTGCCCGACCCGGACTCACCCACCACCGCGAGCGTCCGCCCCGCCTCCACGGTGTACGACAGCCCGTCCACCGCCCGCACGACCCCCTCGCGCGTGCGGAACTCGACGGCCAGATCCCGCACCTCCAACAGCGGGGTGCCCGACGACGTGCCGTGGCCGTGCCGCTCCCGGGCGTCACCGTGGTCGACCACGCCATCCTGCGTGGTGGTCGCGTTCCCACGGTGCGAAATGGCGTGGTCGGCGGCTGGTGCCGACGATGACGGGCCGCGCCTCATCGGGCCAGCCTCGGGTCGAGGGCGTCGCGCAGGGCGTCGCCCAGCACCACGAGCGCCAGCACGGTCGCGACCAGGCAGATCAGCGGGGCGAGGAGGATGTGCGGGGCTCCGCCGGTCACCCACTCGGACCCCTGCTCGATCTGGATGCCCCAGCTCGTCGCCGGCGGCCGCACCCCGATGCCCAGGAAGGACAGCACCGCCTCCGCGCTGATCACACCCGCCACCGAGGTGGGGAGCAGCGCCGTGACCGTCCCGATCGCGTTCGGCAGCACGTGCCGCACCAGGATGCGCGGGTCCGAGGCCCCCAGGGAGCGTGCCGCGGTGACGTAGTCCAGGTTCTTCGCCTCCAGGGTGCTGGCCCGCACGTAGCGGGCGTACGGCATCCAGCCGAACAGGATGAGCACCACCGCCGGGAGCAGGATGACCTCGAACGTCCCCGAGCCCAGGTCGACCCCCTGGAACAGGGACAGCACCAGGAGTGCCGCCAGGAGCAGCGGGATCACGAGGAACACCTCGACGGCCCGCGACACCAGGTAGTCCACCCAGCCGAGGTAGTACCCGGCGAGCAGGCCCAGCGTGACCCCGATGAGGAGCGAGACACCGACCACGACCACGGCCAGCAGCAGCGACGGCCGCACACCGTGCACCAGCGTGGCCAGCACGTCGCAGCCCAGAGCGTCCGTACCCAGCGGGTGCGCGCCGCCCCACCCCTGCGGGTCCAGGCGGGCGTCCCGGATCGGGCACGTCCGGGGGCTGGTGCTGGTGAACAGCCGCGGGAACGCGGCCATCACCGCGAAGAACAGGACGACGCCGGCCGCGATCACGGTGTCGGGCCGGCGGAGGAGCGCGCGCCAGGCCTCGGCCGGCGGGCTCGACGGCGCACCGCTGCGCCCCTCGTCGGTGTCAGGGCCGTTCATGCCATCTCCTCGGGCTCCGCTCCGGGCACGTGCCTCGTCGGTGTCACTCATAGCGGATCCTCGGGTCGAGCAGGGCGTAGGCGATGTCGACGACGATCATCACCACGACGGTCACGGCGGCCAGCAGGGTCACGACGCCGAGCACGAGCCCGACGTCGTCGTTCCGGACCGCCTCCCACAGGACGCCGCCCATCCCGTAGATGTTCATCAGTCCCTCCGTGATCACGGCCCCGCCGAGAGCCTCGGCGAACGTCAGGCCCACGGCGGTCACCACGGGCACGGACGAGTTGCGCACCACGTGGTGCACGACGACGTGCCGCTCGGCCAGCCCCTTCGACCGCGCGGTGCGCACGTGGTCACCCTGGTAGGACTCGAGCTGCCCGGCCCGCACGAGCCGGATGAACGCCGCCGACCCGGCCAGGCCCAGCAGGATCCCCGGCACGACCACCGTGGCCCACGGGTGGTCCGCGTCGAACGAGGGCTTGAACCAGTACGGAGGCCAGCTGTCCTCGCCGAACGTCTCCTCGGCCCACCGGTGCAGCGGCACGGCCACGACGTAGCGGTACACGATCAGCAGCACGAAGACCGGGAACGCGTCGATGAGGACCGACGTGAGCCGGATGCCGTGGTCGCTCGCCGAACCGCGCCGGCGCGCCGCGACGGAACCGAGCACCATGCCGAGCGTCAGCCAGGTGAGCAGGACGACGACGAAGAGGCGGAGGGTGTTCGGTGCCGCCGTCGCGACGATGTCCGAGACCTCCCGGCCACGCAGGTTGGTGCCGAAGTCGCCCCGCGCGTACTCGCCGAGGCGCTCGACGAACGGGCCGAGGCACGGGTTCCCCACCTGGTCGAAGCAGGGGTCGTCCAGGTCGAAGCGCTGCTCGACGGCGGCGAGCTGCGACTCCGACGCGACCTTGTCCCCGAAGAACGCCTGGGCGGGATTGCCGTTGAGCTGGATGGCGACCGTCGTGAGCAGGTGCAGCAGCAGCATCACGAGCAGCAGCGTGCCGACCCCTTGCAGCACCCGCCTGGCGATGTAGCGGCCCATGGACTCCCTCGGTGGTTCACGACCGCGCGGCGGCGCCGGGGAACGACGGCGGCGCCAACCGCGCGGGTCATCGGGTGCGGACGGTTCAGCCTGCCGAGACCTCGATCTCGCGCAGGATCGGCGCACCCGAGAACGGGTTGAGGATCACGTTGTCCAGGCGCTCGCTGTAGTAGGTGGCGCTGAAGCTCCAGCGGAACGGGATGGTCGGGAACTCCTCGGCCAGGATGCCCTCGGCCTCCTGGTAGAGGGCCACGGACTCGTCGAGCGACGACGCCGCGGCGGCCTCGTCCAGCTTGGCCTCGAACTCCTCGCTGTACCAGCCCCAGTGCCCGGCGCCGGGCTCCCCGGAGGCGTAGAAGCTGAGGTAGTTCTCGTTCAGCGGGTAGTCGGGGAACCAGTTGTTCCGGAACATGCCGTCGTAGCCCTGCTCCGCCCGGGTGGTGAAGTAGTCCGGGTCGATGTCGAGCTCGTACGGGATGCCCAGCACCTCCTCGACGGAGTTGCCGATCGCCGTGAAGTACTCCACCTCGGCCTCGTCGTCGCCCAGGCTGATCCGCAGCTTCTCACCCTCGGGCCAGCCGCCGGCCTCGTCGAGCGCCGCCCGGGCGGCCTCCGGGTCGAAGGCGCACCACTCGCAGGTGCCGGCCTCGCCGCCGGGCACGCCGCCCGGGACCACCCAGGAGTCCGCGGGGGTCGCCTGGCCGCTGCCGAGCGACGCGATGATGCCCTCGCGGTCGATCGCCATCGAGATGGCCTTGCGGAACTCGATGTCGTCCCAGGGGCCGTCGGTGTAGCCGGAGAAACCGAGGTACGTCAGCGCGGAGCCGGGGCGCTCGACGTAGCGCCCGGAGAGCTCGGGGTCGTTCCGCGCGGCCTCGACCTCGGCCGTCGGCGGGAACGAGAGGTCGAGGTCGCCGGCCGTGAAGTCGGCCCAGCCGGAGGTCTCGCCCGTGGCGTACTCGGTCCAGCGGATCGCGTCGTAGTCCGGCGTCTCGTCCAGCGGGTAGTCCGCCCACTTCTCGGCGGTCAGCTCCTGGCTCTGCTGCCAGTCGGTCACCTGGAAGGGGCCGTTCCCGATGGGCTGCGTGGCGCACGCCGCGACGTCGTCCAGGCACTCCTCGGCGATCGGGAAGAAGCCGGTGTATCCGAGCATCGTGGCGAACCCGGCGAACGGCGCACCGAGGGTGACCTCGAGCGTCAGCTCGTCGACGACCTCCAGTCCCGACAGCTCGTCCGCGGCGCCCTCGGCGGTGATGTTGCCGTCGTCGTCCGTGGTGGGCTGCATGTCGTCGTAGCCCTCGATGATGCTGAAGAAGTAGTTCGAGTACAGGCCGTTGTCGCCGTCGGCCGTGTGGTTCCAGGAACGGGCGAACGCCTCGGCGTCGACGGGCTCGCCGTTCTGGAACGTCAGGTCCGGCTTGATGGTGATGGTCCAGACGGTGTTCTCGTCGTCGGGCTCGATGGACTCGGCCACGTAGTTGTAGGGCTCGGTGGTCTCCGGGTCGTACCGGACCAGGCCGTCGTAGACGACGTCGAGCACGCTGATGTTGTCGTAGCTGCCGGCGTCGCCGGGGAGCAGGGTCTCCATGTCCTGGCTGATCCAGGTCTCCAGGGTGACCTGCCCGTCGTCGCCACCGCCTCCGGTGTCGCTCGGGCTGCACGCGGTGAGCGTGAGTGCGACGGCGGCCACGCCGACGGTCGCGGTGATCCTGGTGGTGATCTGCGCCATAAGGGTAACTTTGGCATGAGTGCTCACTCATGCAAGTAAAAGCTGGGTAACGGTCCCAGCTCGGGCAGGCAGCCCACGCAGCGCGAAGCCGAGGCAGCGGTCCGCGTGAGCGTCCCGCTGCCTCGGCCGGTGGTGCGATGCCGAGGTGGCGGGGCGACGACGCGGCCCGCCACCTCGGCGGATCAGGATTCGGCGGCGTCAGCGCCAGGGCCACTGCCAGAAGGGCAGGAGCCAGTTCCAGGTCCACTGCCAGGGGTTCCCGTGCCGGACGGTGACCGGCTCCGAGGTGGCGGCCACCGGCTCGTAGCCCTCGGCCTCGGCGGTGACCTCCACGGCGAGCTCGTGCCCGGCGTCCCACGGGCCGACCCGGTAGGTCGGCCCCGTTCCGGTGGGCTTCCCGTGCGACCGGTGGATCGGCTCCCCGTCGCGCAGCCACTGGTAGCGGAGCGTGACGTCGTCGACGGACCATTCACCGGGGTCGGCCGTGAGCGTCCGGCCCGGGCGCGCCTTCCCGGTGATCTCCGGCGGCACCGTGTTCCGGATCCCCGGCGCGTCGACGAGCCGTCCCACGCCCCAGTGGGCCGTGGACTGGTAGCCGGCCCCGGTCGGGTCGGCCCAGTTGCGGATCGCCGTGCGGGCGCCGTCACTGGCGTCGTTCACCTGGAAGTCCAGGCCGTGGAACGTGCCGAGCCCGCCGTACTCCAGCAGGTCGATCGCGGCCTCGACGGTGTACCCGCCGTCCGTCTGCCGCACGGCCGACGTCAGCCGCGCGGCCTGGTCGGCCTCGTCACCCGTGCCGAACGACACCACGTTCTCGGCCGAGATCCGGATCTGCGTGTCGTCGGCGCGGTAGCCACCGTTCTTCGCGTTGCCCGCGTCGACGTACAACTCCACCGAGTCCTGGATCCACGGGTCCGAGCCGGCCACGTCGATCGTCGGGTCGGCGACGTCGGCCAGCACGTACAGCGTGCTGCCGTGCCAGGTGGCCGACACGGTCGCCTCCGCGCCCGCCTCACCCTCGACCGCCTTGGTGGTGACCACCGGCTCGGCGGCCTCGTACGCGGCGTCGGCCTCGCCGTCGACCACCGGGGCGGTCGCCGCGCCGGGGATCTCGGTGTAGGAGAGCTCCTCGACGAGCGTCAGCGTGCCGAGCGCACCGGGCGAGTTCCACGCGCCGGCGTCCTCGCCGCCGTCGGACACCCGCACGTCGAGCCCGAGCGTGTCGCCCTCGGCCGCGGCCTCCAGCGGCAGGTGGACGACGACGTCGTACCCGCCGTCGCGTTCGGACACGACGGCGTCCGCGTCGCCGGAACCGTCACGAGCCACCGTGTAGCTCGCGTCGCCCAGCGTGAGGGACACCGCGTCGCCCGACGGCGTGGCGTCGTCCACCGACACGTACGTGGTGAGGTGGTCCGGTGCCCAGCGGAGCTGGAACCCGGCGTTGCCGTCGGCGGCGGCGAAGGTGTGCGGCGGGAGCTTGTCCCACTCCAGGGACCCCGTCGCGCCGTCGTCGAGCGGGACGTCGCCCGCGAACACGTCCGCCGTGCGGAGCGTGGCGGGCAGCTCGCCGTCGACGACGCCGTGGTAGGCGGGCTTGGCCTGGTAGGCGTCGTCGAACACGAGCGGCGCGCCGTTGTCGACCCGCCACGAGCGGCCGTCCGTCAGCCCCCACACCGTGGCGCTGTACATGTCCGCGGAGCGCTCCCGGAAGGCGCGGAACGCGTCGCGGTAGTAGTAGCCCTGCTCGATGAGGGCGGCCTGCGTGACCGGCGTACCGGTGGTCACGTCCAGCTCGGTGACGGCCTGCGTCACCGGCAGCCCGGAGAAGCGGTCCAGAGCGGTCTCCAGCGCGCTGACCGGCATCGACAGGTTCACGTGGAACTGGTGACCGACGCCGTCCACCGGCGCGCCGCGCTCCAGCAGCCGCTCCGTGAGCGCGAGGTACCGGTCCTGCTTGCCGGACTGCTCGGTGTTGTAGTCGTTGATGAACAGCGTCACCGGGCGTTCCGGGACCGTGTCCGACGGCGTGGCGGCGTACGTCTCGTTGAACGCCTCGTCCGCGTACCGGAACGCGAGGTCGACGAACTCCTCGCCGAGCACGCGATACCACTCCGAGCGGCGCATGCCGTCGTCGTGCTCACCGCTGTCCGAGATGACCTCGTTCACCACGTCCCAGGCGACCAGCGGGTTCGTGTCGGAGCCGAACGGCCCGTAGTCCGCCGCGAGGTTCTCCGCGACCGCGAAGATGTGCGTCCGCAGGCGCTCGCGCAGGATCTCCCGGCCGGCGGCGTCCGCGGGCAGCGGGTCACCGGCGTCGTCCTGGAAGAACCGGTCCGGCGTCTGGCTGTGCCACACCAGCACGTGCCCGTAGACGCGCAGGTCGTTCGCCGCGGCGAAGTCCATGAGGGCCGTGGTCTCGGCGTGCCGGCGGAAGTTCCCTTCGTCGTCGTACCAGGCCTCGGGCTTCATGTGGTTCTCGGCCGTGATCTGGTCGAAGTGGCGCGTGGTGAGCTCCGCGGCCGGGCCGGTGGTCTCGCGCGAGTCGATCGCGACGCCCACCGGGAAGTCCGCGGTCTCGTGGATCGGCGTGAGGTCCTCGACGACCGGCGGCTCCGGGACCGAGATCTCGATGTCGTCGATGTACCAGTCGCTGAGGTTCTCGCCGTTGTAGTCGGTCTCGAGGTAGAGCAGCGCGTCGTCGGCGGCCGGCATCGTGAAGCTCGCGGTGACCTGCTGCCACGAGGTGCTCGACATGCCGTCGAACTGCGCCACGGTGTCGTAGGTCGTCTCCCCGCCCGACGTGTGCGCGAGGCTGAGCCAGACGTCGCCCGGCGTGGCGCCGTCGGCGAAGCGGACCCAGGCCGACACGTCGTACACGACGCCGGCCCGGAGCGCCTCGGTCACGTCGAGGCCGATGCCGTCGCCCGTGCTCTCACGGCCGGTGATCCCGGCCGAGTAGGTGGACTCGTGGGCGTAGGTGTCGGTGACCGCGACGCTGAAGCCGCTGTCGTCCGCGCCGTTGCGCGGCCCCCAGCCGTCGAGCGTGCCGTCCTCGAAACCGGTGGCCAGCACCGTGCCCGACGCCGGGGGCGTGCCCTGCGGCAGCACGAACTCCCAGCCGTCGGCGAGGCGTTCGGTCACCACGGTCCGGACCGCGGCGAGCGTGCCGGAGCGGTCACCGCCGCCGTCGTGCGCGAGCACGATCTCGCCGGGGACCATCGCGGCCCGCAGGTTCTCGGTGAGGGTGGTCTCGTCCTGGGTCTCCCAGTCCGCGATCGTGTTGCGCACGTCCAGCGGCTGCATGCCGAGCTCGACGGCGACCTCGGGCGTCACGCCCCAGGAACCGTTCGGCGCCCGCCAGAACGGGACCTTCTGGTTCGGGTTCCCGAGCGCCTGCCGGATGATCCGCAGGTTCGCGACCATGTCCGCGCGGACCTCGTCGGCGGACCAGCCGCCCATGTCGGCGTAGCCGGTCGAGTGGTTGCACAGCACGTGGCCCTCGTCCACGATCCGGCGCAGGAGCTCGGCGCCGCCGTCGGCCTGGATGTTCTGGCCGATCACGCAGAACGTCGCCGTGATGTCCCGCTCGGCGAGGAAGTCGAGCAGCGCGGGGGTGGTGCCCGGGTCGGGGCCGTCGTCGAACGTGAGGGCGGAGACGTCGCCCGTGCCGTCCGCGAGGTAGGCCGGCGTGGCCACCGGGCTGATCGCGCCGCCGGGGGCGGTGCCCGGGTCGGTGCCGCCGTCCTCACTGGTCACGAGGATGTCGTCCACCATGATCGTGTACGGCCCCTCCTGGTCGTCGGAGCCGAGGTAGGCCTGCAGGGCGGTGGGGTCGGCGTCCGCCGCCGCGGTGAACGAACCGGTCACGGTGGTCCACTCGGAGGTGATGGTGGTGTTGCCGATCCAGTCGTAGTCCGGCTTCATGACGAAGCGGATGCCGGTGGAGGCCGGGTGCGTCTCGCCGTCGGCGGCGGGGGCGATGCGGGCGCGCATCGAGAAGTCGTAGGTGGCGCCCGCCTCGAAGATGCCGGTGGGGGACTGGATGCCCTCGTAGTCGGCGGCGCGCGTGATGGACAGGACGTTGTTGGCGGCGTCGTCGGGGTCGGGGACCACTTCGGGCGTCGTGCTCCCGGACGCGGTCCAGGCGCCGGTGGTGCCGTCGGTGAAGTCGGCCTCCGTGATCGTGACCGGCACGGCGGCGGCCGGTCCGGTCAGGGCGACGGTTGCGACGCCGGCGCCCGTGAGGGCGAGGGCCGCGGCCGTGGCGGCGGCGGTGGCGGTTCGGGCGCTGCGGCGGGGGGCTGGAGTGGGTGCTGTCGTGTCGGGGCTCGGTGGGTGTGTGAAACGATTTCGAGATGGGAAACGATTTCGATCGAACATCAGAGGCGCTCCCTTGCGCGGTCCGGGTGCTTTGGGCGTGATGGTAGCCACACCCGGCAGGCGGAGGCCAGTCACGACCACGCCATTTCGCGCGACCACGCCATTTCGCCTCGTGGGAGCGTAACCATCAGGCGAAATGGCGTGGTCGCGCGAAATGACGTGGTCGGCACGTGGTCGGCGGGATCCGCGGAGCGGTTCGGTCAGGTCGCGGTCAGGTCCTGGACCCTGCCCTTCGCGATGCGGATGCGGCGAGGCGTGCGCCGGGACACCGCCGAGTCGTGCGTGACCAGGATCAGTGTCAGGCCCTGCTCCTTCCACAGGCCCTCCAGCAGGTCGATGATCTCGTCGCGAGTGTCCTCGTCGAGATTCCCCGTGGGCTCGTCGGCCAGCAGCACGGTCGGGTTCTTCACCAGCGCCCGCGCGATCGCCACGCGTTGCTGCTGCCCGCCCGACAGCTCACCCGGCAGGTGGTCCGCCCGTTCCCCGAGCCCCACCGACTCCAGTGCGCCCACCGCCCGCCGCGCCCGCTCCGCCGTCGCCACACCCGCGGGCACGAGCGCCGTCTCGACGTTCTCCCGCGCCGTCAGCGTCGGGACGAGATTGAAGTTCTGGAACACGAACCCGACGGTCTCGGCGCGGACCGTGGTCAGCCCGGCGTCGTTCATCGTGGCCAGGTCCTCGCCGTCCAGCATCACGCTGCCCGACGTCGGCCGGTCCAGCCCGCCCAGTGCCTGGAGCAGCGTGGACTTCCCGCCTCCGGTCGGACCCTGGACGGACAGCAGTTCGCCGTCCTCGATCCGCAGGGACACGTCGCGCAGCGCGTGCACGGTCCGCTTCCCCTGGGTGTAGGTCTTGGTCAACTTCTCGATCTGGTACATGACATGCCTTCTCTCGTTGTACGACGACGCGGTGCGGACCGCGGGTACCTGCCGCGTGGGGCCGGTCCGACCGGAATCACGCGAGCGAGCGGAACGCCTCGGCCGGCCGCAGGCGTGCCGCGCGCTGCCCGCCGACGACGCCCGCCACGAGCCCGCCCAGCACCGCCAGGCCCACCGCGGCGGCGACGATCCACAGGGACACGGGCGCCTGCAGGACGACGTCGGACACCGTCCCGGCGAGTCCGCCACCGTCGCCACCGCCGAAAACGGCCGGACCGCCGCCCGCGACCTCGCCCGCTCCGTCCCGCAGCGCCTGCCCCCTCTGGGGACCGCCGCTGCCGCCGAAGGCGACCTCCGCGCCGGTGGAGCCGCTCAGCGTGATCCCGGAGAGGTTCACGGCGAGGACCGCGAGGCCGCCGAGCGCCACACCGGCGAGGCCCCCGATCAGCCCCTGTGCCACGGACTCGCCCGCGATCTGGCCCACCACGCGCCGCTGCGACCAGCCGAGCGCCTTGAGCGTGCCGAGCTCCCGCGTGCGGCGGTTCACGCCGGACACGGTGAACAGGATCGCGAGGCCGAACGCGGCGATCAGGACGATCGCCGAGAGCCAGGTGCCCAGCGTCGAGACCAGCGACGACGCGGTGGAGAGCGAACCGGACACGCCGTCGGCGAGGTCGGCCTGGGTGGACACCGTGGCGTCGGGCAGCGCCCCGGCGATCGCCTCGGAGACGGCGTCGACGTTCGACGACGAGTCGACCCGCACGTACAGCGTGGTGACCTGACCGTCGAGGTCCGCGAGCGAGGCCGCCACGTCGATCGGGAGGTAGAGGTTGGCCGCCGTCTCCACGCCCTCGCCGGTGGTCGACGCCACGGTGCCGATCACCTCGAGGTCGGAGCCGCCGACGGTGACCGTGTCGCCGACCTCGATCTCCTCCTGCTCCGCGTACACGGCGTCGAGCACGGCGACGTCCCGGCCGGTGTCGGAGGCCTCGAAGGTGCGGCCGTCAGCGACCTCGGTGGTGGTCAGGGGGCCGACGGCGGCCGCCGCCGGATCGATCCCGGTGACCGTCTGCTGGTCGATCTCGAACGACGACGGCCCGCCCTGACCGTCGCCCTCGGCGCCCGTACCGCCCTGGCCCGGAGCCGCGCCCGGCTCTCCGCCCTCACCGAGCTGGCCGAAGTCCGGCATCTCACCCGAGAAGCTCGTGCTGGAAAGCTCCAGCGTGGCGGCCGCGCCGGTGACGTCGTCGAGGTCCGAGACGGTGTCGAGGGCGGAGGTGTCGAAGGCCGTCGTCCCGGGGCTCGTGCGCAGTTGCTCCTGCGCGATCTCCCGGGTGCCGTCCTCGGTGGCCTCGCCGTCCCCGGCGTCGAAGTCGAAGCGGCCGGGCCCGAACCCTCCGCCCTCGCCGGGTTCCGCGGTCTGCGTGACGGTGATGTCGGTGCCGACGCCGTAGACCGATTCCAGCACGTCGGCCTGTGCGTCCCGTACCCCCGCGGACACCGACGAGACCACCATGACCAGCGCGATGGCGAGGGCCAGCCCGATCGCGACCACGGCGGTCTGCTTGCGTCTGTTGCGCAGTTCCCTGCGCAGGTAGGTGAGAAACATGACGCCGAGGCTTGCCGTCGTCGCTGGGCCGGCCCTGCCGCGGTGCTGTGATCGCGCTATGCGGTGCCGCGACGTGCCCTCGCCGCCCGGACGGCGAGACCCCCGACGCCCGGGCAGCATGGGACCATCAACGCATGGATGAGCTGCGCCGTGCTGTCGGGGTCATGGATCGTCTCTACTCGCCGGGCGGGTGCCCGTGGGACCGGAAGCAGACGCACACCTCGCTCGTGCCGTACCTCCTGGAGGAGGCGCACGAGCTGGCCGAGGCCATCGAGTCCGGTGACCGTGAGCACATGCGCGAGGAACTCGGCGACGTGCTCCTGCAGGTGCTGTTCCACGCACGGATCGCCACCGACGAGCCGGAGCCGTTCACCGTGGACGACGTCGCCCGCGACCTCGCGGACAAGCTCGTGCGACGCCACCCGCACGTCTTCGCCCCGGACGGCGAGGACCGTTCTGTCGACGACGTGCTCATGGGCTGGGAGGACGCCAAGCGGGCGGAGAAGCGGCGCGCGTCGGTCCTGGAGGGAATCCCGCTCGCGCAGGGCGCGCTCGCCCGTGCCCAGCAGGTGGTGTCGCGTGCGACGAAGGCGGGGTTCGCCGAGCTCTTCGACGGCGTGCTGCCGGACGCCGGGCTGTCGGACGCCGGGCTGTCGGACGCCGGGCCGTCGGGCGGTGCGCGGTCGGACGGCGGGACGTCGGACGCCGCGACGTCGGGCACCGGGCTGTCGGATCACCGGCTGTCAGGGGGCCAGGTGTCGAGCGATGACGGGAGCGGCGCTCGACCGGCCGCGGAAGAGGCGGTGTCCCGGACGGAGCGGGACGCGCCGGCGTCGGACGCGCTCGCGGGGCGTTACGGCGTCGAGCTGCTCGACGTCGTGCGGCGGGCGGAGGCCGACGGCGTCGACGCCGAGCAGGCGCTGCGCGCCGTCAGCCGCGCGCTGGAGGCACAGGTGCGTGCCGAGGAGTCCGCGACCGGGCGCGACTGAGCGGGGGCGGGCGCGCTCGGCAGGACCGGCGAGGCCAGGTCGCCCGCACCGCGGCCGGGCGGCACCCGAGCGGGCGTGGGCGGGCCGGCGAGGGGCGGACATCTACATGGCGTCCGTGAAGTCCTCCCCGCCCGACGCGGCGACGTCGACCAGGTAGGCGTTCCGCGGACCCGCTTCGCGCGGGTACGGCCCGCCGGTGAACTTCGCCGAGAGCCGGTCGACGAGCGCCCAGCCCTCCTCCCCGTCGACCACCCGGACCACGCGCCCGCGCAACCAGGCGCTGCGCAGGGGCGTGGCGGAGTCGAGCAGGGAGAGAGCGACGCGCGGGTCCGCCGCGAGGTTGCGTGCCTTGCGGCTGTCCGGGCCGGTGAGGAAAAGGAGGCGGTCACCCTCCCAGTCGACCCACAACGGGACGCTGTGGGGCGAACCGTCCGGGGACAGGGTGGCGAGGTGTCCGATGTTCGTGCCCGCGACGAGCTCACGGGCGAGGCTATGGATCGTCATGCGGGGTGGACGACGTGGCGACGCCGGACTCATCGGCGCCGGCCCGGATGCGATCGGCCAGATGTCCCCCGGTCGGTCGGACCTGGCGGAGGCGGGCCCCGAACGGCCGGCCACGTGACACGGGCGACGGCCACGACGTGGCGCATGTCCGCTGGTCGGTCGAAGGGATCACGAGGGGCCGGGCATGGCAATAGGCTGGGGGCCGTAACCTCCGAGCAACAACCTGATCGAGGAGAATCCGTGGCTAGCATTGAAGCCGTTGGAGCACGCGAGATCCTGGACTCGCGCGGCAACCCGACCGTCGAGGTCGAGATCGTCCTGGACGACGGGACGTACGCCCGCGCCGGTGTGCCGTCGGGCGCGTCGACGGGCGCGTTCGAAGCCGTCGAGAAGCGTGACGGTGACAAGAGCCGCTACCTGGGCAAGGGCACCGAGCAGGCCGTCGCCGCGGTGAACGACCAGATCGCCCCCGAACTGATCGGGTACGACGCCGAGGAGCAGCGCATCGTCGACGCGACGATGCTGGAGCTGGACGGCACCCCGAACAAGGGCAACCTCGGTGCCAACGCGGTGCTCGGCGTGTCGCTCGCGGTCGCGAAGGCCGCGGCCAAGTCGTCCGGCCTGGACCTGTTCCGCTACGTGGGCGGTCCGAACGCGCACGTGCTGCCCGTTCCGATGATGAACATCCTGAACGGCGGGTCGCACGCCGACTCGAACGTCGACATCCAGGAGTTCATGATCGCGCCGATCGGCGCCCCGACCTTCAAGGAGGCGGTGCGCACCGGTGCCGAGGTGTACCACGCGCTGAAGGCCGTGCTGAAGGAGAAGGGCCTGGCGACCGGGCTCGGCGACGAGGGTGGCTTCGCGCCGAACCTCGCGAGCAACCGCGAGGCGCTGGACCTGATCCTCGTCGCGATCGAGAAGGCCGGCTACACGGCGGGAACCGACGTGGCGCTCGCGCTCGACGTCGCGTCCACGGAGTTCTTCTCCGAGGGCTCGTACGCCTTCGAGGGCGGCAAGAAGTCGACGGAGGAGATGGTCGACTACTACGCGCAGCTCGTGTCCGACTACCCGCTGGTGTCCATCGAGGACCCGCTGAGCGAGGACGAGTGGGGCGCCTGGGCGGCGCTCATGCAGTCGGTGGGCGACAAGGTGCAGATCGTGGGCGACGACCTGTTCGTCACCAACCCGGAGCGCCTGGCCCGCGGCATCGCGGAGAAGTCGGCGAACTCGCTGCTGGTCAAGCTCAACCAGATCGGCACGCTGACCGAGACGCTCGACGCCGTCACGCTGGCCCAGCGCAACGGCTTCACCACGATGACCTCGCACCGCTCCGGCGAGACCGAGGACACCACCATCGCGGACCTGTCCGTGGCCACCAACGCCGGCCAGATCAAGACCGGTGCCCCGGCGCGCGGCGAGCGCATCAACAAGTACAACCAGCTCCTGCGCATCGAGGACGCCCTGGACGACGCCGGTGTCTACGCCGGCCGCACGGCGTTCCCCCGCTTCCAGGGCTGAACCGCAGTACGCGACGACCCGGCCGATCCGCCGGGCCGGGCGCTGAGAACGACCTGGGCGTTGATGGAAACACTTCCATCAACGCCCAAGTTCTCTCCGGGCACGGTGCTGCTCCCGAAGATGCGGCGGCCTGAGTGGTGTTCAGTAGGGTCCTGAACCCACTGTGGCGGGTCCGAAAGTGGTGGTGCGGCCCTGTCGAACGGTCGTCAGCAGATCTGACAGGGCATGGTCGGCGGCGCGCCGTTCGAAATGTCGTGATCACCGTGGGCCGGGTCGGCACAATCGTCACGTGCCCTCATCCCGTCGCCCCGCGTCACCGTCCGGTCCGGGGCGGCGCCGTCCGGCTGCCCGGCCGCAGCCGTCCGACGACCCGGGCACGACGGCGGCCCGGGGCGAGAGCCATCCGGGTACGACGGCGGCCCGGGGCGACCGTCCGAACTCGGGAAACGGTGCCAGGGCGAAGTCCCCGAGCTCGAACTCCACGCCATCGAAGTCCGGCGCGGCTCGCAAGCCTGCTTCGTCCAAGCCTGCTTCGTCCAAGCCGGCTTCGTCCAAGCCCGCGTCGCCCAAGCCGGCTTCGTCCAAGCCCGCCACGGCGCGGAGTGCCGGTGCCTCCGGGGCGCGGCCGCGGTCGTCGTCGGGCAGCACGAGGAGTCCGCAGCGCGGGCCGGGGAACGTCAAGCGGCCTCCGCAGCCCCGACCGCGCCGCACCGCGACCGGGAGCGTGCCGGCGGGTGGCGGCAAGGCTCCGCCGACGCGGTCGGAGCGGAAGAGATCGCGGTACGGGTTCGCGGTGCCGGAGGTCCTGACGGTGCGGGCGCTCGTGTTGTCGGTGGTCGTGCTGCTGGCGGTCGTGCTGCTGCTGCCGACCGTGCGGGCGGTGGTGGCGCAACAGGCACAGCTGTCGGAGTTGCGGCAGGAGCTTTCCGAGCAGCAGGAGCAGAAGGCCGGCCTGGAGAACGAACTGGCGAGGTGGGACGACCGCTCGTACGTGATCGAGCAGGCCAGGACCCGGTTGCGGTTCGTGATGCCGGGCGACACGCCGTGGCGGACGCTCGACGCCGACTCGGTGCAGGAGGAGGAGCCGGAGCCGGGCCCCGTGCAGACCCCGCGCGAGGATCAGGGCGAGACCACCCCCTGGTACGCACGGCTCTGGGACTCCTTCCGCATCGCCGACTCGGGATGAGGAGCTGATGCGGTCGGCTGGTTGTCTGACGGTCGGCCCGAAGCCGGGTGAGTCGGCCCCTCGAGGGACCGACCGCAACGACAACGGACCGACCGCCCGACAAGCAGTCGACGGCCCCTACCCCCGCGACGGCCTCAGGGGCGCTCTCGGGTGGGGGAGAATGGGCGGGTGAGTGAGAAAGCCGCTGTGACTCCCGAGACCGTCGACCCGCAGGACCTGGCCGTGCTCCAGGAGCAGCTCGGGCGAGTGCCGCGTGGCGTCGTCGGGATCGCGGCGCGCTGCGTGTGCGGCCGGCCCCTCGTCGCGCGCACCGCGCCGCGCCTGCCGGACGGGACACCGTTCCCCACCACCTTCTACCTGTCGCACCCGGGTGCGGTCGCGGCGGCGTCGCGCCTCGAGGCGAACGGCGTGATGAAGGAGATGAACGTGCGGTTGGGCGAGGACGGCGACCTGGCCGCGGGCTACCGCGCGGCGCACGAGCACTACATCGCGCGGCGTGAGGAGCTCGGCCACGTCGAGGAGATCGACGGGATCTCCGCGGGCGGCATGCCCACGCGCGTGAAGTGCCTGCACGCCCTCATGGCACATGCCCTCGCCGCCGGCCCGGGAGTGAACCCGCTGGGCGACGAGGCCCTGGCGCTCGCCCGCGACGACTGGCGCCCGGACCGCTGCACCTGCTGACCGCCGCACCCGCCGGCCGCCGCACCCGCTGACCCGCACGGCCGCGTCTCGTCTCACCGAGTGCCCCCTGAAGGAGCCCGATCCATGACATCCCGCGTCGCCGCCATCGACTGCGGCACCAACTCGATCCGTCTGCTCGTCGCGGACATCGACGATGCCGGAGCGCTGACCGAGCTCGACCGCCGCATGGAGATCGTGCGGCTCGGGCAGGGCGTCGACCGCACCGGAGAACTGCATCCCGATGCCCTGGAGCGGACCCTCGCGGCGACGCGGCAGTACGCGGAGGCCATCGAGTCGCTGGGGGCGACGAAGGTGCGGTTCGTGGCGACGTCGGCCACGCGGGACGCGCGCAACCGGGACGAGTTCTTCTCCGGCGTGCGGGAGATCCTCGGTACGGACGTCGAGGTCATTTCCGGCGACGAGGAGGCGGCTCTGTCGTTCCGGGGCGCGACCAGCGCCGTGGCCCGCACGCATCCTGGGCCGTACCTCGTGGTGGACCTGGGGGGTGGCTCGACGGAACTGGTCCTGGGGACCGATCGCGTCGAGGCCGCGCACTCGATGGACGTGGGGTCCGTCCGGATGACGGAGCGTCACCTCGCGCCGCCCGCCGCCGCTGCGGGAGCCCTTCCGGCAGGCGGGACGACGACGGGTACGACGCCGGCCGGTGCGACGGCGGCGACTGGCGGCGCGGCGGCGGTTGTCGGGACGCCGCCGACGGGTGCGCCTTCCGCGGATGCGCCCCCGGCGCCCGACGAGGTGGCCGCCGCGCGGGCCGACGTCCGGGCCGCCCTGGACGACGCGGCACGGACGGTCCCGCTCGGCAAGGCCCGGACGCTGGTGGGGCTCGCCGGTTCGATCACCACCGTCACCGCGCACGCGCTGGGCCTGACCGCGTACGACCGTGACCGCGTGAGCGGTGCCGAGCTGCCGGTCGGGACCGTCCTGGCATCGTGCGAGGCGCTGCTGGCGTCCTCGCGCCGGGAGCGCACGGCGATGGGGTTCCTGCACCCGGGCCGGGTCGACGTCATCGCCGCGGGCGCGCTGGTCTGGTCCGAGGTGATCGAGCGGGTCGCGCGGGACGTCGCGGCGGCAGGCGGGACGCTCACGGACGTGGTCACCAGCGAGCACGACATCCTGGACGGAATCGCGCTGACCCTTGCCTGACGCGTTACCGCCGGCTCACCGTGGCGCGTGTCACGGTGAGAGTCCGTGGACACGGAGATGTCCGCGAGTCGTGGCGCGGTAGTCTGAGAGTCATGCCTCAGAACGACCTGACCTCGGTCAGCCATGCCCAGACCGCGGCCACCTCGCCCCGTCCGCGCAAGGTGCCGCGGATCCTGGTGCTCGGCGGCGGGTCCGTCGGGCTCTACGTGGCGCGTCGCCTGCGGAGGAAGCTGAAGAAGCGGGAGGCGGCGATCGTCGTCGTCGATCCCCGGCCGTACATGACCTACGCGCCGTTCCTGCCCGAGGCCGGCGCCGGCTCCATCGACGCGCGCGACGTGGTCGCGCCGCACCGTCGTGCCCTCAAGGGTATCGACGTGCTGCAGGGCAAGGTCACGGCGATCGAGCACGGTCGCAAGCACGTCACGATCACGCCCGAGGAGGGCGACGCGTACGAGGTCTCGTACGACGAGCTCGTGGTCGGGCTCGGCTCCGTCTCCCGCACGCTGCCCATCCCGGGCCTCGCCGAGACGGCCATCGGCTTCAAGAACGTGGAGGAGGCCATCGCGGTCCGCAACCACGTGATCAACCGCCTCGACGTCGCGTCCTCCACCTGGGACGCGGAGCTGCGGACCCGGATGCTGACCTTCACGTTCGTCGGCGGCGGTTTCGCGGGCATCGAGGCCCTCGCCGAGATCGAGGACATGGCGCGGTACGCGACCCGTCAGTACGACACGATCTCGCCCGAGGACCTGCGCTTCGTCATGATCGAGGGCACGGGCCGCATCCTGCCCGAGGTCACGGAGCCGATGAGCCTCTACGCGCTCGACACGATGAAGAAGCGTGGCATCGAGTTCCACCTCAACACGTTCCTGTCGTCCTGTGAGGGTGGGCACGTGGTGACCTCCACGGGCGTCGAGTTCGACTCCGACACCGTCGTGTGGACCGCGGGCGTCAGGGCGAACCCGGTCATCAAGGAGGCGTCCGACCTGCCCGTCGACAAGATGGGCCGGGTGGCGGTCACCCCGACCCTGCAGGTCGTGACGGAGGACGGGGAGATCGTCGAGGGCGCGTGGGCCGCGGGCGACTGCGCCGCCGTGCCCGACGTCCTCAACCCGGGTTCCTTCTGCCCGCCCAACGCGCAGCACGCGATCCGCCAGGCGAAGCGTCTGGCCGACAACATCGTCGCCCGGCACAAGGGCGGTGAGCCGAAGGACTACGAGCACAAGAACGTCGGCGTCGTGGCGTCGCTCGGCCTGTACAAGGGCGTCGCGGAACTGTTCGGCTGGCTGAAGCTGCGTGGTCCGCTCGCGTGGCTGGCCCACCGCGGCTACCACGTCATGGCGATGCCGACCGGCAACCGCAAGATCCGCATCCTCATCGGCTGGATGGGCCAGTTCCTCATGGGCCGTGAGCTGGTCTCGCTCGGGTCGCTGCACGATCCGCGCAACGAGTTCCGCGCCGCGGCGGTGCCGCCGAAGGAGAAGCAGAAGGTCGTGCAGACGGCCACGACGTCCGCCGGGAAGTAGGAGGGGCCCGGCGGTCGAGCGGGCGCACCGGTGATCGTTCGCGGACCAGGTGGTGGTTGTGGCTCAGCGTGCCTGAGCGGAAGGCCGCCACCTGGTCCGCCGCTATTCTCTGCTGTGACGCCCTCATAGCCCAACTGGTAGAGGCAGCCGGCTTAAACCCGGCAGAGTACGGGTTCGAATCCCGTTGGGGGCACCGCTTCTCCTCGCGGGTGGTTATCCGTCAGGTCGTCGACAGGGCAAATGAGAGTAAGCGCCCCTTCCCGGGCCGAGGTTCGATGGACGCGGTCAGCGGGCCACCCACCCTGGTGGTCCGTGCGCCCCCAGGACCTCTGCGAATCGGGGAGAAGCCATGCTGTTGGAACGGTTGGATGCCCTCGCGCGGGAAGCGCCCGAGAGGATCGCGGTGCAGGCGGCAGACCGCCCGCCGGTGACGAGGGCGGAGTTCGCGGCCATGGCCCGGGAGGCCGGCCATGCCATACGGAGCTGTTGGGGTGGTAAAGCCGAGGATGGCCCTGTCGTGGTCGTCGTGGACGGGTCTCCCCGATCGCTCGCGTCCCTGGTCGGCGCGCTCGGGTGCGGCCTCGGCATCGTGGCCGTCGAGGCCGGGTCCCCGGCGCTGACCGGGTCCCGCGGCGTTCTCGCCGACCTGGAGGTGGGCGTCGTGGTCGCCGCCGACGTGCCCGCGCTGTGGCCGAACGCCCGGGTGCTGGACCCGGGTGACCTGGGCGGGGCGGTGAGCCTGACGACGTTCCCCGAGATGTTCCCGGCGGCTCCGTCCTGCGATCCGGAGCTCCTCCAGCTCACCTCGGGCTCATCGGGGCAGCCTCGGCTGGCCCGCCAGACGTACGCCGGAGCCGTCGTGGCAGCACTCTCCTACGTCGACCGGTTCCAGCTTGCCGCCGACGATGTCGTCGTCCTCCCCGTCTCGGCCGCCCACTCCTACGGCATGGCGGGCATGCTGTCGGCGCTGCTCGTGGGAGCGACCGTCACGTCCCTGCCGACGTTCACCCCGGCCGCGGCGGCCGCCGCGCTCCGCGACGCGACCGTACTTTTCGGCACACCTCTGATGTACCGCTACCTGACCGTCGGGCCCCTGGGGCGGGACCGGGCCGGTGCCCTCCGGCTCGCGGTGAGCGCCGGGGCGCCGCTGGACGCTCAGGTCGCCGAGGCGTTCCGGACCAGGACCGGCGTCGCCGTGCGCCAGGTCTACGGGAGCACGGAAGCCGGCCTGATCGCCTGTACTCCCGCATGGCGGTCGGGGGTCCCGCCGGACGCCGTCGGTCCGGTGGCGCCCGGCGTCGACGTCCGTGTGGCGCCCGACGGCGAGCTCCTGGTCCGGACACGCTCACTGATGCGTGGCTACTTCGGGGACGGACCGCTGCACCTGGACCGTGGCTTCTATCCCACAGGTGATCTGGGTGCGGTCGGCGAGGACGGGCTGCTGCGGATCACTGGCCGCAAGAGCCGTTTCGCGAAGATCGGGGGGCGCCGGGTGGGGTTCGCTCTGGTCGAGGACGCGCTGAAGCGCTGCCCGGGTGTGGTGGACGCGGTGGCGCGGTCGCGGCCCGGGCCGAACGGTGAAGAGGAGCTGGTCGGTTACGTGGTACTCGCCGGTACCGCGCCGGCCGAGGTGCTCACGGCTCTGCGCGATGGCGGGCTGGCGCCCTATGAGGTGCCTTCCGAGCTCCGGGTGATTGCCGAGCTGCCGCGTAACCACCTGGGCAAGGTCGTCGCCGAAGAGCTCGAAGAAATGGTGGAGAAATCGAGCACATCTCGCGTGTAAGCGATGCTTGTTGGCAATAAAAAGTAAATAGGCTGCTGGGCCATTAAAGGGGGCATGGTAAATATGTCGACTAGTGGAGGAGCGGATTGAGATGCCATCTCGGGTCACGGTAGGAGTCCTGAGTTCGAGTCTGGTACTGCGGCGTGGCTTGCTCTCCCTGCTTGGTGAGGCCGCCTGCGTCTCGTCGGTGATCGTCCTCGACGAGGACGACGTCCTCCGTCCGGAGTGCGCGGACATCGTGGTCACGACGGTACGTGACCTCGGTTCGATACCGTTGGACGGCGCCAAGCGGGTGCTGGTCGCGCTGCCGTCCGCGCCCGATGTGAGCGACTGCTTCCGATGCGACCGGGTCCCCGACGGCTACTTCCTGCTCCAGGAGGTTTCCGCGCGGCAGCTCGACGCGGCGATCGGTGACTGCCTCATCGGGCGGTTCCCGGCGCCACGAGAGGTGGTGCGGGAACTGGCGGCCAGGGCACACGTGGAGGTGCCCGTCGCACGGACACCGGTGACGAGCCGCGAGATCGACACGCTGAAGCTGATGGCGTCGGGGCTGAGCAACGACCAGATCGCCGCGCGGCTCGGCATCACACGGCACGGTGTCAAGCGTCTTGTCTCGAGCACGATGCTCAAGCTGGGCGCGAGCAACCGGACGAGCGCCGTCATGCGGGCGATCGAGATGGGCATCATCCAGTACCCGTGGCAGACCAGGATCAAGCACTCCGCGGGGCGCGTGTCCTGACGTTCGCGGGAAGCCTGCCGCGCGCGGGCACCGGGATCCAGCAGGGGGATCCCGGCGCCGGTCTCACGGTACCCGCCGCAGCTCCGGTGTCCGGATCGGGCGCCGGGCGCCGGCCGGATCGTAGACGGCGTGCGCCAGGTCGGCCGGCCGCGGAGCCGCCTTGTGCTGTTGCAGCACGATGGCGACATCGGCGAGGCCGCCCGGCCAGGGTGCGACGGGGCGGTCGTCGACGAGGAGCTCCGGCACGAACGGATCGATGAAGCTCGGTTCGATGCCACGTGCGCGCAGCGCGCGGACCACGCCGATCGCGGGTGTCATGCGCAGATCCGCGACATCGGGCTTGTAGCTGACTCCGCAGAGCAGGACCTTCGCGCCCGGAAGTGCTCCTTCGGACCTGAGGTACGTGAGCACCCGTTCGGCGACCGTCTCGGGTACCGAGCGGTTCACGAGGTCGGCGGCGGAGATCATCGGCGTCGCCGCTCCGACCTCGTCGGCCTTGTAGGTCAGGTAGAAGGGGTCGACCGGGATGCAGTGTCCGCCGATGCCGGCGCCCGGTGTGAACGCGGTGAAGCCGAACGGTTTGGAGGAAGCGCATCGGATCGCGTCCATGGCGTCGATGTCCATCGCGTCGCACACCGCGGCGAACTCGTTGACGAAGCTGATGTTGACGAACCGGTAGGTGTTCTCCAGCAGCTTGGACATCTCTGCCTCGCGGGTGCCGGCCGCGACCACCACGGGAACACCCAGCGAGCGGTAGAACTCCGCCGCCCGTGTCGTGCACCCCGCCGTCAGGCCGCCGACCACCTTCGGGGTGGTCGTGAAGGTGTGGGTGCGGTTTCCCGGGTCGATTCGCTCGGGGGAGAACGCGACGTTGAACTCCGTGCCGGGGTCCATGCCGGAACCCTCCGCCAGGATCGGCGCGAACAGGTCCTCCGTCGTCCCCGGCCAGGTGGTCGACTCAAGGATCACCAGCGTCCCGGGCTGGATCCGCCCGGCGAGGGCACGCGCGGCATCGATGATCGCGGAGGTGTCCGGCGCCCCTCCCGGCGTCAGGGGCGTCGGCACGCAGACGATCGCGACATCGCCGACGGGTGACTGGTCCAGGTCGTGGGTCATGACGGTCGTGGGGTCCTCGGCCAGCGACGTGACCTCTTCGGCGGTGACGTTGGAGATCCCGGGATTCCCCCGCTTGAGCCGCGCCAGCACGCCCTCGTCGACGTCGTAGGCGGTGACGGCGTACCCGGCGTCGTGGGCGGCGACCGCGACGGACAGGCCGACGTATCCGAGGCCGCACACCGTGATGCGAGGTAGCGTCCGGTTCTGGGTCATCACGCCCCCTTGACCGAGGTGACCTGGCCACGGGCATCGTCGATGTCGTAGTCGGCCGACGACCAGACGGCGGTGGGATCCACCTGCGGGGGGTTTTCGCGGAGGGCGTTCCGGAGTGCCGGGACCTCCGCCAGCAACCACTCATAAGCAGCCGGCTCGACTTCGTGGGCGCGCATGAACGAACGGATCGTCTCGCCGTAGAACGCCAGGATCCGCGGGTAGTACGCGACGATGACGGCCTCTGCGACGGCTTCCGCACGGTGCTGCTTCTCGTGCAGCGGTGCCTCGGCCAGGGCTTCCCGCGCCGGATCGATGAGGTCGCGACACACGGCCTCGACGTCGTCCGGGGAGAGGATCGGGGTCAGGAACCGTCGTCGCACCAGTTCGGCCTCGGCCGGACCGTGACAGTAGTACCGGACCGCGTTCTGGAACATCCATCGCAGCGGGAAGATGAGCCGTTCCGGGAACGCGACGTCGCGGAACACCCAGTCCTCGTAGTCGCGCAGTTCCGCCTCGAGCTGGGGCTGGATCCTGGTCATGTGAACGTACAGGCCGGTGGCGCGTTCGAGCATCTCGCTGCGCGTGTTGCCGTAGAAGACAGCCTTCTCGTCGACGAAGTTGCGGACCATCTTGATCAGCCGGTCGATCTCCGTCTCGGCGGGTGCGTGCGCGGAGCCGAGCATCACGGTGCAGCCGGCGGCCTGCAGGACCCGGCCGCTCTGGTAGTCGCTGCCGGTGGCGATCTTGAGCCCTGGGCGAGTGAGCTGGTGCTGGCCGCCGATCGCGAACGCCCACACCCGGAACGTCTTGAGGGCGTCGCTGGTGTCGGGGAACACGACTTCCTCGGGGAGGCCCATGCCCAGAAACGCCCAGCGCAGGAAGATGTCGTGGCCGATGGCGGTATGCCACTTCCATGTCTCGTCGTGCCCGACGGTTCCGTTCTCCAGCGCGAGGAGCGCCGCGTCCGTGCCGGAGACCGGCGCTGCGGCGAGCAGGAGGGTCCGGTCCGGCAGCAGGTAGGCGACCCTGCCTGCTGGATCCTGATACACCGCGAAGCGGCCGACTGCCTCGTCGTGCTGCACCGGCGCCTCGTGGACGACGCCGTCACGGTCCGTCAGACCCGCCGTCGCCCCCTGAAGGCGCCGGCCGTCGCGCGGGAACGTGGCATGGGCGGCGACGGTGGCGAGGGAATGCGGGACGCGGGTGGGGGGCTGCCGGTGCTGCACCTCCCGTAGCCGCGGGAGCGTGACCTGCTCCGGCCCCGTATGCAGGAGCCGGAGGCCGGCGGTCAGTTTGTAGGTGAGGAAGGGCATGACACCGTCGACGTCAGGGTGCGTGTCCAGCTTGCCCCGGATCTCGTCGAGCACGCCGGGGTGGTACACCGTGTCGCCGTCGGAAACCGCGATGGTCGCGGTCTGGAGCCGTTCCCACCGGCCGTCGGCACGGCACATCTCGAGCACGGTGGCAACGGCGCGGTCGACGCCGAGACGCGCGGTGTGGCCGGCGCCGGGGACCGGTTGGGCGAGCCGGACGATCCGTGCCGCGGTGTCGTTCCTGCGGGCGACCTCGTCGACGATCTCCGTCGAGCCGTCCGTGGAGTTGTTGTCCGCCGTGATCAGGACCAGTCGTGAGAGGTCGTAGTCCTGGTTCAGCAGGCTGTCCAGGGTGGCCTCCAGATGAGGGGCCTCGTCCATGAACTTGATGATGACGAACGTGTCCCGGTTCTCGTCGGCCATGGCGCGTGCGTCAGGGAACGGGAGGACCTGGTCATGGCCGTAGTAGCGGGCGCGCTCCGCGAGGAACCGCTCGACGATGCGTTGCTGCGTCGCGCGGATATCCCGCCAGGCGGCGGCGTCCTCGGGCGTGAGGCGAGCCGTACCGAGACCGGCTCGCGCCCGGAGCACCGCACGGGCGTCACGGATCTGTCCGGGCTCGATGTCGTTCACGTCCGACGTGCGATGCAGGCTGAGCAGTGGCCCGGCAAGCGTGAGCTCAGGGTCCTCGTTCCACTGCTGGCGGGTCCATCGACTGTGCAGGCGAATGCGTGAGGTGCTCACATGTGCTCCTTCGTGGGCGACGGCATCATCAGCGTCGTCGGCAGCGAGCGGTGCGGGAAACTCCGAGGTTGCGATCTATGGGAAGAAGAGTGGAACGGCCCTGCCGGGTAGCGTCCCGACCGTGCTGTCCGAATCCAGCCCGCACCCTGTACCCGGCCCGGACGCGATGGACCCCCTCACGGCCGCCGTTCTGGCGCGGATGCGACGCGCCTATCCCGACCTGGGCGGCGATGTGCGACGCCCGGCCGAGGCGCGGCAGCTCGTGGAGGCGGCGCGGTACCCGCCCGGGCCACGCATGCGGGAGGTGAGGGAGTGCTCCGTCGACGACGGGGTGCGAGCCCGCCTGTACGTGCCCGAGGGCCTGACGCCCGGCGACCCCACGATCGTCTACTTCCACGGAGGCGGGTTCGTGGTGGGAAGCCTGGACACCCACGACACGACCTGCCGTGTCCTGGCCGCCGACACGGCCCTTCCGGTGTTGTCGGTCGCCTACCGCCTGGCACCGGAGCATCCGTTTCCGGCGGCGGTGGAGGACGCGGTGGCGGCGCTGTCCTGGGCGGCCGACCACGGCGGCGAGTGGGGCGCGCACGGCGTGATCACCGCGGGCGACAGCGCGGGCGGGGCGCTGGCCGTGCTGGCGTGGGCAGGCGGCCGGGTGCGGTGTGCCGCGGAGCGGCCTGACGACGGTTCCGGGACGCCACGGGCCCCCGTCGTCGGCGCGCTCCTCATCTATCCCGTGGCGGATCTCGCCGCGTCCTGGACGGACGGGCCGCCGTCCTTGCTGGCGGCGGCGCACATGCGGTGGTTCCGTGACCTCTATCTGGCGGGTGCCGATCCGCGCGACCCGCGGGTGTCGCCGCTGTACGCCGACCTCGCCGGCATGCCTCCGACGGTCGTGGTGCGGGTGTCGCACGATCCGCTGCTCGCCGAGGGCCGGCGCCTCGTCCTGGCGCTGCGGGAACGGGGCGTGGACGTCGGACTCGTGGACGGTCCGGGCGTGTCGCACGGCATGTTCGGCCTGGGGGCGCTGCTCCCGGCGGTGCGTGGACTGGAGCTGTCGACCGCGAGCGCGGTGCGCTCGCTCCTCCGGCGCGGGCGCCAGCGCACGCCGGAGGAAGCCCGTGGCGGCGCGGGTTGCGATCATCGTGACCGTCGGTAAACGGTCGATCTACCACGGGAGGGACGATGAAGGCCGAGAAGGATGAGCGTGTCGATCCGGGCACGATGTCGGCGGCGATCGGCGAGACCATGGGGGAGGTCCTCGGCGTGGCCGCGCTCGGGGCGGACGAGGACTTCTTCGCCCGCGGCGGCGACTCGCTGCGCGCCCTGGAGATGGTCAGTCGGCTCGGGTCTCACCCTGCGGTGCCGCTCGCACGATCGAGCGAGGCCCAGAGTCGGCTCGTCGAGAGTGTGTTCGTCGACGGCACGCCCGCAGGGCTGGCCACTGTGCTCACCGAGTTCGAGAACCACTGAGACCCCAGGCGGGAGACCAGCATGTCCACACAGACACGACTTGAGGCCGTAGCAGCCACCGCGCGTTGGACCGCGGCGGCCCGAGCCCGGGAGACGGCGCGAGCCGACCGGCTCTTCGTCGATCCGTTCGCCGAAGGCCTTGCGGGCGACGACGGACCCGACCTCCTGTTCCACTTCCACCCTCGGTACGCCTCGGACCTCGGCAACCCGTACCTGCCGGTCCGGACGAAGTGGTTCGACGACGTCCTGCTGGGCAACGTCCGGGCGGGGATGCAGGTGGTCGGGATCGGCGCCGGGCTGGACGTGCGGCCGTTCCGGCTCGACTGGCCGGACGACGTCCACGTCTTCGAGGTGGACCAGCCGAGTGTGTTCGCGTACAAGGACCCGATCGTGGCGGCGAAGGTCGAGGAGGACCGGCATTCCGGAGCCGGGGATCACCAGCTGGGGTGCGCTCGCACCACCGTGCCCACCGAGCTCTCCGCGGGGTGGGAACGGGAACTGCTCCGTGCGGGGTTCGACCCGGACAGGCCGACGCTCTGGTTCGCGGAGGGCGTGTCCTACTACCTTCCCGAGGACGTGGCCCGACAGGTGCTCGACACCGTGCGACGGCACTCGGCGCCCGGCAGCATGATCGCGCTCGACATGATCGGGCAGGGCATCTTCCGACTCCCCTACATGCGCGAGTTCCTCGACCGGCTCATCGAGGCGAACAGCCCGTGGATCTGGGGCACCGACGACCCGGTCGCGTTCATGCGGGAGTGTGGATGGCCGGACGCCGGCTACGTCGAGCCCGGCGACGAGAACGTGAACTTCGGCAGGTGGACGGCGACGTCGACACCGACGGTGGCGAACGTGCCGCGGATGTACCTCGTGACCGCGGAGGTCACAGGCTGATGGAGGCCGTGCGGTCCCTGGCGGACACTCCCGTCGTCCCTCAGTCGCTCGCGATCCGGCCCGTCCGGGAGCCCGCCGTGCGGCAGGAGCGGGCGATCGAGGTCGGACTGGAGGGGGAGTGCCCGATCATCAAGTCGGGACTGCACCAGGTGTTGCGGGAGCACGGCATCACGGTCACCGGGTCCCGCCGTCCGGGCCGGGGAGGCGTCGTCGTGCTCGTGCACCGGGGGGATGAGGCGCTGCGGGACATCCGCGGCTACGTGGAGGCGGGCTGTGTCGTGCTGGCGGCGCAGCCGGGCCCCACCTCGGGGTTCGAGGTGTCCGCGCTCGTCGCGGGCTACCACGGCGTGATCGACTGCCAGGGGCCCTCGTCCGAGATCGCCGTCTCGATCCGGGCGGCGCTGACGGGGCGCGTCGTGCTGAGCGAGGCGGTCGCGCGCCGCCTGGCCGGCCGGGCCCGGTCCGATCAGGGTCCGGGTGATCTCACCGAGGCGGAGGCGCGATGGCTGGTAGGGCTGGCCCGGGGAACGTCCGTGGTCGACCTGGCCACCGCCGAAGCATATTCCGAGCGTGCGATGTACCGCAGGCTCTCCGACCTCTACCGGAAGATGGGTGTACGCACGAGGGGTGAGGCCATCGCGGTGGCCTCTCGCCACGGGCTCATCTGACGCATGGCTGTCGAGTGCCGTGTGTGGCTTCTGCGGCGGCTGCCCGAGCGGCTGCTCTCCCAGCGCGGGCTGGACGCGGACGAGCGACGGCGCTGTCGCGCCCTGCGGCGGTCCGGCGACCGGCGGCGGTTCGTCGCAGGAACGCTTCTGGCGAAGGCCGCCGTCGCCGGTCACCTCGGGGTGAACCCGTACGGAGTGACGTTCGCCCGTGACTGTGCGCGCTGCGGGGGTCCCCACGGGAAGCCGGTCGTCGTCGGGCATCCGGTGCACTTCTCCGTCGCGCACTCGGAGGACGTGGTGGCGGTGGCGCTGAGCGCCCATGCTCCGGTGGGGGTGGACGTCGAGTTCCACTCGGCTCGCTACTCGGCGCACGACGCCGTCGCCGGGTGTCTCGACGCGGAGGAGTATCCGAGATCCGGCGACGACCACCTCTACACGTACTGGTGCCGCAAGGAAGCCGTGGTCAAGGCCACCGGCGACGGGCTGCTGGTACCGCTGAACGAGGTGGTTGTCGGCCCTGCGGATCAGCCTGCCCGGCTGCGCAGGTACCGCGACGACACGCCGGGATGGTGGTTGTCGGACCTTGAGGTCGGACGGCACTACAGCGGCGCGGTGGCTTCTCTGCACACCGGTGCCGCCGTGCTCCGGGTCCTGGACGGCGCACAGTTGCTGAAGTCGACCTACGGAGGCATGTGATGCTGGGACGAATGGGGCGGCTGGCGCTGAGCGGCGTCGTGGCTCCGGACATCGAGGGGGTGACCCCGGTGGCACGGTTCGAGGAGCTCTCCGGGACGACGGCGGAACGTCTGGGTGCGATACCCCAGACCGTCGTCCTCGGCTTCGAGCAGCTGATGAGCAGCCGGCGGCCGGAGCAGATCCACACGCGTCTGGCGCTGGTCACCCCGGAACACCGGGGGTTCGCCTACGAGGGCGCCACGATGGCCGCGACTCTCCTCGACGTGATGACGCCGGGGCCGAGACACCGCACCGCCACGGTCATGACCGGCCCGGGCAGCAAGCACCTGCTCCTCAACTACATCGGCATCGGCTTCGCGCTGGCGAAGCTCCCGCGCCGGGCCTGGAGGGACGTGCTGCCGGACCTTCCGGTCTCGTCCTTCCACCCGGTGCTCTCGTGGCTGGTCGTCGACGGCTACGGATTCGACCTCGCCTACTTCCGGCCCGACCGGTACGTCACCGCACAGCACCGCCCCGCGCCGTACCCCTGGATGGACGACACCACCGGGTACTTCGGCCGGGCCGTGGACCAGGGCATCGGCCGGGCGCTGTGGTTCATCGCGGGGGGCGTGGCTGCCCACGCGGAGAAGCTTGTCGACTCGTTCGATCCGTACCGGCGGGCGGACCTGTGGAGCGGGGTGGGACTCGCCGCGACGTTCGCGGGCGGCAGCGACATCGCCTCCCTGCCCGGCCGTGCTCGCGAGCACGGCGGTGAACTGGCGGTCGGGGCGGTCTTCGCCGCCAGGGCGAGGGCGGCGGCGGAGTGCGTGCCGGAGCACTCCGAGAGTGCGCTGTCGGCTCTCACCGGGCTCGACGTGCGGCAGGCCGTCGACCTCGCGGACAGTCATGCGGACGGCTTCGACGGGCACGGGGATGCTCCGGTGCCGGTCTACGAGCGGTGGCGCGAAGACATCCGGTCCCGCATCTGAACCGTGGCACGAGGGCTTCGGTGCGCCGTCGTCGCCCGGTCGGAGAGCCCTCCCCGTCGTGCGGCGGCCGGCGCGCCCGCGCGGCGCGGTGAAGACGGCCCGGCCCCGGATCACCGGTGGCCGGGCCGTCGGGGACATGCATCCTCCTGCGGGCGTCCGGTCTCTCAGCCGTAGCACCCCCGTGCTACATGACGAGCAGCGGGATCCGCACACCCCAGTACGCCACCGAGAAGGTGCCCAGTGCCAGCAGCAGGCACCCGCCGATGGTCAGCAGCAGGCGAGGACGTGCCGCGGAGACGCGGTGGATCGCGGGGCCCGCGGCCGCGATCACGCCGAGGAACAGCACCGCGACGAACACCAGGTTGCCGAGTGCCACGACCACCATCAGCGCTGCGGCCACGACGGCGTTGCCCGAGCCCACCGCGTCTGCCAGGACCTCGCGGAACATCGGAAAGGGCCGTCCCACGATCAGCAGCCCCAGCAGGCATCCCAGCAGCACCATTCCCCGGTTGCCCTGGAGCGGCCGCCCCATCAGGTAGCGGACCGCGACCGCCGTGAGCCCGATGCCGAAGGCGGTGTTCACCAGTGACGCCTGCGCGAGCCGGGCCGGCACCGGCCCGTAGCTGGCCTCGCTCAGCATGGGGAGGGACTGCCCCGCGAGCACGGCTACGACGCCGTAGCACCCGGCCACGAGCGTCATGCCGCCGCCCAGGAGCAGGACCTGCCGGGTGGCGTGCGTGACCAGCTCACGCCGCGTCGCGCCGGACCCGCTCGCGGTGAGCGGGCCCACTGAGGCGAAGCAGGCGACGTTGCACGCGGTGAAGGTGCCCGCGAGCCCGGCGATCCCGGCCGTGACGAGCGGCCCGAGCCAGCCGGACGCCTCACTGCCGCCGAGCAGCTGCGCGATGCCACCTCCGATCACGTCGTCGACGAACTCGTACTGCCAGCCCACGGCCAGACCGGCGCCGAGGACGAGCGCGAGGCCGATCCAGATCGCCCGAGCCGTGCCAGGTCCGGACACCGGTACCGTCGACACGTTCATGACGTTGCCACCTGCCCGGACGGCTGCCGCCCGGGACCGCCGTCGCCCCGGTACTCCTGGGCGGCCGACATCCGGTCACGGACGTGGTCGTTGCCGCCCTCGAGGTCGAGGTCGGCCGGATGAGGGGCGGCCTGGTGGCGAACCGACCATCCGGGTGCCGGAGTCGGGGTGCCCCGGTCCTTGCCCTCGACGTCGTTGATCAGGTCCGTGAACGCCTGGACTTCCACGGACAGTGCCTGTAGGGGCCGATGTGCATCGTTCATCAATGCTCCTTCGGTTCTTCGGGATGTCCTTCGTAGCACCGGCGATCCGTCAGATGTCGGTCGCGACATGGCGGTGTCCTGACAGGCACCTCGCCGGCACGGGCCTCGCTCCGGCGCACACCGCAAGAGGGGAGAGGACCCGGCGGGCGGGTCCCCCTAACGTCCCGGGCATGGTGACCGACCACAGGAGTACGGCGTGAGGCCGACGACGGCGATCCGGGACATCGGCGTGCACCTGCCCGCGGCGTCCGAGCCGGTCGAGGACGTGCTGCGGAGGAACGGCGTGCCCGAGCGGGAGCACGGGTTCTACCGCGACATCTTCGGGTTCGGCCGGGTTCGCCGGGAGCCGGGCCGCTCGCTGGAGGACCAGCTCGCGGACGCGGCGAGGCCACTGCTCGACGCACACGTCGCAGCGAGCATCCGATACGTCATCCACGCCCCGACCGTCCAGTTCACGGCCCCGTATCCGGAGGCGGTCACCGCCCGCGTCGCGACGATGCTGGGGCTGGACAGGGCCGTCCCGTTCGCGCTGTCCCAGCATGCATGTGCGTCCGCGCTGCTGGCGGTCGAGGCCGCCGGACTGCTGCTGGACCACTGCGACCCCGGTGACCAGGCGCTGGTGCTGGCCGGGGAGAAGACGTTCCGCGGCGAGGGTGAGGTCATCGAGGGGTCGGCGGTGATGGGCGAAGGGATGGCCGCCGTCCTGGTCGGCCGGGAGGGGGACCGGATGCTGACGTTGGCGACACGCACGCTGGGCGGCTTCGACGCGGCACCGTTCCTGGCGGTGGAGGCGGAGCGGGCGTTCACCGCCGCCTACGTCGAGGCGCTGAGCGGCGTCATCCGCGACGCACTGGAGGACGCCGGGCTGCCCGCCGGGGACGTCGACCACGTCTTCCCCCACAACGTGAACCGGATCTCCTGGCTCCGGGTGCGGCGTCAGGTCGGCCTGGGCGACGTGATCCGGCTCGGCGGACAGGGCACGCGGGGGCACTGCTTCGGGGCGGACCCGTTCCTCGCGTGGCACGAGAACCGCGCGAGAATGCGGCCGGGCGACCGGTACCTGCTCGTCGCCGCAGGGCTCGGCGCCACCCTGACCGCCGCGCTCTTCGAGCACGGCGGAGCCCGGCGACCGGACGGCACGCCGTGAGGCTCCCGCTACCGCTGACCGGGCTCCGTACCGACTCCCTGTTCCCCCGTCGGCGGTTCCGGGCCCACACCGACCGGTTCTACTCCGCACTGGGGGAGCGGTACGGCCTTCCTGCGCCGAGCGCGGCGGGCCTCCGCACCACCTTCGCCGAGATGGTGCGGACTCTGCGCGCGCTGCCGGGCCACCCCCTGCACGAGGAGCGTGCCACCGAACTGGTGGTGCTGGCGCATGCCGGCACCGACGCCGAGGCGTCCTGGCCTGGTCCCGTCCTCAGTGCCACGCTGCCGGAGGTCCGCAGGGCCTTCGCCGTCACCGACCTGGGGCCGGTGAGCGGTTTCGCGGCTCTCGAGCTCGCCGGTGTCTATGCCACCGCGATGCGGTGCGACCGCGCCGTGGTCGTCCTGATGGACCAGGACCGGCCGATCACCCTGCCCGACGACCCCACGACCTGGGCGACCCAGGCGGTCACGCTCGTGCTGGGCGGCGCGGGGCCGTCGCTGGGCCACCTGGACGTCTCCGTGACGCGCGACGACGTGACGCGTGACGACACCGGTGGCGGGGTGCCGTCGTGGTCCCCGCCGACGACGGGGGCCTGGTCGCACCTCGCCCGCCGGCTCCCGGCCCCGGACGACGTCGCGCTGACCATCCACGACCCGATCTCGCGATGCACCGGCCGTTGCCTGGTCACTCCGGCCGGCCGGCCGTGAGACGCGGCCTCCGGGAACGGTCTCCTACGGTGCCGGAACCACCAGATCGGGTCCAACCTGCCGGATGTCGTGAAGTCCCAGCAGTCCCAGGGTGAGGTCGAGGTCTGCGAGGAGTCCTTCGAACACGTGGCGGACGCCGGCCGCGCCGCCCACCCCCAGCCCGTGGACGTACGGGCGCCCGACCAGGACCGCGTCGGCGCCGAGCGCCAGGGCCTTGATCACGTCCGCGCCGTTGCGGATCCCCGAGTCGAACAGCACCGGGACGTCGTCACCGATCTCGCGGGCGATCGGGACCAGGGCGTCGAGTGCCGCGACGGCACCGTCGACCTGCCGGCCCCCATGGTTGGACACGATGATCCCGTCGAGACCGGCGTCGACGGCGTGGCGCGCGTCGGCGGGGTGCAGCACTCCCTTCAACAGGATGGGACCGGACCACCAGTCGCGCAGGACCGCCAGGTCGTCCCAGGTCCTGCCCGCCGTTCCCAGCTCCCGGTCCCACATCTCCACCGCCTGCCGCGGATCGTCCTCGGGTGTCGCGGTGAGCCGGGCACGGAAGACCGGGTCCGAGGTGAACATGGCGGTGCCGACGCCGTCGAGCATCGGGAGGAAGGACTGGTCGAGGATCGGTGGGCGCCAGCCGAGCGACATGGTGTCGACGGTCACCACGAGGACCGTGTGTCCGGTGGCCCGGGCCCGCGCGAGAAAGCTGCGGGCGATCTCGTCGCTGTTGGGCCAGTAGAGCTGGAACCACCGGGGGGAGTCGCCGCCGGCGGCCGCCACCTCCTCGATCGGAGTCGAGCTCATCGTCGAGGTCACGAAGGGCACGCCGAGTTCGGCACAGGCCCGCGCCGTCGCCCGTTCCCCGTCGGGGTGCACGATCCCCTGGACACCCACGGGAGCGGCCAGTACGGGCGCCGGCATGTGGGTGCCCAGGAGATCGACGGCCAGGGACCGGACGGTGGAGCCGGTCAGTATCCGCGGCACGAGACGCCACCGGTCGAGCGCTGCCCGGTTGGCGGCTTCCGTGGCGCCGGCTCCGGCCGATCCGGCCACGTAGGCGGCGGCGGTGGCTCCCATCCGGACCCGTGACAGCTCCTCGAGAGCTCGCGGATCGGTCGGCCAGTGCCCCTCCTGCTTGGCGAAGAGACGGCGGACGAAGCCGGCATGCCCGCCGTCCCGCCCCCCGCCTGGCTCCGCGCCGGGGACGACGGCCGGTCTCATGCGGCTTCGAGCAGGGGAGCCGGCTGCTCGACGCGAGCGCGCGCCCGGTACTCGGTCGGGGAGATCCCCACGTGGATACGGAACCGCGAGCTGAACGTCCCGACGCTGGAGTAGCCGATGCCGACGGTGATGTCCACGACCTTCATCTGCGTGGTCCGCAGCAGGTGCTTGGCGTGTGCCATCCGCACGGCCGCGAGGTACCGCCCCGGTGAGACACCGGTGACGTCCCGGAACAGCCGGGTGAAGTGGTACTTGCTGAACAAGGCGACCTCCGCCATGTCGTCCACGGTGAGCGCGTCAGCGAACCGCTCGTGCATCAGCGCCTTGGCTCGCTCGACCGCTTCCACCACGTGGGCGGGCTGAGCGGGGCCGATCCGCCGCAACCCGATGTCCAGGTCCTCGATCCTGGCCGGCGGCGGGGTGTTCGTGAAGAGTGCGAAAGCCTGATCGGGCAGCATTGACGTCCTCCGTGATCCGGTGAGACTCGGCTGGAGCTGAGGCATCCTGCAGGTGCCGAAGCTAGATCGACTCGGTGTGCTGTCGGAACGTCCGGATGGGCGCACTTTCGGCTATGCCCGTCGGGGCGCACCGCTCCCCGCGACACGGCGACGCTCCCTGACCGAGCAGACGCCCCGAGTTCCCTGCGGCTGGGGCGGGCGTGCCCTCCTCGCGCGATCTCCGCGTCGTCGGCATACCAGGAGAAGAGAACGGCGACCCGTACCTGAAGGATGGCTGTCGGAGGCGCTGCCCGACCAGGCAGCCCCGACGACGTCCCGAGGGAGGAGGAACGCCATGCGCTCAGCTCTTGCCGCAGGCCGCACCGCGCGAGCGGGATGCGGACCGGATGTGCCGGCCTGTTCCCACCTCGACATCTGGACCATGTTCGAGGCGGTGGTCCGGAGACATCCCGGCGCCGTTGCCGTCAGCGACTCCCGGAGCTCGCTCACCTACCGCGAGCTGCACGACGCAGCGGTCCGCTGGGCCGACGCGGTGCATCCTGCGGTGACGGACCCCTCCGCGAGCCGGTGCGTGGTGACCCAGCTCGACAACGGGGTGGACCACGTCGCCGTCACGCTGGGGAGCTGGCGGGCCGGGGCGATGGTCGCGGCACTGGGACGTGGCGAGCCGGGAACCGCACTCCGCGCGGAACTCACGACGATCCGGCCCGCGGTCACGGTCACCGCCGCCCGTCAAGGAGATCTCCAGGACCCGGACGGCCCGGCCGATCCGGTAGGGGCCGTCCTCGTCCTGCCGGCCGGCGACGCCGAGCCGCCGGCTCGTGGCGCGGGAGCCTCTCCGGCGGCGGCGGACCTGGGAGCGCCCGCGTCCTTGTGCTTCACCTCGGGGACCAGCGGTACACCCAAGACGATCGTCCACACGCATCATTCGCTGGTGCAGCTGGCACGCTGGATGAGCGGCGAGATGCGCGTCGGGCCCGGAGACCAGGTGGCGCAGTGGGCGGCACCGGGCTACGACGCCGCCGTCGTCGAGTTGCTGGTCGCGTTGCTGTCGGGTGCCACGGCACAGATCCCCGGCCCCGGCACCCGCGGGGATCCCGAGGCGCTGCTGGACTGGCTGACCGATCGCTCGATCACCTGGTTCCAGACCGTGCCCTCCTACATGCGGCAGCTGATGCGCATGGCCGACGCCCGCAGCGGCACCCTGCCCGGCCTCGCCACGGCCGTTCTGGCGGGGGAGAGCATCCCGCCCGCCCTCGTCGGCCAGGTGCGGCGGGTGGCCCCGGGCGCGGACCTCTACAACCTGTACGGCCCCTCGGAGACCATCCTCGCCACGTCGTACCGGATCCCGGACGGCCATCGCGGCGAGGTCCCGATCGGCGCCGCCATCCCCGGTCGCCGTCTCCACCTCGCGGGGGGCGATCCGGCATCCGGCACGGCCACGCTGGCCGTCGAGACGCCGTTCGCGGCGACCGACGCCCGCGGGGCGCCGTGGAGTTCCGGCGACGGCCGGGTCGACACGGGCGATCTCGTGCGCCGGCACGGCGACGACCTGTACTTCGCCGGCCGTGCGGACGACCAGGTGAAGGCAGCCGGACGCCGCACCGACCTCGGCGGTGTCGAGGCGGTCATCGAGGAGGCCCCGGGTGTCAGGGCCGCTTGTGTGCTCCCCATGAGGGACGAGGCCGGGCTGGTCACGCGCCTGCTCGCCTTCGTCGTCCACGACGCCGACGCGCCCACCGCGTCAGGCCTTCGCGCTCGGTGCCGGGCACGCCTCGGTGCCGGGCTCCCTCCCATCCAGTTCATCCGGCGGGACACGTTGCCGCGCAGTCGCGGAGGAAAGGTTGACACGATGTCACTACTGCAAGGCCGGGACGCCCCGGCTCCCTCGGCAGACACCACGCCGTCCGTGGTGCGCCTGGACGGCCGATCCCTCACTCCGGAGCAGGTCAGCAGGGTCGCGCACGACGACGTCGCCTGCCACGTTCCCGAGGAGGTCACCGAGCAGCTGGTGCGCAGGCGCCGGGAGTTCGAGGACCGGATCGCCTCGGGTGAACCGGTGTACGGCGTCACCACCGGCTACGGCGAGATGATCTACATGCACGTGGATCCGACGCAGGAGAGCAGCCTCCAGCACAACCTGGTGCGCAGCCACACGGCAGGGTGCGGCCCCCTGTTCTCCGTGCCGGAGGTGCGAGCGATCATGCTCGCCAGGGCGAACGCCCTGGCCAAGGGCCACTCCGGGATCCGGCCGGAACTCCTGGAACGCCTGGTGACCTTCCTCGACCGGCACGTCACCCCCGCGGTCCCCGAGTACGGGTCCCTCGGGGCGAGCGGTGACCTCGCGCCCCTGTCGCATGTCGCCAGCGCGCTGATCGGCGAGGGACAGGTGCTGGACGGAGACCGGGTCCGGCCGACGCGAGACGTGCTCGTCGAGCGCGGGATCGAACCCGCCTTCGACCTGCGGTACAAGGAGGGGCTGGCGCTCATCAACGGGACCTCGGCGATGACCGGTCTCAGCTCCGTCCTGCTCCACCGGGCCCGGACCCAGGTCTGGCACGCCGAGATCATCGCCGCCCTGGCGATCGAGGCCCTCGAGGGATCGACCGGAGCGTTCGAAGCCGCGGGGCACGAGATCGCTCGTCCGCATCCCGGTCAGATCGCGTCCGCGAGGACGATGCGAAACCTCCTGCACGACAGCGGAGCGGCCGTCTCTCACGAGGCGCTGCGCCAGGAGGCCGCCGACTCGCGTGACTTCTCCGCCGGCAGTGTCAGCCGCACGGAGGTCTACCTCCAGAAGGCGTACAGCCTGCGGGCCGTCCCGCAGGTTGTCGGCGCGGTCCGCGACACCCTCGCCAACGCCTACCGGACGCTGGTCGTCGAACTGAACTCGGCCAACGACAACCCCCTGGTCTTCGACGACGAGGAGATCTTCCACGGCGCCAACTTCCACGGCCAGCCGATCGCGTTCGCCATGGACTTCACCGGACTCTCGATGACGCAGCTCGGGGTGCTGTCCGAGCGCCGGACCAACCGGCTCCTCAACCGCAGCCTCAGTGGCCTCCCCGAGTTCCTCGTCGCCGGGGACCCCGGGCTGAACAGCGGGCTCGCCGGTACCCAGTACGCGGCCACGGCGCTGGTGGCCGAGAACCGCACCATCGGCAGCGCCAGCATCCAGAGCGTGCCGAGCAACGGCGACAACCAGGACGTCGTCAGCATGGGGCTCATCGCCGCCCGCAACTGCCGCCGCATCATGGACAACAACGACTACATCCTCGCCGTCGAGGCGATCTCGGCGGCGCAGGCGGTCGACCTCGGCGGAACCCGGGAACGACTCGGCCGGGCCGGCATGGCCGCCTACGAGGCGATTCGCGCGCACAGCCCCTTCATCGCCCACGACCGGGTCATGACCGGAGACGTGGAGGCTGTCCGCGACCTGCTCCGCAGCGGCGAGCTGGCCGCGGCGGTGTCCGGCACCGGCACCGAGCTGGAGGAGGTGGCCTCGTGATCCCCACCGTGGACCACGAGACCTGGTGGACGGCACGGCGGAAGTTCCTCGACGAGGAGAAGGAGTTCACCCGTGCCCGCGACCGGCTGAACGCCCGGCGCCGGGAACTGCCGATGGTCGAGATCTCGAAGAAGTACACCCTGCACGGCCAGGATGGGCCGGCCGGCCTGGATGACCTGTTCGCCGGACGACGGCAGCTGATCGTCTACCACTTCATGGCGAAGTTCTCGCCCACCGAATGGTGCCCGATCTGCTCCTTCTGGGTCGACAACATCGGACACCTGGCCCACTTCCGGGCACGGGACACCGAACTCGTCGTCGTCTGCCCCGAGGACCTGGCCGAGGGCCTCGCCTACCGCGACTCGATGGGCTGGACCGTGCCCTGGTACTCGTGCGCCGACTCCGACTTCTACGAAGACCTCCATCAGGTGCTCGACGAGGGCGGGGAGCCCGAGGCACCCGGGATCAGCGCATTCCTGCGCGACGAGAACCGCATCCTGCATGCCTACTCCACCTTCCGCCGCGGGAGCGACATCCTCAACGGCACCTACAACTACCTGGACATCACTCCACTGGGCCGCCAGGAGACGGACCCGGAGGACCCCATGGGCTGGCTGCGCCCGCACGACTCCTACGGGGACACCCCCGAACAGCCCGGTTGCGGGTGTCACGCATGATCGCGCAGCAGACCTCCATCCCCGGCGCGCTGATCCTGCGGGCGACACCCGATCCCGACCCGCGGGGGTCCAGCACCCAACTGCTGGACACCGGGGCGTTCGAGGCCGCGTCCGGCCGCCCGATGTTCCGGATCGAGCAGCTGTTCCATGGGCGCTCGCGGGCCGGGGTGCTGCGCGGACTGCACTTCACCACCGGCGCGGGAGGCTCGGAGAAGATCGTGTTCTGCATGGGGGGCGAGGCGCTGGACGTCCTGGTGGACCTGCGGCCGGGCTCTCCGGCTTTCGGGCGGTACGAGACGGTCCGGCTGGTCGGCGACGGCGCCACCGGGGTGTACTTCCCGCCCGGTGTCGGTCACGCCTACATGGCACTCGCCGACGACACGGTGATCTGCTACCTGCTCTCCAACCCGTACGTGCCGGAGCGTGAGGTCGCCATCGATCCGCTCGACCCGGATCTGGCGCTGCCGTGGCCGAGCCCGCCCGCCGTGATGTCCGAGCGGGACACCCACGGGCTCGGCTTCCGGGACGAGACCGCGCGAAGGCTGTTCCTGCCGTACGCCGAGAAGGGAGCACGAGCATGACGACACCCGCCAAGAGCATCGGGGTCTGGAACTACCTCGCCGAGTACGAGCGCGACCGCGCGGAGATCCTGGCCGCGGTGGATCGTGTGTTCTCCTCGGGGCGGCTCATCCTGGGGGAGTCGGTCCGCGGCTTCGAGGAGGAGTTCGCCGCCTACCACGGCGTCGACCACTGCGTCGGGGTCGACAACGGCACGAACGCGATCAAGCTCGCTCTGCAGGCGGTGGGCGTGCGGCCCGGGGACGAGGTCATCACCGTGTCCAACACGGCCGCGCCGACGGCCGTGGCCATCGACGAGATCGGCGCGGTCCCGGTGTTCGCCGATGTCTGCGAGGACACCTACCTGATGGACATCGACACCGTGGAGGACCTGATCACGCCGCGCACCAAGTGCGTGCTGCCGGTCCACCTCTACGGGCAGTGCGTCGACGTTCCCCGGCTGCGCGAGGTCACCGGATCCCTGCCCGTGGTCGAGGACTGCGCGCAGGCGCACGGTGCCACCGGCCGTGGCGGCCGGGCCGGGGCGATGGGGGAGGCCGCCGCCTTCTCCTTCTATCCCACGAAGGTGCTGGGCGCCTACGGCGACGGTGGCGCCGTCACGACGCCGGACGGCGAGACCGCGCGAACGCTGCGCCGCCTGCGCTACTACGGCATGGAGGAGCGGTACTACGTCGAGGAGACGCCCGGGCACAACTCCCGGCTCGACGAGGTCCAGGCAGAGATCCTGCGCCTGAAGCTGGGCCGGCTGGACGAGGACATCCGGGCGCGCCGCCGGATCGCCGAGAGATACCACGAAGGGCTCAGGGACACCAGCCTCACGCTCCCCGCGGTCGGAGCCGGCAACGAGCACGTCTACTACCTGTTCGTGGCGCGGCACCCGCAGCGGGACCACCTGCTGAAACTGCTGTCCGACCAGGGGATTCAGCTCAACATCAGCTATCCCTGGCCGATCCACACCATGCGTGGGTTCGGCAAGCTCGGCTATCGCGCCGGCGATCTCCCCGTGACCGAGCGGCTGGCCGGCGAGATCTTCTCCCTCCCCATGTACGCGACGCTCACCCGCGAGGACCAGGACCGCACGATCGCGGCGGTACGCGACGCGCTGGCCCTCATCGTCTGAACCACCGGGAACACACCACACGGAGGTACCCATGGAGCCGTACCGGATCAACGTGTCCGAGGATGATCTGACCGCCCTGCGAGGCCGGATCCGAAGCACCCGCTGGCCGGCACCGGGGGCCCACGTGGCACCCGGCAGGGGCGTGGACCTCACGTTCCTGCAGGACATGGCCCGCTACTGGGTGGACGTCTACGACTGGCGCGCTGCGGAACGCCGGCTGAACGCGGTGCCCAACTTCGTGGACGAGATCCAGGGCTCGCAGATCCACTTCCAGCACGTGAGGTCGTCACATCCGGACGCCATGCCCCTGCTCCTCACCCACGGCTGGCCCGGCTCGGTGGCCGAGTTCGAGCGACTCGTGCCCTACCTCACGGAGCCGACCTCGTACGGGGGCCACGCGGAGGACGCCTTCCACGTCGTCGTTCCCAGCCTCCCCGGGTTCGGCTTCTCCGCGACGGGCGACAGCGGCGGCTGGGACGTACCCAAGATCGCCGCCGCCTGGTCCGAGCTCATGGGCAGGCTGGGCTACGACCGGTACGTCGCGCACGGTGGCGACGCCGGGTCACCGATCACCCAGGTGCTCTCGATGATCGATCCCCAGCACGTCGCGGGCATCCATCTGACGATGCTGATGACCTTCCCGACCCCCGACGAGGACCTCAGCGAGTTCGACCGCCTCGACAGGGACAGGCTGGCCGCGCTCGAAGAGTTCGGTACCCGGCGGAGCGCCTACATGCAGGTGATGGCGACGCGGCCGCTGACCCTCTCCTACGGCCTGTCCGACTCGCCCGTGGGCCTGCTGGCCTGGATGCTGGAGCGGTACCTGGAGTGGGCCGATCCCGACTCCGTCCAGGACGGGGCGCTCTCGTGGGACGACATCCTCACCGCGGCCTCGCTGTACTGGTTCACCAACACCGCCGCCACGTCCGCGAACTTCTACTACGAGGGTGCGCCGGCCATGCGGGAGCTCACCCGCGGGAACGTCCCGGCGCCGAACCCGGCGCCCGCAGCGGTCTCCGTGTTCCCCCACGACATCATGCTGCCGATCCCGGCGCTGGCCTCGCGGTATCTCGGCAACATCGTGCAGTGGCGAGACCACACCCGCGGAGGTCATTTCCCGGCGCTCGAGTGCCCGGAGGCCCTGGCCACGGATCTGCGAAGTTTCGCCCGTGACCTGCGGAAGGCCCCACACATGGTGGCGTCGTGAGTGTGGGCAGTTCCCCGGCCACCGCTCGCGGGCGGCAGGCCCCCGCGAGCGTCCTGACCTGGCTCGCCAGGTATCGCGCCGACCACGGACTGCAGGTCCGGCGCACCCTGCTCGACGGGATGCCGGGCTGGCACTTCGACGACCTGGGCAACCTCGTGCACCAGACGGGACGTTTCTTCTCGGTACGCGGTCTGGAGACGTTCGACGTCGACAGCCGACAGGTGATCGAGAGCGGCCCGATCCTCCTGCAACGTGACGTCGGGGTGCTGGGCATCATCACCCGCCGGATCGGCGGAGTGGTGCACTACCTGATGCAGGCCAAGATCGAGCCCGGAAATCCCGGGCAGGTCCAGGTGTCGCCCACCGTGCAGGCGACCCGCAGCAACTACGACCGTGCCCACGGAGGAGGAGCGACCGCCTACCTGGACTGGTTCCTCCCTACGCCCAGCGGGCAGGTGAAGGCCGACTCCCTGCAGGGTGAACACAGCGCCGTCTTCTTCCACAAGCACAACCGGAACATGATCGTGTCGGTCGACCAGGATGTTCCCGAGACCGAGAGCCACCGGTGGCTGACTCGTACCGAGCTGCGGGACTGCATGTGGCAGGACCACCTGCTGAACATGGACAGTCGGTGCGTGCTCGCTCACCTGCCGACGCTGCCGGTCGGGCCCTCCCGGCACACCGACGCGGAGGTGCAGTCGTGGCTGACGAGCCTGCGGGCGACGGACATGGTCGAGGCTCGCCTCGTCGGTCTGGACCAGGTCCCCTACCTGGGGGACCGGGGCGTGATCCAGGCATCGGCCGACTTCCGGGTCGTCGGGGTCCAGGTCTCCGGCGGGAACCGGGAGGTCGTCGGCTGGTCGCAGCCCCTGGTCGAGTACACGACGACCCGGGAGGAGATACTTCTCGCCGCCGAGTACCGGGGAGAGCCGCACCTGCTGATCCAGGCGAGGCGTGAGGCGGGGTCCAGGGCCGGCTTCGAGGCCTACCCGTCGGTGACCCATGTCGGCCGCGACTCCCCGCTCTCGGAGGAACTGCAGGAACTCGCCCTCTCGTCGCAGGCCGAGATCGTCTACAGCACCCTCCACTCGGAGGAAGGAGGTCGGTTCCTGGGTGCGAACTCCCGATATGTCATCGCCCGGGTACCCGATTCCGTGATGGAGCGTCCGCTGCCTGCCGGATACATGTGGGTCACCCCGGCGCAGGCGCAGATGCTCACGATGGGGAGCTACACGGTCTCGGTGCAGATGCGCACGATGCTGGCCGTCCTCACCACCGGCTGCGTGGTGCTGTGACCGCGAGTTCTCTCCTGCCGCGACCGCTCAGGAGGAGAGGCCGGCGTCGCGCAGCGCCGTGCGGAGCGTCGAGATCGCGCTCGGGCCGACACCGTGCAGGTCCTCGACCGCGTCCAGGCCGCGGGAGGCAAGGTCCTCGAGGGTGTCGATGCCCTGGCCCTTCAGGGCACGGACCGCCGGCGCCGCGAGGCTCTCGGGCAGGGGGTGGCTCATGCTGTCGTCCTCTCTTCGTGCGCGGGCGCGAGCTGAAGGCGCAGGGTCTTCTTGTCGATCTTGCCGACCCCCGTCAAGGGGAAGGCATCGACGACGTGGAGCTGATCCGGGTACTTGGTGCGTGCGGCGCCTGCCGCACGCATCTCGGCGTGGATGTCGTCCATGGTCACAGTCTGGCCCGGACGAGCGACGACGGCCAGGCCGACACGCTCACCGAGTGAGTCGTCCGGGAGTGCGACGGCGGCGGCATGGAGGACCCCCGTGCAGCGGTACGCGATCTCCTCGACGTCCTCCGCGGAGATCTTCTCGCCTCCTCGGTTGATGATGTCCTTGTCCCGCCCCTCGACGACGAGGTTCCCGTCGGGCCGCTGCCGCACGACGTCCCCCGTGCGGAACCAGCCGTCGGCGGTGAACGCCTGGCGGTTGTACGTGGCCGCGTTGACGTAGCCTCTGGGCGTGTAGGGGCCGCGGGTGACCAGGAGGCCCGGGGAGCCGTCGTCGACGGTCCGGCCGTCCTCGTCCAGGATCCGGATCTCGTCGTGACCGCTCATCGGGCGGCCCTGGGTGCCGACCACCACGTCGTACGGGTCGTCCAGGCGTGTCATGTTGATCAGGCCTTCGGCCATGCCGAACACCTGCTGCAAGGCGCAGCCCAGTTCCGGGCCGATGCGCGACGCGACGCTGTCGGCCAGCCGCGACCCTCCCACCTGCAGCAGCCGGAGCGAGTCGAGGTCCGCGCGGGAGGCGGGGTCCTGCCGTACCCGGTCCAGCCACCGCTGGGCGATGGTCGGGACGAGTGCCGTCGCCGTCACCCGGTGCCGCCGGATCAGCGGGAAACAGACCTCGGGCCGTGGTGACGGGGAGACGACGACGGTGCCCCCGGTGCCCAGGACCCCGAGGATCCCGGGACAGGCCAGCGGAAAGTTGTGCCCCAGGGGCAGCACCGCCAGGTAGACCGAGGAAGCCGAGAACTCGCACACGGCGGCGGCCGTGCGGGCGTTGTACTCGTAGTCGTCATGGGTGCGGCAGATGGCCTTGGGAAGACCGCCGGTGCCCCCGGAGAGCAGGAAGAGCGCCGGATCCTCGCCCCCCGGCACGGCGCCCGCGGACATGTCCGCGGGAGGCGAGCCCTCGGAGCGCACGCACGGCACCAGTGTGTCGACGTCGATCGCCCGTTCCAGGCGGGACCGCTCCACGACGCGGCGCGCCAGCGCGAGATGGTCCGTGCCGCGCACCACGGCGGTGACCAGGATCGCGCGTGCCCGCGTGAGCTCGGCCAGGTGCGTGAGCTCGCGGTCGCGGTGCCCGGTCAGGCACATGACCGGGACGATGCCGCGCCGCAGACAGGCCAGGAGCAGGGGCACGAACCTCCACGTGTTCGCCACCTGGACGAGGACCCGGTCTCCCGCCCGGAGGTCCGCGGCGGCCAGGTTCGCGGCCGTCGCATCGGCGGTGGCGACCAGGTCGCCGTAGGTCAGGCTGGTCTCGGGGTCGTGGACGGCGACGGCATCAGGCCGGTCGGCGGCACGGGCGAGGATCGCGTCGCCGAGGTTCCCGCCGCGCCACAGCCCCTGGGCGCGGTACCTGCCGGCGACGTCGTCCGGCCATTTCACGATGTCCTGGTTCGGCATGGCGGACCCTTCAGGCGCGTACGATGGAGGCGGACACGGACGCGAGCTTCTCGCAGGTCTCGATGAACTCGCGGCGCGGCTTGGACTGGGGGACGATGCCGGCGCCGGCGCGGATCCAGGCTCGCCCGCCGGAGGAGTACACCGACCGCAGGACCAGGGCCGCGTCGAGGCTGCCGTCCTCCCGCTGCGCGAAGACGGCCCCCGAGTACAGGTCCCGGGGAGACGCCTCGAGGTCGACGATCGCGTGCAGCGAGAGGTCGCGCGGGATCCCGCTGGCGGTCACCGCGGGAAAAGCGCTCTTGAAGGCGTCCCAGGGTGTCCTGCCGCCGGCGAGCCGCCCGCGGACCACCGACCCCAGGTGCTGCACGGACCCGCGGCGTTTGACGGTCAGGAACTCGCGCACCTCCAGGTCATCGGGGGCACAGACCGCCGCCAGGTCGTCGAGCGCGGACTGTACCGAGACGCAGTGCTCGTACACCTCCTTCGGATCGACGAGCAGTTCCCGGCGCAGCGCCGCGTCCCGCACCGGGTCACCGGTCAGCGCACGGGTCCCCGCCAGCGGCATGGCGCGGACCGATCCGTCGCTGTCGACCTCGACCACGGTCTCCGGGGGGAAACCCGCGGCCTCCAGCTCTCCGGTGCGCAGGCAGAAGGAACGGGCGGGAGTGTTGCGCCGTCGCCCGGCCAGATAGGTCCGGGGGACGTCGACCGGGAACGGGAGGTCGACCCTGCGGGAAATGATCACCTTGCGCAGGTCGGTGCCCGCGAGACGGGTCAGTGCCTGCTTGACCGTCGCCTCGTAGTCACCTCGGCCGGTCTCCACGTCGACGGGCGTGACCGGTCCGACGGCTTCCTCCGGTTCGATCTGCTTGAACCTCTCCGTGGCGGCCACCAGGTCGTCCGGCGCCAGGCCCAGGAAGGTGGTGCGGTCGGCGCTCAGATGCACCTCCCGCCGATGGGTCGCGGCGTGGACCAGGATCTCACCGTCGCGGGCGGTCGAGGGCAGCGCGGCCGCGAAGCCGCACCAGCCGTACCAGTTGGGCCCGTCGATGGGTACCGTCTCGAACACCTCGGTGAGGCGAGAGAGATCGAACCCCTCCCAGTGGCGCGGGCCGTCCGGCAGGACCGACGGCGCCGCGTCGACGGAGATCCCCGCACGGGTCGCCGTGACGGTGGCGACCGGCTCCTCCGCGAACCGGATCCCGTCCGGCCCCTCGATGAGGACGTAGTCGCCGGTAGCGGTCTTGGCCAGGGCGGCCGCAGCGAGGACGGGGTCGTCGGCGGCAGGGCCCACGGCCCGGAGCATGCGCGCCTTCATCTCAGAACCAGTAGCTGATGAAGGGGGCACGGGGCGGAGTCGCCAGCATGTCCCACTGGGCGGGCAGTTCCGGGGACGCGCAGCGGATCGCACCGGCGCGAGCCCATCCGACGGCGCTCGTGCCGCCGAGATAGATCGATCCCAGGGTGCCCACCTCCATCACGAGGTCGGGCACGGCTCCCGGTGTCCGGTCGCACCGGGCCTTCCCGTCGACGACCTCCATCCGGTACGTGCCGGTGGTGTAGCCCTGCGGGTCGTGGATCTTGAGGGAGATCCCGGGGTGCGAGCCCTGCCATTGGCGAGCCTCGAGCAGACGAGGGATGTCGAGCGGCCGCAGCCAGAGCCCGTCCTTCGGGACCGTGCGGATCCACCGGGCGTCTCTCACCCACCAGCGCAGCGGGCTGTCCTGCGGTACCCGCCAGGCGTGCACCTCGGCGACCATGTCGAGGGAGAAGAGGTAGCGCCACAGCGAGGCCTCCGCCTCGGTGTCGGCGGCGATGAGGTCGATCACGAGCGCCGTGTAGCGCGGCGCCTGCTGGTCGGTCCAGTCCTGGAGCAGACGGTAGGAAAGGAAGGCACGGCCCTCGATCCCCACGCGGTGGAGGGGGCCGCCGGGCATGCCGAGCGCCATCATCGACTCGGGGCCGGCGTCCTCCGGGTCGAGCAGGAGCCGGTCCCAGGCCGCATCCGGGGGGATGACCTCGCCAGGGGTGTTCGACGACGCCTGTGCGTACACCGACATCGCCAGGGACCGCGCCTCCGGGCCGTCCAGCCGGGTGAGGTTGCCCGCGTCGCCCGGTGCGTCGTCTCGGAACCCAGCGCGGTGGATGTCGATCTCGACACTGTCGTACCAGGTCGCCGGGCCGTAGCCGAACCGCCGGTAGATGGGCCATTCGGAGACGCCACCAGCGGCCAGTGGTACGTCCTCCTCGATGGCACGGTCGTGGAGGCGGTCCAGGGTCGCCCGCATCAAGCCCTTGCGGCGCAGCGTCTGGTGGCACGAGCCGCCGGTGCACCCGGCCAGCGGGACGGTGCCGCCGCCGGGGAGCACGAAGTCCCGGTTCACCGAGGTGTTCGTGGCCACGGGTCCGCGCTCGTCGCTGATCATCAGGCACCGGTCCGGGGGATGCGTGCCCCGGAAGTAGCTGACCAGTCCGGGGTCGCCGCTGGGCGGGGAGCCGAAGGCACCCTGCCAGGCGTCGAGCCACTGGCCGTACTGCTCGTCGGTCAGCCCTTCGGCCATCGTGTACTCGGAGTTCAGGGTGGTGCGCATGTTTCCTCCCGGAGCGATCAGAGGTCGATGGGCTGATCGGGTGCTGCGACCAGGGCGTCGAGGGACTGGGTGAACCCCTCCGCCATGGCACGGACGGAGGGCGCGGCCCAGCGGTCCACGCTCGAGCTGAGGGCGTAGTAGATGGCGCCGTCGGACCCGCGCTCGATGGTCCACAGGATCGCGTCGTCCGGAATGCCCGGGCCGGCATCCTGGGAACGGGTCCGATGGATGCTGTCGAAGCGGACTCCTTCGGCGTCGGCCATCTGGGCACCGGCCGGGCTCTGGAACATTGCGAACCCCGGCACCACCATGCCGGGGCGTTCCAGCCCGGCGAGCTGCGGGCCGGCGACCGCCAGGAGCTCCACGAACGGGATCTCGTGGGTCAGTGACCGCAGTGCCGCGCCACGGACCGCGAGGACGGCGTCGCGGAAGGTGGAACAGCCCGCGAGGTCGACAGGAAGCGGGCACATGTTCGCGAAGTAGCCGACGGTGTCGGCCCACTTGTCGTCGCGGCGGCCGGGGCCGGCCGTCAGCATCCAGACCAGTCCCTGGCGGCGTCCGGTGCTCCGGGCGAGCTCGATCGTGTGGGCGGCGAGCAACACCATGTAGCCGGACGACCGGGTCTCCTCGGCGATCCGGTCCAAGCCGCCGGAGGTCCGCGTGTCGATCTGGAACCGGTGGACGCGCGTCGTCCCGCTCGGGTGCTCGGCCGCCGGACGGTCGGACTCCAGGACGTACGCCTCGGTACCGGAGAGACGCTCGGCCCAGGCGGAACCGTTCGAGACCCCGTCCTGCTGCGCCGCGTAGTCGGAGTAGGAGGGGGGAGCGGTGATCTCCTCGCCCGCGTACAGCCGGGTGATGTCGCGCAGCAGCACCTCGATCGACCACACGTCGATGAGGGGCAGGAAGCCGACGAGGACGAGCACGGCGTCGTCGTCGTCGAACCGGCCCAGGTCGGCGCGCAGCGGAGGGAAGTCCCGCTCGGAGAAGGGGTTCGCCTCGCAGGAGGCCACGAACTCCTCGGCCGAACGGTCCCGGCCGCCCGGGGTGTCCTCGTCCAGGGCGAGCTCGTGCTGTCCGAGCGGGACGGTGGCCGTGGCGTGGATCGCCTGGCCGTCCGGCTGGACGGCGGCCCGCGTCTGAGGGTGGAGGCCGACGGCGCGCTGGATCGCGGCGGTGAGGCGGGACGGGTCGAGGGGGCCCCGGATCCGCACCGCGCCGCTGGAGATCGGGCGCTGCCCGAACCCGGCGACGCTCCCGTCGGTCTCGTGCTGGCCGCGGAGAAAGTTCTGCTCGAAGGTGAACGGGAAGGTTGTCATCGGCTGACCTCGTCCTGGTCGTCGGTCGCGGTATCGGCGCGCCCCCTGAGCGTGTGCAGCAGGTCCTCGAGGCTGGGGTCGTCGAACAGGTCCGTGAGGGTCACCGTGACCCCCAGGCGGGCCAGGCGGGACCTGAGCCGGTTGGCGGCGATCGAGTGCCCGCCGAGCGACAGGAACGTTCCCGGAGTCCCCGGTGCGACGCCGAGCACCTCGGCCCAGGACTCACCGACGGCGGCGGCGAGGTCGTCGGTCACGGTGCTGTCCATCTTGGACACGTCATGGGTGGTCACACCGCCAGTCTGGGAAAAGCTCGGTGAGATCTCTTCTTCCCCGGTGCGCTGCCGGTGGTCGCGCGCGGGGTGGCGTTGTCGAAACGTGCGGCATGGATACAGGGCTATCGCCCCTGCGGTCCGGGCGCACCTACGCTCCAAGCACCTCGGCGCGAAGGAGAAGAACCATGTCCAACCCGGGCATCATGTCCTACAACGGCTTCATCAACTACTGCTACGCCGACGCCGCCTCGATGTTCCTGTCCGCGTACGGCATCGATGCGCCCTCCGGCCGGCTCGAGGTGCTCAGCGGAATCTCGCTGCTGGGTGCGCACAGGCTCAGCGAACCGGAGTGCGAGAAGTTGTACCTGTCGCTGGTACCCGACCCGAGCCGGCTGGACAGGGCCTTCTCGCTGCTGGACCTCCGGGTCGAGCGTGAGAACGCCACGGAACAGCTCGACGCTCTCCGGAGCGCTCTCGAGCACGGACCCGTCCTGGTGGGGCCGATGGACATGGGGGCGCTGCGCTATTTCCCCTATCACCAGCACGCGAGAGGTGCCGACCACTACGTCGTGGCATACGCGGTGGACGGCGACTCGGTTCGGGTGCACGACCCGATGGGCTACCCGTTCGCCGCCGTCTCCGTCGAACACTTCCTCGACGGATGGCGCGGCGAGGAACTCCCCTGCCCAGGCCCCCCGTTCCACATGTGGACCCGGGCCCGGTCCGGCAGGTCCGTCAGCGACGCCGAGGTCTTCGATGCGGCCATGGGCTGGTTCGAGGAGATCCGGCAGTCCACGCCCAGCGGCGCCGAGGTGATCCAGGGCTACGCCGACGACCTGGAGGCGGACAGGCTGACGCCGAGGAGCCAGTCGTTCATGTCGATCTTCCTGCTGCCCTCGCAGGCCCGTCGGTGCCTGGACTACGCCCAGTTCTTCCGGGAGGGCGGAGCGCTCGGGCTCGCGGAGAAGAAGTTCACTCAGGGACGCCTGATGGGCGAGTCCCTCCAGGCGGGCAACAAGGGCGACTGGAAGCGGGTCGGCACTCTCTTCCGCGAGTACGCGGAGATCGAGGACGACCTGAGTTCCCGGCCTTTCGGCTGACCGCGGGGCGTGGCCCGGACGCCGCCGTGCCCGTGGTCCTGCCGCCGCGTACTCAGGAGGCGGCAGGACCACGACGTCCTACGAGGACGTGCCGGCGAGCTCCGCGAGTCGCGTCGCGGTGGCGTTGGGGGAGGGCACCGCCTGGTACAGCGTGCGAAGCCGCGCCGCGTTGTCCGCGTACGTGGTGTCCTTCAGGACGCGCTGCAAGGACCGGTGCAGCCGCTCCGCGTCGAGGTGGTCGGAGTCGGCCACGAATTCGCCGGCGCCCTCGTCGACGATGGCGCGGGTCTGGGCGACAGGCCCGAACCAGCGGTCGCTCCAGTAGGTGCTGGGGACGACGAGCTGGGGGGTTCCCGCCTCGTAGGCGGCGGCGAACGTGCCGCTGCCGCCCTGGTGCACCAGGGCGGCACAGTGCGGGAGCATCGCGTTGAGCGGGACGAACCTGGTCAGGGTCACGTTCGGTGGCACCGCCGTCCCGGGATCGTCGGAGACGGTGGCGATGACATCGGCGTCAAGGCCGGCGACGCCGTCGAGCAGCGCGGTCGAGGATGCGTGCGCGACGCCGGCCTGTTCGTGCGACAGCCCGAGGGTGATCAGGACGAGCGGGCGCTCCGGACGCCGGAACAGCTCGGGTGCCCAGGTACTGGGGCCGTTGTAGGCGAGGTGTCGCATGGGCAGGTAGTCGCCCTCGGGCCGCCACGTCCAGGGCGGCATGGTGTCGATGCTGAACCGGCCGGTGGCCCGATCCGCGGCGGGGCGGCCGCCGTACCGTTCGATGTGGGGGTCGAGCCAGGCATGGACCGCGTCGTAGCCGGCACCGGATGCCTGGACGAGCTGTCCGATGCCGTCCGTGCCGAACAGGAGCCGCACGTGCGGGACGTCGAGGATCGACGCGAGCGCACCGCCGGCGTAGCAGAGCTGATCCCACACGATGAGATCCGGCCGCCACTGGCGGCCGAACTCGACCAGGTCCGCGAGCAGCCGGGGCTCACAGAGCTGGGAGAGGAAGTGGGTGTTCAGGTATTCCAGCTCGGCGCGCGGATCGGCGGCCGCGTAGTCCTGCTGGTGCGGGGCAGGGCCGTCGGTCTGGGTGTGCGCGGGCTCGTGCGCGTCGATCCGCCCCAGGGTCTCGAGCATGTCGATGCCGACCGTGGGGCCGGCAAGACCGATGGAGGCCCGGGCGTCCTCCAGGTCGGGATGGACCGCGACGGCGACCTCGTGGCCCTCGCCGCGGAGCGCCCAGACGAGGGGGACCTGGAGGTACAGGTGTGATCGAAGAGCCGGTGGTGCGATGAACAGGATCCTCATCGTGGTTCCCTTCAGTCGGCGAGCCGGATGGCGACTTCTGTCTCCCACTGGTCGATCGGCACGTCCGGGGGCGAGAAGTAGGTCTCGACCCGCCCGGCCCAGACGTCGTCCGATCCGTCGGACGCCACGTCCCAGGACCGTCCCGTGCGGGTTCCCCACTCGACCAGTTGCGCGGTGAGTTCCACGAGACCGTCGGGGTGGCCCACGTGGCGGACGCCGGCGTACCGGCCGGCGGGCAGGACGTCCGCGACCATTCCGGGCCCCACCGGGGATTCTCCCTCGACGGGGATGCAGCAGGAGACGTCGACGTGGTCGGGGACCCGGACGACGTGGTACCGGAAGAACGGCGCACCGTTGACCGTGACACCGTGCTCCTCCAGCCACTCCAGGGTGACGGGGATCTTGTCGGCGACCTCCGGGAACTGGTCCACGTGGATGGTCCGGCGCCAGCCCACGTAGGGGGAGGCCTGCCGGGTGGTGATGACGGGATCGACGGTCACGAGGGTTGCTCCTTCAGTGCTAGACGCAAGTGGCGAGCGGTGTACGTGTCGTGGTCGAGGGCCATCGCCGGCGGGCCGGTGAAGAGGATCCGTCCGCCGCCGGCGCCGGCTTCCGGACCGACGTCGATCAGCCAGTCGGCCTGGAGGGCGACGCTCAGGTCGTGCTCGATCACGATCACGTTGTTGCCCTGGTCCACGAGGTGGCGCAGGGCGTCGAGCATGCGAGGGACATCCGTGCCGTGGAGGCCCGTGGTCGGCTCGTCGAGAATGTAGGTCCGCCCACCGGTGGCGGTCCGTGTCGCGACCTTGAGTCGTTGCCGCTCGCCTCCGGAGAGGCTGACGACCGGCTGCCCGAGGGTCAGGTAGTCGAGGCCGACCTCAGCCATCGTGGCCAGGCGCTTGCGGATCCGCCCGCGGCCGAAGAAGTCCTGTGCCGCCGTGACCGATGCCTGGAGGACGTCGCTGATGTTGCGGCCGTCCACCCGCTTCTCCAGCACATGGGGCGCGAACCGGTGCCCCTCGCACGCAGGGCAGGTGTAGCTGACCGGGTCGAGGTGTGCCAGGTCGAGGAAGATGGACCCCAGACCCTCGCACTCGGGGCAGGCCCCCCGGGAATTGGCGCTGAACAGGGCCGGACTGGAGTTGGTGGCCTGCGCGAAGTGCTTCCGGATGTCCTCGGCGATACCCAGGTAGGTGGCGACGTTCGACCGACGGTGCCCGCGGGGGACGGTCTGGTCGACGATGACCGGTTTCTGGAGCTGCGGCGCGAGGCATTCCATGACGAGGGTCGACTTGCCGCTTCCGGCGACGCCGGTCACGACGGTCAGGCCCTGGACGGGAAGCTCCACCTGCCCGTCGGCGACGTTGTGGGCGCCGGTGAAGGTCAGCGTGCTGGTCTCGACCTCCGCGGGCTCGGCCATGATCACCGGAGCCGCGAGGTGGTCGGCGGTCGGGGTGCCCGCTCCGCGGAGGTCCTCCACGGAGCCCTGGAAGACGACGGTCCCCCCGGCCTCGCCGGCTCCTGGGCCGAGGTCGATGACCTCGTCGGCTGCCTCGATGATCGCTCGGTCGTGCTCGACGATCAGCACGGTGTTCCCGCGGTCCCGCAGCGACCGGAAGAGGTCCAGCAGCCGGGTGACGTCGTGGGCGTGGAGGCCGCTGGTGGGCTCGTCGAAGATGTACGTGAGGTCGGAGAGCGACGAGCTGAGGTGCCGGACCAGCTTGAGCCGCTGGGCCTCGCCGCCGGAGAGGGTCTGGGTCCTGCGGTCGAGACCCATGTAGGTCAGGCCGAGGAGGGCGATGTTGTCGAGCCGGCCGCGCAGCGCGGAGATCAGCGGGCCCACGCGCCGCCCTTCCGGGGTGGTCTCGACGTCGGTGAGGAACCCGGAGAGCTCGTCGACGGTTCCGGTCATGCAGTCCACGATGTTGCGGCCGGCCACCGTGTAGGACCTGGCCTGCGCGCTGAGGCGGCTGCCGTGGCATTCCGGGCACGTCGTGCGGGTCATGATCGCGTCGAGGGCTGCCTTGGTCTCCGCGGGGACGCTCCGGCGCGTCTTCTCGACGAAGAGGCGCCGGAACTTCGGGATCAGTCCCTCGTAGTTGAAGGTGCCGGTACGGGAACCGTTCTGCACCTGGATGCGCTGTCGCTCGCCGCGCAGCAGGAGTTCCCGCTTCGACTCGGTGTACTGCTCGATGGGAAGGTCGTTGTCGAAGAAGCCGGAACTGGCGAAGAAGTTCCAGTTCGCGGAGCCCACGGAGAAGGCCGGAAAGGTGAGGGCGCCACCGTTGAGGGAGCGGGTCTCGTCGACGAGCTTGCTCTCGTCGATGTCGACGGCCTCGCCCTGGCCTTCGCAGTTCTCGCACCGGCCACGCGGATCGGAGTAGGACAGCGCCCGGGGGTCGTCCAGCGGAGGTGAACAGGTGCGCGCGAAGAGAAGCCGGAGCAGACCGTAGACGTCGGTGGCGCTGGCGACGGTCGCGCGGCTGTCGGCGGGCAGCGGGTTCTGGTCCACCACCATCGAGGCGGTGAGCCCGTGCATCCCGTCGACGTCCGGCTGTGCGTACCGGGGCAGGGCGGACTGCACGTGCGCCGGGTAGGTGTCGTTCATCAGCCGCTGCGACTCGGCCGTGATGGTGCCGAAGGCGAGTGAGGACTTGCCCGACCCCGACACGCCGGTGATGACGGTGATCGTCTGCTTCCGGATGTCCACGGTGACGTCGCGCAGGTTGTTGACCCGGCTCCGTTCGACGCGGATGGTGCCGACTGGCTGGTCACCGGGCATTGCTCCTCCAAGCTCCGGCCTCGTGCGGTCGGGTGCCCAGCGGCCGGCGGGTCGCGATGGTCGTCTTCCGGAGACGATAGCAAGCGCCGGGTTTGTTTCGCTCGGTACTCATGAGTTTTCTGCCTGGTAAGAGGTGGTGTCAGAGGTATTGGGTGTGGGGCGCGAGGCCTGCCAGGACGCGGCCGAGGAGTTCGCGGTTGGTGACGGGGTGGATGAGGGCGTGCATGCGCATGGCGTGCAGGTCCCGGGCGATCCGCTGGATAGGGACGTCGTCGTAGATCGACGAACCGCCGCTGTTGGCGTTGAGCACGTCGGCACTGTTGTGGGCGAGTTCGCACGCGCGGCCCAGGCAGGCGCGGGCCAGGACACGGGCCCCCGCGTCCCAGGACCGGGTGTCGTCCAGCATGTCCGCGAGGCGCTGGGCCTGGTAACGGCTCTCGTCGACGAGCATCGAGCTCTCGCCCAGAGCCAGGTGGGTGACAGGTGCCTCCGCCTGGTCGTCGTAGGCGGTGTACGTGATCTTGCGGCCGGGCAGGCGGTCGAGGAACGCGGCCAGCCCGGCCTCGGCGAGCCCGACGGCGACGCCCACCGACAGGGCGGCGGCGGTCGGGACCAGGGGGGTGCTGAAGACCGGGGTGGCGGAGTTCCTCTCAGAGGCGTACTGCTCGGCGAGCATGGCCGGCAGGGGGACGAAGTTGCGCCGGGGGACGCGCACGTCCTGAGCGACGGTGGTGAAGCTCCCGCTGCCGCGGAGGCCGGAGGTGTGCCAGTCGTCGACGAGTTCGAGATCACCGATCGGGACCGCGCCCAGGACGGGCATCGGTCCCTGCGGGGTCTCGACGACCGCGATGACCGTCTGCCACGCGCTGCTGGGCGCACCGCTGATGAACTGCCACCTGCCGTTGAGCAGGTAGTCGTCGCCGTCTGCGGTGACCTGCCCACCGGGGCTGAGGGTCCCGCAGGTCTGGACCGGCCCGTCGGCGAACACCTCGTCCTGGACCTCATCGGGCAGCGTGGAGACCATCCACGACGTGATGGCCGAGACCGCGACGACCCACCCGGTGGCCCCGTCGGCCTTCGAGAGGGCGGCGATCCGCTCCAGCACGTCACGATGGCTCAGTTCGAGGCCGCCGTGGCGGGCGGGTACGCGCATCGCGAAGTGCCCGTCGGCGTGGAGCGCTTCGAGCACCTCGGGGTGCGTACGACGGTTCTCCTCCTGCCACGGGGTGTGGGCACGGACGACCTCCAGGAGGTCGTGGCCGAGGGTGGGGCTCTGGGTGGTGGCGACATCGGTCATGGTGGATCTCCTTCGCGTACGGGTCGGCGACGTCCTAGACGTTGGCATGCCGACGCGGCCGGGGAGCATTCGATCGTGCGCTCTCCGGACGGGACCGGCCCCGTCAGGGTGTGTCGCCGGCGAACCGCACGGGGGAAGACGATGAGGCGCCCGGTGGCGGCCAGGGTGGTACCACGGTCCACCGAGAGGAGAGGTCACCATGCAGGTTGATCAGCTGCCGGGCACGGCGGCACCCGGCCCCGAAGACATCGCAGCCGTCACGGAGATACCCCAGCGCATCATGGCGGCATGGGCAGCCCAGGACGGCGTGCAGTTCGCCGACGTCTTCACCGAGAGCGGGATCATGGTGCTCCCCGGCCAGTGCGTGAAGGGCCGTGGGGAGATCGCCCGGTTCATGAGCGGCGCGTTCCAGGGCCCTTACCGTGGCACACAGGTCACGGGAACCCCGTTCAACATCGCGGTGCTCAGTGACACCGTCATGGTCGTTCACACCCTGGGCGGGGTGCTCGGGCACGGCGAGTCGGAGGTGAGCGACGCCAGGGCGGTGCGTGCCATCTGGACGGTGGTGAAGGCCGACGGGACCTGGCAACTGGCCCACTACCAGAACACGCCGAGGGACACACCGTGAGCCGCCGGGCACTCGTCCTGGGGGGCAGCATCGCGGGGTTGCTGACGGCTCGCGCGCTGGCCGATCACTTCGACGAGGTGGTGATCGTGGAGCGGGACGACGTCGTCGGCGTGCGCGGCGTCCGCAGGGGCGTTCCCCAGGGAGCTCACGTGCACGGCCTGCTCGCCCGGGGCCAGCAGGCCCTCGAGGAGTACTTCCCGGGATTCACCCGTGAGGCACGACGAGCGGGAGTGCCGACCGCGGACCTCGGCGAGCTGCGCTGGTTCTTCAACGGGAAGCGCCTGGCCCCGGCCGAGACCGGGCTCACGTGCGTCTCCGCGGATCGGCCGGTCCTCGAACATCTCGTCCGCGAGCGCGTCCGGGCGCTGCCGGGTGTGATCCTCCGCGAGGGCCAGGAGGTGTCGTCCCTGGTTTTCGATGACACCCGGCGGACGGTGCTGGGTGCCATGGTGGCACCGCGCGGCACCGATCGTCGCGAGATGGTCCAGGCCGACGTCGTCGTTGATGCCCTGGGCCGCGGATCACCCGTGGCCCGCTGGGTGCACGACGCCGGATACGGCCGTCCGGAGGAGGAGACGGTCAAGATCGACCTCTCCTACACCAGCCGGCACTACGAGTTCGACGACGAGTCGGTGCTGCGTGGCGACCTGTCGATCAACCCCGTCTCGTGCCCGCAGTTTCCGCGTGGCGCCTTCTTCTCGCGAGTCCAGGACGGGGGCTCGCTGGTCTCCCTGACGGGGGTGATGGGTGACCACCCGGCGACGGACGAGGAGGGCTTCCTGGCCTGGGCACGTTCGATGGAGGTGCCCGACGTGTACGAGGTGATGGAGGCGGGGCGTCCGGTCGACGACCCCGTGCAGTTCCGGTTCCCGAAGAGCGTCCGGCGGCGCTTCGACCGGATGAGCGACTTCCCGGCGCACCTGCTGATCGTCGGTGACGCGATGTGCAGCTTCAACCCGGTGTACGGGCAGGGCATGACCGTCGCGGCGCTGGAGTCCGAGCTGATCGGGGAGCTGGCCGGCAAGGGCGAGATCGAGAGCGGTGAGTACTTCGCCCGGGCCGCGCAGCTGCTCGACGGCCCATGGGCCGCGTCGACCGGCGGGGACCACGCCTTCCTCGGCACGGAACTGCCCGAGGAGGTCCGCCAGGCGAATGCCTTCATCGCTCAGGTCCACGAGGCAGCTACGCACGACCCGGTCGTGACGCGCGCGTTCATGCGCGTGGCGGGACTGGTCGACCCCCCGGAGGCGCTGATGTCCGCCGAGATCTCCGAGCGCGTCCTCGCGCCGAACCCGATTGGACTGCCATGACAGCCACCGAATGTCCCTACACCCTCGACCCGGTCGGCAGCGATCTCCACGGGGAGTCGGCCAAGCTGCGCGAGCAGGGTCCCACGCAGGTCCGGCTGCCCGGAGGCGTGGTCGTCTGGTCGCTGAACTCCCATGCCGCGATCCAGCAGGTGCTCACCGATCGTCGCGTCACCAAGAGCGCACGCAACCACTGGGCGGAGTTCCGCGACGGCAAGATCCCCCCTGACTGGGAACTCATCAGCTGGATCGCCATGGACAACATGGTGACCTCCTTCGGCAGCGATCACCGCCGCCTGCGCCGCCTGGTGGCCAGTGCCTTCACGACCCGGCGCACGGAGTCGATGCGGCCGCGGATCGGCGAGCTCGTCACCGAACTCATCGACGGGCTCGCCACGACTCCGCCGGGAGCCGTCGTCGACCTCAGGGAGACCTTCGCCTACCCCCTCCCTGCTCGGCTCGTGGCCGACATGATCGGCATGTCGGAGGAGGCGCGGGCCGCGACGAGCAAGGTGATCGACATGATGGTCGACACCACCGTGACGCCGGAGCAGGCGGCCGGAGTGCTCCAGGGGTGGCGGGGTGCCATGACGGACCTGATCGAGGAGAAGCGCCGGAACCCGGCCGCCGACATCACCAGCGACCTGCTCGCCTCGCGTGACGAGGACGGATCCCGGCTGACCGAGCTGGAGCTGATGGACACGGTCTTCGCCATCCTCGGAGCAGGCTCGGAGACGACGATCAACTTCTTCGACAACGCGATCTCGGCACTGCTGTCACACCCGGACCAGCTTGCCGCAGTGCAGGCTGGAGAAGTGACCTGGGCGGATGTCATCGACGAGACGCTGCGGGTGGAGTCGCCCCTGGCGCATCTGCCGCTCCGCTACGCGGTCGAGGACATCGAGGTGGAAGGAGTGACGATCCGGCAGGGTGAGGCCCTGCTGGTCAACTACAGCGCGGTGGGGCGCGACCCCGCGCTCAACGGGGAGACGGCGTGCGAGTTCGACGTCCGCCGCGAGAACAAGGAGCACCTGTCCTTCGGGCACGGTCCCCACTACTGCCTCGGGGCCGGAATCGCCCGGGCCGTCGCCACCGAGGGGCTGTCGCGGCTGTTCGGCCGGTTCCCGCAGATGCGCCTGGCCACGGACGAGCCCCTGCAGCCGCTTCCGACGTTCATCATGAACGGCCATCGGAAGCTGCCGGTCATCCTCGAGCCCGGCCCGAACTGATCGGGCCGGGCGCCGGGGAGGAACCGGTCAGAGGATCAGAGGGGGACGAGTCCCCTGCTCTCGTCCCCCTCTGCCTCGGGATCAGGGCGGCTACTTGCCCGCATCCGCCGGTATGGCGTCCGGATCGGGAACGGATCCGCCCTGGGCGGTAGCGGCGTCGTCGGCCCCTTGTCCGACGGCGCCGCTACCGGCTTCGGCACCTGCCGGCGGCTGTCCCGGTGGCGGCAGCGGTGCGAGATTGCGAAGCATGATGCCGGCGGCGATCGCCAGGCAGACCATGATGACGGTGGCCGTGACGGCCACGATGTTGAGGCCGTGGGTGAACGCGGAGTCGACGACGGCGCGCAGGTCGTCACCCAGCGAGCCGGGAAGTGACGCTGCCGTGCCGATCCCCGCCTCGATGCTGGACTGGGCACTGGTCAGTGCGTCGTCCGGGACGTCGGAGGGTGCCTCGGCGGCGAGATGGGTGCGGTAGGCCAGGTGCCCGATGCTGCCCAGCCCCGCGATACCGAAGGCGACACCCAGTTCGTTGGCCGTCTGCGTGAGCGAGGAGGCGGCGGCAGCTCTCTGAGGGCCGACGGCGCCCAGGCCGATCGCGGTGCCGAGCCCCATCGGGATCCCGACGCCGAACAGGACGATCGCGTACCCGGCCACGAGAACGGGCAGTCCGGTGCCCGGTTCGATCTGCGAGATGATCACGTAGCCGATGGCCGCGATGGGCAGGCCGAAGGCGATGACCCGGCCGGGCGGCACGCGGCTCGCGATACCGGGCCCCAGCATGAGCCCGACGATCATCGCCAGGAGTGCCGGTAGCAGCACCAGGCTGGCCTGCAGTGGGGTCATGCCGTGCACGAGCTGGACGAAGACGTTGATCAGGTACGAGCTGCCGCCCTGCACCGCACCGCCCATGAGGCCGAGGACGAGCGAGAGCACGAACGCGGGGATGGCGAACAGCTTCAGGTCGATGACCGGCTGCTCGAGCCGGCGCTGTCGCAGCACGAAGAGAGCGGCGAGCACGACGCCGGCCGAGCCGATGGCGATCCTGGTCCCGTCCGTACCATTGGCTGCGAGCTCCTTCACGGAGTAGGCGATGGCCAGGACCGAGGTCAGCGCCAGGACGACGCTGGGGATGTCCATGGCCCGCGCGCCAGGAGTGCGCTGCTCGGGCAGCAACCGTGGGCCGGCCACCAGGAGCAGGATCGCGACGGGAACGCCGAGCAGGAACACGGAGCCCCAGGGAAAGAACCTCAGCATCAGGCCGCCCAGCGGGGGGCCGATGATCATGCCGAGCATGAAGGTGCTCATCCAGGTGGAGATCGCCATCCCGCGCTGGGCGGGGTGACGGAACATCGTGGCGATGATCGCCATGCCGGAGGGCATCACCGTCGCCGCACCGATGCCCATGACGACGCGTGCGCCGATGAGCATGGCGACAGATGTGGACAGCGCGGCGACCACCGAACCGAGGCCGAAGATCACGGCACCGATCATGAGCAGCTTGCGCCGTCCGATCCGGTCGCCGAGCGATCCCATCGTGATGAGCAGTCCGGCGATCACGAAACCGTAGATGTCGATCATCCAGAGGGCCTCGACCTGGCTCGCGCCGAGGGAGGCTGAGATCGTGGGAAGTGCCAGGTACAAGATGCTCAGGTCGAGCGAGAGGACCAGGTTGGCGAGACCCAGAACCAGCAGTCCCAGCCATTCACGCCGGCCTGCTGCGAGTTCCTGGGGGATCTCCATCCGAGGACGGGGATTGCGGCCCATGCGGGACTCCTTAGAAGAATGAACGGATGGTACGTGCATTAGGCTGCGGAGGGTCTGTTACGGAATGGTTTCGGACTACGGAGCCTTCGATCGGTCCGGTCGGGAGGTGACTGGTGAACTTCCACCTGTTGGGTGCCCTTCGTGTGACCACGGCCGCTGGGGTCGAGGTCACCGTCCCGGGGACCAAGGTCAGGGCTCTGCTTGTCGCGCTGCTGTCCGCCCGGCGCCGGCGGATCTCGGCGCCGGACCTCGTTCAGGAGCTGTGGCAGGCGGACGAGCCGCAGCGTCCGTTGCGGACGCTGCAGAGCAAGGTGTCACAGCTACGCAAGGCGCTGTCGGAGGCCGAACCCGGCGCGGGCGATCTGGTCGTCGGGGATCACGGCGGGTACATGCTGGACGCCGAACCGGGAACGGTGGACCTGGACCGCTTCGACCAGTGCATGGAGGACGCCTACGGCCGCGACGACGCCGGTGCGCGAGCGCGCGCGTTCGAGGGAGTGCTCGCGCTGTGGGACGGGTCCTACGAGCACCAGTACCGGTGGGCCGGCAACGGGTACGACGCCTTGATCCTGCGATGCGAGTCGCAGCGGCTGCAGGCCCGTGAAGAACTGCTGGACGCGTGGCTGGCCGCCGGTAGGGCCGAGCAGGTGGTGGCCGAGGCACCCGTGCTGGTGAGCCAGTACCCGGAGCGGGAGCGGATCACGGTCTCGTTGATGGGCGCGCTCCACGTGTGTGGCAGGCAGACCGAGGCCCTGGAGCTGTTCCGGCGTCAGGCGAAGCGACTGCGCGACGAACTCGGGCTCGAGCCCGGTCCCGAGATGTCCCGGATGCACCAGGCGATCCTGCGTCAGGACGCCGACATCGGTGTGGGCCGGCCGCTCCGCGGGCCCGCGCTCAGGCCCTCCGCTCGAACCAACCTGCCCCGGCACATGACCGCCCTGGTGGGCCGGGGCGCGGAGACGTCCTGGGTCCGCGCGGCCCTACGGACCAGACGGCTCGTGACGCTGACCGGTCCGGGCGGGGTGGGCAAGACCCGGCTGGCGGTGGAGGCGTCCAGGACGACGGTCCGCGACCATCCGGACGGCGTGTGGCTGGCAGACCTCTCGCACGTCGACGGCTCGGACGGCGACGCGGTGCAGCGGATCGTCGGATACCTGGCGGACCTCCTCGGTCTGGGCGAGCCGCAACGCGGTGCGCCACCGCTCGAATGGCTCGCGGGCGCCTTGTTCGACTCGCGCGTGCTCCTGGTGCTGGACAACTGCGAGCAGGTGCGGGACGCATGTGCCGAGCTCGCCCGAGCGATGGTCGAGCAGACTCCGGAGGCCCGTATCCTCGCGACCAGCCGGGAGCCGCTGGGAGTGCCGGGGGAGCTCGTCCACGCGGTCGCCCCCCTCGGCATCCCGGAGGCGGCAGGGAGCGACCTGCTGGCGTGGCCGGCCGTCCGGCTCCTGGTGGATCGGGCGCGGGACAGCGATCCGGCGTTCGACCCTCGCGCGGCGGATCCGGACGCGCTGCTGGAGATCTGCCGTCGGCTCAACGGGATTCCGTTGGCGATCGAGCTCGTGGCACCGCGGTTGCGCGCCATCGCCGCGGAGGAGATGGTCCGATGGCTCGACGACGAGATGTGGCTGATCGAGGTCGAGCTGAGCCACCTGCCCGCCCGCCAGCGGAGCATGTGGGCCGCGGTGGAGTGGAGCTGGCGGATGCTCTCCGAACGCGAGCGGGAGGTCCTGGCGCGGCTCGCCACGCAGGCCGGCACCTGGGAGGCGGCCGCGGGCCTGGCGTGCTGCCGGGTGCTCGATCCCGCCGGCGACGAGGTCGTCAACGTGATCTCCAGGCTCGTCACCCGGTCCCTGGTGGCCGTTTCGGTGTCCGGCCCGCAGCGTCGGTACGCGGTCCTGGAACCCGTGCGGCAGTTCTGCCGGGAGAAGCTCGCGCCCGAGGACCTCGCCGAAGCGCGGAACTCCCTGGCCGTGTTCTACGCCCAGCAGGTCCGGCGGAACGACGAGCAGTTGCGGGGTGCCGCGCAGGAGGATGCCTTCCGGCGCATGGATCTGGACGCCCCCAACATCCGGCAGAGCCTCGAATGGGCGGTGACCGGTGGCGACCCTTTGCTGGGGCTGCGCATCGCCGTCGGCATGTCCTGGTACTGGGTGCAGCGGGGGCGTGTCGACGAAGGGTCCGACTGGCTGCGCCGTGCACTGGACCGCACGGTCGCCGGCAAGGGAGAGGATGATCCGGCGCTGGCGCTGGAGGCGGTCACCTGGGAGGCGGCGATGAAGAGGCTGCGCGGGATCCTCTGCGACATCGACGCGCTCCGCCTCGACCGGTGGCCCGAGAGCCGGTCCGAACTGGGACTGCTCCGCGCGCGCGGGCTTCTCGCCGTCGTTCTGCCGGTCGGGGAGAGCACCGTGGATCTGGTCGGACAGACGCTCGCGACGTGCCGGCGGTTGGACTACCGCTGGGGCGAGGCGGCCGTCCTGAGCACCCGAGCCCTCACGCACCTGCGCCGAGGCGCCTTCGACAAGGCCCGCGACGACGCCGAGCGCAGCGTCGGCGGGTTCCTCGACCTGGGGGACCAGTGGGGTGTCATCCACGCCTCCGACTGTCTCGCCGCGCTGAGCACGATCGCCGGTGACCTGGACGGTGCCGAACGGCTGCACCGTCGCTCCATGGCCGTGGCCACCCACCTCGGGCTCTGGCCCAAGGTGAGCCACCTGCTGTGCGAGCTCGGTCAGCTGGCCCTGCGGTCGGGCCGGACGGACGAGGCGGAATCCTTCTTCCAGGAGGCGCTGCACCTGGCTGTCAGGCAGGACATTCCCGCGCAGCAGCAGGTGTGCGAACTTGGTCAGGCCACCGTGGAGCGCCACCGCGGCGACCATCTGCGGGCATCGGCGCGGCTGGAGCGATGGCTGCAGTGGAACATGCGCGTCGGCTGGGTCGAGGGAGAGGTCCGGGTCCGGCTCGAGCGGGCCCGGCTGGCGCTCGCCCGCGGCCGTACGGACGAGGCCCGGAAGGACTCCGCCGCCGCGCGGGCGGCGGCGACCGAGCTCGGGGACTGGCCCGCGGTAGCCAGCGCCTGTGAGACCCTGGCGCGGGCCGCGATCCTCCTGGACGACCGGGCCACGGCGGAGGAATGCTGGCGGGAGGCGAAACGGACCCGCCGGGACATGCGTGTCCCCGCCACCGGTGAGGATGCCGAGTTGCTCCAGGACCTGGACCGGTACTTCGTGACGCAGAAGGTCTGAGCTCCGGCGGCCGAGGTTTACGCCCCTGGCGTATGGTCAGAGCCGGAAGCGGCAAGTCCTCGTTGCGTGTCGGTGTCGCGGGCTACGGTGGTGGCAGTCGACGGGGAGGCGGTAGGGCATCGTGACGACACAGCCGATACGACAGGTGAGTCGGCCGGGTGAGCCGGCCGATCCGGGTACGACACCGGAGCCGCTCCTTCGAGACCTCGTGGGCAAGATCCTGCGGCGCGCTCGCACGGCGCAGCGCCGTACGTTGTCCGATGTCGCCGCCGAGGCGCGGGTCTCGACCGCATATCTGTCCGAGGTGGAACGTGGGCGCAAGGAAGCCTCGTCCGAGGTGCTGGCCGCCGTGTGCGGGGCGCTCGGGATGAGGCTGGCCGATCTCGTCGAGCAGGCGTGGGCGGACCTGGCCCTCGCAACCGCCCGGGCCGGCGACGAACACCGCATCCGTGTGCTCTCCTCCCGGGCGCGCCGCAACCACGCCGGCTTCGTCGCTCCGGAGGGACGCGGGGACGCGGGCCTCACCCGCGTCCCGGGCCCGGCTGTCCGCGACGCCGGCCCGGCCCGGGACGGCGTCCTGCTCGCTGCCTAGGAGGTTGCGCCGGTGAGCACGGTCGGAACCCGGCGGCCGGGTGCACGCGCGTCGGGTCAGAGCCCTGCTCGTCGCCCGTGCCCCGTCGGGCGGACGTCTCCGACCTGGTTCACGACCTTGTCCACGATCCCGTAGGCCTGCGCCTGCTCGGCGGTGAACCAGCGGTCGCGGTCGGAGTCGGCCGCGATCGTCTCGGGTGGCTGACCGGTGTGATCGGCCAGTATCCGGGTCACCACCTGCTTGGTGTGTTTGAGGTTCTCGGCCTGCGTCGTGATGTCGGACACGGTTCCGCCGATCCCGCCGAGCGGCTGGTGCATCATGATGCGCGCGTGCGGGAGCGCGTACCGCTTGCCCGCGCTCCCGGCGGTGAGGAGCACCTGCGCCATGGATCCGGCGAACCCGAGTGCCACGGTCGCGATGTCGTTCGGCAGGAGCTGCATCGTGTCGTACACGCCCATACCGGCGGTGATGGAGCCGCCGGGGGAGTTGATGTAGAGCGCGATGTCCGCGTCCTGGTCCTCGGCGGACAGCAGCAGGAGCTGCGCGGTCACGCGGTTCGCCAGGGGGTCGTCGATCTCCTGCCCGATCACCACGATCCGCTGGTGCAGCAGGCGCGCGGCGAGATGGTCGTCAAGGGGAATGGTCTGGCTGTCGGTCATGCCCACCACGGTGTCCGACGCGACCGCCCGGCGGGAAGGCGCTTCGGCCTGTGGCAGATCTGCCACAGGCAGACGGGAGTGGGGGGGGCAGGGAGCCGCGTCGACGGACCGCCGCGGCCGCGGCCAGGGTCAGAGGGGCTCGCCGTGCCGGTCGATGAGGGGGAACGCGTCGAAGTGGATCTCGACGGGGACCGCGCCGGGCTCTTCCTCCTGCCCCCGCAGCGGTTCGATGTGCTCGGCCGCGAACCGGTTCCAGGCGCTGAGCATGTCGGTCATCTGCTCGGGCGTGGCCCACAGGTGGGCGGTCACGAAGGTGGTCGACGGGAGCCAGGTCTCGGTCACCACGTCGTCGGCGTCGCCGGCACGGCTGATGAACCCCAGCGTCCGCTCGCTCCTCAGCCGCATGAACTCCAGATTGACCGCCTCGGCGGTGGCGCGGATCGCCGGCGACTCCTGGTCCGACATCGAGATGGTGAAGCCTCCCGGCGTGCGCTCCCACCAGCGCTCCCTGGCGGTGCCCTTGCCCTCTACCTCACGCACCAGGCCGTGCTTCTCGAGCTGACGCAGGTGGTAGCTGGTGGACCCGCTCGACTCGCCGACGATCTCGCCGAGCTTGCTCGCGGTGAGCGTCCCCCGGACGGAGAGCAGGTCGAGGATCCGCAGGCGCAGGGGATGGGAGAGCGCCCGGAGCGCGGCAGGCTCGAGCTGTGCGGGCGGCCCGGGAATGTCGGGCGCGTCGGGCGCGTCGGGCGCGTCGGTGGGGGCGCTCTGCTCGTTCGCTCCGGTCATGGACCCGACGTTACTTCGTGGTTGCCGCCCACCCGCGCATCCACCAGCCCGTCGTCTCACTCGGCCGTGGGCGGCATACCGGCAGACCGCGGTTCGGGCGGCCGGCGGTCTCATCGCAGGCCCAGCGGATGGCGGGCAGCGGCGTTGTCGCGAGAGCGTTGCAGCTGGTCCTCCCGGCGGGCATCGCGCTCGTGTCGGCCGGCGTCCCGGCGTCGCCGTTCGGCCCGTTCGGCCTGCTCGGCCCGGCCCGCGCCGCGGGCATGCCCGCCCGCGCGGGAATCCGCCCGTGCCGTGCCGATGGTGCGCAGTACACCCTGGCCGATGAGCCCCGTGCGGCCGAACGTGGCGGTGAAAGCGGTGTCGAGCGTGCTCATGGTGGTCTCCCTCGGTCGTGGCGCGGGCTGCATCCGTGCCGTTGCCAACCACCGTACAGATGCAAACTAAGCTTTGCAAGGATGTCTTTGCAAACAAGACTCTGCAAGAAGTGACCTCACCTACGCGCCGGATGCGGGCGGTCCGGCGGCGGGGAACAAAATTGCAGCCACTGCAAAATAACGTCGTAGAGTGGGAACTCCGGCTGGCGTGACCCTCGTTGGACCGGATGCACCACGACGACGGAGTCGTGAGGCTGTCCCCAGAAGTCCCGCCCGTTCGTGGAGGCAATCGTGTTCCGTCTTGCCCGTCTGTCCCTGGCGCATCGCGCCGTCGTCGCCCTGACGACGGTCGCGGTGGCTGTCCTGGGGGTGATGAGCATGGGCCAGCTCAAACAAGAGCTGATCCCGTCGCTCCAGCTCCCCATGGGAATCGTGGTCGCGCCGTACCCAGGATCGTCCCCGTCCGTCATCGAGGAGCGCGTCACCGAACCGGTCGAGTCGGCCGTTCAGACGATCGACGGCGTCGAGTCGGTGACCTCCGACGTCTCGACCGGCCTGTCGATGACCACCGTCGAGTTCACCTACGGCACCGACATCGAGCGCGTCACGCAGCGCCTCGAGGCGTCCATCACCAGGCTGGGGCAGGCGCTGCCCGAGGACGTCGATCCGCAGGTCATCGCCGGTTCGTTCGACGACCTGCCGGTGGTCCAGCTCGCCGTCGCCGGTGACGAGTCGAACGACGCGCTCGCCGACACGGTGGAGACCGCGATCGTCCCCGAGCTGGAGAAGCTCGACGACGTGCGCGGCGTCGAGGTCAGCGGCGTCCGGGAGGACCGGATCGTCATCACGCCCGACGACGACAAGCTCGCCGACGCCGGCCTGACCGCCGACCAGCTCTCCACACTCCTGCGGGACAACGGCGTCGTCATGCCTGGCGGCACTCTCACCGAGGGCGACCGGACCTGGTCCGTCGAGCTCGGCACGAGCCTGGACGACATCGCGGAGCTCCGCGCACTCCCGCTGATTCCCGCCGCCGGCAGCGGACAGGGCGCGGCCGACGCGGGCGCCGGCGCAGGTGCCACGGGCGGTACGCCCGCCGGGGACGGCACGGCACCCGCGCCGGGCGCGGCAGACGCGGGTGCCGCGGCAGCCGGTGCGGGAGCGGCTGCCGACGCCGAGGGCGCCACCGGTGGTGCGATCCCCCAGGACCCGTCGTCGGGCACCGGACTTCCGGCGCAGACGGCGCCGACCGCGATCGAGCCCGTCGCCCTGGGCGACGTCGCCACGGTGAAGCGCGAGCCCGTCCCCGTGACCTCGGCGTCGCGCCTGGACGGTGAGCCGTCGCTCGGCATCGCGATCACGAAGACCCCGGACGGCAACACGGTCGAGGTGTCGCACGCGGTCCAGGAGGCGCTCGACGACCTCTCGGGCACGCTCGACGCGCGCGACGTCACCGTCGGCGTCGTGTTCGACCAGGCACCGTTCATCGAGGAGTCCATCGAGGGCCTGTCCACCGAAGGTGGGCTCGGCCTGCTGTTCGCCGTGCTCGTGATCCTCGTGTTCCTCGCGTCCCTGCGGTCCACGCTGGTGTCGGCGATCTCGATCCCGCTCTCCCTCGCGGCGACGTTCATCATCATGAACATCACCGGCTACACGCTCAACATCCTCACCCTCGGCGCGCTGACCATCTCCATCGGGCGTGTGGTCGACGACGCGATCGTGGTCATCGAGAACATCAAGCGGCACCTGTCGTACGGGGAGGAGAAGCTGCCGGCGATCCTCGGGGCCGTGCGTGAGGTGGGCGGCGCCATCGCGGCGTCGACGATCTGCACCGTGGCCGTGTTCGCGCCGATCGCCCTGGTGGGCGGCATGACCGGGGAACTGTTCCGGCCGTTCGCGCTGACCGTGGCGATCGCGATGGGCGCCTCCCTGATCGTCGCGCTCACCATCGTGCCGGTGCTGGCGTACTGGTTCGTCAAGGCACCGCAGGTGGCGGGCGCCACGGACGAGGAGCGCGAGGCGGCACGCGACGCCGCGCGGGAGGCGGCCGAGGCCAAGGAGCGTCGCGGCCTGTGGCAGCGGGCCTATGTGCCCACGCTCGGAGCGGCGCTGCGGCGCCCGGTCGTCAGCCTGCTCCTCGCCGTGGCGGTCCTCGGTGGGACGCTCGCCATGGTGCCCCGACTCCAGGTCAACTTCATCGGCGACAGCGGGCAGGACACGCTCACCGTCACGCAGGACTTCGAGCCCGGCACGTCGTTCGACGCACAGGACGACGCGGCCCGCGAGACGGAGGAGGTGCTCGCCGGGGTCGACGGCGTCGAGACCGTGCAGACCACGGTGGGTTCCGGGGGCGCCGAGCAGATCGCCTTCATGGGTGGCGGCGGTGACTCGGCGTCGTACTCCATCACGCTGGACGAGGAGTCGGACGGCACAGCCGTCGCGGACCAGGTGCGCGAGGCCGTCGAGCCGCTCGCGACGGGCGTGACCTCGGAGGTCACGGTCGCCACGCAGGACAGCGGCTTCGGCGGGTCCACCGTGGATCTCGTGGTGAGCGCGCTCGACTCCGAGACGCTCGCCGAGGCCGCCGCCGAGGTGGAGGACGCCGTCACGGGTGTCGAGGACGCCGCCGAGGTGTCGAACAACCTCGCCGCTCCGCAGCAGATCGTGCAGGTGGACGTGGACCGCGAGAAGGCGGCGGAGGCCGGCCTGAGCGAGTCGGCGGTGTCCGGCATCGTGTCCGCCGCGATGACGCCCGAGCAGGCGCTCGGCAGCGTGGACATCGACGAGCGCACCCTCGACGTGATCGTGTCCACCGGTGAGGCGCCGGCCACGCGCGCCGAGCTCGAGAACCTGCGGATCCCCACGGCCACCGGACCGGTCGAGCTCACCGACCTGGCGGAGGTGGTGGTCGAGGACGTCCCGACCACCCTCACCCGTACGGACGGCGAGCGGACGGCCACCGTGGCGGTCACGCCCGCGGGGCAGGACCTCAACGTGCTGACCACCGCGCTCAACGAGCGCCTTGCCGACCTGGACCTGCCGGAGGGCGCGAGCGTCGAGGTGGGCGGTGTCGCCACGGAGCAGGCCGACGCGTTCAACGATCTCGGGCTGGCGCTGATCGCGGCCATCTTCATCGTGTACGTGGTGATGGTGGCGACGTTCGGGTCCCTGGTGCAGCCGCTGATCCTGCTGGTGTCCGTGCCGTTCGCGGCGACCGGTGCCCTGGGCGCCCTGCTGCTCAGCAACACGCCGCTGGGCGTGCCCGCGCTCATCGGTGTGCTGATGCTGGTCGGGATCGTGGTCTCGAACGCGATCGTGCTCATCGACCTGATCAACCAGTACCGGGGGCGGGGCATGGGCCTCGACGAGGCCGTGCGCGAGGGTGCCCGCCAGCGCCTGCGGCCGATCGTGATGACGGCGCTCGCCACGGTGTTCGCCCTCACGCCGATGGCGCTGGGGCTCACGGGCGGCGGGGCGTTCATCGCGCAGCCGCTGGCGCTCGTGGTGATCGGCGGGCTCGTCTCCTCGACGCTGCTCACGCTGCTCGTCGTGCCGGTGCTCTACTCGCTCATCGAGCGCGGCAAGCTCCGGCGGGCGGACAAGCGGGACGCGCGGCGCCGCCGTCGTGCCGCCGCGGAGGAGATCGAGGCCCACCGGGAGAAGGCGGCAGCCGACCTGGCAGCCTCCGCGACGCGGTAGCGGGGCGGTCGGCCGGGGCCCAACTCGCCTCCCGGCGAGCTCAGTCCCCGGCCGCTGCCCTTGCCGCGCCCCGGTCGCCGCGCCCGGCAGCCGGGCTTTGGCCGGGGTGCGGGCCGTCGTCTACGGCGCCGGTCCCGGCATGACCTCAGTCGTATGTCGCATGCTCCGGCAAGCCTTGTCCTATCCTGGGATCGTGAGCACAGGACGCAATGAACTGCACGACCTGGTCGACGAGTTGTCGGACGAGCAATTGCCTGGCGCGCTCTCAGACCTGCGACGTCACCTCTCGGTGGTGCGCGGTAGTTCGTGGCCGCCCGCGTGGTTCGGGAGTGCGGAATCGCCTGCCGGTATGAACGATGCCTCGGAGCGCATCGATGAGTTCCTCGCCGAGGGGTTCGGGCGTCGGTGATCGTCTGTGACACCGGGCCGCTCGTCGCGGCCGCCCTCAAGGACGACAAGCACTACTACTCGTCGGTCGAACTCTTCACGAGTGCTCGGCTGGCGGCGCGCAAGCTGCTGGTGCCGATCACGGTTGTCGCTGAGGTCGGGTATCTCCTGGAACGCTTCGCTGGGCCGAGGACCGAGGCGCGGTTCATCAGATCCCTGGCCGAGCGGGACTTCATTCCGATAGCGCTGGACACGGCCGATTTCGAGCGGATGGCAGAACTGATCGAGAAGTACGCGGACCTGCCTCTTGGAACGACTGACGCATCTGTGATCGCGGTTGCCGAGCGACTGGATGTCGATGAGGTCGCGACTCTTGATCGAAGGCATTTCACTGTGGTCAGGCCTCGCAATGGTGCCGCGTTCTCGCTGCTTCCCGAGGTTCTCTGAGAGCCGAGCGGGAACGCGGCTCAGACAGGACGCAGGCGGCGTGGGTCCCGGTTTCAGGATCCACGCCGCCTGCGTTCCCGGCGGTGGAGGGTCAGGGGTCCGAGCGCTTCAGTCGGACGCCGCCCGCAATCAGGATGAGCGCCGTGTAGCCCGCGAGGACGCTGAGGCCGACCCATGGGTCCAGCATTTCGACGCCGGCCATGTCGGCCATCATCTCCTGTTCGGCTCCGCCTGCCGCAGTGATCTGCGAACCCGCGATGTCGGGCAGGAACTTGTAGACCGTGCCGATCCACTCGTACTGGCTGGCACCGAAGAGCGCGAAGCTGAACGCCGTGGAAAGCACGAGGAAGATCGCCACGACGGTGAAGATCGCGCCCGCCGTGTGGCGGATCAGCGCGCCCAGGCCGTAGGCGAACAGCGCGATGAGCGTCACGTACAGCACCGTGCCGTAGAGGACGCGCAGATCTGTGCTGTCCGTGAGATCGACCGATCCGGCCTCGGGTAGCAGCGGCAGCGTGACCAGCCAGGCGAGGGCAAGGGAGAGCGCGGTGAGGCTTGCCGCCACGAGAGCGAGCACCACACCCTTCGCGACGTAGGCATCGAGCCGTCTCGGAGACGAGGCGAAGGTCGAGCGGATCATCCCGGTGGAGTACTCGCCGGTGATGATCATGCAACCCAGTACGGCGACCACGAGTGAGGCGAAGCCGTATCCACTGACGATCGCGGAGGCTCCACCGAGCATTTCCGCGAAGGCGTCCCGCGCTGCGGGGTCGTCCATCTCCCGGCCGGCGAAGAACACCACGAGCGCGAGAGCTGTTGCCGTCCCGATCAGCACGACTGCGGTGGAAGCGAGTGTCCACCAGGTGGAGCGCAGCGACCAGAGCTTGATCCACTCCGAGCGGAGCAGGCGCCCGAAGGTCACCTTCTTCACCGTCACATCGGACGACGGGGTCCGGGGAGCGGGCGCTTCGAGTGTCGTCGTGCTCATCGGTCGTTCACCTCCTGCGAGGAACCTGCGGGAACCGTGCCGTCGGCGGAGTGCTTTCCGGGGTGCGGCGCCGTCGGGTGATCGGCGGGCGTCTCCGCCGGCCCGTCCGCGGGTGCGCCGGCCGTGACCGGCGCCCCGTCGGGCCGCGCCTCTCCCGCGCCTGCCAGGCTCTCCGAGCGGTACTCCACGGAGTCGGCCGTGAGGGACATGTACGCCTCCTCCAGCGTCGATTCGATCGGCGTGAGCTCGTGCAGCACGATCCGGCCCGCGGCGGCGAGCTCGCCCACCGACGCCGCGTCCGGGCCGCTGACCTCCAGGATGTCGGCCTCCGGGGTCTTGACCTGTGCGTCCTTCTCGCGCAGGAGCGCGGCCAGATCCCCCGCCTGCGGCGAGCGCACGCGGACGTGCTTGCGCTCCGACGCCGCGAGGAGGTCCTCGACGGACGTGTCGGCGAGGATGCGGCCCCGGCCGATGACGATGACGTGGTCCGCGGTGAGCGCGACCTCGCTCATCAGGTGGCTGGACAGGAAGACCGTGCGCCCCTCGGACGCGAGGTGCTTGGCGAGGTTGCGCACCCAGATGACGCCCTCGGGGTCGAGGCCGTTGACCGGCTCGTCGAGGATGAGCGTCTTCGGGTCGCCCAGGAGGGCGGCCGCGATGCCGAGGCGCTGCCCCATGCCGAGCGAGAACCCGCCGACGCGCTTCTTGGCGACGGACTCCAGCCCGGTCAGCTCGATGACGTCGTGCACGCGCTGCTGGGGGATGCCGTGCGTGGCGGCCAGGGCGCGGAGGTGGTTGAACGCGGAGCGGCCGGAGTGGACGGCCTTGGCCTCGAGCAGCGCGCCGACCTCGGCCAGCGGGCGCCCCAGCTTCGCGTAGGGCCGGCCGTTCACGGTGACGGTACCGGCGGTGGGCTTGTCCAGACCCATGATCATGCGCATGGTGGTGGACTTCCCGGCCCCGTTGGGGCCGAGGAAGCCGGTCACGCGGCCGGGCTGGACGGTGAAGGTGACGTGGTCGACGGCGGTCTTGGAGCCGTATCGCTTGGCGAGACCGTGGGCCTCGATCATGATGCGCTCCTCGTGGGTGAAGTCATGCTGTGGCTATCGCTCTCCGGATGCGGGGCGTCGGGTCGTCGGGGTCCGACGACGCCGGTACACCCCGACACTAGAGCGACTCACCGACACTCGTCACCGAAAGTCCGCGCGAATCATCCGGGAGGCGGACCGGTGTCATCCCATAGGCCTAGGCCGGCAAGTCGGTGGGCGTGTCCGGGAACTGTGGGGGTGTCGGCGACGTTCACTAGCATGGGTGCCACGACCAGGAGGAGCACATGAGCAACCCCGTCTTTTCAAACAGCGACGTCTTCGGTGAACCACGTCGCACCGGCGCGCCGCAGGGCGCCCGAGGTGGCACTGCCACCGCCCCCAACCCCTACTCCCAGTACGGCACGGCAGGTCAGGCGCCCATGGGCGCCGACCAGCTCGGCGCCATGTACGACGCGCCGTCGGCCACCCCGGCCGACACCAAGCGCCTGACGTACGACGACGTGATCATCAAGACCGGCGGGCTGCTGGCCCTGCTGGTGGTCGTCGCCGCGGCGACGTTCATGCTCGCGCCAGGTCTGGTGTGGGTCGGCCTGATCGGCGGCCTCGTGCTGGGTCTGGTCAACGCGTTCAAGAAGAACCCGTCGCCGTTCCTGATCACCGCGTACGCGGTGTTCCAGGGCATGTTCGTCGGTGGCATCTCGTTCGTGTTCAACGGCTACGAGGGCATCGTCTTCCAGGCGATCATCGGAACGGTGTCCGTGTTCGCCGGTTCCCTGTTCCTGTTCAAGACCGGCAAGATCCAGGTCACGCCCAAGTTCACGCGCTTCCTCATGATGGCGCTGATCGGCTACGCGCTGTTCTCGCTGATCAACCTCGTCCTCGTGTGGACCGATGCGCTCGGCGGTTTCGGCATGCGTAACGGCTGGCTGGGCATCGCCGTCGGTGCGTTCGCGATCGTGCTCGGGATCATGTCCCTCATGGTCGACTTCGACTTCATCAAGCGTGGTGTCGAGGAGGGAATCCCGGCGAAGTTCGCGTGGACCGCGGCGTTCGGACTGATCGTCACGCTGGTCTGGCTGTACACCGAGATCCTGCGTCTGCTGGCGATCATCAACATCTTCAGCGGCGACTGACCGCTCGCTGAGTCACCCACGACGACGGCCCGGGTTCCTTCACTCGTGAAGGAACCCGGGCCGTCGTCGTCCCCCGGACCGCTCAGGACTCGTCGGTGTGGCCGAAGTAGTCGCTCTGGTGCTCGCCCTGCTCGGCGCGGATCACGTGCATCACCGCGTTGATCAGGGCGAGGTGGGTGAACGCCTGCGGGAAGTTTCCGAGGTGCCGCCCGCTCGACGGGTCGATCTCCTCGGCGTAGAGGTTCAGCGAGGACGCGAACGACAGCAGCCGCTCGCACAGCGCCTTGGCCCGCTCCAGCTCGCCGATCTCCACGAGCGCGGACACCAGCCAGAACGAGCAGATCGTGAAGGTGCCCTCCTCGCCGGCCAGGCCGTCGTCGGTCTCCTCGACGCGGTAGCGCAGCACCAGCCCGTCCACGGTCAGCTCGTCGGCGATGGCGAGGACCGTGGCGCGCACGCTCTCGTGGTCCGGCGGGAGGAACCGCAGCAACGGGACGAGCAGGAGGGACGCGTCGAGCGCGGGGTCGCCGTAGCGCTGCGTGAACACGCCGCGCTCGTCGACGCCCTTGGCGAGGATGTCGGCCCGGATCTCGTCGGCGATCTTCTGCCACTGCTCGGCGTAGTCGTGCTCGTCGTACAGCCGCGCCAGCTTGGCGCCGCGGTCCATCGCGACCCAGCACATCAGCTTCGACGAGGTGAAGTGCTGTGGCTCCCCGCGCACCTCCCAGATGCCGCGATCCGGCTTGTGCCAGTGCTTCGCGGCCTCCTCGACCTGGCGCTTGAGGATGGGCCAGAGCGACTCCGGTAGCTGCTCGCGCGAGCGCGTGTGCAGGTAGACGGAGTCGAGCACGGCTCCCCAGACGTCGTGCTGCTTCTGGTTGTACGCGCCGTTGCCGATCCGCACGGGGCGGGCGCCCTCGTACCCGGACAGGTGTGTGAGCTCGGCCTCCTCCAGGGTCTCCTCGCCGCCGACCCCGTACATGATCTGGAGCTGCTTGTTGTCACGGCACACGTCGTGGATGAACGCGAAGAAGTCGTTCGCCTCGCGGTCCAGTCCGAGCGTGTACAGGCCCCAGAGGGCGAACGTCGAGTCGCGGATCCAGGAGTACCGGTAGTCCCAGTTGCGTTCTCCGCCCGGGGTCTCGGGGAGCGACGTCGTCGCCGCCGCGATGAGCGCGCCGGTGGGGGAGTAGGTGAGTCCCTTCAGCGTGAGCGCGGAACGCTGCAGGTAGATGCGCCACGGGTGGTCGGGGAACTTGCCCTGGGTGATCCAGTCGCGCCAGTACTGCTCCGTGCGCCACATCGCGGCGGTCGCGTCGGTCCAGTTCTTCGGCGCGGGCTGCGAGCCCCACGACATCGCGACGAAGTGCGTGGTGCCCTCGGTCATCCGGGTGCGGGCGATGGCACGCCGGCCCTCGAGGCCGAAGCGCAGATCCGACGTCAGGCTGACGTCCGGGTTGTGCTTGCCCAGCCTCGCGGTGACGCTCGAGTAGCCGCTGTTGTCGTAGGACCAGGCCGGTTCGTTGCGCGCGTAGTTCGGGCGCGGCTCGCACATCACCTCGAGGTCGACCGTGCCGGACACGCACTTCACCGTGCGCAGCAGGATGTGTTCGGCGTCGTTGTCCGTCGGGGTGCGGCGATGCGTGCCGGACCGCTTCTCGACGTCGTGCCACGGGCCCATCAGCATCGCGTCGCGCACGACGAGCCAGCCGGTGGGCGTCTGCCAGGTGGTCTCCAGGATGAGCGTGCCCGGGATGTACCGGCGCGCGACCGGCACGCGGACCCCGTACGGGCTGAGGCGGAAGCGGCCGGCGCCCCGGTCCAGCAGCGCGGAGAAGATGCTGGCGGAGTCCGGGCGGGGAATGCACATCCACTCCACCGCGCCCGACGGCGCGATGAGGGCGTTGGCCTCGCAGTCCGAGAGGAAACCGTAGTCGGCGATCGACGGGAACTTGCTACGCCAGTCCCACGCCTGAGGCGACGCTCCGTCGCTGGAGGTGTGGCCCTTGATGGGGCGCTTGGGAGCGTCGGCACGCTTCTGCGGGTGCCGGCGGGCCGCCTGCGGGACCGCGGCCTCGGGTGAATCCGTCGTCATGGACTCAAGGGTTCCCCACGTCCGGTCACTTGGACAAACCATGGGCGGAGGCGTCGGACTTCTTTTGACAGCGCTGCCGCGCGGCAGCGGCCGCCGACTCCGCGATGACCTGAGGCGGAGCCGGCGAGCGCGTGGGTCGCCCTCAGCGGGTGCGGGGACGACGTGTTGCCAGGATCACGCCGCCCAGGCACAGCGCACCGCCCACGAGAACGATCGGGGCGGGGACCTCGTCGAGCAGCCACCAGGAGAGCAGCACCGCGATCGGCGGCACGGCGTAGGTGGTCGCGGACAGGCGGCCCGCCGTCGTGTGCGACAGCGCGTATCCCCAGGTGGCGAACGCGATGGCGGTGGGGAAAACGCCCAGGTAGATCACCCCGAGCGTGGCCGGGACGGGCGCCGCGACCACCTCCGTGACGAGCGTCCCGGCGAACGGCAGGGCAGCCACGGTGCCGGCGAGGCAGCCCAGCCAGGTCATGGTCAGGGCGTCGACCCGCGGCAGCATCCGCTTCTGCAGGAGGGTGCCCGCCGAGTACAGCACCGCCGCGGTGAGCCCGAGCAGTACGGCCCCGACGTCGGAGGTGCCCGACGACGACGCCCAGGCGATCACGGCCACGCCGGTGAACGCGATCCCGATCCCGGTCAGCAACCGCGCCGGGAACCCCTCGCCCAGCGCCAGCCCGGCGACCACCGCCGTGAGGATCGGCGCGAGCTGCACCAGGAGCGCCGCCGTTCCGGCGTCGAGCGTGCGCTCGGCCGCGTTCAGAGCGATGTTGTAGACACCGAACCACAGCACGCCCCACACGATCACGCCCGCGAGCAAGCGGCCGCGGGGGACCCGGAGCTTCCCCGCCACGCCCGCCAGGACGGTCAGGGCGAGGGTCCCGACGGCGATCCGCCCGAGCGTGAGCGCGCCGGGGGAGTAGTCGTGCCCGGCGGCCCGGATCCCGATGAACGCCGAGGCCCACAGGACGACCGTCACCCCGGCGGCGAGGGGGACCAGGTAGCGGGTGCGGGATCCGGACGGCTCGCCCGGACGAAGGTCCGGTGCTTCCGGGGCGAGGGCGGTGTTCATGTCGGGAGGATCGCCCGCATCCGCGGGTCGTGTCCGGCGGTTTTCGGACAGGGCATCGGCGGTCGTCATGCCACGATCGTGCCCCGGCGCAACCATCAAGCACAAGCGTCTTGTTCTGTACGACATTTCAGTATGGCTGTACGGTGGATTGATGCTCGACGTCCACCGCCTCCGCGTCTTCCGCTCCGTCGTCGCCAGCGGCTCGGTCACCGCCGCCGCGTCCAACCTCGGCTACACGTCGTCGGCCGTCAGCCAGCACCTCACCGCGCTGCAGCGCGAGACCGGCCTGACCCTCCTGGTCAAGGCCGGCCGCGGCCTACGCCCCACCGCCGCGGGGCTCGCCCTCGCGAAGGAGGCCGACGGCGTCCTCGAACGCCTCGGCGCCGCCGAGACCCTCGTCTCCGACCTGCGCGAGGGGCGCACGGGATCCCTCCGCATCGGCTACTTCGGATCGGTCGGAGCCTCCTGGCTGCCCGACGTCGTACGCCGGCTCACCACCGACTTCCCCGGACTGCGCCTCGACCTCGAACTCCGCGACGACATCCCCGACCAGCCCGAGCAGCGCCCCGACCTGCAACTCGTCGTCATGATGGCCGAGTACACGAGCGCCGCCGGCTTCACCGCGCACCACCTGCTGGACGACTCCTACGTCGCCGTCGTCCCCGCCCGGCACCGGTTCGCCGGCAAGGAGGAGATCGAGCTCGCCGACCTGGCCGACGAGCCCTGGATCGACAACGACTTCGCCCGGGGCTGGTGCCGCCGCAAGCTGCTGGAGGCGTGCGCCGCCGCCGGCTTCAGCCCCACCTTCCACGTCGAGGCCCACGACTACCCGACGGCGCTCGCGTTCGTGGACGCGGGCATCGGGCCCACCGTCCTGCCCGAGCTCGGCACGATCAGCCTCCCGCCGAACACGGTGCCGGTGCGGATCGTGCGCCCGACGCCGGTCCGGTCGGTGTACGTGGTGGTCGCGGACCCGGTCGCGGACGCGCCACCGGTCCGTGCCGCGATCGACGAGCTCCGCCGGGCGGCGGCCCGCGAGGCGGCCCGGCGCACCCCCCCACTCGAGCACGGAACCACGCCAGCCCGGCGTCATCCCTGACCCCGCAGACCCGCCGACCACGACAGTAACGTTGTTACGAAATTCCGTAACAACGTTACTGTCGTGGTCGGCGGCGTCAGGTGGTGACCGTGGCGGGCGCGGCCGCCCGCGCTCGCGACGTAGGGTGGAGCGGTTCGGGCGCCAGGTCCTTGGCGCCAACCCGACCGAGAGGCAATTCTCGTGACTACGCTCCCCACCGTCGAGTGGCAGGCCGGCGGCAAGCCGGCGCTCACCTTCCCCGAGGGCGACGCCCCAGCGGGCCTGCAGGTCCAGGTGCTCGAAGAGGGCAACGGGCCGGTCGTCGAGGCCGGCCGGACGATCGTCGTCGACTACCTGGGGCAGACCTGGGGCGGCGGTGTGTTCGACAACAGCTACGACCGCGGCACCACGATCGACTTCCCGATCGGCGTCGGCGCCGTGATCGGCGGCTGGGACAAGGGCCTGGTGGGCCGGAACGTCGGCGACAAGGTGCTGCTGTCCATCCCGGCCGAGCACGGCTACGGCTCGCGCGGCGTCCCGCAGGCGGGCATCCCGGGCGGAGCGACGCTGGTGTTCGTCGTGGAGGTGAAGGGGGTCCAGTAGGCCCCAGGGGTCCAGGAGGACCCTCCCGGTGACAACGCCGTGGTGGGCGGTGGGAATCTTCCCACCGCCCACCTGGCGTTCCTACCCGTCGCGTGACGGCTCGCTGCGTCAGTTCGGGTAGCTGACCACCTGAGGGGAGCCGAACTCACCGACGACCGGATCGCCCGTGTCGTTGACGACGTGGTTGATGCCGCCCGAGCCGTCGAGGAACACGCTGGTCATGGAGCGGAGCATCACACCCTGTTGCTCGGGGACCTGGATGCCCGACTCCGCGCGGATGTCGATGCCGTTCCAGAAGTACGAGTAGACCCCCAGACCGGTGGCCTCGTGGCGGCGCACGTCGTCCGCGACGCGGTAGGACGCGTACCCGGGGCGGTCGCCGTCCATCCAGGCATCCTGGCTCGGCGGGTCGTAGGGCAGCTCGCTCTGGTAGAACACCGTGCGACCGTCCTCACCGTTCCAGATCGTCTGGTTCTCCTGGTAGTGCTCCACGAACAGGCCGGTAGCGGTGACACGGTCACCGTTGACGACGACGCCGTGCGCGCCCGTGTTGTCCTCCCAGCCGATGCCGTTGCCGTGGTCCCCGCGCCAGGCCCAGATGTGGTCCAGCAGCACGTCGTCGCTGTTCACCTCGATCGACGTGACCGCCTTGCCGACCCAGGGCCCGCCCACGCGGACGAAGACGTCGGTCAGCGTCGTCGGGTCGTCGGCGCCGTCCCGGTGGTGCTTGCCGTGTCCGTGACCGTGCCCCTTCCCCCACGACGGCGAGCACTTCTTCCCCACCCGCACCAGCACCTCGGACTCCGGCACGTTCGCGTCCACCGTGATCCCGGCGATGTGGATACCGGCCGCGTCACCGGTCACCAGCGCCGCGTTGCCGTCCGTCGGGGTGAGCGAGGCGTAGCCGAGGCCGAGCACCACGGTGTCGGCCCTCTTCACGCGGAGCGGGTCAGCCAGTTCGTACACGCCCGGCGTGAGGATCAGGTGCTTTCCCCTGCGCAGCTGCCGGTTGATCGATGCGGCCGAGTCGCGGTCGGCCCGGGCGACGTAGAAGTCGTCGAGCGGCAGCGACTCGCCGGCGCTCGCGTCGGTCGCCCAGTTCACGCCCGAGGTCCCCGTCCGGGCGTGCGGCGCGAAGACGCGCAGTTCGCCGTCGTCGGCCCGGTAGAGGAACGGCTTCTCGCGCGTGACGGGAGTCGTGTCGAGCGAGGTCTTGACGCCGACCGCGCCCTCGCCGGCCGGCTGGCCGAAGTCGGTGGCCGGGGCACCGTCGACACCCGAGAACACCATGTTCCAGACGCCGCCCTCCCAGGCGCCCACCGTGCTGTCGCGCGTGTACCACTGCTGCTGCGAGCCGGTGACGATGGTGCCCGCGACCCGCGAGTTCGCCAGGTAGCCGCCGGACGCGTACTCGCCGAACCGGCCGAACATCGTCAGGTCACCCTGGATGTCGACGCGGCGCAGCGGCGCGGCCTGCGAGACGGCGTAGCGCATCTGGTGCGGCTCGGCCACGCCGGCCGGGAAGGGGCGCGCGGCGTCCTCGGGCGTGGGGCGCTGGATGGGGTTGAACCCGAGGTTCCCCATGGACCGCCAGAAGCGGTTCAGCGAACCCGGTCCCGGGCAGTCCCACGGGTTGTCGGGGCACTCCACGTACGGTTCCACGTGGATCGCACCGTTGATCAGGACGTCGCCGGGCTCGGCGCCCAGGCCGTCGACGGACTCGTAGTAGCCCAGCTCGGCGTTGACGATGTCCTCGGCTGTGGCGGGGTCGTCCTCGCCCGCGGCGCTGCCGTACACGCCGGGCTCGAAGAACACCTGGTGCCGGTTCTGGCTGAACTCCGCCTCGTCGTTCACGGAGTCCAGGAACTCGTTGATCTCGTCCGTGGACCACGTCTCGTCGATGAACGTGACGTTCGGGCCGAAGTCCGGGTCCTCGGCCGCCGGGCCGTGTCCCGGGCCATGCCCGTGGCCGTGGCTGCCGTGGCCGCCGTGGCCGTGCTGGTCCGCGACGGCCGACGTCGGGAGCGTGGCGACCGCGCCTCCTGCGATCAGCGCCGTTGCCAGCGCGACGCCGATCCGGCGTCGTGCCCGGGGAGAGTGGGGTGTCATCGTCGACAGTCCTTTCCGCGCTCGGGAAGTCCGGGAACTCCCGAGCGTCGATGCTCGAGTCCGTTCCGGGCGAGCCTAGCGGCACAGTACTTACTTGTCAGTAAGAGATATTCGGGTGGTGGTGCCCCGCACCTACCCCTGGTCGCGCCGGATCGAGCGGGTCACCGTGAAGCGCCGGTCGCGGGCCACCTGCTCGGTGGGGCCGACGGCGCGGTCCAGCGCGGGCCGGTACCGCAGCGCGGAGTTGAACACCGTCCACAGCTCGCCGCCCGGCCGGAGCACCCGGCCGGCCGCCGCGAACATGCGGTGCGCGGCGTCGGTGCTGACCGCGGCCCGGTCGTGGAACGGCGGGTTGAGCAGCACGAGGTCGGCGCTCCCGTCGGGCAGGGACGAGCCGGCGTCGTCCCGCACGGTCCGGACGAGGTGCCCGACGCCGTTCGCCGCTGCCGTCGCCGCCGCCGAGGCCACCGCCGCCGCGCTGCGATCGGTCGCCACGACCTCGGCACCGCGCAGGGCAAGCGCGGTCGCCAGGATGCCGCTGCCGCACCCCAGATCGACGGCGAGCTGCCGCGCGGACGACGGCGGCCAGCCGCTCGACCGCGCGAGGAGAAGGCGCGTGCCACCGTCGAGCGTGCCGCCCCCGAACACCCCGCCGTGCGCGACGACGGTGACCGGGCCGTCGAAGCCGGGCACGTCGGGCAGCACCTCGCGCACCGGATACGTCAGCCGCCGCTCGCGGGCGCCGGGCACGGGGCCGCGGGCGACGAGGAGGCGTGACTTCCGCCGCGCGAGCGACGGCGTGACCTCGGAGAAGAGGGCGCCCAGCACGTCGTTCATCGCGTGCGTCATGTGCTTGACGCGCCCGCCCGCGTACAGCACGACGTCGTCGGCGGCGTGCCGGGCCACCTGCTCGGCGATCTCGGTGAGCTCCGCCAGGGACTTCGGGAGCTGGAGCAGCACGACGAGGGCGCCCCGCAGCAGCTCCGGCCCGAGAGGATGGTGGCCGAACGCACCGCGTCGCGCGACGAGCGCGTTGGCGCGCAGCGCGGCCTCCGCGTCGACCGGGTCCTGGTGGACGCGCACGTCACGTGCGCCCAGGGCGATCGCGCCCAGCGTGAGCGCGCCGAACCGGTCGCCGATCGTGACGACCTCGCCGGGGCCCGCCGACTCGATCGCGGCGCCGGCCTCCTCCAGCACCAGGCGGTCCGTCGCGTCGACCGCGACCGGGCCGTCGGCGCGGGAGCCGTCCTCGGGGTACGGGCGCAGGCCGTCGAGGAGGGAGGTGAGGGTGTCGGTCACGCCGGGCGCACTACGTCGCGGGGGTGTCGCGGTGCCGCTTGGTGGACTTGCTCTCGGCGCGCTCCTCGTCGGCGCGGACCCGCGCCTGCGTCTCGCGCTCCGCGACGAGCCACTCCGGCGGGTCGGCGCGCAGCTCGTCGATCTGCTCCGTGGTCAGTGGTTCCGTGACACCACCGCGTGCCAGGCCCGAGATGGAGATGCCCAGCCGGCCGGCGACGACGGGGCGCGGGTGCGGCCCGTTCCGCCGCAGCTCCGCCAGCCAGGCTGGCGGGTTCTTCTCGAGTTCTTCCAGCTCAGCGCGAGTGATGCCCTTCTCCTGGAACTCCGGTGGCGTCTCGGGGAGGAGGACGCCGAGCCGCTTGGCGGCGTTGATCGGCTTGATGACCTGTTGGGAGAAGGGGGTTGCCATGCCCCAAGAATATGCTTGCCTGGTGCCAGAGACCTTCCGCCTCGCCTACGTTCCAGGTGCCACGCCCGGCAAGTGGGCGAGAGTGTGGCGTGATCGGCTGCCCGACGTCGCCCTGGAGCTCGTCCAGGTCGACGCCGCGGACGCCCTCGCCGCGCTGCGGGACGGCCGCGCCGACATCGCGATCGCCCGGCTCCCCGTCGACACCGACGTCTTCTCCCGCATCCCGCTCTACGAGGAGGCCGCCGTGGTCTGCGTGCACCGGGAGCACCTCCTCGCGGCCCTGGAGCCGGAGGAGGCGGTGGCGCCCGCCGATCTCGCCGAGGAGACGGTGTGGCTGCCGCAGGACGACGTGCTCTACCAGGGACCCGGCGATCAGGTCCCGGAAGCGGCGAGGACGGCGGCCGCGGCGGTTCCCGGGCGGGAACCCGTCGATCCCGACGGCGTGCCCCTCGAACGGCCCGCCACGGCGGCGGACGCTCTGGCGGTCGTCGGAGCGGCCGCGGGGATCACCGTCCTGCCGATGTCGCTCGCCCGCCTGCACCATCGCAAGGACGTGGTCTACCGCCCGCTGGACGGGGGCCCGACGGCGCCGGTGGGACTCGTGTGGCCCATCGACCGGACCACCGACCTCGTCGAGGAGATGATCGGGATCGTGCGGGGGCGGACGGTCAACAGTTCGCGAGGCCGTGGACGCTCCCGGTCGTCGGGCGACGCCGACGCCGCGCGGGCCGGCGCATCGGCGTCGGCGCGGGACCGGGGGGCCGCTCGGGGCGGGAGACGGGGGGACCGCTCGTCGTCGGGCAACGCCCGAGGTCATGGCCGGGGTACGGCCCGTGGGAGGAAATCGGGTTCTTCGCCGAATCGGAGCAGCCGAAATAGGCGGAGAAAAGAAGATTGAGAACTAGTTTTCACCCTTCTTCGTTCGCGGTGACGGCACGGCGGGGCTAGCGTCGAATCGTTGCGCATCCAGCGTGACGACAATCGAAGGAGCACCCCCCACATGAACCGAATATCCGCACTGGGAGCCGTTGCGCTCCTGGCGGCGGGCCTGGGTGTCGCCCCGGCCGCCGCATCGCCCACCGCGTCGGACCGCGGTGCCTCCGTCGCCGCCGGTCAGAACGACAACGAACAGGTGTGCCCCGAGGAGGGGAAGTTCGAGGTCGATGACGGCCGAACCTCGATCGTGGTGACTGCCGACGAGGGCATGCTCATCTCCGGTTACTGCGTCAAGGCCGGATCGGCGATCCAGGAGGAAGGGCCTGAGTACGAGTACTTCGACCCGCCCGTCGACAAGGTGACGATCACGCACTCGTCCGGCAAGGAAATCAGCCACTACACGGTGTTCTACGTGCCGGTACCGACACCTACACCGACCCCGACACCGACACCGACGCCGACACCGACGCCGACTCCCACACCGGAGCCGACCCCGACGCCGACCCCGACGCCGACGCCGACTCCCACACCGGAGCCGACCCCGACCCCGACGCCGGAACCCACACCGGCCCCGACGCCGGAGCCGACGGAGAAGTCGATGCCGACCGAGGAGCCCACCGGGAGCCCGGCGACCGTCCCGGATGACCACGACGAGTTGTCCTCCACGGGTGTCGGGCCGGAGGCCGGCTACGCGCTGATCGCGCTCGCACTGGCCGGGGGAGGCATTTCCCTCCTGGCGCTGCGGCGTCGTCAGCTGACCTGATCCACCGGCACCACTGAACGCGGGCGTGGTCCCTCAGCCGTCGTCGCACGACGCGGCTGGGACCACGCCCGCCGCCGTTCTCGGCACCCGGGTCGGAGCGTGATCACGGGGCGCGGCGAAATCGAAGGTCAGACGTCGAATTGCCGGGCGGAAATGGGAGACTGAAAAGAAAGGGAACTAGCTGGTGCCCTTCTCCTTTTGCGGCTATGTCATCACGAAGGTAGCTTCGAGAGGGTCAGGTTTCGGTATCACGAGAAATCAAGGAGTATTCATGAACCGAACGAAGCGTCTATCTGCGCTGGGAGTTGCTGTACTCCTGGCAGGGGGACTGACCGTTGTTCCCGCGACGATCGCATCGGCCGCCGTGGGGGGCCTCGGCGCAACGCTTGCCACCGGCCAGAACGGTCAGGTGTGCCCGGAGGAGGGCAAGGTCGAGACGCCCGACGGGCCGCTGGAGGTGACCGTCACCGCTCCTGAGGGTGAGCTCATCTCCGGGTACTGCGTCAAGGCCGGGGAAGGTATCGAGGAAGTGACTCTCGACGACCCGGTGGCGAAATACACGATCGTGCCCACATCGGGCAAGGAGATCAGCCACTACACCCTGTTCTTCGTGCCGGCGCCCTCACCGACGCCGACTCCCACCGACTCGACGCCGACGCCTACTCCCACGGAGCCGACCGAGACCCCGAAGGTCGTCGACGGGGATCGCGACATGCTCGCCCGGACCGGAGTCGGCCCGGAAGTCGGCTACGCGCTGATCGCTCTCGCGCTGGCCGGTGGCGGCATCGCCGTTCTGGCGCTGCGGCGCCACCGCGCCTGACCTGACACCGACCGGCTCGATCGCGGGCGTGGTCCCTCATTCGCCGCACGACGCGGCGGAGGGGCCACGCCCGCAGCCGTGTGCCGCGGTCCGTCCTCGGTGTGGCTGTTGATGCCCCGAGAAAAGAAAAGAAACGGCAAAGAGGCTCTTCGGGTCACGGATGGCTTGTGGCCCGGGACTCTCCCGCCCCCCGCTCACCCTTCGAATGGGTGAAAAACGGCCTGATGGTCAGGCGTCCAACTTCCCAAGATATTCCGATAACGTCGGGCTTTGGTGTTTCCACGAATCGTCGATACTCTTCGGCCTGTTGCGCGCGTCGTGGCGCGACACCCAGCTGAAGGAGCACCCCCATGAACCGTATTGCCGCACTGGGAGCTGCCACGCTCCTCGCGCTCGGCCTGGGCGCCACCCCGGCCGCCGCCGCACCTGTCGCCTTCGAGGAAGGCCTGACCGTCATCGCCGCGAAGAACTCGGGCGCCACCTGTCCGAAGGACGGCAAGATCGACATCAAGGACGATTACGAGGGCGACCCCAAGGAGATCACGGTCACCGCGCCCGAGGGCCAGCTCATCACTGGCTACTGCGTCAAGGCCGGATCTGCCAAGCAGGGCGAAGGGCCGGAGTACGTCGAGTTCGACGAAGGTGACTACCGCACCAAGGTGACGATCACCCACTCGTCTGGCAAGGACATCAGCCACTACACCGTCTTCTACACCGACGGCACGTCACCGTCGCCGACGCCGTCCCCCTCGGACGAGCCGAGCGACGAGCCGTCGGACGAGCCGAGCGAAGAGCCTTCCGGCGAGCCCAGCCCGGAGCCGAGCGACGAGCCCAGCACGGAGCCGTCGGACGAGCCCAGCACGGAGCCCTCCACCGAGCCGAGCGACGAGGCCGAGTCGGACGAGGTGCTGGCAGCGACCGGTGCCGGCCCCGCCGTCGGCTACGCACTGCTCGCGCTCGCCCTGGCCGGCGGCGGTGCCGCACTGCTGGTGCTGCGCAAGCGCCGGATGTCCTGATCCGACTCCTGCGCATCTGAGTGATACCGCCGGGGCGGCGGCCTGATTCCCGGGTCACCGCCCCGGCGGAGCGCTTCCCGGCGATGGTTCGCGTTCGAGGAGGAACTCGTGCCAGGTAGCTGAGGAGACCGATGACATGAAGGCCACGGGCGGCACGGACCGCGAGGCCTCGGCCCCGGATTGGATGATGGACATCGACGCGTTGCTCGGGAACCTGGCGCACGCCGAAGAGGCGAAGGAATTGGCTTCCGAGGTCGCCGGCGTGTCCGCGGACCGGACGCCGTCAGGCGTCGGCCAGATCGCCGTGGTCGCGCTCGTCGTGATCGGGGTCGCCGGCGCCGCGGCCGTGGTGTCCCTGCTCAGCCGCAGGAGACGGCGGGGAGGCCCGGCCGGCGAACCGGTGCCGCCGGACGAGCCGCGTCCGGAACCGGGCCCGCGGCCCCGGCACGCGCCACCGACGTTCGTGGTCGACGACGCCTGCGGCGAGTTCCCGAGCATTCGCTGACCCGACGCGACATCCCGGCCGCTCGGGGTGCTCCGGGCGGCCGGGAGGCGACCTCAGGCGGCGTCCGGGTAGGCCACACCCGTCGTGGCATGGCAGCGGTACCCGTTCGGGTTCTTCGCGTCGCTCAGGTACTGCTGGTGGTAGTCCTCGGCGAGGTAGAAGGGGCCCACCTCGGCTGCCGGGCGAAGCTCCGTGGTGATGGGGTCGTACCCCTTGGCGTCGAGCACCTCTGCGTAGCGGGCGGCGGTCTCACGGACCGCCTCTCCCTGCTCGGGCGTGGTCCAGTAGACGGCCGACCGGTACTGGGTGCCGACGTCGTTCCCCTGGCGGAAGCCCTGGGTCGGGTCGTGGCGCTCCCAGAAGGTCTTCAGGAGCTCCTGCTCCGAGACGCGGGCCGGGTCGTAGGCGACCAGGGCGGTCTCCGTGTGTCCCGTGCGGGCGCTGCAGACCTCCTCGTAGGTGGGGTTCGGCGTCGTCCCGCCCATGTATCCCACGGCTGTCGACACCACCCCGGGCACCTGCCAGAAGATCTCCTCGGCACCCCAGAAACACCCCATCGCGAGGTACAGCACCCGGGTGCCCGGCTCCCACGGGCCGGTGAGCGACGTGCCGAGCACCGTGTGCGGGCGCGGCGCGGCGAGGATCGGTGACTCGCGGCCCGGTAGGGCGTCCTCAGGGGCGACCATCGTGGTCTTGCCCTGACCGAACAGCGACTCGAAGAACGACATGGCTGCTACCTCCTTGACGTGGCCTCTGGGGAACGCTCCCGCGGTCCGCGCTGTTCCGCGCGTGACCACAGTCTCCGTCAGCTCACGTCGAACGAGGAAGCGAAGTGCTCGATCTCGGCGGTCAGGTCCTCGACGGTCTCGAGGTTCTTCCGCCAGTCGTCAGGGATCTCCAGGCCGTGGTCGCCGCCGGGCACCTCCACGAAGTCCGCGCGAAGCGTCGACACGAGGTCGTGGTCCCAGGTCGGGTCCGCGCTGCCGCCGATCAGGAGGTGGTCCCCTTCGAGGCCGGTGACGGCCTCGCGGACGTCGGCCGTGTCGGCCCACGTCAGCAGCGGTGCGAGCCAGATGCCCGGGAGGCCGAGCCGGGCGGCGGCCGGGATCGCGACCGTGCCCAGGGACTTGCCGATCACGAGGTGTGTCACACCGTCGCGGGGTGCGTCACGGCCCTCGAGCAACTCGGCCGCCGCGACGCGGGCCGCGTCGAGGCCCGGGCTCCCGGACCATCCGACGGTGCGGACGGTCCAGCCCAGCTCACGGAGCGCAGCACGCGAGTGATAGAGCAGCGGCCCCATGGCGGCACAACCGTCTCCCGGGAGAACCGTCACGATCCGGTCGGGGTCGCCGTCGACCCGGTGGAGCTCATAGAAGTTGGACACCCGCCCAGGATGGCAAAGGGCCTGGCAGAGCGAAAGCGGAGGCAGTGGTCCGTGGTGGACATTTCAGCCCTCGCCGAAATAACCGTGACGTAGACCGAAATGTCCTGCCGGAGCCTCCAGGGACGACTTGTGGAGCTGTGGCTGGGGTTTCTGTGCAGGAACTGGCGTGTCCCTGTGATCTGGGCGTGGTGGCAGGTGGTGAACGTGCGGGTATCGCCTACGTTGGGGATCGTGACCGAGAACGAGCCTGCCGTCGCCCCCGCCGGCGCCGAGCCGCTGGCCGGTGCGATGCCCTCCCCGGGTACGGCGACACGTACCGCGACGGACGATGTCAAGGACGCCCCCGCGAGCGGGATCGACCCGACGACGGAGGGCTCCTCCGCCACCGCGGGATCCCCGCCGACGCCCCCGACCGGCCACCCCGACGGCTCCGTCACGGCCGGAGGAGCCCGCAGCTCCGAGGCCGCCTACGGCGGAGCCCGCACGTCCCCGGCAGCCGACGGCGGAGCCACCACCGTGCCGCGCACGATTCGCGAGGCAGCGGCGTGGTCCTGGCGCATCCTGCTGGTCGGTGCCGCGCTCGCCGCCATCGTCTGGCTGCTGGCGAGTCTCCGGGTGATCGTGGTCCCCGTCGCGGTGGCGCTGCTCCTGGCGGTGATGCTCACCCCGGTGCGGCGCTTCCTGCAGCACACGCTCCGGGTGCCGCGCGGGCTCGCGTCCGGCCTCTCCCTGCTGGGCCTGATCCTCGCCGCCGCCGCGCTCGTCACCTTCGCCGGGCAGCAGGTCGCGACGGGTTTTGCCGACCTGTCCGAGGAGGCCATCGCCGGCTTCGAAGAGCTGACAAGGTTCCTCGACGGGCGGTTCGGGCTCGACCTCATCGACTACCAGAGCCAGCTCGTCACGGAGCTGGAGGCTCAGCGGGACGCGATCATCGCGGGCGCCCTCGGTGCCGCCGTCACCGCGGGCAACCTGCTGATCGGCGCGCTCATCGCGCTGTTCTGCACGTTCTTCTTCCTGCACGACCCCCGCGGCATCTGGAGCTGGGTGGTCGGCCTGCTCCCCGTGGCGGCGCGGGAACGCGTGCACCAGGCGGGTCGGCGCGGGATCGTGACCCTGTCCGCCTACACCCGCACCCAGATCCTCGTGGCCGGCGTGGACGCGGTGGGGATCGGCCTGGGCTCGGCGTTCTTCGTGCCGTCGCTCGCCGTACCGATCGGCGTGCTGGTCTTCGTCGGCTCGTTCATCCCGATGGTCGGCGCCATCGTCACCGGCGCGATCGCGACCGTCGTCGTGCTCGTGGCCCAGGGCTGGGTCGCGGCGATCATCATGCTCGGCATCGTCATCCTCGTGCAGCAGATCGAGAGTCACGTGCTCCAGCCGTTCCTTATGGGGCAGGCCGTGTCCCTGCACCCCGTCGCCGTGATCCTCGCGGTGGCGGCGGGCTCGTTCGTGGCCGGCATCGCCGGGGCGCTCTTCGCCGTGCCGCTCCTCGCACTGGTCAACACCGTGGTGCTGTACCTCACCGGGCACGACAAGTTCCCCGAGCTCGGCAACGACGACAAACTCCCCATCAGATGGCTCGCCCCCGACGCCCCGCCGCTGCGCATCCCCCTGCGCCGGGCCACGGACCCGGCAGCAGGTTCCTGACCGCCGGGCCCGCGCGGGCGGGCCGGCTTCGGGCGCCGCGGGGGAGTTCCCGCGAACCGCGGAGCCCGCGGACGCGTTGTAATGTCGCGGGGTGACCCCCAGTACCGTTCCCTCCGTGAGCGCGGACGACGTCCGCGAGGCCGCGAACCTCCTCGACGGCGTGATCACCCGCACGCCCGTCGTCGAGAGCCGGGCCCTCTCCCAGCTCGCCGGCGCCAGGGTCGTTCTCAAGTGCGAGAACCTCCAGCGTGCCGGCTCCTTCAAGGTTCGTGGTGCCTACACGCGCCTGTCCCGGCTCACCTCCGAAGAGCGTGAGCGCGGGGTCGTGGCCGCCAGTGCCGGGAACCACGCCCAGGGCGTGGCGCTCGCCGCGGGCATGCTGGGCATCGACGCCCTCGTGTTCATGCCGGTCGACGCGCCCCTGCCGAAGCTCTCCGCGACGCGAGGCTACGGCGCCGAGGTGCGTCAGGTCGGCAGCAGTGTGGACGAGGCGCTGTCGGCGGCGCGCGTCGAGGCGGCGCGCTCGGGGCGCATCCTCATCCACCCGTTCGACCACGCCGACATCGTCGCCGGTCAGGGCACCATCGCACTGGAGATCCTGGAGCAGGTGCCCGACGTCGGGACGATCCTCGTGCCGCTGGGCGGCGGCGGTCTCGTGGCCGGTATCGCGGCCGTCCTGGCCGACGCCGCGCCGCACGTGCGCGTCGTGGGCGTGCAGGCCGCGCAGGCCGCCGCCTATCCCGGGTCGCTCGATGCCGGCCGCCCGACCGCGGTCGGCCTGAGTCCGACCATGGCCGACGGCATCGCGATCGGCACCCCGGGCCAGGTGCCGTTCGGCATCGTGGCGGAGCGTGGCGTGGAGGTGCGCACCGTCAGCGAGGATCTGCTGTCGCGCGGGCTGCTGCTGGTCCTGGAACGTGGAAAGCTCATGGTGGAGCCCGCGGGCGCGGCCGGCGTGGCAGGGCTGCTGGCCGCGGCGCCCGGAGAGTTCGCCGGGCCCATCGTGCCCGTGCTGAGCGGCGGCAACATCGACCCGCTCGTGCTGCTGCGGGTGGTCCAGCACGGTCTCGTGGCGGCCGGTCGCTACCTGCAGCTCCGCGTGCGCGTCCAGGACCGGCCCGGTGCGCTGGCAGCGCTTGTCGACACGATCGCGGCAGCCGGGGCGAACATCGTGCAGGTGGAGCACTCGCGGACCGACGTCTCGCTGTCGGTGTCGGAGGTGCTGGTGAATCTCCAGGTGGAGACCAAGAGCGCCGAGCACCGCACGTCCGTCGTCGAACGCCTGCGCCAGGACGGGTTCGCGGTAGACGTCACCTGACGACTCGGAACCCACCTCGCCGAACCGCAACGGGAACCCGGCCCCCGATCGCCGAACCGCAGGGACACGCCGGTTGTGGTCGCCGAACCGCAGGGACACGCCGACAATCCTGGATATTGTCGGCGTGTCCCTGCGGTTCGGCGGCGGTGGCCGGGTTCCCTGACGGTTCCACCGGTGGTACGGCGGCCCCGTGAGGTCACGGGCGAGGTCAGGCGAACGGCTTGGCGTCCTTGATCTCGACCTCGATCGTCTTGCCGTTCGGGGCCTCGTAGCTGGTCTTGTCGCCGACCTTCTTCTCGACGATGGCGGCGCCCAGCGGAGAGGTGGGGGAGAAGACCTCCATGTCCGTGTCACCGGCCATCTCTCGCGAGCCCAGCAGGAAGGTCTCGTCGTCGCCGAAGATCGACACGGTCACGACCATGCCGGGCTGCACCGTGCCGTCGTCGGACGGCTGCCCCACCTGGACCGTGCGCAGCTTCTCGGTGAGTTCCTTGATGCGCGCCTCGTTCTTCGCCTGCTCCTCACGGGCTGCGTGGTACCCACCGTTCTCCTTGAGATCGCCCTCGTCGCGCGCGGCGGCGATGCGCTCGGTGATCTCCGCGCGATAAGGGCCGGAGAGGCGCTCCAGCTCGGCCTGGAGCCGGTCGTACGCGTCCTGGGTGAGCCAGGTGACAGAGGTGTCGGTCACGGGGGCTCTCCTTTCGTGGTAGCTCGGTCGAGCGGCGGTGGGGCACCGACAACGCGCAAGACCCGCCGAACGGGGAAGCACGCAAGTGCCCGTTCAGCGGGTCCGTACAGCGTGTGAAACGACAATTCTATCAACGAACCGCCCGGGAAGTGTCAAGGACTTACCGTGCAGTGGTCGACGATGCCGGTCGTCGCCTCCTGAGTGGTCCTGACGTCGGCGGTGACCCGGATCGTGTCGCGCTCGCCCGGTCCCACCTCGACGTCGAGCGAGCCCACCTCCGCGTAGCTGGGGTTGAGCGCGGTCACGGTGCACACCGCCGTCGTACCCGGCGGCATCATCACGTCGAACGTCACCGACACCTGCTCGGGGCTCTCGATGGCGAACCCGATGTCCCGGAACGAGACCGGGTTGCGCTGCGCGTCGGACCAGGCGAACCAGGCGGCTCCGGCCACGCCGGCGGACAGCGCCGCCGCGACCGCGATCCGCGCGCCGACCGAGAGACGCGGTCGGCCGGACGGGCCGGTCTCACGCGCCGGGCGGCCGTATCGGTTTGCCAGAGGGTCGGAGCTCATAGTGACATGATGGTCCATGTCGCCGACATCGACGAAGGGCCCCCTCCAGGGCCGGGCAGGAGACGCCGCTCGATGTCGGGCGAGAACATTGCCGTCGACTGCCGGCCGGGAGGTCCAGGTGTCCGAAACCGAGCGCGAGCCGCTCCGCCTCATGGCGGTGCACGCGCACCCCGACGACGAGTCGAGCAAGGGAGCCGCGACCACGGCCCGCTATGCGGCCGAGGGCGTGGAGGTCCTGGTCGTCACGTGTACCGGCGGCGAGCGAGGGGACATCCTCAACCCGTCGTACGTCGTGCCCGAGGGCCACGAGTTCGACTCGCTCGAGGGGCGCAACGCGGTGCGTCGCGAGGAGATGGCCCGCTCGGCCGCCGCGCTGGGCGTGCGGCATCGCTGGCTCGGCTTCGTCGACTCCGGGCTGCCCGAGGGCGACCCCCTGCCCCCGCTGCCCGAGGGCTGCTTCGCCCTGGTTCCGCTCGAGGAGGCGTCGGAGCCTCTGGTGCGCCTGGTGCGCGAGTTCCGTCCGCACGTCATGACCACGTACGACCCGTCGGGCGGCTACCCGCACCCCGATCACATCAAGTGCCACGAGGTGTCGGCCGAGGCGTTCGCCGCCGCGGGCGACCCGGCGCGCTATCCCGGCGCGGGCGACCCGTGGGAGCCGATGAAGCTCTACTACAACCACGGCTTCTCGATGGAGAGCCTGCGTGCCGTGCACGAGGCGATGGAGGGCGCGGGCCTGGAGTCCCCGTTCGGCGACTGGATCGAGTCCCGCGCCGCCCGGGAGATCCCGGAGCGCGAGGTCACCACGTACGTGCCCGTGTCCGACTACTTCTCCCGGCGCGACGACGCCCTCCGCGCGCACGCCTCGCAGATCGACCCCGACGGCTTCTTCTTCGCCGTGCCCCGCGACATCGAGGCCGAGGTGTGGCCGTGGGACGAGTACGAGCTCGCGGAGTCGAACATCCCGCTCCCGGCGCGTGCGGCGGGTGAGCACGAGGACGACCTGTTCGTCGGCGTGCGCGAGGCTCTCGGCGCACGGAGCGGAGCCGGGGACGACGGCCGCGAGCACGCCGAGGTGAACGCGTGATACCGACGACGACCGCGGTGGCCGCCCTCGTCGGCGGGCGATGGGCGGAGTTCGCCGCCTCGGCACCGTCTCCCGACCCGACCGAGGGCGTGCTGCGCCCCGGCCTGGAGGAGACGGACATCACGCCCGGCCTGGTCGGGTTCCTCGTCACGTTCGCGGTGGCGGTCGCGTGCGTGTTCCTCTTCCTGTCCCTGACGCGGCACCTGCGCAAGGCGCGGCGCAACGCGGAGGAGCAGGGCCTGGACGTCCGCACGCGCGAGGGGATCGAGATCCAGCGGGACGTGGACCACCGCCCGCCGACGGATCGCTATCCGCGCGACAGCCACGGCCACATCGACATCCCGCCTGGCGGCGTGGGGCCGGTGTGACGGGCGGCGAAGCCTCCGGCGTCGTGCCGGGCGAAACGGGCGCGACGTCGGATCCCGGGCCGACGTCGGACGGTCCGGCCGGCGCCCCGGCCAAGGTCCGCGTCACGGTCGCGCAGCTCACGGTCTCCGACGACCCGGCAGCCAACCGGGCGACGGCCGAGGGGGCGTTCCGCGAGGCAGCCCGCCTCCGGGCGGATCTGCTCGTGCTGCCGGAGTACGCCTCGGCGTACGACCCGCGCGGGGTGGGTGCCGAGCACGCCGAGCCCCTCGACGGTCCGTACGTCTCGATGCTGCGGCGCCGGGCCGCCGAGACCGGCGTCGCGGTGATCGCGGGGACCGCCCTCCCGGCCGGGAAGGGGCGCGCGGCGAACGCGCTCGTGGTCGTGGACGGCGGCGGGTCGCTCGCCGGGGTCTACCGCAAGGTGCACCTCTACGACGCGTTCGGGACGCGGGAGTCGGACCGCCTGGAGCCCGGCCCCGCCGACGCCGAGCCGGTCGTCCTGCGGCTCGGGGATCTCACGTTCGGCGTCCTGACCTGCTATGACCTCCGCTTCCCCGAGTCGGCGCGGCGCGTCGTGGACGCGGGAGCCGATGTCCTGGTCTACCCGGCGGCCTGGATGGCCGGCCCGCTCAAGGCGGACCACTGGCACACCTTGCTGCGGGCGCGGGCGATCGAGAACACCGCGATCGTGCTCGGCGTCGGGATGGCGGGCAAGAGCGTCACGGGGCGATCGCTGCTGGTCGGGCCGGACGGCGTCGTCGGCCTCGAACTGGAGGACGGGCCGGAGATCCGGACCGTCGACCTGGACCCGGGGGGCGTGGTCACCGCCCGCCGTACCAACCCGTCGCTCGACAACCGCCGCTACACGGTGGTGCCGCGGTAGCTCAGGAAAGCGCCGCCAGGTAGATCGCCACGACGTGCGAGGCGAACCCCACCACCGTGAGAACGTGGAAGATCTCGTGGAAGCCGAACCAGCGAGGGCTGGGGTCGGGCTTCTTCGTCGCGTAGACGACGGCGCCCAGGGTGTAGGCGAGGCCGCCGCCGAGCACCAGCCACACCACGGCAGGCCCGCCGGCCTCCCAGAAGGGCTTCACGTAGCCGACGGCGACCCACCCGAGCGCCACGTAGATCGGCGTGTAGACCCAGCGGGGCGCGTGCAGCCACACGATGCGCCCGATCAGCCCCGCGAGTGCTCCGCTCCACACGATCCACAGGAGGATCGTGGCGTCGTGCCGGTCCAGCAGCGTCACGGCGAGCGGGGTGTAGGTGCCGGCGATGATGAGGAAGATGTTGGAGTGGTCGGCACGGCGCAGGATCGCCTCCACCTTCGGCGACCAGGTGCCGCGGTGGTACACCGCGCTGGTGCCGAACAGCAGCGCCGCGGTGAGGCCGAAGACCGCGACGGACCACTTGGCGGCGGCGCCCGGTGCGAGGGCGACCAGGGTGATGCTCGCCGCGAGGGCGAGCGGGAACGTGCCCGCGTGGATCCAGCCGCGCAGGTGCGGTTTGATCTTGCGCTCCACGGTGTCCGACACGCTGGTGGAGATGGTCTGCACGACGCCGGTCACGCTGCCGCGCACGTCGTCGATGGTGTCGCCCACCCGGTCGAGGGGGCCGGTCGCCTTGTCGCCGACGTTGTCCACCGGGTCCGGCGACGGTCGGCCGGGCTGGTTCGTCGCTGCTGCCACGTGTCATCTCCTTCGCTCGGCCGGCAATGCGAACCTACGGTAGCGTAGGTTTCTCACCAGGGTAGGGGGCGGCACCCGGGCCCGGCGTCGGCGGTGTGAAGATCCTGCGGCGGGTTGGCGGGAGGGGCCGTGCTATGCGCCTCCCGGGTCGCGGTAGCGTTTTCCCGTGCGTCTGCCCTCACCTCTCTACCGACTGTACGAGCGCCGCCTGGCCCGCAGCCTCGACGGCGCCTCGCTGCCCCGGCACATCGGCGTGATGCTCGACGGGAACCGGCGCTGGGCCAAGTCGTTCGGCGAGACCGCGGCCACCGGGCACCGGCGGGGCGCGGACAAGATCGCGGACCTGCTCGGCTGGGCGGAGCCGCTGGGCATCGAGGTCGTGACGCTGTGGATGCTCTCCACGGACAACCTGAGCCGCTCGGCCGCCGAGCTGGAGAATCTCCTGGAGATCATCGAGGACGCGGTCCGCGACCTCGCGGAGTCCGGTCGCTGGCGAGTGCGCGCCATCGGGCGGCTCGACCTGCTGCCGGAGCGACTCTCGCGGACCCTGCGCCAGGCCCAGGAGGAGACGGCCGGCGTCGGCGGGCTGCAGGTGAACGTGGCGATCGGCTACGGCGGCCGGCAGGAGATCGCCGATGCCGTGCGCTCCTACCTCACCGAGGAGGCCAAGAACGGCGCGACGCTCCAGGAGCTCGCCGAGCGGACCGACGTCGAGCACATCGCCGAGCACCTGTACACGCGGGGCCAGCCGGACCCGGAGCTGGTCATCCGGACGTCGGGGGAGCAGCGCGTCGGCGGGTTCCTCATGTGGCAGTCGATGCACTCGGAGTACTACTTCTGCGAGGCGTACTGGCCGGCCTTCCGGCGGGTCGACTTCCTGCGTGCCCTGCGCGACTTCTCGCAGCGGGAGCGCCGCCTCGGCCGGTGATTCCGCGCCTCCGTGATCCCGGCGGCGACCGCTTCCTGGCGCGGCTTGCCGCGTGGCGGCATCCGTCCTGAAAATCCACACCTTATGAGTCCTTCCTGCGGAAATCTGAGCCGCCCTGGGGTAGCGTGCCAGTCGAAGCAGGAGAGGATCACACCCGATGACAGTGAGAGAACGGCCTGCTCCCACGGCCCGCGAGGCAGCGGAGGCGTGGGAGTCGCTCTTCCGAACACAGGTCACCCTGATGCGCCGGCTGCTCGCCGATGACATCTGGGACGAACTGAGCATGCGCGAGTACGACGTGCTGTTCACGCTCTCCGGCGGCTCCGGCTCGATGCGGCTGCGGGATCTGAACGAGAACATCCTGATGGCGCAGTCGTCCTTGTCACGTCTGGTCGATCGTCTGGAACGGCGCGGGCTCGTGCGGCGCGAGTCGGCACCCGAGGACGGCCGGGGCGTGAAGGTGGTGCTCACCGATGCCGGCGTCAGGCTGCAGAAGGAGGTGGGGGTGCGGCACGTGCGGTCGATCGAGCACTACGTGGGCTCCGCGATGCCCGCCGACGATCTCGCGACCCTGCGTGCACTGCTCGACAAGCTCCGCGCGGCGCAGTCCGGAGTACCGGACCGCTCGCAGGCCGCCACGTAGGGGACACGCGCGCCGCCCGTCAGGGAGTGCTTCCCGCGCGGGGGCGCACCAGTGGTAGTAGCGCCCGAGTGCAGGCCGAACCCGGGGAGTGCTCCTCGCGCGGGAGCACGCCCGTCCGGGGAGCACGCCCGTTCCGGGCACCCGCGTCCCGGGCGTGCCCCACGGTCACGGAGTGACCCGCGTGATCGCGTGCGCGACCTCGCGGACCGCGACCCGTGACATCGCGGCGCGCCGGCCCACCAGGTGGATGTCCCGCTCCAGCGGATCGCGGAACGGCAGGATCCGGACGGCGTACCTGCTGTCGACGGCGAGGCGGGGCAGCAGCGTCACCGCCAGGCCGGCCTCCACGTAGCGCAGCAGGGATCCGTGCGACATGCAGCGCGCGGCGATCCGTGGGCGGAACCCGGCCCGCAGGCACAGGCGCTCGGCCAGGTCCGCCAGGTGCGCCCCGGGTTTCTCGAACGCCCAGGTCGCGTCGGCCAGGTCCGCCAGGTGCACGGTGTCGTGGGCGCCACCGGGTGCCGGCATTCCCGGAGGCGTCGCGTCCTCGGCCACCACGAGAACGACGTCGTCCCTGGTCAGTGGCGTACGGACAAGGTCGGGGTCGGACGGCTCGGGGGAGTCCTCGAAGTCCCCGCTGACCGCGAGGTCGACCTCGCCGCGGCGCAGCGCGGGCAGGGCCTCCGACGGCTCCGCCTCCGTCAGGACGACGGCGATCCGCGGGTGCGTGGAGCGCAGACTCCGGACCGCGGGGATCAGGATGGTGTGCAGCACGCTGGTGAACGCCGCGACCCGCACCGTGCCGGTGGGCTCGGAGTGCAGGCCGGCGATCTCGGCCTCGACCGACTCGATGTGATCGAGGATCTCCGTCGCGTGGCGGGCCAGTTCCAGCCCGACCGGCGTCAGCCGCACGCGCCGCCCGGTACGTTCCAGGAGGTGCGCGCCGGCCTCCCTCTCCAGGGTGGCGAGCTGCTGCGAGACGCTCGACGGGCTCATGTGCAGCAGGTCCGCCACGGCGCGCACGGTGCCGAGCTGGTGGAGCCGGCGCAACAGGTGGAGCCGCCGAGGGTCGAGCATGCGGGTGGAGAACCTCTCTGTTCGGTCTCGCCGAACATTCTATTCAGGAATGTGACCTGGACCGCACAACGGGAACAGGCCTACCGTCGAAACATGAAGATCGGAACACCCACCGAAATCAAGAACAACGAGAACCGCGTCGGCATCACCCCCGCCGGCGCGCACGAGCTCGTTCGCCGCGGCCACCAGGTCCTCGTCCAGGCGGGCGCCGGCGCCGGCTCGGGCTTCACCGACGAGGCCTATCACGTGGCCGGGGCCGTCACGCTCGCGACCGCCGACGAGGTATGGGCGGACTCGGACCTGGTGGTCAAGGTCAAGGAGCCGGTCGAGCCGGAGTACGGCCGCCTCCGCGGGGACCAGGTGCTGTTCACGTACCTGCACCTGGCGGCGTCGGAGCCGTGCACCCGCGCCCTGCTCGACGCCGGCACGACCGCCGTCGCGTACGAGACCGTCCAGCTCCCCGACCGATCCCTCCCGCTGCTCGCGCCGATGAGCGAGGTGGCCGGCCGGCTGTCCATCCAGGCGGGCGGCTACCACCTGATGAGCGCGACCGGTGGCGCCGGTGTCCTGATGGGCGGCGTCCCGGGCACTCCCGAGGCGAAGGTGCTGGTGATCGGCGGCGGCGTGGCCGGCGAGCACGCGGCGGCGAACGCCCTGGGCATGGGCGCGGACGTGACCGTCGTCGACATCTCGATCCCGCGCCTGCGGGAGCTCGACCACCGCTTCGACGGAAAGCTGCACACCCGGCACTCCACCCAGTACGAGATCGCCGAGCAGGTGCAACAGGCCGACCTCGTCATCGGTTCCGTCCTGGTGCCGGGCGCCGCCGCGCCCAAGCTGGTCACCGACCAGATGGTGAAGGCGGCGAAGCCGGGCACCGTGTTCGTGGACATCGCCATCGACCAGGGCGGCTGCTTCGAGGGCTCCCACCCGACCACGCACGACGACCCGACGTACCCCGTGCACGACGCCCTGTACTACTGCGTCGCCAACATGCCCGGCGCGGTGCCGCAGACCTCCACGCGGGCGCTGACCAACGCGACCCTGCCGTATGTCGTCGCGCTCGCGGACCAGGGCTGGGAGGCCGCGCTGGCCGCGAACCCGTCCCTCGCCAAAGGGCTGAGCACCCACGCGGGCGAGCTCCGCAGCGAGGAGGTGGCGGACGCGCTCGGCCTGCCCCACGCGTGAGCGCACGTCGTCCTGGCCCGCGCCCACGCCGGTGAACCGTCCCGCGCGTGACCGGTGCGTCCCTCTACGATCAGGGCCGTGAGCACCATGCGTGTCGTCGTCGCCCCCGACTCCTTCAAAGGAAGCCTCAGCGCCGCCGAGGTCGCCGCCCGCGTCGCCGACGGCGTCCGCGCCGCCCGGCCCGACGCCGTCGTCACCTGCCTGCCCATGGCGGACGGGGGCGAAGGGACACTCGAGGCCCTCCTCGCGGCGTGGGACGTCACGCCCCAGGTGATCGACACCGTCGACGCCATCGGGCGCCCCCGCACCGCCAGATGGGCCACCTCGCCCGACGGCCGGACCGGCGTCGTCGAACTCGCCGAGGCCAGCGGCCTGCCGCACGTCAGCGACCAGCCGCTGCAGCCCCTGCACGCCGGCACCCGAGGCACGGGCGAGGTCGCCCGTGCCGTCCTCGACGCCGGGGTCGACGAGGTCCTGGTCTGCCTCGGCGGGTCCGCCTCGACCGACGGCGGCGCCGGGATCCTCACCGGCCTCGGCGCACGGCTCCTGGACGACGACGGCGCGGACGTGCCCGACGGCGGCGAAGGCCTCGCGCGGGTGGTCCGCATCGACCTCGACGGGCTGCACCCGCGGGCCCGCCAGGTGCGCTGGCGCCTCGCGGTCGACGTGACCAACCCGCTCGTGGGCGAGCACGGCGCCGCCCACGTGTTCGGGCACCAGAAGGGCGCGAACGACGGCGACGCCGAATACCTCGACACCGCGCTGCGCCACTGGGCCGACGTCCTCGACCGCGAGACCGGCGTGCGGACCCACGACCTGCCCGGCGCGGGCGCCGCCGGCGGTGTGCCGTCGGGCCTCGTCGCCGTGCTCGGCGCCGAGACCGAACAGGGGGCACAGCTCGTCGCCGAGGCGATCGGGCTCCCCGAGGCGCTCGCGGACGCCGACCTCGTCTTCACCGGGGAGGGGTCGTTCGACTCCCAGTCGGTGCGCGGCAAGGTCGCGGACGGCATCGCGCGCCTCGCCGCCGCGTCCCCGGCGAAGCCGTCCGTCGTCGTCCTGGCGGGGCAGGTGCTGCTGCCCGCGCCGCTGGCCTGGGAGGCGGGCATCACGGCCGCGTTCTCGATCGCGCCCGGGCCGGTGGAGCTGGACGACCTGCTCCACCGCACCCCGGCCCGCCTCACCGACCTGGCCGCGCAGGTCACCAACCTGCTCGGTCGCTCCGGTAGCTGACAACCGTCCGGCGGGACCTCCGGGCGGCTGAGATGACAGGTCGTCGGGTCAAAGTCACGTCCGATTCGAGCAAGTCGACGAGGACCGGTCTTCGTGCTGGTGGAAAGATGGGCGCATGCCCCCTACCCCGCAGTCCGCGGCAGCCACGGAGGCCGCGACGTCGCCCGCCACGCCCGCCGTCGGCCCCTACGATGCCCTCCTCCTGTACTCGTTCGGTGGCCCCGACAAGGCCGAGGACGTCGTCCCGTTCCTGCGGAACGTCACCGCGGGCAAGGGCATCCCCGACGAGCGGCTCGAGGAGGTCGGCGAGCACTACTACCAGTTCGGCGGCAAGAGCCCGATCAACGAGCAGAACCTCGCGCTCAAGGCCGCGCTCGAGGCGGAGCTCGAACGGCGCGGCATCGACCTGCCCGTCGTCTGGGGCAACCGGAACTGGGCCCCCTACACCACCGACGCGGTCGACGCGCTGGAGCGGCTCGGCGCGAAGCGCGCCGTCGCACTCGTGACGTCCGCCTACAGCAGCTACTCCGGCTGCCGCCAGTACCGCGAGGACCTCGCGGTGACGCTGCGGGAGCGCGGGCAGCTCGGGGCCGAGGGCTCCACCGGCGTGCAGTTCGACAAGGTCCGCCCGTACTTCAACCACCCGGGCTTCGTGCAGGCCAACATCGACGCCGTGGCGGACGGATACGCCGCCCTCGCCGCCGCCGGGGGTGCCGGGGACCGGGCACGCCTCGTCTTCGTGACGCACTCGATCCCCGACACCATGGAGACGGCGTCCGGCCTGTGGCACGCGCCCTACTCGCGGCAGCACGAGAGCGTGGCCGCACTCGTCGCCACGGCGGTCTCCGAGAAGCTCGGGCACGACGTCGCGTGGGACCTCGCCTACTGCTCCCGCTCGGGCCCGCCGAGCCAGCCGTGGCTCGAGCCCGACATCAACGACCACCTCGAGGCGCTCGCCGCCGACGGCGTTCGCGACGTCGTGATCTCGCCGATCGGCTTCATCAGCGACCACATGGAGGTCGCCTATGATCTCGACACCGAGGCCCTCGCCACGGCGCGGGAGCTCGGCATCACGGCAGTGCGCGCAGGAACCGTCGGCACGCGCGAGCCGTTCGTCCGCGGGCTGGTGGACCTCGTGCTGGAGCGCGCCGCGCTCGCCCGCGGCGAGAAGGTCGTCGAGGACACGGCGGGAGACCTGCCGGCGGTGGCCTCGGCGTGCCGGACGAACTGCTGCCTGCGGCGCCACGAGGAGCCCAGCGGCATCCCCGCACTCTGTTCGGAGGACATGAACCAGTGAGCGACAGCATCCGGCCCGGCGCGACGCCGGGCAACCATCACGTCCACGGCGACACGGGGCACGACGTCGACGCGGACGCCATCAACGCGACCATCCGCTACACCATGTTCTCGGTGTTCAGCCTCACCGAGACGCTCCCTCAGGACGAGGGCGAGCGCAAGGCCCTCGTCGCCGAGGCCGAGGACGCGGCCTGGGGCGATCAGGGGACGACGACGGACGCCGGCCGGGACAGCACGCAGGCGGACGGGGACCTGGTGGTGCGCGGCTGGTACGACGTGGGCGGGCTCCGCTCCGACGCCGACCTCATGCTGTGGACGCACGGTCCGACGATCGAGGCCGTGCAGGGCGCCTACCAGCGGCTGCGCGCCACGACGCTCGGGCGGTACCTGGAGCCGGTGTGGTCCGTGGCGGCGCTGCACCGCCCCGCGGAGTTCAACCGCGGGCACGTGCCGGCGTTCCTGGCGGGTGAGCAGCCGCGCGACTACCTGTGCGTGTACCCGTTCGTGCGGTCCTACGACTGGTACCTGCTGCCCGACGACGAGCGCCGCACCATGCTGCGCGACCACGGCATGGCGGCCGCCGGGTACAAGGACGTGCGCGCCAACACGGTCTCCGCGTTCGCGCTGGGCGACTACGAGTGGATCCTCGCCTTCGAGGCGGACGAGCTGCACCGCATCGTGGACCTCATGCGCGATCTGCGCGCCACCGAGGCCCGCCGCCACGTCCGCGAGGAGACCCCGTTCTTCACCGGCCCTCGCACCACCCTCCCTGACTGGGCGGCCCGCCAACCCCTGAGCTGACCCCTCTCCCTCCCCCAACGGGAGTCAGCCCTGGGCGGCCACCACAGCCGTCGCGCCGAGGGTTTCGTCGGAGGCGATGCGTGGTGTGAGGCCTGCCCGGCGGGCCGCCGTGGCGGCAGCCTCGGCCTGGTCGTGGCCCGTCTCGAAGAGCAGCACGCCACCGGGGCGGAGCCAGCCGGGCGCGGCGGTTATCGCGCGGCGGAGGATGCCGAGGCCGTCCGCACCGCCGTCGAGCGCGAGGCGAGGCTCGTGGTCGCGGGCCTCGCGGGGCATGAGCGCGATGGCCTCGGTCGGCACGTAGGGGGCGTTGCACAGGAGGACGTCGACCCGGCCCCGGAGCGATTCCGGCAAGGGAGCGTCGAGATCGCCGTCGTGCACGACGACGGTCAGCCCGCCGGCGCCCGTGCCCTGTTCGACGGCGGGGCCGGCCAGGTTCCTCCGCGCGCACCCGGCGGCGACGGGGTCGATGTCGGAGGCGTGCAGCTCGACGTCGGCCCCGGCGTTCACCAGGTCGAGCGCCACCGATCCGCCCAGCGCGCCGCACCCGCAGCACAGGTCGACGACGACGCCGGACGCGGGCGGGGCGGTACCGGTCGCGTCCGTCCCGGCGGGGACGGGGAGCCGCGTCCCGGGCCGCACGCGCAGGTGGGCCAGCGCCTCCGCGACCAGGAGTTCGGACCGGCGGCGCGGGACGAAGACGCCCGGCGCGACCGTCCAGCGCCGGCCCCAGAACTCCGCCCAGCCGACCACCTGCTCCAGCGGAGCGCCGCCGATCCGGGCGCGGGCGAGCCGTTCGAGCCGTTCCGGATCGGCGCCGGCCGCTTCGAGGAGGAGGAGCGCCTCCTCCTCGGCGAACACGCACCCGGCGGCGCGCAGCCGCGAAACCAGCGGCTCGGTCTCTGACGTCACCGCCTGATCGTAGGCGGTGGCGTCCGGGCGGTCGCCCGTGACCCGATCTGGGGGTCGTGACCTCAACGGTCACGACCCCCAGAAAGCCAAAGACCCGGAGATCTCACCCCAGGAACGTCCGCCGGCAGATCACGGGTAGAGACCGCGGATCTGGTGGGCCTCCGCGACCTTCTGCACACCGATCGTGATGGCCGCGTCGCGCAGCGACAGTCCCTCGCGTCGCGCCAGCTCGGCCACGCCCCGGTACGCCTGGTGCATCCGGTACTCGAGCTTCTCCGCGATCTCCTGCTCGGTCCACCAGTACGTCTGGTTCGCCTGCACCCACTCGAAGTAGGAGACGACGACGCCGCCCGCGTTCGCCAGCACGTCCGGCACCACGATGACGCCGTTCTTGGCGAGCAGGGTGTCGCCCGCCTCCGTCGTCGGACCGTTCGCGCCCTCGACCACCCAGCGCGCGCGGACGCGGCCCGCGGTGTGCTCGTCGAGCACGCCCTCGATGGCGGCCGGGGCCAGCACGTCGACGTCGAGCGCGAGCAGTTCGGCGTTGGTGATCGGGTCGGCGCCGTCGAACCCGACCACGGAGCCCGTGTCGCGCAGGTGCACCATGAGGCGGGGGACGTCCAGCCCCGCGGCGTTCCGGATGCCGCCGTACTGGTCGCTGACGGCGACCACCTTCGCGCCACGCTCGGCGAAGATCTGGGCGGCGTGGCCGCCGACCTTGCCGAAGCCCTGGATCGCCACGGTGGTGCCCTCGAGCGGCACGCCGGAGTCGGCGAGGGCGGCGGCCGTGACGTGCACCAGCCCCGCGGACGTGGCCGTACCGCGGCCCAGCGACCCGCCCACGGCGAGCGGCTTGCCGGTGACCACGGCGGGAATCGTGTAGCCCTTGGCGACCGAGTACGTGTCCATGACCCATGCCATCGTCTGGGCGTCGGTGCCCATGTCCGGGGCCATGATGTCGTTGTCCGGCCCGATCATCGGCATGATCTCGGACGTGTAGCGGCGGGTGACGCGCTCCAGCTCTCCGGTCGAGTAGCCGCGCGGATCGATGGCGACACCGCCCTTGGCGCCGCCGTACGGCAGGTTCACGACGCCGCACTTCCAGGTCATCCACATGGCGAGGGCCCGGACCTCGTCGATCTCGACCTTCGGGTGGTACCGCAGACCGCCCTTGCCCGGGCCGAGGCTCACGTTGTGCTGCACCCGGAATCCGTGCAGCACCTCGGTGGTGCCGTCGTCGCGGCGCAGCGGCACCGCGACGTGCATCTCACGGCGCGGCATCCGCAGCATGGTGTGCAGGCCGTCGTCGTATCCGAGGATGTCGACCGCCGCGGCGAGCTGGGCGTGCGCGGTGTCGAGTGCCGAACCGGCGGGCGGAAGTGCCGCCTCGGCCGGTGTGGTGGGAGCGACCGGGGCGGCCTCAGCGGCCTCGGTGGCTGACGTCGTTGTCACATGGTCCTCCGTGGAGAACGGGCGCCGATGCCCTTGTGGGGCCGATGGCGCGGGTCATCAGGACGCGGGATCTGCGCCCTGTCCTCAATCTATCCCCCATCAGGCAGGGCAGGCAGGACGAATGCCCGATCGAATCGTGACGATACGGCAAACATCCCGACGGTCGTTGTGACCGGCCGGTGAGGGACGGGCGCGGGCCGAAACGGTGTCCGCCCGCCGGCGACGACGGCCCCGCCGCCCCTCGGGTGAGAGGCGCCGCGGACCGTCGTCGGACAGCATCGTCAGTCCCGGGCCAGCCGCCACGCGGCCGGCAGCAGGACGCCCGCGAGGGCGGCCTTGATCGCGTCGCCGATCAGGAACACGCCGGCGCCGGCCGCGAAGGCCTCACCCGGGGACATGCCGGCGACGACGGCCAGCCACGGCACGCCGATCGCGTAGATCACCGCGGAACCGGCCGCGAACGCCAGCACGGTACCGAGCACCCCACGGTCCAGGCCACGCCGGGCCAGCGCGCCCACGACGGCGCTCGCCGCGACGAAACCGATCAGGTAGCCGCCGGACGCTCCGAGGAGCACCTCGGCCCCGGCCCCGCCCCCGGCGTAGACCGGAAAGCCCACCAGGCCCACACCCACGTACAGGACCTGTGCGGCGGTACCGCGGAGCGGGCCGAGTGCGGCGGCGCCGAGCAGCACCGCGAAGGTCTGGCCGGTGATGGGGACGGGCAGGCCCGGGATCGGGACACGGATCTGCGCGGCCAGCGCGGTGATGGCGGCGACGGCGACCACGAGCGTGACGTCGCGGGCGATCGCGCGGGCGCGGCTCGACTCCGCGGGGATCAGGTCGGCGAGGACGCGGCGCGGATTCGTGCGCGGCACCAGGGGAAAGGCAAGGCTTGTCATGAACACGACAGTACGAGGCGGCGGGGCGCGCCGTCGTGGGGATCAGATGCCCGTGAAAGCGCGGTCAACTTGTGGGAAACCCACAATCAGGTCCGTATCGCGCAGACTGGGGGCAGCGGTCACCACCTGAAAGGATCGGCGATGATGCAGGTCACGTACGGAAAGCTGGAATCCCTGGTCGGGACGGTGCTCGGCCCCGGGGACTGGGTCGAGGTCACCCAGGAGCGCATCGACCGGTTCGCCGCGGCGACCGAGGACCCGCAGTGGATCCATGTCGACGTGGAGCGCGCGGACGCCGGGCCGTTCGGCGGGACGGTCGCGCACGGCTACCTGACGCTGTCCCTGTTGCCGCGCCTGATGCGCGGCCTGCTCGTGGTGGACGGCGTCGCGATGGTGGTCAACGCGGGATCCGACCGGGTGCGGTTCCTCGCCCCCGTCCGTTCCGGCAGACGGGTGCGCGCGACGGCGGTCGTCGCCGCGGTCGCACCGGGGCAGCGGGGCACGCGCGTCGAGAGCGAGATCACGGTCGAGATCGAGGGCGAGACCAAGCCGGCCCTGGTGGCTCGCACCCTGGCCCTCCACATCCCGACCGAACCCGGCAGCCCTCCCTCCGCGGACTGACAGGCGTTCAGTGCCGGGGGCGGCGGACGGAAGGCCGCCCGCCGCCCCCGGCAGTCAGGGATGCGCCGCACTCAGCGGCGGATGTGCCCGTAGCGGTGCATCGTGCGGCTGATCGCCTGCTCGCGGAGCATCGTCAGCAGCTCACGGCGGCCGGCGGCCAGCACGGGCGCGTCCAGGACCGTGACCGTCGCCAGCCGGCTCGTCGCCGCCTCCCGCAGGCCCGGAGCCTCGCCGATCACCCGGATCCGTCCGGTGACCAGGCCGTCCGCGACCGCCTCGGCGAACTCGTCGTGCGTGAGGTGGCCGACGGCGGTTCGGGGCGTGCCCGCGGGGACGGTGTCGGCGGCGGCGACCGTCCGGGACACGTCGACCGGCACGCCCGCGCGCCGTGCGGCGGCGAGCACGCGCTTCACCTCGATCTCCCGCGCACCGTCACCCACCCGCACGGTCAGACCCGGCACGGGCCGGTAGCGGAACACGTTCGACTCCGCCTCGAGCCCCGTCGGGTCGTGCTCCACGGCGAACTCGCGGGCCCACCAGCGCTCGTCGTCGGCGACCGCGGCGGCGAGCCAGCCGTCCGGGTCCTCGTCGCGCGAGGGGACGTCGGCGGCGTCGGACCACGTGCCGAGCTGGGCCACGTAGTTCGGGCCTCCGGCCTTCGCGCCGGGGCCGACCGACGACGCCTTCCAGCCGCCGAACGACTGCCGCTGCACGATCGCGCCGGTGATGTGCCGGTTCACGTAGGCGTTGCCCACCTCGACCCGGTCGAGCCAGTGCTCGATCTCGGCCTCGTCCAGCGAGTGCAGGCCGCCCGTGAGGCCGAAGGAGACCGCGTTCTGCACGTCGATCGCCTCGTCCAGCGTGCGGGCGGTCATGATGCCGAGCACCGGCCCGAACACCTCGGTCAGGTGGAAGAACGACCCCGGCCGGACGCCGTCGCGCACGCCCGGCGTCCACAGGCGGCCGTGCGCCAGGCCCGCCTCACGGGCCACGGCGTCCAGCCGGCGCGGCCGAACGAGCCACGACTCGCCCGGCTCCAGGGTGGTCAGCGCGCGCAGCAGCTTGCCCTGCGCGGGCTCGGTCAGCGGGCCCATCACGGTGGACAGCGAGGTCGGCGGGCCGACGGCGAGCGACCGCACCGCGTCGACGAGCTGGCGCCGGAAGCGCTCACCCGTCACGCTCGTCGGGTCGCCCACCGATCCGACGAGGATCACCAGCGACGCCGCCGAGCACTTCTGCCCGGCGTGCCCGAAGGCGGAGCGCACCACGTCGGCGACCGCCAGGTCGAGGTCCGACGACGGCGTCACGACCAGTGCGTTCTTGCCGCTCGTCTCGGCCAGGATCTGGAGGCCGGGCCGCCAGGAGGCGAACATCTCGGCCGTCTCGATCGCGCCGGTCAGCACCACGCGGGCCACGCCGTCGTGCGTCACGAGGCGGCGGCCCAGGTCGCCGTCGGGCACGCGGACGTACTGCACGACGTCGCGCGCGACGGCCGGGTCCAGCCCGATCTCCGGCGCCACCTCGTCGAGCGCGGCGTGCACCGCCTCGACCGCCAGCTCGTAGCAGCGCGGCGTCGGCGGCGCGGGCTTGGCGATCACGGCGGAGCCGGCGGCCAGCGCCGCGAGCACGCCGCCGATCGGGATCGCGACCGGGAAGTTCCACGGCGGGGTGACGAGCGTGACGCCGTCGGCATGGAACTCCGCGCCGGGGTACGCCCCGGAGGCCGGGTCGAGCCGTTCGGCGCTCACCGCGTAGTAGGCGGCGAAGTCGATGGCCTCGGTGATCTCGGGGTCCGCCTCGGCCACGGTCTTGCCGGCCTCGTGCACGGCGGCCGCGACCAGGTCGGTGCGTGCGGCCTCCAGGTGGCGGGCGGCGGCGCGCAGCACCCGGGCGCGGTCGGCCGGGGCGACCCGGGCCCAGGCGGCCGTGGCGCGCCCCGCCGTGGCGACGACGTCGTCCACCTGCTCCGTGGTCGCGAGCGGCCGGGTGAGGGCGGGGACGAAGCCCGAGCGGGCGCCGATCACGTGCGCGGCCCAGTCGCGCGAGGCGCCGACGGCGGGGTCGGTGTCCACGGCGTTGCGGAACCCCGTCGAGTTGTCGGAGGGCAGGGAGCCTGTGGACGCGGCGGAGCCGGCCTCATTCCCTCCGGACGTGCCGGGAGCCGGCGCGCCGGGTCCCGGCATGCCGGAGTCGGCCGGGTCTGGGCGAGCATCGCGGGGCACGCGGCGCGGGGCGACGTCGGACGTCTCGTAGTGCACACCGTCGGTGACCGACGCGCGGAACGCCGCCTCCTGCAGCTCCATCGGGTCGGCGGTGACGCCGTCGTCGTGCGACTCGGCGAACATCGCGTAGACGAAGTTCTCCTTGGTCGCGTTCTCCTCGAGGCGGCGCACGAGGTAGGAGATCGCGACGTCGAAGTCCTCGTTCCGCACCACGGGCGTGTAGAGCACCACGCGGCCGCCGTCGGGCCGGATCTCGTCGCGCACGGCCGCCGACTCGGCGGGCGCCATGCCCTGCAGCATCTCGATGTCGAGGGCGTCGGCGACGCCCCGGCCGCGGGCCAGCAGGACGGCGAGGGCCACGTGGTAGAGGTTGTGCGAGGCGGCGCCGATCCGGACGGCGGCGGCGCGCTCGGGGCGCAGGGCGTCGTCCAGGAGGCGTACGTAGTTGGCGTCGACGTCAGGCTTGGTGAGGTACGGCGCCTGCGGCCAGTCGTGCACGGCGGCCTCGACGCGCTCCATGGAGAGGTTCGCGCCCTTGACGAGCCGCACCTTGATGCGGGCGCCGCCGGCGGCGACGCGCTTCTGCGCGAACGCCGTGAGGTCGTCGAGGGCCCCCTGGGCGTCGGGAAGGTAGGCCTGCAGGACGATGCCGGCCTCCACGTCGCGGAACTCGTCGCGGTCCAGGACGGCCTTGAACACCTCCGCGGTGAGCGCGAGGTCGCGGTACTCCTCCATGTCGAGGTTGACGAAGACGCCGTGCTCGCGCGCCGCGCGGTACAGCGGGAGAAGGTGCTCGACGACGCGGTCGCGGGAGCCGGGCAGGTCCCAGGTGACGAGCTGCGCGGCGACACTGGAGACCTTGACGGACACGTAGTCGACGTCCGGCCGCTCCACGAGCCTGATCGTGCGCTGGAGGCGTGCGGCCGCCTCGGTCTCGCCGAGCACCGCCTCGCCGAGCAGGTTGACGTTGAGGGTGTACCCCTGCGCGCGGGTGCGGGACAGGTGGGCGGTGAGCCCGGGGCCGGCGTCGGCCACGAGATGTCCGACGAGCTGCTTGAGCCGGGCGCGCGCGGCGGGGACGACGACGGCGGGCGCGACGGGTGCGGCCAGCGCCCCGGCGCGGAACAGCAGCTTGTCGACGGGTCCGAGGAAGGTGGCGGCGCCGGCCTGGTCGCCGAGCCGGGCGAGGGCCTTGGCGGCGACCCGCGAGTCCTGGGGACGGGCGACGTCGTCCACGAAGCTCATCGCGAGTTCGAGGCCGGCCGGGTCGGAGACCAGGGCGCTGAGCGACTCGGAGGCGCGCGCGGCGGCTCGGTCGGCGGCCGACGGGTGGGCGGCACGTTGCTCGCTCGCGCGGATCCAGCGGCGGGCGAGGGCGACGGCGTCGTCGGCCAGGGACTCGGCGGAGACGGCGGCGCTCGTGGCACCGTCCGGCACGTCGTCGTGCACCGAGACTGCACGGGGATGCTGGGCAGGACTCTTCATTCCTCCAGGGTGCACCCTGTGCGCGGGAACCGTATTGGCGGAATTCCTCATCCCCGGGAAGGATTCCGGTCAAGGCGATCCCGCCGAACCGCAAGCCGTCGTTGCCGCTGGTCGCCGAACCGCACGTTGAATCGTTCGAACGGCGCACTGGCACGATTCAACGTGCGGTTCGACCGCCGGAACCGGTGGGGACGTGCGGTTCGGCGGCCGGTAAACGTGGGGAGATGATGGGGGGATGAGCATCTCCGCGACCGAGGCATCCTGGCCCGAGGCCACCGCGCTGCTCGAGGCACTCAGCCCGGCGATGGTGTCGCTGATGGACGAGCTGACGGGCGTGATGTTCTGTGCGAAGGACGCCGGCGGACGGTACGTGCTGGTCAACGAGGTCTTCGTCGCGCGGACCCGGGAGCGGTCACGGCGCGACGTCGTCGGGCGGCGGGCGCCGGACCTCTTCGTGACCGATCTCGCCGAACGCTACGAGGACCAGGACGAGCAGGTCCGGGCCACGGGACGGCCGCTGCGCGGTGAGCTGGAGCTGATCCGGCACGTCGGCGGGGCGCCCGGCTGGTTCCTCACGGCCAAGCTGCCGGTGCACGACACGGCGGGCGGCTTCGTGGGGCTGGTCTCGGTCTCGCAGGACCTGCGCTCCGGAGACGCCGACGACGCGATGATCCGCGACATGGCGCACCTGCGCCAGGAGGTCGAGGCGCGCCTGGATCTCGGCGAGGTGCCGTCGGTGGGCGACCTGGTGGAGCTGTCCGGATACGGGGCCGGGGCCCTCGACCGCCGGGTCCGGCGGGTGTTCGGCCTCTCGCCGCGACAGCTCGTGCTGCGGCTGCGAGTGGACCGCGCGACGCACCTGCTCACGTCGACGACGGCACCGCTGGCTCAGGTCGCGGCGGTGGCCGGGTTCTCGGACCAGGCATCCTTCACACGGACGTTCGCCCGTGTGACGGGCGAGACCCCGGCCGCGTTCCGCCGTCGCAGCACCTAGGCCGAGGCGCCCTCGATCAGTTCCACCTCGAAGACCTGGGGGTCCATGGGGACCGGCTCGCCCGTCAGCAGTGCCAGCAAGGTGCTCGTGGCCGCGTTGACCATCTGGACCACCGGGTTGCGCACGGTGGTCAGGCGAGGGGTGGTGGACGCGGCGATGCCCAGGTCGTCGAACCCGGTCACGGCCACGTCGCCGGGCACCGACAGGCCCCGGGCCGCGAGGGCGTGCAGCGCGCCCTCCGCCATGAGGTCCGACGCGGCGAAGATGGCGTCCACGTCAGGATGTTCGTCGAGCAGGCGCTGGGTAGCCTCGGTCCCGCCGATCACGGTGAAGTCACCCTCGACCACGGCGTCGTCGGGCAGACCGGACTCCCGCATCTCCGCGCGCCAGCCCGTGAAACGGTCCACACCCGCGGTCATGTCGAGAGGTCCGGTGATCGTCGCGATGCGACGGCAACCCCGATCGATCAGCCGCCGGGTGGCCAGGCGGCCGCCGCCCACGTTGTCGACGTCCACCCAGCGCAGGCCCTCGTCGGCGAACGGCCGGCCCACGAACACGGCGGGCAGCGACCCGCCGGCCAGCTCCGGCTCCAGCCGGTCGTCACGGTGGTGCGACGCGACGATGACGCCGTCGACGTGCCCGCTGCCGAGGTAGCGGGCCATCTGCCCCGGGTGCTCGCCGGGCCGCGCCACCAGCAGGACGAGTTGCAGGTCCGTGGTGGCGAGCCCGGCGGAGACACCTCGCAGCGTGGCGGCGAGGAACGGGTCCGTGAGGATGCGGCCGTCCGGTTCGGGCACCACGAGCGCGATCGAGTCGGTACGCCGCGTCACCAGGGAGCGGGCGGCACGGTTGGGTGAGTACCCGAGGCGGGCGACGGCGTCGTCGACGGCGGCCTGCGCCTCCGGTGAGACACGCAGGCCGCCGTTGATCGCGCGGGACGCGGTGGACCGGGAGACTCCGGCCGCGCGCGCCACATCGTCCAACGTCGGTGGTCCGTCGGGCGTCAGCGCGCACCCCCTCAGTAGTCCGGCCGCGGGGTGCGGCCGATCAGCTCAGCTTATCGGCAGGTCCGGCAGAGAGCCTTCCGTTGCGACCTGACCGTACCAGCGTCCCGACGCCTTGACGACGCGTTCCTGGGTCTCGTAGTCGACACGGACGAGACCGAACCGCTTGCCGTAGCCCCAGGCCCACTCGTAGTTGTCGAGCAGCGACCAGCCGAAGTAGCCGCGGACGTCCGCGCCCTCGTCGATGGCGTCCTTGATGGCGCGCAGGTGGCCGTCGATGAACTCGATCCGGCCCTGGTCCTCGACGTAGCCGTCGGCGTCCGGCACGTCGTCGTAGGCGCACCCGTTCTCCGTGACGTACATGGCGATGCCGCGGGGGCCGGTGTAGTCCTGCTGCAGCCGCAGCAGGAGCCGGGTCAGGCCTTCGGGCTGGATCTCCCAGTTCTGGTCGGTGACCGGGAGGCCGCGCGGGTGGACGTACGCGCCGTCACCGCCGGGGAAGGGGGACGACGTCGCCCGGCTGAGCGGAGCGTTGCCGGACAGCGGGTTCGGGGCCGGGACCGCCGCCACGCCGTTGCCGTGGTAATAGTTCACGCCGAGGGTGTCGATGGGCGCCGAGATGATCTCGAGGTCGCCGTCCCGGATGTGCTTCGTCAGGCCGTACGGCTCGACGTCGGCCAGGACGTCCTCCGGGTAGGCGCCGCGCAGGACGGGGTCGGCGAAGATCCGGTTGAAGGCGCCGTCGAGCCGCCGCGCGGCCTCGACGTCGGCGGCGTCGTCCGGGTTCAGCGGGTCCTCCACCTCGAAGTTCAGGGTGATCCCGAGGTTCGCCTCCGGCGCGCGCTCGCGCAGTGCCTCGACGGCGAGACCGTGCCCGAGCATGAGATGGTGCGCGGCGGCGAGGCCGTCCTCGCGGGACTGCCGGCCCGGCGCGTGCTGGCCGCCCGTGTACCCGAGGAACGCGGCGCACCACGGCTCGTTGAGGGTGGTCCACACCCCGACCCGGTCACCGAGGCGCTCGTGCGTGGCGACGGCGTAGTCGCGGAAGCGGTAGGCGGTGTCGCGGACCGGCCAGCCGCCGTCGTCCTCGATGCCCTGCGGCAGGTCCCAGTGGTACAGGGTGAGCCAGGGCAGGATGCCGGCGGTGAGCAGCTCGTCCACCAGGCGGTCGTAGTAGTCCAGGCCCGCGGGGTTGAACTCCCGGCCGCCGGGCTGGATGCGCGCCCAGGAGGTGGAGAACCGGTAGGCCTTGATGCCCAGGTCCCGCATCAGGGCGACGTCCTCCGGGTACCGGTGGTACTGGTCGCAGGCGACCTCGCCGTCCTCCTGGTTCAGGACCGCGCCGGGAACGCGCGCGAACACGTCCCAGATCGACTCCTCCCGGCCGTCGGTGCGAGCCGCGCCCTCGACCTGGTAGGCCGCGGTCGCCGCGCCCCAGAGGAAGTCCGGCGGGAAGTCCACGCGCCCGGTCCCGTTGGCGCCGCGCGCCGGCCGAGGCGTGCTCGGGGTATAGGGGAGCGCGGTCCCCGGTGCGGCCAGGGTGCCCCCGCCCGCGGGTCCGGTCGCTGCTGCGATCTCGACGTCCATCGTGTTCCCTTCGACGTGGGCGGGTGCGGCCGTGCGACCCGGATCGGTCGGAAGCGCCCCTGAAGACAGGCGTGGTAGCGCTCCCATGCCCGAACGATCGTTGTCCGATCCCCGCGTCGTGTCAAGCCGGGACGGTCGTGCGACGGGCGCCGCACGGCCCGTGGAGTCTCCGCCACGGCCGCGCGGCGTGTCGAGCGCACGGGAACGATGTGAACCGGTTAACAGGTCGCGCTCTGGTCGGTAGGAGTGTTCGCCTACCTGCCAGAACGCGTTCGGGTGACCTCGGGGCGCGCCAAGAACTCACGGCGGGGCGTGCCGCCGTGGCCTTCGGGTATCGCCGGCCAGGTCGTTACGGCCGCTCGCCCGCGAGCCAGGCGCGGCCGGCCTCGGCCTCCTCCTCCAGCGCGGCGCGGACGGCCTGCGAGGCTGCTTCCTCCACCACGGCGCCGAACAGGGGGACGGTCGACCGGACGTCACCGTCGTAGGTGAGCCGGGTGCCGCCGTCGGCCAGCGGCTGCAGCCGGCCCGTCCCCGTGATGCGCACGGGTGCGCCGAGGATCTCCACGGAGAGGGTGCCCATGCGCCGCCCGCCCGACAGGGCCTCCCATGCCTCCGCCTGGCGGATCTCGAGGGCTCTGCCCACGAACGACCGCGCCTGCGCGGGAATCTGGTCGGTCGCGAGGGTCCGGCGCACCACCACGGTGAAGCCGTGGTCCACGGAACCGGTGACGTCCGCCTGCTCGACCGTGCCGCCACCCGGGGTGCCGGCACGCACGGTTCGTGCCGACCGCCAGCGAACGAACTCCACGTCGGCGAGCATCGCCGAGACGTCGTCAAGGCTGGCGGGGTAAGTCAGGTCGACCGTCAGGTGCACGTGCTCTCCTCGAGGTCGGTTCCGCCGGTGTTCAGCACTCTAACGTGTCGGGGTCGCCCGCCGGTTCCCGGTTGTCATGTATCTCGGCGCGTGCCGGTGGCGGTGGCGTCCGGCCGATCTCGCGGCGTCCGGCCGATCTCTTACCCTTGAGCCGTGTCCGCGATGAGTGATCTGATCCTTGAGCATGCTGAGATGGAGCCGGCCGAGATCGAGTGGCTGCATCTCCTCGTCGGCGACTGGCAGGTCATCTCGGACCTTGCCTTCGCCGATCTGGTGCTCTGGCTGCCGACCACGGACGGCGGATTCGTCGCGCTCGCCCAGTGCCGGCCCTCGACAGGGTCGACCGTGCACTACGACGACATCGTGGGATCCGTCGCGCCCGAGGGGCAGCGCCCGCAGCTCCGCCGCGCCATCGAGGAGACCCGCGCCCAGCGTGCCCGGGAGCCCCGCTGGTTCGGCGCGTACGCCGTGCGCGAGGAAGCCGTTCCGGTGGTGCACAAGGGCCGCGCGATCGCCGTCGTCTCCCGGCAGACGAACCTGGGGTCGGGCCGCACGCCGTCGCGTCTGGAACTGAACTACGTCGAGGCTGCCGACGACCTCGTCGCGATGGTCGCCCGCGGCGAGTTCCCGCTGCCCAACGCCGCGACCGGGCCGCGACGGGGTGCGCCGCGCGTCGGTGACGGCCTGATCCGGCTGAACTCCGAGGGCGAGGTCCTGTACGCGAGCCCGAACGCGCTGTCGTGCTTCCACCGGCTCGGCGTCATCGGGCCGCTGGGCGGCCAGTCGCTCGTCGAGGTGGTGGCCCGGGTCGTGGAGAAGCAGGCGAATCCCGTCGACGAGTCGATGCCGCTGGTGGTGATGGGGCGAGCGCCGTGGCGCACGGACGTCGAGGCGCGCGGCGTCGCGCTGTCGCTGCGTGCCATGCCGCTCACCGACCACGGCCACCGCATCGGGGCCGTGCTGCTGTGCCGTGACGTGTCGGAGCTGCGGCGCCGCGAGCGGGAGCTCATCACCAAGGACGCGACGATCCGCGAGATCCACCACCGCGTGAAGAACAACCTGCAGACCGTCGCGGCGCTGCTCCGGCTCCAGGCCCGGCGCATGGACGTGCCCGAGGCACGCGCCGCCCTGGAGGAGGCGATGCGCCGTGTCGCGACCATCGCGCTCGTGCACGAGTCGCTCTCGCAGACGCTCGAGGAGCAGGTGGAGCTCGACGACATGGTGGGCCGTGCGCTGCGCCTCACGGCGGATGTGGCGTCGGCCCAGACCACGGTCCGGACGGTGCGGAACGGCTCGTTCGGGCTCGTGCCGGCGCAGGACGCGACGCCGCTCGCACTGGTGCTGACGGAGCTCGTGACGAACGCGGTGGAGCACGGGTTCCCGGGCCGCAGCTCGGGCACGGTCGAGGTCAACGTGGAGCGCAGCGGCAGCGACATGCGGGTGATCGTGTCCGACGACGGCGTCGGGCTGCCCCTGGCGGAGGACGGCGCCGCGGGCGGGACCGGGCCGGGCAGCGGCCTGGGTACGCAGATCGTGCGGACGCTCGTGATGAACGAGCTCGGCGGGACGATCGAGTGGTCCGCGCGCGACGGCGGCGGCACCGAGGTGGAGCTCCGGCTGGTGCTGCGCGACGGCGTCGGGCGGGCCTCGTGACGGCCGGGGAGCGGTCCCGCCCATCGCCCACCCGGTGCCGGACACGACGAAGCGCCCGGGACGGTGGGGGAGTCCCGGGCGCTTCGCCGACGAAAGAGGGTGCGTGACCGGTGGGGTGGTCCTCAGCCGGCGCGGCGGGCGCGAGCGGTGCGCCGCTTGAGCGCGCGCCGCTCGTCCTCGCTCATGCCGCCCCACACGCCCGAGTCCTGCCCGGAGTCGATCGCCCACTTGAGGCAGGTGTCGACGACGTCGCATCGACGACAGACAGCCTTGGCCTCCTCGATCTGCAGCAAGGCAGGTCCGGTGTTACCGATGGGGAAGAACAGCTCGGGGTCTTCTTCGAGGCACGCTGCACGGTGGCGCCAGTCCATGTCGGATACTCCTTGTGGTGGAACGTCCCTGCCGTTCGGGCCCTGGGCAGTAATAACCCGCGCCGTCGTCGTGCGTTCTGGGGGCGCAGACCGGCCGAGCATGCACTGCGTCCGTGGGCAGCGGCTGTGCAACGTTTTCGGCCGCAGTGCGCCGAGGGCGCTCGAACTTCAGGTGTGTTCGGGGGGTTGGGCTTGCTGGTACTAGGTTCACATCTCGTGAAGCCTCGCACAAGGGGTTGTCGCAAACTTTCCCTGTCTCGGCAGGTGAGGTTTCCGTCACATTATTGAGAATCTGCACTTCACCGCAAACTCGTCTGTCAACTTCATACCCGAAAGAGATACTGTGAGCAGATCTTTGCCATTGCTACGTTCACTTCTGGCACTCCTTGTGGTAGAGGCCGTCGGCGTCGGTGCCTTCGCGATGGCGATTCTGGGGGAACTGGCGCTCCGCGGCTCCGCGGCTCCTGAGACGGCCATCTTTCTCGTCCTGGCCCTGGGTGGTGCCGCCTGGGCTCTGGTGGCCGCGGGGCGGGCGCTGCTGCGGGGGAGCCGCGTGGCACGAGGTTTCGCCGTCACCTGGCAGCTGTTCCAGATTTTCGGGGGATTGGCGGTCGCCCTGGGCGGAGGTCCGCTCTGGGCCGCGATCGTGGGATGGACGGTCGTCCTGCTGGCGGTCGTGGTGATCGTGCTGCTCATGATGCCACCGGTAATAGAAGCAACGACTAGGACGTCCGTCCATGAAGATTGAGTGCATTCTGTGAGCTACGTGAGGATCGCTTCCCGACATGGGTACACAGAACGCCGAGGTGACGGCCGTCCTGGCCGGTCACCTCGGCGTTCTCGTGCGGTGCGTCAGCCGGCGGACGCCGCGAGGGCGGACTGGAAGGCCGACACGTCACCGTGCCCGTTGGCCCCGACGAACTTGAGCGTCGCGTCGGAGACCGCGTTGAGCTGTGCCACCGGCACGGCGGCGCCGTGTGCCAGGGAGGACACGATCGCGTCCTCCTCGAACGACTTGAGTGCCATCCGCTGGTAGTCCGTGAACCCGCTCCGGTCGACGTCCGTGCGAGCCGGGATGGAGCCCTTGATCTTGTTGAACGCCACCTGGCCCTCCTTCGAGCTGACCGTCTCCAGCCACGCCTCGGTGCTCTCCGGGCTCAGGATGTCGGCGGTCATGGTGAAGGAGTCGGCGAGGAAGTCGAACGTTCCGGCGGTGCCGGGAGCCGCGACGGCCACGTAGCCCTCGCCGAGGGTCATGTCGGCCTCGTCGAACGCGCTCACGGCCCAGTCGCCCATGATGTTGAACGCGGCCTCGCCGCCGATGACCATCTTGGTGGCTTCGGGCCAGTCGCGCTCCTCCCGGTCCTCGTTCGTGAACGACATGACGGTCTTGAAGTTCTCGAGCGCTGCGGTGACCTCCGGGCTCGTCCAGCTCGTGCTCCCGTCCCAGAGGCCGTTGTACGCGTCAGGGCCGAGCGTGCCCAGCAGAACCGTCTCGAGCAGGTGCACCTGCGTCCACGTGGTTCCGACCGAGAGGGGCGTGATGCCGGCCTGGTCGAGCTTCTCGAGGTCCGCGATGAAGGCGTCGATGCTCTCGTACCTGGCGGAGGGGTCGATCCCGTTGGCCTCCAGCACGGACGGGTTGGCCCACATCACGTTCGCGCGGTGGATGTTCGAGGGAACCGAGTAGATCTTCCCGTCCTCGGTGGACAGCTGATCGATCAGGTCCTTGGGAAAGACGTCGGTCAGGCCGTACTTCTTGTACAGGTCCGACACGTCCACGACGTAGCCGTCCGCGATGTAGTCGTCGAGCTCCGCGCCCGCGTGGACCAGGAACGTGTCCGGCGGGTCCTGGTTCTCCAGGCGCGACTGGAGGTGGTCCTTGGCCGCCGAACCACCTCCACCGGTGACGCCGTCGTTGACGAACCTGATGTCGGGGTGCTGCTTCTCGAAGACGTCGGCCAGTGCGTCCAGGCCCGTCTTCTCGACACCTGCGGCCCACCACGTGTACACGCCGACATCGGTGTGGGTTCTGAGAGAGGGCTCGGCCTCTCCTGATGATGCGCCGCCGCAGGCGGCGAGCGTCATGACGAGCGCGGTAGCTGTCGCCACCGCCGCGGTCGTCCTCCGAGTCACTCGCATCTGGTGGACCTGAACTTCCTTCGTCGTTGGAGACCGGGCAGTGAGCTGCCCGGACTCCGGCTTTGGGGGGTGGGCATCCGCTGCCCGGCTGGGTGGTGGTGCCCAGGAGCATAGCGAACAGGCGGTGTCCCCCGAGTTTCAGCCCTTGACGGAGCCGGACATGAGGCCGCCGACGAAGTACTTGCCGAGGATGATGTAGACCAGAAGCGTGGGGAACGAGGCGAGGAGCGCCCCGGCCATGGAGACGCCGTAGTTCTGCAGCAGGGCGCCGTTGGCGAGGTTGTTCAGGGCGACGGTGACGGGCCCGTTCTGGCTGGAGGAGAAGAACACGGCGAACAGGAAGTCGTTCCACGCGTTGGTGAACTGCCAGATCAGGACCACCACGAAGCTCGGGACGGAGATCGGCAGCAGCACGTTCCAGTAGGTGCGCAGCATTCCGGCACCGTCGACCCGGGCGGCCTCGATGAGTTCGGCCGGAACGGTCGTGTAGTAGTTGCGGAAGATGAGCGTCGTGATGGGGATGCCGTAGACGACGTGCAGGAGGATCAGTGAGGGGATGCCGTTGGGGATGCCCAGGTTCAGGACGAGCTGGTTCAGGGGGATCATGACGGCCTGGTAGGGGATGAACATCCCGAAGAGGATGAGGGTGAAGACGATGTCGGCGCCCTTGAAGCGCCAGCGGGCCAGGACGAACCCGTTCAGCGATCCGAGGAACGCGGAGATGATGGTGGAGGGGATGACCATCTGGAGGCTGCGTCCGATGGCGGGAGCCAGGGTGGTCCAGGCGGTCTGCCAGTTCTCCAGCGTCCACGTCGTGGGGAGTGCCCACGCGCGGGCGGGCGAGGCGTCACCGGCGCCCTTGAAGCTGGTCACGAACAGCACGTACACCGGGATCAGCACGACGATGACGACGAGGAGCAGCATGGCGTAGCGCGCCGTGCGGCCGGCGGCGTAGCGCGCCGGCGACGTGGCGCTGCGCTCGGGCGGCGTCTTCTTGCCGATCGGCTCCAGGAGGGTGGTCATCGCTTTTCCTCCCGGTGGGTGTGGATGAGGTAGGGGATGATGACGGCGGCGACGATGACCAGGAGGATGGCGCCGACGGCGGCGGCGTTGGCGTAGTCGAAGCTGGATTTGAAGACGTACATGTCCACCGCTGGGACCTTGGTCTGGTAGTTGGCGGGTTTGGAGATGGACATGATGAGGTCGAAGGATTTGAGGCTCATGTGTCCGATGATGATCAGGGCGGACAGGGCTACGGGGGATAGTTGGGGGAACAGGACGTGGCGGTAGAGCTGGAGTTCTGTGGCGCCGTCCATGCGGGCTGCTTCGCGGAGTTCGTCGGGGATGCCGCGGAAGCCGGCGAGGAAGAGGGCCATGACGTAGCCGGACAGTTGCCAGATGGCGGGGATGGCGATGGCGATGATGCCGAAGGTGACGTTGTTCCACCAGTTGTTCTGCAGGAAGTCCAGGCCGATGATCTGGAAGAGGCGGTTGAGGCCGGAGGCTTGTTCGTCCTGGTTGGAGTTGAGCAGCCAGCGCCAGACGACGCCGGAGGCGACGAAGGACACGGCCATGGGGAACAGGTAGATGGAGCGGAAGTAGCCTTCGCCTTTGACGGGCTTTTCCAGGAGCCATGCCCATCCGAAGCCCATGGCCATCGTTCCGGCGAGGAATACTGCGGTGAACAGCAGCAGGTTGAGCAGGGAGTGCTGGAACGCGTCGGTGGCCAGCAGGGCGGTGTAGTTGTCGAACCAGACGGCCGCGGCGGGGGCCTGGCCGGTGGCCTGGGCGGCGGTGTGGTTGTCGGTGAACGACATCTGGAAGTTCGCCGCGATCAACCCGTAGACGAACACCCCCAGAAGCAGCAGAGAGGGAGCGAGCAGAAGAAGGGGAGGCCCTACCCGTCGCAGTTTCTTCCGCATGCCGTCACCTTACGAGTGTGAGACGGGACCCTGCGCTCCGAGGAAGCGCGCTGCGTCCCGCACCCCTTCGAGGTGCGGGTACGCGGCGCATCGGTCGTGTCGGCCTCGTGCGGCTGCTCAGCCTTGTGCGGCGGCGGCGAGTTCGCTCTGGTAGGCGTCCAGGTCGGAGGCGCCCGTGGTGAACTTGCTCGTCGCGTCGCTGATCGCGTTCAGGGTCGCCACCGGAGTAGCGGCACCGTGGGCGAGAGAGGAGGCGATGGTGTCGTTCGCGAACGACTCGATCGCCGTCTGCTGGTACTCGGAGAACTCGGCGGGGTCCGCGTCCGTCCGGGCCGGGATGGAACCCTTGGCCTTGTTGAAGGCGACCTGTCCCTCCAGCGACCCGACGGTCTCCAGCCAGGCATCGGTGCCCGCGGGATCGGGAGCGCCTACCGGCTTGGTGAAGGAGTCGGCCAGGAAGTCGAACACGCCGTCCGTGCCCGGGGAGGGCACGGCCACGAAGTCGGTGCCCAGTTCCTTGTCCTGCTCCTCGAACGCGGCCACGGCCCAGTCGCCCATGATGTTGAACGCGGCCTCGCCGTCGATGACCTGCTGGGTGGCCTCCGGCCAGTCCAGCCCGTCCCGGTCGGCGTTCGTGAACGACATGATCGTCTCGAAGTCCTCCAGCGCCCCGGTCACCTCATCCGACTCCCAGTCGGTCGAACCGTCCCACAGGCCCTGATAAGCCTCCGGGCCCAGATCCGCCAGCAGCACCGTCTCCAGCAGGTGCACCTGTGTCCAGGTGGTGGCCACCGAGAGCGGGGTCACTCCCTCGCCGTCCAGCGTCTCGAGATCCGCGATGAACGCGTCCAGGTCCTCGTACTCCGCGGACGTGTCCAGCCCGGCGTCCTCCAGCACCGTCGGATTTGCCCAGAGCACGTTCGCCCGGTGGATGTTCGACGGGATCGAGTAGATCGCGCCGTCCTCCGTCGAGAGCCGCTCGACGAGGTCGGGCGGGAAGGCGTCGGTGAGCCCGAACTCGTCGTACAGGCCCGACACGTCCTCGATCTGGGCGGCGTCGATGTAGTCCTGCAGCTCCGCACCCGCGTGAGCCTGGAACGTGTCCGGCGGGTCCTGCGCCTGCAGACGCGTCTGCAGCAGATCCTTCGCCGCCGAGCCCGCACCACCGGCCACCGCACCGTTCACGAACTCGATATCCGGGTGCTGCTCCTCGAAGACCCCCACCAGCGCGTCCAGACCGGCCTTCTCCGAACCCGCGGCCCACCACGTGAACACCTCGACCTGGTCCGCACCCCCCTCGGAGCCGGCCTCGTCCGAATCGCCGCCACCGCACGCTGCCAACGTCAAACCCAGCACGGCAGCCGAGGCCACCGCACCGGCCGACTTTCGATTCACTCGCATTTCGGGCCTGAGCCTTCCTAGGTCGTTCGGAGATGTGCCCACCGAAGGGGCTGGTGCACGCTGTCGTGCCGCCCGGCGCCGTCCGGCGAACGGCCGGGGTCTGCGGACCCCGTGACCTGTCTTCCATGCAACGGGTGTCCGCCTGGGGTGTCAATCGGTGGGGGCTTTTGACGCCGGACCGTGACCTCCTGCCGCCTCTTGGGGCTCCCACCAGCGCTTATGTCCCGGTTCGTCCACCAGCCGTGTGGTGTAGGTGGTTCCCACACCTTTGCTTGGTCACTGTTCAGCAACGGTTCAGTCATCACTAGCATCGCGAGTGGTCCTCATGCGACGCGGGCGATGCAGGCCGCGTCGTCGGTGTGTGAGAGCGCGACGGCGCCGTCGTCTCCCACGTGCCGTGTCCTCCCACCCCACCCCGGCCCAGGCTGGTCCCACCGAGGAGTCGTCGATGCTCAGATCGCCAGGCAAGTCGAATCGCACACCGTTGACAGCGCTGACGCCGTTGGCCGTCGCGACCCTGTTGGCGGGCGCCGCACTCGTGGGTGCTCCGGCCACGGGCGCCGAGCCGGCCCGCTCGGCCCTCGCGCCGGACGTGGCAGGCGTTCCGCCCGAGCAGGTCGAGGCGTTCGAGCGGGACCTCGGCCTCACCCCGGAGGAGATCCCCGCACGTCTGGCGCTCGACGCGAGCGCGGCGGGCCTGGAGGAGCACTTCGCCTCGTCGCTCGGCGGCGACTACGCGGGCACCTGGGTGCCCGAGAGTGCCGACGAGGTCCGCGTGGCCGTCACGACCAGGGCGGCGGCGAGCGCGGTCCGGAAGACCGGGGCGGAGGCCGTGGTCGTCCCGCACGGCCTCGACGAGCTCACTCGCTGGAAGGAAGCCCTCGACGACGTCGGAGCGCCGCGGTCCGTGCACGCCTGGTACGCCGACCCGGAGACGAACGCGCTGGTCATCGAGGCGGCCGACGCGGGTGCCGCGCGTGCGCTGGCAGACGAGGCGGGTGTGCCGTCCGGCGTCGTGCGGGTGGAGCACTCCGACACGGCCCCCGTCCCCGCGCGGGACATCGTGGGCGGCACCGAGTTCCACCGGCCCACCGGCGACGGGTACGTGACGCTGTGCTCGATCGGGTTCGCCGTGGCGGGCGGATTCGTGACGGCCGGGCACTGCGGCAACACGGGGGACGCGGTCAACGCGTCCGACGGCGCCGCGCTGGGCAACTACGCCGGCTCGCAGTTCCCGGGGCACGACTGGGCGTGGGTCCGGACCAACAGCAACTGGACGCCGACCCCGGCCGTGACCAACCATGCGGGCGGCACCGCCGCGGTCGCGGGCTCGAACGAGATGCCCATCGGTGCCTCGGTGTGCCGCTCGGGCAGGACAACGGGCTGGCGCTGTGGCGTGATCCAGGAGAAGAACGTCACGATCAACTACGGGAACGGCGACATCCCCGGGATGGCCACCGGATCGGCCTGCGCCGAGGGCGGTGACTCCGGCGGCTCGGTGATCTCGGGTGACCAGGCGCAAGGCGTGACCTCCGGCCGGATCGGCGACTGCGCCACCAACGGCCGGTTCATCTACCAGCCGATCAACCCGATCCTGGCGAACTACAACCTGAGCCTCACGACGACCGGAGGCGGCGGGGCCGGACGGGAGATCGTCGGCTACGAGGGCAAGTGCATCGACGTGCCGAACTCGAACTTCACCGACGGTGTGCCCCTGCAGATCTGGACCTGCAACGGCACCGCCGCGCAGCGCTGGACGTTCCATTCGGACGGAACCGTCCGTGCCGGAGGTCTGTGCATGGACCTCGCCTGGGGCGACCCCGCGAACGGGACAACGGTGCAGATCGTCAACTGCAGCGGGAACGTCGCGCAGCAGTGGGTGCTGTCCGGGGCCGGCGACCTGGTGTCGATCGCCGCGAACAAATGTGTCGACGTCCAGGGCTGGAACGGCAACGACGGCACGAAGCTCGTGATCTGGGAGTGCCACGGCGGCGCGAACCAGAAGTGGTGGCTCAGGTGATCGCCGGAGGCAGAACGACCTGAGGCAGAACGACCTGACACAGCACCGTTCCGGTCCGGCCGCACCACGCGGCACGCCCTGGGACGCCGCCGGAACCCGCCAGGGCCGCGGGGGCGCCCAGGGCGACGTCGTCGGCGCGGTCGCGGCTCAGCATGACGAGCCGCGGCCCCGTGCCACAGGCGTAGGCGGCCGCCGGGCTGCGCGTGGCGACGGCGACCGCGACGCCGGGCGGCGGTACCCAGCCGGGGTGGGCCGCTCGGACCGCCTCCAGATCGTCGACCAGCAGAAGATCGTCGCCGTGCTCCGGCGCGGTCGCCGAGGCGGGCGTGACGGTCCGCACGGTCATGCCGAGCACTCGCGCCGCCGCGGCCAGGGCAGCGAGCGCGGTGGTGCGGCCGGACCTCGTCCGGCCGAGCACGGCCAGGTTGCCGTCGTCGGGGTCCCAGCGGACGACCGTCCGGCGCTGCTGGTCCGGCAGGTCTCCGAGGGCGAGCAGCAGGCCGGGAGCGTCCCGGTCGTCCTGGTCCGCCAGTTCCGCGGGCGTCACCCGGTCCGGGAGAGGTGGCAGCCAGAGCGGTGGGTGGGAGGCAGAGGCCCCGTAGGCCGCGCGGATCGTGGCGACCAGACCGGCCGGCTCCTCGGGCCCGGTGCCGGCCCGGTGTCGTCCTGGCGCGGACGGGACGCCGAGTACTGTTCCAGCCCGTGCACCGCGGGTTCGCCCGAAGGGCGTGGCCCGCCGGACCGGCATCGCCGGGCGGACGGGACCGGTGTGAGCGCACTGCAGCACGGCCGGTGCCGCCGACCCGATCCGGAGGACCGCGCGACCGGGCCGGTCCACCGGCAGCGCCGCGGCGTCGGGGCAGTCCACCACGTCGCGGGACTCGAGCGGGTCGGTGACACGCAGCGCGAGCCGCGCCGTGACGTTCGCCCGGACGTCGGCGCTGACGGCACCGGCCGGCCGCTGGGTCGCGAGGACGAGATGCACGCCCAGCGACCGCCCCTGGGCGGCGATCCGGATGAGTCCGGGGATGAGCTCGGGCAGGTCGTCGGCGAGCGCCCGGAACTCGTCGACGACGACGACCAGGCGCGGCACCGTCCCGGGGGCCAGGGCCGCGACGTCCGCCGCGCCCTGCTCGGCGAGGATCGTCTTGCGGCGCCGTAGCTCGGCCTGAAGTCCTGCCAGAGCCCGTGCGGCGAGAGCCGCGTCAAGGTCGGTGACCTGCCCGGCGACGTGTGGCAGCCCGGTCAGAGGGCCGAGTCCCGCGCCACCTTTGAAGTCGATGAGGCCGAGCATGAGGCGGCCGGGCGGGTGTTGCAGCGCGAGCCCGAGCACGAGCGCGCGCAGCAGCTCGGACTTGCCGGAGCCGGTGGTGCCCGCGACGAGGAGGTGTGGTCCGTCGGTGACGAGGTCCCAGGTGACGGTTCCGGTCGTGGTGCGACCGAGCGGTACGGCCCAGCTGCCGCTGCGGGGGTTCGTCGGGCCGGCGGACAGGCCGTCGAGGTCGTGCAGGCTGCCGAGCGGGACGTCGTCGGGCAGGTTCGCGGTGGTGACCGTGGCGGGGGCCGCGGTGCCGGTGAGCGTGGCGAGCGTGCGGCCGAGGTGTCGGGCGCCGGCGAGGCGCCGGGCGTAGTGCTCTGCCCACTCGGTGGTGACGCCGACGAGTGGGCGGACGCGGCGGCGGGTCTCCGGTCCGGTGACGTGGAGGCGGCCGTCCTGGACGGTGACGACGGTACGGCAGCCGTCGGTGGTGCCGAGGACGACGGCGACGGCGCCCTGGGCGACGGCGCGACGCGCGGCGGCGTGGTCGTCCGGCGTGCCGTGGTCCACGACGACAGCGGGCGCGGTGGTGGCGTCGGCGGCACCCTCCGGGAGCGTGGTGTCGTGGACGGGAGTGGTGGGGTCGTGGCCGGAGCCGGCCGGCCCGTGCCCGGGTGTGCCCGGGCCGGGACCGGGCGTGGTGAGCCAGCGGCACCAGGTCCAGTGGCGGGTGGCACCGAGGACCCGGACGGGCCTGCCGCGTGCGGCGAGGTCGGCGACGACGGCGCGGGCCACGGCCCGGGCGGGTCCGTCCGCGCCCGTCACGGCCACCGACCCGTCACCCAGGAGGTCGTCCCACACGCCGCCGGGCCACCCGGGCGGGACGGGTGCCTTGGACCAGGCGGCCCGGGCGGCGCGCCAGGTTCCCGGTGCGGTCTGGTGGGCGGCGACGGCGAAGGCGAGCAGGGAGTCGGGACCTCCCCGGTGCGGCCGGGTCCTGGCTGGCGGCGCGCCGAGCGTCCCGGCCCCGGTGGTGCGGCGCCGGAGCACGTGGGGGAGCAGGCCCGCGAGACCCACCAGGGCGAACAGGGCGAGCGCGGGCTGGCGCAGGAGGACCGCCACGGCCACCGAGGTGAGGACCGGTAGCAGGCTGAGCACCCACGCCACGTCGGACGACCCTCGTGGCGGGCCGAGAACACCGCGTGCCCCGCCGCGCCGCAGACGGAGTGCGGTCCCGCGCCACCCGCCGTGGGCGGCCGCTTCGGTCAGCCGCCGTGTGGCGCGCACGAGGTCCCGCGGGCCGCCGACGGGTACGAGCACGCCCGCGCGGCTGCCGGTGGTCCGGGCCAGCACCCACCGCGCACGGAGCAGCGGGCCGTCGTCGGGTATCGGGGCGGCGCCCTGCCGACGGGTCGTCAGGGTCGCTCCGGGCAGCAGCGGCCGTTCCCCGGCGCGGCAGTCCTCGGGGACGGGCGCGCCGTCGGCGAGGAGGGCGGCACGGCGCAGCTCGGGGCGGCACAGGAGTGCGGCGAGCGGATCTCGGAAGGTGGCGGTGGGCACGCCGTCGGACAGCTCGACGTCCTCACCCGGGTGCACGGTCACACGGACGGTCATGGGCTCCACGCTGCCGCACGGTCGTCGCGGGCGGGCGGCGCATCCGGGCCGCTTGTGCACGGTCAGGGTCGTGCACAGCCTCGCGTCGCCGTCACCGGCGCGGATCTCGGTGTTCGGGGTATCACCCGGGTCCCCGGTCCCACGGATTCAGGGTGGTCGTACGACCCAGGTATGACAGAGCTGCCGCACAGGACCATCCCGTCGCACGACGCGAGCCGCCCCGCCGATCCGTAGATTCCGGGGTGTTCTTGAATCACCCCTTCATCCCGAGGAGTACTCCCGTGGACACCACCGTGTACGTCCCCGTCGACGGCGCCCGCGCCGTCCGGGCGCGTGACCTCACCAAGACCTACGGATCCGGGGAGGCCGCCGTGCACGCTCTCGCGGGCGTCGACGTGGACTTCGCCGCCGGCGAGTTCACGGCGATCATGGGCCCGTCGGGTTCGGGCAAGTCGACACTGATGCACCTGCTCGCCGGGCTGGACACCGCGACGTCGGGGCAGGCGTTCGTCGGCACCACCGACGTCACCGCGCTGAACGACAGCGCTCTGACGAAGCTGCGCCGTGACCGCGTCGGCTTCGTGTTCCAGCAGTTCAACCTCCTGCCGATGTTCACGGCCGAGCAGAACATCACGCTCCCCGTGGAACTCGCGGGCGGCACGGTCGACCGCCAGTGGCTCACCACCCTGGTCGAGACGCTCGGTCTGACGGAGCGCCTGTCCCACCGACCGGCCGAGATGTCCGGTGGTCAGCAGCAGCGGGTCGCGATCGCCCGCGCGCTCATCGCGCAGCCCGACGTCGTCTTCGCCGACGAACCCACCGGTAACCTCGACTCCCGCTCCGGTGCCGAGGTGCTCAGCTTCCTGCGCCGCAGCGTCCGTGAGCTCGGCCGCACCATCATCATGGTCACGCACGACCCCGCCGCCGCGGCCTACGCGGACCGCGTCGTCCTCCTCGCCGACGGCCGCATCGCCGGCGACATCAGCGACCCGACGCCCGAGTCGGCGCTGGCCGGCCTGGACGCGCTGCGCACGCTGGAGCCGAACGTCTCGACGGGCACCACGCCGGTCGTCCCCGGGGCTGGTGCCCGGTGACCACGACGACCACCACTCCCGCCACCGGCGCACGGGGCACCTCGCCCGCCGGCGTCGCGGCCCGGCCCCCGCAACGCAACAACCTGCCCACGGCCCGCTACACGATGGCGCAGATGCGCCGCAGCGGGGGCCGCCTGGCCGCTGCCGGGATCGCGATCCTGATCGGTACGGCCTTCGTCGCCGTGACGCTCCTGGCCGGCAACGTCATCACCCGCGCCACCTACGACACGATCGCCGCGCGCTACGCCGACGCCGACGTGCTGGTCACCACGTCCGGGAACGACTGGCGCGCGGACGTCGAGGCCGTCCGCGGCACCGACGGCGTCATCGCCGCGGACCCCGTGCGGAGCACCTACCTGGGCTTCACCGACGGCAGCGTGGCCACGTACGCGGAAAGCATCGCTCGGCCGCAGGACGACCGCCTCATCCCGCTCGACCTGGCCGACGGCAAGTGGCCGTCGGAGCGCGGTGAGATCGCCCTGCCCGCCGACGTCGCCGAGCGGCTTCGCGTCGGGATCGGCGACGAGATCGAAACCAACCGCTGGGTGGTGACCGACCCCGAGACCGGCGACGGCGAGGACGTTGCCGAGACGGTCCGTGTCGTCGGTCTCACCGAGGACCCGTACGGCGCCTACGCCTACAGCGGTGGCGCCGTGGTGGCCACCGCCGCCGACATCGAGGAGTGGAGCGAGGAACCGGTACCCGGCGAGACCTTCGAGATCGCCGCGCTCCTGGAACCGTCCGCGCTCTCCGACGGTGAGCCGACACCGGCGATGCGCGACGCCCTGGACTCCGCGGTGGTGAGCGGTGGAGAGCACGCCGTCAAGACCGTGGACGAGCACGCCCAACAGGTCAGCGCCGAGCGGACCGGTGGCGAGGACCTCGTCTTCCTGGTCTTCGTCCTCAGCTTCGCCGCCATCGCGCTCCTCGTCGCCGGGCTGGTCATCGCCAACACGTTCCAGGTACTCGTCGCCCAGCGCACGCGCACCCTCGCGCTGCTGCGCTGCATCGGGGCCGGGCGCGGGCAGCTCTACCGATCCGTGCTCCTCGAGGCTGCCGTCCTGGGACTGCTCGCCTCGATCGGCGGTGTGGCGGTCGGCGTCCTGCTGGCGCAGACCGCGTTGTTCGTCGCCCCGCAGTTCGACCTCGGGGTGCCGTTGCCGACCACCGTCACGATCACCCCGCAGGTCGTGCTCGTCCCGCTCGCCGTCGGCACGCTCGTGACGCTCGTCGCCGCCCTGGCACCTGCCAGGAACGCCACCCGTGTCGCCCCGCTCGCCGCGTTGCGGCCGGCCGAGGCCCCGAGCGTGCGCAAGGGCGCCGGTCGGGTGCGTGCCGTCTTCTCCGCGCTCGCGACCGTCGGCGGGTTCGTCCTCGTCGGGCTCGGGGTCTTCCTCGGCACCAGCGGGCAGACCGAGATCGGCCTGGCCGCCACCGTGCTCGGCGGGGCCATCTCGCTCATCGGCGTCATCGTCGGGACCGTGTTCTGGCTGCCGAAGGTCGCCGCACTGCTCGGCGCGCTCGTCACCCGGACCGGCCCCGCATCCCGCCTGGCCGCCGCGAACACGCTGCGCAACCCGCGCCGCACCTCCGCGACCGCCACGGCGCTGCTCATCGGCGTCACGCTGATCATGACGATGACGACCGGCGCGGCAGCCGCCCGCCAGACCGCGGACTCGACTCTGGACGAGTCGTTCCCCGTGGACCTCATCGTCATGCCCGGGGGTGGCGACGTCCCGCCGTCGGCCGTGGGCGACGTCGCCGGCGTCGACGCCGTCAGCACCGTCACCGAGGTGTACGCCGCGGACGGGCAACTCCCGGGGGACGGGTACGTGTACGTCCGTGGCGCCGAGGTCGGCGACCTCCGTGCCACGGTGAACGACACCCCGGCCCTCGACGCCCTCGAACCCGGCACGATCCTGCTCACCGAGAGCGACCTGGAGTACCTGGAGGTCGCCGAGGGAGACACCCTGGAGATCACCGGGGCGGGCGGCACCGTGCCCCTCACGGTCACGCTGACCAGCAACGGAGGCCTTGCCAACCTCGTCACCCTGGCCGATCTCCGCAAGATCGACCCCGACGCGAGGTTCGACCAGGTGTGGGCCTCCCTCTCCACCGAGGCCGATCCGGCCGACGCGCTCGCCGACGTCCAGGACGTCCTGTCCGACGACAACCTGTTCATCACGGGTCCCGCCGCGCAGCGTGCCCAGTTCGAACAGGTCATCAACGTGATGCTCGGGATCGTCGTCGGCCTCCTCGCCGTCGCCGTGGTGATCGCCGTGATCGGTGTCGCCAACACGCTGTCCCTGTCCGTGATCGAACGGCGGCGCGAGTCCGCCACCCTGCGGGCCATCGGACTGAGCAAGTCCCAGCTGCGCGGCATGCTCGCCGTGGAGGGCATGCTCATCGCCGGGGTCGGGGCGGTGCTCGGGATCGTGCTCGGGCTCGTCTACGGCTGGACCGGAGCGCTCACCGTGCTGTCTGTCATGGGCGGCGTGACGCTCACCGTGCCCTGGCTCGACCTGGGGGTGGTCCTGGTCGTCTCGGTCGTCGCCGGCCTCATCGCGTCGGTGGCCCCGGCACGGAGCGCCCTGAAGGCCTCACCGGTGGAGGCGCTCGGGGGGGAGTGACCTCGCCGCGGCCCGGGAACCGCCGAGGTCGCGGGCCCACGTGAGACCGGCCGTCCCCGGCCGTGCGGATCGCCGAGGTGGCGGGTTGCCGATGCAGCCCGCCACCTCGGCGGTCCCGTGTGCCGGGCCCCGCGGGTCGCCGGTAGCCTGAGTGGTCCTTCCCCGCCGTCCACGAGAGGCCCTCCGCGATGCGCGCAGTGATCTTCGACGCCGCCGGCGCGACACCCCGGGTGCGGGACGTCCCCGAACCCGTCGCGCCGGACGGCGGCGTCGTCGTGCGGGTCGAGTCGACCGGGCTGTGCCGCAGCGACTGGCACGCCTGGGCCGGGCACGACGACATCGCCTTCCCTCACGTCCCCGGCCACGAACTGGCCGGCGTCGTGGCCGCCGTCGGCTCCGGCGTCGCGGACTGGCACGTCGGCGACCGCGTCACCGTCCCGTTCGTCTGCGGCTGCGGCCGCTGCGCCTGGTGCGCCCAGGGCGACGCGCAGGTCTGCCCCGACCAGGAACAGCCCGGCTTCACCCACTGGGGATCGTTCGCCGAGAAGGTCGCCCTCCACGCCGCCGACACCAACCTCGTGGCCGTCCCCGACACCGTCAGCTCCGACGCGGCCACCGCGCTCGGCTGCCGGTTCGCCACGGCCTACCGCGGACTCGCCGGCCGCGCCGCCGTCCGCGAAGGAGAGTGGGTCACCGTGGTCGGGGCGGGCGGTGTCGGGCTGAGCGCCGTGATGATCGCGCGAGCGCTCGGGGCGCGCGTCGTCGCCGTCGACCGCAACCGGGAGGCGCTCGACGTCGCCGAGTCCCTCGGCGCGGAGCACGTGGTCGTGGCCGACGGCGCCACCCCGGTGCCCGACGTCGTGCACGACCTCACGGGCGGCGGGAGCCACGTCGCCGTCGACGCGGTCGGCAGCGAGCAGACCTGCGCCGACGCCGTTCTCAGCCTCCGGCGCCGCGGCCGCCACGTGCAGATCGGGCTGCTGCCCCCGGTCGCGGTCGGCGGCCACCCGAGAGTGCCGATGGGTCGCGTCATCGGGTGGGAGCTCGACCTCCTGGGCAGCCACGGTATGGCCGCGGCGGACTACCCGGGCATGCTCGCGCTCATCGACCGGGGCGTGCTGCGCCCGCAGGACCTCGTGGAGCGGGTGATCGGCCTCGCCGAGGCGGCCGAGCTGCTGCCGCGCTTCGACCGCGCGACCGTCGCGGGGATGACCATGATCCACCCGGACGCCTAGCTCCGGCCCCCGCTGATCGCAGGGGACGGAGGGCGCCGGGGACTGCCGTCAGCCCCGTCGTCCCCAGCGGCGTCGCTTGCCGGCCTCCGCCGACGACACGGTCGACCCGACCGGCAGGACCGCCTGCGGGTCGTAGGTGCGCGGTACGCCCGCCAGGAACACGGAGAACACGGGTGGCGTGCGCTGTCTGAGCTCGAGCCGCCCGCCGTCGGCCGCGACGAGGTCGCGTGCGAGCGCGAGGCCGAGTCCCGTGCCGTTCCCGGAGGTCACGCCACGCTCGAAGATCTGGCCGACCATGTCCTCGGGGACGCCCTCGCCCTCGTCGGTGACCTCGACCGCGACCATGCCGCGGGTGCCCGACGGGCGGGAGCGCAGCGTCGTCGCGCCGTCGCCGTGCCGCAGCGAGTTCTCGAGCAGGGTCGACAGGGTCTGTGCGAGCGCGCCGGGTGTGGCGAGCACGCGTTCGCCGTCGGGCTCCTCGACGACGAGCGTGCGGCCCTCCGCCTCGAACGTGTCGCGCCATTCCTCGTGCTGCTGCCGGAAGACGACGGCCAGGTCCACGGACTCGGTGGTGCCGCCCTGCGCCTTGCGGGAACGGGCGAGCAGATCGTCGACGACGCCGACCAGCCGCTCCACCTGTTCCAGCGAGATCCGAGCCTCCTCCTGCACCTCGGGCTCGGAGGAGGTGAGAGTGATCTCCTCCAGCCGCATGGTCAGGGCGGTGAGCGGGGTGCGGAGCTGGTGGGAGGCGTCCGAGGTGAACTGCCGCTCGACGGCGAGCCGGGCGGCCAGGCGGTCCGAACTGCGCGCGAGCTCGGCGGCGACCAGGTCGATCTCCTCGACGCCGGACGGTTCGAGCCGGGGCCGTACCTGCCCGGCACCGAGCTGCTCGGCGGCGCCGGACAGGTACACGAACGGCCGGGCGAGGCGTTCGGCCTGCCAGGCGGCGGTCACCGAGCCCGCGGTGAACGCGGCGGCGCTGCCGATCAGCATGAGGAAGACGAGTTGACCGGCCTTGATGTAGGCGGGCCAGGCGGACACCTCGATGGTGACCGCGACGAAGGGAGGGGTCTTGGTGCTCCACGCGGCGTCGATCACGGGACCTGTCGGTGTCTCGCCGCGCGAGATGAGAGTTCCGGTGGGCAGGCTGACGGTCACGTGTGCCGGTGTCTCGGTCTCGGCCGGCTGGACGGCTTCCGCGAGCAGCTCATCGGAGAGCTCGCCGTCGTACGTCACCAGAGACACCTCACGGGCGACGTCCTCGGTTAACGTGACGGCCCGCTGCTCGATCCGCTTCACCTCGGTGTCGTAGACGAACCGGGCGCCGAAGATGGCGAAGGGCACTCCGAGCAGCAGAACCGCGACCGCGACCGCGACCATCGTCGCTTGGACGATGCGGTGGCGCATGTGGCTAGCTCGCTCCGATCTCGAAGCGGAAGCCGAGACCGCGCACGGTCGAGACGTAGCGCGGGGCGTTCGCGTCGTCGCCGAGCTTGCGGCGCAGCCACGAGACGTGCATGTCGAGCGTCTTGGTCGAGCCGACGGGGTCCGAGCCCCAGACGTCGCGCATCAGCGTGTCGCGGACGACGACGGAGCCGGCGTTCTGCACGAGCACCCGGAGCAGGTCGAACTCCTTGGTGGTCAGGTGCAGCTCACGATCTCCCTGGAAGGCGCGGTGCGCGGAGACGTCCACCCGCACGTCCTGTGCGTGCAGCTCCTCCTCCTCGCCGGTGTCGCCGTGCGTCCTGCGCAGGAGCGCCCGCACGCGGGCGAGCAGCTCGGCGAGCCGGAAGGGCTTGGTGACGTAGTCGTCGGCGCCGGCGTCGAGGCCCACGACGAGGTCGACCTCGTCGGCGCGTGCGGTGAGAACGAGGACCGGAACCGTCAGGCCGCTCCCGCGAATCTCCCGCGCGACGTCCAAGCCGTCCATGTCGGGCAGGCCCAGGTCCAGAACCACGATGTCCGCACCGCTCGCGTGCTCGATCGCACCTTTGCCGGTTCCTTGCGCGACGACGTCGTAACCTTCACGGGTAAGCGCACGCGCCAACGGCTCGGCAATGGCCGGGTCGTCCTCGGCTAGGAGTACGTGAGTCATTCCGCCATGGTAGGGCATAACGCGCGTCCTGGCTGCCATGGGCAGGGGTACATCTAGTGGTTTGACGAATCGGTTCGGCGGCTCGTTCGGCGAACCCGCCACGAACCGTACGAATCATCCCCGTGTCCAGGCAAATTGCTACCACGGTATGACGCGCGGGTCAACGGCGGGCCATACGCTGGCCACCGTGGAGAGCCCCAGTCTGTACGAACGCGTGTCCGGGTGGTTCGAACGCCATCGCTTCGCCACCGACGTGACCGTGGCGCTGGTTCTCGGGGGCTTCGTGCTCGTCGCCGCGGTCAGCGCCACCGAGGCGATGGTCTGGGCATCCGGTCTGCCGGGATGGTTCCCCGCCGTGTGGTCCGCGCTCATGATGGTGCCGATGGCCTGGGTGCGGACCCGGCCGGTCGCCTCGACCGGCGCCATGCTGGTCCTCGCGCTGACCCACATGGGGCTCGGGGTGCCAGTCATGTTGCCGGCCGACCTGATGCTCCCCTACTCCCTCTACGGCCTGACCGCCTACGGGCCGCGGTGGGGGCCGCGGGCGGGCATCATCGCGGCGGCGGCCGGATGCTTCCTGCTCTACCTGGAGACCAAGATCCTGTCCGGCGACACCGGCGGCGGCGCCGAGGCCGCGGGGGCCTTCGCCTTCCTCATCTTCTGCACCGCCTGGGCGCTGGGCCTGTTCCGCCGGTCCCGGAGGGCCATGCTGGACGCCCTGCGCGATCGTGCGGAGCGGCTGCAACTGGAGAGCGATCAGCAGGCGACGATCGCGGCCGGGGCCGAACGCGCGCGCATCGCCCGGGAGATGCACGACGTCGTCGCGCACTCCCTGTCCGTTGTCATCGCCCAGGCCGACGGCGGCCGCTACGCCGCCCGGGCCGACCCGGAGGCGGCGAGCCGTGCCCTGGACACCATCGCGGAGACGGGTCGTGCGGCCCTGGCGGACATGCGCAAGATCCTCGGGGTGCTGCGCACGTCGCCCGCGCCGGGTGAGGCGCCGGGTGCACCGTCGGACGGGCCGGGCGCCACGGGTTCCGCCGCCGAGCCGGCTCCGATCGCCCCGCAGCCCGACGTCACCCAGATCGAGGCGCTCGTCGAGCAGTCCCGATCCGACGGGATGCGCGTCTCCTACGCCCGGATCGGCGAGGAACGCCAGCTGCCGCCAGGCATCGGGCTCAACATCTACCGCGTCGCCCAGGAGGCCCTCACGAACGTGCGCAAGCACGCCGGACCCGACCCCCAGGCGACCGTCCTGATCCGCTGGGGCGAACGCGAGATCGAGCTGAAGGTGTCCGACGACGGTCGCGGGCTCGCCTCGAACACCCAGTCCGGTGCCCCCGGCCCGGGGTACGGTCTGGTCGGGATGCGCGAGCGCGCCGAGCTGTTCGGGGGGTCCCTCACTGCCGGCCCGAGGTCCGGGGGCGGGTTCCAGGTGCGGTTCGTCGTTCCGGTGCCGGCCGCGCCGTCCGGCGTCGGGCATCTACGGTTCGCGCCGCACGAGGCGTCGGCTGACGGGTCCGGGGGTGACGGTGTGCCTACGGACGCTCCGGACGGAGCGGCATCTGGCGCGACGACCGGTGCCACGGCGGGCAGGTCCGCCCGTACAGCCACTGATGAGGAGTCATGACCGAGACCGCTGAACACACCCGCGTCGTCCTCGTCGACGACCAGCAGCTCGTCCGTGCGGGACTGCGCATGGTGATCGACTCGCAGCCCGACCTCACCGTCGTCGGTGAGGCGAGCGACGGCCTCCAGGCACTGCGCCTCCTCGCCGGCACCCCGGCCGACGTCGTCCTCATGGACGTGCGGATGCCCAACCTCAACGGCCTGCAGGCCACGGAACGGTTGCTGGGGGGCGACGGCGGAGGTGGTGCCGTACCGCGCGTCGTCGTGCTGACGACGTTCGACCTCGACGAGTACGTGCTCGAGGCGATCCGGGTGGGCGCCAGCGGGTTCCTGCTCAAGGACGCGCCGCCGGAGGAACTGCTCGCCGCCGTGCGCACGGTGCACCGGGGCGACGCGGTGATCGCGCCGTCGTCCACGCGGCGGCTGCTGGAGCATCTGGTGACCGCGCTGCCCACGACCGACCCGCACGGCGCGGAGGCGCACGCGGCGCTGGGCGCGCTCACCGAGCGCGAGCGCGAGGTGCTCGTGCTGATGGCGCGCGGCCGGTCGAACCAGGAGATCGCGGCGGAGCTGTACGTCGCCGAGGCGACCGTGAAGACGCACGTGGGGCGCGTCCTGGCCAAGCTGGGGGCGCGTGACCGCGTGCAGGCCGTGGTGACGGCGTACGAGACGGGGCTGGTGCGGCCGGGGGCGTGAGTGCCTGTCCGTCGGCATGGTTCAGGGTGCTCGACGGGCGGCGCCTGGATGCGGGAGTGACGTGTCGATGGACAGGAGTTGGCTGGCGGCTTTCCTGGCGGTGGCGCCTTGCCCTGTTGTGGGTGAAATTGCGGCCTGAATAGGGATAAATGTTGACGGAACCTCCTTGAACCTGGGTAAGTTGTCTGCCGGTCCGGCGGCTCCGCGAGTGTCGTCCGTTTTGAACGGAATGGAGCGGTCGTGCCTGTTCGACCTTCGATGGCGGTTCGGTGGCCAGTTCTCGTGGCGGCGTTCGTGACCGTCGCTGCCTTGTTCGGTGTGGTGTTGGTGCCGACGGTGTCGACACCGGCGTTCGCGGATGAACTGCCGGTGACAGGTCCCGTGTACGAAGGGCCTGAGGCCGAGAACGGTCCGACCGGGGACGGGCTGGCGGACGACGGCCGGCCGGTTCTCGAGGGAGCGGGTGACGGGTCGCAGCCGGTCGAGGACATCGAGACGGTCTCACAGGCCGAGTCGGAGGCGCTGGCCGAGGCAGCGGAGACCGGCGAGGCGGTCGAGGTCGTCGCTCAGCGCTCCGAGCAGGGCGAGGTCTGGGCGCAGCCGGACGGCACCCTGGAGGGGCGTTCGTTCGTGGTTCCGCAGTGGACGCGGGCCGACGGTGACTGGGTCCGCGTGGACACCACGCTGCGGGAGGCCGACGGCGTGGTGGCACCGGTGGCTTCGACGGTGGATGTCGAGTTCTCCGCCGGTGGCGACGAGCCGCTGGTGCGGATGGACCGGATGGGCCGCGTGGTCGAGCTGACGTGGCCGGAGCCGCTGCCGAGTCCCGGTCTGGACGGTGACACCGCTACGTACAGCGAGGTACTGGACGGTGTGGACCTGCAGATGACGGCCACGGAAGACGGGTATGCCTCGTACTTCGTGGTGAAGACCCCCGAGGCTGCCACATCGCCGGAGCTGGCCGAGATCCGGTTCTCCCTGGAGACCCAGGGGCTCGACGTCTCGGAGACCGAGGACGGCGGGCTGGAAGCCCGGGACCAGGGCGCGGCCGGGGTGGTGTTCGCCGCTCCGCCGGCGGCGATGTGGGACACGGTTGCCGAGGAGCCGGATCAGGCCGGCGGGGAGTCCGCCGAGGCGACCTCCCTTCGGGCGAGCGCTTCGGGTGCCGGCAGCGCGGGCACCGCCGCGGACGCGGCGGGCGAGCATGGCGATCCCGACACGTTTGCCGCGGTTGGCGTCGAGGTCTCGGCGGAGCGCGACCAGCTGACGCTGATCCCGGATCAGGGGTTGCTGAATGACCCGGAGACGACGTTTCCCGTCGTGATCGATCCGCAGTGGCACACGCCGAAGGCGGGAGCGTGGGCGTCGCCGAACAAGTCGTACCCGGACAACATGGGCTGGAAGTTCAACGGGAAGACGACCCAGGGCCTGGGCACGTGCACGGGCTGGTCGGACTGCCCGGGCGGGTCGACCTACCGGCTGATGTACCAGTTCGACGTGTCGAGGTTCAAGGGCACCAGGATCCTCTCCGCCGAGTTCGTGGTGAAGAACACGCACTCCGCGGTGTGCTCGAACCACCGCGTCGACCTGTGGCGTGTGGGGGCGATCAACTCGTCCAACACGTCGTGGAACAAGACGAGCAACTCGACGTTCTGGAAGGAACTGATCGCGCACGACTCGTTCCACTACGGCGGGAACCAGTCCACGTGCAACAGCGCGGCGGACGCGGAGTTCGGCATCCGGGACACGGTGCAGTGGTTCGCCGACGAGGGCTGGGGGCGCCTGACGCTCGGGATGCGCGCCTACTCCGAGACCAGCAAGTCGTACTGGAAGAAGTTCTCGCGCAACGGATACGTGCGGGTGAAGTACAACCGTCCGCCCAACCGGATCAAGGCGACGCAGCTGTCGATGAACCCCGGCGGCTCCTGCGCGAAGTCGGGGGACGCACCGCGGATCCGCCAGATCGACAAGCTGGTCGCGTCGCAGGCCACGGACCCGGACGGGGACCGGCTGCAGGTGCGGTTCACGATCACCGACACGAACAACAACCAGGTGTGGACCTCGGGACTGGTGCCGTCGAGTTCGAAGGCGAATGGGTCGGCGTTCAGCGTGCAGGTGCCCAAGGCGGAGATCCCGGAGAACAAGCTGCTGCGGTGGGGGGTGCGCGTCTGGGACGGGCGCGACACGAGCAAGTGGTCGTATGCGGACAGCGGCTGGCGGTGTCACTTCGTGTACGACACCTCACGGCCGAAGGAGCCGACGATCACGTCCGCTCGGTGGCCGGCCTCCGACCCGGAGAACCCGGAGGACCCGTGGTTGGACGGCGTGGGACAGTCCGGTGGCTTCGACTTCTCGACGACCTCGGGTGACGTGGTCAAGTACCGGTACGAAGTCAACGCGCAGCCGACCGGGTCGAGCCGGGAGGTGACCGCGGCGCAAGCGGGCTTCCACTTGATGCCCTCGGAACCAGGCGTTTACACCATCAACGCGCAGGCGCTGGATGCCGCAGGGAACAAGTCGACGACGGCGACCTACCAGGTGCGGATCGGATCGGGCCGACCCCCGATCTCCATGTGGGGGTTCGACGGCGCGGCGGCCGACAGTCCGCTGACGCTGTCTGGGGACGCCCATATTGCCTCGTTGCCGGCGGGCGAGCGTGTTGACGGTGACGCGCTGTTGCTTGACGGTGCCGGGGATTCAGGGATGGCGCCATCCTCGGAACGGGTTGGCACGGCGTATTCGTTTGCAGTGGAGGCATGGGCGTACCTCGATGCCAAGACGCCTGGGCAGGCGGTCGTGGTCTCGCAGGCCGGGCCGGACTACATGGACTACAAGCTCTACTACACGGGATCAGCCGACGGCCGCAGTGATCGTTGGGCGTTCGGCCGGTACACCTCGGACCTGGCGATCACCGGCGTCGGATCGGACGTGCCTGTGCGGACCGGGCGATGGACCCACCTGGTGGGCGTGCACAACTCGCTGACGAACCAGTTGCTGATCTACGTCGACGGCGTGCCCAGCGAACCGCGGTCGTTCTCGGATCCGGTCTCGGAGTTGGGCCCCGTCACCATCGGTGCAGGCCGTTATTCGGCGACAGCGAACCCGACGTCGTTCTGGCCGGGCAGGGTCGACGGCGTGAACCTTTATGACCGGATGGTGCCCGTCGGGGAGGCTGCTGCGCTTGCGTACGCCCGGCCGTCGGTCGCGGCGCGTTGGTCGTTCGAGCCGACCACCGTCGACCCCACAGCGTCGCCGGTCACGGTCGCGAGTGAGGTCGACACGACCGGCGGACAGGGTCCGTCCTTGACGCTGTCCGCGGGCGCCGGGCTGAACCAGGAATGGTGGGTCGACGAGCAGGCGCTTGTGCTGGACGGAGTGGATGGATACGCGGCCACGTCTTCCGTGCCGCTGGACACGTCGAACTCGTTCACCCTGACTGGGTGGGCGCAGGCGGCCGGGGAACTCGACAGGTCCGCGACCGTGGCGGCGATCAACGGGTCGAGCGAGTCTGCTGTGCTGGTTGAGGCGGAACCCGGGATACCAGATGCCGAGGGGGAACCTGCCGGGGTGACCTGGCGGCTGATCATGCGCGACGCAGATGGCTCGAGCGCGACAGTGGCTGAAGCGGTGGACACTTCGGAACTGTCCGCCACCGACTGGACTCACCTGGCGGTCGTGTACGACGCGGCGCGTCGAACGGCCCGCCTGGTGGTCAACGGAAACGACGCCGATGTGAACCCCATGATCGAGAACGTCGACGTCTTCTCTGCCAGTGCCTCGGTTTCGGTGGGGCGTGGGCGGTCAGCCGGCGCTTGGAGCGGGTACTGGCCTGGCCAGGTCGATGACGTGTGGCTGTTCAACGGCACCTTGTCAGATGCGCAGATCAACCAGTTCCTCCACACCCAGTTCGGCATGCCGACCGAGGTTCCGGGGGGCGCGGAGTGAGCAACAACCGAACACGATCCTCACGGGTGAAGGCCGCCGGGCGGCGCGGGAATGCGACGAAGCAGGAGAAAATGACGAGGATCTTGACCGCCCACGGCGCTTCTCGTAGAGACAGGCGCTGGCTGCAACTGGTTGCTGGGATGATCGTGACCGGCTCCCTGGTCGGGACCCTCCTGGTGCCGGTCATGACGGCCCCGGCCGCCGCTGCGACGGTCGACCCGCCTGATCCGGAGCCAGGTGTCGTGGTCGCCGGCGAGGACCACACGAAGGTGGCTGCCGCGAACACGGACATGCTGCCGGAGGTTGAGGCGCCGGCTGCCGACCTGCCTGAGCGGGGATCTGCGACCGTTCCCGTCGAACCCAGTGGTGTGACTCGTCGGAACGGAGCGGGTGCGGACCCCGACGAGAGTTCGGCTTGGCGCCCCACGCAGGTCGGTGGGATTTCGATCGCGTTCTCACCGGCAGGGGGCGCGAGCATCGAGGAAGTCGCCGTGCGCGTCCGCGAGGGCAAGGCTTCCGGGAACCCCGTAATCGAGTTGAGCCTGCCTGCAGGATCGACACCACAGGCCGCGAAGAATCACGACACGACCAACGTCGGCAATGTGACTACGGCGACCATCGACGTGCAGGTCGACTATTCGGCGTTCGCCGGCGCGTTCGGCGGCGACTATGCCGGCCGGCTCACGCTGGTGAACGACAACGGAACACCGGTCGACACGGTGAACGACGCGGAGAAGCAGACGCTGACCGCGCAGGGCGTCGAGCTGAGTGCTACCTCGCCGACGACGTTGGCTGTGGCGGCTACGACGGCAGGTGACACAGGGGATTTCGGCGCGACGCCGTTGGCGAAGGCTGCATCGTGGTCGACGGATCTGCGGTCGGGTTCGTTCGCGTGGAACTATCCGATCGGTGTGCCGGATGTTCCGGGGTCTTTCACGCCGACGCTGGGACTTTCGTACAACTCGGGCGGGATCGATGGGCGCACCTCGAGCACGAACAACCAGGCTTCGCTGGTGGGCGACGGGTTTGATCTGTGGCCCGGCTACATCGAGCGCAAGTACAAGTCCTGCTCGATCGACGATGTCAAGAACGATGAGGGTCGCGCGATCGGCGACCAGTGCTGGGACTACGACAACGCGCACATCTCGTTCAACGGCGCGGCCGGCGAGTTGGTACCTGACGGCGAGAATTCCTGGCGCCTGGCCAAGGACGACGGCACGAAGGTCGATCTGCTGACGAACAGCGCTCGCGCCAACGGTGACAACAACAACGAGTACTGGCGAGTGACGACTCCTGAAGGTGTGAAGTACTCTGAACCGGCCCGGGTTCTCTGCCGCTACTTTGCGGGTTCGGGCTCTCGGGTGAGGGCCTCGTAGTGGAGCGTCTCGAACTCTATCGGGGTGAGCATCCCGAGCGAGCCGTGGAGACGCCGGTTGTTGTACCAGTCGACCCATCCGGCGGTCGCGTACTCGACGTCGGCGAGGGTCTGGTAGGGGCCGGGGTGGAAGATGGTGGTGCGGATGCACTCGGTCTTGTACAGGCCGTTGATCGTCTCGATGAGGGCGTTGTCGTAGGCGTCGCCGACGGAGCCGATCGAGGGCGCGATGCCCTCGAGGGCGAGGTGCTCGGTCAGGCGAATCGCTGTGTACTGAGATCCGGCGTCGCTGTGGTGGATCAAATCCCCAGGTGAGACCGGTTTTCCTTCTCGTTCTCGTTGCCAGAGTGCGATCCGCAGCGGAGTCATGACCAGGTCGACCTTCTTGCTGGAGCTGGCGTGCCAGCCGATGATCCGCTGGGCGAAGACGTCCACGATGAACGCGACGTAGACGAACCCCGCCCAGGTACGTACGTAGGTGAAGTCGGTGACCCAGGTCCGGTTTGGGGCCGGGGCGGTGAAGTCGCGGTTCAGCAGGTCACCGGCCCGTTTCCCATCCGGGTCGGGGATCGTGGTACGAAGCTTCTTCGCCCGGCGCACGCCCTCGAGCCCGAGGCTGCGCATCGCCCGGTCCACCGCGCCGCGCGAGGTGCCGGCGAGGTCGTGCCGGCGACGGAGCAGGGCGACCCACTTGCGCCGCCCGTACAGGCCCTCCGGCGTCATCTGCATCTGTCCGGTGACCTCGTTGAACGTCCAGGCCAGGGCGCGGACCTTGTCCTCGACCAGGGCGTCGGTGACGGTGCGGGCCGCGATCCCGGCCGGGCGCTTCCATGCCCGGTAGGTCCGCGCAGCGATCCCCAGGCCCTGCTGACGCAGGACGCGAAGGATCGACTCGACTGCGTAGCCCTCGGCCCTCAGCTCGTCGACGAACGCCAGGATCAGCGGTTTCGGGGGTCGAGCTCCCCCGCGAAGAAAATCGAAGCCCTACGCAGGATCTCGTTGTCCTCCCGCAGCTTCTTGTTCTCGGCCTTGAGGCGTTTGACCTCGGCGGACTCTTCACTGGTCACGCCAGGCCGGGTGCCGTCATCAACCTCGGCCTGGGCCAGCCAGCGCCGCACCGACTCGCGGGAGACGCCTTCCTGACGGGCGACCGCGGTCACCGCGGCGGTCAAGGTTGGGTACTCCTGCAGGTGGTCCCTCACCAGCCGCACGCACCTCGCACGCAGCTGGGGATCGATCTTCTTCGGCATGCTGTCCATCCTTCCGGACTCAAACAGCAGCGGCATCAAACCCGGGCCGGTTCACTTCTTCGGTTATCACCGTTTGCCGGGCTGGAGCTCAGGCGACAGAGCGACGAACTCGACATGGACGGTTCCGGTCCTGGGTGACGACGCGGGAGATCCCTGCCATGCGTCCACGCGGGCTGGGTCCGTGTGTGATCAGGGGTGGCGGTGGAACCTGGACTACGCGGTGGACCCTGCGGGGAACGTGATCGCCTACTACTACAGCAAGGGCAGCAATTCCTACGGCAGCCTGGGTGATCCGGAGAACAACGTTCGCTACACGCGAGGCGGGACGCTCAACCGGATCGACTACGGCCTGGATTCGTCGGATGTGTCAGGGGCGACGCCACTGGGGCGGGTGACGTTCGGATACAGCGAACGGTGTATTCCCGGCGCTGTCGAGGGATTCGGGTGTAGCGCCATCAACGAACAGCCCAACGGCTGGTTCGACACGCCGTGGGACCTGAACTGCAGCGCGACGGCGACGTGCGACAACGGCCGTACCTCTCCGTCGTTCTGGGGCCGCAAGCGCCTGACGTCGATCGCCACGAAGGTGAACGTCGACGGTGCGTTCACGCCGGTGGACTCGTGGGACCTGACGCATGAGTGGGGGACCGCGGACACCGACTATCAGCTGCTGCTGAAGTCGATCATCCGCACCGGAGAGACCGGTCATGCCACGGACGCCGACCTGGCCGGTGACATCGCGTTGCCGCCGGTCGAGTTCGGCTACGAGCAACTGGTCAACCGGTTGGACGAAACGGGGGACGGGCAGGCCCCGTTCGTCAAGGCCCGCCTGGCCACCATCGTGGACGAGACCGGGGGACAGGTCGACGTCGGTTACTCCGAACCGGCGTGCGACGCGACGAACCTCCCGGCGGAGAACACCAACACCACCCGCTGTTTCCCGCAGCGTCGGCTGCCCGGCGCGGATCTGTCGCCGGTCACGGACTGGTTCAACAAATACGTCGTCACCTCCACGGTGACGACCGACAGGACGGGCGGCGCACCGGACACCGAGACGCGTTACCAGTACCTGGGTGGGGGCGCCTGGCACTGGGACGACGCCACCGGTATCACACCGGATGAGGAGAAGACCTGGTCGGACTGGCGCGGCTACGGCCACGTGCGGACCACGAAGGGGTCAGTGACCGAGCAGATCAGCCAGTCGGAATCCTGGTTTCTGCGCGGCATGGACGGTGACCGCTCCGACCGGTCCGGCGGCACTCGTTCCGTCGAGGTCGAGCTCGGCACCGGCGAAGGAGACCCGATCGCCGACAGCGATTGGCTGTCCGGCTTCACCTACAAGACGGTCCAGTTCTCCGAGATCGACGGCCAGGTCCTGTCCAAGGCGGTCAATCGGCCCTGGTGGCACCGTACGGCCATCAGTCAGCGTGACTGGGGCACCATCCGATCTGGATTTGTCCGCACGGCCGAGACGAAGACGTGGACCTCACTGGGGACCGGCGGGTCGCCCTGGCGTGTGACGCAGACCAACACCACGTATGACGACACGGTGGCCGGCAGAGTGCTCGAGGTCACCGACCGTGGGGACACGAGCACGAGTGGTGACGAGCGCTGCTCGAAGATGGAGTACGCCACCAACACCACCAAGAACATCTTGGGCCTGCACGAACGCAAGCAGACTTGGGCGGTGCGGTGCGACCAGACGCCTGACCGCGCGAACGGCGACGTCATCAACGACGTCCGCTACGCCTACGACGGTCAGGGATACGGGGCCGCACCGACGGCGGGGCGCATCACCCGGACCGCCGATCTCGCCGGGTTCGACGGTACGACTGCCCAGTACGTCGAAGCGTCTTCCACCTACGACGCCTACGGCCGGGTCACGTCGGTGACCGACCTGTCCGCTGATTTGGCCGTGACGTCGAACGGCGACGGCGCGCTGACGCGCACGCCCCGGTCCGACGGCCGGACCGCGACCACGTCATACACCCCGGCCAGTGGGTTTGCCACCTCGATGACCGAGACCACACCGCCTGCCACGCCAGGGGACTCCGCGACGGCACTGACCAACACCACGACACTCGATCCGCGGCGCGGGACACCCACGCGTGTCGTGGACACCAATGGCAAGAACACGTTCGTGCGCACCGACGCGCTGGGGCGCACGGTCAAGGTGTGGCTGTCGAACCGGGCGACCTCTTCGACGCCCTCCATGCAGTACACCTACCGGATTGCCAAGAACACACCGGTCGCGGTCGGTACCGCAACGATCAACGACGCGGAACAGCAGCAGACTTCCTGGACGATCTACGATGGGCAACTGCGCGAACGACAGACCCAGTCCCCGGGGCCTGAGGGTGGCCGGATCATCACCGATACGTTCTATGACGCGCGCGGTCTCAACCACCAGTCCTACGAGCCGTACTACAACGACCAAGCACCGAACGCGGCAATCTTCGACCCGTATGACTCGTCGGCCGTCGACACGATGATCCGCACCGACTTCGACGGCACAGGCCGTCCGACCAGGTCGCGGACGATGTACAGCGATTCGGACGGGGAATACACGGTCGGCGCAACCAGGTGGATCTATCGCGGCGACCGCACGACGACGATCCCGCCGAGCGGCGCGACGGCAATGACCGCGATCACGGATGCGCGGGGGCAGACGGTCGAACTGCGTCGGCACGAGGATGCCGCCTCCGCCGGTCCTGAGGACACTTCAGGGTTCGACTCGACCAGCTACACATACACAACCCGCGGGGAACTGGCCACGGTCGCCGACCCGGAAGGTAACCAGTGGTCCTACGAGTTCGACCAGCGCGGCCGGCAGGTATCGGCTACCGATCCCGATGCAGGGACCACGACCAGCACCTATGACGACCGTGGCCAACTGGTGACGACCACCAATGCCGCGAACGAGACGACGTGGAACGCCTATGACGGTCTCGGGCGACCGATCGAGACTCGTCAGGATGGCCCGACCGGAGAGCTGATCTCTTCGTGGACCTACGACACGGTCTCGGGAGCCAAGGGACAGCCGGCGTCGTCCACGTCGTACGTGGACGGCAACGCGTACACGACGCGCGTCACCCACTACGACTCGCTGTACCGGCCGCTGCGCAACCTGGTACAGATCCCCGCGGTCGAGGGCGACCTGGCCGGCAACTACATGACCAGCACGGGCTACACCCCCGCCGGCAACATCAGCGGTATCGGAATGCCTGCTGCGGGATCGCTTCCGGGCCAGGCTGTCGTGTTCGACTACGACGACGCCACCAACTGGCTGCGCGACGTCGACTTCGCCAACGGCCTGCACGCCGAAAGCACCTACGACTACACCGGCAAACTGACCCAGGTCGACATGTCCACGGGCCTGGGCCGGAACGTGTACGCCACCAACACCTACGAGGACGGCACCAACCGGCTGTCCACCTTCCGCGTCGACCGGCTCGACCAGCTCGGCGTGGACCGGTACGAGACATACGAGTACGACGACGCCGGGAACGTCCTGTCACTCAAGGACGTGTCTCGCACCGGTACGGACGTGCAGTGCTTCACATACGACCACCTGACCCAGCTCACCGAAGCGTGGGCGCAGGACACGCCGGGTTGCGAGTCGGGTGGAGCTGCTGCCGAGACGGCTGGCACCCTGGGTGGCCCAGCCCCCTACTGGCACGAATGGACCTACGACGGGGCCGGCTCCCGGCAGAGCGAAATTCTCCACGGCATCGGCGGCACGGACACACCTACTGACGTATCGCGCCAGTACACCTACGACACCGCCCAGCCCCACACGGCCACGTCCGTGAACCAGCAGGTCGCCGCCGGTGACAGCAGCCCGGCGGTTGACTCGCTCGAGCAGTACGCCTACGACGCGGTGGGGCGAACCATCTCCCGTCAGATCAACGGTGACACGCAGACGCTGGACTGGGGTCCCGACGGTCGCCTCGCGGCGGTCACAAACGCCGACGAGTCCGGCGCAGAGTACATCTACGACGCAGACGGGCAGCGGCTCATCGGTCGCAGTACCGACGCCGATGGCGCTACCGAAAGCACCCTGTACCTCGGGCACACCGAGATCACGGTCAGCTCGGCCGAACCTGGCGTGGAACGCGCCACCCGCTACGTCGACGTTGGCGGTGGGCACGTGGCCGTGATCGACGACCAGGGCGGCACCGAGTTCGTCATGGCCGACCACCATGGCACCGGCCAGCTCACCATCAACGCTGCTGACACCTCACAGGTCTCCCAACGCCGCACCACCCCGTTCGGCACCGAACGCGGCACCGACAGCATCCCCCTCGGAGAATGGCCCGGCTCCCGCGGATTCGTCGGCGGCTACGACGACCGCGAAACCACCGGCCTGGTCTCTTTGGGAGCACGCGAGTACGACCCTGCTCTGGGCAGATTCATCAGTCTGGATCCGATCATGGACCTGACTGACCCGACTCAGATGCACGGGTACAACTACGCCAACAACAGTCCCATCACTCTGTCTGATCCCGACGGTCTCGAACCGCGCCCGTGGCACGAGGAAGACAAGGGCTTCTCTGATTTCGACGACGAGGTCATCGACGACTATGACGGCGACCTGGATGGAAGCACCGTCGCGGGCGGCAGTCTCTGGGGCGCGGGCGGGGACGCGTCCGACACCGGCCGCGGAGCTGCGGCCGACGGCGCTGGCAGCCAGGGCCCTGCTTCGACCGGTCCCACAGCCGAAGAGATCGCTCATGCTCAGGAAGTGATGGACAAGTCCATCATGGACGTCGCCTTCGAGCTCGGGTTCGAGGCCATCAAGGACTTCATCGGCTGGAACGACCTCATGGGCTGCGTCAACGACGGCTCGGTCGGTGCCTGCGCCTCCCTTGTTCTCGGCGTCGTCCCCATAGGCAAGGTCGCCAAGGCGCTCAAGGTCGTCACAAACATCGTCATCGGCGGCATCAAGTTCTATCAACAGCAGAAGAAGGCGCGCAAGCTTCTCGAGGCTGCCAGGAGCACATGCAACAGCTTCGCACCGGGAACACTGGTCCTGCTCGCAGATGGAACCTGGAAACCCATCGAGGACATCGAAATCGGCGACGAAGTCCTCGCGACAGACGAAGACACCGGCGAGACAACCCAGGGGCGCGAAGTCACTGCCTTGATCACCGGTGAGGGCGACAAGACCCTCGTCACCCTCACCGTGACCGGCACCGACGGAAGCACTCAGCAGATCGTTGCCACCGACGAACACCCCTTCTGGGCACCCAAGTTCGACGAGTGGGTCAATTCAATCGACTTAGCACCCGGCGATTGGCTCCAAACCTCGGCCGGCTCCTGGGCGCAAGTCACCGCGGTCGACATCCATCAGCAACAAGCCGTTGTCCACAACCTGACGGTAGCGGCCGACCACACGTACTATGTGTCGGCGCGCGAAGGTTCCAATGCAATTCTCGTCCACAACGCTGGTGCATGCAGTCTGCTCGGCGGGCGGATCGACAACATCACGGAGCACCTCCAGTACAAGGATTTGGACGCAGCGCGACGTGAGTTGGGTGGTGAGGTCGTGGCCCGGAAGGCTGACGGCACCCCATGGGACCACGTTCATGAGGTGCGCGATGCGCAGAACGGCCTGCTGAAGGTTATCCGAGAGGCGAACGGGGCGCTTGGTCACCCCAAGCTGGAACCGCAAGTTCGGGCGCAGATGGAAGGCGACCTCGCGCGAGCGAGCAAGCTGCTTGACTACAGTGAGCAGTTCGTTCCGAGAGGATGATTGAGGTGGTTTCAGTTCCTCGAGACGTCAGTGCACTGTTGGCTCGGGCCAAGGAGGGATCGATCACTACGTCAGAGGTGGCTGCCGTGATGGCGGCGATCGAGAAAAGCGATGATCTGAGTCAGCTTTACACTCTGATCCATATTGTTGCTCGTTCTCGGCCAGCAGGTGCTGAGCGGCTGCTCCAAAGGCATTTGGGGTTCGCTGATGATCCGCAGGTGGCTGCGCTGGCTTTGCATACGCTCGGTGTTCAGTGGGGCTGCTTTGGGGAAGTGTATGAGTTTACAATTGCTGCGCTGAACGGGCTTGACTGGGATCCGATCGGTGACGTTCAGGACGCGGCGATTACCGTTGCCGGTGAGTTCCTGCGTGAGCGATCGGACTGTGGCCTGCTCGAGCGACTTATCACATTGACATTGGACGCTGACAAGTGGACTGCGGTTCACCGGTTCAACGCGCTCGCGAGAGCTCTCGGTGCATCCCAACAAGATCTGGCTGGACTCTCGGCAAGGGTCGATGAATGGTCGCGCGACGCAATTGAGACGAGGGCGCTAGAGAGGCTCGACCGTGAATGCTCCTGACAGGGCGATGTTGACGGCTGTGCGGCTCGAGATCGCGTCATTGAGCCAATCTGTTCTCACGATTCCGTGGCCGACCATCGACGTTCCTGGAGGATGAAATTACGTGCACATGTGAGCCCAGGGTGATTGCATAGTTGATCACCCGCTGTAGGTCTTGACGGCGAGGGATTGGCTCGAGTATCAATATGCGGCTTTTGGGGTAGAAGACAGCGGCTCGCGTGGGATGATGACGGTTACCACGCCTGTCACTGCCCTCGGAGCCGCTGTCGTGTCGCCATTCTTCCGTGCCGTTGCCCGTCTTGGCGAACGACGCTGCGGAGTTGCTGGTCAGGCAGGAGATTACGAGCCTGCTGGAGGCTCTGGAGATCGTCCCGGACCGGCGCGATCCGCGCGGGGTACGGTTCGACCTGCCGCTGCTGCTGGGGCTGGCGGTGTTCGCGACCTGCTGCGGCGCGGAGACGTTCGATGAGATCGCCGAGATCACCGCGGCCCTGGACGCGGTGATCCTGGCCGGGTTCTGCCTGCGGCGCCGGTCGCCGTCGTCGGCGACGTTCCGCCGGAACATCAACGCGGTCGATCCGGCCGCTCTGGACGACGCGTTGTGCGTGTGGGCGGCCGACCTGCCCGCCGGGCAGGAAGATCAGCCCGAGCCCGAGCCCGAGCCCGAGCCCGAGCCCGAGCCGCTGGCGCCAGTGGTGCGGCGGGTGGTGGCGCTGGATGGCAAGAGGCTGCGAGGTGCCCGCTCGTTCGACGAGACGGGCGCGATGAGCCAGCGGGCCGTGCTCGAAGCGGTCTGCCAGCACACCGGTGCTTGGGCAGGTCGAGATCCACGGCGGGGACGAGAACGGGGCCGGTCTGGCGATGCTCGACGTGCTCGCCGCCAGGCTCGGCGGCCTGCACGGCGTGGTGATCAGCGTAGATGCCAAGCACACCACGATCGCGTTCACGAGGAAGGTTGCGGACCTGGGCGGCTGGTGGGTCCTGAGCGTCAAGGGCAACGCAGGCGCCACCCACGCCGCCCTGACCCCGCTGCCCTGGGACCAGGTGCCGGCCGCGTGCGTCACGCGCGACAAGGACCACGGCCGCACCGAGACCCGCACGATCCGCGTCATCGACCTGCCCGACCACGTCAAGATCCCGCTGACCGGCGCGAAGCAGGCAGGACTCCTGCGGCGCCACATCTACCGGAAGAAGACCATCACCTCCGCGCCCGCCTGGACCCGCGAGACCGTTCACGTCGCCACCAGCCTGCCGCCCCGCCTCGCCGACGCCACCACGCTGGCGGCCATGATCCGGGGCCACTGGCGGTGGCGACGCGCCGTTGCCGCCGGTCATGGCGGTCAAGCTGGCTGCGTTTCGCTGCGACGCCGCCGAGAAGGAGCTCGCCGCCGCCGTCGCGGCCGCACGGGTGCAGAAGGCGTCCTGGCGGCGGCTCGGCAAGGCGATCGGTACCACCGGCGAGACGGTCCGCCAGCGTTACACCCACACCTGACCGCCACAGCCCATCCGACCGCGAGTGAGGCCGCTCCAAGGAGCACGTGTCAGATCGGCTATGCCAAGCGCAGGCCTGAGCGCATGTCTTGCTCGGTCCTCGTGCCGGTACCCTTGATCCACGTGACATCCCCCGTGATCGCCGTCGTCGGCGGCGGACAGCTCGCCCGGATGATGGCCCCCGCAGCCGCAGAACTCGGAGTGCATCTCCGCGTCCTCGTCGAGAGCCCCGGCACCTCCGCCGCTCAGGTCGTGACCGACGCGCCGGTCGGTGCGGCGTCCGAGGAGGCCACGATCCGTGCCCTCATCGCCCCGCCCGCGGGTCAAGCCAGGGCCGACGTTCTCACCTTCGAGCACGAGCACGTGCCGAACGCCCTGCTCACCGACCTGATCGAGCACGGGACGCCGGTGCGTCCCGGGCCGCACGCCCTCGTCGCCGCGCAGGACAAGATCGTCATGCGCACGCGCCTCGGTGAGCTCGGTGTGCCGTGCCCGCGCTGGCGCACGCTGCCGTCCACGGTCGACGGGGGCAGGGCGGCGCTCACGGAGTTCCTGGCCGAGGTCGGCGGTGAGGCGGTCGTCAAGCTGGCCCGCGGCGGCTACGACGGCAAGGGCGTCCGCGTGGTCTCTGGTGCCGACCAGGCCGACGACTGGCTGGTCGCCGCCACGGAGGGCGGGCCCCCGGTGCTCGTCGAGGAGAAGGTCCCGTTCCGGCGGGAGTTGTCGGCGCTCGTCGCGCGCCGCCCGTCCGGCGAGGTCCGCACGTGGCCCGTCGTCGAGTCGATCCAGCGCGACGGCGTGTGTTCGGAGGTGATCGCCCCGGCGCCCGGCCTGTCCGACGACGTCGCCGCGCAGGCCCGCGAGATCGCCACCGCCGTCGCCGAAGGTCTCGACGTCACGGGCGTGCTCGCGGTGGAGCTGTTCGAGGTGCCGGCCGACCCGGACGGCCCGACGACGGTGCTGGTGAACGAGCTCGCGATGCGCCCGCACAACTCCGGCCACTGGACCATCGACGGGTCCGTGACGAGCCAGTTCGAGCAGCACCTGCGCGCCGTCCTGGACCTGCCGCTCGGTTCGACGGACCCGGTCGCGCCGTGGACCGTGATGGTGAACGTGCTCGGCTCCGAGCGCGAGTCCCTGACCGACGCGCTCCCGGAACTGCTCGCGCGCTTCGACACCGCCCGGGTCAACCTGTACGGCAAGGACATCCGCCCTGGCCGCAAGCTGGGTCACGTCAACGTGAGCGGCGCGGACCTCGACGAGGTGCGCGCCGCCGCCAGGGGAGCGGCGGCCCTGCTGATGGGGGACGACGACGGCCGGGCGGCCAGCACAGGTTCGAGGGAAGAGTCCGCCGCTCCCGTGGTCGGGCCCGTCGAGACGAAGGAGAGCGCACTGTGAGCACCAACCCGCAGGTCGGAATCGTCATGGGGTCCGACTCCGACTGGCCCGTGATGCGGGCGGCGGCGGAAGCCCTCGCCGAGTTCGACGTCCCGGTCGAGGTCGACGTCGTCTCCGCGCACCGCATGCCGACGGAGATGATCGACTACGGCCGCACCGCCGCCGAGCGCGGTCTGCGGGCGATCATCGCGGGCGCGGGAGGGGCCGCTCACCTGCCCGGCATGCTCGCGGCCGTGACGCCGCTGCCGGTGATCGGCGTGCCCGTCCCGCTCAAGTACCTGGACGGCATGGACTCGCTCCTGTCGATCGTCCAGATGCCTGCGGGCGTGCCGGTCGCCACGGTGTCGATCGGCGGCGCCCGCAACGCGGGCCTGCTCGCGGCGCGCATCCTGGCCTCCGGCACGGACGAGGCCGCGGCGGCACTCCGCGACCGGATGGTGTCCTTCCAGTCCGACCTCCGCGACCTGGCCCACGCCAAGGGCGAGAAGCTCCGCGCGTCCGTAGCTGAGTAGTAGCTCCTCCCATCAGCCTGGCAAATCACACTCTTGACCGCACCGAGTGGTAGAGGATTTACTACACTCGAAGGATGGAAGAGTGGGAGATCCGGGTCACCGACCGACGCCGGGCCTCAGCTTGGCAGGCCGTTGGTCGACCGCATCACGGGCTCGCAGATCCACAACCTCAAGGAGTTGCGTCCCGCGTCGACAGGCCGTACCGAGGTACGGGTGCTGTTCGTGTTCGACCCGTGGCGATCGGCGATCCTACTCGTCGGTGGGGACAAGTCCGGCGCGTGGTCAGCGTGGTACCGCGGTGCGATCCCGCAAGCCGAGGAACTGTACGCGATGTACCTCAACGAACGCGAGGAAGGGGACGGAAAACCATGACTTCTCAATATCCCAGGTGGTCCGATGTGCGGCGCGGCATCGTCGACCGGCTCGGCGAAGATGCGCTCGCCGAGGCGCACGAGCGCACACAGGCATACATCGACGGGCACAGGCTCGCGCAGCGCCGTACTGAGTCCGGGTTGACGCAGCAGGACGTCGCGGATCGGATGGGCATCACCAAGAGCCGTGTCTCGCAGATCGAACGTGGTGACGTCTCGACGTTCGCCGTGATCGCTCGCTACGTCGAGGCGCTTGGCGGCACTGTTCAGGTGACGGCAGTCTTCGGCGACGACATGTACCTTCTGCGAGGTACCCACGCCGCGTGACCTGCCCTGAGTGCGGGCCCGATCCAACACCGGCGCGAACCCGGGATCAGTCCGCCACCACGTCCCGTACGGCAACCGTGCTCTGCGTCGCCGCCGTCTCCGGCGGGGTGAGCGTCGCGATCAGGGCGCCGTCCGCCAGGCGGAGGGCCCAGGTGACGCCGGCGTCACCGGTCGCCGTCAGGCCGATCGCGGCCACGTCCTCGCCCAGGGGTTCCAGGTCCTTGCCGCGCAGGTCGAGCGCCTCACCCGCCGGAACCTCCGTGTCGAGCGTCCCCGTCTCGGTGCCGTCCGCCGCGAAGCCGGTGACCGTGACCTCGGCCGAACCAGCCGGGTCATCCTGGCCCCGCTCTGCTGGCACCGCGGCGACGTTCACGGCCCACGACACGCCGTCGGGCACCGCGAGCAGTCCGGACGACGTCGGACTCGGGCCCGCGTCGCCGCCGGCCGCACCGCCGCCGTCGCCCCCGGACGTGCCCGCCGTCGCGCCGCCGTCGCTCTCGCCCGCGCTGCCGTCCCCGCCGGCCACCGCCTGCCCCGCGATCCACGCCGTGTCATACGGCACCCCGTCGACCACGCTGTCGCCCGAAGCCTTCCCACGCCGGTGCACCAGCCCGCCGCCGACCAGCGGCACGGTCGCGTCCACCACCACCGCGTACTTCCCCTTCGGCAGCCCGCCGAGCGGGATGTCCGTCACGGTCCCCGCCTGGAGGTCCACCTCGTCCACGCCGCGCAGCCACTCGCGCCCGTCCGCGCCGTAGACGGTGAGCCGTGCCGTTCCGTCGCGGTCGCCGGGCGCGAGCACCCGCACGGCCGGGGCGTGCGGGTCGTCCAGGGACTCGCCGCGGCTGTCCACCCCGGCGACCGCCAGGGCCGACGACGGCGACGCTCCGCCCACCACGAGGTCCGCACCCTGCGGCACCAGTCCGTCGATCCGATGATGCTGCAGGTAGGCGGCCACGCGTGCCCCCTGGCTGACGGCGTGCACCACCAGACGTCCCTGCTCGGGTGCGATCGCCTCGAGCGTGGTGGACACCTCCTCGCCCGCGGGCACCACGACGACGGCCTGCCCGCCGAGCGTGACCGGCCCCGACGGCCCCCACACCGCCAGCGACACCGACGCGGCCGTGCGCCCCGGATTTTGCAGGACGAGGCGCGAACTCGACCCGACGTCGGACGACCCGCCCACGAGCCAGTGCTCGATCGCCGGCTCCCGGCAGGCACCCGCCACGAGCCCGCGCAGGTCCCCGGCCACCGTGACCGACGTCGCGGTGGCGGCGGCGAGCGCGCCGGGCGCGGCCCGGACCACGCGCGCCGCGTCGTCGCCCGGGTCCTGGTCGCGCTCCGCGTCGCCGCCCCCGGTGCCGTCGAGGCCGACGACGTCGGGCGCCTGGGCGGCGGTCGTCAGCGCGGAGTCGGTCTCGACCGGGCTGGCGTCGAACTGGTCGTCGCCGACGTCCTCCTGGACGAGCTCGGCGGGGGACGGGCAGACCAGCGTCGTCTCGCCGGGCGTGACGTCGACCGCGCGGGTGGGGGCGACGTCGGTCGCGCCGCCCGGGGCGTGCTGGGCGAGCACGGCGACGGCCGCGACGCACGCCACGCCGAGGGCGTGGCCACTCACCCGCCGCGCCGTTCTCCAGGCCGTCATCGTGACCTCCGCCCTCGGACCGGCAGCGCGAGCAGCACGAACACCGCACCGACGAGCCCCAGCGCCAGCAGCCAGCCGGTGCGGTGGGGTGCGTGGTAGCCGATGTCGAGGCGGCCGCCGTCGGGTCCGAGCTCGAACGCCTGCAGCGTCGCTCCGGCGGTGGCCACCTCGACCGGCTCCAGGCGGTGTCCGTCGAGGGTGGCCGACCAGCGCGGGTCGGCCGACTCGGCGAGCACGACCCGCCGGCCGGCGTCGCCCGCCGCCACGTCGACGTGCACGCTCGGGCCGCCGGAGGCCACCAGGGTGACCGACCGGCCGTCCTCGATCCGCGCCCACCCCGGCGTCGGGTTCTGCTCGGTCCGCACCCGCCAGAGCGTGACGGGCTGTCCCTGGGTGACCCGCTCCACCCCCGGGACCATGTCCAGCGACGCCGTCAGCTCGGCGTTCCCGACGGCACGGCCGGAACCGTCCGCGGCGTCGTCGCTCACGTCCGGCGTGGGGACCTGGACGGCGCCGATCCCGAGCGCGGCGAGCCGCTCGGCCACGTCCGGATCGGACCCGCCCGCGAGCCGGACCGCGACGTCGTCCACGGCGTCCCGGGCGGCGGTAGCCGGCGAACCGGCGCCTGTCTCGTGAGCGGCCGGGCCGTCGGTGCCGGCCTCCGTCGTCCCTGTCACCTGGCCGCGCGCGGACGCGGCCACCGACGCGTCCGCGAGCTGCGTCCCGTCACCCCGGAGCAGCGCGTACTCGACGGCGCCGTCGTCGCCGGACCCGAGCTGCAGCACACGCGTCTGACGGGGCGCCGCCTGCATCTGCTGCCCGACGGCGGGGACCGCGGGCAGGGCCGTGGCGTGCACTCCGTCGTCGGACAGCGGCTCGGCGACGTACCAGGACGCGAGGCCGGCCGCGCTCACGAGACCGATCACCAGCGGCACCACGACGCCGGCGACCGCCACCGTGCGGGCGGCGCGCCGCGCCCGGACCGCCCGCGTGGTGCACAGCGCGGCACCACCGAGGCCGAGCAACACCACGGACGTGAGGGCCGTCCCGGAACCGCGGCCGTCCAGGGCACCGCCGTCCAGGCCGAGCGCGTCCAGGCCGCGTGCGCCGAGGCTTCCGGAGCCGCCGTCGGCCAGCACCACGACGGCGAGACCGCACACGGCGAGGATCCAGCCCACGCGCGCACCCGCGGCGCGCGGGCCGGCCAGCGCGACGAGCGCCACCGCGCACAGCAGGCCGCCGAGCAGATACGGCCCGAGCGCCATGTCCGGCGACAGGCCGCCGAACCACGGGTCCTGGAGGCCGGTCTGCCCGAGCAGCGCCTGCCACCCGGCGGCGTCGCCGGCCGGGAGCGTGCCGGGCAGGACGAGAGGGTCGGCCACGAGCAGCCCGGCGTCACCGGTCCGCACCATGTGGATCAGCAGCGGTGCGCACATGACCAGGGAAGGCAGGATCGCCGGTGCCAGGTGGCCCCGTCGGGCCGGGGCGGCGAACGCCGCGGCGGCCAGCACCACCACGGCGATCGGCAACAGCACGGGAGCACCGGACACCGCCACCGCGAGGGTCAGGCCCGCCGCACCGGCGGCGCCGAGGCGACGACCGCGCCCCTCCTCGACGAACGCGCCGTTGAGCACGGGCCGGTCGTTGACGGCATCGACGCTGGAACGGGCGGGAAGGTCGATCCGCTGCGCGCCCACGGAGCGGACGAGCGCCAGCGCGACCCACGGCAGCGCGAGGTGAACCACGAGCGCTCCGACGAGCCCGCCGGACAGCGCGCCGAGCAGCGGGGGAGCGGCCGTCCACGCGAGCGCCGCGACGGCTCGTACCCACACCGAGCGCGTCACCGCCCCCGCGACCGCCCAGCCCCCGAGGGCGGCGAGCGGGAGGGCGGCGACGAACAGCGCGTTGACGGCGGTCTGCAGCGAGTCCCCGGTGAGCAGGGAGAGCGCCGTCAGCGTCAGCAGCAGCGGGTCGCCCGGGGCCGCCTCCCCGAGACCCGAGCGCACCCAGCCGGACGTCGCGGCCGTCCACACCTGCCCCGCGTCGGACGACGCCGGCAGGAGCGCCCCGCCGACGAGCCGGCCGCCCGCGGCGAGCATGCCGAGCACGGGCCCGAAGACGGCGGCGGCGAGTCCGGTCGCCACCACCATGACGAGCGCCAGCACGGCGCGCCTGCGGGTCGCGATGCGGTGCAGGTCCGCCCGGTCGAGGTCGTCGGGACCGGTGTGGCGGGCGTCGGCGCGCGCCAGGCGGCGCTCGCGGAGTTCCCGGAACGTCTGGCGCCAGGTGCCGAGCAGCGGGCGCAGCACGCGATACGGCTCGGTGGAGGTCCGCGCGGTGCGTCGCCGGGCGCGCAGCACGCTGCTCAGCCCGAGCAGCATCCACAGCGGGGCCATGAGCTCGTCACGAGCGGCGGTCGGCTGTTTCACGGCGAGCCGGTAGGCCGCCAGGAACGGGGCGCCGGCGACGATGGCGAGCATCGTCAAGCCCAGCGCCCAGGGCGACGCGGCCACGAGCTGGAACCGGAGCCGCGCGCGCCGCATCCGGCTGCGGTGGGAGGGGTCGGCCAGCGACTGCTGCGCGTGCCGCACGACGGCGGTGGGCACGACGGTGACCCGGTGCCCGGCCAGCCGCACCCTGCGGCAGAACTCGAGGGAGTCGCCGAACGGTCCGTACTCGGCGTCGGTCCCGTCCAGGTCGCGCCACACCGACGTGCGCACCAGCGCCCCGGCCAGGCCGACGGCGAGCACGTCCTCGCGTGAGTCGTGCTGGCCCTGGTCGATCTCCGTCTCGTCCAGCCCGGACATGCGCCGGCCCGTCGGGGAGACCGTGTAGCCCACCTGGAGCAGGACGCCGCGGTCGGGGCCCGCCGGGTCGTGCGGCGTGCCGTCGTCGTCCAGCTCCCACTTGCGCTGCTTGCAGCCGGCGACCGCGACCGTGCTGGTGTGCTCGACCGAGCGGAGCAGCGCCGCGAGAGCTCCGGGGGCGGGGGCGGAGTCGTCGTGCAGGAGCCAGAGCCAGTCCGGGGTGAGCGCGTCGCCGGCCGCGGAGAGGCCCGCGACCGCGGCGTTCACCGCGTCACCGAACGACCGGGAGTGGCTCGCGGCGACATAACGCGCGCCGTCGAGGCTGAGGCCCCGGTGCCCGGACGTGGAGGGCGCGGTGTCGACGTCGACGACGACGACCGAGTGCGGTGCCAGGGACTGCCCGCGAACCGCCGCGAGCGTGGCCTCGAGGTAAGGGCTGCGGCCGCGCGTGACGACGACGGCGGTGACCGTGACGGCGGCCGGGACAGATCCGGTGACCGACCTGACCGCGGCGAGGGCGGTGTCGGTGGTGCGGCGGGGCGGGAGCCCGGTGGGTGGTGAGGTCATCTCGCCGACCATCATGCGCACTGCGAGCCGGATCCGCAGGGTAAGGAGAGAAACCGGCGTGTCGCGCTCCGCCGGCCGGAGCGCCTGGCAGAATGCCCGTCGCGCGGCGGGCGGCAGGCCGCCGGCGGCTGGGCCGGACGGCAGGTCACGTACGTGTCAGACGGCGCGCCGCTTGAGCTTGCGGCGTTCCCGCTCGGAAAGCCCGCCCCAGATGCCGAATCGCTCGTCGTTGGCGAGGGCGTAGTCGAGGCACTCCGCCTTGACCTCGCACCCCTGGCAGACCTTCTTCGCCTCGCGTGTGGAGCCGCCCTTCTCGGGGAAGAACGCCTCGGGGTCGGTCTGCGCGCAGAGTGCGCGTTCCTGCCAGCCGAGCAGGGCGTCTTCCTGCTCCTCGTCGAAGAGCGACAGCACGTCCGCCATGGTCTCGCTCGGGCGTTCGGTGTCGGACGGAATCCCGCCGTCCGGTTCCAGCATGTCCCACATGATGTGCCCCTCCATGCCGCCTCTGTCGGTCATGTGTCGCGCGTGGCCGCGCGCTTGCTTCGCTACGAAAACTGCATACATGGAATTACACGCGTGTCGTCTGGAGTCGTCAAGCGGAAGTGTGCTATCGGCAGAGGGCTTCACAAGAAAATCGCCCCCACCTCAGTTGACGGTCACGGGCGGTGCGTGCGGGCGCGCGGCGTTGCGCGGCGCGTAGCCTCTGGGCATGCTCGTCTCCACTCTTCTCGACCGCCTCCAGTCCGATCCCGGCCGTCCCCGCCTCACCTGGTACGGCGACGACGGCGAACGGGTCGAGCTCTCCGGGGCGGTCCTCGCGAACTGGGTCGCGAAGACCACGAATCTGCTCGTCGAGGAGTACGACGCACAGCCCGGCTCGATGGTTGGGGTGAACCTGCCGGTGCATTGGCGAACCGTGACCTGGGCACTCGCCGCGTGGCGGGTGGGTGCCACCGTGGTGCTGCGCGACGACTCCCGCGCGCCCGGCGAGCCCGGTGCCACGAACGAGCCCGGCCCCGCCGGTGAACCCGTGACGTCCGGCACGGCAGGCCCGATTTCCACCGAGAACCTCGACGTCGTCGTCACGGATTCTCCGGAGCGCTGGACGGCGTCGGGCGCCGAGCTCGTGGCCGTCAGCCTGCCGGCGCTGGCCCGACGGTACGACGGCGACCTGCCCCCTGGTGCGATGGACGCGGCCGCCGCCGTGATGACGTATGCGGACCAGGTGATCTACGCACCCGAGCCGGAAGCCGGTCGCACGGCCCTGACCGGTGCCGGGGCGGACGGTTCTCCCGTGCCCGCCGTCCGCCACGACGAGCTCGTGCCTGAGGCCGAGGACGGCGGTGCGCGGGTGCTGGTCGACGGCCGGGGTGCTCCCGCCGACGTGCTGCGCGAGCTCCTGCGGGTCTGGGCCGGCGCGGGCTCCGTGGTACTCACGAGCCCCGCCACGGCCGCCGCTCTGGAGGTCGACCCGGCGCGCCGTGAGCGGCTCGTGACCACCGAGAAGATCGAGAAGATCACCTGACCTGTTCTCCACGAACCCTCTACCGACCCTCTGTGCCGCCTCTGCGCGCGTGCAAGTCCCCTCCCCTATGCTTTGAAGTTGTGACCTTTCCCGACTTCAGCACGCCCGGAGCGGGCCTGGACCAGTCAGCCGGTCCCGCTCACGCGCGGGTTCCGGCCGGGCATGGTTCCAGGGCACGCGTCGTGGCGCTGGTGGTGACGGGCGTCCTCGCGTTCGCGCTCTCCGGGGCCGCCGCGGCCGTGGCCCGGTGGACGGGAAACATCGACACGGCGTCGACGAGGACGCTGACGAACCGCCCGGAGAAGGTCACACCCACCGACCCGAACGCCGGCGAGCCGGTGAACCTGCTGCTGATGGGGAGCGACTCGCGCGAGGGCGCGAACGTGAACATCGGCGGCTCGGCCGACGGCGGTGAGCGCTCGGACACCACGATCCTCCTGCACATCTCGGGGGACCGGCGCCGGGTCGAGGCGATCTCCATCCCGCGCGACTCCACGGTCGACATCCCGTCGTGCGTCGCGACCAACGGGTCCACCACCGCGCCGCAGCGCACCAAGTTCAACGCGGCCTTCGCCGCGGGAGCCCTGGTGGGCGGCGACACGGCGTCGGGCGCCCTGTGCGCGATGCAGACCGTCGAGGCCCTGACCGGCGTCTTTCTCGACGGGTTCATGGTGATCGACTTCCAGGGCTTCCAGCGGATGATCGACGCCGTGGGCGGGGTCGAACTCTGCATCGCGGAGGAGATCTACGCGCCCGAGGCGAACGACCTGCACCTGCAGCCGGGGGTGCAGACCCTGGGCGGGGAACTCGCGCTCGACTACGCCCGCGCGCGCAAGGGCGTCGGCGACGGCAGCGACCTGAGCCGTATCGGACGCCAGCAGCAACTGCTGGCCTCCCTGGTGCGCACGGTGCTCAGCGCCGAGACGCTCGCGAACCCCGGCAAGACCCTGAGCTTCGTGGACGCGGTCACCAGCTCGATGACCATGGACGACCAGACCGCGCAGCTCGACCGCCTCACCGGCCTCGCCTACAGCCTGCGCGATCTGGGACCCGGCGCCATCACCTTCCTGACGGTGCCGTACGCCCCCGACCCGGCGAACCCTTCCGCCAACGTCGTCTGGACGGACGAGGCGGCGCTCCTCTGGGAGAACATCAAGAACGACCGCCCGATCGACCACGACCCCACCGCGCCCTCCGCCTCCCCGTCGGCCACGGAGGAGAGCTCGGCCGCGCCCGGCGCGTCCGCCTCGCCGTCGGCGCCGGATGGCGAGACGATCGACTCCACGGCGTCCCCCAGCACCGACGACGTCAAGGAAGCCGGCAAGGAAGCGTTCACCGGCGCCGACACGACCGCCGTCTGCGGCTGACGGAGAGAGACATGCCAGATCCCACGACCGACGACGACGCTACCCGGGTGAACGAGGACGCCCGGGTCTCGCCGCCGATCCCGCCGAGCTTCACGCCGCAGCAGGCGGGGGACCGGCCGGGCGCCGACGGCGCGATCGCCGTCGGCGACGCGGCGCGGGGGCCCGCACGCCCGGGCGCGGAGCCACCCGCCGGCCGGCCGCGCCCTCCCGCCGAGACTCCCGGAGCCGGTGTGCCCGTGGGCGAACGAACCAGCGAGCCTCGAATCAAACGACAGTCTTCCCGGGAGGTCCCAGTGTCCGGTGGCAAGAACCCACCGCCAGTTCCGCCGCGTTCCGTGCCGCCGCGAGGCGCGCAGCCGCCGCAGGCGATCCCGCCCCGTCGTGCCACGGGACGCGCGTCGGGCATGAACGCCGCGCCCGTGCCGCAGCAGCGGCAGCCCGGCTCCGTGCACGCCACGCAGCGCCCGCCCTCCCCCGTGCGGCCGCAGCCCCCGGGCGGCGGTCAGCGGCCGCCGGCCGGACACGGCCAGGCCCGGCCGGCGCCCCGCCCCGCGCCGCGCCGCAAGGGCCGCGGGAAGCTCATCGCGACGCTCGTCGTGCTGGCCCTGCTCGCGTGGCCCGTCGGCCTGCTGATCTGGGCGAACGGGAAGATCCAGCACGTCGACGCCCTCTCCGGCGCGGCGGGCACCCCCGGCACCACCTACCTGATCGCCGGCTCCGACGCCCGGGGATCCGGCGGGATCAACGACGCCACCACCGGCGCCCGCACGGACACGATCCTGCTGCTGCACAAGCCGGCGTCCGGCCCGACGGCGCTCATCTCGCTGCCGCGCGACACCTACGCGGAGATCCCCGGCGTCGGCATGCAGAAGCTCAACGCCGCGTACGCGTTCGGTGGGCCGGAGCTGCTGGTGCAGACCGTCGAAGGGCTCTCCGGGCTCACTGTCGACCACTACGCCGAGGTCGGGTTCGGCGGGGTGAGTGACATCGTCGACGCCGTCGGGGGCGTGGAGCTGTGCTACGACCGCGACGTCGACGACTGGCGTTCCGAGATGCAGTGGACGGCCGGGTGCCACGAGGTGACCGGCGAGGAGGCCCTCGCCTTCTCCCGCATGCGCTACTCCGACCCGGAGGGCGACATCGGCCGGGCGAAGCGACAGCGCCAGGTGATCGGCAAGGTGGGCCAGGCGATGAAGGACCCCGCACTGCTCATCAACCCCGCCAAGCAGGTCTCCCTGACCAACGCCGGGCTGGGCTCGCTCGCGGTCGACCAGGACACCGGCGTGATCGACCTGGCGTTCCTCGCGGTGCGCTTCCAGAGCGCGAACGGCGAGGACGGCGTCACCGGCACGCCGCCGATCGCGAGCCTGGGCTACAACCCGGGCAACGGCGCCGGCTCCACGGTGCTGCTCGGCCCCGAGGAAGCGGTGGCCCAGTTCTGGGCGGACCTGCGCGACGGCAACCTGGAACCGGGTGAGGTCAACTCCCTGAACTAGGAGAAGCGCCGCACGGCCCCCACTTCAGCGCTCGCCGAAGTGGGGGTCGATCTCTTCCGGGGCCCGGGCCAGCAGGTGCGCCACCTGTTCGACGACGACGTCGCGCACCAGGTCGGCCAGGTCGTCCTCGTCGTGCGAGCGCGCCTCGATCGGGCGGCGGTACGCCACCACGCGGGCCGGCTGCCCGGCCTCCGCCGGGAAGGAACGCCCCAGCGGCACGCCACCGGCCTCCCAGGGTGCGGGGTCCGACGGCGGGACGTCCTCCACCGCGAACTGCGTACCGCCCAGCGCCTTCCCCCACCGGCGGTCGAGGGACTGCGCGACGTCGAGGACGAGGTCGTCGAACGCCTCCGCCCGGGTGCGGTGCGCCGGAGAGCCCGGCGGGAAGAGCGGCCCGCGCAGGCCGCGACCTCGCCGGTCCCGCCGCCGCGGCGTGGGGCGGGGCGAGTTCCGGAGAGGGCCGGCGGGACCGTCCGGTGCCGCGGAGAGAGAGAACTTCGGGACCACAGCACGACGATACGTCCCCACGGTCACCGTTCCGGACAGGCCCGGCCGCCGGGACCGGGTCCGGTACGGGGGCCGTGATCGCCGGCGACGCTGCCGTCGTGCCGACCCCGCTCGTCGCCGTCGGCACCGGCGTCGAGGCCGTCACTGTCGCCGTCGTCGTCACCGACGCCGTCGACGCCGTCGCCGACATCGTTCCCTGTGGTGAGCCGTCCGGCCCGCGCGACCCGGGTGAGCGCGCGAGGCGGTTGCCATACGCTGATGCCGTGCGTGACGACATCGCCCTGGCGCGCTATCGGGTCGCCCTCGCCCTCATCACGGCACTCGTCGCCGTCTCGGCCGCCTGCTGGGCGGTGCTGACCCCCGCCTTCCGCGCCCCCGACGAGGTGCAGCATCTCAACAGCGCCCTGCGCCTCGCCCACGGCGGTGGCTGGCCGGCGCCCGGCGAGGCCCTCGTCAGTCCGGGCGTCGACGCCGCCCGGGACGAGGCCGCCCTCGACACGGACGTCCCCGGCCGGTACATCGATCGCACCGACAAGGACCAGTACGTGGACGTGCCGCCGACACCCGACGGCGAACGGACCGTCGTCGGCCCCGGCAACGCTCTGGCCGACGACGTAGCGCCCGGCACGGACACCAGCACCTGGGACGTCGAGGAGATCGACCAGATGACCCAGCACCCGCCGCTGTACTACGCGGTGGCGGCCGGGTGGCTGCGCCTGACCGGGGCTGCCGACGCGCGCTGGGACCATCAGCTCCTGGCGCTGCGCCTGCTGGACGTGCTGCTGTTCGCGCCCGTACCGCTGCTCGCCGCGGGTGCCACGCGCCTGGTCACCGGGTCGCGTACGGCGGCCCTGGTGGCGGCGGCGGTCCCCCTGTTCCTGCCGCAGCTCGGGCACATCATGGGGAGCGTCACCAACGATGCGCTCGTGGTGCTCACCGGTGCCGGTGCGGCGTACCTCTGCGCCCGCGTCGTGACCGGGGATCTGCGGTGGTCCACGGCGGCGATTCTCGGGGGCGTGGTCGGCCTCGGGCTGCTGACCAAGGTGATGGCCGCGTTCACCGTGCCCGTGGTGGTCGTGGCCTACCTCCTGGTCGCGGCCCGGGCGCGCGGGGCGGGAGAGGACCGCGCCCTCGGCCCGCGGAGGCTCGCGCTGGTGGGGCTTTCCCTGGGAGTGGCGTTCGCGCTCGGTGGGTGGTGGTGGCTGCGCAACCTCATGGAGTTCGGGACGGTGCAGCCCGTCGGGATACCCGAACGGTTCGAGCCCGTGGCGGACCGTGGCCCGTGGTACTTCGTCAGTACCACGGTGGGGCACCTGACCTGGTCCTTCTTCGGGAGCTTCGGGCTGCTCGACGTGCGGGTGCCCCACGTCGTCTACTGGACGGGCGCCGTGGTGCTCGCCGCCCTGTGCGTCGTGGCACTGGCGCGGGTTCCGCACCGGAGAGCGCTCGCGGTCCTCCTGCTGCAGCCCGCGCTCCTGTGGGGTGCCGTCATCGCCAACGCCTGGCCACGGTTCGCCGAGACGGGCTGGGTCGTCGCGGTCCAGGGCCGCTACATGTTCGGCGCGATCGCCGCCCTCGCGGTCGGAGTGGGCTCCGGCATCTGGGTGCTGGCCACCCTCCGCCGCCACGCCCGGGCACGCCGGGCGGACGCGGCGGGCGCCTGGATCGTGCCGGCGGTCCTGGCGGGCGGGATCACGGTGGCCGCCGTGGGGATGGAGTTCGCGTTCCGCGGGTTCTACCGGGGGCCGGGGGAGGATCTCGGCACGGCGCTCGCGCGGTGGTCCGGGTGGAGCCCGCTCGGCGGGGCTCAGCTGGGGGGCTGGTTCCTCGTCGCGGTGCTGGTCGCCGCTGCGGCCGTCGTCGTCGGCCTCCGGTACGCGCGGAGTGTCAGAACGGTCGCCCCGACCGCGGACGCCACGGCGAGGACGCCCACCGCCGCGGCGGGCGCCACGGGCTCGGAGTAGAGCCCCGCCTCCGCCGGCGTGGACAGCTCCAGGACGAGCCACACCCCGAGGTCGGCCAGCGTGATCCCCGCCCACACGGGAACGAGCAGCCGGGGCCGCACCGCCAGCCCGGCGGCGACGCCCAGGAAGAGCGGCAGGGCCACCGGCAGGAAGTAGCGCGGATACACCCCGCCGCTGCTCGCCGCGTACAGGACCTGCAGCACGATGGCGACACCCACGGCGGTCCAGGGAAGCGCCAGGAGCAGCCGGCGGTCCGTGAGACTCCCGGGCCACGGGGCGGCGGGGGCAGGCAAGGGCTCCCCGGCCGGTGCCGTGGCGGCGGCGTGCAGGGTGCGCGCGTCGCCGGCGGGGGGATCCGTGGTCACCGGCTCCGGCGACCGCAGGGTCCCCCGGCGCCGTCGGACACGATCCAGCACGGCGAGGAACAAGGGGATCCAGACCAGCAGCACCGCCGTGAGGATCAGCGTCGTCAGCGGGTGGTCCGTGCGTGGCGGCACCCGTCCCGCCCACCAGAACAGATCGGGCAGCCGTGCCCAGGTGATCGGGTCGGTCAGCACCTCCCACACCGTCCGCTCGGTCCGGTTCTGGTTCGCGAGCGCCCAGTCGAAGTGCGAGCCCTGGATGTTGCCGGTGAGCGCCACGTTCCGGGCGTAGAACCAGCCGGCGGCGGCCAGCGCCGTCACCGGGCCGCCGACCGCGAGCCACACGACCGGCGCCCGGCGGCCCCGGCCCTGGGCCGCCCGGACCACACCGGCGAGCACGGCGACCGCGGCCACCACCACGGCGATGACCGCCGTGGACAGCCGCGTCAGGGCGCACCCCGCCGCGAGAAGGCAGAGCGCGGCCACGAGCCGTCCGTCGAGCCCGCGGCGGATCGCCGTCGCACTCACGCCGTACATCGTCGTGACCAGGACGGCCGCCAGGAGGTCGTTGTAGCCGGATCCGCCCACGTGTGCGACGGCGGCCGTGAGACATGCCACGAGTGCGACGAGCGGAGGCAGCGGGCTTCCCGGCCGGGACAGCCGACGGGCGCTCCACCAGGCGACGACCACGAACAGTCCGGCCAGGAGTGTGTTGACGGCGCGTGCGGCGTAGACGGCGGCGACGGGATGGCCGGCGTCGGCCAGAGGGCCTACCAGCGGCGCCACGAGCAGGTAGTAGAGAGGCGGGTGCTGGGCCGTCCACTGCACGGGGGCGAGCCAGGCGCCCTCGGGCCGCAGCTCCAGGCCCTCCTCGAAGACGGGCAGTTCGCCGTGCCAGACCTGGTAGGCGTAGTCCATGTGCGGCGGCTCGTCGCCCGTGGCGTAGGGCGGGTCGGTGAGCAGCACGGTCAGGGACAGCAGAACCGCGGTGAGCGCCGCCGCGACGACGCCGGCGTGCTCGCGTCGCCGGGGATCGGACGCGGCACGGGCGAGGGTGCGGATCACGTCGTCAGCATAGGAGATGGCGCGGGCTCCCCGGCGGGGCGGCGGACCACCTGCCATACCACACCCGCCGCCGCGGCCACGCCGACCGCCACGACCGCGACGAACACCCCGGCAGGCCACGGGTACCAGAAGGCCATCGCCTCCACGGCACTGCCCACCGCCGCCCAGCCGGACTCGTGCTCCGGCATCCAGTACAGGATCCAGGTGTCGTACTGGAAGGCCGCGTGCAGCCCCAGCGCGAGGACGAGCACGCCGGCGGGAACCCAGCGGCGCCAGGCGGGCCGGAGCACGGCCGCGCCGGCGAACGCGACGAGCACGACGCCGGCGAAGCCGGTGTACAGGTAGCGGCCCTGCTGCGCGGCGGCGAAGTCCCGGAACGCGGCGAACTGCTCCCAGGAGCCCTTGGCCACGATCGCCCCGAGCATCGGCACGGCGGCGAGGAGCACGACGGCGGTCATCCGTGGCACCGTCCCCCGCACCAGGGCAGCCACGACCCCGGCGGCCACCAGCACGAGCGCGACGCGCGCGGCCCACCAGGAGGCGTCGTGCGCCTCGGCCACGGCGTGGTCCTGCACGAAGAACGTCGTCACGAAGCGCTCCAGCAGGCGACCCAGCCAGCGGTCGCCGCCGTCGGACCAGCCGTAGACCGGTGTGAGATCGGGGACCTCCGTCCGGTAGCCGTGCGGCTGGATCGCCCCGTAGAGCACGAGGTTGCGGACCCACCAGGCGACGCCGGGCAGCGTCGCGACGGCGGCCACCACCAGTGATCCGAGCGCCACCCGGCGCCGGCCGCGCGACCGGTACAGGGCCACGCCGTAGGCGAGCGCGATCCAGGCCGGGAGCATCAGGGCGAACCCCTTGGTCAGCAGCGCCGCGGTGGCGACGAGCCCGACCACGAGTGCCGTGCGGCGTGAGAGGTCGCCGGTCATCACCCGGACCAGCAGGTAGGTGAGCGCGGTCCCGAACAGCACCAGCAGGTTGTCGTTGTTGACCGCCGAGTACAGGTGCTCCATCTCCGGGACGGCGACCGGGGTGAGCGCGGCCGCGACGGGCAGAGGTTCGGGCAGCCCCAGCCGACGGGCCGACGCCCACAGCAGCAGCGGTATCGGTGCCGCGACCAGGGTGTTCAGCCAGCGCAGCCAGAGCCAGACCTGGTCCATCGGCGCCGTGGCCCAGTCGGGTACGGCGTGCAGGGCCGCCGCGCCGAGCAGGTAGTACAGCGGCGGGTGCTGGACGAGCTGGTTGGTGACGGCCTCGGTGGTGCCGTCGGCGTGTTCCTGTGCCCAGGGCGCCAGGCCGCCGTCGTCGGCGAACGAGGGCCGCTCGCCGCGCGGTGGCGCGAATTCGGGCCCGTCGGCGTCCACGCGGTCCGCGAGGAACTGGCGCCCGGACCACAGCCGGTCGCTGGAGAGGAAGTGCCCGGCGGTGACGCCCTCGGTGACGAAGATCGTGCCCGGGTCGGGCCACGGCCAGGCCGTGCCCTGCTCCACCTGGACGATCAGGTCGACGTGCTTCAGTTCGTCGGGCGAGCGGACGTTGGGGAAGACGGCGGTCTGCGCGAGCATCACGGCGACGTGCAGCACCGTGATCAGCCAGATGACGACCGGGACGGCCCGCACGGGTGCCGTCGCGGTCCGGCCGGCATCTCGGAGTTGCTCGCGGTTCACGGCAGAAGGCTATCGGCCGGCGTCATGGGACCTGGGTGGTGTCGGAAACTGGACGGCCGACGGCGGGGCGGCGCGCCCTGCGCCGGGCCAGCAGCAGTCCGGCTCCCGCCAGCACGCCGTCGACCAGCGTCAGCACGACCCGGCTGACCAGGACCGCGAGCGCCGGTGCCGCGGTGCCCGGGAGGGAGCCGGCCAGGACGCCGGCCAGCACGACCTCGCGCACGCCCGCGCCGGCCGGTGCGATCACGACGAGGAACCCGACGGTCCAGGCGAGTGCCCAGCCGCCGACGGCCAGTGCGAAGGTGCGGGCCGACGGCGTCATGCCCAGCCCGGTGGCGAGCAGCCAGGTCTGTGTCCCGGCGACGAGCCAGCCGGCCACCGACCATGCCGTCGTCACCGCCAGGCCGCGCCAGGTCAGGTTGCGGGCGAGCGGTTCCCGGCCGCCGAGCCGCAGGGCGAGGCCGATGAGGCGGTTGAGCACGGGCGGCAGCAGGACGACGGCGATCGCCGGGGTGATCCACACGATCCAGCCCCAGGCGCCGAGCGCTCCCGCGGAGACGAAGGGGAGCGCGACGGCCCCGACGGCGGCGCCCGAGACGACCGACACCAGGACGGCCACTCCCATCGACGCGACCGACCGGTGCCGGGGGATGCTGTGGTCGGCGCCGATCTCCGCCGCAGCGACGACGTTCCATACCCCGCCGGGCAGGTACTTGCCGAGCTGGCTGAGGCCGAACACGCTCACGGCGTCGCGCAGGGACAGCCGGGAGCCGAGGTCGGTGAGCACGGCCCGCCAGGCGATGAGGGTGCACCATACGTACACGAACCCGAGGCCGACGACGGCGGCCAGCGTGCCGCCGGAGAGCATCGCCGCGGCGTCGGCGAGCTCGGCGCGGGCATCGACGACATACCAGACGGCCAGCCCGACGGCGACAAGGAGGAACCCCCACCGCACGGCGGGCGACCGCATGAACCGGGCGACCACGCCCCCGACGCGCCTCACGGGCCATCCCCATCCCGCCGCGGCCCGGGATCCCGCCCGGCGTCGACCACGTCATGGTGGTCGACCACGCCATTTCGCTCCATGGGAGCGTGGCCATCGGCCGAAATGGCGTGGTCGCGCGCAGGTGCCGGGGGTTCCGGGGTGGTTGTCGAGAGTTCGGTCGGTGATGGGGGGCTGTGCGTCGGGGCGGGGATTGTCAGGGGGGTGAGGAGCGGGGTCACGACCGCTTGGGGGCGGATCGCGTCGCGGCCCGCGGCGGCGCGGGTCCGGGCCGCGGCGAGGCGGGACGGGTCCGTGAGGCCGGTGAGGGTCTTCGCGAGGGCGTGCGGGTCGGCGGGCGGCACGAGTTCCGCGGCATCGCCGACGGCGCGGCGCTGCGGGGGAGTGTCGGAGGTGACGACGACGCATCCGGCCGCCAGCCCCTGGTAGACCTTGTTGGGCACGACGCGCAGCCCTTTCGGGGTGTCGCTGAAGATGCCGAGGCAGACGTCGTGGCCGGCGACGAGTGCGGGCAGGTCGGCGGGCTCGACCCAGTCGTGCCAGGTGACGTCCGGGGTGCCGGCGAGGATCTCGCGGGCGGCGGCCAGATCCTGCCCGGAGCCGATCATCGTCACGTCCAGGCGCGCACCCGAGCCGACGGCGTCGCGGATCGCCTCGGCGATCACCCGGGCCCCCTGCAACGGTGTGTACAGCCCGAAGAACACGACCCGCAGCCGCCCGTCGGCGCCCGCTCCACCTGTGTCCGCCGCCCCGTCCACGTGGTCGAGAACGCCATCGTGACTGGTGGGAAGGCTCCCACCAGTCACGATGGCGTCCTCGCCGGGGGCCGTCGGCCCGGTGGCCGCGTCGAACCAGGCGGTGGGGGCGCCCACCAGGACCGTGACGCCCCGGGACGGGTCCGGGAGCATGGCGCGGTGCTCGTCCGTGTCCGTGACGACGACGTCCGCGCAGCTCGTGGCGACGCGGTCCAGCACGTTCAGCAGACGGACGCGCAGGCCGGCGGCGCCTCGGTCGACGGCGGTGTCCCCGGCGAAGATCAGGTGGTCGAGGACGACGACGGAACGGGGGAACAGCACCCGCGCCAGGACCACGTCGAAGTGCCCCAGGTAGCCCACCAGCACGGCGTCGGGCCGCCCGTGCGTGCGCCTCAGCCGCACGGCGCCGGCCACCAGACCCGCCCAGCAGGCGAGCAGCCGCACCACCAGGAGCGGGAGCCGCCAGGGCTGTTGCAGCATCCGGACCCGCTCGGCCGTGGAGAACCCGAGGGGGCGGTTCAGCTCGGTGACCTCGGCCCCGTGGGCGCGCAGGCCCGCGGCGAGCACGGAGACACGGGGGTGGCGTTCGGCGTCGTACGTGCCGAACGTCAGGATCACGACCGACCCGCCGGTTCCTCGGCGCGGCCGCCGGGCGCGTCGCGGTGCACCTCGGACCGTCCCGCCCTGAGGGCCGGACGGGCGCTCGTGCCCGTCTCCCCGGGCTCGCCGCCGGGTTCCGCCGTTCCCCGGTGGTCCGTGGCCGGCCCGTCGTGCGTGTCGGCCGGTGCCGTCGTGTCACTCGTCGCGTCGTGCCACGCGGACGCGCCGGCCTCGCCGTCCGCTCCGGCCGTCGCGCCGGACACCGCGGCGAGAGCCACCACCTTCGGCACCGCGTGCGAGTCGCGCCCGTACTGGACCTCCTTGAGACGCTCCAGCGTCTCCTCCATGAGCGTGCGGTTCGTCTTCAGCAGGTCCGCGATCACCAGCAGCGCGAACGACAGCAGCGCCCCCACCAGCATGGACGAGCCCAGGATCAGGGACTGGATGTGCTGGCCCGCCTGGCCGAGCATCAGGAGCACCAGGTACCGGCCGAACGGGATCAGGTAGCCCAGGCCGAAGATGACGCCGAGGGTCACGAACACCGTGTGCGGCTTGTACATGAGGTAGGAGCGGGTGATCGCCTGGCCGGACTTGCGGATGTGCTGCCCCATGCTGGAGAACAGGCGTGACTCGCGGGTCTTCGGGTTGGTCGTGACCGGGACGCTCGCGATCCGCAGGCGCTTGTTGCCCGCCTGGATGATCGTCTCCATGCAGTAGCTGAACTGCGTGACCACGTTCAGGCGCATCAGGGAGGCGCGGGAGTAGGCGCGGAACCCGCTGGCGGCGTCGGGCAGATCCGTCTCGGCGGCGAAGTTGACCACCTCGCTGCCCACCTTCTGCAGCACCTTCTTCAGCGGCGAGAAGTGCTCGATGGTGCCGGTCTGGCGGTCGGCGATCGCGATGTCGGCCTCGCCGCCGACGACCGGCGCCACCAGGTCGCCGATGCGCTCCTGCGGGTACTGGTTGTCTCCGTCCGTGTTCACGACGATGTCGGCGCCGTGACGCAGCGCGTAGTCGACGCCGTCGCGGAAGGAGCGTGCCAGCCCCATGGTCCGGGCGTGGCGCACGAAGTGCCGTACGCCGAGCCGGCGCGCCACCTCCACCGTGGCGTCGGTGGACCCGTCGTCGATGACCAGGATCTCGACCTCGTCGATTCCCGGCATCTCGCGGGGGATCGTGGCGAGCACGAGGGGGAGGGTCTCCGCCTCGTTGAGGCAGGGAATCTGCACGAACAGCTTCATGGGAGGGACTTCCGCCTCGGGGCTGGGGCACTCCCATCGTACTGAGCGGCCGGGGGAGCGGGGAGCAGCGGGCAGGCGGGCCGCCGTGGCGGGCGGTGTCGCGCAGTTCGCCCGGACCGGCTCGGCGTGTTCGTGACATTGCTCCCGGTCAGCGGCGTACGCTCAGCGGGTGAGATCGGTGAGACAGTGCTCGAGGTCCGCATGCACCAACGCTGCGGTCGCGACGCTCACATACGTGTATGCGGATTCGACGGCGGTGCTGGGTCCGCTCGCGCATCTCGCCGAGCCCCACAGCTACGACCTGTGCTCCGAGCACGCCGAGGGCCTGACGGCGCCGCGCGGCTGGGAGGTGGTCCGGCTGGTTCCCGAGTTCCCCGCGGAGCCGGCCCCGTCGCCCGACGACCTGTCGGCCCTGGCCGACGCCGTCCGCGAGGCCGGCCGCACCCGCAAGGCGACGACGGGCGACACCGCCGAGCCGCCGACGGAGCCCGGCGTCACCGAGACGGCACGCCGCGGCCACCTGAGGGTGCTGCGCGCGGAGGAATAGGGTCCCGGCCCCGCGGGGCGGCGTGCGGTCAGGGAACCCAGGCGCAGACCACGTGGCCCGCGCCCGTGAGCGTGAGGGCACCGGCCGCGTCCGGGACGAAGACCGAGTCGCCGTGCGCCAGCGACGTCGCGGGCCGTGAGCCGTCACCGCAGGAGAGCGCCACCTCCCCGTCGAGACACAGGACGATCCGCGGCCCGTCGTCGGGCAGCTCGAGATCCTCGCCCGGGTCGACGTCCGCCAGCGTCAGCGCGAACTCCGCGACCGGTGCCCGGTACGTCTGCACCTGACCGCGGCTGCCCGACGTCGCGAAATCCGGCAGCACCGGCGGCCGCGCCGCGAACGACGCGCACTCCATGAGCGCGCCCGCGTCGACCAGCTTGCTGGTCAGCCCCGCACGGAGCACGTTGTCCGACGACGCCATGATCTCCGTGCCCACCCCCGACAGATAGGCATGCAACTCACCGGCCGGGGTGAACAGGGCCTCCCCGGGCTCCAGCGTGAAGCGGTTCATCAGGAGCGACGCGACGGCGCCCGGGTCGCCCGGATGCTGGTCCGCCAGATCGACGACGGTACGGTCCGCCCGCTCGAACGGGGACCCTCCGGCCAGGCGCTCGCGGACCGAGTCGACGGTGTGCTCGATGTCGGACCGGCAGCCGGCGTCCTGGCGGGCCCGGATGAGCACGTCGAACGCCGCCCGCATGCCCGCCGCCGACCGGTCGGCGCGGAGCGCCGCCACGACGTCGTCGACCAGCTTGCCGCCGAGGCCGTCCAGCAGGGTGAGCGCCGCGCGGGTGCCACGCAGACCGGCGAGACCCTCGAACTGGGTGAGCGCGACGAGCATCTCGGGCTTGTGCTGGTCGTCGTGGAAGGAGCGCTTCGCCGACCCGGCCGGGAGGCCGAGCCGGTTCTCGCGGTTGAAACCCTCGCGCGCGGTGTGCGGCTTCGGGTGGACCTGGAGGGACAGGGCGCGCCGCGCGGCCAGCACCTTGAGGAGGTACGGCAGGCGCGGGCCGAACTCGTCGGCGACGCGCTTGCCGAGCATGGCGTCGGGGGCCGAGCGGATGAGGGAGTGCAGGGTGGTGCCGTCGCCGGCCGGGTCCGTGCGCGACGGCGCGCTCGGGTGGGCGCCCAGCCACAACTCGGCACGCGGCGTGCCGTCGGGCTCGTCGCCGAGCAGGCGGGGGATGGCGTCGTAGGCCCCCCAGTCGTACGTCTGGACCGTGTTCCTCAGACGGAGGGGGACGTCGGTGGCTTGCACCCGGGCGAGTTTATCGGGCGGGGTCCGGCGCCGTGTGACGGGCGCGCGGAGGCGCGGTGAGAGCGCCGGGACCCGGACACCCCGCGTCGCGGCCTGGGTGAAAGCCGATTTAGCGCTAGCCGAATTGTGTGACTACGTAGTTTTTGTCCGGCAGGATGGCCCCGCCGGAGGCCGACAACACCCACCTCGAGATGACCGCCGAGGGCGACCAGGCCGAGTACGTCGCGGGTTCTTCCTGGTGGTGTGGCGCCGTCCCGCCGCGCCGCACCACCATGCCCACGCCGGCACAAGTGGGGCGGATGACACAGGTACGTACGAGCCGAGCAGAAGGGGGTCGTGATGGAGCAGGGGTCACGATGGGTGTTGAACAGGCGTCAGATGCTGACCGTTCTCGCCGGGGTGGCTGCCGTCGGGGCGCTGCCCACGTGCACGGCAGAAGCCCGCGCGGCCTACGCCGCGAACGGGCCCGTCGCCATGACGCTGCCGGACGCGTCCGGACTTCCGGACACCGAACGTGGACAGGTGGTCTGGGCTCACCGCACGGGCGGCCGGGCGGTGCGGGCGGCCGCGGCCGCAGCTCTGGTGGGCTCCGCGGCGGAGGTGACCGCGTTCCTCGGCCAGGTGTTGCCCGCGGCGCGGGCCGAGGACAACCGGTTCACGCTGACGGAAGCCCTGGTGACCGCGGGCCGAGCGACCCGCGAGGGTATCGGGGAGGCGCTCTCCGGTGGCGAGGCGGCGATCGAGAACTTCCTGGACGGTGGATTCCAGAACGCCGTGCACGAGGACCTGGAGGTGGCGGTTACCACGGTCGTGGCCCATGGTGGTCCCGCGGCGGGGCGCGAGGGAGCGGCCGCGCTGGACGGCGGATCGGACTTCGCGTTGCGTGCCTTCCTCAGCGGCGGGCAGTTCAGCGCGCAGGAGGAGGACGAACGTGCCGAGGTGATGTCCCTGCTCGTGACGGCTTCACCGCAGGTGCGGGAGTACGCGGAGCGCGCCCTGGAGGACGGGACGCCGAGGGCGGTGCGGTGGTTCCTGGAGACGGGCCAGTACATCGCCCGGGCGCGTGACGAGGAATCCGCGACGATCGGGCAACTGGTCGAGGTGGTGGAGACGGAGGGCCGGCGCGCCGCCCGGAAGAGCGACGAGGCGGTCGAGCTGTCCGACCAGGCGGTCGAGGCCGCGGAGAAGGCGAAGGCCGCGGCGTTGGAGGCCAAGGCCGAGGCCGAGGCGGCAGAGGACGACGTGACGCGGTCGGCCAGGGCCGCGAACAGGGCCGCCCAGGCCGCGAGGGGTGCGGCCGCTGCCGCATCGACCGCGGTGTCGGCATCGCGGACGGCGCAGGCCGCCGCCCAGCGCTCGGTGGCGGCAGCTCAGGCGGCTGCGGCGGCCGCCGCATCGGCGGGACGTGCCGCGGCCCGTGCGTATCGCGCCGCGATCGGAGCGTCCGGTGACGCGTCGATGGCGGCAGCGGCACGCGCTGCGGCCCAGGAGGCGCGGCGAATGGTCGACTCCGTCCGTTCGGCGGCCGCGAAGGCAGGCCGGGCGGCTGCCGCCGCGGATCACGCCGGAATGGCCGGCGCGGCTGCCGCCAGCTCGGCGAATCATGCGGCTGCTGCCGCCCGCGCCACGGCCGACGCGGCGGTGGCGGCCGGGGCGGCCCAGTCGGAGGCCGCCGCGGCGCAGCGTGCCGCTGCCGTGGCGGAGAGCGCGGCAGCCCGGGCGACTCAAGCCGCCCACAGGTCGCAGTCGCTCGCCGGCCAGGCGGCGGTTGCCGCCCGGGTGGCGCGTGACGCGGCCAACAGCGCAGCCGACCACGCCGAGAACGCTGCTGCCGCTGCCGAGGAAGCCGCCGAGCATGCCGGTGAGGCCGTCGACTACGCCAACCGGTCCACGCTCGCCGCGGAGGCGGCTCTCGAAGCGGCGAACGCCGCAGCCGACGCCGTCACCGAGGCAGAGACCGTCGAGGAGGCGGCTCGTGCGGCCGAGTCCGAGCGCCTGGCAGAGGAGACCGCCGAGGCGATCGAGCGAGCCCGCCTGGAGGCGGACGCGGAGACAGGCCTTCTCGAGCGGGCCAACCGGGAACGGACCCAGGAGGCTCGGCTCTCCGAGGAACTCCGGGACCTCATCGATACCGCGGAATCGGCCCTCCGGGACGATTCCGTCGACGAGGCGGCAGCCGCCGGACGCCGTGCCGCGGTCCGGCTCCTCGACCGGTCGGGGACGTGGACCCGGGAAGCGGCGGAGTTCGCCCTGGCCGGCTCGGACGAGGACGTCCTCCACTGGATCGAGACCGACCGCGTCATCGCGCAGCGGCAGGACGACGCCGAGAACGTCGCTGCGACGGCCGCCGTGTCCACGACGGACGTGGCGAGCGCGGCGGCGGAAGCACTCGGGTCCGAAGATCCGGTCACGATCAGGTCATTCCTCGAGCACGGGGCCGTCGCGGCGGCCGAGGAGGACAACCGGGTCGAGATCCTGACCCTCCTGGCCGACGACGACACGGGTACCGCGGTGCGACGCGCGGCCGAGGCGGCGCTGACGGCCGGGACGGCGGAGGCCTTGCACACCTTCCTGCACGTCGATCGTGCCGAGGCCGTCCGGGAGGACGACCGGGTCGTGGCTTCCACCCTGCTGGCGAACGGTGGCCCCTACGTGAGGGCGGCGGCCGAGGTCGCGCTCGAGGGCGACACGCATATGCTCCGCCAGTTCGTCGGGACCACGCAGTACGACTTCGCGCGGATCGACCACGATCACGCCACGCACATCAGCGCTGTCCGCGCGTCGATCGCACGTGCGGCCAAGGTGGCCGCGGACGCGCGGGAGGACGCCGCACGGGCCTCCGAGGCGGCGGCCATCGCCCGCGATGCCGCGGCCGAAGCGGTCGAATGGGCCGACCGTGCCGCAGGATACGCAGCCGACGCCGCACAGTCCGCACAGGAAGCACGCGACAACGCCGAGGCCGCCGAGCGGTCCGCTGCCGAGGCCGCTCGGTCCGCCGAGACGGCACGTCGGGCAGCCGCCGCCGCTCGTGCGGCGAGCAGCGTGGCGAGACAGGCGGCGACGCGGGCCGTGCGGTCGGCCACGATCGCCGCTTCCTACGCGGCGGACGCCCAGGCATCGGCGTCGGCCGCCCGCAGCGCCGCGATCGCAGCAGGTCAGGATGCCCGCGCTGCCGCCCAGGCCGCGTTCGAGGCTCGAGCACTCGCCATCCAGGCCGCGCTCCGTGAGGCAGCTCAGAATGCGCTCGACAACTCGACCGTGCCGATCGATCCCGAGGAGAACGGCCTGCCGCCCGGTGCCGAGAGCTGCCTGACACCGTTCGGCCGGCCCGTCCCGTCCGGTAACGGCAACAACCCGTGGGAGATCGGCTGGAGCTGGCTCTCGGGTGAGGGGCCGCGTTCGCAGTGTTTCGGTCCGAACGACGAGTTCACCAGGATCTACCGCGAGCACGCGAACACGCAGGAGGTGATCGACATCTTCGCCGACCGCACCCGACAGGGGAACTACGAGCTGGGCCATACCTACATGTGGGACTACGAGCTGGAGGGTTTCGAAGGCGCCGGCAAGTACCTGACGGACTACGGGACACTCGCCACCGCCGGACTCACCGGGAACCTCGCGTACACGTATCTGGGCTCGCACAACGTCAGGATGACGCCTCTTCGGGAGAACCCCGACGGCTCCGTGGTCTGGCGGTACACCGCGTACAACGAGTCCGACATCGAATCCGCGACCCACCCACCCGTCATCGGCTACACGGACTGGTGGAGCGACAACATCGGCTCCCTGGTCGACGACATCGTCGGCGACTCCGGGCCGATGTCCCCCACGACACAGGTCATCGAGTTCGAGGTGACCGTAGGGCCTTGAGGGTGGGGCGGGCGACCTGGCCTGGCCCGGCGCGGAGCGACGCGGCGGCCAGGCGCGGTCGGCCCGCCGCGGACACGGCGCGCGGAGCGGGCTTCTCGCGGGTGACCGGCAGCGGTGCAATAGGCTTTCGGCGTGTCCATCGACCTCACCCAGATCATCAAGGCCTACGACGTCCGGGGCACCGTGCCGGACCAGCTCTCGCCCCGCGTGGCGCGCGCCATCGGGGCCGCGTTCGCGCGGGTCGTGGTGCTCCCGGCGGCCCACGCAGGACGGCCCGGGAACGACGGCACCCCTGGTGTCGTCGTCGGCCACGACATGCGCGAGTCCGGTCCCGACCTCGTCGCCGCGTTCGCCGAAGGGCTGACGGCGGCCGGCGCCGACGTCGTGCGCATCGGGCTGTGCTCGACCGACGGTCTGTACCACGCCTCCGGTGTGCTGGACCTGCCCGGCGCGATGTTCACCGCCAGCCACAACCCGGCCGAGTACAACGGCATCAAGCTGTGCAAGGCCGGGGCGGCGCCGGTCGGTCAGGAAACCGGCCTCGCGGAGGTCCGCGAGCTGGCCCAGAGCTACCTGGACGGCGGACTCCCCGAATCCGCCGCGGAGCCTGGCACCGTCACGGACCGCGACATGCTCGCCGACTACGCGGCGTTCCTGCGCGGCCTGGTCGACCTGTCCGGCATCCGCCCCCTCAAGGTCGTGGTCGACGCCGGGAACGGGATGGGCGGGCACACGGTCCCGGCCGTCCTCGGCACGGGCGCCGGGCTGCCGGAGCTGCCGCTGGAGATCGTCCCCCTGTACTTCGAGCTGGACGGCTCGTTCCCGAACCACGAGGCGAACCCGCTCGAGCCCAAGAACCTGCTGGACCTGCAGGCCGCCGTCGTGGCGAACCAGGCGGACATCGGCCTCGCGTTCGACGGCGACGCGGACCGCTGCTTCGTGGTGGACGAGAAGGGCGCCCCGGTCTCGCCGTCGGCCATCACGGCGCTGGTGGGGCTGCGCGAGGTGGAGAAGGAGAAGGCCGAGGGGCGCGACTCGATCGTGATCCACAACCTCATCACCTCCCGCGCGGTGCCGGACTTCCTCACCGCGGCGGGCGCCACGACCGTCCGCACGCGCGTGGGCCATTCCTACATCAAGGCGCAGATGGCCGAGCACACCGCCGTGTTCGGCGGCGAGCACAGCGCCCACTACTACTTCCGCGACTTCTTCTTCGCGGACACCGGGATGCTCGCGGCGATGCACGTGCTCGCGGCACTCGGCACGCAGGAGCACCCGCTGAGCGCGCTCGGCGAGATGTACGAGCCGTACGTCGCGTCGGGCGAGATCAACTCGCGGGTGGCGGACGTGCCCGCGGCGCGGGCACGCGTGTACGAGGCGTACGTGACGCAGGAGGGCGCCGGCTCGGTCGAGGTCGACGAGCTCGACGGGCTGACCGTGTCCCACTGGGACGGTCACCCGCAGTGGTGGTTCAACCTGCGCGCGTCGAACACGGAGCCGTTGCTGCGGCTCAACGTGGAGGCCGCGGACGCGGACATGATGGAGAAGGTGCGCGACGACGTGCTGGCGCTCGTGCGTGCCGACGACCCGGAGCAGGGCGCATGACGAGCACGGGCGCCGAGGGCGCGGGGACGAGCGGCCCGGCCGGTGCGGCGGGTTCCGGGACGGAGGCCGGCGTGCCGGGGTCCGACGGCGCCGGCCTGCCCGGCTGGGTGCGTGACATCCTGCGCTGCCCGGTCACGGGCGCGGCGCTGGCCGACGGCGTCGGGCCCGGCGGCGAGCCCGAGTTGCACTCGACCGATCCGGACCGTCCGCTCGCCTACCCGGTGCGGGACGGCATCCCGGTGCTGCTGGAGTCGGACGCGCGGGAACTCTGAGGCGGCGGGTAACTCCACCGATTCATCACGATTCGCGGTAATGCGTGGAAGACGTGATGTGTTCAAATCGGTGCCGACACGGACGCCACGCGATGGCGGCCGACCTGCCGTCTCCCGACTGAGAAGAGCTGATGACCAGCGCTCCCACGCTTCGTGAGCACGCCTTTGCGCCCGGCGCGTCGTCCGCGGGCTCCGATGGTCCAGCGAATCACGACGCCCGGCCGCAGCTCAGGCCAGGGCAGACGGAGGAGAACGGCAGCCGGGAAGGCGGAGCGTCCCGGACCGGTGGAGGCTTCCGCCCCGAGCTGCACGGCCTCCGCGCCGTCGCCGTCCTGCTCGTCGTCGCCTATCACGTCTGGTTCGGCAGGGTCTCGGGCGGCGTCGACGTCTTCCTGTTCCTGACCGGGTTCCTGATCACCGGGTCGCTCGCGCGGGCGGCCGAGCGGACCGGGCGGATCCGCCCGTTCGCCTTTCTGTCCCGCCTCGCCTCGCGCCTGCTGCCACCCGTCGTCATCGTGCTGACCGGCACCGTCATCGCGACGTACTTCCTCATGCCGCGCGGGCGCCTGCTCGACACGATCAACGAGGCGATCGCCGCACTGCTCTATCACGAGAACTGGTACCTGGCCCGGCGCGCCGTGGACTACAACACCCGTGACGAGGGCTCCAGCCTGCTGCAGCACTTCTGGTCGCTGTCGATCCAAGGCCAGTTCTACCTCGTGTGGCTCGTGGTGGCGGCCGTCGCTCTCGCCGTCGTGTGGAAGTCCCTGTCCCGGATCCGCGCGGCGTTCCTCGTGGTCATCGTGCCCATCGCGGTGCTGTCGCTCGCCTACTCGGTGTATCTCACCGCGACGAACCAGGTCTGGGCGTACTTCGACACCGGCGCGCGGCTATGGGAGTTCGCCGCCGGCGGCATCCTCGCACTGACCATCCACCGGATCGCGCTGCCGAAGGCGCTGCGGTTCCTGCTCGGCTGGGTCGGACTGCTCGCGCTCATCGCCTGCGGGGCCCTGTTCGACGTCTCGACGATGTTCCCCGGCTGGATCGCGCTGTGGCCGGTGCTGTCCGCGGCCCTCATCCTCGTCGCGGGCCGTACCGCGGTGCCGGGTGCGGTCGACGGGTTCCTGACCTGGCGGCCGCTCTCGGTGGTCGCCGACTGGTCCTACGCCCTGTACCTCTGGCACTGGCCGGTGCTGCTGCTGTACCTCAACGTGACAGGGACGAGCAGGGCCGACGCGCGCGGAGGGGCCTACGTCGTCGGTATCTCGCTCGCCCTCGCCGCGCTCACGACGTTCCTGCTCAGCCATCGTCCGCTGCGGCTGCCGAGGTCGGTGGCACGGCCGGTCCGGCAGTTCGGCTACGCGGCAGTGTGGATCGTCCCGGTCCTGGTGGTCGGCCTGTACGCCCAGCAGCAGGTGGCTCTCGCCGTTCAGCGCGAGGCCGAGCGGGAGGCGTTTCTCGCCTCGGACGAGGGCCGCTACCCGGGAGCCGGCGTCATGATCGATCCGGAACTCCATCGCGACATGCCGGACCTGCCGTGGATCCCGTCCGTCGCGGGGGAGTACGACCTTCCGGCGCCCTCCGACGGCCGGTGCCTGCCGACCATCGCGGGGAACATGCTGTCCTACTGCGCGTCCGGGGATCCCACCGCGACGAGGACGGTCGCGCTCGTGGGTTCGTCACGGATCGCCCACTACCACGACGCGTTCGAGGCCGCGGCCGAGGCCAACGGCTGGCGCCTGCTGACCCTGTCCATGAACGGCTGTCAGTACGCGGCCGGTACGACGGCGCAAACCCGGGCCAGTGAGGAGTGCCGGGTGTGGAACCTTCGCGCCCACGAGTTCCTTCTGACCGACCCGCCCGATCTCGTGGTGACCTTGGGGTCGCGGAGATTCGAGGACCGGGAGACGTACCCTGTCGGTTACGTGTCCCGCTGGCGGGAGCTTTCGGCATCGGGATCCAGGATCCTGGCTCTTGAGGACATTCCACGCCCGGCGCAGGACATGCTCGAGTGCGTGGAGTCGTGGGGCGTCGACGTGTGCACCGAGCGGGTGCGGGAGTCGGACGGCGGTATGTCGCTGCCGGCTCGCTACGAGGCACTGCCCCACGGTGTGACCTTCCGGGGCTTCGGCCCGTACGTCTGCCCGGACGGGGTGTGTGCTCCCGTCCGGGGAAACGTCCTCGTCTACCGGGACTCGTCGCATCTCAGTGCCACGTATGCAGCCACGCTCGCGCCCGTGGCGGAGCGCTTCGTTCATGAGGCGACGGGTTGGTGACCTGGGCGCCAGCCGTCTTGATCCGTCGCGACGCGGGTTCTGAGGGGATGAAACTTTCCCGTAACCTGTGCGCATGCCTGAGACCATCGACGCGCTGGACGGCGGTACGCGCCTGGTGCACATCGGCCTGCCGAAGACAGGGTCGACAGCGCTCCAGTACGCGGCCAAGAAACTGAAGTGGGAACTCCGCAGCGAGGGCGTCAACTATCCGGGCAAGGCGGAGAATCACCACAGGAGTTTGTCGTGGCTCGCTGGGCTCAAGATCGACTATCTCCCTGATCCGACCCCCAAGGAGCAGTGGTGGCGTGTGATCGAGCAAGAGCTCGACCGGTTCTCCGAACAGCGCGCGCTCCTCTCGTTCGAGATGGTCTGCACCGCCGACGCCGAAGGCGCCCGCCGCACTGTCGACGAGGTCGGCGCGCAAGGGAAGCACCCGGTTCACGTCGTACTCGTGCTGCGGAACCTTGGCTCGTTCGTCCCCTCGTACTGGCAGGAGAGCCTCAAGCGCGGCAACACCAGATCGCTCGAGGAGTACCTGCGCGAGGCACTGGCGGACCCGGCGGCGGTCACCGCGTCCGGTGCGTTCCATCGCCGGGACGGACTGAGTCTTCTCGAGCGCTGGGTGAACGCCGTCGGTGCCGAGAATGTCACGGTCATCGTGCTCGAGAAGGACCAACCGACCAGGCTGCTCGACACCTTCGAAGGTCTGCTCGCCCTTCCTGGAGGGCTGCTGCACTCGAGGCAACTGGACGGCGCCGGTCAGAACAGAGGCATGTCCGCCGCAGAGGCCGCGCTCGTTCTGCGGCTCAACCGCCAGATCCGTGGCAGGTGGCGAGCACCCCGGGCGGACCATCGGGCGCTCGTCTTCAAGGGAATGGTGAACCGCATGCTCTCGCTCCGGACACCGAGCGAGTCCGAGGGCAAGCTGGTGGTCCCGCACTGGGCCGCGGACACCCTGGTCGAGGCGGGGGCCCTGCTCGCGGACAACGTCCGGGCCACGGGGGTACGTGTCGTGGGTGACCTCGCGGAGCTGGAGCGCAGGGTTCCCAGCACCGACGACGACGCCACGCCGCCCGCCGAAATCCCGTTCGATCTCGCCGTCGAGGCGCTCCTCGGGATGTACTCACGTGCGACGGGCTGGGACGCGAAGCACAAGAAGAAGGTCGCCGCGGGCACAACGGTGGAGCAGCTCACCGGTCAGCTCGCCGACGCGCGGGACGAGGTAGCTCGCCTCACCGCCGAGGTGGAACGACTGCGTGGCTCCGGTCACCGCATGGGTGCGCCACGCTGGGGGCTGCGCTCCCCGAGGTAGTGCCGATACCGCGATGCGCCCGCCGGCGGCTACTCGGCCGGGGCGGAGTCCTTGGCCGTTGCCAGGTCGGTCGGCGACAGGGTGCCGTCCGGTGTGGGCTTCGTGATCGACCCGGGCCTCCCGCTCGGAGTGGTCTTCCCGGTGGGCCCCGCGTTCGTGGGCGATGTGACGCCTTCCACGACGTCGCGCAGTTGACGGCCCAGGTACGGCGCGAGAGTCTCCGCGAACTGCTTGGTGACGTGATATCCGTCCTGGTAGACAGGCACGTAGCCGACCACGGGCGAGCAGGTCTCCGGGCCGCAGTAGTAATCCGTGAGATCGATCAGGTGCGCGTTCGGATCCAGCGCGACCGCTTCGGCCGAACCGTCACGGCGGAGCGCCTCGTCCCTGTCCTTGGCGCAGGCGACATCTGCGGAGAGACCGTTCTCGGCGATGCAGGGGACGGTCGTGCTCTCGAAATCGCTCGCGGAGTAGGTGAACGTCGGATTGTCCCGGACGGCGATCACGGGCACCGAGAGGTCCGGGCGGGTCGCCCAGGCGTCGGACAAGCCACGGCTGAGTGCCTCGACGCGTGACTCGTCGCCGATCTTCTGGACCGACTTGCGTGCGGAGTGCAGCACGACGTAGGCGTCGTAGTGCGGGTTCGTCCGGATGTGCTCGTCGAGCATCTGGTTCCACTGGGTGCAGAGTTCGGCGGACTCCGGATTCCTGGCCGACATCGGCCGGGTGTTCCAGTGGCAGCCCGCGCGGCTGGCGAGATCGATGCGCCAGCCGTAGGTCTCGGCGATCTTCTCGTACGCCACGGCGAGTGCGTTGTTGTGCGAGTCGCCCGTGACGAGGATGCGTCGCTCGTAGCCGGACTCGGGGCCGAGCGCGCACACGTTGAACTGGACCGGACGCTCCCGGTTGGACCAGCAGTCCCCGAACCTGTTCTCGTCGGCGTCGTAACCGGCGACCAACTCCAGGAGGACCTCCGGATCGGACACGGCACAGGACGAACCCTCCGGGTCCATGGCGGCGGCCCCGACACATCCGGCGTAGTCGTCGAGGAACCGGTCGGCCGAGGCAGCGAGTTCCGCCTCCTGTCGATCGATCTGCCGGATTCCCGCGAAAGAGCCCATCGTGACCGCCCCGAGCAGAACGGCGACGACGGCGAACCGCGGGAAACCTCGCAGCCAGCGGTCCGTCCGGCGCAGCGGTTGTTCGACGAGTGCTCGCGTCAGCCAGGCCAGCACCATCGACACCGAGATGATGATCGCCGCGGCACGCCAGTCGGGCCGCTCGGTACCGGTCATGTGGAGGTAGGCGATCAGCAGCGGCCAGTGCCACAGGTAGAGCGGGAAGGAGATGTCCGCGATGAACCGGAGGGGTGGGAGAGCCAGGAACTTCTGTGGTCCCAGGGATGAGGTCGTTCCGGACGCGAGAACTACGAGGATGGCGCCGCCTACCGGCCACAGGGCCCACGGGCCGGGGAAGAGCGTGCCCCCGTCGAGGAAGAGCCCGGACGACGCGACCATAGCGAGGCCCAGCCACGCGAGAGATGGGCGCAGTACCACGGGCGGCCGCAGGTGGGGGAGGGTCAGGGCGAGCAGAGCACCGAGACCGATCTCCCAGAACCGAGTACCGGTGTGGAAGTACGCCACCGGCTGGTCGGCTTCGCCGAGGCGCCACGCGAAGACGAACGATGCGACAGTTCCGGCGGCGACGAGCACGGTCAGCGCTACTCGTGCCCGTCTGCGCGCGAGATACCAGATGGTCAGCAGGAGCAACGGCCACACGAGCAGGAACTGCCCCTGGACCGCCAGTGACCAGAAGTGCTGCAGCGGGCTCGTGTCAGGTCCTGCGGCGCCGTAGGCCAACTGGGACTGGATCATTTCCCAGTTGAGAAGATATGTCGCCGAGGCGGCGATCTCCCGGACGGTGCTGCGCCATATGGCCTCGGGCATCACCAGGACCGTCAGTACGGCTGTCGCCGCGAGCACGAGCAGCCCGGGTGCCGACAGCCGCAGGAAGGACCGCCCGTAGTGATCCACGAGACGCAGGTCCTGGCGCTCGATCCGGCTCACGAGCGACCGGGTGGCCAGGAAGCCGGTCAGGGCGAGGAAGACGTCGACGCCACCGGACACCCGGCCGTTTCCGAACAGGTGAAAGACGACGACGAGCGCGAGAGCGAGCCCGCGAAGGCCGTGGATCTCGCTGATGTGACCCGCCCTGGAAGACCTCGCTACAGGCGGTGCAGATGCTTCAGGCACGGTGGATCACTTTATCAACCAGGTCACCCGGGCTGTGTCGTCAGGCAGGTGGCGCGGTGTCTGGCACCGGGTCGAACCGTGGGTCACGGCCACCAGAACCCTTGACGTTGACATAGGGAAAGGGCTCGTCAGGGACCGGGTGCCCGAGGAAGGGCGCCAGCTTCTCCCAGCCCTCGCCACCCGGGACGTCGATCTCCAGCAGGTCGTCGGGACGGCCGGCGAAGTACTCGCGGACCTCCCTGTGCCGGGCCGCGTAGACGGCGGTCAGACCCTCGCGGTCGAACGTCGTCCACGAGCTGCGGCCGCGTTCGCGGTTGCGCAGCACGTGTGCCTCGCAGCTGGCCAGCCATCCGTCGAGGTCGCGGGTGTGCAGGATGAACTTGCTACCGGGATAGGCCTTGTCGAACGCCGGGAAATCTCGTTCGACGGTGCGGATGTCGAAGAACATGCGGGCGTCACCGAGCCAGCGCAGCCGCGACAGCGGTGGCTCCCCGGCGGCTATCGCATCTCGCATGGCCGTCTCGATCTCCTCGGCGGGATGCTTCTTGGTCTGGTGGTGCAGGCCGGAGTACCCGAGGACCTTCATCGCTCGGAAGAGGGAGGACGTGCCCGTCTTGGCGAAGCCGATCCCGAACACCCGTTGCTTGACCATGAGACCTCGAAACCTCGCTTTGTGTTGCCTGAGCGACTCGTCGTCGCGTTCCCTCGTGCCCCGCCAAGGCTAGCCCACGGCCTCGATCCACAGAGTTCCGGTCACCGGCGAAGGGTGCGTCGCGCCACGTCGCGCGCGACACGCCCGACCTTGCGCGGAACCTCCGCCACGCGCCTCATGAATCCGGGGTTGATGTGCACCTGGCGATTGGTCTCGCTGCGGAAGACGTGGCGGGACCGGTCGTCGTGCGCGATCGTCGGGGACACGACAACGTCTATCGTGCCGAGTTCGTGTCGCATGCGCACACGGACGAACGTGCGTCCCACCGGGAGGGTGTCCACCGCGGTGACGGCCTCGATCTGCCCCGTGTGCTCGTCGACGTCGGTACGGGCGAACGGACGACGCGACGCACCCTGCGCCGTCTGCACCGAGATGTCGGTCACCTTGCCGACCGGGCTGACGGTCGCACTGAGCACTGCCTGCTTGTCCCGCACGGTGAGCTGCGTCTCGGACACCTTCAGCGGCTTGCCCTCGAGCACCGAACGGACGACCTCGTCCTTGCCGGTCTGCGCGGCCAGGACGAGCTGCTGAACCGCGGCGGAGTGCCAGTGGAGCGCACTGGCCGGGTACAGGCGGTTGAAGAGAACCGCGTGCTTCGCCAGGCGCCCGGCCACGTGCTCCGGCACGGGGGTCTCGGCCTCGGTGACCTCGGTCAGGAGCGAGCTGAGCACCCGGCGGTGGTCCTTCTCGTCGACCGGTGCCAACTCACCGGTCGTCAGCGACGGGAAGATCAAGGGCTCGTCGGTCACCACCGCGCGGGCCGGATCCGTCACGAGGAGTGTCGCCTCTGCCCAGCGGCCGGCGCGGGCCAACGCCCAGACCCAGCGGGTACGCGAGTCGACCCGCTTTTCCATCCGGTCGGTGAGGCGCGACAGCAGCTTGTCGATGAGCGCGCTGAGCTCGGCGAGCGGGGCGGCGAGCTCGGTGTCGTCCAGGTTGTTCTCGGTCGCGAGGTCGCGCAAGAAGTTCCGCAGGTGGACCCAGCCGTCCCGCACGAGTACGAGATCGTCGTACTCGCGCATCACGGCGCTGCTGCCGAGCGCACTCACATGGATGCACGAGGCGAGTTCCTGGCGCAGGTAAGACTCGAAGCTCGCGAGGCCCGAGGCTCGCGAACTCATGGAGGTGGAACCCGGCCGGTTGCGGTAGAGGTACACCGTCTCGGGAAGGACCGCGATGCGGCGCGCCGCCACCAGCGCCTTCGTCATCGGAACGACGTCGTTGGAACGGGGAACGGTCGGGAAGAGGATGTTCTCGCCGACCCAGAAGTCACGCCGGAACAGGCGGTTCCAGCAGGCCCGGTTGCGGATGAGGGACGGGTGCTCGTCGAGCGTCGTAGCAGATCGGCGACGGGCCCAGGCACTCCAGGACTCCGTCGGGTGCCAGGTGTGTGTCGTGTAGAACTTGAGGAAGCCGCCCACGACCATGTCGGCCCCGTCCTCGCGCGCGGCATCGAGCATGGTGGCGTACGCGCGACGAGGAACGATGTCGTCACCGTCGGCGAAGGCCACGTACTCGCCACGCGCCAGTTCCACGCCGTAGTTACGGGCTTGAGCACCGCCCTTGCCGATATTGCGCACGGCACGCACGCGAGGGTCGCGCTGCGCGAACTCGCCGACGATCGACCAGGTGTCGTCGGTCGACCCGTCGTCGACCACGATCACCTCGTGGTCGACCTCCTGGTCGAGGATCGAACTCAGGCAGTCCACCAGCCACGGTGCGACGTTGTGCACCGGGACGATCACGGACACGTCGGGTGCGGCGCTCTGCGTCGCCGCGATCTCCTTGCTCACTCAGAGCCTCTCGGTCGTGGTGGCGCTCGGGATGAGCGGCGCGGTCGTGGTGGGGAGGGAGTCGATCACGGCGAGGAAGTCGCGGGACATCGACCACGGTGTGTACGCCTGGGCGTAGCGGGCGGCGGATGTGGAGGCCGGGCCGAGGCCGGTGTGCGCGGCGACGAGCGCCTCCGCGAGATGACCGGCCTGGTCGCCGTCCGAGGCGTAGGTGCGGACCCACTCCTCGCCCTCGTAGACGGTGGCGAGCGTGGACGGTCCGGGGATGATCACCGGGGTGCCGAAGGAGCAGGCGAGCAGGGCACTGCCCGAGTTGAGGATCCGCTGGTAGGGCAGCGCCATGATGTCGGACGCGCGGAGCCAGAGGCCGAGTTCCTCGTCCGGGACGAAGGACAGTCGCTTGACGACCGGAACCGATGTCGGGAGGACCTCCTCGACGGCGGCCGCGTCGCTCGGGTTCGCATATCCGGCGAGCAGCAGGGTGATGTTCGGAACCCGTGCAGCGGCGCGTTCCACGGCGGCGCACAGGATGTCGACCCCCTTGTACGGGCGGATGCGACCGGTGAAGCCGACGGCGAACGCGTCAGCCGGCACGCCGAGCTCCGCCCGCGCCTGCTCGCGGGTCCACGTGTCGGGGTAGACCCCGGCGTAGCTGGAGTGCCGGACCGTGACCAGCTTGTCGGCGGGCAACCGGTACGCGTGCTCGACAGCCGGCGCCGTATGGCCGTGCAGTTGGATGATGGCCGTGGCGTTCTCGGCCAGAGCCTCGGCGATCTCCTTCTCCAGCTCGGGGAACCGTGCGTCGTGCGCGAGTTCGTTGTGCACGGTCCACAGGAGGTGGATGCCGCGTTCCCGGAGGGTTTCGAGCGCGGCACGGAAGCGCTTGAGATGTTCGCGCGCCTCGCCGTCCGACTCGCAGCCGGCCAGGACGGGGTTGGTCCAGTGCACGTGTGCGACATCGCCGGGGTCGAGACGGTCGGCGGCCCATTGCTCGAAGCCCTGGAGGCTGGTGGTGCCGCGCATCCGCCATCCGTCGGCCTCGGCCGCGAGATAGAGCATCGAGAGATAGGGGTTGTCGCTCCAGCGAGGAAAGACGAGGAGCTGCGGGCGGCGCGTGGTCATGCGCGGATCACGTCCTGAAGCGGAGGTACGGACAACTCGGCGGGAGGTGTGTTCGCCGGGAGGAGGCCGTCGGACACGGCGAGCAGCCGGTCCTGACCCGACGACACCTGCCGGAGCGGGATCAGGACACCGTCGAGGTGCAGGTCACCGCGCCAGACCTGGCCCGCGAGATCCCGGGCGGGGACGAGGACGTCGAGATCGACGTGCCACTGCTTGCGCTGCTGCTCGTACAGCCCGACATCGAAGCGGTGCTCGGCCCCGCTCTCCTCGTGCGTCATGACGAGGGCCACCGTGCCGGCCGAGGCCAGGGTCCCTGGTGCCACGAGCGTGACGGACAGGAGAACGTGGTCTCCGACAAGCCGGCACGTGCGGCAGAAGGCCTCCATGGCGAGCTCTCCGAGGGCCGCCGCGTGCGCCTGGTCGGCGCCGACGCGATCCGTCGTGCTGGTCGGCGCCTGTGGATTGGTGTCTGCTGTCACGTCCTGCCGTTCCGGTGAGGGGAGCTGGCGAAGGCATCGCCGGATTTCCCGGCAAGCATACGTTCAACGAGGTCGGCGAACGCGCGGGACATCCGCGTCGGGGAGAACCTCCGCGCGTGGTTCACGGCGGCGTCACGAACGGCGGGATCCCGGAACCAGGGGTCGGTGAGCAGCGCCGCGATCGATGCGACGGGGTCGGCCGGATCGAAGAACCGTGTCCACGGCTCGTCGCCGAAGTCCTCGACCAGATGGGGCTCACCCGGCAGCACCACCGGGACGCCGTAGGTGGACGCGAGGTGCATCGTCCCGGAGTTGAGGATCTTCTCGTACGGCAGCACCACGACGTCCGCGGCGGAGAACCAGGTGGCCACCTCGTCGTCGTCGACGAACCGGAGCGCGGACGTGATCGGCACGCCGTCCTCGGCGAGCGCGGCGGCCAGGTCCGCGACGTCGCCCGACGGTTTGCCCGCGAGCAGCAGCCCGGCATCCGCCCCGGCGTCCCGTACCGCCCGCATGGCGTCGAACAGGTGCCGCAGGCCCTTGTACGGGCGCAGATGACCGAAGAACAGCACGCCGACCGGGGCGGTGACGCCCAGCGCCGCGCGCGCCGCGGTCCGGTCGAGCCTGCGCCCGTAGACGCCGTGGTAGCTGGAGTGCGGCACGACCACGGTCCGGTCGCGGGGGATCCGGTAGTCGCCGGCGACGGCCGCGGCGGTGGCCGGCCGCAGCACGTGCACGAGGTCGGCGAGGTCGGCCAGCTCCTGGTGCAGGCGTCGCGCGGCCGCGGCGTGCGTCGTGTCGTGCGGGAGGGAGTTGTGCACCGTCCACAGGACCGGTCGGCCGTGGCCCTGGGCCGTGCGTACCGCGTCGAGGAAGTCGTCGACGCGACGCTCGGCGTCCTCGGCGTCCTCGGCGTCCGTCGCCTCGTCGGTGATCGGGCTCGGCCACTGCAGGTGCACGAGGCCGGTGACCGACGGATCACGCAGCGCGGCGGCGGTGAGCCGGACATTCGCGTTCCCGGTGACGGCGATCCCGCGCGCGACCGCCTCCGCGTACAGCATCTGGACGAACGGGTTCGACGTCCAGTAGGGGAACGTCTGGATGCGTCGCGTGGCGCGTCCTGGCATCGAAAGACCTCAGAAGGTGCGCGTGTGCTTGAATGTGACCGGCACAGTCTACGGAAGGGCGCACGGTGCACGAACCCCAGGCCGACCTCGCCGGCGGTCCGAGGTCCGCGGGGGCGCCTCCCGCACCGGTCCTGTCCGTCGTGCTCGTCACCAAGGACGACGACGACCGCGTGGCCGAGACGGTGTGGTCCGTCCTGCACCAGTCCCTGGCCGAACTGGAACTCGTCGTCGTCGATCGAGGATCGGTCGACGACACCCCGGACATCCTGGAAGCGGCGGCGTCCGACTCCCGGCTCCGTCGCGTCGACGCCGCGACCCTGAGCCGCGGAGCGGCGCGTGACCTCGGCCTGGCCCGGTCCCGGGGGACGTACGTCATGTTCGCCGACGCCGACGGCACGCTGCCCGAGCACGCCTGCGCCGCCGCCGTCGCCCGAGCGAGGAGGACCGGCGCCGAGCTGGTCGTGGGCCGCCACGTCCGGTTCACGCCGCGCCGGCTGACCACCTCCGCCGTGCCGGCCGTCGCGCGCGACCGCGCCTGCTGGAACCGGCTCGTCGACCGCGCCGCGTGGAACACGGCCGGACTGACGTTCGCGGGGACCGAGCATGCCGATGACCTGCTCGTCGCCCTGCGCGCCGACCTCACGCTGCGGCGCGAGGTCCTGGACGAGCCCGTCCAGATCCGGCGCGCCAGGGTGGGCCGCACCCGACCGGAACGGGCGGCCCGCGTCCGCGACCACCTGACCCAGGAACTCGCGTGCCTCGCCGAGGTGCGCGACCGGCAGGACCCGGCGCTGCTCGACGCGTACCTCTCGGGCGTGCTGGACGCCGACCTCTGGTCGCACCTGCCCGCGCTGCTGGAACCGGACGCGCTCACGGACCCCGGGCTGGACACGGCCCGCGAGGCCGCCGCGACGCTGGTCCGGGCGGCGCCCCCGGCGGTGTGGCGCCGTCTGCCCGCCGACCGGCTGCGCGTCTACACCCCGCTTGGGCACGGGCGCTGGACGCGGGCGGCGGCATCCCTGACGGCCCGGCCCCGCCCCACGACCCTGGCGGGCAGGGTGCGTGCCCGGGCGGACCGGGCCGCACTCGCGGCGGCAGGTGCGACGGAGGCCCTGGTCCGGGGCGCTCTGCGAGGCCGGTCCGCCGGCGGATCCGGCGGTGCCGCGTCATGACCGCTCCCGAACTCAGCGTCGTGGTCCCCACCCACGACGTCGCGCCCTGGATCGAGGAGTGCCTGCACAGCATCCTCGGTCAGGAAGGCGTCCGCCTGGAGATCGTCGTCGTCGACGACGGCTCGACCGACCCGACCCGCGACGTCGTCGGCGCGATCGACGATCCGCGCATCCGGCTCGTCACGGCCGAACGGCCCGGCGGAGGCCCCGCGCGGAACCAGGGCGCGGGCCTCGCGCGCGGTGAGTACCTCGCGTTCGCCGACGGCGACGACGTCGTGCCGCCCGGAGCGTACGCCGCCCTGCTGGGGTCGCTGCGGGCGAGCGGATCGGACATGGCAGTCGGCAACTTCGTGCGGTTTCCCGACGGCGAGGACACCCCCGGTCGCCCCGGCGCCGGCGGACCGGTGCGCGGCGACGCCGGCCCCGAGGGCGCCGCGAACCCCGCCGTGCCGGCCACCCGGCACGTCACCGAGCCCCGTACCGGCATCACCGTGCACGACGAACCGGCCCTGGTGCGCAACCGCGCCTGCTGGAACCGCGTGTTCCGCCGCGCGTTCTGGAACTCCCACGGCATCCGGTTCGAGGACTCCCGCCGGTCGAACGACATCGTCGCGATGGCCCGCGCGTCCGTCGCGGCGCGCACCGACCTGGTGCCCGACGTCGTCTACCGCTATCGCCAGCGGTTCGGGAACGGCTCGATGACCACGTTCGGTGCCACCCCCGAGGCCCAGCTCGTCTACCTCGGGCAGGAGCGGCTGTGCGCGCCGCTGCTGACCGGAGCGGGCGAGCGGGTACGCACCGTGTACTCGGGGATGCTCCTGCGCTCGTACCTCTGGAACGCCGTGCGCATCGTCCTCGACGACCCGGAGCACACCGCCCCCGGCCGCGAGGCCGAGCTCCGCCGTCGCCTCGCGGAGCCGCTCGCCGACATCCTGGACCGGCTCAGCCCCGCCACGCTCGCGTCACTTCCCCGAGCACGCCGCGAGGTGTTCGCCCGCACGGCAGCCGGGGACTGGGACCAGGCGCGCGCGGCGCTGCGCCGCGTGACGTCGCCCACGCGGGCGGACCGGGCGCTCGCGGCCGTGGAAGGCACGGGGCGCCGCGCGGGCCGGCTGGCCGGCCGCGTGCTGGTCCGGGCCCGGCGACTGGTGCTCAGCGGGTGAGACAGCCGCTCGCTCGCCGGCGGGACAGGACGCGTAGCATGGCTCGCTGCGTCCGGACACGTGCCCGTCACCGGTAGCATTTCACCCGCATTCCCACCACACGGAAAGACGAGCATGAGCGGATCCTTCTCGCAACGAATGCGCCGGGCGGCGGCGTCCGCCGCCCGCCCCGCGCTGTCCCGCCTCTCCGGGACGGGCCCGGCGGAGAAGGTGAGGCGACTGCGCCGGTACGTGCTCGCCTACGACCGCATCGTCGCGATCCTCGGTGGGGAGACCAACCTGCACGCCGGGCGGACCGCCGGCATCGTGCCGCCGCTCACGCTCACGCGCGAGCAGGAGATGGAGAACCGCCGCCGGGCACGGGCCACCGTCGCCAAGGCGGACATGGCCCGCGCGCTGGAGCGCGGCCTGCCGCTGGAGGCCGCCGTCGTCGAGGGCGTGCGCGGCCTCATCGCGGCGCGCGACGACGTGTCGATGCGCAGCCTCAACCAGTCCCTCCTGCGCGACGACGCGACCCGCGTCGCCGGCACCCTTGGTGAGGCGGTCGCCGCCGAGTACTACAGCTTCGACAACCTGGCCTGGACCCGGTTCGGCGAGGTCCCGCTGGAGACCGCCGCGAAGTGGGCCGCCCGGGAGTACGCGCGGGTCGCCGCGCGCAAGGACCCCGCGGCGCTGGACGCCCTGGCCGACGTCGTCCTCGCGCAGCCCGCGCTCGACGTCCCCGGGGCGCTCGGCGTGCTGGAGGCGACGCTCGCCACCCACCGCGGCAAGACCGCCGCGCGCCTGTTCGAACGGCTCCTCGCCGAGGCCTCGGAGGGCTCGGAGGCCGCCGCGCGCCTGGACTGGCTGTCCGAGTGGGTGCGGCGCGAGGTCGCACCGGACGCGCCCCTGCCGGTGGCGGACGGCGCCGTGCCGTTCGCCGTTATGGGCTACCGCACGCCCGACCGGAAGATGACCACCCAGAACATCGGCGACTACGTGCAGACCATCGCGGCGTCGTCGCACCTGGTGCGGCGCACCGGCCTGACGTTCACCGGTCAGCCGGACCTGGCGGAGAGCTTCGGCCGGCTCGCCGCCCGCGTCCCGGCCGAGCACCGCGTCGAGGGCGGCCCCGAGCGCGCCGTCCACCTGGTCGAGATGAACCGAGACGCCTCCGCCACCGACGCGATCCCCGAGAACACCTGGACGCTCGGGTTCGGCTGGTACATGAACTCGGCGTTCGGCCTGATCCCGGACTTCCCGTTCCACCCGAACCTCAAGCCCATCCTCATCTCGTTCCACGTGAACCGGCTGGAGATGCTCACGCCCGAGGCCGTCGAGTACCTCAAGGCGCACGGGCCCGTCGGCTGCCGCGACTGGAACACCGTCTACCTGCTGCTCGCCGCCGGCGTCCCGGCGTTCTTCTCCGGCTGCCTGACCACCACCGTGAACGGGCTGTTCGAGCGCCGCAGGGCGGGCGCGGGCAAGCCCGCGGTCTACGTCGACACGCCCGCCCCGCGCGGCGCCGCCACCATCAAGCAGGAGTACGACGCCGTCCGGGACCGCACCCTGGCCGAGAACATCGACGAGGCCGTCCGCCTGCTGGAGGGCTACCAGACGGACTACTCCCGGATCGTCACGTCCCGCCTGCACTGCTACCTGCCCACCTGGGCGATCGGCGCCGACGTCGAGTTCCGGCCCAAGCGCGCGGCCGACATCCGGTTCAACGGGCTGCTCGACGCGACCGAGGCGGACCGGCGCGCGATGCAGGAGCGCGTCACCCGCCTGCTGGACGTCGCCTTCACCGAGATCCTCGCCGGGAAGCCGGCCGAAGAGGTGTACGCGGCGTGGGCGGAGGCGTGCGAGCCGGAGGTCGCCGCCGCGCGGCGGCGGCTCGAGGCGCCCGGCGCGAACGACCCGCTGCCCTTCGACCTGGACGACGTCGTCGCACGAGTGCGCTCGCGCGAGCAGGTCCGGCCCGCGCTGGAGCCACGTGACGGCGAACCGGTGCACGTCTCCATCGCCATGGACGGCAACCTCAAGGAGCAGGCGAAGGTGGTCGCGACCGCGCTCGCCGACCACGCGGAGCGGCCCACCGTGCTCTACGTGCAGTGCCGGGACCACTCGCAGGCGGACATCGACGCGTTCAACGCGCTGTTCCCGGAGCTGGAGATCCACTGGCTGCCGTGCGACGGCATCGAGTACGGGTCGATCAGCGGCATGCTCTCCCACATCACCGTGGCCACCATGGACCGCCTGCTGCTGCCGTACCTGCTGCCGGACCTCGACAAGGTGATCTACCACGACATCGACGCCGTGCTGCTCACCGACATCGGCGAGCTCTACGACCTCGATCTCGGTGACGCGCCGCTCGCCGCCCGGGACGCCGCCGGCCGCTACTTCCTGTCCGGGTTCCGCAACACGTGGATCACGACCAAGAAGATGCCGGGCGGGGCCGCGGTCGCGAACGAGTTCCTGCGGCGGATGTCCGCCCACCAGACGTACGACTACGTCGCGTTCAACGCCGGGATCATGGTGCTCAACCTGGACCGGATGCGCGCCGACGGGTTCGCCGAGAACTACCTGCCGTGGGCCGGCATGTACGGGCTCAACGACCAGCAGTTGCTCAACGTCTACGCCGGGAACACGCGCGTCGTGATGGACCCGGCGTGGAACGCGTTCCCGGCGCAGGAGGACGTGCGGGACCCGAAGCTGATCCACTGGGCCGGGCACCGCAAGCCGTGGAGCGCCGAGTACTCCACCTGCCAGGAGTACTGGCAGGCCGCGGAGAAGAGGCTCGCCGAACGAGCGGTCGCCGCGGGCGCCCCGGGAGCCGTCGGCGGTCCCGCCGGCGCCGAGGGGCACTGACCGACCCGCCGGACCGTTGTCCCACTGACCCTGACCAGCCTCACGCGTCGATAGACTGAGGCCCGATCCAGACCCCTGTGTGCCCGGACGCCCCGGCACCGAGGAGAACGAGGAGTTCGTGACCGTCACCGAGAATCGAGCGGCGGCACCCGAGCCGCTGTCTTCGGCCGAGGCGAGGGCGCTCGCCCGGCAGCACGGCCTCGAGGAGGCCGGGGTCCGCCCGGGCATGGGTACCTACCTGAAACAGCTCTGGGCGCGCCGCGACTTCATTCGCGTCTTCTCCACGTCCAAGGCGTACGCGAAGCACCAGGGGTCGTTCCTCGGGCAGATGTGGGCGACCCTGAACCCGACGCTCAACGCGATCATCTACACGCTGATCTTCGGGTTCATCCTCGATGCGGATCGCGGCCTGGAAAACGTCGTCGCCTTCATCGTGATCGGCGTGTTCGTCTTCCGCCTCATGGACAACGCGATCAGCAGCGGCGCTCGGGCGATCGACGGCAACATGCAGCTCGTACGGTCCTTGCGGTTCCCGCGGGCCGTGCTGCCGCTGGCGAACGTCATCACCAGTCTGACCCTCTTCATCCCGACGGTCGGGGTGATGTGCCTGTTCACGCTCGCGTCGGGCTACATCCCCTTCAAGGACCTGAAGGTCATCACGCTGACCTGGCACTGGCTGGAGATCATTCCCGCCCTCGCGCTGGTCACGCTGCTCAACACCGGGATCAGCCTGTTCATGGCGCGGTACGGCTACGGCAAGCCCGACCTGCTGCAGGTGCTGCCCTTCATCACGCGCCTGCTGATGTACGGGTCCGGCGTGCTGTTCCCGATCACGCGGTTCGTGAGCGGTACCGACCAGACGTCGGTGGTGATCCGCGCGATTCTGGAATACCAGCCGGTCGCGGTGTTCCTCCGGCTCTTCCGGATGATCATGATGGACGACGTGACCATCCCTTACGACCCCTGGCTGTGGGCCTGGGCCGGCGGATGGGCGTTGTTCATCCTGGTGGGAGGATTCATCTACTTCTGGGCCGCCGAGGAAAGGTACGGGCGTGACTGAGAACGTGCCCAGCAGGGCCCCGAAGGGGGAACCCGAGGAGATCGACTTCGAGATCGACGCCGAGGACCTCCCGGACCGCGCGGTCCGGACCGAGCTCGGTTCGCCGTCGGTCATCGTGGACGACGTGCACGTCACCTACCGGGTGTTCGGCGGCAAGCCCGTGTCGGGCGCCAACCGGTCGCTGTTCAACCGCATGGTCGGTCGCGCCCGGCAGAGCGTGGGCGCCATCACGGAGGTGCGCGCCGTGCGTGGTGTCTCCTTCGTGGCGCGCCACGGTGAGGCGATCGGCATCGTCGGGACGAACGGCTCGGGGAAGTCCACGTTGCTCCGCGCCGTCGCGGGGCTCCACCCCCCCTCGAAGGGGCGCGTCTACCTCTCCGGGGAGCCGTCGCTCCTGGGCGTCAACGCCGCGCTGCTGAAGGACCTCTCCGGCGAACGCAACATCACCATCGGAGGCCTCGCCCTCGGCATGTCGGAGGACGAGGCCCGGGCGAAGGTCCCGGAGATCGTGGACTTCGCGGATCTCGGCGATTTCGTCTACCTGCCGATGAACGCCTACTCCTCCGGGATGGCCGCGCGGCTGCGCTTCGCGATCTCGACGATCGTCACGCCCGACATCCTCATGGTGGACGAGGCGCTCGCCACCGGGGACGCCGCCTTCCGCAAGAAGAGCAAGGAGCGCATCGAGAAGATCCGCGAGGAGGCCGGCACGGTCTTCCTCGTCAGCCACTCGATCGCGTCGGTGCGCGCGATGTGCACCCGCGTGATCTGGCTCGACCAGGGCCAGGTGCGCATGGACGGCGACGTCGACACGGTGTGCGACGAGTACCAGAAGTACATCAAGGGCAAGAACGGCCAGGCGAAGGCCGGCGGGAAGATCGGTCCCGGCGGCCGGCGCAAGGGGGCCGGCAAGGGCCGAGGAGCGGGCAAGGGCAAGCCGAAGACCGGCAACGGCAAGCGGCCCGCGAAGGTCGCCGGGCAGCACAAGCAGTACCCGCGTCCGGCCGAGGGCGGCCACCCCGCGACGGGTTCGCTGCGCCGGTTGACCCAGGACGACCTGCGCCCCGCCACCGGCTCGCTCCGCCAGGTCCCGCGGGACGAGACGCGCCCCGCCACGGGCCCGCTGCGGAAGGTCACCCCGGAGAGTTCCCGCCCGGCGGCGAGCTCCCGTCCGGCGACCGGTGCGCTGCGCCGGGTGACCGAGGACGACCCACGCCCCTCGACCGGCACGCTGCGCAGGCTCACCTGGGAGGACGTCCGGCCGGACCGCGTGAGCGGCGGGTTCTCGGACCGCTCGGGGGGCGGCGACGCCGATCCGCTGGCGGCTCCGGAGACCCGCCCGGTCGTGGAGCCGGCCCTGCCGCGGGTGCCGCGCTGGCCCTCGTCCACCTCGGAGACCGGCTTCCCCGACCTGGACGGGCCGACGTCCCGGTCGGAGGCGGAGTTGCGCCGCGCACGCCGGTCGTGGGTGGGCCAGCGGCGGCCGAGGAGCACCGAACCCGCGCCGGACACGGAGGCGATTCCCGTGGTCAGGGTGACGGATCCGCGCGACAAGCAGGGCGAGGGCTAGCATGTCCCGCATGTCTGATGCGTCCGGCGGTTCCGGGACTGTGCCTGATGGCCCCGGGCCGGTGCCCGGTGTCTCCGTCTTCCTCACGGTGCGCAACGAGGAGCGGGACCTGGCCGAATCCGTCGGGCGGATCCTCGAGCAGGACTACGCCGGTCCGCTCGAGGTGGTGCTCGCCGTCGGGCCGAGCAACGACCGCACGGCCGAGATCGCCGAGAAGCTGGCGGCCGTGGAGCCGCGGCTGACGGTCGTCGACAACCCGGCGGGATGGACGCCGGCCGGCCTCAACGCGGCGATCCGCGCCGCGCGGCACGACCTGCTGGTGCGCGTGGACGGCCACAGCCACGTCGAGGCCGGCTACGTGTCGCGGGTGGTACGGGTCCTGATCTCCTCGGGTGCGGCGAACGTCGGCGGGATCATGGTGCCCGAGGGTCGCACGGCCTTCGAGAAGGCGGTCGCGGTGGCGATGAGCTCACCGCTCGGGATCGGCTCGGCCCCGTTCCACACGGGTGGCCGGGCCGGGCCCGCCGACTCGGTGTACCTCGGGGCGTTCCGCCGCGACGCGCTGGAGGCGGTCGGGCTGTACGACGAGGAGTACCTGCGCGCCCAGGACTGGGAGCTGAACTACCGGCTGCGGCAGGCCGGCCACACCGTCTGGTTCGACCCGGCGCTCCGCGTCGGGTACCGGCCGCGCGGTAGCTGGCGGCAGCTCGCCACGCAGTTCTTCCGCTCCGGGCGCTGGCGCAACCACGTGATGCGGCAGTACCCCGACACCGCGAGCCTGCGATACCTCGCCCCGCCGGCCGCGGTGTGCGGCATCGTGGCCGGCATCGCGGCGGGCGTCGTCGGCGCCTTCACCACGCCGTGGCTGCTGTGGGGTCTGGTGGTCCCGGGCGGCTACGTGCTCGGCGTGGTGGCCGGCTCGCTCCGGGAGGGCCGCGACCTCCCGCTCCGCGCCCGCCTGCTGCTGCCGGGCGTACTCATGACCATGCACCTGTCCTGGGGCGCGGGGTTCCTCCGCGGCCCGGAACGCCACTCCTGAGAAACCGTGACGGCGGTCGCCCGCCCGTCCGGACTCCGGAGGGGCGGGCGGCCACGTCGCGCGTGTCCTGCCGGAGTTCTCCGCTACCCTCGTGGGCGGACGGCACATCCCCGCGCACGCGGGGGTGGGCCCCAGGAGCCCACCCCAGAGCCGCACGATCCGCGGTGAGTCCACGGAAAGTTGTATGACGACTGACATCAGCACGCCCGACCAGAACGCCGTGCTCGAGAACGAGACGACGACGGAGACCGAGTTGGCCGAGCCACGCGACGAGGTGCGCCGCAACGACGTGATCGTCTGCTCGTTCTACACGGCGGACGACTACTACCGCGGACACGGGGAGCGGCTGCGCGCCGCGCTGGACCGCCTCGGCGTCGCGCACGAGCTGCGCGAGATCGCGATCCCCGAGGGCCTGGACTGGGCCGACGTGACGCGCAAGAAGGTGCCGTTCCTGGCCGAGGTGTGCGAGAAGCACCCGGACAAGAAGGTGTACTGGATCGACGTGGACTGCTCGCTGTCGTCGTTCCCGCCGCTGATCGCGGACTTCTCCGCCGACATCATCGGCTTCCAGCGCGGGTTCTCCTCGCCGCTGTCGATCGGGTACGCGAACCGCACGCGGTTCTGGGAGCCGGCCTTCTGGGGCGTCAACACGAGCCCGGCGGCTCGGCGCTTCGTGGCCGACGCGGCGGCGGCCGAGGCCGCGGGCGCGGACATCAAGGCGACCGACGACTACTTCTTCGAGGAGTCCTGGCGCAAGAACGCCGAGTCGCTGTCGTTCCAGATCATCCCGTCCGTCGCCGTGTTCTCCAAGGCGAAGCCGGAGATCACCGACGTCACGCCGTTCTTCTCGTTCGGGTCGAGCGGCAACGTCGAGGAGTTCAAGGGCAAGGTCGTGCAGCACGGGCGTGCGGGCCTGCCCGGAGGGGCCGCGGCGGGCGTGCCGATGCGGCGCCGCGTGCTCGACGTGCTGAAGAAGGTCGAACGCAAGCTTCCCGGGGACGCGCGCAACTCGCTGCGCCTCGTGGCCGACCGGGTCGGGGTCACGCACGTGCTGACGCACGGACTGAAGGAGGGCTTCAGCGGGTCCGGTCGCCGGATCCGCATCGCGAACCGCCTGGTCCGCGAGGGGCAGGCAGGCCGCGCGGACAAGGTGGCCGAGCTGTGGTCGCGGCTGGAGCAGATGGGCCCGGTGGACGACGCCGAGCGCGACGCCAAGCGGGCCGCCGACACGTTCGTGCGCTTCCGCACCACCGGCGACGGGACTCCGATCCCGCTGGCCTGGTGGCCGCGCCCCTACCCGGGTAACTTCGGTGACTGGCTGTCGCCCCTGGTGCTCGCGCACTACAGCGGACGCCCCCTGCGCTTCCTGGAGCCCGCCGCGCCGGTGAGCCGGCCGCACATCCTGTCGGTCGGGTCGATCGGCCGGTTCGTCAAGCCGAAGTCCGTGGTCGTCGGCACGGGCATCTCCAGCGACGACATCTCGCTCGAGCCCAAGGCCACCTACGTGTCCCTGCGCGGGCCGATCACCGCCGCGCGGGTCAAGGAGTCCGGAGGCCCCGAGGTCACGTCGTTCGGCGACCCGGGCCTGCTGCTGTCGCGGATCTACCCGTACGAGCGTGGCGAGACCAACGGCCGCGTCGCCCTGGTGCGCCATTTCACGCACGCGAACCTGCCGGTGGTGCTCCCGGAGGGCTGGGACGAGCTGTCGGTCCTGATGTCCTCGCCCGAGGACATCGAGGCGTTCGTCCGGCGCCTGGGCGAGTACGACGCCGTCGTCACCAGCGCCATGCACGTGATGATCGCGTGCCACTCCTACGGCATCCCGTGCGCCCTGGTGGTGTTCGAGGGCATGGAGGGCACCGTGCACGGCAACGGCGTGAAGTACCGCGACTACTCGCTGGGCGCCGGTCTGAGCCGCACGTTCGAGCCGGTCGGCGTGCCGCTGGACCTGAACGCCGTGAACCTGCCGGAGCTGGTCGTCACCGAGCGGGTGAGCGAGGCGAAGCTCGACGAGGTCGCCGAGGCGATCCGGACCGCCGTCGACACCTGGGCCGCGCGGGCCGCGCGCTGACCCTCCGGCGGCGAACCACGATGCACTCCGAACACTCGACGCCCCTCCTGACGATCGCGTACTCCTCGCTGGCCGAGCGCGCCGGCGACGTCGTCTGGCCGGAGCGCTTCGACGACATCGACCTCCTCCTGTGCGTCCAGGGCGACCTGCCGGACGACTTCGAGCCGCCCCCCGGGGTGCGCCTCGTGCGCGTTCCGGGGCGTGGCGTCGCCAGGAGCCGCAACGCGTCGCTGCGCCACGCGCGCGGCCGCTACCTGCTGTTCTGCGACGACGACGTGCGTGTCGACCTCGACGGCGTGCGGCGCGGCATCGACCATCTCCGGACCACGGGCAAGGCGATCGCACTGGGCCGGGGGATGGGCGCCGACGGTGAGCTGCGCAAGCGCTACGCCCCCGAGATCACCCCGCTGACGCTCTTCAACTCGGCGAAGGCCGCCACCTACGAGATGCTCGTCGACGCCGTCCAGCTGCGCACGCACGACGTGTGGTTCGACGAGCGCTTCGGCGCCGGCGCGGAGCTGTACCTGGGCGACGAGTACATCCTCGTCGCGGACCTCCTGCGCGCCGGTCTGGCGGGCGACGCCGTCCCGTTCGTGTACGGGATCCACCCGGTGGAGAGTTCCGGTTCCCGCTGGGGCGGCCGCGACGCCCACGCCCGCGCGGTCGTCCTCAACCGCGTCTTCGGCTGGGAGGCCCCGGCGATCCGGCTGGCCTTCGCGGTGCGGTCGCGCCACAAGCTCGGCGGCTGGCGCGCCGTGGCCCGCTTCGCCCTCAACGGCACCCGCCCCCCGGCAGACTGATCGGCCCCAGGGCGGCCACCGTCGTCTCGTGTGGTCGGTCCGATGTCATGGCGGTCGGCAGGTCGGGGGACCGACCACAACGACAAGGCGCCGACCGCTCGACATCGGACCGACCGCCCAGGGGCATTCGGTCAGACGGCGGCGCGGACCTGCTTCACCGCGTCCTCGACCGAGACCTCGCTGGTGTCGATCACCAGGTCCGCGTCGGTGGGCGTCTCGTAGGGAGAGCTGATCCCCGTGAAGTCCGGGATCTCGCCCGCCCGGGCCTTCGCGTAGAGGCCCTTGCGGTCCCGGGCCTCGCAGACCTCCAGCGGCGTGCTGATGTGCACCAGCAGGAAGCGCGCGCCCGCCTCCTCGGCCAGGGCGCGGACCTTCGCGCGGCCGGCGGCGAAGGGTGCGATGGGTGCGGCGACGGCGATACCGCCGTGCTTCGCGACGAGCGAGGCGACGTACCCGATCCGTTCCACGTTGGTCTCCCGCGACTCGCGGTCGAAGCCCAGCCCCTTGGACAGGTGGTGGCGCACGGCGTCGCCGTCGAGGAGCGTGGCACCCATGCCGTCGTCGTCCAGCTCGGCGGCCAGGGCCCGTGCGACCGTCGACTTGCCCGACCCCGACAGCCCGGTGAAGAACACCACCGTGCCCTGGCCGTGGCCCGCCGCGGCCGCACGCTCCACCTCGCGCGCGGCCGCGGCCGGGTAGAGGGCGGAGACGGCGCGCGCGTGCGCGTCCGGCAGCGCCGCGAGGGCGGCACGTGCCTCCGGCGAGCGGTCGTCGGCGGGAACGAACAGGCGTTCCGCACCGTAGGCCGTGGCGATGTCCGACGGCGTCGGCGCGGCACCCGGCGTCGCGGCCTCCGGGTCCGGCCGTGCGGGAGCGAGGGCCGACGAGGCCGGCGTCGTGGAACCGCGCGGATACGGGACGACGACCACCCGAGGCGCACCCGGGACCTCGGCGGCGAGGGCGAGCGCCGCCCGGGTGAGCCCGGCGGCGCCGACCGTGCCGGGAGCGGTGTGCCGGGACGCGGGGACGAGAAGCAGGACGTCGCCGCGGGTGGCCGCGCGGGCGGTCGCGGCGGCGTCCTCGGTGGTCGGCACCTCGGACACCCAGACCGCCGTCGTCCCCGGCGCGACGTCGGCGCGCACGTCCCGTGCCGGGGCGCGCAGGCGTTCGTCCCACTGGGGACCGAGCGCGGTGGCGATCGGCTTCACGGGTGACACGGAGCCGTCGGCGCCGACCTCGGCGAGCGGCGTGTTCTCGGTGTCCGTGAGTGTGACGGGCCCCTCGGCGAACGGCAGGCGGGGGATCGCGCCGCCGAGGACGAGTTCGAGGACGTCGAGCTCGTCCTCGGTCAGGACGCGGGCGGGGGAGCTGGTCATGGGCGGCGACTCGATTCGTCGATGCGGGTGGGCTCGTCAGGGGTGGACGGTGTCGTGGTGGGCGTCTGCCGCGTGCCGGTCTGCGTGGCGAAGCGACGCCTCACCCAGATCCATACCAGGTTGCCGCCCACCAGCGCAGCACTCGCGGCCGCGATGACGAGCCAGAGTGGCGCACCGAGGAGCTTGAGCCCGGACGCGAGCAGCAGGATCGCCAGAGCGCGCCGGATGATCCCTCCCGGGGCGCGGCTCGACACGTGCGCGCCGAACCAGGCGCCGGGGATCGCGCCGATGAGGAGCGAGACGGTCAGGCCCAGGGAGAAGTCTCCGTACAGGAGGTGGCCCAGGGAGGCGGCGGCGACCAGGGGGACGGCCTGGACCAGGTCGGTGCCCACGACCTGGGACGCCTTGAGCGCGGGGTACATCAGCAGCAGGATCACGATGATGATCGACCCGGCGCCCACGGAGGTCAGGCCGACCATGAGGCCGGCGACCGCGCCGAGCAGCACGGTGGGCAGCGGGCGCACCACCAGGTCGGGCGCGGTCGGCGCGACGGGGCCCTCGCCGAGGGCGGAGCGGGTGCGGACCATCTGCAGCACGGCGCGGACGACCAGCCCGCACGACGCGAGCAGCAGCGCGACGCCCAGGATGTACTTCAGGACCGTGTCGAGCTGGTCGCCGAACGGGATGATCCTGATGAGCAGGGCGCCGGAGAAGGCCGCCGGTACGGAACCCAGGCACAGCCAGCCCACGAGCGGCAGGTTCACCGTGCGGCGCCGCAGGTGCACGAACGCTCCGGCGGGCTTCATGAACAGGCTGGCCACGACGTCGGAGGAGACCGCCACGAGGGGGTCGACCCGGAACACGAAGATCAGCATCGGCGTCATCAGCGCGCCACCGCCCATGCCGGTCAGGCCGACGACGAAGCCCACCAGCAGGCCGCCCAGGACGAGGGGGAGGTCGACCATTATTTCCTACCTTTCCGGCCGGAGATCTCGACCATCAGTCTGCCATCAGCGGCGCTGATCGTCGAATGGTAGCCTCGGCGCGACCTCGGGGTTTCATCCGCTCGCGTCGCGTGGCGGACTCCGGGGTGTCATTGCGCCCCTGGATGCCGGCTGGAGACTGATGAACTCGCCCTCACCCCGCTTGCCCGCGGGGTCGCTCGATGACACCGCCCTGGCGGAAGCCCTGGCCGACGGGGCCGCGGAGGTGTTGCTCGCACTCCGTGCCGACGTCGACGCCGCGGGCGGCGCCTTCGACCCGAAGGCGTTCAAGGACGCCGGTGACGCCGCCGTCCAGGACTGGCTGGCGCGCGCCCTCGCGGTCGCCCGGCCGGACGACGCCACGCTGTCCGAGGAAGCGAAGGACGACGTGTCGCGCACGAGTGCAGATCGTGTGTGGATCATCGACCCCTTGGACGGTACCCGGGAGTTCGCGGAACGCCACACCGGCGCCGACGGGCCGGAGGGTGAGTGGCGCGACGACTTCGCCGTGCACGTCGCGCTCTGGGAGCGCGGCCCGGGGCTGACCGTCGGTGCCGTCGGCCTGCCTGGCCGGGGCGCGACCCTCACCACCGCGGACACGACACCGGGCGGCCCCGCGGACCCGGAGGCCGTGCTGCGGGGCGAGCGTCCCCTCCGGATCGCGGCCAGCCGGAGCCGTCCGCCGGAGTTCGTGGCTACCCTTGCCGAACGCGATGACGTCGAGCTCGTGCCGATGGGTTCGGCCGGGGTCAAGGTGATCTCCGTCGCAGGGGGTACCGTTGACGCTTACGTCCACAGCGGCGGGCAGTACGAGTGGGACTCGGCGGCACCGGTCGCGGTGGCCCAGGCTCGCGGACTCGTGTGCACCCGTCTCGACGGGGCTCCGCTCGAGTACAACCGGGAGAGTCCCTGGCTCCCCGACCTGTTCGTGTGTCACCCGGCACTCGCTGCGCGGCTTCGCGAGCTGCTCGACTCCGTCGGTGTCGAGTCGAAAGTCGCATCGATGAGCAAGGAAGGTGCTTGAGGAGTGAAGAGTCACGTCCTGAGCCAGTTGCGCAGCCTGGAGGCAGAGGCCATCCACATCATGCGCGAGGTGGTCGCGGAGATGCAGCGCCCGGTGCTGATGTTCTCCGGCGGCAAGGACTCCATCGTCATGCTGCACCTCGCGTCCAAGGCGTTCGCGCCGGCACGCATCCCGTTCCCGATCCTGCACGTTGACACCGGTCTGAACTTCCAGACCGTGCTGGACTGCCGTGACCGCTGGGCCACGCGTCTCGGCGTGCAGCTGGTCGTGGCGTCGGTGCCCGAGGCCATCGACCGCGGTCTGGTGCAGGAGGAGCCCAACGGCTCCCGCAACCGGATCCAGACCCCGGTCCTCCTCGAGGCCCTGGAGAAGCACGGCTTCGACGCCGCGTTCGGCGGTGGCCGCCGCGACGAGGAGAAGGCCCGCGCCAAGGAGCGCGTGTTCTCCTTCCGCGACGACTTCGGCCAGTGGGACCCGAAGAACCAGCGCCCCGAGATCTGGAACCTGTACAACGGCCGCGTCCACATGGGCGAGTCGATCCGGGTGTTCCCTCTGTCGAACTGGACGGAGCTCGACATCTGGTCGTACATCGAGGCCGAGGAGATCGACCTCCCCGACCTCTACCTCGCGCGGGAGCGCGAGGTGGTGAATCGCGGCGGCATGCTGTACGAGGTCAACGAGTTCACCCCGCTCAAGGACGGCGAGACCCCGGAGGTCAAGCTGACCCGCTACCGCACCGTCGGGGACGCGAACCTCACCGCCTGCGTCGAGTCCGAGGCGACCACGATGCGCCAGATCGTCGAGGAGGTCGCGGCCGTGCGCCTGACCGAACGCGGTGCGACGCGTGGCGACGACAAGGTGAGCGAGGCCGCCATGGAGGACCGCAAGAAGGAAGGCTACTTCTGATGACGACGGCGACGGAGGGCACCGAGGGCGCGGTTGCGCAGGAGCCCGGTGTGTACGAGGCCGGCTCGACCGATCTCCTGCGGTTCGCGACGGCCGGGTCGGTGGACGACGGCAAGTCGACCCTGATCGGGCGTCTGCTGTTCGACTCGAAGACGATCTTCGAGGACCAGCTCGAGTCGGTGGAGCAGGTCAGCAAGGACCGCGGCAACGACTACACGGACCTGGCGCTGCTGACCGACGGCCTGCGGTCCGAGCGTGAGCAGGGCATCACCATCGACGTGGCGTACCGCTACTTCGCCACGCCGAAGCGCAAGTTCATCATCGCGGACACGCCCGGGCACATCCAGTACACGCGGAACATGGTCACCGGGGCGTCGACCGCTGACGTCGCGCTGATCCTGGTCGACGCGCGCAAGGGCGTGCTGGAGCAGTCGCGCCGCCACACGTTCCTGGCCACCCTGCTGGGCGTTCCGCACGTCGTGGTGTGCGTGAACAAGATGGATCTCGTGGACTACTCGGAGGAGGTCTTCGAGAACATCCGCAGCGAGTTCACCGAGTTCGCCGCCCGGCTCCGGGTGCCGGACATGACGTTCATCCCGGTTTCCGCTCTCAAGGGCGACAACGTGGTGGACCGGTCCGCGAACATGCCCTGGTACGAGGGCACCACGCTGCTCAGCCACCTCGAGCGCCTCCACGTGGCCTCGGACCGCAACCTGGTGGACGTGCGCTTCCCGGTCCAGTACGTGATCCGGCCGCAGCAGAACGACGCGCGCGACTACCGCGGCTACGCGGGCACCGTCGCGTCCGGCGTGATGAAGCCGGGCGACCGGGTGCTCACCCTGCCCTCGGGCCTGGAGTCGACGATCGAGTCGATCGACACCGCCGACGGCCCGGTCGACGAGGCGTACCCGCCGATGTCCGTGACCGTGCGGCTGACCGACGAGATCGACATCTCGCGCGGCGACATGATCTGCCGGCCGAACAACTCGCCGACGGTCACGCAGGACATCGACGCCCAGATCTGCTGGATGGACGAGAGCGCGTCGCTCACGCAGGGCAAGAAGTACGCCATCAAGCACACGACGCGCTGGGCGCGGGCCATGGTCAAGGGCATCAACTACCGGGTGGACGTGAACACGCTGCACCGGGACGAGGAAGTGTCCGAGATCAAGCTGAACGAGATCGCCCGGATCAAGCTGCGCGTGACGCAGCCGCTGTTCGTCGACCAGTATCAGACGAACCATCAGACCGGTTCGTTCATCCTGGTGGACGAGTCCACGAACCGGACCGTCGCCGCCGGCATGGTCGGTGCCGTGCCGCACGGCTACTGACCAGCGGTTCTCCAGCAGGATCTCCACGACCAACCATGACCAAGGAGCGATAGCGGGTGAAGGTGTCGAAGTTCCATCTGGTCTCGGCGGCCACGGCCGTGCTCGGCCTTCTGGCGGCGGTGCTCGCCCTGGTCGGACTGTCCGGCCCGGCGCTGGCCGTGGTCGGCCTCGCGGTGGCCGCACTCGCGGTCGCCGTGGTGCTGGCCGACCGGCGTGCAGTGCGCAACGGTGGCAAGCCCGTCCGCGTGCCGAGCGGTGTCGGGACGTCCGGCGGTGACGTGGAGGCTCGTCTGGGCGCGCTCGACAAGCGTCTGGAGATGATGGAGCGCCGTCTGCTGTCCTCGCTGGACGCGGCCCGCCTCGAAGAGGCCGAACGTCGCCGCGCGGGGACGTCCGGCTAGAACGCGCCGCACCGAAGGGCGGATCCCGCAGGCTCGCGACCTGCAGGATCCGCCCTTCGGTCTGTCATGACCGCCCTCCCGGCCGCCGAGCCGGGACGGCGGTCAGGCGTCTGCCGTGATCTCGGTGACCCAGGCCTTCAGGGCGGCGGCCTCGTCCACCGGGACGGGCTCGGCCGCGGGGACGTCCGTAGGAGTGCGCAGGTCCACGCCGAGCGCGGCGCATTCCGCCGCGATGCGGTGGTACGGCGTCGGCGTCGCGGCCCCGAGGACGACGGCGTCGGTCGCTGAGGCGAGCAGCTGGTGCACCGTGATGTCCTCGGGCGCGAAGAGGACCGGGGACGTCGTCGCGCCGTCGAACGCCGGCACGAGCACGCGGCGCTGATGCGTGTTCAGGCGCATGCGGACGTCGCGACCGTCGTCGAGCAGCACCCGCACGGCCGCGGCGGTCGCTTCGAGGGCGGCCACGTCGTCGTCCAGGACGATGACCGCCGTGACGCGGTCGGCGGTCCGGATCGTGACGGTCTCCGGTGATGCGAAGGCGGCCGGCAGGCGCGTCTCCGTCGTGACGGCACCGTCCGGCGCGGACACGCCGCCGCCCCGGGGGCTCCAGAGGACCTCGGCGCCGAAACGGGCAGCCGCCCTGGCGACGTGCTGCGGGTCGTAGGTGGCGAGCGGTGCTTCCGGTGTCCGCGGCGCCCGATCCGTCAGCACCACCATCCTGTTCGTCCGCAGCCCCGGTTCCGTGCGGGGGAGGAAGGACAGGACCGCGGGGTCGACGGCCACCGCCGCGGCCGCGGTGATCCGCTCGTCCCACGGGACGTGTTCGACGGCGCCCGTCGCCACGAGTCGCTGGGCCGGGCGGAGCAGTTCGACCGGTGACCCGCTGTCGAAGTTGATCCCCTCGACCTGGATGATGCCGACCCGCTGCCCGGCCTCGGACAGCTTGGCGATCCAGGTCAGGGCGTCGCGCTCGCGGGCGCCGTCGTACCGCCAGTCCCCGAGGACGACGACGTCGAACGGGGCGGCGGGCTGAGGGCGCGCGAGGAACTTGCGCGGGCTGGGAAAGGGCCGCGGGCCGGAGCGGTCGAGATACGGGGACGATCCGGCACGGATCTCGCGGTGCCAGGAACGCGCCGCGGATTGGTAGACGAGACGGGCCGAGTGCCGCCAGCCGTGGCGGAAGTCGTCGCGGGAGAGGGAGCCCGCGCCCATGCGCATGACGAGGAGAGGCTCGGCGAGGTCGTCGAGGCGCCCCGGGATCGCGCTTTCCAGGCGGAGCTGGAACTCGGTGTCGGCAGCCTTGCGGACCGTGTCGAAGGCGCCGAGCACCGGCCACACCTGCTCGCGGCGGAACATGAGGGTGGGCGGCCCCGGCATCTCGTTGAGGTTGCGGCGGCGGGCCAGGACCAGATCCTCGGTCATCTTGAACGCCGTGGTCCGTACGGCCGAGACGTCCGGGTCGTCGGCGAGCCGAGTGACCTGACGCTGGATGCGCTCGGGATGCGCCCAGTCGTCCGAGTCGTGGAACGTGACGTAGGTGCCGCGCGCCTCGTCGATGGAGCGGTTGCGGGCCGCGTAGGTGCCGGCGTTCTGTTCCTGCGTGATCACCCGGACCCGGGGGTCGAGCGCCTCGGCTCGCGCGTAGATCTCGGCGTACTCCGGTCCGGAGGCGTCGTCGACGACGAGGATCTCCAGCTCGGCCCAGGTCTGGTCGATGAGCGACCGCACGGCCGTCAGGAGGTCCGGCCCCGGCCGGAAGGAGCTGACGACGATCGTGACGAGCTCGCCGTGGACGCTCCCCGGGGCGGCAGTGCCCCGCAACCGGTCGAACGGCGTCGCCGCGCCTTCGGCCGGGGCGAGCGTGATCGGGGTGAGGTCGCCGAGGAGCCGCGCCACCTCGTCCAGCCAGGCCTCCTCGGTGGAGGAGGGATCGACCCACGGGTTGGCGAGGTCGGTGCGCAGGCGCAGCAGCGTGCGGGGAGCGAGCGGGAGCCGGGCGAGGAGATCGGCCAGCTCGTCCGTTCGGCGGGTCTCGATCAGGAGCTCGGCCAGCAGGGTGGCCTGCGTGCTCTGCAGGGCCCGGGGCTTGCGGTGAGCCACGTCCAGGAGTTCGGCGAGAGCGGCGTCACGCTCGGCGTCGCTCATCGCGACGCCGGAGAACGAGTGGGCATATGCCGCGGCCCAGCCAGGCCGCGCCCAGCCCGCCGCGCGGTCCCTGATGTCGGCGAGCAGCGCGCGGTATTCGTCGGACTCGGTACGCAGTGCCGCTCTGGTGACGCTTGCCGGCGGGACCCGGAGGGCGAGGATCGCCTCGGCGAGTGCGGGGAGGTCGGTGCGTGTGCTGCTCATGGATGACTCTCTGGTCCGATCGTGACGTCCTGCGGCGACGTGTCATGGTACCGGGGAGCGGGAGGCCGCGCCGGTGGCATTTCCGTGGGCGGCTCCTGGACCGATAAACTCGGAGATCTGTGCAGGTTCGGCCCGACACAGACCCCTCAACGCGAACTCGTCGTGCCCCTGGCGCATCCTGGAGAATGATGACCCTCACAGCATCCACGGAGTCGCGGCGTGCCCGCATGGCGGCTCCCGGCGCGCACCCCGGTTTCCGTCCGGACATCGAGGGGCTCCGGGCTGTCGCGATCGGCTTGGTCCTGCTCTACCACGCGGGTTGGGGCATCGTCTCCGGTGGATTCATCGGCGTCGACGTGTTCTTCGTGCTGTCCGGGTTCCTGATCACGGGCCTGCTGATCCGTGAGGTCGAGCGGACCGGGCGGATCTCCCTCAAGGAGTTCTACGCGCGCCGCGCGAAGCGACTGCTTCCGGCCGCGGCCCTGGTGCTGGCGGTCTCGGCGCTGGTCACCTGGCTCACGGGCTCGGTCGTGGAGTGGGCCACGTTCGGCGGCGACATCGTCGCCGCAGCGATCTACCTGGTGAACTGGCGACTCGCCGAGCGGTCCGTGGACTACCTCGCCGAGGGCACGTCGCAGTCCCCTGTGCAGCACTTCTGGTCCCTCGCCGTCGAGGAGCAGTTCTACATCGTCTGGCCGCTGGTGCTGCTCGCCGTCGTGCTGATCGTGCGGCGCACGGGAATCCGGCTCCGCCCCGCGATGGCGACGGGCCTCGCGCTCGTCGCGATCCCGTCCCTGGTGTGGTCCGTCGTGGCCACGGCAAACCTGCCCGCCGAGGCGTTCTTCGTCACGACGACGCGCCTGTGGGAGCTCGCGATCGGCGCGTTCGTCGCCGTCGGGGCTCCCCTGTGGGCCAAGGTGCCGGTGCTCGCCGCGCGGATCCTCGGCTGGGCGGGCATGGCGGTGATCGCCGCCTGCGCCCTCGTGCTCGACGAGACCGCCGCCTGGCCGGGTTCCCTGGCTCTCCTGCCCACGCTGGCGACGGCGGCGGTGGTGGTCTCGGGCTCGAACGGGCATGCTCCGCGCCTGCTCTCGGCGCGTGGCATGGTGTGGATCGGCGGACTGTCCTACTCGCTGTACCTGTGGCACTGGCCGCTGCTGATCGGCGCGACGAACCTGCTGGGCGGAATCGACGCGATCACCGGCACCCTCGTCGTAATCGGGGCGATTCTGCCGGCCTGGCTCTCGCTCCGCCTGGTCGAGAATCCCATCAGGCGGGCGCCCGCGCTCGCTCGGTCCGCGGGCCGCACCCTGGTGATGGGGCTGGTGCTCACCCTGGTGGGCGTGCTGGCCGGGTTCGCGCTCGTGCGCGGCGTGCCGCAGGTGGAGACCGTGGCGGAGGGCGAGGTGCAGGGCGCGGCCGTGCTGCGGCAGGACGGGGACGGCAGCCGGTCAGGCATCGAGATCACCGATTCGGTCGAGGCGATGACGCCGCAGCCGGTCGCCGCGGTCGACGACGTCCCGAGCGCGTACGACCGCGGTTGCCAGGTGTCGCAGGACGCCGTCGTGCCCGACTACTGTGAGTACGGCGATCCGGAGGGCGGCAGGCTGGTCGTGCTCGCCGGTGACTCGAAGGCCCTGCAATGGGTGGATGCCCTTGATCGGATCGCAAAGGACGAGGGCTGGCGCCTGCTGGTCGCGACCAAGTCGTCCTGCGGGCTGTACGATGCCATACCCGCGACCGAAGGGCCCGCGTACGAGGCGTGCCAGCAGTACAACACCGCGCTGCTCGGCGAGCTGGTCGAGATGAAACCGGCCGCGGTGATCGTCTCCCAGCGGCACAGCCTCGCGATCGATCCGGTCACCGGGGAGCCGTCACGACAGGCGATGGTCGAGGGAACCGCGCGTGCCTGGAAGACGCTCGTCGGGGCCGGGATCGAGGTCACCACGATTCTGGACAACCCGGTCCCGGTCGGTGTGGCGGGCGGTGGGGTGTACAAGTGCGTCGCGGAGAACCTGGACACGCTGACGGCGTGCTCGTTCGACCGTGCCGAGGCCGTGGAGAGCAGTGGCGCCCCCGCGCAGAAGGCCGCGGCGGCTCGGGTGCCGGAGGTGAAGGCGGTCACTGTGGTCGACCTGTTCTGCGACGAGAAGCGCTGTCCCGCGGTCATCGGGAACGTGCTCGTCTACCGGCAGGGATCACACGTGACCAACACCTACGCCCTGTCCGCGGTCCCGATCCTGAGGGAAAGGCTGCGGTAGTTCGCGAGAGGCTGACTTCCGCCCGGTCAGGCCGATCGACCATGTGGCCGAGCGGCTCCGACCGGTGCCGGACTGGGACACGCCAGCCGCGTAGGCGCGGTCGCGTGCCCGGTTCGAACCCATCCTGTCATCGGTTCGAACCGGGCACGGGGACTCGCGGGCCGGCGTCAGTCCTCGACCGCCGCCAGCGCGTTCGTGATGCCGTCACCGTAGAAGGAGTTCTCCTCCAGGGAGCCCACGCACGCGGGACCACGGTCCACCGGCCCGCACGCGTGGTCCGTGGCCTGGGCGCGGATCTGCCGCTCCATGCGGCGCGGCGACCAGTCGGGGTGTTCCGACTTCATCAGCGCCAGGACGCCCGCGACGTGCGGGGAGGCCATCGACGTGCCGCTGTACAGCGCGTAGCCGTGCCCCGTCACCGTGGACAGGATCCGCGAGCCCGGCGCAGCGACGTCGATCTTGCCGAGGCCGCGGTTGGAGAAGGACGACAGGTTCGCCTCCGCGTCGATCGAGGACACGGTCACGACGCCGTCGAGCTCGGCGGGAATGTCCTCGCAGCCCGAGTTGATGACGCGGTCGATCGCCTCCGAGTCGTTCGGGCTGCTGCTGTCGCTCGTGTTGTTCGCCAGGTCGGTCGCGGCGTTGCCGGCCGCCGCCGCGTGCACCACGCCCCGACGAGTGGAGAAGTTCACCGCGCGGCGCACGGCCTCCTTGGCGGCGAACTGGTCCGGCTGGTCCTCGCACCAGTACATGAACGGGTCGATGTAGTAGCTGTTGTTCGTCACGTCCATGCCCGTGAGGCCGGCCCACATGAATCCGCAGATCGCGTACTCGGGGAAGATGTAGCCCTGGTCGTTGACGACCTTGACCGAGGCCATCGTCACCCCGGGCGCCACGCCCACGATGCCCGTGCCGTTGCGGGCCGCCGCCACCGTGCCGGCCACGTGCGTGCCGTGCGACGACGTCGTCGGCCACCAGCCCTGGGCCGACGTGTCGGGGCGCCCCGCGTCGGTGCAGTTCACCGACAGGTCCTCGGACACCTGACCCGCCAGGTCGGGGTGGTCGGCCTCGATGCCGCTGTCCAGGATGCCGACGACGACGTCCGGCGACCCGTCGGTGATCTCGTGCGCCGCGTCCGCCTGGATCAGGGACATGTCCCACTGCTCGTTCTCGCGGGGGTCCTCCTCGACCATCGCGTCGAACTCCGCGTCGGTGGCGGCGTCCGCCGTCGCGCCGCTCGCGGCCGTACCCGACCGCGATGACGGCGCCCGCTGGGCCTCCGGCCCGGCGACCTCGGCGGGCGTGCCCTCGTACGGCGTCGCGGTGCGCGTCGCGCCGACCGAGTCGACGGCCCACCGGCCGGGGCCCGAGACGACGTCGTCCCGGAACGAGCCGTTGGTGGAGTGCGCGACCACGACGCCGATCTCCGGCCACGACTGGACGACGACGCCGTCGGCGGCCCGGACGGCCCACTCCACCGCGCGGGTCTTGCCCGGCGTCGCACGCTTGGCGTTGACCACGTACGAGAACGTCTCGCCGTCGGGTGTGACGACCGGGACGGGCGTCGAGGGGGGCTCGTCCGTGGCCGAGGCGCTCGCCGACAGGCCGAACGACGTGGCGGCGAGCACCGCCACGGACGCGACCGCGAGGCCGCGCGCGGGACGGGGGTATCGCATGCGCATGGTTGCTCCCTGAGGTTGGCAGGTCCCGTGGTCCGGGACCAGAGGGCAACTTACGGGTTCACCCGACATTCGGGAAAGTGTCCGACAATAAAGTCACCCGCTGGAAACATACCGGCATGGGCTAGCTCTCGCGAGAAGAGTCGGCGTTGACCGCTGCGCGCGTGGCGTGGCCGGTCAGCGGCCCGCGGCGTAGCCCTGGGCGCCGCGGGGGTTGGCGGCCGCACCGAGGAGCCCGGTCGACGGGTCACGGGTCACTGCCGAGAGCCGACCCAGCGCCCAGTCGCCCGCCCGCACGACCTGGTGGCCGCGGGCGGTGAGGGCGGCGATCACGTCGTCGCCCAGCCGGTCCTCGACCACCAGGCCGCCGGGTGTCCACGTGCGCGGCCAGAACGAGCCCGGGAAGGACGTGGTGTGCCACGCCGGCGCGTCGATGGCCTGCTGGGGCGTGTAGCCGCCGGCGAGCACGCGGAGAAGGAACAGCAGCTGCCACTGGTCCTGCTGGTCGCCGCCGGGGGAGCCGCAGGCGAGCACGGGTTCGCCGTCGCGCAGCACGAGGGTCGGGGTGAGCGTGGTGCGGGGCCGCCGTCCGGGGACGAGGGCCGACGGCGAGGCGGGGTCCAGCCACGTCATCTGCAGCCGCGTGCCGAGGCAGAAACCGAGGCCCGGGACGGTGGGGGAGGACTGCAGCCAGCCACCCGACGGGGTCGCGCTGATGATGTTTCCCCAGCGGTCGACGACGTCGATGTGGCAGGTGTCGCCGCGGGTGACGCCCAGGGCGTCCGGGGGGAGGTCATCGGCCGGGTGGGCCTGGCGCCCGGCGGGCGCGGCCGGTGGGCCGGGGACGGTCGGCTCACCCACGCCGGCCGCCGCACCGCCCGACGGCGCACCGGGCAGGGAACCCGCCGGGGCCGTGGTCGTGTACTCGGTGCGCAGCGGGGGCACGGGCGGCGTGGTGCGTCCCGGGACGTCGCCGGGACGGATCTCGTGGCTCGCGGTGTCGCCGATGAGGTCGCGCCGCCGGGCCGCGTACTCCGGGGACAACAGGTGGTCCAGCGGGACGTGGTCCGCGCGTGCGCCGGCGGGGACGTGCCCCGCGCCGGTCCCGCTTGCCGTGCCGTCCGTGCCCGTGTCCCCGTACCAGACGTCGCGGTCCGCCAGCGCGAGCTTCTGCGCCTCGGCGACGGTGTGGACGCCGGCGGCGGTGGACGGGTCCAGCAGGTCGTCGTCGTACCCGTCGAGGATGGTCAGCGTCTGCAGGAGGGCCGGGCCCTGCCCCCAGGCGCCGGTCTTGACGATCGTGCGGTCCCGGAACCGGGCGGTGACGGGTTCCTCGAAGGTGGCGCGGAACCCGGCGACGTCGTCGGCCGTCATGACCCCGGCGTGGTCGGCACCGTCGGAGTGACGGTGCGGAGTGCGGACGAACTCCTCGATCGCGGGGCCGACGACCTCGCGCCACCGGGCGCGGGCGGCCTCCACGCCCGCCTCACGGGAGGACGCGGCGTCGGCCGCCGCGACCAGGGAGTCCAGCAGGTCGGCATAGTCCGGGTCGGTGATCAGCTCGCCCGGTGCGGGCGGGGCGCCGCCGGGCATCCACCGCGCGGCCGAGGTGGGCCAGTGCTCGCGGAACAGTCGCTGCACCGCCGCGATGGTGAGGCTCACGCGTTCCAGGACCGGGTGGCCGGACCGCGCGTAGCCGGTCGCGTACGACAGGACGTCGCCCACGGTCCACGTGCCGCGGTCGCGCAGGAGCAGCAGCCAGGCGTCGACGGCACCGGGTACGGCGGCCGCCAGCGCACCCGAACCGGGCACGAGGTCCAGGCCCTCGGCGCGGTAGCGGTCGATGGTCGCCGCGGCCGGTGCGGGCCCCTGGCCGGCCAGCACGCGGGGTCGGCCGGGATCGTCGGCGGAGGCGATGACGGCCGTCATGTCGCCGGCGGGGCCGTTCAGGTGCGGTTCGACGACGTGCAGGACGAAGGCGCCCGCGCAGGCGGCGTCGAACGCGTTGCCGCCGCGCTCCAGGACCGACTGCGCGGTCGCGGTCGCGATCCAGTGCGTGGACGCGGCCATGCCGAACGTGCCGGTCAGGTCGGGGCGGGTGGTGGAAGCGGGCGGCGGAGCGAAGGGCACGACGCCACCGTAGCCGGAGGGTCGGACACGCGGTGTCAGCCCGCCGTCACCGCGTAGGCGCCGGCCTCGTCGGCGGACAGGTCACCCGTCTCGCCGTCGCGCACGGCACGCCCGCCGAGGACGTACACGTACGCCCAGAACGCCGCCAGCGCGATCGCCCCGATGACGATCTTCAGCCACCAGAACATCGACGACCCGGTCACGAAGCCCTCGATCAGGCCGGAGACACCGAGCGTCACCATGAGCGTGACGGCGGCCGTGACGAGCGCGCGCCCCTCGCGTGCCAGCGACGTCGACCGCTTGAGCGGGCCGGGGTCCACCCACGACCAGAAGAGGCGCAGGCCCGCGGCCCCGGCGACGAAGATCGCCGTCAGCTCGAGCAGACCGTGCGGGGTGATCAGGGTCAGGAACGTGTCGAGCTCGCCGTGCGCGGCCATCATCCCTCCGATGGAACCCACGGCCACCGAGTTCTGCCACAGCACGAACAGCGGGTAGATCCCTGTGATCCCACCCCCGATGCACTGCCACGCGATCTTGAAGTTGTTGAGCCACACCAGGCCGGCGAACTCCGCGCCGGGATCGTAGTACGCCGCGAACGCCTCGTTGACATAGCGTTCCTGTTCCGACGGCGTGCCCATGGCGCGCAACGCCTCCGGGTCGGTGGCCACGTTCACCCCGGCGATGACGGCGACCAGCAGAGCCCCCGCCGTGATCGCATGCGTCCACCAGCGGATGCGGTACAGCGCCGCGGGCGCCGTGACCACCGCGAACCGCACCACGCCGCGCCACGAGGGCTCGTGCGATCCCGCGATCTTCGCGCGGGCACGCACCAGGAGCTCGGACAGGCGAGACACCACCGCCGGGTCGGGTGCCGCCGACCGGACCGTGGACAGATGCGTCGCCACCGCCTGGTAGAGCCGCACCAGCTCGTCCGCCTCGGCGCCGTCCAGGCGGCGGCGTCGGGCGAGCTCCGAGAGGCGCTCCCACTCCTTCGAGTGCACGGCGGTGAAGGCATCGATGTCCACGGCCGATAGTCTGCCGCACACCGGGGACATCCCCTAGATTCTGTCCTGGTGCAGGACGGCCCCGGCAAGGAGATCACGTGCACGACGGCATCGTCATCGGCGAGGGAGTGCTCCTCGACGCGCGCCCGGCCGGGTTCATCTCGCGCACACTCGCGGTGCTGCTCGACCTGATCACGCTGGGCGCCCTGGTGATCACCCTGCTCCTGCTCGCGATCCCGTGGCTGACCGAACAACTGCTGCGCGGAGAGCCAGGATTCGACGCGCTGCTGATCACGAACCTGGCGGTCACGATCGCGGTCATGGTGGGCGTCCCGACGGCGGTCGAGACGCTGACGCGCGGGCGATCGCTCGGCAAGCTCGCCGCGGGAATCCGCGTCGTGCGGGACGACGGCGGCCCGATCCGTTTCCGGCACGCCTTCGTCCGGGCCCTCGTGGGCATCTTCGAGCTCTGGCTCACCTTGGGTTTCCTCGCCGTGATCACCTCGCTGATCAACCGCCGCGGCAAGCGCCTGGGTGACCTCGCCGCCGGAACGTACGTGGTCCGCGTGCGGGGCGGGCACACGCCGTCGGCCCCCGTCGTCATGCCGCTGGAACTGGCCGCCTGGGCGGACACCACCGACATGCGCCGACTGCCCGACGGGCTGGCGCTCGCGGCCCGGCAGTTCCTCGGGCGGGCACACAAGCTGGCGCCGCAGTCCCGCCACCGCCTCGCGGACGACCTGGCCGGCCGCATCGAGCCGTACGTCGCGCCCGGCCCGCCCGTCGGGACGCATCCCGAGGCGTTCCTGCACGCCGTGCTGGCGGAGCGGCGGCTGCGCGAGGAGGACGCGGCGCGCCTGCGGCAGTCGCGCGCCGACCAGCACGCCAGCCTGCTGCACCGCCTCCCGTACGCGGTTCCGGACCTGCGCGACTGACGCCGTGTCCCGCGCGCCCGAGTCCTCGGACACAGGGCCCCGGTGCCCGGGCACCGCGCGCACACGGCGCCGACCCAGGTGGTCAGGCCGGGACCCGCGCGCGGGACGCCTTTGTGCACGCCGTGTCGGAGTGTCGCGCTAGGGTGGCGACGGAGCACCGAACGACACGTCGTGGTGTGCCGGAAGCCACGAGCACCTGGGAGAAAAGCCTGTGACGACGCCAGCCAGTCCTGACGGCGGTTCGGGCACGCCCGCCCCCCAGAACGGGTGGGGTGAGCCGCCGCGCTACGGCCAGTACGCGCCGGGATACGGTCCGGGCCAGCAGGCCGCCGGCGTGCCCGGGGCCGGAGCGGCGTCGCCGCAGTCGGCGCCCCAGTACGGGCAGGGCCAGTACGGCCAGGGGCAGTACGGGCAGGGGCAGTACGGGCAGGGGCAGTACGGGCAGCAGCCGGGACCCGGGTACGGCGGGCCGTCCGGTCCGCTTCCGCCGCTCGCCGAGAAGCCGGGCATCATCCCCTTGCGCCCGCTCTCGCTCGGGGAGATCTACGACGGCGCCTTCCAGGCGGTGCGGCACAACCCGGGCGTGGTCCTCGGGTTCACCACGATCGTGCTGGCGGTCGCCGCCGCGGTGGGCGCCCTGCTCAGCCTCCCGCTCACCACGATCTTCGCGGACCTGTGGGGCCAGCTCGAGGACGCGATCGCGGCCGAGTCCGCGGACCCGGCCGATGTCGCGGCCATGAGCCAGATGAGCGGCCTGATCCCCGGGCTGTACGGGGTGGGGCTCGGCACCGGGGTCACGCTGGCGCTCGCCGCACCCCTCGCGGTGGGAGGCGTCGCCCTCTCCGTCAGCGAGTCGGTCATGGACAAGAAGGTCACCATGGCCGAGACCTGGCGCCGTGTGGGTCCGCGCTGGTGGTTCCTCGTCGCACTCGGCCTGCTGCGCGGGCTCGCCGTGGTCGTCGTGTTCCTGGTCGCGGTCGCCGTGGTGGCGGGCATGTTCGCGCTCGACACAGGCCTCGGGGTGTTCGGGATCTTCCTGGCCCTGGCGGGCCTGCTGGTCTTCGGTTTCTGGTTCGTCGTCCGGACTCTGCTCATGGCCCCGGCGATGGTGCTCGAGCGTCAGGGGTTCTGGGGCACCGTGGTGCGCGCCTGGCGTCTGACGCGGGGCGTCTTCTGGCGCATGCTCGGGATCTACCTGCTCACGTACCTGATCCTCTCCTTCCTGGCGCAGATCATCAGCGCGCCCATCTCGTACGGATTCGGTTTCGCGTCGGTGATGGCGAGCCCGATCGTCGTGCAGATCGGCATCGCGCTCACGACCCTGGTCGTCGCCCTGCTGGAGACGATCTTCATGGGCGCCGTCGTCGCCCTGCTCTACATCGACACGCGGATGCGCCGTGAGGGCCTCGACGTCCAGCTCGCGGCGGCCACGGCGGACCGATGACGGCATGGATGGAGCCTCCGGTCGAGCCCGGCCGTGAGGAGGCGCACGACTGGCTCCGGACCGAGCTGCAACGAGCCGAGTACGCCGAGCGGGAGAGCCTGCTCCAGCGTCTCGTCGACGCGGTCGTCGACTGGTTCCGCGGCCTGGACGACATCCCGGTCACCGGGCTGCCCGGGCCACAGCTCGCGATCGCGATCGTGGGCATCGTCCTGGTGGTGCTCGCGATCGCATGGTTCGTGGCCGGCCCGGTCCGCCGGGAGCGAGGGCGCAAGCGGTCCGACGCCGTCGTGGAGAAGGACGACGTCCGCACCGCCGCCCAGATGCGCGCCGCCGCGGAGGCCGCCGCGCGGTCCGGCGACTGGACGACGGCCGTCGCGGAGCGGTACCGGGCCGTGGTCCGGTCCTGTGAGGAGCGCGCGGTCATCGACCCGCGCCCGGGCCGTACCGCCCAGGAGGCGGCGAACGACATCGGCGGGCGCCTGCCGGGCCTCGCGGCCCGGCTGCACCTCGCCGCCGGCGTCTTCGACCAGGTCGAGTACGGCGGCGAGGACGCATCCGCACGCGACGACACCGCCCTGCGCGAGCTCGACGAGGCCGTCATCGCGGCACGGGTGGAACGCACGGAGCCCGCCGGCCCCGGCGCGGGAACCGGCGCGCCGATGTCGCCCACCCCCTCCGTCGGCGCCACCGCCGGAGCTGTCCCCGCCGGGGACCCGGGGACTCCGCCCGCCGCGAGCGGGCCCGACACCTCGGGGCGGGGGGTGGACGCGCCGTGAGCACCACGCACACCGCGGCCCCGCCCGCGGGACCGCGACCGCACGGCGGATCCGGGACCGGCGCGCCGGTCGTCGTCGGACGCCCCGCGGGGCGCCGCTTCTCGTGGAAGACGGTGGGATGGATCGCGCTCGTCGTGGGCGCGATCGGGTTGTTCGTCTTCGTCCTCGCCTTCACCCGGCCGGTGGGGTCCGACATCCCGTACTCGACCGGCAACCCGGACGACGACGGCGGGCGCGCCGTCGCGGAGGTTCTCGGGGAACACGGGGTGACCGTGGACGAGGTGCGCACCGTCCGGGAGGCGTTCGACGGCGCGTCGGCAGGGCGGACGCTGGTCGTCACCCCGCACCCCGCCTACTTCGAGCCGGGACAGATCGAGGCGCTCGTCGCGACGGAGTCCGACGTCGTGCTGCTCGCCCCGGACTACGAGCTCCTGGAGGCCTTCACGGACGGCCGGGTCGAGGCCTGGTACGCGGGACCGGCGGCCATGGGTGGTCCGCAGTGCGCGGCGCCCGCGGCCCGCGCCGCCCAGGAGGTCCGCCTCGACGCCGGACTGGCTGTCGTGCGGGGCAACGGCGACAGCTGCTGGCCCGCCGCCGGCGGTGACGGGTTCGCCTACGTGCGGGTACAGGTCGACGGCCGGTGGGTGCACGTGATCCACGACCCGTCCCTGATCCGCAACGACTCCGTGCTCGAGCGCGGCAACGCGGCGCTCGCGCTGTGGACGCTCGGTGCGCACGACGAACTGACCTGGCTCGTCCCCGATCTCTTCGACGCGACCATGTTCGAGGGGCCGCCCGACGGTTCGGGCGAGGGCAACGGCGACGACGACGGCGTGCGGGCTCCCGAGGCGAGCGCCGGAAGCGTCCTGCCCCGGGGCGCCGGCGCCGTGGTCTGGGTCCTCCTGCTCACCGGCCTGATGCTCGCCATCTGGCGCGCCCGGCGACTCGGCCCGCTCGTGACGGAGCCGCTGCCGGTGCTGGTGCGATCGGCCGAGACGATGCGGGGCCGCGCACGGCTGTACCGTGCGGTACGTGCGCGGGGTCACGCGGCGGCGGGGCTGCGGGCCTCCGCGGCGCACCGCATGGCGCAGCGACTGGGCCTCGCCCGGTCGGCCGACGCGACGACCGTGACCGACGCGGTGGCGGCCGCCACCCATCGCTCCACCGAAGAGGTGGCACAACTGCTGTACGGGCCCCCGCCCACCGACGACGGCCGGCTCACCGAGCTTGCCCGGAGTCTCGACAACCTGGAGAGCGAGGTCCACCGATCGTGACCGAACCCGTGTACACCCGGCCGGATCCGGCCCCGCGGCCGGACGCCGCCCAGCCGGACGCCGCCCAGCCTGGCATCGCATCACCCGACGCCCCATCGCAGTCGCTCGCGCCGTCGCAGAGTCTCCGGTCCGCGCTGGCGGCCGTGCGCACCGAGGTCGGCAAGTCCGTCGTCGGCCAGGACTCGGCGGTGACAAGCCTGCTCATCGCACTGCTCTGCCAGGGGCACGTGCTCCTGGAGGGCGTGCCCGGCGTCGCGAAGACGCTGCTGGTGCGCTCGCTCGCGGCGGCGCTGTCCCTGGACACCAAGCGCGTGCAGTTCACCCCGGACCTCATGCCCGGCGACGTGACGGGCTCCCTCGTCTACGACGCGAACACCGCGCAGTTCTCCTTCCGGGAGGGCCCGGTGTTCACGAACCTGATGCTCGCCGACGAGATCAACCGGACGCCGCCCAAGACCCAGGCGTCGCTGCTGGAGGCGATGGAGGAGCGGCAGGTCTCCGTGGACGGCACGCCGCGCATGCTGCCGGACCCGTTCGTCGTCGTCGCCACGCAGAACCCGGTCGAGTACGAGGGCACGTACCCGCTGCCGGAGGCGCAGCTCGACCGGTTCCTCCTCAAGCTGGTCCTGCCGCTTCCCGAGCGCGAGGAGGAGGTCGAGGTCCTCGCCCGCCACGCGGCCGGTTTCGACCCCCGCGACCTGCGCGGCGCGGGGCTCACACCCGTCGCGGACGCCGACGTGCTCGCCCGCGCCCGCGCCGAGGTGAGCAAGGTGCAGGTGTCGCGCGAGGTCCTCGGCTACGCCGTCGACGTGTGCCGCGCCACGCGGTACTCGCCCTCGCTCTCGCTCGGCGTCTCGCCTCGTGGGGCCACGGCACTGCTGCGGACGTCGCGAGCCTGGGCCTGGCTGTCCGGCCGCTCGTTCGTGACGCCCGACGACGTCAAGGCGCTCGCCCATCCGACGCTGCGACACCGCATCCAGCTGCGGGCGGAGGCGGAGCTCGAGGGCGTGACGGCCGAGGGCGTGCTCGACACGGTGCTGGCCTCCGTGCCGGTGCCCCGCTGAGGCGGGCCGGATGGCCCTGACCTGGCGAGCCGCTGCGCTCATGGCGGCGGGTGTGATCCCGGCACTGCTCTGGCCGAGTGCCGGGACCGTGGTCGCGTGGACGCTGCTCGTGGTCCTCGTGTGCTGGGCGGACATCGCGCTGGCGGCCTCGGCGCGCCGGGTCGAGGTCCAGCGGTTCGTCCCGCAGTCGGTCCGGCTGGCCGAGCGGACGGCGTCGGAGCTGGTGGTCCGGAACGTGTCGGGGCGCCGGCTGCGCGGTGTCGTCCGTGACGCGTGGCCACCGTCTGCCCGTGCGGGGGAAGGCTCCGTCCCGGGCGGTCCGGGTCGCCACGCCGTCGACCTGCCCCACCAGGAGGCGATCCGCCTGACCACCTCGCTGCGGCCGATGCGGCGGGGCGATCGGCTCGCCGGCGGCGTCACGGTCCGCACGCTCGGTCCGCTCGGGATCGCCGGACGGCAGCACACGCTGCCGGTGCCCGGCAGGCTCCGGGTGCTGCCGGAGTTCGCCAGCCGCAAGCATCTGCCCTCCCGCCTGGCGCGCCTGCGCGAGCTCGACGGGCGGGCCGCGGTGCAGGTCCGCGGGGAGGGCACCGAGTTCGACTCGCTGCGCGAGTACGTGGTGGGTGACGACGTCCGCTCGATCGACTGGCGCGCGACCGCCCGGCGGAGCGAGGTCGTGGTGCGCACGTGGCGCCCCGAGCGTGATCGTCGCGTGCTGATCGTGCTCGACACGGGCCGCACGTCGGCCGCCCGGGTCGGTGCGGTGGGCAGCCAGATCGGCGCACCGCGCGTGGACGCCAGCATCGAGGCGGCCCTGCTGTTGTCGGCGCTGGCGAGCAAGGCGGGTGACCGGGTCGAGCTCGTCGCCTACGACCGTGCGGTCCGGGCCCGGGTGCAGGGCGCGGCCGGGCCGCGGCTCATGCCCGCCATGGCCGAGGCGCTGAGCGTGGTCGGGCCGGCGCTGCTGGAGACCGACTGGCCGGGCGTCGTGGGGCAGGTGAGCGATCGGATGTCCCAGCGCGCGCTCGTCGTGCTGCTCACGACGCTCGACCCGGCGGCCGTGGAGAACGGACTGCTCGCCGTCGTCGACCAGCTCACGCGCAACCACCAGGTGGTCGTGGCGTCGGTGGCCGACGAGGAGGTCGCCGAGATGGCCAGGGGCCGCGAGTCGTCGTCGGAGGTGTACGACGCCGCCGCGGCGGCGCGCGGTGACCTCGAGCGCACGGCCGCCACGACCATGCTGCGGCGCTACGGCGCGGAGGTGGTCGAGGCGCTGCCGGACGACCTGGCCCCCCGCCTCGCGGACAGCTACCTGGCATTGAAGGCCGCGGGCCGGCTCTGACGCGCCGTGCCCGCCGACCGCCGGAGAACGTCGGCGTCAGCCGGACAGGTGACCGCTCAGCCTGGATAGGCGACCGCGGCGATGTCCTCGGCGATCGGGTCGCCCCAGCCCGTGGCGTTCTCCTGGTACAGGTCACCGCCGCGGGTGAGGGCCAGTGCGCCGGCGTCGGTGACGCCCGCGGCCAGGTTCGTCACGTCGGCCAGTTCCTGGACGGTCTCGGTGCTGCCGCTGTCGTCCGGCAGGCCGCCCACGCCGGTCTCGTACATCGCGGTCGTGCCCTCGTCGTCACGCGTGAGCAGGAGGAGCGACGTCTCGCCGGACCACTGGGCCGATACCACGCCGGGAACGGACGCCGCGACCTCCAGCGGCGTGGTGAGCTGCTCGGGCTCCCCGTTCTCGCCCCGTCTGACGGCGGCGACGTGCACGGAGGTCGTGCCCGCTCGGCGGCTGACCACAGCGACCCGCGCGCCGTCCGGAGCGACACGGACCCCGATCACCTGCCGGCCGCTCAGCCATTCCGGGCTCCGGTCGTGCCGGGTGCCCGACTCGTGGGCCACGAGCAGTTCCCCGTCGTCCTTCGACGGGTCGAAATCGTCGTGGCCCGGGTCGTCGCTCGACCAGACGTAGCCGTGGCGGTCCACGGACGGTTCGACGAGCCTGGTTCCCGCCAGGAGTTCCTGCTGCCCGGTGGCGTTGTCGACGTCCGCGACCCGCAGGATCCGGGTCCGGCCGTCGCGCACGACGACGGGCGATGCTCCCGGGCCGAGCGCGATCGCCGTCGGGTCGAGCTCCTCCAGGTGGACCGAACGCTCGAAGTCGGCCAGCCGGTCGTCGGACACCGTGTAGAGCTCCTCGCCGGACAAGGCGATGGCGGTCCCTCGGGTGGAGGGGATGTCCGGTTTATCAGTCATCGGGTCGCTCAGCCGGGCGTCCCCGGCGTACAGCGCGATCTCGGGCCGCACCTCGCCGTCGGACAGTGTGACCTCGAGCTGTCCGAAGAGCAGTCCGCGCTTGGTTTCGTCCAGGTCGGCGATGTCCCCGCCGAGCCGTACCTCGACGGCGCCGTCGCTGTTGTCGGTCACGGTGGGGACGGCCAGTTGCGTGCCTACCGGCGCCACCGTGTCGACGGCGTCCTGGAGCCAGGCGGGCGGGCCGGTCAGCACCTCCGCGACCGCGCTCGTCCGCCAGGCGCTGCGCGGGAACCAGCGCTGGTCGGGCACCCACTCCCGCAGGTCCTGGGTCGGGAAGTACAGCCGCGTCGCCTTGAACTGGTTCGCGAACTGGCGCTCCGGCACGAGGATGCCGTCCTCGAGCTCGTCGATGCGCCACTGCTCGTCGTCGTCCCGGGTCAGCGAGAAGCTCGTGGTGAACGGAGCCACGGTTGACGCCTCGGCGTACATCCCGTGCGCGTCGACCCGGGAGACGGCGTCCACCGAGACCGTGACGTCGGCGGCGTCGGCGCCCTCGGCGTCGACCGTGATGTCGGGCGCACCCGAGTAGACCACCACGTTCTCCGTCGGCGCCCACGACTCCTGCACGTCGTTCGTCAGGTACAGCCGGGCCGTGTCGTACTGCTCGTACTGTGTCGTCGCCGTGGAGCCGGAGCCGCCGGCGAGCAGGAACGATCGCACGAGCCTCGCGGGGTCGGCGTCGTCCGCGGGCTCCGGGGGAATGAAGCCGACCGCGTCCTCGTCACTCTGGTCGGCCTGGCGGGACATGACCGGGCCTGACGACGGCACCGACGCGCAGCCGGCCACCGGCGCCAGGAGGGCGAGGATGGCGGCCAGCCCGGCGGCCACGTGCGTGGGGCGCATCAGCGGACCTCCAGGTCGGGAATGCTGGTCGGCGACGGACCCGTGGGCGGATGCACGACCGGGATCTGATCGGTGGTCACCTGGGGCTCGTGCGAGTCTGGCACGAGCGGGATCGGCGACGAGTCGAGGCGGATACCCGCCCGGCGCGGCAGGGTGAGCCGGAAGCTCGCGCCCCGCCCCGGCCTGCCCCAGACCTCGAGGCGGCCGGCGTGCAGGCGGGCGTCCTCCTGTGCGATGGCGAGCCCGAGGCCGCTCCCTCCGGTGGTCCGGGCACGAGCCGGGTCGGCCCGCCAGAAGCGGTCGAAGACGTGCTCGACCTGCGGTGTGGTCATCCCCACCCCGAAGTCGCGCACGACGACGGCCACCGCGCTGGTGTCCTGCGCGACCGTCACCTCCACCGGACGCCCCTCGGAGTGCTCGATCGCGTTCACCACGAGATTGCGCACGATGCGCTCGATGCGCCGCGGATCGATGTCGGCCACGGCGTCGCCGTCGGGGAGCCGCACGGACAGCGGGGCGTTCTTGTTCTCCGCGAGCGGCCGGGCCATCTGCACCACCGACATGACCACGTCGCCGAGGTCACGCTGTTCGGCGTCGAGCACCGCGGCGCCGGCGTCGAAGCGGCTGATCTCGAGCAGGTCGGCGAGAAGTCCCTCGAACCGGTCGATCTGATCGGTCAGGAGCTCCGCGGACCGGCTCGCGTCCGCGCTGAGCTGGTCCCGCGCGGAGTGGATGACGTCGCCCGCCATGCGGATCGTGGTGAGCGGCGTGCGCAGCTCGTGCGACACGTCCGACACGAATCGCCGTTGCGCCGCGGACAGCTCCTCCATCTGCTGGATCTGCTGCTGGAGGCTGTCGGCCATCGCGTTGAACGACCGGGACAGCGTCGCCATCTCGTCGATGCCCGTGACGCCGGGGAGCCGTTCGTCCAGATGGCCGTCCGACAGGCGTTCGGCCACGGCGGCGGCCCGCGTCACCGGGGCCACCGTCTGACGGCTCACGAGGGCCGTGATCAGACCGATGAGCAGGAGCACGAAGGCCGCCCCGATACCGAGCACCCGGTGCACGAACGACAGGGTCTCCTGTTCCGCCTGCAGGGAGTAGACGTAGTAGATCTCGTACGTGCCGAACCGCGGCACCTGCAGCGACGTGCCGACGACGACGCCCGGTGCGGCGTTCTCCTGCACCGGGTCCCGCACCTCGGTGAACTGCATCACCTGTTCGCCGGTGGTCCCCCCGCGCTCCCGCAGCTCCGCGTTGGCGCGACGCAGGTCCGTGGTGAGCAGGGCGTTCTGCTGAATACCCATGCTGACGGGGACGATCACGTCGCTGACCTGCGGCTGGGTGTCGAGGGGGTGCACGACGAAAACCGCCTCGACGTTGGACGCGCTGCTCATGATCCGCTCGGCCACCGAGCTCATGAGCTGCTGCGCCTGCTGCTCGTCCGCGACCGCCGAGCTCCGGAACTGCTGGTTCGCGTCGGCGGTCAGGGCGGAGCTCTCGTTGACGATCGACTCCAGCCGGCGCTCCACCATGCCGTCACGGACCGACGTCGACAGGTACAGCCCGAGCACGGCCACCGCCACGACGCCGATGGCCAGCGCCGACGACATGATCCGGAGCCGGAGGGAGGCACGGAACGCGTGCACCGCCCGGCGCACCAGGCGAACCACCGTGATGCGGGCGCGGATGGTTGCGCGGCGCGGCCAGGACGTGACCCTGGGCATTATTGCGGGGTACCCGCCTTGTAGCCGACCCCCCGCACCGTCAGGACGATCTCGGGGTTCTCCGGATCGCGCTCGATCTTCGAACGCAGGCGCTGGACGTGGACGTTCACCAGGCGCGTGTCCGCGCTGTGCCGGTAGCCCCACACCCGCTCGAGGAGGACCTCGCGGGTGAACACCTGCCACGGCTTGCGGGCGAGCTCGACGAGCAGGTCGAACTCCAGCGGTGTGAGGGCGATCTTCTCGCCGTCCCGGGTGACGGTGTGACCGGTGACGTCGATGTCGATGTCACCCACCTGGAGCCGCTCCGGCCCCGGGTCCTCGGTGCGTCGCAGCCGCGCCTTGACGCGCGCGACGAGCTCCTTGGGCTTGAACGGCTTCGAGATGTAGTCGTCGGCCCCGGACTCCAGGCCCAGCACGACGTCGACCGTGTCGGACTTCGCGGTGAGCATGATGATCGGGACGCCGGACTCGGCGCGGATCTCACGGCAGACCTGGACGCCGTCCTTGCCGGGCAGCATGACGTCCAGCAGGATCAGGTCCGGCTGGTGCATGCGAGCCATCGACACGGCCTCGTCCCCGTCCGTGCAGAAGATCGGTTCGAGCCCTTCGCCCCGAAGCACGATGCCGATCATCTCTGCCAGGGCGGTGTCGTCGTCGACGACAAGCACGCGGGATTTCATGGTGTCCAGTGTGCCAGGTCCACCCGCGTGCCACGGGTGAATCCGCGCGGCGGGGGCGCCCGGGCGACGCGCGGGCGGGTGCTGGACCCGCCCGCGCGGCCGTGCGGGCGGCGCCGGGCGGCCCTATCCGGTGCAGGCCTCGTCGAGCTGGATCACGCCGAACGACCACCCCTTGCGCTTGTAGAGCACGGACGGGCGCGCCGTCTCCTTGTCGATGAAGAGGTAGAAGTCGTGGCCCACCATCTCCATCTCGTAGACGGCGTCGTCGAGGGTCATGGCCTCGGCGTGGTGCAGCTTCTGGCGGATGACGACGGGCGAGTCGCCCATCGTGGTCTCCACGGAGTCGCCGGGTTCGGTGAGCGCGGCCGGCGCCGTGACCTCGGTCTCCGGACGGTCGCGGGGCGTGAGGATGTCGTCGTCGAGCGGGCGGGGGGTCGTCGTGTTCGGGTTCGGCCTGTGGTTCCGGTGATGCTTGCGCCGGTCGCGTGCGCGGCGCAGCCGCTCGTTGAGCTTGTCGATCGCGAGGTCGAGCGCGCCGAATCGGTCGTCAGCCGCGGCCTCCGCCCTGATCACGGGCCCCTTCGCCCGGACGGTGAGCTCCACGCGCTCGCGCTGCTCGGCCATCCGCGGGTTGTTCTCGTGCGTGACCTCCACGTCCACCCGCCTGGCCGTGGGGGAGAGCAGCTCAACCTTGGAGAGCTTGTCCTCCACCTGCTGACGGAACTTGTCCGCCACCACCGTGTGCCTGCCGACGACGACGATCTCCATGTTGCTATCTCCGCTTCGGGTCGTGGGCGCCTTGCGCGCCCGGGTTCCGCTGTGAAATGGGGCACCTTGCGCGGTGCCGGGATGGACCACCCCCCGTCGCGGTGTCGAAGGGCCAGGGCCCCTCGGGGTACCTCAGGCTAACCCCGAAGCAGGAGTTTGCGACACCCCCAACGGCAGGTAAACAACGCGACATGTACTGACCACTCGTCAGCACGTTGCCGCACGTCCGGGGTCATCGTGGGGCGGCGGAGTCGCTGCCAGCACAATTGCTCCGAGCACGTCCGCCCCGGCCGATTCGAGGGCGTGTTCGCTCGCAGCGAGAGTGGCTCCGGAGGTGAGGACGTCGTCGACCACGATGCAGACGCATCCATCCAGTCGGCGGACGGGCCGCACCGCCGAGGAAAGGTTTCGCCCTCGCGCCCGAGAGCCGAGCCCTACCTGATCCCGGGTGGCACGACGGCGCAGGACGGGCGCGAGCCGGGCCGGACTTCCGCCGTCGTACAGCCCGTGCGTGACGGCGGCGGCCAGCACGCGGACGGGATCGCGCCCCCGCCGCCGCCGGGCGGGCCCCGCCGTCGGCACGGGGACGACGGCGATCACGGCGGACGGCGAGACGGGGCGCGGCGGGGCGGCGTGAGATGGCCTGGAGCGAGAGAGCGTGGCGGGAGACGGGCCGGCCGGCGACGGGGCGACCGGCAGTGGGTCGACCGGCAGCGGGTCGACCGGCAGCGGGTCGACCGGCAGCGGAGCAAGGCCGCGGGCGGCCCGGAGCAGTGCCCCGGCGAGCAGAGGGTCCAGGTCCGCCCGCCCGCGGTCCTTCCAGTGCACGACGACGTCGCGGACCGGCCCGGTGTACTCCGTCAGAGCCCAGACAGGGAGCGGCGGTACGCCGTCGAGACGGTCGAGACGACCCGCCCCGTGCTCGACCCGGACCGGTGGCCCCGTGAACCGCTCGCCGCACCGCGCGCACCACCGCACGTCGGGCTCGCCGCACGGGCAGGCGACCGGCAGGAGCAGCCGGGTGAGGTCGACGAGCGGTCGGAGTGCGGCACGCGAGGCCGCGGCGGCCGGGCTGCCGGGCGCGGGGCTGGACGGGGACATGCGGTCAGCCTGCCCGGCCTCGCGTCCGCCCGCCGGTTGTCCACAGGGTGGAACGAGACTCGCGCGCCTCGCGCCTGCCGATCGAGGTGTCGTCCGGTTCGCCGCCGGTTTCCACGTGGTCCGGCTCGCCGCCGGTTTCGCTTCGTCCGGCCCTCAGCCGGTCTCGCGTCGCCCGGGCTCGCCGCCGGCCTCGCGGCGCGCCTCGACCTGCGCGTCACGTCGTTCCTCGGCCGCGTCGTAGCCGAGAGCCGCCTCGGCCGCATGGTCCGCCAGAGCCAGCCCGGCCGTTCCGTAGAGGTGGAACACCAGGTCGGCGCCGTGTCGCTCCAGCTCGGCGACGTCGTCGTCGTACCTGGCCACCGCCGCGACCGTGCCGGCGAACTCGCCGGCCCGCAGCTGGCCGAGAGCGATGAGGTTGGCCTGGTGGAACGGCATCGCGAGGACCGCCAGGCGGACGTTGCCGGCACTGCGCACGCGCCCCCAGAACTCGATGTCGGTGGCGTCCGCCTGGACCACGGCGTAGCCCTCGGCCCGCAGAGCGGCGACGCGTTCGGGGTCGTGCTCGACGCCGACGACGTTCATCCCGTAGTCCTCGGCGAGCTGGCGGAACGCCCCGCGGCCGATACGGCCCATGCCCAGCACGAGCGCCTCGGCGTCGGACACGTCGATGAGACGCTCCTCACGGTGCAGCCAGTCGTTCGGTTTGGAGGGGAACCGCCTGGCGAGCGTGATGGCGATCTCGTTGCCGCGGGTGTTCAGGGCCGAGGCGAGCACGAAGCTGATCGCGACGGCGACCGCGAGCACGACCACCCAGTCCTCGGCGAGGAGGCCGGCCTCCGCACCGACGGCCACGACGATGAGCCCGAACTCCGAGTAGTTGGTCAGCACGAGGCCGCTCAGGATCGCCGTGCGCTTGCGCAGGTGCATGAGGCGCAGCAGGAGGGCCGTGACGACCCCTTGCAGCGGGAGCATGAGCAGCACGAGCAGCCCGACGACGATCGTCGGGCCGGAGGGCTCGCCCGCGAAGCCGATGGACACGAAGAAACCGACGAGCAGGAGCTCCTTGAGGGTGAACAGGTTGCGGCTCAGCTCGGTGCTGTTCGCGTGCCCGGCGAGCAGGACGCCCATCACCAGTGCCCCGAGGTCACCCTTGAGGCCGACGAGATCGAAGAGCGCGTAGCCGGGGCCCAGCGCGACGGCGATCCCGAACAGCGCCTGCAGCTCACCGTGACCCATGCGCGACCAGGCCTTGCGCAGCAGCCACGCGCCCGGGACGAGCAGCACGAGGGCGAGGGCCCACGGGCTCGGCGGCTCGTCGGCGGTGACGGACACGAAGGCGACGGCGATGAGATCCTGCATGATCAGCACGCCGATGGCGATGCGCCCGTACAAGGCGCGCTGGTCGGACCGGCCGTCGAGCACCTTGACGACGAAGACCGTCGAGGAGAACGAGAGCGCGAGGCCGATGAGTGCGAGCGTGCCCAGGTCCTTGTCCGCCAGGAGCGACAGCCCGATACCGCCGAGCGCGCCGAGGAAGCCGATGGCGATGGCGACGCTGACGAGCAGATGGGCGAAGGTGGTGAGCCAGACCTCCTTGCGCAGCAGGGAGCGCAGGTCCAGCTTCAGCCCGATGCCGAACAGCAGCAGCGTCACCCCGAGCTCCGCGACGGTCTCCAGGTAGACGGGTTCGGCGAACCCTGCTCCGTGCAGCACGAAACCGGCGACGAGGAAGCCCACCAGCGGCGGGAGGCGGAACAGGTGTGCGCCCAGCCCCAGCGCCGTCGTGACGAGCAGGAACGTTGCCGCGGTCACCATGGGGGCGATCTTAGGCGGGAAAGGTTTCGTGCCGTGGTCGGCCCGATGTCGGCGCGAGGATCGCGTGCCGTTCTCCCCTGAGCGAACCGGGCGGCGTAACCGATTCGCGCCTGACACCGTTGTGTCGAACATCCAGCCTTACGGCCTACGATGGGCCTTGCCCACTGGTGGGCAGTATCACACCGACCGATCCGGGAGAACCCGCGTGCCCTCGATTCTCGAGAAGGTCCTTCGCTTCGGCGAGGGCCGGACGCTCAAGAAGCTGCACTCCATCGCGGAGCAGGTGAACCGGCTCGAACCGAGCTTCGAGGAGCTGAGCGACGCCGAGCTCCGTGAGGAGACCGAGCGCTTCAGGGAGCGGCTCGCCGCGGGGACCGCGCGCGAAGAGATCCGTGCCGAGGCCTTCGCGGCCGTGCGTGAGGCCGCGCGGCGCACGCTCGGCCAGCGTCACTTCGACGTGCAGATCATGGGCGGCGCCGCGCTCGATCTCGGCAACATCGCCGAGATGCGCACCGGTGAGGGCAAGACGCTGGTGGCCACCACCGCCGCGTACTTCAACGCGCTGGAGGGCAAGGGCGTCCACGTCGTCACCACGAACGACTACCTCGCCAAGTACCAGGGCGAGCTGATGGGCCGCGTGTTCCGCTTCCTCGGGATGACGACCGGCGTCATCGTCTCCGGCCAGACGCCGGCCGAGCGCCGCGAGCAGTACGCCGCCGACATCACCTACGGCACCAACAACGAGTTCGGCTTCGACTTCCTGCGCGACAACATGGCCTGGTCGCCCGGCGACCTCGTGCAGCGCGGCCACCACTTCGCGATCGTCGACGAGGTGGACTCCATCCTCATCGACGAGGCGCGGACGCCGCTGATCATCTCGGGCCCCGGTTCCGGGGACGCGAACCGCTGGTACGTCGAGTTCGCCAAGGTCGTGCGCCGCCTCGTGCCTTCCCAGGACTACGAGGTGGACGAGAAGAAGCGCACGGTCGGCGTGCTGGAGCCGGGCATCGCGAAGATCGAGGACTACCTCGGCATCGACAACCTCTACGAGTCGCTGAACACCCCGCTGATCGGCTTCCTCAACAACGCGATCAAGGCCAAGGAGCTGTTCAAGCGCGACAAGGACTACGTCGTGATGAACGGCGAGGTCATGATCGTCGACGAGCACACCGGCCGTATTCTCGCCGGCCGCCGGTACAACGAGGGCATGCACCAGGCGATCGAGGCCAAGGAAGGCGTCGAGATCAAGGCCGAGAACCAGACGCTCGCCACGATCACGCTGCAGAACTACTTCCGCCGCTACGACAAGCTCGCGGGCATGACCGGTACGGCCGAGACCGAGGCCGCCGAGTTCCAGGGCACCTACAGCATCGGCGTCGTCCCGATCCCCACGAACAAGCCGCCGCAGCGCATCGACGAGCCCGATCTCGTGTACAAGAACGAGGAGGGCAAGTTCAACGCCGTCGTGGACGACATCGTGGAGCGCCACGCGGCCGGCCAGCCGGTGCTGGTCGGCACCACGAGCGTCGAGAAGTCGGAGCTGCTGTCCGGCCTGCTGAAGAAGGCGGGCGTGCCGCACAGCGTCCTGAACGCGAAGGAGCACGAGCGCGAGGCGTCGATCATCGCGATGGCGGGCCGCAAGGGCGCGGTCACGGTGGCCACGAACATGGCCGGCCGCGGTACCGACATCATGCTCGGGGGCAACGCCGAGCACATCGCGGTCGCGGCGCTCGCCGAGAAGGGCCTGGACCCGGCCGAGACGCCGGACGAGTACGAGGCCGCGTGGCCGCAGGCGCTGGAACAGGCACAGCAGGCCGTGGCGGCCGAGCACGACGAGGTGACGCGGCTCGGCGGCCTCTACGTGCTGGGTACGGAACGTCACGAGTCCCGGCGTATCGACAACCAGCTCCGCGGCCGTTCCGGCCGCCAGGGCGACCCGGGCGAGTCCCGGTTCTACCTGTCCATGCAGGACGACCTGATGCGGTTGTTCAACTCCGGCCTGGCCGAGGCGATGATGCACCGCGCCGGCTTCCCGGACGACATGCCGCTGGAGTCCAAGATGGTCACGCGCGGCATCCAGTCGGCGCAGGCGCAGGTGGAGTCGCGGAACTTCGAGATCCGCAAGAACGTGCTCAAGTACGACGACGTCCTGTCCCGCCAGCGCGACATCATCTACGCGGAGCGGCGCAAGGTGCTGGACGGCGAGGACCTGCACGAGCAGGTGCAGCACTTCATCAGCGACATCATCACGGAGTACGTGACGGCCGCGACGGCCGAGGGCGCGCCCGAGGACTGGGACCTCGACGGGCTGTGGACGGCGCTGCGCAACGTCTACCCGGTGTCGATCACCGTCGACGACGTGGTGAGCGAGGCCGGCGGACCTGGCAGCGTCAGCCGTGACCTGCTGCTCGAGGAGATCCTCTCGGACGCGCGCGTCGCGTACGCCGCCCGGGAGGAGGAACTCGGCGCGGCCGCGATGCGTGAGCTGGAGCGCCGGGTCGTGCTGTCGGTGACCGACCGCAACTGGCGCGAGCACCTGTACGAGATGGACTACCTCAAGGAGGGCATCGGTCTGCGCGCCATGGCGCAGCGCGACCCCCTGGTGGAGTACCAGCGGGAGGGCTTCCAGCTCTTCGAGGCGATGAAGGACGCGATCCGGGAGCAGTCCGTCGGATTCCTGTTCAACCTCGAGGTGACGGTGCAGCAGGCCGAGGGCGGCCAGCCGGACGCCGCGGGCGCGGTCGCGGGAGCCGTGGCCGACGGCGTCCGGACGGCCGGGCCCGCGCCGGGCGCCGCCGACGCGGCGGGAGTTCCCGGTGCGAGCGGCATGACGGGCGTGATGGCCCCGGTGGGGCGCGACGAGAAGGTGGCACCGCGTGGTGGCCGTCTCGGCACGGGGCAGCCGGAGCCGACCGAGACCCAGCCGATGCCCGTGCTCCAGGCTCGTGGACTCGAAGGGCCGCGTCGCACGCCGTTGACGTACAGTGCGCCCAGCGACGACGGCAGCGGTTCCGCCTTCGTCCAGGGACCGGGAACCCGCCGCGGCCGCCGTGCCGCCGCCGGCGCGCCCGCGCAGGCGTCGTCGGGTCCCACGGACACACGGACCTTCCCGGGCACGCCGCGCAACGCGCAGTGCCCCTGCGGTTCGGGCAAGAAGTACAAGGCCTGTCACGGCCTGAACGACGCTTGAGGAGACACGAGTACCGATGACCGAACCCCGACCGTTGCGCGTCGCCCTGCTCGGTTGCGGAGTCGTCGGCACCCAGGTCGCGAAGACGCTCCTGTACGACCAGGAGGACCTCTCGGCACGTGTCGGGGCGCCGCTGGAGATCGCCGGCATCGCCGTGCGCAACGTCGACGCTCCGCGTGACATCGCGATCCCTCGCGACCTGCTCACGGAGGACGCCGAGGCGCTGGTCGACCAGGCCGACGTCGTCGTGGAGCTGATGGGCGGGCTGGAGCCCGCGCGGTCGTTGCTCCTGCGGGCGATCGACGGCGGGGCGGCGGTCGTCACCGCGAACAAGGCGCTCCTGGCCGACGACGGTCCGTCGCTCTACGAGGCGGCCGACGCCGCCGGTGTCGACATCCACGGAGAGGCCGCGGTCGCCGGCGCGATCCCGATCGTCCGGCCGCTGCGCGAGTCCCTCGCCGGTGACGACATCACGCGCGTGCTCGGCATCGTCAACGGCACCACCAACTACGTGCTCGACCAGATGTCGTCGCACGGCCTGGAGCTCGACGTCGCCGTGAAGCAGGCGCAGGAGCTCGGGTACGCCGAGGCGGACCCGACCGCCGATGTCGAGGGGTACGACGCCGCCGCCAAGGCCGCCATCCTCGCGAGCCTCGCCTTCCACACCCGGGTCCGGATGAAGGACGTCGCGTGCGAGGGCATCTCCGGCGTCACGGCGGAGGACGTGGAATGGGCCGACCGCACCGGCTACTGCGTGAAGCTGCTGGCGATCGCCGAGCGGACGTCCGAGGGCGTCTCCGCGCGCGTGCATCCCGCGCTCGTCCCGAAGGACCACCCCCTGGCCAACGTCCGCGGTGCGTTCAACGCGGTGTTCGTCGAGGCCGACGCGGCCGGCCCGCTCATGTTCTACGGGCAGGGTGCGGGTGGCCGCCCGACGTCGTCGGCCGTGCTGGGCGACATCGTCTCCGCGGGCCGGCACCGCGTGCTGGGCGGCAAGGGACCGCAGGAGTCCACGTACGCCGCCCTGCCCGTGCTGCCGCAGGACGCCGCGGTCACCCGTTACCAGGTCCGCCTCGAGGTGGCCGACCGTCCGGGCGGCCTGGCCGAGGTGGCCGGCGTGCTCGGCGACCACGGCGTCTCGATCGAGACCGTGAGCCAGACGGCCGCCACCAGTGGCAGCGCCACGCTCGTCCTCACGACGCACTCCGCGCGCGAGGCTTCCCTGGCGGCCACGGTCGCCGCGGTGGACGGGCTCGAGTCCGTCCGCCGGATCATGTCGGTCCTGCGAGTCGAGGGATGAAGATGACCGTCGCTGCCCCCACCGCCCACCAGTGGCGCGGTGTCATCCAGGAGTACGCCGACCGCCTCCCCGAGCACGTCACGAGCCACGTCGTGACGCTCGGTGAGGGCGGTACGCCGCTCATCCCCGCTCCGGCGATCGGTGACCGGGTGGGCGCCGAGGTGTACGTCAAGTTCGAGGGCATGAACCCGACCGGCTCGTTCAAGGACCGGGGGATGACCACGGCGATCTCGGCCGCGGCCGCCCGGGGGGCGAAGGCCGTCGTGTGCGCCTCCACGGGCAACACGTCCGCGTCGGCCGCCGCGTACGCCACGCGTGCCGGGATGACCTGTGCGGTGCTCGTGCCGGACGGCAAGATCGCGATGGGGAAGCTCAGCCAGGCCATCGCGCACGGCGCCCAGCTGCTCCAGGTGGACGGGAACTTCGACGACTGCCTGGTCGCGGCGCGGAAGCTGGCCGAGGCCTACCCGGTCGAGCTCGTGAACTCGGTGAACCCGGACCGGATCGAGGGGCAGAAGACAGCGGCGTTCGAGGTGGTCGACGCGCTCGGTGACGCGCCCGACATCCACGTCCTGCCGGTGGGGAACGCGGGGAACATCACGGCCTACTGGAAGGGCTACACCGAGTACGCGGACCCGGAGGCCGGGCCCGTGGGGGCGTCGCGCACCCCGGCCATGTGGGGTTTCCAGGCCGCCGGCGCCGCGCCGATCGTCAAGGGCCACCCGGTGGACCAGCCGGAGACGGTCGCCACGGCCATCCGGATCGGCAACCCTGCCTCCTGGCAGCAGGCGATCGACGCGCGGGACGCGTCCGGCGGCGTCATCGAGGCCGTGTCGGACGAGGAGATCCTCGCCGCCCACCGGATCCTGTCCGCCGAGGTCGGCGTCTTCGTGGAGCCCGCCTCCGCCGCGGGCGTCGCGGGCGTGCTGGCACGTGCCGAACGCGGGCTGGTGCCAGCCGGCGCGCGCGTCGTGATCACCGTGACCGGGCACGGACTCAAGGACCCGGGCTGGGCGCTGCGCACGGCCGACGGCGGCGAGGTCACGCCCACCAAGGTGGGCGCGGACGTCGTCGGCATCGCCACGGCGCTCGGGCTCGACTGAGGAAACGACGATCGGGCTCTGAGCTCTCGGCGAGCACCATCCCCCGGGAACGACGGACCGGAATGATCCAGAAGGCAGACCAGATGCAACTCGGTGCCGACCACGTGGTGGTCCGGGTGCCCGCGACGAGCGCCAATCTCGGCCCGGGGTACGACGCCCTGGGGCTCGCTCTCGCGGTCCACGACGAGGTCGAGGTGCGCCTCGTCGCGGCCGACGAGGTGATCGTCGACGTCGAGGGCGAGGGTGCGGGCGAGGTGCCCCTCGGGGAGGACCATCTCGTGGTGCGCGCCCTGCGCCGGACGCTGGATCTCGCGGGTGCCACGCCCACCGGGATCCATATGACGTGCCGCAACGTGATCCCGCACGGACGGGGCATGGGGTCGTCGTCGGCGGCCGTCGTCGCCGGGATCGTGGCGGCGCGTGCCCTGCTGGCCGACCCTCGCGCCATCGACGCGGCGACCGTCCTACGGCTCGCCACGGAGTTCGAGGGCCACCCCGACAACGCCGCACCGGCCATCGCCGGGGGCGCGACCGTGGCCTGGACGGGTGACGACGGGCCGCGCGCCGTCGACCTGGAGGTGGACCCGGCGATCGAGGCGACCGTCATCGTGCCCGAGGCGCGTCTGGAGACCTCGCGAGCCCGGGCCGCGCTGCCCGCGAGCGTCAGCCACGCCGACGCGGCCTTCACCGTGGGCCGTGCCGCGTTGCTCGTGGAGGCGCTGGCGCGGCGGCCCGAGCTGCTTCCGGAGGCGACCGAGGACCGGCTGCACCAGTCCTACCGGGGCGCGGTGCTGGGCGCGTCGAGCGAGCTCCTGCGTGCACTGCGCGCGGAAGGACTCGCCGCGACGATCTCCGGCGCGGGGCCCTCCGTGCTGGTCCTCGCGGCCGGCCGGGACGCCGCGCGGCGGGACGCCGTGCTCTCCTCGGTCGTGGACGAGGCCTCGGGCTGGCGCGTGCTGCGGCCGGGGATCGACACCGCGGGCGCGCGGGCGAGGAGACTTCCGGGTCATCCGGATGCGTTATCGTCCGTGCCGGCGACTCGGGAAAAAAGGGCCTGAGTTTCCGGATACCAAGCCTTGACGAGGTGGTAGGATGCAGTGAGCCTTTCGGGATTGAAAGCGGCATCATGTGAGTCATCACGCCGCGAACCCGTGAGCAAGGCCGAACCACCACCGCCCACACTGTGTTCGTGTGCGCGAGTTCGTTCGGCCGCCGCATCTCAGGCCGACAACTGCCCCCGTCAGCCGACGTCGTACCACTGATGCGAGGTTTTCAGCGCCCGTTTCTCAGCTGGGCGCACCGCCGATGTGGCCTCCCAGAAGAGCAGGCCGCAGTTCCGAGGGGGAAGGGTCCTTCGTGACAGACACCACCGATAACGCCAAGCCGGCAAGTGGCTCCTTGAGTGCCATGCGCCTGGCAGAGCTTCAGGCGCTCGCCTCCGAGCTCGGCGTCAAGGGCATCTCGAAGATGCGCAAGAGCGATCTCGTCGAGGCCATCCGAACCACCACTGGTGAGCCCGTCTCCGGCGGCGGCGCAGCGTCGCGTCGTCGGCCGGCGCAGAAGAAGACGAGCGCACCGCAGTCGGCCGAGCCCGCGGCTCCCGTCGCGGTTGCGGCGAACGCCCCCGTGACGACCGCCGTCGCACCCGCCACGGCGAGCGCGAACGCCGACGCCGACGGCCCGTCCAGCGCCGACCGCGCAGCACGCCTCGCGGAGCTCGCCGAGGCCGTCGCGCAGCCGCGTTCGCGGCGCGCGGCTCGTGATCAGGGCGCCCCCGCCGAGGAGAGCCAGCTGAACGGCGAGGCCGGTGCCCGCCAGGGTCAGGGCCGCCAGGGCAAGCAGGACCGCGGGGGTAACGCCCCCGCGCGGGACAGCGGCGGTCGGGACAGCGGCGGTGGCCGCGGCGACACCCGCCAGCGCGACACCCGCCAGCGCGACGCCGGCCCCCGCAACGACGGCCCGCGTGCCGACGGCAACCGGGACGACGAGCGCGGCTCGCGCCGCCGCCGGGGACGGGACCGTGGACGGGACCGCAAGCGCCGCGGCCGCGGCCAGGGTCCGGACATGGACCTGGAGAACGTCGAGGTGACCGAGACCGACGTGCTGCTGCCCGTGGCCGGCATCCTCGACATCCTGGACAACTACGCGTTCGTCCGGACGTCGGGCTACCTGGCCGGCCCCAACGACGTGTACGTGTCGCTGAACCAGGTGAAGAAGGCGGGCCTGCGCCGCGGTGACGCCATCACGGGCGCCGTGCGCCAGCCCCGCGAGGGCGAGGAGCCGCCGTCGGGCAAGAACGCGCGGAACAAGTTCAACGCGCTCGTCCAGCTCGACACGGTCAACGGCATGCCGCCGGACGAGGCGAGGAACCGCCCGGAGTTCGGCAACCTCACGCCGCTGTACCCCCAGGAGCGCCTGCGCCTGGAGAACCCCGAGGCCACGAAGCTCACGCCGCGCGTGATCGACATCGTCGCCCCGATCGGCAAGGGCCAGCGCGGTCTGATCGTCGCGCCGCCCAAGGCCGGCAAGACGCTGATGATGCAGCAGATCGCCAACTCGATCACCAAGAACAACCCCGAGGTCCACCTCATGGTGGTGCTCGTGGACGAGCGGCCGGAAGAGGTCACCGACTTCTCCCGGTCGGTGCAGGGTGAGGTCATCTCCTCGACGTTCGACCGCCACGCCTCGGACCACACGCTGGTCGCGGAACTCGCCATCGAGCGGGCGAAGCGCCTCGTGGAGCTGGGTCAGGACGTCGTCGTGCTGCTGGACGGGATCACCCGCCTGAGCCGCGCGTACAACCTCGCGGCCCCCGCTTCCGGGCGCATCCTGTCCGGTGGCGTGGACGCCGCCGCGCTGTACCCGCCCAAGAAGTTCTTCGGCGCCGCGCGCAACATCGAGAACGGCGGCTCGCTGACGATCCTCGCCACCGCCCTCGTCGAGACCGGCTCCAAGATGGACGAGGTCATCTTCGAGGAGTTCAAGGGCACCGGGAATATGGAGCTCCGGCTCTCGCGTTCCCTGGCCGAGAAGCGAATCTTCCCGGCGATCGACGTCAACGCGTCGAGCACCCGGCGTGAGGAGATCCTCATGTCGAAGGAAGAGCTCGCGATCGTCTACAAGCTGCGCCGTGTCATGGGCGCGCTCGACACGCAGCAGGCCACCGAACTGCTGCTGGGCAAGCTCAAGGAGCACCGGTCCAACATCGAGTTCCTCATGGAGGTGCAGAAGACGACCCCGGGCAAGCTGACCGACGAGCAGCCCGGTGAGACCGTCTAGTCACCGTCTGGCAGAATAGATCCTCGGCCTGCCGCTTCACGGCCCGCAGACAGCGGGGCGACCCGGCAGCCTCTGATCAAGGAGCATCCATGAAGTCTGGTATCCACCCCGAGTACGTCGTTACCGAGGTGACGTGCACCTGCGGGAACACGTTCGTGACCCGGAGCACCGAGACGTCCGGCAAGATCAACGCCGACGTGTGCAGCGCCTGCCACCCGTTCTACACGGGCAAGCAGAAGATCCTCGACACCGGTGGCCGCGTGGCCCGGTTCCAGGCGCGCTACGGCAAGAAGACCGCCAAGTAGCACCCTCGCAGCGCCGGCGGACCCGCACCGACAACCTCTCCAGGGGCAGTCGGACCGCGGGACCGCCGGCGCTGCTGCTCGTTCTGACGACGCGAAGCGACAAGGCCGAGGAGCCACACGATGACCGAGCAGTTCTCCGCCGTCGGGCCACTGCTCGAGGAGCATGCCGAGATCGAGCGGGCGCTCGCCGATCCCGGCGTGCACGCCGACCAGGGGCGCGCGCGGATCCTGGGACGGCGGTACGCCGAGCTCAACCAGGTGGTGTCGGCGCATCGAGCCTTCCAGCGGGCGCGGGAGGATCGCGAGACGGCCGAGGAGCTCGCCGCGCTCGAGGACGGCGGTGACACCGAGTACGCCGAGGCGCTCCCCGGACTCCGGGCGGCCGAGACGGACGCCGCCGAACGCCTGCGCCGCGTCCTGATCCCGCGTGACCCCGACGACGGCCGCGACGTCATCCTCGAGATCAAGGCCGGCGAGGGCGGCGACGAGTCCGCGCTGTTCGCCGGTGACCTGTTGCGCATGTACCTCCGCTTCGCCGAGCGCCGTGGATGGTCCACCCAGGTGCTCGACGAGAACCGCACCGAGCTCGGCGGCTACAAGGACGTGCAGGTGGCGGTCAAGGCGAAGGGCCTCGAGAACCCGGCCGACGGCGTCTGGGCCAACCTCAAGTACGAGGGCGGGGTGCACCGGGTGCAGCGCGTGCCGGTCACGGAGTCGCAGGGGCGCATCCACACGTCCGCCGCGGGCGTCCTGGTCTTCCCCGAGGTGGACGACCCGGGCGAGATCGAGATCGACCAGAACGACCTGCGCATCGACGTGTACCGGTCCTCCGGCCCCGGCGGTCAGTCGGTCAACACGACGGACTCGGCCGTCCGCATCACCCACGTACCCACCGGCATCGTCGTCTCCATGCAGAACGAGAAGTCGCAGCTGCAGAACCGCGAGGCGGCGATGCGCGTGCTGCGGGCCCGGCTGCTCGCCGCACAGCAGGAGGCCGCCGCCGCCGAGGCCGCGGACCTGCGCAGGTCCCAGATCCGCACCGTGGACCGGTCCGAGCGGATCCGGACGTACAACTTCCCGGAGAACCGGATCGCGGACCACCGCACGGGCTACAAGGCCTACAACCTGGACCACGTCCTGGACGGCGACCTGGAGCCGGTGGTCCGTTCCGCGATCGAGGCGGACGAGTCCGCCCGCCTGGCGGAGGCCGGAGGGGCATGAGTTTCCTGGCACGCCATGACGTTCCTCGCGCTCCCGGCGGGGAGGCGCGAGGAACCTCCCGCCGGACCGCCGCCGTCGCGGCCCGATGATCGTGGTCGAGGTGCCCAGGGACATCAACGGCCTGGTGCGGTGGGGTGCGCGGACACTGGCCGACGCCGGTGTGGGCTCCCCGCGCGTCGACGCCGAGCTGCTCCTCGCCCACGTCCTCGGCGTCGACGCCGGTGAGGTGCGCCGCCGGGTGATCCTCGGTACGCCGGTGCGCTACGACGCCCGGTCCCGCTTCGCGGACGTCGTCGCCCGCCGGGCCGCCCGCGAGCCGCTCCAGCACCTGACCGGCGTCGCCCCCTTCCGCCACCTGGAGCTCGCGGTCGGCCCCGGCGTCTTCGTTCCCCGGCCGGAGACCGAGCGGGTCGCCCAGCGGGCGATCGACGAAGCCCTCGGCGTCGTCCGCGCGCCGGAACCCCGTGGCCCGAGAAGCCCGGAGACCTCCGGTGAGGATGCCGACACCGGCACCCGCGGCTCGCGGCCCGTCGTCGTCGACCTCTGCACGGGATCCGGGGCGATCGCGCTCGCCGTCGCGACGGAGGTTCCCGGCAGCCGCGTGTACGCGGTGGAGCTCGACGCCGCCGCCCACGAGTGGGCGGCCCGCAACATCGGCGCCGTCGGTGCCGCCCACGGATCGGCGGAGCTCGTGCGCCTCGTCCGCGGCGACGCGCGCACCGCGCTCGGTGAGCTGGACGGCGGGGTCGACGTCGTCGTCTCCAATCCGCCGTACGTGCCACCCGGCGCCGTGCCGCGCGATGCCGAGGTGGCCGAGCACGACCCGGCCGTCGCGCTGTACGGGCTCGGCGCCGACGGTCTCGAGGTGCCGCGGGGGATCGTGGCCGCCGCCGCGCGCCTGCTGCGACCCGGCGGGTTGTTCGTCATGGAGCACGCCGAGGTGCAGGCCGCGGCGGCGCGCGCGATGGTGGACCGGACCGGCGCGTTCGAACCCGCGGTCACCGCCGAGGATCTCACCGGCCGCCCCCGCATGGTCGTGGCCCGCCGGACCTCTCGGGACGAATCCGCCTCCGGGTCGTGAAAGACTGAGACCCGTGACCGTACCTGTACGTCCCGCGCTCGACGCCACGGACCCGCAGACCTGGGGCCCGGCGATCGACGAGGCGGTCAACGCGATCTCGCGCGGCAGCCTCGTGGTGCTGCCCACCGACACCGTCTACGGCATCGCGGCCGACGCCTTCGACGCCACCGCCGTCTCCGCCCTCCTCGCGGCCAAGGGCCGCGGCCGCCAGATGCCACCGCCGGTGCTGATCGGCGACGTCGCCACGCTCGACGGGCTCGCCACCGAGGTGCCCGAGGAAGCGCGCGACCTCGCCGAGGCGTTCTGGCCCGGCGGTTTCACGATCATCCTGCGCTCCCAGCCGTCCCTGCAGTGGGATCTGGGGGAGACGCACGGCACGGTGGCGCTGCGCATGCCGGACCACCCGGTGGCGCTCGCGCTGCTGCGCCGCACGGGACCGCTCGCGGTGTCGAGTGCGAACCTGTCCGGCAGGCCCGCGGCGATCGACGTCCACGAGGCGGTCGAGCAGCTCGGCGACTCGGTGTCGGTCTATCTGGACGGCGGGGCGGCACCCGGCGGGACGGCCTCGACCATCGTCGACGCCACGGGCGAGCGGCTCCGCGTGGTGCGGTCCGGGGCCGTCGGGCCGGAGGCGTTGCGCGAGGTCGCGCCCGTGCTGGGCCTGGAGGAAGACGCGTGAGGGTGTACCTGCTGCTGATGCTCGTGGCCGCCGCGGTCACGTTCCTGACCACGCCTGCCGCGCGTTGGGTGGCGCTCCGGACCTCGGCCATCTCGGCCGTCCGCGCGCGTGACGTGCACTCGGTGCCGACGCCGCGGGCCGGGGGCCTGGCGATCATGCTCGGGATCGTCGTGGCGGTGCTGCTGGCCTCGCGGATGCCGTTCCTCGAGGGCGTGTTCGCCGACCGCCAGGTCCTCGGCATCGTGGGCGGTGCCCTCATCGTCTGCCTGCTCGGCTGGGCCGACGACGTCTGGGACCTGGACTGGGTGACCAAGCTCGCCGGCCAGGTCCTCGCCGCGGGTTTCATGGCGCTGAACGAGGTGCAGCTGGTCACCCTCCCCACGCCGGGCAGCCTGACGATCCCGTCGTCGCGCCTGTCGCTGATCGCCACGGTGCTCGTGGTCGTGATCGCGATGAACGCGGTGAACTTCGTGGACGGCCTGGACGGGCTGGCCGCGGGGATCATCGCCATCGGCGGGTCGGCCTTCTTCCTGTACACCTACCGGCTCACCGCCGAGGACACTCCGGACAACTACGCGTCGCTCGCCGCCCTCATGATGGCCGTGCTGGTGGGTGTCTGCGTCGGGTTCCTGCCGCACAACTTCTTCCCGTCCCGGATCTTCATGGGCGACTCCGGCTCGATGGTGCTCGGCCTGGTGATGGCCGGTGCCGCGATCACGGTGACCGGCAACGTCAAGCCCGACGTCATGACGGGCGCCGCCGCGATTCCCGCGCTGTTCCCGCTGCTGCTGCCCGTCGCGGTGATCATGCTGCCGCTGACCGACATGGCGATGGCCGTGGTGCGCCGGCTCGCCGCCGGCAAGTCGCCGATGGCGCCCGACCGCCTGCACCTGCACCACCGGATGCTCGCGCTCGGCCACTCGCACCGCCGCGCCGTGCTCATCCTGTACGTGTGGACGGCGGTGTTCGCGTTCAGCGCCGCCGCGCTCGTGCAGTGGGACTGGCGGATCGTGATGTCCTGCACGGCGGCGGCGGTCCTGCTGGCGCTCGTCGTGACGATGGGTCCGCTACGGCATCGCGGCCGTTTCCTGGACGACGACGCGGCGCTGCAACGCGCGGCGCAGGATCGATCGGCGGAGCCGGGCTCCGGACCGATGCCGCGGGTATCGGCGGCCTCGGCCCGGCAGGCCGACACGTCGCAGGCGGTGGCCACCGGGCGCACCGCGAAGAACGAGGAGAGCAATGTCTGAGATGCCTGACACCCACCAGTCCGAGCGCGCGGTACTGCGCACGGCCCTGCGCGACGGCGGCCTGCTGGTGGCGGGTCTCGCCGTGGCCGGCTCGGCGATCGGCTTCCTCGTGGCCGGGGCGGCCGGGGTGTGGGGCGCGCTCCTGGGCGCCGCCCTGGCGGCGTTCTTCTCGGGCGTGACCGTGTGGTCGATGGCGCAGACCATCGGCAAGCCGCCGGCGACGATGGGCGCCGTCGTGATGGGCAGCTGGCTCGGCAAGATGGTGGTGCTGGTGGTGGTGCTCGTCCTGCTGCGAGGGCAGGACTTCTACGACCGCGTCGTGCTGTTCGTGGTGCTCCTCATCGGCGCGGTCGGCTCCGCGCTCCTGGACTACCGCGCGGTGCGCGGGGGCCGGGTGCCCTACACCGATGCGTGAGGCGACGTGACATCTCATTGCGCAATTCGTCACAAGGGGCCTGCCGACTGCCTTCGAAGGCTCTGAAGGCGGCAAACATAGGTTAGGCTACTCGCGAATCCATGACGGCCAGGCCCGATGGTGCGCCCGTTCCGCCAGTCGGTGAATGCGCGCCGGGCCTCTGACCACCTGGGAGTCCTCCTGTCCACGTTAGCGACGTCCATGATCCTTGCCGCCGCAGAAGGCCACGAGGACGCGGGCGGCTTCCACACGCCGTCGTTGTCGGACTTCTTCCCGTCCGCCATCGCGTTCGGCGACACCATCTTCCAGATCGACCGGATCTGGATCATCCGTATCGTCGCGACGATCGTGCTGCTGACGGTGTTCGTCGTCGCCGCTCGCCGCGCGAAGATCGTCCCCGGCCGCTTCCAGGCGGCCGTCGAGTTCCTGCTCGACTTCGTGCGGGTGCAGATCGTCGAGGAGATCATGGGCAAGGAGCGCGCGAAGCGCTACGTGCCCATGCTGACCACGATCTTCTTCACGATCCTCGCCTTCAACCTCACCGGCGTCATCCCCGGCCTGAATCTCGCCGCCACCTCGCGGATCGGTGTGCCGCTGCTCCTGGCGCTCTGGGTGTTCGTGACGTACTGGTACGCCGGCATCCAGAAGCACGGCCTGGGCGGCTACCTCAAGGCGAACCTCTTCCCGCCCGGGGTGCCGTGGCCGATCTACTTCATCCTGACGCCGATCGAGCTGCTGCAGATCCTGGTGATCCGTCCGGGCTCCCTGATGGTCCGGCTCGTGGCCAACATGGTCGCCGGTCACATCATGCTGGTGCTCTGCTTCGCGGCGACGCAGTTCTTCCTGATCGACTCCGCGGGTACCGGGCTCATGGTCTTCGGTGCGCTGACGCTCCCGGCCGGCATCTTCGTGACGCTGTTCGAGGTCCTGGTCGGCTTCCTGCAGGCGTACATCTTCGCCCTGCTGGCCGCGGTCTACATCAACATGTCGCTCGAAGAGGAGCACTGACGGGCCGTCCCGGCCCGAGCCGTTCGTCGAACGACACCTGAACTCTTCAACTGAACCCATGGCGATGGGCGCACAGTGCGTCCGTACGCAACCACGCGACGTCGGACCGATCGGTCGCGGCGCCCAACGGAAGGAAGACGCAAGTGGACGTCACCACTCTCGCCGAGGTCACCGGTAACCTGAACGCGGTCGGCTACGGCCTCGCCGCCACCGGCCCGGGTATCGGTCTCGGTATCCTCATCGGCAAGACGATCGAGGGCATGGCTCGCCAGCCCGAGGTCGCCGGCCAGCTTCGCGCCACCATGTTCCTCGGTGTCGCGTTCGTCGAGGTGCTCGCCCTGCTCGGGCTCGTCGCCGGCTTCCTCTTCCCGGCCGCGTGATGGCGGCGCGCGCGAGCGCCGCCAACATCCTGGCGGCGACGGAAGAACCGGAAGGTATCGACCTGTTCCTGCCCGCCGGCTATGACCTCCTGTGGTCGGCGGTGGTGCTGGTCATCATCGCGGTCGCGTTCTACAGGTACGTGCTGCCCCCGATGAACAAGGTGCTCGACGAGCGCGCCGCACAGATCGAGGGCGGGATCAAGAAGGCCGAGGAGGCGCAGGCCCAGGCCGACAAGGCACTCGAGGAGCAGGAGCGCCTGCTCGCCGAGGCCCGCGCGGAGGCCGCGCAGGTGCGGGAGGAGTCCCGCGCCGAGGGGTCCGCGATCATCAAGGACCTCAAGGCCAAGGCGAACGACGAGGCGGCCCGGATCACCGAGACCGCCCACCGTCAGATCGAGGCGGAGCGCCAGGCGGCGGCGGTGTCGCTGCGGTCCGAGGTCGGCGCGCTGGCGACGGACCTCGCGTCCAAGATCGTCGGCGAGTCGCTCGAGGACTCCGCACGCCAGTCGCGCGTCGTGGACCGGTTCCTCGACGAGCTCGAGGCGACCGAGGCCGCGGTGCCTGCCGGAAGCTCCAAGGAGGCGTGATGCGGGGAACGAGCGGAGCATCGCTGGCGGCGGCGCAGGAGCGGTTCGAGCCGGTCCTGCGGGCCGCGGGTGCGGACGCCCTCACGCTCGGCGAGCAGTTGTTCGCCGTCGTCGAGGCGCTGGACGAGTCGGGCGCGCTGCGCCGCTCGCTCTCCGACCCGTCCCGCGCCGGCGAGGACAAGGCCGGCCTGGTGGCCGCGCTCCTGGGTCGTTTCGACGGACGCGTGACCGACCTGCTCTCCGGCATGGTGCGGTCTCGCTGGTCCAGCGAGAAGGACCTGGTGGACGGCATCGAACGGCTCGCGGTGGACGCGACGCTCGCCGCGGCCGAGTCGCGCGGCGTGCTGGAGACCGTCGAGGACGAGCTGTTCCGGGTGACCCGGGTGCTCGTCGGGCAGCGGGCGGCACGACAGGCCCTGTCGGACACCAGCACCGACGTCGCGCGCCGGCGCGCTCTGGTCGACGCGCTGCTCGGCGGCAAGGTCGACCCGGTGACGCAGGAGCTCGCGCAGCGGGCGACGACACACCCGCGCGGTCGCCGCTTCGTCGCGGCGCTCACCTGGTACGGCGAGGTCGCGGCGGAGCGCCGCCGGCGCCTCGTCGCCATGGTGACCTCGGCGACCGTGCTGACCAAGGCCCAGCAGGAGCGCCTCGGCGCGATCCTCGAGCGGTCCTACGGGCGTCCCGTGCAGCTGAACGTCACCGTCGACCCCGCGGTCGTCGGTGGCCTGCGCATCCAGGTCGGCGCCGACGTCGTCGACTCCACCGTCCTGTCGCGCCTTGCCGACGCGCAGCGTCGCCTGGCCGGCTGAGGTGAATCACGTGAGTACAACCCTTCCGCCGCGCCCGACCGCGGCACGACAGGAGAAGAGCAATGGCTGAGCTGACGATCCGGCCGGACGAGATCCGTGCCGCGCTGGACAGCTTCGTGAAGTCCTACGAGCCCGACGCCGCGGCGGCCGAGGAGGTGGGCCGCGTCGTCTTCGCCGCTGACGGCATCGCCCGTGTCGAGGGTCTGCCCGGCGCGATGGCCAACGAGCTGCTGCGTTTCGAGGACGGCACGCTCGGCCTCGCGCTGAACCTGGACGTCCGCGAGATCGGTGTGGTCATCCTGGGTGAGTTCACCGGCATCGAGGAGGGTCAGGAGGTCCGCCGCACGGGTGAGGTCCTCTCGGTCCCGGTGGGTGAGGGCTACCTCGGCCGCGTCGTGGACCCGCTGGGCAAGCCGATCGACGGTCTCGGCGAGATCGCGACGGACGGACGCCGTGCCCTGGAGCTGCAGGCGCCCGGCGTCATGCAGCGCAAGTCCGTGCACGAGCCGCTGCAGACCGGCATCAAGGCGATCGACTCGATGATCCCGATCGGCCGCGGCCAGCGCCAGTTGATCATCGGCGACCGCCAGACCGGCAAGACGGCGATCGCGGTCGACACGATCATCAACCAGAAGGCGAACTGGGAGTCGGGCGACCCGGAGAAGCAGGTGCGCTGCATCTACGTCGCCGTCGGTCAGAAGGGCTCCACCATCGCCTCCGTGCGGGGCGCGCTCGAGGAGGCCGGCGCGCTGGAGTACACGACGATCGTCGCGGCTCCGGCCTCGGACCCGGCGGGCTTCAAGTACCTCGCCCCGTACACCGGCTCGGCCATCGGCCAGCACTGGATGTACTCGGGCAAGCACGTGCTGGTCATCTTCGACGACCTGTCGAAGCAGGCCGAGGCCTACCGCGCCGTGTCGCTGCTTCTTCGCCGCCCGCCGGGCCGCGAGGCGTACCCCGGTGACGTCTTCTACCTCCACTCCCGCCTGCTGGAGCGTTGTGCCAAGCTCAGCGACGACCTGGGCGCGGGCTCGATGACCGGCCTGCCGATCATCGAGACCAAGGCGAACGACGTCTCGGCGTACATCCCGACCAACGTCATCTCCATCACGGACGGGCAGATCTTCCTCCAGTCCGACCTCTTCAACGCCGACCAGCGCCCGGCGGTCGACGTCGGTATCTCGGTCTCCCGAGTCGGCGGTGACGCCCAGGTCAAGGCGATGAAGAAGGTCTCCGGAACCCTGAAGCTGGAGCTGGCGCAGTACCGCTCGCTCGAGGCGTTCGCGATGTTCGCGTCCGACCTCGACGCGGCGTCCCGCGGCCAGCTGCGGCGCGGTGCGGCGCTCATGGAGCTGCTCAAGCAGCCCCAGTACTCGCCGTACCCGGTCGAGGACCAGGTCGCTTCCGTGTGGGCCGGTACCAAGGGCAAGCTGGACGACGTCCCGATCGAGGACATCAAGCGCTTCGAGGCGGAGATGCTGGACCACCTGCGCCGCAAGTCCGACGTCCTGCAGAAGATCGCCGAGACGGGCAAGTGGACCGACGAGACCGAGGCTGCCCTGCAGTCGGGTGTCGAGGAGTTCCGCAACGGCTTCGTCAAGAGCGACGGCGCTGCCCTGGTCGGTGGCGGCGACGGCGAGCCCGTCGACGTCGAGCAGGAGCAGATCGTCGTCTCGAAGAAGGCCTGAGACATGGCCGGAGGCTCCCAGCGCATCTACAAGGCGCGGATCAAGTCGACACAGTCCCTGAAGAAGATGTTCCGCGCTCAGGAGCTCATCGCGGCGTCGCGCATCGGCAAGGCCCGTGCGCGCACCGCCGCGGCGGCTCCCTACGCCACCGCCGTCACGCGTGCCGTGTCGGCCGTGGCGGCGCACGCGAGCATCGACCACCCGCTGACGACCGAGCGGAAGCAGCCCACGGGCCGCGCCGCGGTGTTCGTGGTGTCGTCGGACCGCGGTATGGCGGGGTCGTACTCGGCGTCGATCATCCGTGAGACCGAGCGCCTGATCGATCAGCTCCAGGCCGAGGGCAAGGAGGTCGAGCTGTACGCGGCCGGCCGCCGCGCCATCGCCTACTACTCGTTCCGTGGTCGCGACCTCGCGGGCGAGTGGTCGTACGGTTCGGACGCCCCGACGTCGGAGGTCTCGGACGAGATCGCCGACGCCCTCCTGGGCGCCTTCCTGGCGCCCGCCGAGGAGGGAGGCGTCGACGAGCTGCACGTGGTGTCCACGCAGTTCGTGAACATGGTGACGCAGCGCCCGCGCGTCGTGCGGATGCTGCCGCTCGAGATCGTCGAGGGCGTCAGCGTCCCCGGTGAGGGCGAGGCCATGCCGCTGTACGACTTCGAGCCGTCGCCGGAGGCAGTGCTCGACGCCCTGCTGCCCCGGTACGTGCGGTCCCGGATCTTCGCGGTCCTGCTCGACGCCGCGGCGTCCGAGCTGGCGGCGCGTCAGCGTGCCATGCACACGGCGACCGAGAACGCGGAAGACCTCATCCGCATGTACACGCGCCTGGCGAACCAGGCGCGGCAGGCCGACATCACCCAGGAGATCAGCGAGATCGTCTCGGGTGCCGACGCCCTGGCATCCGCCTGAACCTGACCCCCGCCGGAGGACCCTCCGGCCCACCGAAGCGAGGCAAGCAATGACCGCCACCACCGTGGAAGCCACGGTCGATCACACCAGCGGCGCCGGCACCGGCCGGGTCGCCCGTGTGACCGGCCCTGTCGTGGACATCGAGTTCCCCGAGGACGCGATCCCCGACATCTACAACGCGCTCACCACCGAGATCGACCTGGGCGAGAACTCCCTCACGCTCACGCTCGAGGTCGCCCAGCACCTCGGTGACTCGCTCGTGCGCGCCATCGCGCTGAAGCCGACCGACGGTCTCGTGCGCGGCGCGGCCGTGACCGACACCGGCGCGCCGATCAGCGTGCCCGTCGGTGACATCACCAAGGGCAAGGTCTTCAACGTCACCGGCGAGGTGCTCAACCTCGCCGAGGGCGAGAAGTTCGAGGTGACCGAGCGCTGGCCGATCCACCGCACCGCTCCGGCCTTCGACCAGCTCGAGTCCAAGACGCAGATGTTCGAGACGGGCATCAAGTCGATCGACCTCCTCACCCCGTACGTCCAGGGTGGGAAGATCGGTCTCTTCGGCGGCGCGGGCGTCGGCAAGACGGTCCTCATCCAGGAGATGATCCAGCGCGTGGCGCAGGACCACGGCGGTGTCTCCGTGTTCGCCGGCGTCGGCGAGCGCACCCGTGAGGGCAACGACCTCATCGCGGAGATGGAGGAGGCCGGCGTCTTCGACAAGACGGCTCTCGTGTTCGGGCAGATGGACGAGCCGCCGGGCACGCGCCTGCGCGTCGCCCTGTCCGCGCTGACCATGGCGGAGTACTTCCGCGACGTGCGCAAGCAGGACGTGCTGCTGTTCATCGACAACATCTTCCGCTTCACGCAGGCGGGTTCCGAGGTCTCCACGCTGCTCGGCCGCATGCCGTCCGCCGTGGGCTACCAGCCGAACCTCGCCGACGAGATGGGCCTGCTCCAGGAGCGCATCACCTCCACACGCGGTCACTCCATCACGTCGCTGCAGGCCATCTACGTGCCCGCGGACGACTACACGGACCCGGCGCCGGCCACCACGTTCGCCCACCTGGACGCGACGACGGAGCTCTCCCGTGAGATCGCGTCGAAGGGTCTGTACCCGGCGATCGACCCGCTGACCTCGACCTCACGTATCCTCGACCCGCGTTACGTCGGTCAGGAGCACTACGACGTGGCCACCGAGGTGAAGTCGATCCTGCAGCGCAACAAGGAGCTGCAGGACATCATCGCGATCCTCGGTGTGGACGAGCTCTCCGAGGAGGACAAGACGCTGGTCGCGCGTGCGCGCCGGATCCAGCAGTTCCTCTCGCAGAACACCTACATGGCCAAGAAGTTCACGGGCGTGGAGGGCTCGACGGTGCCGCTCGCGGAGACCATCGAGGCGTTCAAGAAGATCGCGGCCGGCGAGTTCGACCACGTCGCCGAGCAGGCGTTCTACAACATCGGTGGCCTCGAGGACCTCGAGCGCAACTGGGCGAAGATCCAGAAGGAGTACGGCGCCTGAGGCACCGTCCCCCGTACGGGGCGCCGCCGGGTCGAGTCCCGGCCCGGCGGCGCTCCGCCCGTACTATCGAGAGGGAGGCCCTGAGTGGTTGAGCTGAACGTGGACCTCGTGGCCACGGACCGCAAGGTCTGGTCCGGCAGGGCCAGGACGGTCGTCGCGCCGTCGGTGGAGGGCGAGATCGGCATCCTGGCGGACCACCAGCCGCTGCTCGCGGTGCTGCGTCCGGGCAAGGTCACCGTCCGCACGGACGAGGGCGTCGCGGTGGAGGCACAGGTCGACGGCGGGTTCGTCTCCGTGGACGAGAACCTGGTCACGATCGTCGTCGACGAGATCGAGCAGGTCTGAGGGAGGGGCCGTGCCGGGCGTCGTCTGGATCGCACTGGCGATCGTAGCCGCGATCGCACTGGTCCTCGGCGTGGGCGCGTCTCGCCTGCACACCCTGTCCCGCCGGGTCGGATCCTTTTCCTGCAACGCGCGTGCGGCCGGGCAGGACTCGTGGACCGCAGGGATCGCGCAGTACGCGGTCGGCCGTATCGAGTGGTGGCGCTGCTGGTCGCTCTCGCCCCGGCCGGCCCGTACCTGGTATCGCGAACGCCTCGAACTGGTCGGCCGCGAGGAGTTCGACGGCGACGGGCCGGTGCACTACCTCGTCCGGTGCCGTTACGACGGCCTGGACTTCGAGCTGGACCTGGATTCGGGTGACTACTTCGGCCTGGCCTCCTGGCTCGAAGCGGCTCCGCCGGGCCGCCGCGACCTGGTCCTGTAACCGTCTGAGGAGAATACTTGCGTCTCGTCGTCGCCGACTGCTCCGCCCGGTACACCGGACGGCTCACCGCTCACCTGCCCCTCGCGACGCGACTCATCGTGGTCAAGGCCGACGGGAGTGTGCTGCTGCACTCCGACGGCGGGTCCTACAAGCCGCTGAACTGGATGAGCCCTCCGTGCTCGATGACGGAGGCGGTTCCCGGGGCGGAAGCCGCGGAGCGGGGCGTCGCCCAGGTGTGGACGGTGCAGCACAAGAAGTCCGACGACCGCCTGGAGATCGACCTGCACACCGTGCACCACGACTCCGCCCACGATCTCGGCGTCGACCCCGGCCTGGTGAAGGACGGCGTCGAGGCGCACCTGCAGGAGCTGCTCGCGGAGCAGATCGGCCTGCTCGGCGAGGGCAGCACCCTGATCCGGCGCGAGTACATGACGGCGATCGGCCCGGTCGACATCCTGGCCCGCGACGCGCAGGGTGCCACGGTGGCGGTCGAGATCAAGCGACGCGGTGAGATCGACGGCGTCGAGCAGCTCACGCGCTACCTGGAGCTCCTGAACCGCGACCCGCTGCTCGCACCCGTCCGCGGCGTCTTCGCCGCGCAGGAGATCAAGCCGCAGGCGCGCGTGCTGGCGACGGATCGTGGCATGGTCTGCCTGACCTTGGACTACGACGCGATGCGCGGTGTCGATGATCCGGGGTCCCGCCTCTTCTGAGCGCGAAGAACTCCGTGCGCGGTGAGATCTTGCGGCAGGATGGGGGCATGCCGGAGAAGACTTCCATGGTGGTCCTGCGAGGCCGAGTGGTCCTGCCCGAGGCGATGATCGACGACGGCGTCGTGGCCGTCCGAGGAGATCGGCTGGCCTTCGTCGGGTCGGCCGCCCAGGCCCGCGACGCCGGCCTCGACGCGCAGCTCGGCCAGGTGCCGCCGTCGTACGACTACCTCCTTCCAGGGCTCGTCGACCTGCACAACCACGGCGGGGGCGGCGTCGGCTTCCCCGACGCGACGAGCGCCGACGAGGCGCTGCGCGCCGTCCTCGAGCACCGCACGCACGGGACGACGACGATGCTCGCCTCCCTCGTCACGGCGGACCCGGAGACCTTGACCGCGCGGGCGGCGATGCTCGCGGACCTCGCCGACGCGGGGGAGATCGCGGGCATCCACGCCGAGGGCCCGTTCCTGTCCCACGAGCGCCGCGGCGCGCACAACCCCGCCGACCTGCGCGAGGGCGATGCCGCACTGGTCCGCGACCTCGCGAAGGCCGCGCGGGGTCACCTGGCGACGATGACGGTGGCGCCCGAGGTGCCGGGCGTCGCGGGTCCGGGCGGCGCCGCGCCGGCGCTCATCGAGGCGGGCGCCATCCCGTCGCTCGGCCACACGGACGGGACGACGGAAGCCGCGGAGACACTGATCTCGCAGGTCACCGCGGGCCTGCGCCTGGCCGCGGAGGTGGCGGGGACGCTGGGCCACCGCGAGATGACGGCCACGCATCTCTTCAACGCCATGCGCCCGCTGCACCACCGCGCTCCGGGCCCGATCGCGGCCTGCTTCGCCGCGGCGGCCCGGGGTGACCTCGTGGTCGAGCTCGTCGCGGACGGCGTCCACCTCGATCCCGCGACGGTCCGTACGGTGTTCGGTACGGTCGGCGCGGGCCAGGTGGCGCTCGTCACGGACGCGATGGCGGCGGCCGGCATGCCGGACGGCTCCTACGACCTGGGCCCGATGTCGGTCACGGTGCGGGACGGTGTCGCCCGCCTCGCCGACCCGGCCGATCCGGACGGCGGCGCGATCGCCGGGGGAACGGCCCACCTCGTCGACGTCGTGCGCCGTACCGTCTCGGCGGGAGTTCCGCTGCTGGACGCGGTCCGGTCCGCGTCCGCGGTGCCGGCCCGGGTGCTCGGGCTGGACCGGGAGCTCGGCACCCTCGCCCGGGGGCTGCGCGCGGACGTCCTCGTGGCCGACGAGGAGCTGCGGCCCCGACGGGTCCTGCGCCGCGGCGTCGAGGTCCGGCGGTAGGCCCGCGCCCGGCGGCCGTCCACTCGCGCGCTCCGGGCAACACGCCGCTGTTACGGTGCGAGCCATGACGACACGCTTCCAGCCGGGCGGCACCGTGGTGCGCCGCGAGATCATGCGCGGCGAGCCGTGGATCGCGATCCCGCAGATCTGCGTGCACGACGACGGAGACCTGCTCGTCACGTACACGCCGGGCGGCTCCCCCTTCGGGTACCCGGGGTCGGGAGCCTTCCCCGTCGGCAGGCATCCGTGGATGCTGGCGGGCAGCACCCACTGGCGCGGTCACGGCCGCCTCGAACTGCACTGGACGGGCGTCGAGCACTCGGTCTTCCTGTTCTGGGCGGGTGACGGGCGCGAGTTCCAGGGCTGGTACTTCAACCTCGAGGACGCCCCACGGCGAACGCCGATCGGCTTCGACACCCTCGACCACGAACTCGACGTCTGGTGGGCGGCCGACGCGGAGACCTACGTGTTCAAGGACGTCGAGGAGTTCGAGGAGACGGGCCCCGCGCGCTACCCCGGCCGCATGGCGGAGATCCGCGCCGAGGCCGACCGCATCGCCGCGCGGCTGGACGCCGGCGACCACTGGTGGGACAAGTCCTGGGCCGACTGGGCCCCCGACCCGGCGTGGAGCCCGCGCACCCTCCCGGAGGGCTGGACGACGCTCCCGTTCGAGGCGCGCTGACGTCCGCCGCCGCGCTCAGCCCGCCCGCACCGTGAGCGCGGCCCGGAGCGGCGCCACGCCCGCCGACGGGCCGGCCGCCAGCTCGTAGGTCCCGGGCTGGACCCGCAGCCGTCCCGCCGCCTCGTCCCAGACCGCGAGCCGGTCCAGGTCCAGCGGCACCAGGACGTCGCGGGTCTCGCCCGGGGAGAGCCGCACCCGCTCGTGGCCCAGGAGCATCCGCCGCGGGGTCTCGACGGGCGCCCCGGGCAGGCCCCGCGAGTACACCTGGACCAGCTCCTCGGCCGGGCGGTCCGAGTCGTTGCGCACGGTCACCGTCGCCGCACGGCGCTCGCCGGCCGCGACGTCACCGGCCACGTCCCACCCCGTGTACGCGACGTCCGCGTACCCCAGCCCGTGCCCGAACCAGAACGCCGGCTCCTCGGCGAGCCACCGGTACGTCTGTCCCTGGGCCCGGACGTCGTAGTCGAACAGGTCGCCCGCCTGCTCACTCGTCGCGGGCCAGGTCTGCGCCAGGCGCCCCGAGGGTTCCCGGTCCCCGGCGAGCACGTCCACCAGGCCGTGTCCGAGCTCCTGGCCGGCATGGCAGGTCCACACCACGGCGCGCGCGTCGTCGTACGCCTCGTCGAGCACGTACGGGTACGACGACACCACCACCAGCACCGACGCCGCGTTCGTGTCCCGTGCTGCCCGCCACAGACCGCGCATCGGCCCGGGCAGCGGCAGCGACGGCCGGTCCTCCGTCTCACGCCCCAGCAGGTGCGGGTCGTTCCCGACGGCGACCAGCACGGCGTCGGCGCCGCTCGCCGCCCGGGCGACGTCGTCGGCCCCGGAGTAGAGCGTCTCCCACGCGAAGCGGGTGGCGTCCTCGGGCCGCGTGGCGTCGGCGACGAGCGCGCCGATGTCGCGCTGCACCCGTAGCCACCGCCCGCTGCCGACGTGCTGCAGCGCCCACGCACCGCCGACGTCGAGCCGCCGGAACGACTCCTGCACCACCCAGCCGCCCACCCGGTCCGCGTCGGCGGTCACGATCCACCGGGCGCCCGTCAGCAGCCGGCCCGACGCCGCCGACCGCAGCGTGAGCAGGCCCTCGCCCCAGTCGATCACGTCGAACCAGGTGTCGAAGGTCGCTTCGGCCGCCGCGGCGGCCCGGGCGGTCACGGTTCCGTCCTGGTCCACCGACACCCACGCGTCCGGGTCGAGGGCTCGCAGTGCCACGCGGTCCGCGCCCGTGGCCACGTCGACCCGCGCGTCCGGCCAGCGCTCGCGCACCGCGTCGGCGAGCGTCACCGCGTACGGCGGCGTCCCGGAGTACCAGTCCGTGAGCACCTGGTCGGCGTGCGGGCCGACCACGGCGATCCGCGGCGGCTCGGACGTTCCGGCGGCCGGTGGGATCGCCAGGGGGAGCAGCCGGTCGTTGCGCAGGACGACGACGGACCTCCCGGCGGCCTCGCGGGCGAGTGCGCGGTGCTCGGGCAGGTCGATCGCCTCGGGGCCGATCGCCTGGTACGGGTCGGCGCCCGCGAGCTGCGGGTCGTCGAACTCTCCGGTCCGGATCCGCAGCTCGAGGAGCCGAAGCGCCGCAGTGTCGACGTCGTCCCACGTCAGCATGCCCGCATCCAGCGCCGCACGCAGTCGCGCCAGCGTCACGCCGGCGTCCTGGTCGTTGTCCGTGAACGAGTCCACCCCGGCCCGCACCATCGCGGCGTGCCCGGCGGCGTGGTCCGGGAACGCCCGTTGCACCGTCACGAGGAAGGTCGGGGCGCCCGCGTCGGACACGACGGCGAGGGACCCCGGCGCGGCCGCACGCAGCTCCGCGATCAGGTCCCCGGCGACGTGCGCGGGCACCCCGTTCACCCGGTTGTACGACGGCATCACCGCCCCGGCCACGCCCGCCCGGACCGGCCCGAGGTAGCAGGGCAGCTCGTACTCGTGCAGGCTGCGCGGGTCCAGGTTCGACGACGTCGCCGAGCGATCCGTCTCGTTCCCGTACCCCAGGAAGTGCTTGAGGGTGGGCACCGTCTTCCACACCCGCTCGTCGTCGCCCCGCAGGCCCTCGCAGTACGACGTCGCCAGGGCCGCGACGAGCCACGGCTCCTCGCTGTACCCCTCCTCGCCGCGCCCCCAGGCGGGATGCCGCAGCGGGTTCACCACGGGGGCCCACACGTTGAGGCTCACCGCGCCGTCGGCGGCATGCTTCGCCCGCACCTCGGTGGACACGGCGTCACCGACCCGCCGGACCAGGCCGGCGTCCCAGGTGGCGCCCAGGCCCACGGGCTGGGGGAACACGGTCGCCGTGCCGAGCCAGGCCAGGCCGTGCAGGGCCTCGTTGCCGGTGTGGAACCCGGCGACGCCGAGCCGGTCGACCGGCGGCTGGTGCTGGTGCAGGAGGGCGAGGCGCTCGTCGGGCGTGAGCCGCCCGAGCAGGTCGCGGGCGCGATCGGGGAGGGGGGACCGGGGGTCACGGAACAGGGGCGAGGCAGGCACGACGTCGTGCTCCTTCCACTCGAATCGGTTCAACGGCGAGGATACCCGTAGGCATTGATATGTCACGCCTTTCTGCCCTATTGTCGGCGCTACGACTTGTTGAAGCGCTTCGACGAAGGTAGTCCGGGAAGCGGTTACCGACTACCGTCGTCGGGCGTCGGCCACAGTGCAGTGTGTCGCTCACGAAGGAGTGAATTCCATGTCCCAGAACCCCCTGGCCGCGGCGTCGACCGCCGTCGGCCCCGTGAATCGCCGGTCCTTCCTCGGCCTGGTCGCGCTGGGTGCGGGCGCCGTCGGCGTCCCGTCCCTGCTGACGGGCTGCACGACCGGCCCGGCAGGACCCGTCGAGGGCGGAGGCACCGTGAGCTCCGGCGTGCTGCCCACCTACGTCCCGATCGAGTACGTCACACCGGACTTCCCGAGCGTGAACGGCTCCACCGCGGGCTACGCGTCGATCCCGGAGGAGCTCGTCACCGCCTTCGAGACGCCGCCCGGCGCCGGCGGGACCTACACGGCCATGACGCCGCTGTGGAGCGCGATCCCGAAGATCGACGGCAACCCGTACTTCGAGGCCGTGGGTGCGGCGATGGGCGCGACGATCAACTTCCAGATCTCGGACGGCAACACCTACGGCGAGAAGCTCGCCGCCGTGCTGGCCTCGGAGAAGGACGTGCCGGACTGGGTCTGCGTGCCCACCTGGAACATCCCGCCGCGGTTCGGCCAGGCCGTCGACGCGCTCTTCGAGGACCTCACGCCGTACCTGTCCGGCGACAACATCACGAAGTACAAGAACCTGGCGAACATCCCCACGGACGCCTGGCGCTACTGCGTCTTCAACGACAAGCTCTACGGCCTGCCGTTCCCCGGCGAGCTGATCGCCAACGCGACCTTCCACCGGGCCGACATCTTCGCCGAGCTCGGCATCACGGAGCAGCCCCAGGACGCCGAGGAGTTCATCGAGCTCGCCAAGGAGCTGACCGACCCGGGCAGGAACCGCTGGGGCTCGGCCGACCAGTGGGTCGCGGCGAACATGATGTTCGCCGTGCCGCCCACGGGCAACTGGAAGCTCGCCGACGACGGCTCGCTGGTCAGCCGGATGGAGTCCGAGGAGTACCGTGCGGCGCTGGACTGGATGACCAGGCTGTACAAGTCGGGCGCGGTGCACCCCGACGCCGCGGCCGACAAGGCCGAGGAGATCAAGCCGCTGTTCGAGGCGGGCGAGATCGTGATCGCCACCGACGGCGTCGGCGGCTGGCACGAGTCGCTGGGCCGGGTGCTCCCCAGCAACCCGGACTTCGACCCCCAGCCCTTCGCCCCGATCGCCCACGACGGCGGCACCCCGCGCCTGTGGAAGGGCACGCCGGCGAACATCTTCTCCTTCCTCAAGAAGCGCGAGGACAAGGCCGAGATCGAGGAGCTGCTCGCCGTGGCCGACTTCCTCGCCTCGCCGTTCGGCACCGCCGAGTACCAGCTCATCAACTACGGCGTCGAGGGCGACCACTACACGCTGGACGGCGACGGCCTGCCGGTGCCTACCGAGGCGGCCGCGACCGAGGTGGCGCAGTCGTACATCTTCCTCGTGGACCCGCCCCTGGTGAACACGAAGGTGCAGTACCCGGGCTTCGTCGAGGCCTTCTGCACGTGGATGGCCGACGCGTCGCAGTACGTCGAGGAACCGCTGTTCTACGGCACGCAGATCACGGAGCCGCAGCGGTTCGCGTCGCTGAACACGCCGTTCGAGGACCTCGAGAAGGACATCGCGCGCGGTCGCAAGACCCTCGCCGACCTCGACGCGGCCATCGAGACCTGGCGGTCGTCCGGCGGTGACGAGCTGCGCGCCTTCTACCAGGACATCCTGGACAAGCAGTGAGCGTCGACGTCACGCCCCGCGGAACCTCGGGGACGACGGCGGACGGCGGGCGCGGATCGAGCAGGCCATCCGCTCCGCCGTCGTCGGGCCCGCCGAGACGCCGGAAGGTCACCCTCGCCGCGCGGCTGCGCCGTGACGGGGCCCTGCTGCTCATGGTGCTGCCGGCGGTGGCCCTGCTGGCGGTGTTCGCGTACGTGCCGATGCTCGGCAACGTCATCGCCTGGCAGGACTACTCGCCGTACACGGGCTTCGTGAACAGCCCGTTCGTGGGCTGGTGGAACTTCGAGCGGGTGTTCACCAACCCGCTGTTCCTCGACGCGGTGGTGAACACGCTGATCATCTCCGCGTTCCAGATCGTGCTGTTCTTCCCGGTCCCGATCGTGCTGGCCCTGCTGCTGCACAGCGTGCTGTCGCCGGCGGTGCGGACCACGATCCAGTCGATCGTGTACCTGCCGCACTTCTTCTCCTGGGTGATCGTCGTGACGATCTTCCAGCAGATCTTCGGCGGCGCGGGATACGTCGCGGGCCGGATGCGCGAGGCGGGATACACCGGGTTCGACCTCATGACGAACCCCGACACCTTCTACCTGCTCATCACGGCGCAGGTGGTCTGGAAGGATGCCGGGTGGGGGATCATCATCTTCCTCGCGGCGCTCAGCACGGTGAACCCGAACCTGTACGAGGCGGCGGTGGTCGACGGCGCGGGCCGGTGGCGTCGCATGTGGCACGTGACCCTGCCCGCGCTGCGGCCGGTGATCGTGCTGCTGCTCATCCTGCGCCTCGGCGACTCGCTGACGGTCGGGTTCGAGCAGCTCATCCTGCAGCGCAACGCGGTGGGTGTGGGCGTGTCCGAGGTGCTCGACACGTTCGTGTACTACCAGGGTGTCGTCAACGGCGACTGGGCGTTCGCGGCGGCGGCGGGCCTGGTCAAGGGCATCGTGTCACTGGTCCTGGTGCTGGCCGCCAACCGGGTGGCGCACGTCTTCGGGGAATCGGGGGTGTATCAGCGTGCTGAGCGCTAGTTCGTACCGGAAGTTCGTCCGGGGCAGGAACCGGCCCGTCTGGGAGGAGGACCCGAACCCGGCGGGGCTCGTGGTCAAGGCGCTGGTGCTGGTGGCGATCGTGGCGGCCGTGCTCTTCCCGCTGTACACCATCGTGCTCACGAGCCTGTCCTCGCAGGCGGACGTCACGCGCGCCGGCGGGCTGGTGACGGTGCCCGGGACCCTGTCCCTGGCCGCGTACGAGCAGATCCTGTCCGGGGGGATCGTCACGCGGGCGACGCTCGTGTCGATCGGGGTGACGACGGTCGGCACGCTGTTGTCGACGGTCGTGTCGGTCCTCGCGGCCTACGGGATGAGCCGGCCGGGATCGCTGTGGCACCGGCCGATCCTGTTCGTCTTCCTCATCACGATGTTCTTCGGCGCGGGGATGATCCCCACGTACCTGCTGGTGAGCAACCTCGGGCTGATCGACTCGTACTGGTCGCTGATCCTCCCGACGGCCATCTCGGCGTTCAACGTGCTGATCCTGCGGTCGTTCTTCATGGGGATCGACCGCGAGATCCTCGACGCCGCGCGGGTCGACGGGGCGAGCGACTGGCTGGTCCTGGGGCGGATCGTGCTGCCGATGTCGAAGGCGGCGGTCGCCGTCGTCGCCCTGTTCTACGGGGTGGGGTACTGGAACGCGTTCTTCAACGCGATGCTGTACATCAACGACAACGCCAAGTGGCCGCTGCAGCTCGTGCTGCGCTCCTACGTGCTGCAGGGGGTGACGCTGCCCGGCAGCGGGACCGGGCAGGTGGACGTGGACGACGGCGCCGTGACCGGCCTGCCCGTGAAGATGGCCGTGCTGGTGCTGGCGGTGATCCCCGTGCTGCTCGTCTACCCGTTCGTGCAGCGGCACTTCACGAAGGGAGTGATCCTGGGCGCGATCAAGGGGTAGGTGGCGGCGTGACGGCGGGTGACGCCCGCCGTCAGTCGTCGTCGCCGGCTGCGGGTCCGGGTGCCGAGCTCGCCCGTTCGGTGAGCACCGGGGCGAGCAGCCTCGTCTCGGACGGCTGGTCGCCGTCGAGCCTGGTCATCACCATGTCGACGGCGACCCTGCCGATGTCCTCGGCGGGCAGGTCGATGCTGGTCATCGGGATGCGCTGGGAGAGGGCCACGTCCCTGGGGCAGACCGCGACCACCGACATGTCGGCGCCGACCACGATGTCGTGCTCGGCCAGGCGGGACAGCACGTGGGGGAGCGCGCCCTCGTTGTGCACGACGATCCCCGTGGTGTCCGGCGCGGTCGCCAGCAACGTGTCCACGGCCTCCGCCGCGCCCGACGGCGAGGAGTCGCACGCCTCCACGTGCACGGCGACGTCGGAGGCCGTGGCCTGGTTCCGCAGCCCGCGCATCAGCCGCTCGGCGTACGAGGTGTGTCGCCGCAGCACCTCGGGCGGTGAGCCGATGAGTGCGACGTCGGTGTGCCCCGCCGCCGCGAGATGCCGGACGGCGAGCCGCCCGGCGGCCTCGAAGTCGAGGTCGACGCAGCTGAGCCCTTCCGGGTCCTCCGGCAGGCCGACGAGCACGGTCGGCTGCTTGGCGGCGGCCACCAGGGGCACCCGGGGGTCGTCCGCCTCGATGTCCATCATGACCAGGGCGTCCACCATCGAGCCGCCGGTCACGCGGTCGAGGCCGCTCACGTCGTCCTGGGTCAGCAGCAGCACGTCGTGGTCGAAGTCCCGCGCGCGGGTGACCACGCCCGTGACGAACTGCATGATGACCGGAACGTTCACGCCGACGCGCAGGGGCGCCATCAGCGCGATGACGTTGGTGCGGGCCGAGGCCAGGGCCCGCGCCCCCGCGTGCGGCCGGTAGCCGAGCTTCTCGATGGCGCGCTCGACGCGTGCGCGGGTGGGAGCGGAGATGGGCCGCTTGCCCGACAGTACGTACGACACGGTCGAGGCAGAGACTCCGGCTGCCTGGGCGACGTCGTCGATCGTGGCCACGATGCTCCTCCTGGTCGGGTGCCGCGGTGCCTGGTGCGGCGGCAGGTCGTGCGCTCGGCGCATGCCGGCACATCAGTGTGCCTCATCCTAGGGAAGCGCTTCGACGGAGCACCAGCAGAATTCGCCGAGCAGGGCACTAGACACAAGTCCCTGCCTACGGCTAGCGTGTTGAATCGCTTCGACGACGGAGCAAGCGACGAGCCGGACACAGAGGTCCGGACGGGAGGGTGACGATGCCGACGATGCCGATGACCGAGCGCTTCGCCGCGCTGGTGGCCGAGGCCGGTATCTGCTTCGGCGGGGACTACAACCCCGAGCAGTGGCCGCGCGAGGTGTGGCGCGAGGACGCTCGCCTGATGCGGCGGGCCGGCGTCAACCTGGTGACCGTCGGCGTCTTCAGCTGGGCGTCGTACGAGCCCACGCCCGGCGCGCGAGAGTTCGGCTGGCTGGACGAGGTGCTCGACGTCCTGCACGGGCACGGCATCGGCGTGGACCTGGCGACCCCCACGGCGTCGCCGCCGGCCTGGCTGGGCGTCCGTCACCCCGAGACCCTGCCCGTGGACGCGGACGGGGTGCGGCTCGTGGCCGGCTCCCGGAACCACTTCAGCCCGGCCTCGCAGGTCTACCGCGACGCCGCGCTCGCCATCACGCGCGACCTCGCCCAGCGGTACGCGGACCACCCCGCGGTACGGATGTGGCACGTCGGCAACGAGCTGGGGCAGGTCTGCTACGGGGACGAGGCCGCCGAGCGGTTCCGCGCCTGGCTGCGTGCCCGCTACGGCGACATCGACGGCCTCAACGAGGCCTGGGGCACCACGTTCTGGTCGCAGCGCTACGCCGAGTTCGACGAGATCCTGCCTCCGCGCCGCATGCCGTACCACCCCAACCCGACGCAGTCGCTGGACTGGCGCCGGTACTCGTCCGACCTGCTGCTGGACATCTACCGCGAGCAGCGCGACACCGTCCGCGCCGTGGACGACACCCGCCCGGTCACCACCAACTTCATGGGCTTCTTCCCCCTCGCCGACTACGCGTCCTGGGCCCCCGAGCTCGACGTCGTCGCGGACGACGCCTACCCCGACCCGGCCGACCCGCACGCCCCGTCGTCGTCGGCGCTGCGCCAGGACCTGATGCGCTCCCTGCGCGGGGGAGAGCCGTGGCTCCTCATGGAACAGGCCGCCGGCGCGGTGAGCTGGCGGCCGCACAACCTGCCGAAGTCGCCCGAACGGTCGCGGCTGGAGTCGCTGCAGGCGGTGGCCCGGGGCGCGGACGGCATCTGCTTCTTCCAGTGGCGGGCCTCGCGCGCCGGAGCCGAGCGCTTCCACTCCGCGATGCTTCCCCATGCCGGGCCCGACACCCTCGCCCACCACGGGATCCGCCGTCTCGGCGCGGATCTCGCGCGCCTGCGGCCCGTCACGGGCGGGCGTGTCCCCGCGCGAGTGGCGCTGCTCTGGGACTGGCCGTCCTGGTGGGCCGCCACCGAGGTGGCCCGGCCGACCGACCGCCTCGACCCGATCGAGCAGCTCGGCGCCTGGCATCGCGCGCTGTGGACCGCCGGCGTGGCGACCGACGTCGTACGCCCCGGGTCCGGCCTGGACGGATACGACGTCGTGCTGGTGCCCAGCCTGTACGTCATCGAACCGGCCGACGCCGAACTCCTGGCCGGCGCGGTGGAGCGGGGCGCGAGCCTCGTCGTCGGGCCGTTCAGCGGTGTCGCGGACGGGAACGCGCACGTGCGCCCCGGGCGCTTCCCCGTGCTGCTCGCCGGCCTGCTCGGCGTGAGCGGCGAGGAGTGGGCCCCGCTGCCGGACGACGGCGTGGCCCTGAACCCCGCGGGTCGAGCGGCCGTCCTGGGCGAACGCCTCCGTGCCGACGGCGCCGACGTGCTCGCCAGGTTCGCGTCCGGCCACCTGGCGGGCGCCCCCGCGATCACGCGGCACACGGCGCCGGGCGACGAAGCCTCCGGCTCCGGAACCGCCTGGTACCTCGGCACCGTGCCCGACGACGAGACGCTCGCCGCGGTGCTGCGCGCGGCGCTGGAGGAGGCGGGCGTCGGGCCCGTGCTGCCCGGCCTGGCCGGCCTCAACGCGGGGCGCGCCCCCGGCGACGAGGTCGAGGCCGTGTACCGCGGCGACGTCCTGTTCCTGCTCAACCACTCCGGCGAACCGGCGCGCCTCGACGTGCCGGGGAACTGGACCGAACTGCTCACCGCCACGCCCGTTTCGGGCGAGGTGACCGTGGGACCGACCGACGCGGTGGCACTGCTGCCGGCCGACGTCGGGCACTGAGCCCTCATCGGGCTCTGGGAAACAAGGAGATAGGCAATGCACCACAACCGAACGACGACCCTGGTAGGAACCGCCCTGGCGGGCGCCCTGGTCCTGGCCGGCTGCACCGGCCAGACCGGCGGCGGCGACACGGACGACAGCACGCTGACCATCTGGCACTACGAGAACGACGACTCGGCGATGGGCCAGGCGTGGGCCGAGGCCATCCGCATCTTCGAGGAGGAGAACCCGGACGTCACCGTCGAGGTCGAGAAGCAGACGTTCGAGCAGATCCAGAAGAACGCCAAGATCGTCCTCACGGGTGACGACGTGCCCGACGTCATGGAGTTCAACAAGGGCAACGCGACCGCGGGCCAGCTCGCGGCCCAGGGCCTGCTGACCCCGCTGACCGACCAGGCCGCCGAGCGCGGCTGGGACGAGAAGCTGACCGGATCGCTGGCGACCACGGCGATGTACGACGAGCAGGGCCTCATGGGCTCCGGCGAGTGGTACGGGGTGCCGAACTACGGCGAGTTCGTGGGCGTCTACTACAACAAGGAGATGTTCGCCGAGCACGGCCTCGAGGAGCCGACCACCCTCGAGGAGTTCGAGGACGTGCTGGCGGCCTTCCAGGAGGAGGGCATCACCCCGCTGGCCGAGGCCGGCGCCGAGTACCCGCTGGGCCAGCTCTGGTACGAGCTCGTGCTCGCCTACGGCGACCGCGCCCTGGTGGACGGCTACCAGCTCTTCGCCGACGACGTCGACTTCCACGGCGCGGCGATGACGCAGGCCACCGAGAAGCTCGACGAGTGGATCGACAAGGGCTACATCGCCTCCGACTCGGCGGCGCTCACCGCCGAGGACATGGGCGTCTCGTTCATCGACGGGACCTACCCGATCATGGTCAGCGGCTCCTGGTGGTTCGGCCGCCTCGCGACCGAGGTCCAGGCGGACTGGGGCCAGTTCAACTTCCCCGGCAACGCACTGCACCCGGGCTCCTCCGGCAACCTGTGGGTCGTCCCGGCGAACGCGGACTCCACCGGCCTGGCCGAGGAGTTCATCGACATCACGCTGCGACCCGAGGTGCAGAACGTGCTGGCCACCGAGGGCGGCCTGCCCGTGGCGGGCGACCCGTCGGTCATCGACGACGAGCGCACCCGCGAGCTCACCGAGAACTTCCAGGCGATCCTGGACGACGACGGCCTCGCCTTCTACCCCGACTGGCCGGTCCCCGGCTACTACGACGTGATCGTCAGCCAGCTCCAGTCCCTGGTGAACCGCTCCAAGACCCCGGACGAGGTGCTGGACGGGCTGCAGAGCGCGTACGACGACGGCAAGGCCGACCTGCTCGATGGCTGACAGCACCAGCATCCTCACGGCACGGCGCTCGCGGGCGGGGCGGCGCCCGCGAGCCCCGCGCCGCGGCCGGGCGGCCTGGGTGGGCTACCTGCCCTACCTGCTGCCCGGTGCGGTCGCCTTCGCCGTCGTGATCGGCTACCCGCTCCTGTCGAACGTGTACTTCAGCCTGTTCAAGTGGCGCGGCGGCATGGCGCCGCTGCGCTGGAACGGGCTGGGCAACTACGCGGACCTGCTGGGCGACGACCAGTTCTGGACGTCGTTCGGCAACTCGCTGGCCATGATCGTCGCGATGGTGCTCGTGCCCACGATCGTCGGGCTGCTGCTCGCGGCGGTGCTGTTCGACTACCTCGGACGGCGGTTCGGCGAGCGGGTCTCGTCGGTGCTGCGGGCCACCTACTACCTGCCGCAGATCCTGCCGGTCGCCGTGGCGGGCGTGCTGTGGAACTGGATCCTGAACTCGCAGACCGGCGCGCTCAACGAGATCCTGCGCGGCATGGGCATCGACGCGCCGCCCAACTGGCTCGGCGACCCCGCCACCGCGCTGCCGGCCGTGATGCTCGTCCTGATCTGGATCCAGATCGGCTACCCGGTGGTCATCTTCATGGCGGCGCTCCAGCGCGTGGACCCGGAGCTCTACGAGGCGGCCGAGCTCGACGGCGCCGGCTGGTGGCACCGGTTCCGGGCCATCACCGTGCCCCAGATCCGGCCGGAGACCTTCGTGGTCACCCTGACCTGCACGGTGGCGGCCCTCAAGGTGTTCGCACCCATCTACGTGCTGACGCGCGGCGGCCCGGAGAGCTCGACCCTGGTGCCGAGCTACTACTCCTACCTGAACTTCTTCGACAAGTCCCAGGTCGGGTACGGGGCCGCGATCGCCACGGTGCTCACGCTCGTGATCGTCGTGCTGGCCGTGATCATCCTCGGCCTGCAGGGCCGGGCGGAACGACGTGAGCGAGAGGGGATCTGACATGGCTGTCGCCACACCTACGCGTGCGCCCGAGGTGCGCCGCTCCGGCATCGACTCCCGCTACCGGCGCGGGGTCGGCCGCTGGCTCGTGCTGGCCGCGGCCGTCGTCGTGGGGCTCATGATCCTCGCGCCGTTCGGCATCATGCTGCTCAACGCGGTCAAGTCACCGCAGGACTACTCGGCCAACGGCCCGCTGTCCCTGCCGTCGAGCATCTACCTCGACGGGGTGCTGGCCTTCTGGGAACGGACCGAGTTCCCGGTCAAGCTCTGGAACTCCGTGTTCATCTCGGCCGTCGTGGCCGTGCTGGGCGCGCTGCTGTCGCTGCTCAACGCCTACGCGATCGGCATCGGCCGGGTGAAGGGGCGGCTGTGGATCGTCACGCTGTTCCTGCTGGCGAACATGCTGCCGCAGGAGGCCCTGATCTACCCGCTGTTCACGATGGCGCAGTCGGTGGGGCTGTCGAACTCGCAGTGGTCGGTGATCATCATCTTCACCGTCATCCAGTCGGCGTTCGGCACCTACCTGCTGGCCTCCGTGCTGGGCACGTTCCCGCCGGCGCTCCTGGAGGCCGCGGCGCTCGACGGCGCGAGCCGGTGGCGCATCCTCTGGCAGGTCGTGTTCCCGATCATGCGGCCGACCCTCTCGGTCCTGATGATCTTCTTCTTCATCTGGACCTGGAACGAGTTCTTCATCCCGCTGGTCATGCTGACCACGAACGACACCCAGACCATCCCGATCGCCCTGGCCTCGCTGCAGGGCGACCGGATGATGGACGCCCCCACCATCAACGCGGGGACGCTCGTCTCCCTCGTGCCCGCCGTGGTGTTCTTCCTCATCTTCCAGCGCACCCTGACCCGGGGCGTGACCGCTGGGGCGGTCAAGTGACCGCACTCAGCTCGCTGGACCACGACCCCGACCAGGATCAAGCGAGGTATCAGGCATGAGATTCACCGACGGCTACTGGCAGCTGCGACCCGGCGTCGGAATGCTCCGACCCCGGGACGTCGACGCCGTGGAGGCCGGCGCCGACACCCTGACGGTGTACGCGCCCACCGCGCCGATCATCCGGCGGGGCGACACGCTGAACCGTCCGGTCGTCACCGTGACGTTCGACGCTCCGGCGGACGACGTGATCGGCGTGCGCATCGAGCACCACCAGGGCCGCCGCGACCCCGGGCCACACTTCGCGGTCCACCGGGAGCCGGGCGCGGTCAAGGTCGTCACGCCGCAGGCTCTGGGCGACGGCCCGGCGGAGCTGACCTCGGGCGGCCTCACGGCCCGCGTCGCCACCGACGGCGCCTGGCAGGTCGACTTCGTGGCCGACGGCGAGGTGCTCACCTCGTCGTCGGCGCGGAGCATCGGCATCGCGACCACGCCCGAGGGCGACTTCGTGCACGAGCAGCTCGCGCTCGGCGTCGGCGAGCACGTCTACGGGCTGGGGGAGAGGTTCGGCGCGTTCGTGAAGAACGGCCAGAGCGTCGACGTCTGGAACGAGGACGGCGGCACGGCGAGCGAGCAGGCCTACAAGAACGTGCCGTTCTACCTCACCGATCGCGGCTACGGAGTGTTCGTGGCACACCCTGAGCGGGTGTCGTTCGAGGTGGGGTCCGAGGCGGTCAGCCGCACCCAGTTCTCGGTGCCGGGCCAGTCGCTCCAGTACTACGTGATCCATGGGCCGACGCCGGCCGACATCCTGCGGCGCTACACCGCCCTCACGGGGCGGCCCGCCGCCGTCCCGGCCTGGTCCTACGGCCTGTGGCTCTCGACGTCGTTCACCACGAACTACGACGAGGCCACCGTCACGAGCTTCATCGACGGCATGGCCGAGCGCGACATCCCGCTGTCGGTGTTCCACTTCGACTGCTTCTGGATGCGCCAGTTCCACTGGTGCGACTTCGTGTGGGACCCGGCCACGTTCCCCGACCCCGAGGGCATGCTGGCCCGGCTGCACGACCGCGGGCTGAAGGTGTGCGTCTGGATCAACCCGTACATCGCCCAGCGCTCCCACCTGTTCCGCGAGGGCAAGGAGAAGGGGTACCTGGTGACCACGCCCGACGGCGACGTCTGGCAGTGGGACAAGTGGCAGGCCGGCATGGCCCTGGTCGACTTCACCAACCCCGACGCCACCGCCTGGTACCAGGACAAGCTGCGCGTGCTGCTGGACCAGGGCGTGGACTGCTTCAAGACGGACTTCGGGGAGCGCATCCCCACCGACGTCGTCTGGCACGACGGGTCCGACCCGCAGCGCATGCACAACTACTACGCGTACCTGTACAACGAGGTGGTCTTCGGCCTGCTCGAGCGGGAGCGAGGACGCGGGGAGGCCGTCGTGTTCGCCCGGTCCGCGACCGCGGGCACCCAGTCCTTCCCCGTGCACTGGGGCGGCGACTGCGAGTCCACGTTCGTCTCCATGGCGGAGTCGCTGCGGGGCGGCCTGTCGCTGTCGCTGTCCGGGTTCGGCTACTGGAGCCACGACATCGGCGGGTTCGAGGGCACGCCGGACCCGGCGGTGTTCAAACGCTGGACCGCGTTCGGCCTGCTGTCCTCGCACTCGCGCCTCCACGGGTCCGACTCCTACCGCGTGCCGTGGGCCTTCGACGAGGAGGCGGTCGACGTGCTGCGCCGCTTCACCAGGCTGAAGATGTCCCTCATGCCGTACCTCGGCCAGGCGGCCGCGCAGGTGGAGAGCGACGGCACCCCCCTCATGCGCGCGATGGTGCTGGAGTTCCCCGGCGACCCCGCGGCCTGCACCGTCGACACCCAGTACATGCTGGGTGACAGCCTGCTCGTGGCCCCCGTGTTCCGTGCCGACGGGCGCGTGAGCTACTACCTGCCCGAGGGGGAGTGGAGCCGGTTGCTCCCGGCGCTCGCCGACGGCGCCCGCGACGCGGGTGCCGGGACGGTCCGCGGCTCGCGGTGGATCACCGAGGAACACGGCTTCGACTCGCTTCCCCTGCTGGCGCGGCCGGGGTCGGTCGTCCCGGTGGGGGCTCACGACCACCGGCCGGACTACGCCTGGGCCGAGGGCGTCACCCTGCACTGCTTCGAGCTCCCCGACGGGTTCGCGCGCGACGTCGTCGTGCCCGGCGGGACCGGGGAGCCCGCGCGGTTCACCGTGCGCCGGGCCGGTGACACGGTGCGGGTGACCTCCACCGACGCGCCCGCGGGATGGGGCGTCGAGATCGCCGGGCGCAGCGTCCGCGCGGAAGGCCCCGGCGAGGTGGTGATCGCCCTGGCCGGGTGATCCACCGGAGCGGGCGCCGCCTATCCGGTGGGTGCGTCCAGGTCCGTGCCACCGCGGAGCACGGTGGCACGGGCCGGGGCGCCCACCGGACCCGGCGGACCGGCAGGCACGTGCAGGGATGCCGGGGGTACGACGACGTCGTACCGGGAGCCGAACCCGGTCCGCCGGGAGTGCGTGACCTCGCCGCGCCGGTAGGTGACCTCCGGTGTGGTCAGGATCGCGTCGATCGCCGCGGCCAGGGCCGCCTCCACTGCTGACATGCTGCATCCCTCCGTCACCCGCCGGTAGTAAACATGTTCGAATATACCCGCACACCTCCATCCCCACCATCCGGTTTACCGCTCCGGTGGTCACGGGTGACGATAGAGCCGGTGGCTGACATCGACGGCGGCGATGCCGCCACCCGGCAATGAAGTTCGAGATCGATTTCACGGAGAGACACATGGCGACACCGAGCGATGCCCGCACCTTCCCCGACGACTTCGTCTGGGGATCCGCCACGGCGTCCTACCAGATCGAGGGCGGCGCGACCGAGGGCGGCCGGGGCCCCTCGATCTGGGACACCTTCTCCCACACCCCGGGCAAGACCCTGAACGGCGACACGGGCGACGTGGCCGACGACCACTTCCATCGGTGGCGGGAGGATGTGCGGCACATCGCGGACCTCGGCCTCGACGCCTACCGGTTCTCGATCGCGTGGCCGCGCGTGCAGCCGGGCGGCAGCGGCGATTTCAACCCCGAGGGAATCCAGTTCTACTCGGACCTGCTGGACGCGCTGCTGGAGGCCGGCGTCAAGCCCGTCGTCACGCTGTACCACTGGGACCTGCCGCAGGAGCTCGAGGACGCCGGTGGCTGGACCAACCGCGCCACCGCCGAGGCGTTCGCCGTCTACGCCCGCCGCATGGCCGAGGAGTTCGGCGACCGGGTCGACGTGTGGACCACGTTGAACGAGCCCTGGTGCACGGCGCTCCTCGGTTACGGCTCGGGCGTCCACGCACCGGGGATCAGCGACCCGGTCGCCGCCCTGACGGCGATCCACCACCTGAACCTCGCCCACGGACTGGCGGTGCGGGAGATCCGCGACGTCGTCGGCGCCTCGGCGAAGGTGTCGATCACGCTCAACCTGCATGTCGTGCGGCCCGACGACCCGTCGTCGGACCTCGACCTCGACGCCAAGCGCAAGGCCGACGAGATCGCCAACGACTCGTTCCTCGGCCCGCTCCTGGAGGGCGCCTACCCCGTCGGCCTGCGGGAGCGCACCGCCTCGCTCACCGACTGGTCGTTCGTGCGCGACGGCGACCTGGAGATCGTGAAGCAGCCGCTCACGGTGCTCGGCGTGAACTACTACTCGACCGCGCGCGCACGGGCCTGGTCGGGCGAGGGCGAGCGGCAGCAGGCCGACGGGCACAAGAACTCCGCGGGCACTCCGTGGATCGGCGCCGAGGACGTCGAGTTCCTGCCCCAGCCCGGTCCGTGGACGGCGATGGGCTGGAACATCGAGCCGGCCGGCCTCACCGACCTGCTCCTCGAGATGCACGAGCGGTACCCGGGTCTGCCGCTCATGGTCACGGAGAACGGCGCGGCGTTCGACGACGAGGTCACGGTGACCGACGGCGTCGCGCGCGTGCACGACCCCCTTCGCGTGGGGTACCTCCACGACCACGTCGAGGCGCTCGGCCGGGCCCGGGACAAGGGCGTGGACGTGCGCGGGTACTTCGCCTGGTCCCTCCTGGACAACTTCGAGTGGGCGTACGGCTACGACCGCCGGTTCGGCATCATCCGGGTCGACTACGAGACCCAGGAGCGCATCTGGAAGGACTCGGCCCACTGGTACCGCCGCCTGGTGGCGACCGGTACGCTCCCCGCGGTGACCGACGTCGAACCCCGGTGACGGACCGGAGCCGGGCCCTGGTGCGGCCCGGCTCCCCGGGCCCCGGCGGGCCGGGCTCCTCGTTCGCCGCGGGTCGCGTGCCGTCGTGCGCTCGCGTGCGCCCGGCCCGCGGTGACGGTCCGGCCTGTGAGGCGCGCCTCGCGTGAGACACGCCCACGGGTGCGACACGCCGCGAGTTCAACTCGGGTTCGTGCGTCGTTGGTGGGTGGTTAGTCCTTTTTGACGGGACGTTTCGAAGGGCCGGGCGGCGCCCGACGGCGGTCCGGAAAGTGGCGTTCGTGAGGTGGTCCGGCGGTCCGGCGTGTCGCGTTCCGAGGGTGCCTGACGGGCAGGGACGGGCGCCTCGCGAGGTGTCGCGGACCCACCTCCGGGGTGGTGGCGGGGTGCCGTGGCAGCATGGTCCGCGGGCGGTGCCCGGCGGTCCGGCGCACGCCCCGCACGGGTTTGCCGTGGGCGTCAACCACAAGATGTCGTTGCCGAGCGGGCGTCAGACACTAGGTGTAGTGTTTTCCGTAGCGGGGCAGATGCGACTCCGCGCAAACCACATCGGTGTAGTTCCACCAATGTTTTTCGAGGTCAACGGCATCCAAGGGGAGGGGCGGACATGAGCGTCACCGTCTACAGCAAGCCGGCGTGCGTCCAGTGCGACGCAACGTACCGCGCACTCGACCGCAAGGGCATCGAGTACTCGGTCGTCGACATCACACAGGACACCGACGCGCTCGAGATGGTCCGCGGCCTCGGGTACCTCCAGGCGCCCGTCGTCGTGGCGGGTGACGCGCACTGGTCGGGCTTCCGCCCGGACCGGATCATGGAGCTCGCAGCCACGCAGGCGGTCGTCGCCTGACAACCCGCGGAGGCAGGGTCGGAGTCATGGGATCCCTGGTCTACTTCTCCAGCGTCTCGGAGAACACGCACCGGTTCGTGCAGCGCCTCGATCTCGAGGCACTGGGCATCCCGGTGCGACGGATCCCGCTCCGGCCGGCCGACGGGTTCCTGCGGGTCGACGAGCCGTACGTCCTCATGGTTCCCACCTACGGTGGGGGCAACGAGGGCGGCTCGGTCCCGCGCCAGGTCCGCAAGTTCCTGAACGACGAGCACAACCGGTCGTTCATCCGCGGCGTCATCGCCGCCGGCAACACCAACTTCGGGGCTGCGTACTGCATCGCCGGGGACATCATCGCGGCCAAGTGCGACGTCCCATACCTGTACGCCTTCGAGCTCCTGGGCACAGCGCAGGACGTCACGCGCGTCCGCAACGGATTGGCACGATTTTGGCAACAGCAACCACAGCACCATCCCCGGCAGGTACCGCTCTCGGCGTGAGTGCGGTGGCGCCGGAGGACATTCAGCCGGACTTCCACGCGCTCAACGCGATGCTGAACCTCTACGGGGCCGACGGGAAGATCCAGTTCGACAAGGACCGTGAGGCGGCTCGCCAGTACTTCCTGCAGCACGTCCTGCCGAACACCGTCCAGTTCGAGACGCTGGAGGCGAAGCTCGACCACCTCGTCGAGAACAAGTACTACGACCCCGAGGTTCTCGGGAAGTACTCGCGGGCGTTCGTCAAGACCCTGTTCCAGCGGGCGTACAGCAAGGGCTTCCGGTTCGAGACGTTCCTCGGCGCGTTCAAGTACTACACGTCCTACACGCTCAAGACGTTCGACGGGACGAAGTACCTCGAGCGCTTCGAGGACCGTGTGTCCATGGTCGCGCTCGGCCTGGCCGACGGCGACGAGGCGCTCGCCGAGCGCATCGTCGACGAGGTGATCGCCGGGCGGTTCCAGCCGGCGACCCCGACGTTCCTCAACGTGGGCAAGGCGCAGCGGGGGGAGCCGGTGTCGTGCTTCCTCCTGCGCATCGAGGACAACATGGAGTCCATCGCGCGCGGCATCAACTCGGCGCTGCAGCTCTCCAAGCGTGGCGGGGGCGTGGCGCTGCTGCTCAGCAACGTCCGCGAGCACGGCGCGCCGATCAAGCACATCCAGAACCAGTCGTCGGGCGTCATCCCGGTGATGAAGCTGCTCGAGGACTCGTTCTCGTACGCGAACCAGCTCGGTGCGCGTCAGGGGGCGGGCGCCGTCTACCTGCACGCGCACCACCCGGACATCATGCGGTTCCTCGACACCAAGCGGGAGAACGCGGACGAGAAGATCCGCATCAAGACCCTCTCCCTCGGTGTCGTCATCCCGGACATCACGTTCGAGCTCGCCAAGAAGAACGCGGACATGCACCTGTTCAGCCCGTACGACGTCGAGCGCGTCCACGGCAAGCCGTTCGCGGACGTCTCGATCTCCGAGAAGTACGACGAACTGGTGGCGGACGACCGCATCCGCAAGACCACGATCAACGCGCGCGACTTCTTCCAGACGCTCGCGGAGCTGCAGTTCGAGTCCGGCTACCCGTACATCATGTTCGAGGACACGGTGAACCGGGCGAACCCGATCGCGGGCCGCATCACCCACTCGAACCTGTGCTCCGAGATCCTGCAGGTCTCGACGCCGTCCACGTTCAACGAGGACCTGTCGTACAGCCACGTCGGCCGCGACATCTCGTGCAACCTCGGCTCGCTGAACATCGCCAAGGCGATGGACTCGCCCGACTTCGGGGCCTCGATCGACACCGCGATCCGCGCCCTGACGGCGGTCAGTGACCAGACGAGCATCGACTCGGTGCCGTCGGTACGGCATGCCAACGAGCTGGGGCACGCGATCGGGCTGGGGCAGATGAACCTGCACGGCTACCTGGCACGTGAGCGGATCTACTACGGCTCCGCCGAGGGCGTCGACTTCACGAACATCTACTTCTACACGGTCGCGTACCACGCGATCGCCGCGTCGAACCGTCTCGCGAGGGAACGCGGGAAGAAGTTCGGCGGGTTCGAGGAGTCCCAGTACGCCACGGGGGAGTACTTCGACAAGTACACCGACGGGGAGTGGAAGCCGGCCACCGAGCGGGTGGCCCGGCTGTTCGCCGACGCCGGTGTGGAGATCCCCACGCAGGAGGACTGGAAGGCCCTCAAGGCGTCGGTGATGGAGCACGGGATCTACAACCAGAACCTGCAGGCGGTCCCGCCCACGGGCTCGATCAGCTACATCAATAACTCCACGTCCTCCATCCACCCGGTGCCGGCCAAGGTCGAGATCCGCAAGGAAGGCAAGCTCGGCCGCGTCTACTACCCCGCGCCGTACATGACGAACGACAACCTGGAGTACTACCAGGACGCGTACGAGATCGGGTACGAGAAGATCATCGACACGTACGCGGCGGCGACGCAGCACGTGGACCAGGGCCTCAGCCTGACGCTGTTCTTCCCGGACACGGTCACCACGCGCGACGTCAACAAGGCGCAGATCTACGCCTGGAAGAAGGGCATCAAGACCCTGTACTACATCCGCCTGCGTCAGATGGCGCTGGAGGGTACCGAGGTGGAGAACTGCGTCAGCTGCATGCTCTGATGCGCTTGGACGGTGCGCCCGCGGTGCCGCGGGCGCACCCGCACCGACCATGAACAACCTGGCCGCAGCCGTCGCACGTCGCGAGCGGCGCCGCCGTCGTACATCGGAAGAAGAACGAAGATGTCGCCCACAGGGAAGCTCAAGCTCATCGATCGCGTGACCGCGATCAACTGGAACCGCCTGGAGGACGAGAAGGACCTCGAGGTCTGGGACCGTCTGGTCGGGAACTTCTGGCTTCCCGAGAAGGTGCCGGTGTCCAACGACATCCAGTCGTGGCACACGCTGTCGGAACCCGAGAAGGTCATGACGACCCGGGTGTTCACGGGCCTGACGCTGCTGGACACGATCCAGGGCACGGTCGGCGCGGTCTCGCTCATCCCGGACGCGCTGACGCCGCACGAGGAGGCGGTGTACACGAACATCGCGTTCATGGAGTCGGTGCACGCCAAGAGCTACTCGTCGATCTTCTCGACGCTGCTGTCGACACGGGAGATCGACGACGCCTTCTCCTGGTCCGAGAACAACCCGCACCTGCAGAAGAAGGCGGAGATCGTCCTCGAGTACTACCGGGGCGACGATCCCCTGAAGCGCAAGGTCGCCTCCACCATGCTGGAGTCGTTCCTGTTCTACTCCGGCTTCTACGCGCCGATGTACTGGTCGAGCCGGGCCAAGCTCACCAACACCGCCGACCTGATCCGGCTCATCATCCGCGACGAGGCCGTGCACGGGTACTACATCGGCTACAAGTACCAGAAGGGCCTGGCGCAGCTCACGCAGGCCGAGCAGGACGAGCTCAAGGCGTACACGTTCGAGCTGCTGTTCGAGCTGTACGAGAACGAGTCGGAGTACACCGAGTCCCTCTACGGCGAGCTGGGCCTGGTCGACGACGTCAAGGCGTTCCTGCGGTACAACGCCAACAAGGCCCTGATGAACCTGGGCTACGAGGCGCTGTTCCCCAAGGAGGACACGGACGTCAACCCGGCCATCCTCGCGGCGCTGAGCCCGAACGCGGACGAGAACCACGACTTCTTCAGCGGGTCGGGTTCGAGCTACGTCATCGGCAAGGCCGTGGAGACCGAGGACGACGACTGGGACTTCTGAGACTGCTCTCGGAGCCAGTGGCCCGGAGGGCCTGGTGAGGGGCCCGGAACCGCAGGCGGTTCCGGGCACTTCTTCGTGCCGACATCCGCCAGACATGGGACGTCGGAGATGGACGAGTGGGAGCCGTGCGCCGTCGCCGCCGAGCGCCAACCTCAGGCACCAAACGAATGACCGAGCTCAGTTCCAGCGCGGGGACATCGAGTGGCCCGACGACGGAACCGCGACCCTGAACGTGAGCCGCCAGCTCAACGCCAACACCGGCTACAGCCCCCGAACATCGGTAGCGTAGTTTGGCGAAGAGTTGTCGTGTGGGACAGCGAACATCGGTAGTGTAATGAGCCGGAAAACTGTAGCGCAGGCACCTGCGGACCAAGCGCGGTGACCGGGAAAGCTTCAGTCGATGGTCAGGACGGTCTTCCCGTACGTCCGCTCCGTGCCGGCAGCGAAGGCGTCCGGTAGTTCCCGCCACGGCCGCACAGCTCCGACCACCGGGTCGAGGCGCCCCTCGTGGATCCGCGTCGCGAGCCACGTCATGTCGGGGCCGATGTTGGCCTCGGCGCCGAGGAAGAACGTCGTCAGGGACCGGTCGTGCCGGCCGGAGTCGCCGAACAGGTCCCCGTACGTGAAGCGTTCCTCCTCCCCGGCCACGTGGCCCAGTGCGACGAGCGTGCCGCCCGGCGCGAGCCGCGCGAACGCCCGCACCAGATGGGAGCCACCCAGCAGGTCGAGCACCCCGGACACGTCGTCATCCAGGTCGGACGGCGAGGCGACCACCTCGTGCGCGCCCAGCTCGACCAGGCGCTCGCGCGCGGCAGGATTCCTGGTCGTGGCGACGACCTCGGCACCGGCACGGGCGGCGAGCTGTACGGCGAACAGCCCGACGACGCTCGTGCCGCCGACCACCAGCACCCGGCGGCCGAGGACCGGGCCGAGGCGGCGAAGACCGCGCAGGGCACTGGTCGCGGCGACGGGCACGACGCTCATCGCGTTCGGGTCGGCACCGGCGGGAGCCACACCTACGGACTCGGCGGTGACCAGCCGCCGCTGCGCCCACGCGCCGTCCGGCCCCAGCGAAGCCACCACCTGGCCGAGGCGTGGACCGGTCCCGTCGGCTGCCTCGGCGACGACGACACCCGCGGCGTCCCAGCCGGGGATCGTGCCGTCGGGCAGGCTCGGCAGCCCTTCGAGGTCGCCGTGGTTCGGCGCGAAGGCCTGCACCTGGATGACCGCGTCGTGGGGCCCGGGTGCGGGATCGGGCATCTCGCCCAGGCTGAGGTGGCTGGGTGACGTGTGGTCGACTGTCCATGCGAGCATGGCGCTACTGTATGCCAAATGCCACTGAGTGCCAGTTTGCTAGGATGGCCGCATGACGATGCAGCCCGCGACTGGCACGCTCCGCACCAGGCGCATCGCACGCAGCAGGCAACGTCTCGTGGAGATCGCGCTTCCGGCCTTCGCCGAGCGCGGGTACGACGCGGTGACCGTCGACTGGCTGTGCGACCAGGCCGAGGTGTCCAAGCGCAGCTTCTTCCGCTACTTCGACGGCAAGGAAGACCTCGCGCTGACCCCGCTGAACGACGTCTGGCGCACCCTCATCGCCGACCTCGACGCGGTGCTCGCCCGCAGCGGGCCGCTGCTGGAGGTTCTGGGTGACGGGCTCGTCGAGGTCGTCGAACGCATGCCGCCCGGGTGGGAGCGCCTGGCGGTGCTGAGCGCGCGCCTGAGCGGCACCAACCCGGTGGTCGACGCCGCGGGCATGCTGGTGTGCGAACGTTTGACACAGCAGGTGGTCGACGCGATCACGGCGCGACTCTCCGGCAGGTCCGGAGCGGACCTCTCGGCGCGCTTCGTGTGCGCTGTCCTGATCGCCGGCCATCGGGCCGCCGTGGACACCTGGCAATCGGCGCCCGGTGCCGAGACGACCGCGACCCGCGCCGAGCTGTGCGCGCTGATACGAGCATCGCTCGCGGCCGCCCCGGCAGGTCTGGAGACCAGGCTTCCCTGAGGGCAATCAAGGAACACTCGATGCAACATGCATCGCATGATCCTTGTGCACGCCAGGCTGCCGGACAGGGCCAGAAGGGGCGAGGCCTGAGTGGAGCGAGTGCCGGCGTCGGCCGGCCAAGGGCCCGGAACCGTGGAATCCCGCGGCTCCGGGCCTCTTGCGCGCAGCCTCGCCGAGGATGTCAGGCCCTCACTGCGGGGTGCACGTCGCCGTCGGTGCGGTGCCGGCCGGCCCGTTGCCGACCAGGCCGAACGCGGACTGCATCGTCTGCCCGGCCGCCACGCCGCCGTTCCAGTCGACGTTCGTCGCCGTCACGGTCGACCCCGAGGTCGACACGGTCGCGTTCCAGCTCGAGGCGATGGACTGCCCGGAGGCCAGGGTCCACCGGACCTCCCAGCCGCTGATCGCCTGGGCACCGGCCGTGACGTCGACGTCGGCCTGCCAGCCCGAGCCCCAGTCGTTGACGATCCGGACGGTCGCGGAACAGCCGTCCACGGGAGGATCGGTCGGCGTCGGCGTCGGCGTCGGCGTCGGAGTTGGTGTGGGTGTCGGTGCCGCGTCGTCCAGCCCGAAGAACTCGATGGCGGCCTGTTCCATGCCGTTCGACGGCAGGGAGTGTCCGGCTCCGGCCACCGAGATGGACTCGACCCGGACGTTCCCGCTCGAGTCGGCGAAGTTCGAACGGTTCCAGCCCGGCCCCGGCTGGTCGGTGGAGGTCGGCGTCTGGCCGAGACCGAGCACGTCGGTCCACTGCTCCATCTCCTCGCGCAGGAGCTGGTGCGGGATGAGATTGTCCTGGTCGCCGTGCCAGAGCTGGACGCTCGGCCGCGTGCCGGAGTACCCGGGATAGGCCGCGCGGACGGCATCGCCCCACTGCTGCGGGCTCTGGTCCTTGCGGCCGTTGACGCATTGGCTCGTCTGCGGGGCGAAGTCCGCCTCGTTGAGGAAGCACGTGAACGGCACGCCCATGAATACCGTGCCGGCGGCGAACACATCCGGGTAGAGCGCGAGCATGGCGTTCGTCTCCATGCCGCCGGAGGAGCTTCCGGTGACGAAGACCCGGTCGGCGTCGCCCGAGTACTCCTGCAGGGTGTGGGCGACCATCGAAGCGATCGACGCGGGATCGCTGCCGCCTCCCCGGTGCTTCGACGCGTCGGACCAGACATCGAAGCAGTTGCTCATCGCCGTCTGCTTCGTCGCGGTCGGGTAGATGACGATGAAGCCGTGCTGGTCCGCGAGAGACGCGAACTGGGAGCCGGAGTAGAAGCCCGGGCCGGAGCCGCCGCAGCCGTGCATCGCCACGAGCACCGCGGGATTCGCGGGACGGGTGTCGGGGACGTACAGGTGCATTCGAAGATTGCCCGGGTTGTCGCCGAAGCTCGTCACCTCCCTCAGTGTCGCCGCGCTGGCCGTGGGTGCGACGCCCACCGCTCCCGCCACCGCCAGCAGCAGCCCGCTGAGGAACACCGCGATCGTGGTCTTGGTTCGGGTCATGGCACCTTCCTCTCACCTCGTCGTGTCAGAAACGCTCGGTGAGATCGTTTGCCAAATTCGTGACGCCCGTCAAGGAACTGACTGAACTTATTCGTTTCGCTGGAGGTGTCGTCCCCGGACACGACATCGCCGGGGCGGGAGTCCCGCCCCGGCGATGTCATGTCTGGCTCGGATCAGTGGTTCGGGCGTGACCGCCCTGATCGCCTCGCCCCGCGCGATGGCCGGGGCGAGGCTTCGGGCGCGGTCAGGCGGCCTTCTTCGCCTCGATGATGTCGACGACGAAGATCAGCGTCTTCCCACCGAGCTGGTGGGCGTTCGGGTCGGTGCCGTACGCCTGCTCCGCGGGCACGACCAGCATCACCTGGCTGCCGATCTTCTGGCCCGCGAGCCCTTCGGTCCATCCTTCGATCACCTGGGTGAGGGCGAACGGCGTGGGCTCGAACCGGGACCAGGACGAGTCGAACGGCGTGCCGTCGACGAGGCAGCCGAGGTAGTGCGCGGTGACCTCGTCGTCCTTCGTGATCTCGCGTCCGTCGCCCTCGATGAGGGGCTGCACGACGAGCTCGGAGGGCTCCTCGAAGTCCTCGGCGATGGTGACGGTGGGGGCGCCGTTGTCGGCGAGCTCGACGGTCGGAAGGCCGGCCTCCGGCTCCACCGCGGTGCCCTCGGCGCGCACCGGATCGGCGGCGGGCTCCGCGTCGACGACGTCGACCACGTGCACCTCGGTGGCGCCCTCCATGCCCTGCCAGGCGATCACCACGCGCGCACCGACGTTGAGGCCGGTCAGCGGGTCGTTGAGGATCTGGAAGCTCGGGTCGCCGAGCGCGAACTCCTGCGGCGACTGCCCCTCGTCCCAGGTCGAGGGCCGCGGCTGGCCGTCCTCACCCTGGAACGGCTTGCCGTCCTCGCCGCTGACGCCGTAGTCGTGGAAGGTGACCTTGCCGCCCTGCTCGAGCTGGGCGCCGTCGCCCTCGTCGAGCACGTTGACGGCGACACCCTCGACGGCGAGCGGCGTCTCGAAGGAGACGTCGCTCGGCTTCTTGCCGGGCTGCCCGGCCACCTCGACGCTCTGGACGGCCTCCTGGTCCGCCTCGGTGGCCTCCGGCGGGCCCTCGGCCTGCGCTGCCTCCGGTTCGCAGACGCCGCCGGCGACGATCGGCTCCGCGCCGGCACCCGACGCGTCCGCGGACGGGCTGGGCGACGCATCGGCGTCGCCGGAATCGTCGCCGTCACCGCATCCGGTGAGCACGAGGGCGGAGCCCAGGGCGAACGCCACCAGGCCTGCTGTGGTGCGGTGCTTCACGTTGTGTCCTTCGATCGGGGGTAGTGCCGGACCGGCACACTGTAACGGTCCGAGCCTGGAATCTCCTGGACCGTGGTGGAACACCCCGGCGGCACCGGTCCCGCCTCCGTCGTCGTCGGCGCGCACGGCCACCGGCGGGCCGGCACCGCCGTCGCCGGCGCGACACGGCCTCGCCGGGCACCGCCGCCCGCTCGCCGGAGCCTGGAAGAATGGCGACATGCCGTCCAAGCGCCGATCCAGCAAGCGACCCTACGGAGCCGAGCACCGCCCGCTCGACCTCGACCGGGCCACGGGCGGCCGCCTCACCGAGTCCGCCTCCGACGGCGAGTGGGTGGTCCAGCACGTCCGCTCGTCCGAGAAGACCTACGTCTGCCCGGCCTGCCGACAGGACGTGCCACCCGCCACGGCGCACGTCGTCGCCTGGCGGTCCGACGTCATCGGCGGCCCCGACGCCGGCCTCGAACAGCGCCGGCACTGGCACACCAGCTGCTGGCGCCGCCGCGAGAACCTGCACTGACGGCCCGTGGCCCGATCCGGGTGAGAATGGACCCGATGACTACCCAGACCTCGCATCAGATCCGTTCCACGACGGTACTTCCCGCGCACCGCGAGAATGTCGAGCTGCACACGGCGGACGGCCTGACGCTCGTGGGTGAGCTCGCACAGCCCGTCGAGCCCGACGGCACCCCGCGCACGCCGTCGGCCACCCTGGTCACCTTTCACCCGCTGCCGACGCACGGCGGCTTCATGGACTCCCACGTGTACCGCAAGGCCGCCTGGCGGCTCCCCGCGCTGGCCAACCTCTCCGTCCTGCGGTTCAACACGCGCGGCACGAGCTCGCCCCGCGGTACCAGCGAGGGGGAGTTCGACGGCGGCGAGGGAGAACGGTACGACGTCGCCGCGGCCATCGAACTGGCCGAGTTCCGCGAGCTGCCGAACCCGTGGCTGGTCGGCTGGTCGTTCGGTACCGAGCTCGTCCTGAAGCACGGCGCGGACCCGGGCATCGAGGGCGCGATCCTGCTGTCGCCGCCCCTGCACCGCGCGACCGACGCCGACCTGGACCGCTGGGCCGAGTTCGGCAAGCCGCTCGTGGTGCTGGTCCCCGAGCTCGACGACTACCTGCGCCCGGACGAGGCCCGCCGCAGGTTCGCCCGCGTCCCGCAGGCCGAGGTGATCGGCGTCGACGGCGCGAAACACCTGTGGGTAGGGGAGTCGGCCGTGCGCCGGGTGCTCGACGAGATCGTGGGCCACGTGCTCCCCGGCCACCCGCTCCCGCTGCCGACGCACTGGGAAGGTGCTCTCCCGGACGCGTAGCGCCCGCGCCGGCCGTGCGACGCCCTCGCGACCGCGCCGTCGGGCACTAACCTGGGACGAGGGGCGGGGGTCGCCCCGGAGCGAGGGGCGCGGTCGCCCCGCAAGGAGGCGCGGCAATGACTCGGACGACTCCGCTGAACACGATCGACCTGCGGGTGGGCGGCGGTCTTCCGCTCGTCCTGCTGCACGGCTTCCCGCTGGATCTACGGATGTGGGCCCCGTGCGCGGCGGCGCTGCCTCCGAGCATCCGGGCGATCGGCGTCGACCTGCCCGGCGCCGGGCACTCCGACCTCGACGGCGCCCGGCCCTCACTCGAGAACAGCGCCGAGCGCGTGCACGACACCCTGCGGGAACTGGGCGTCGGCAACGCCATCATCGTCGGCCTGTCGATGGGCGGGTACGTCGCGCTGGCGCTCGCCGACCTGTATCCGGGGTTCGTCGCCGGGCTCGGGCTCGTCGACACCAAGTCGGTGGCGGACACCGACGAGGCGCGGGCGAACCGGCGCCGGATCGCGAGTGCCGTCGAGGAGACGCAGACGGTCGACGCGGTGCTCGGGATGCCGGCGGCGCTGCTGTCGGACACCAGCGCCGTCGAGCGGCGGCATCTCTTCCCGGTGCTGGAGAGCTGGATCCACTCGCAGTCGCCCGCGGGCATCGCGTGGATGCAGCGCGCGATGGCGGCGCGGCCCGACAGGACCGCGGTGCTCGAGAAGTACGACGCGCCGGTGGCCGTCGTGGTGGGGGCCCAGGACAAGCTGGCCCCGCGCGCCGAGGCGGAGCACATGGCGGCCGCGGCCCGGATGGCCGGGGGGAACGTCACGCTGACCGAGGTTCCCGACGTCGGTCACATGGCGCCGGTCGAGGACCCGGAGACGGTGGCCCTCGCCCTGGCGGACCTGCACCGGCGCGTTCGGTTCCGCTGACCGCGGGCGTGAAGAACCCCGGCTGCCGGACGAAGGGTCGTCCGGCAGCCGGGGTTCTTCACGCAGGGCCCGCGGCGGTGCGTGGTCTCAGGCCTTCGCCTCGGCCTTGCTCTCCGACTTGCCGTTCTCGGTCTCGTCCTCGCCGCCGTCGACCTGCGGGATGACCACGGTGGCCGAGCTGACCTCGTCCGCGGACGGAGCCGGGTTGGGCGAGCGGGGCGGGATCGCGGCCGGGGGCTTGCCGGCCGAGTCGTCGTCGTCCTTCGCGTTCTTCCCGGCGCCGACACCACCGAAGCGGGCCTGCTGCGCCGGTGTCAACGGGCTGCCGCCGGTGGCCGTGGCGAGAGCCGCGGCGCCGTCGCTCTTGGCACCCTGCCCACCACCGAGCATGCCGCGCAGCTCGTCGAGGTAGCCGTTGATCGAGTCGTGCTGGCGCGTGAGGTCCTCGAGCTGGTTCTGAGCGGCCGCGCGCTGCTGCTCCGCCTCGGCACGGGCGTCGGCGATGGTCTGGTCGGCGAACTCCCGGGCCTCCGCGACGATGCGGTCCGCGGTGCGCCGCGAGTCCGCGACGAGGTCCTTGACGTAGACGTCGGACTCCGAGCGGACCTTCTCCGCCTGCTCGAGGGCCACGGCCACGCGCTTCTCGGCCTCGGAGGCGTGTTCCTCCGCGGCCTTGACGAGCTTGTCCGTCTCTTCCTTCGCCTTGGCGTGCCGCTCGGCGAGCTCGGTCTCCACCTGCTCCTTGCGGGTGGCGATGTCGAGGTCGGCCTCGGCGAGCGCGCTCCGGGCCTGCTCCCGCAACTCCTCGAGGTCCGAGCTGACCGCGTTCGACGCCTCGGCGGCCTCCCGCTTCGCCTCGGCCACGAGCTGCTCCGCCTCGCGGCGGGCGCGCTCCAGGAGCTCGGTCGACTCCGTCTCGGCGCTCTCGCGCTGGGCGGCGGTCTCGGCGGCGACCTTGGCGCGCAGCTGGGCGGCCTCCCGCTCCGTGTTGACGCGCAGCTCGGTGGTCTCGCGCTCGACCGTGGAGCGCAGCGTGCCGAGTTCGCGCTCCAGGCTGGCCCGGCGCTCGGACTCCTCGGTGGCGATGCCCGACGTGATCAGCGCGGCCTCGCGCTCCGCCGAACCCACCAGTTCCTCGGCGCGCCGCTGCGCCGCGACGAGATGGCCGTCGGCCTCGGCGGCCATGGTCGTGCGGATCTCCTCGGCCTCGCGGCGGGCGCTGGCGAGCATCTCCGCCGCCTCGGACTCGGCCCGCGAGCGGACCTGGCCCGCGGAGAGCTTGGCGCGCGCCATGATGTCCGCGGCCTGCTGGTTCGCCTGGGTGAGGATGTCCGAGGACTGCTCCTCCGCCGAGCGCAGCAGCATCTCGATCCGCGACCCGAGGCCCGCGTACGACGGCTTGTCGCTCTCCTTCAGTCGCTGCTGGGCGTCGCTGAGGTCCGACTGGAGCTTCGAGGCGCGCGAGTCGGACGACTCGACCTGACGCCGCGCCTCCTCCAGTGCGGCGTTGAGCCGGTCGAGGTGGCTGTGCACCTGGTCGCGGTCGTAACCGCGCATGACTGTCGGGAAGAGCGATCGCTCGTCTGACACGTGCAGACCTCCGTGGCAAGACCGTGGTTCCCCGGCCAGGGATGCCGCAGATTAGCGGCCCGTCCGGCGCCCAGGATACGCGCCGTGTGGCCTGATGTGTAGCCGCTTGAAATATGGCTTTCGTGGTATTCGAGGGCGGGGCCTGAAGACGGCAGGTGAAAGAACCGTGTCGATCCCCGCCGTCGCCTCCCGCTGGACGACCGTACAGCCGACCACCCTATGCTGGACTGTCGGTAGTTGGCACCTACGAAGGGAACGGGTGGTGCAACGCTTTCTGGCGATCCTCCTCGTCGTCGCCGGTCTCGGCCTGGCGGGGTACGGAGTCGCGACGGCGACAGTCCTGCGTGAGTCCGACACGGTGGTCGCCACGGCGACCCCGAGCGGCGACGGGACGATGCTCGTCACCGTTCCCGGTGTGCTGGGAATGGTCGACGAGAGCGTCACCGTGCGCGCATCGGTGCCCGAGGGGCAAAAGGTCACGCTGGCCATCGGTACCGAGACGGACGTGCTCGGCTGGGTCGGCGAGGACCCGTACGACTCGGTGACCGGGATGGCGGACTGGACCGAGCTCTCGGTCGTCCCCGGAGCGGGCGTTTCCGAGGGGGGCGCGGACGAGGAGGCCTCCGAGGACGGCGGAGAGGCTTCCGAGCCCGCGGAGAAGCCGTCCACCGGGCCCGAACCGGCCGGATCGGACCTGTGGATCTCCGAGGTGAGCGGCGAGACGAGCGTCACCCTGCGATACACCGACCAACCGGGTCCCTACGTTCTTCTCGCCGCCGGTGTCGGCAAGGACGCCGAGGCCCCGACGGTCGAGCTGACCTGGCCACGCCCGGCCACGACCCCGTTCCTCTGGCCCAGCGTCATCGGCGGGGGCCTCCTCATCCTGGTGGGCGTCTTCCTGCTGGTCGGCGTACGCAGGAAGTCCGGCGGGCGCGGCGGCACGGCGAGCGGCAAGGGCCGCAAGTCCACCAGGACGGTTCGCCAGCCGCTCGAACGCCGCGACGACGGGGCGCACCCCGGTGCCGACGAGTCACCGTTCTCGCTCCCGCCCGGTGAGACTGCGGACGCTCCGTTCCCGCCCGGCCCGGCCGAGCAGTCGCCGTTCCCGCTGACCGACGACGACCAGAGCGCCCCGACGTTCCCGCCCCCGGCCGCACCGGCGTGGAGCTCGGCTCCGACTCCGCCGCCGTACGGCGCGCCGTCCGAGCCCGAGAGCGACACCGTTCCTCGTCCGGCACCCGCGGTCCCCGCCGCCGGAGCGTGGAGCGCCGCCGGTTCCCGGCCGACGGGCTTCCCGTCCGGCTCGACCGAGCCACCCGCCGTCCAGCAGCCCCCTGCCGGCCCGCCCGCGCCGGGCAGCCTGCGTCGCCGCCGTGGGCGGGGCGCACCCGACCCGGCCCCGCCGTCGGCCGCACCGATGCCCGCTCCTCTGGCCCCCGGGGCGCCCGGTCCCGTGGCTCCCGCTCCCACGGCGGCTGCCCCGGCTGCTCCGGCCGCCTCGGGCCCCGCGGACGCGCAGTCGTTGCCCGCGGCGTCCAGCGGATCGTCAGGAACGCCGGGCAAGATGATGACGCGCCGCGAGCGGCGCCTGGCCGAACAGGCCGCCCGCCGCGGAAACACGGGAGTCCAGCCCGCCGTGGCACCTCAGCAGCCCGAGCCGCCCCAGCCGGAGCCGCACGAGCCGAGCACGCCGGGGCCCTCGAGCCGTGCGGCCGCCTGGCGCGAGGCCTGGGGGATCAAGGACGGAGAAGACCGATGACGTACCGCCGCACCACCGCACGCCGTGTGTCCGCAGCGGCCGCCCCGCTGCTCGCGGTCGGCCTGCTGGCCGGATGCGCGCAGGAGCTCCCGGTGCCCGAGGCCCAGCCTGCCGTGGTCGGGGCCGTGGTCACCGAGGAGCAGGAGAAGACGATCATCAGCCGGGTGGCCGAGTCCGTGGAGGCGGCCACCAAGGAGCGGGACGCGGACGCTCTCGGCGATCGCATGACCGGGCCCGCCAAGGTGCTCCGCACGAGCCAGATCGAGGTGGCCAAGCAGCTCAAGAGCGATGAGCAGGTCACCGACCTGCTGATGACCATGCAGTCCGTGACGCTTCCCTCGGATCCTGAGTGGCCGCGCGTCAGCCTGGCGGTGAGCACACAGCCGAAGGACCTCACGCCTCCCACTCTCTACGCGTTCCAGCAGGCGTCCGCGCGCGCCGACTACAAGCTGTGGGGCTGGGCGGACCTGTTGCCCGGTGTCACCCTGCCGCAGTTCGCCTCGACCGACGCGGGAGCCGAGGAGGTCGCGGCCGACGACGGCGATTCCCTGGCGATGTCCCCGACGAAGGCGGTCGCGGCCTACGCGGACGTGCTCTCCGAGGAGAAGGACTCCAAGTTCGCCAAGCGCATCGAGGACGACGACTTCCGTGACTTCCTGGCCAAGCAGGAGTCGGCGCAGGTGAAGGCGGACGGCTGGGAGAAGTCCGAGGGGAAGTACTCGTTCAGCGCCAGGCCGGACCAGGACGCGGGCGTGCAGGCGATGCGTACGGTCGACGGCGGCGCGATCGTGATGGGCGCGATCAACTCGTCGCAGGTGATCCAGCTCCAGGACAAGGCCGAGGCGCCGCCGTCGGACGGCTTCGTCACGCAGAAGGCGCTCTTCGGCAGCCAGGACGTGACGAACGTGCTGCGCACGAAGTACATGGACATCGTCGCGCTCTACGTGCCGCCTGCGGGCTCCGAGGAGAATCTTCGCCTGGTCGGTTTCGAGCACATCGCGGTCTCGGCGACCAACGAGTGAGGGACCCTCGTCGCGCGGCTCCGGCCGCCGGTGTCGTCGTGATGCTTCTGTCGGTCGCCCTGACGGGCTGCACACCAGCTCTTCCCGCCCCCGACCCGGAGCCGGCGGCGGTCGGCGCGGTGGTCACCGAGGAGCAGGAGGAAGCGATCATCGGCCGCGTGGCCGAGTCGCTGGAAACGGCCACCGCCGGCGCCCGTGCTGTACGCGTTCGAGCAGCGGTCGGCACGCGGCGACTACAAGCTCTGGTCGTGGGCGAAACTGCTGCGGGGTGAGACCCTGCCGCGGTTCGCCTCGACGGACGCGGGCGCGGAGGCGGTGGTGGCCGACGACGGCGAGTCGCTGCTGATGTCTCCGGAGAACGCCGTCGCCGCGTACGCGGACGTCCTGTCCGAGGAGGCGGACTCCACGTTCTCGGACGCGATCGAGGACGACGAGTTCCGCGCTCTGCTGCGCCAGCAGGAGTCCGCGCAGAAGGAGGCGGACCGGTGGACGGCGTCCGGGGGCAAGTACTCCTTCAGCGCCCGGCCGGACCCGGACGCGGGAGTGCGGGCGATGCGCATGGTCGACGGCGGCGCGATCGTGATGGGAGCCATCGACTCGTCGCAGCTGATCGAGCTCCAGGAGTGCGCGAAGATCGAGAAGCGCAGCCTCACCGACACGCAGCGGGCGCTGCACGGGGACCAGCCGGAGAGCAGTGCCCTGCGGACCACGTTCCTGGACGCCGTCGCCCTCCATGTACCGGTTGCCGGGTCGGACGAGCGGATCCGCCTGGTCGGGGTGGAGCATGTGGCGGTGGACGTCGAATCGGCAGGAGACCTGTCCGCCTGCGGATGACCTCCGAGAGTGCCGCGGGTGACCTCCGGCGTCCGCCGCGCGGCCGCGCCCGGAGTCCCCGCGGCGCCTCTCGTTTTCGTAGGATGAGGTCCATGACCACGTCCGACCAGCCGACTCCGGCCATGAATTTCGCCGCCGCACGCGGCGCCGTCGACCTGTCCGCCCTGACGCGCCCGCAGGCGCCGCCGCCGGGCGAGCCGGGAGGTGCGCCCGAGGCCGGCGGGTACGTGCTGGACCTGACCGAGGCGAACTTCGAGCAGGTGGTGCGTGACTCCGCCACGTATCCCGTCGTGATCCTGCTCTGGGCGCCGACGGACGCCGCGAACGCGGAGCTCGCCACCACGCTCGCGGGACTCGCCACCGAGTACGACGGCAGGTTCCTCCTGGGCCGCGTGGACGCGCAGGCGTATCCCCAGATCGCCGCGGCGTTCCAGGTGCAGGGCGTGCCCGCCGTCGTGGCTGTGCTGCAGGGCCAGCCGCTGCCGCTGTTCGCGGGCAACGCGTCGGACGAGCAGGTGCGGCAGGTACTCGACCAGGTGCTGGCCGCCGCCGAGCAGAACGGTGTGACCGGACGGGCGCCGTCGGCCGAGGGCGACGCGGCGCAGGCCGCGGAACCGGAGCCCGAGGCGGAGACGCCGCTGCCGCCCCTGCACCAGGAGGCGTACGACGCCATCGAGCGCGACGACCTCGCCGCCGCCGAGGAGGCCTACACCAAGGCCATCAAGCAGGACCCGAAGGACGCCGACGCGTCGGCCGGCCTGGCCCAGGTGCGTCTCATGCGGCGCACCCACGACGCCGACCTGGCCGCGGTGCGCAAGGCGGCTGCCGACACGCCGTCCGACGTGGCGGCCCAGCTGGCCGTCGCGGACCTGGACGTGCTCGGTGGCAAGGTCGAGGACGCCTTCGGCCGGCTCCTCGACCTGCTTCCCGGCCTCGACGGCGACGACAAGGAGCAGGTCCGGGTGCGTCTGCTGGAGTACTTCGAGGTGGTCGGGGTGAGCGACGCGCGGGTCAACAAGGCTCGGCAGCGGCTCGCGATCAGCCTGTACTGACGAACCGCGGGAGAACCCGCACCGGCGCCGCGTGGTCGGTCACTCGTGGAGTGGACGACCACGCCGCCGGCCGGTCATCGTCCGGCCGGCCGGCCCGCCTCGGCGGCAGCGCCGGAGGGCTCGGGCACGAGGATCAGGGCGCCCAGCGGGGGCACCCGGACCGACGCCGAGAAGTCGCGGCCGTAGTGGGGGACCGCCTCGGCCGTCACCCGGCCGAGGTTGCCGACGCCGGAGCCGCCGTAGATCTCGGCGTCGGTGTTCAGGGCCTCGCGCCAGACCTGCCCCGCGGCCGACGCCGCCGAGGCCCTGCCGGTGGGTTCGGCCTTCGGACCGGGGCCGGGAACGCTCCCGGGGATCTCGGGCAGCGGCAGCCGGTATCCCTCGTGCGGCACGCCCGAGAAGTTCACCACCACGACCACGGGATCGCCCGCCGCCGAGCGGCGCACGTAGGCCAGGAGGTTGCGGTCGGCGTCGTCGGCGTCGAGCCACTCGAAGCCTGATCCGTCGAAGTCCCGCTCCCACAGGGCGGGCGTGGCCCGGTAGAGGGTGTTGAGGTCGCGTACCAGCCGCTGCACCCCGGCGTGCCACCCGTCCGCGAGGACCTCCCAGCGCAGCCCTTCACCCTCGGACCACTCGGTGTCCTGCGCGATCTCGCAGCCCATGAACAGCAGCTGCTTGCCGGGATGGGTCCACTGGTAGGCGAGGAAGGAACGTACGCCGGCCATCTGCTGCCACCGGTCGCCGGGCATCTTGCGCAGCAGCGACCCCTTGCCGTGCACCACCTCGTCGTGGCTGATCGGGAGCACGAACTGCTCGGAGAACGCGTAGACCATCGAGAACGTGAGCTCGTGGTGGTGGTACCGCCGGTTGACCGGGTCCTCGGCGAGGTAGCGGAGGGTGTCGTTCATCCAGCCCATGTTCCACTTGAGGCCGAAGCCGAGCCCTCCCGACGACGTCGGCCGGGTGACACCCGGGTACGACGTCGACTCCTCCGCGATGAGCATGACGCCCGGCGTGCGCCGGTAGGCGGTGGCGTTCGCCTCCTGCAGGAACGAGATGGCCTCCAGGTTCTCCCGCCCGCCGTGCACGTTGGGGTGCCACTCGCCCGGCTCGCGCGAGTAGTCGAGGTAGAGCATCGAGGCCACGGCGTCCACGCGGAGCCCGTCGGCGTGGAACTCCTCGAACCAGTAGGTGGCGTTCGCGACGAGGAAGTTGCGCACCTCGCGGCGGCCGAAGTCGAAGATGTACGTGCCCCAGTCCTGGTGCTCGCCGCGTGTGGGGTCCGGGTGCTCGTACAGGGGCGTGCCGTCGAACCGGGCCAGGGCGAACTCGTCCCGCGGGAAGTGCGCCGGGACCCAGTCGAGGAGGACGCCGATCCCCGCCTGGTGCAGGCGGTCCACGAGATGACGGAAGTCGTCGGGCGTCCCGAACCGGGAGGTGGGCGCGTAGTACGAGGTCACCTGGTAGCCCCACGACCCGCCGAACGGGTGCTCCGCCACCGGGAGGAACTCCACGTGCGTGAAGCCCTGCTCGGACACGTACTCGGTCAGCTCGTCCGCGAGCTCGCGGTAGGACAGGCCGGGCCGCCAGGAGCCGAGGTGCACCTCGTAGACGCTCATCGGGCCCGAGTGCGGGTCGGACGCCGCCCGGGCGGCCAGCCACGCGTCGTCACCCCACTCGTAGGCCGACTCCGTGACGATGCTCGCGGTGCCGGGCGGCAGCTCGGTCGCGCGGGCCATCGGGTCGGCCTTCGCGCGCCAGACGCCGTCGGCTCCGAGCACCTCGAACTTGTAGTGGGTGCCGGGCGTGATCCCGGGCACGAACAGCTCCCAGACGCCCGAGGACCCGAGCGACCGCATCGGGTGCACCGGCGTCCACAGGTTGTGGTCGCCCAGGAGGCGCACACCGCGTGCGTTCGGCGCCCACACGGCGAAGCTCGCGCCGCTGATGTCGCCGGATGTGCTCGGATACCGCCGCACGGTGGCGCCGAGCGCCTTCCAGAGCTCCTCGTGCCGGCCCTCGCCGATGAGGTGCAGGTCGATCTCGCCCAGCGTGGGCAGGAAACGGTACGGGTCGTCGGCCACCTGCTCGGTGGTGCCGTACCGGGTTCGGACGCGGTAGTCGGGGGCCGCCCAGGCGCCTCCGGTCGCCGTCGCGGCGGGGACGACGGCGGTCCAGACGCCGGCGCCCTGATGCTCGCACGGGTGCTCCCCGTCGTCGGAGAGGATCGAGACCTCGTCGGCGAGCGGGCGCAGCGCCCGCACGACGGCGAACGGGCCGCCGTCGTCGAGCGGGTGCGGTCCGAGCACGCTGTGCGGATCGTGGTGCGAGCCCTGCGCGACGGCGGTCAGCGCCTCGAGGTCGGCGGGAGGCAGGTCGGCCATGTCCACACCTTTCCATGTCGAGGGTGCGGGGCGCGACACCTGCGCCGCCGATCGCGCGAGGTCGCGGACGTAAACCGATTTCGTCAGACGGTGTGCCGTCGCCGCCGGATTGAGATGATGTCCGGCATGGGGCGGATCACCATTGCCGACATTGCTCGCCAGGCGGGCGTCTCGACCGCTGCCGTCTCGTACGCGCTGAACGGGCGGCCGGGAGTCTCGGACGCGACGCGCGAGCAGGTGCTCAAGATCGCCGCGGATCTCGGCTGGGCGCCGAGTTCGGCGGCGCGCTCACTGTCCGGGGCGCATACGGAGACCGTCGGCCTGGTGCTGGCGCGCGCCCCCGAGACGCTCGGTTTCGAGTCGTTCTACATGCAGTTCGTGGCGGGCATCGAGTCCGTGCTGTCCGAGCGCGACTACGGCCTGCTCCTGCAGGTGGCGCCCGACATCGACGCCGAAGTGCGGACCTATCGCAAGTGGCGGGCCGCCCGGAGGGTGGACGGGGTCGTCATGGTGGACCCCCGGTCGCCCGATCCACGGCTCGACCTGCTCGTGGGGCCCGACGCGCTGCCGGCCGTCGTCGTCGGAGACCCGAGCCTGTCCGGCGGGCTGACGAGTGTCTACACGGACGACGCCGCGGCGATGCGGTCCTGCGTCGAGTACCTGGCCGGGCTGGGCCACACCTCGGTCGGGCACGTGACCGGCACGCCGGAGTTCGGGCACACGCACATCCGCGACGAGGCGTTCGCCCGCGAGGCCGCTGCCCGGTCGATGGTGACCGAGGTGCGGCGCGCCGACTACACGCCCGACGCCGGCGCCGCGGCCACGCGCGACCTGCTGCGGCGGGGTGGCGTGACCGCGATCGTCTACGACAACGACGCGATGGCGCTCGCCGGGCTCGGTGCGGCGCACGAGGCGGGCGTGCGGGTTCCCGGCGAGGTGTCGCTGGTGGCCTGGGACGACTCGCCGGTGTGTCGCGCGGCGTACCCGCAGCTGACGGCGCTGAGTCACGACGTCGCGGCCTACGGTGCGCACGTGGCGCGCCGCCTCTTCGAGGCACTGGCCGGCGAACCTCCGGCGTCGTACCGCGACTCGACGCCCGAGCTCCAGGTCCGCGGCTCCACGGCGCCGCCCCCCGCGCGCTAGCCGGTCACGGGTCGGCCGTGTGGTCGGTCCGTCGCGTCCTGGCGCCAGGGGTCGGGAGGGGTGTTGACTTACGGAAACTTAACCGCTTAATGTCCTGGCCGTCCACCAGTCAACGACGACGGATCGAGACAACGATGAGGTTGAGGAACCATCTGCGAGGCGGGGCCGTGGTCGCCGCCGTGGCACTGACCGTGTCGGCGTGCTCCGCCCAGGCCGGCGGCGGCGACACGTCCGGCGAGGGCGAGGTCGCCGGGGAGATCACGGTGATCACGCAGCGCACGGACATCGTCGACACGGTGTTCCAGGAGTACAAGGCCGAGTTCGAGGCGGAGTACCCGGACGTCACCGTCAACTTCGAGGCGATCACCGACTACGAGGGTGAGATCGCCGTGCGGATGAACACGGACGACTACGGCGACGTCCTGCTCATCCCGAACAGCGTGCAGCCCGACCAGTTCGCCACCTTCTTCGAGCCGCTCGGCTCGGTCGAGGAGATGGGCCAGGAGTACCGGCTCGTCGAGGAGAAGGCCTACGACGGCCAGGTCTACGGCCTCTCCATCACGGTGAACACCCAGGGCCTCGTCTACAACAAGAAGGTCTGGGAGGAGGCGGGGATCACCGACCTGCCCGCCACCCCCGACGAGTTTCTCGACGACCTGCGCGCCATCAGCCAGAACACGGACGCGGTCCCGTACTACACCAACTACGCGGACGGCTGGCCGCTGAGCCAGTGGGACGGCAACCGCGGCGCGATGGGCGACCCCGCCTACCAGAACACGCACGTCGCGCACAGCGACACCCCGTGGGCCGAGGACGAGTGGCACGGCATCTCCGACGGCCTGCTGTACGACGTCGTCGCCGAAGGCCTCTCCGAGGAGGACCCGACCACGACGAACTGGGAGGAGTCCAAGACCCTGCTCGGAACCGGCCAGGTCGCGACCATGCTCCTCGGCTCCTGGGCGATCACCCAGATGCGGCAGGCCGCCGAGGACGCCGGCGGCTCGGCCGAGGACATCGGCTACATGCCCTTCCCGTACCAGGTGGACGGCACGTTCCACGCGCAGGTCGCCGGTGACTACAAGAACGCGATCAACGTGAACAGCGAGCACAAGGCCGCGGCCCGGGCGTGGATCGACTGGTTCGCGAAGGAGTCGGGCTACGCCCACGACGAAGGCGGGATCTCGCCGCTCCTGGACGGCCCGATGCCCGAGACCCTGGGCGACTTCGAGGCGGCCGGCGTCGAGTACGTGGAGCTGGAGCCCGCGCCGCAGGGCAAGGAGTCGTACGAGGCCGACGTCGTGGCCGCCGCCGAGATCGACCTGTACGGGAACATCTACCGGCAGCAGCTGGTCGACGTCGCGCGCGGCGCCGGGGGCGGGGACAAGGAGTCGTTCTTCGCCGACCTGAACCAGCGCTGGGCCGACGCCCGTGCGTCGGTCGGGGAGTGATCCGGCGGCGATGGCTGTCCTCACCGGCGTCCTCGCCCGCGGCCGGACCTCCGGGTCCGGCCGCGGGCCGGGCCACGGCCTCCCGGTCACGCCGTGGCTCTTCCTGATCGTGCCGCTCGGCCTGCTCGTGCTGTTCACCTACGTGCCGGTCGCGAACATGGTCTGGTACGGCTTCACCTCCTGGGACGGGCTGGACCCGGTCAAGGAGCCGGTCGGCCTCGACAACTACGTGCGGATCTTCACGGACCCGCAGATGTTCGAGGTCTTCTTCGTGAGCCTGTACTACCTGGCCGGTGCCGCCGTGCAGCTCGTCCTGGCCCTGTACTTCGCCACGGTCCTGAGCTTCGACACGCGGTTCCGGAACTTCTTCAAGGGCGTGCTCTTCTTCCCCTACCTCATCAACGGGGTGGCGATCGGCCTGGTGTTCCTGTTCCTCCTGCGCCCCGGCGGCACGCTCGACGCGACGCTCGCGCTCGTCGGCGTGAGCGAGCCGCCGCAGTGGCTCGGCGACCCGTCGCTCGTGAACGTGTCGCTCGCCGCGACGAGCGTGTGGCGGTACCTGGGGCTGAACTTCGTCCTGTTCCTGGGGGCGATCCAGTCGATCCCGGGCGAGCTGTACGAGGCGGCGGACCTCGACGGCGCCACGAGCTGGCAGAAGTTCCGGTACATCATCGCGCCCGCGATCCGGCCGATCATCGGCCTGACCACCATCCTGGCGATCTCGGGATCGCTGTCGGTGTTCGAGATCCCGTGGATCATGACGGGGGGCGCCAACGGCTCCACCACCTTCGTGATCCAGACCGTGCAGCAGGCCTTCCAGTTCAACAAGTTCGGCCTCGCCTCGGCCATGGCCGTCGTGCTGCTGCTCATCGTCCTGCTCGTCACCTGGATCCAGCGCAGGCTTTTCCCCGACGAGAGGGTGGACCTGACATGACCGACCACACGACGATCGGGCTGCCACGCCCACCCGCACGCCCACCCGCGCGCCCCGCCGCCCGCCCGGACCTGGCCCGGCACCGCCTCGCGCGCGGGTGGCGGGCACTGAGTCCCCTGACCACGCCCCTCGGCATCACGGTCAAGTACACCAGCCTGCTGATCGCCGTCGCCTGCGCACTGATCCCGCTGATCACCGTGTTCATGGCGGCGTTCAAGACCCGCGAGGAGTTCGCGACGTCGGACCCGCTCGCCCCGCCCGGCGACTGGTTCAACCTCGAGAACTTCGTGGTCGCCTTCACCCGGGGCGGGATGCTGCAGGGATTCCTGAACACGACGATCATCCTGGCCGTGTCGCTGGTGGGCACCATCCTCATCGGGACGATGACCGCCTACGCGGTCGACCGTTTCGACTTCCGGGGCCGCCGGCTCGTGATGGGCGCCTTCCTGCTCGCCACGCTCGTGCCGGCGGTCACCACCCAGGTCGCCACCTTCCAGGTGGTGAACGGGCTGGGCCTGTTCAACACGCGCTGGGCCGCCATCGTGCTGTTCATGGGGACCGACATCGTGTCGATCTACATCTTCCTGCAGTTCATGCGGTCCATCCCGCGATCCCTCGACGAGGCGGCGATGCTCGACGGCGCCGGCCGACTGACCATCTACGCGCGGATCATCTTCCCGCTGCTGCGCCCCGCGATCGCCACCGTGGTGATCATCAAGGGCATCGCCATCTACAACGAGTACTACATCCCGTTCCTCTACATGCCCTCGCGGGACCTCGGCGTGGTCTCCACGTCGCTGTTCCGCTTCATGGGGCCGTTCGGCGCGCAGTGGGAGATCATCTCCGCCGGTGCGGTGCTGGTCATCATCCCGACCCTCATCGCGTTCCTCCTGCTGCAGCGACAGATCTACAGCGGACTGACCTCCGGAGCCACCAAGTGACCGACATCTCCACGCCCGACACGACACCGCACGGCACCCCGCCGCACGAGCCGCCGCCGCACGACGGCCCGGCGGTCGCCACCGTGCCCGACGACCGCACCGCCCGGCAGGTTCGCGACCTGCACCACGGCTGGACGGTGCGCTGCGCCGGCGGGCCGGTCCCGGGACCGCTCGCCCGGGCGCTCGCGGCCGAAGGGCCGGGCGTGCCCGCGACCGTGCCCGGCACCGTGCACACCGACCTCATGGCCGCGGGGCTCGTTCCCGACCCGTACCTCGACGACAACGAGCGGCTGCTCGCCTGGATCGGCCGGTGCGACTGGGAGTACCGCACGGCGTTCGCGCGGCCCGCCCCGGCCGCCGGGCCCACGCGGCACGAGCTCGCCTTCGACGGTCTGGACACCGTCGCGACGATCACGCTGAACGGCTCCGAGGTGGGCCGCACGGCGAACCAGCACCGGTCCTACCGGTTCGACGTCACCGACCTCTTGCGCGACGGCGAGAACGAGCTGACGGTCAGGTTCGCCTCGCCGGTGCGGTACGCGGACGCGCAGTCGCTGGAGCTCGGGCAGCGCCCGCAGGTGAACCACCATCCGTTCAACGCGATCCGCAAGGCGGCCTGCAACTTCGGCTGGGACTGGGGCATCGACGCGGCCACGGCCGGCATCTGGCGGTCCGTGCGCCTCGAGTCGTGGTCCACGGCACGGCTCGCGGCCGTGCGCCCGCTCCCCGGCGCGGACCTGTCCGGTCCGGCGCCGGTGGGCCTGCTCGACGTGCACGTCGACGTCGAGCGGCAGGCCGGCGCGGGCGCGGGCGAGGATCCGCTGGAGGTCGGCGTGGTCGTCCGCGGCCCCGGCGGTGACCGGCCCGGAGACGCGTCCCGCGGGGCCACCGTGACGATCGAGCCCGGCCAGGTGTCCGCCGTCGTCCGCCTCCGCCTGGACGACGCCGAGCTGTGGTGGCCGCGCGGGTACGGCGAGCAGCCGCTGTACGACGTCGAGGTGGTGCTCGCCGCGCCCCGGACGCCGTCGGGCACCGGCCGGGAGCCGGAACCCGCGCCGCCGACACCGGAGCCGCTCGACCGCTGGCGTGGCCGCACCGGTTTCCGGAGCGTCGCGCTCGACCTGACGCCGGACGACGACGGCACGTCGTTCACGATCGTCGTCAACGGCCGCCCCGTCTGGGTCAAGGGCGCCAACTGGATCCCGGACGACGCCTTCTTCCACCGGGTGGACCGCGCGCGGTACGCGCGGCGGCTCGACCAGGCGGAGCTGGCGAACCTCAACCTCCTGCGGGTGTGGGGCGGCGGGCTCTACGAGTCGGGGGACTTCTACGCCGAGTGCGACGAGCGCGGCATCCTGGTGTGGCAGGACTTCGCGTTCGCCTGTGCCGCGTACAGCGAGGGCGAGCCGCTGCGGGGCGAGGTCGAGGCGGAGGCGCGCGACGCCGTCACACGCCTCGCGCCGCACCCGAGCCTCGTGCTGTGGAACGGCAGCAACGAGAACATCTGGGGCTACCACGACTGGGGCTGGAAGCTGCGCCTCGACGGGCGGACCTGGGGGCTCGGGTACTACACGGAGCTGCTGCCCCGCGTCGTGGCGGAGCTGGACGGCACCCGGCCGTACACGCCGTCGAGCCCGTGGTCGGGCAGCCTCGACGTGCACCCGAACGACCCGGACCACGGCTCCATGCACTCGTGGGAGCTGTGGAACCAGCTCGACTGGCCGCACTACCGCGACACCGTGCCGCGGTTCATGGCCGAGTACGGATGGCAGGGGCCGCCCGCCTGGACCACGCTCCGCCGCTCCGTCGGCGACACCCCGCTGACGCCCGAGTCGCCCGGCATGCAGGTGCACCAGAAGGCGATGGAGGGCAACAAGAAGCTCACCGCCGGCCTGGTGCCGCACGTCCCGCTGCCCGACGACATGGAGGACTGGCACTGGGCCATGCAGTGGAACCAGGCGGTCGCCGTGCGGACCGCCGTCGAGCACCTGCGCTCCTGGGCGCCGCGGTGCATGGGGTCCGTGGTCTGGCAGCTCAACGACTGCTGGCCGGTGACGTCCTGGGCGGCGGTCGACGGCGACGAGCGGCCCAAGCCCTTGCTGTACGCGCTGGCACACGCGCACGCGGACCGGCTCGTGACGATCCAGCCGCGGCCCGCCGGCTCCGGCGCGCACGCCGGAATGGCCGCCGTCGTCGTCAACGACAGCGACGAGCCGTGGACCGGTGAACTGGTCCTGCGGCGCCTCGCCTACGACGGGACCGAGCTCGCGGAGGCGAGGTCGTCCTTCGCCGCGGCACCCCGGGGGATCGCGACCGTGCCGGTCCCGGCGGCGGTCGCGACGCCCGGGGACACCGGGAGCGAGCTGATCGTCGCGAGCGCCGGCGACGTGCGGGGCACCTGGTTCTTCACGGAACCGCGCGACTCGGCGCTCGCGGCACCGGACCTCGACGCGCGGGTCGAGCCGGCGGGCGACGGGCGTCTGGCCGTGCGGGTCACCGCGCGGAACCTGGTGCGCGACCTGACGCTCCTGGCGGACAAGGCGCGTCCCGACGCGGTGGCCGACCAGGCGCTGGTCACGCTGCTGCCGGGGGAGACCACCACGTTCGAGGTGACGTTCGGGGCGTGGCCGGGCGGCGGGGCCGCCGCGGACCGCGGCGGCCGCCGGAGCGGGACGGATGCCCCGGACCCGGCCGTCCTGACGGCTCCTCGCGTGCTGCGCTCCCTCAACCAGCTCGTCGGGAGCCCGGAGGCGCCGCGCGGGTGAGCGGCGTCGGGCTGCGTTACCGAGACGTGACGGTCGTGCGCTTGCCATGCGGCGTGGTCTGTGACTAGGTTCACCCTAAGTGGTAGGACGGCTAACATATTCGTTCTGCCGGGGTGACACGGCCGTCACGCGCACCTGGCACAGAGTCGTGCGACCGGGGATCGACAAGAGGAGACGTGCATGTCCACGAACAAGTTCACCGAAGGTCGCCTGGCGCAGGCCGCACTGGACCGCAGGACCTTCGTGCGCGGCGCCGTCGCCACCGCCCTCCTCGCGCCGCTCGGCGGTGCGCTCGCCGGCTGCGCGGTTCCGAGCGGCGGTGGTGGTGGTGGGACCGCCGCCGGTGAGATGAGCGCCGACAACCCGTTCGGCCTGGTCGAGGACGCCGACGTCGAGGCCGTCATCTTCAACGGCGGCTACGGGTTCGACTACGTCGAGTTCGCCGCGGAGGAAGCGAAGAAGCAGTTCCCCGACGTCACCTTCGAGGTCTCCCCGTCCACGCAGATCGCCCAGGAGCTGCAGCCCCGGTTCGTGGGCGGCAACCCGCCGGACCTGATCGACAACTCCGGCGCCGGCTCGATCGGCTTCAACACGATCGCCGACCAGCTCGAAGAGCTCGACGACGTCTTCGAGGCCAGCAACTACGAGGGCACCACCATCGCCGACACGCTGTACCCGTCGGTCAAGGACCCCGGCACCTACAACGGCCGGTTCGTCGCCCTCAACTACGTGATGACCGTGTACGCCGTGTGGTACTCGGCCTCGCTCTTCGACCAGAACGGCTGGGCGGCGCCCGCCACCTGGCAGGAGGCCATCGACCTCGGCGCCGAGGCGCAGAAGGCGGACAAGAAGCTCTTCGTCTGGGGCAAGGAGGCCGCGACGTACTACCAGACGATGGCGCTCGACTCGGCCATCAAGGAGGGTGGCGACGAGGTCCGCCTCGCCCTGGAGAACCTGGAGCCGAACGCCTGGTCGCACGACGCGATGCAGGGCGTGCTGGAGGCCCTGCACGAGATCGTGCAGAAGGGGTACTTCGTGCCCGGCGGTGCCGGCACCCAGTTCACCGCCGCGCAGGCCCGGTGGAGCAACGACCAGGACGCCCTCCTGTACCCGTCCGGCGGCTGGATCGAGAACGAGATGAAGGACGCCACCGCCGCCGACTTCCAGATGACCGGCTTCCCGACCCCCACGGTCTCCGACAGCTCCGCGCTGCCGTACGAGGCGGTCCGCGCGGGCGCCGGCGAGCCGTTCATCGTGCCGAGCGCGGCCGCCAACCCGGCCGGCGGCAAGGAGGTCCTGCGCGCCATGCTGTCGGCGGAGGCGGCGACGAACTTCTCCGAGACCCGCCTCGCGCCCACCATCGTCCGGGGGATCGTGCCCGACGACGGCTTCGGCTCCACGGCGCTCGTCTCCCAGACCGGCATGCTCGACGCCGCGGGCGAGAACATCTTCAACTACCAGTTCGTCGACTACTACGGCCTGAACGCCGACCAGCTCGTCGTGTGGAACGCGTTCCTCTCGGGCGAGCTGGATGTCAAGGGCGTCACCGACGGGTTGCAGAAGATCAGCGACGACGTCGCCGGGGACGACTCGGTCGAGAAGATCGAGGTCAGCTGAACCGATGTCCGGCACGTCAACCCCGGCGGCCCCCAGGGGCGCCACGCAGCCGGCCGCGGCGGACCGGCCCGGGAACACGCCCCGGCCCGTCCGCCGCCGGCGGCGCCGCCAGATCTCCCTCGACAAGGCGAGCTTCTTCGCGGTCGCCCTGTTCCTGCCGCTCACGGTGTACGTGATCTTCGTGATCTCGCCGTTCGTGCAGGCGGTGTACTTCTCGATGACGGACTGGAGCGGATTCACCGCCGACATGGCGTTCGTCGGGCTGGACAACTTCGTCCGCCTGCTCGGTGACGACAAGTTCCTGCGCGCCGCCATGAACAGCGCCCTGCTGGCCGTCGTCGTGCCGACCGTGACGATCGTGATCGCCATCGGGGTGGCCACCATGGTGACCGTCGGCGGCTCCACGACGGGCGGCGTGCGCGGCCTGCGAGGCGCGGGCTTCTACCGCGTGATCTCCTTCTTCCCGTACTGCGTTCCCGCGATCGTGATCGGCCTCGTCTGGGCCCAGGTGTACGACCCGTCCCGGGGCCTCCTGAACGGCGTCCTGACCGGCATCGGGCTCGACGGCATGACCGACTTCCCGTGGCTCGGCGACCCCCGGACCGCCATGGGCGCGTCCATGTTCGTGATCGTCTGGAGCTTCATCGGGTTCTACACCGTGCTGTTCGTGGCCGCCATCAAGGGCGTGCCGGGGGAGATCTACGAGGCCGCGCGGCTGGACGGCGCGAGCCGGTTCCGCACGGCCGTCTCCATCACCGTGCCCCTCATCCGCGACAACGTCCGCACGGCGTGGATCTACCTGGGCATCGCGGCGATCGACTCGTTCGTCTACATGCAGGCGATGAACCCCGGGGGTGGTCCGGGATACTCGACGTTCGTGATCAGCCAGGACCTGTACCAGACGGCGTTCGCCAAGGGCCAGTTCGGCTACGCGACCGCGATGGGCGTGGTGCTCGCGCTCGTGACGCTGCTCTTCGCCGGCGCCGTGTTCCTCGTGGACCGGATCACCGGCGGACGTGACGACGTGAGGGGGCACGCATGAGCACGGGCGTCGAAGAACGGCACGGCACGGCGCGGCGGAGGGTGTCGGGCACCGCGGGCGACCGGACGGCCGTCGCCACGAGTCACGTCCTGCTCACGTTCGGCGCGGTGCTGGTCGTCGTGCCGTTCGTGTGGGTGTTCGTGTCGTCGTTCAAGACGACGAGCGAGATCCTGGCCTCGCCGTTCTCGCTGCCGGCGGACCCGAGCCTGGACAACTACGTCAACGCGTGGACCGACGCGGGGATCGGCCGGTACTTCCTCAACACGATCGTCGTGGTGGGCTGCGCGCTGTTCCTCGTCATGCTGCTCGGTGCGCTGACGGCGTACGTGCTGGCCCGGTTCAGGTTCCCGGGCAACAAGGTGATCTACAACCTCATGCTGGCCGGGCTGACCTTCCCGGTGTTCCTCGCGATCGTCCCGCTGTTCTTCGTGCTGCGGAACGCGGGCCTGCTCAACACGCTGCCGGGCCTGATCGTCACGTACGTGGCGTTCGCGTTCCCGTTCACCGTTTTCTTCCTGTACTCGTTCTTCCGGAGCCTGCCGCACGAGGTGGCCGAGGCGGCGCAGGTCGACGGCGCGGGGGAGTGGCGCACCTTCTTCCAGATCATGCTGCCCATGGCGCGGCCGGGGATGGCCTCCGTGGCGATCTTCAACTTCCTGGGCCTGTGGAACCAGTTCCTGCTGCCCGTGGCGCTGAACACCGAGACGGACAACTACGTGCTCACGCAGGGCATGGCCCAGTTCGCCTCGCAGGCGGGGTACGCGGTGGACTTCGGCGCGCTGTACGCGGGTGTGGTCATGACCGTGATCCCGGTACTGGTGGTGTACGTGTTCTTCCAGCGCCGCCTGCAGGGCTCGGTGGCGCAGGGCACGTTCCGCTGACGACGGGCTCGGGCGATCCGTCCCGGGTTCCGGGCACCGCCTCGGGCGGACGCCCGGGATCCCGGCCGCTCAGCGGTCCAGGACGCGGGCCACCGCGTTCAGGGGGATGTGCAGCCAGGCCGGGCGGTGGCGCGCCTCGTACACGACCTCGTACAGCGCCTTGTCCAGCGTGAGCGCCCGCAGGAGGAGCGAGGCCGTCGTGACGCCGAGCGAGCCGCCGGGTATCGCCGCCCCGGGCACGGCGTCGCCGTGGTCCTGCGGTGACCCGGCCGGGGAGCCCGCCTCCGCGAGGGCCTGGCGGTAACCCTCCAGGAAGGAGAGCTGCGCCCGGGCCGACCACTCCGGATCGGCCGCCTCACCGACGGCGGCGGCGTAGTCGAAGGACCGCAGCAGGCCCGCCACGTCCCGGAGGGGCAGGTCCGGGGCGGTGCGCTCGGCGACGGGCCGCTGCGGCTCGCCCTCGAAGTCCAGGACCTTCCAGCCCGACCGCGCATGCAGCACCTGGCCGAGGTGCAGGTCTCCGTGGATCGCCTGGAGCGGTACCGGCCGGTCGGCCGTCACTCCGGCGAGGTGCGCGCTGACCTCGTCGTAGAAGGCCGTGATGCCCGCGCGGTACGGAGCGAGGCCGGGCACGTCGGCGATGGCCTCGGCCGCCCGGCGCCGCAGCACGCCCATGAACCCGCTCGCGTCCAGCGTCGCGTCCGTCGGGCGGGCGGTGGCCAGCGCGGTGTGCAGGTGCGCGACGACGGCCCCCAGCTCGGCGGCGCTCTCGTCGAAGTCGACACCCTCCTGGGCGTGCGCGCAGGCCAGTTCGAAGCCGTCGTCGGCGTCGGCGACGAGCTCGGAGACGACGGCGAGGTGCGCATGGATCTCGCCGTCGCCGGGCACGCGGGGGCCGGGAGGGGTCTCGCCCGGACCGCCGGCCGCGGGCGGGACGGAGAGTTCGACGGATCCGAGGTAGCGCGGGACGCCGTCCCACCCGGCCCGCGTCAGCGCCTCCGGGATGACGACGTCGGGGTGCGGGCCGGCCGGCACGGTCCGCAGGATCTTCAGGATCACGCCGTCGGCACGCTCACCGGGGAATCCCGGGACGGGGGGCTTGAGACCGGGAACGAGCACGGAGGTGTTGGACTGCTCCCCGCCGAGCGCGCGCGCCCCCTCGAGCCAGCCGGGTTCTTCCTGGTCGGGCGGCGGATCCACATCGGCCGCGCGGGCGGGCGAGCGCGTCGGCGCCGTGGCCGCGCGCGTCACCGGCCGCCCGGCGGGCGCGGGGAAGTCCGCGGGGAGGGCGGCTTCCAGATAGGCGCGCCAGGCGGCGGGGTGGGTACCGCCGTCGTGGACGGCGAGGTATCCGTCGCCCGTGTCGACGACGCCGATCGCGGTGCGGGCGTCGGTCGGCGCCCGCACCCGTTCCAGGACGAGTGGCACCTGGACGACGAGCGCGCCCTCGTCGCCGGCCAGCCCCGGGCCGGCCAGGCGCAGCAGCGGGACGACGACGCCGGGGGCGCGGCCCGGACCGCGGCCCTCCGCGTCGGCGGTGCCCCCGGCGAGCTCCACGGTCAGCCACGGCACGTGGCGCACGCCGTCGCCCGGCACCGGGTACCAGCGCCGGGCGGGAAGCCAGGCGTCCAGCAGGCGCAGGACGCCGTCGGGGAGGGGGCCGGCCCCCTCGTGCACGATGACGGACCGCGCCTCGTCGATGATCGTCACGCCCCTCCCGGGTGTGCCGGCGCCGCTCCCTGGGCGAGCACCAGCCAGTAGAAGTCGCGCGCGCCCCAGGTCATCGTGACGGTGCCGCCGTCGGTCACGTCGGGGAACCCGGCGCCGCCGAACACGTCGGTCAGCGTCCAGCCGGTGTACCGGGGCAGCTTCAGCGTCGCGGAGCGCGCGGTCGCGGACAGGTTGGCCGCGACCAGCATCGTCTCGGTCTCGCTCGTGAGGGTGAAGGCGATGATGGCCTCGTCGTCGCAGTCGACCGGCTGGTACGCGCCGCCGCCGAACGCGGGGTGCAGGCGCCGCACCGCGAGCATCCCGTGCACCCAGTGCAGCAGCGACGTCGGCTGCGCGAGCTGCGCCTCGACGTTGACGTGCTGGTAGTGGTGCACCAGCGACTGCACGAGCGGCAGGTACAGCTTGCCCGGGTCGGCGTGGGAGAAACCGGCGTTGCGGTCCGGGGTCCACTGCATCGGCGTGCGCGAGGAGTCGCGGTCGGGCAGCCAGATGTTGTCGCCCATGCCGATCTCGTCGCCGTAGTAGAGGCACGGCGAGCCGGGGATGGACAGCAGGAGCGCGTGCGCCAGCTCGATCTCCTTGCGGGAGTTCTCCAGCAGCGGCGCCAGCCGGCGGCGGATCCCGACGTTCGCGCGCATCCGCGGGTCGGGCGCGTACCACCCGTACATCGCGGCACGTTCCTCCGTCGAGACCATCTCCAGCGTGAGCTCGTCGTGGTTGCGCAGGAACGTGGACCACTGCGCCCCCGCCGGGATGGCGGGCGTGTCCGCGAGGATCTCCTTGAGGCGGTTCGCGCGCTGGTCCCGGATGGCGTAGAAGATCCGCGGCATCACCGGGAAGTGGAAGCACATGTGGCACTCGGGCTCGTCCTCGGTGCCGAAGTACTCGACCACGTCCTGCGGCCACTGGTTCGCCTCGGCGAGCAGGATGCGGCCGGGGAACTCGGCGTCCACCATCTTGCGGACGCGCCGCAGGAAGCGGTGCGTCTCGGGCAGGTTCTCGCAGTTGGTGCCCTCGGCCTCGAAGAGGTACGGGACGGCGTCGAGCCGGAACCCGTCCACGCCGAGCCGCAGCCAGAACCGGGCGACGTCCAGCATCGCCTCGGCCACGAGCGGGTTGTCGAAGTTCAGGTCGGGCTGGTGACTGAAGAACCGGTGCCAGAAGTACTGCCGCCGCACCGGGTCGAAGGTCCAGTTCGAGGTCTCGGTGTCCACGAAGATGATGCGGGCGTCCCGGTACCGCTCCGGGTCGTCGCTCCACACGTAGAAGTCCCCGTACGGTCCGTCCGGGTCGGACCGCGACGCCTGGAACCAGGGGTGCTGGTCGCTGGTGTGGTTCATGACCAGGTCGATCACCACGCGGATGCCGCGTTCGTGGGCCGCCGTGACCAGGTCGCGGAAGTCGTCGGTCGTGCCGTACTGCGGCGCGACGGCGGTGAAGTCGGCGACGTCGTAGCCGCCGTCGCGCAGCGGGGACGGGAAGATCGGCGGGATCCACAGGGCGTCCACACCCAGCCATTCGAGGTAGTCCAGCCGGTCGATGAGCCCCCGCAGGTCGCCGATCCCGGAGTCGTCCGGGTCGGAGAACGCCCGCACCAGCACCTCGTAGAAGACCGCCTTCTTGTACCACTCCGGGTCGTCGGACAGGCCAGGGCGCCGGGACTCGAGCTGGGGCTGCCGCCGGGGCGGCAGCGCCTGGACGGGGATCGGCGCGGTCACGGGCCGGGGAATGTCGCGGCCGGAGCCGCTGGGTGACGACGGCGAGGGCCGGCCCGTCTCGCGGTCGGGCTGCTCGGCGGGGCCACCCGGCCCGAACGTGGTCATGAGATTCCTCCGGTGCCGCCGCGGTCGGTTCCCGCGGAGGTCACGTGCAGCACGTGCGCCACGCGGTGGGCGGGGTCGAGCCGCACGTACGGCGTCGCGCCCCAGCCGTAGGTCTCGTTCGAGAGCAGGTCGTGCGCCACGTAGAACGGGGCGTCGGGGTCACCCTCGGGCGCTGTGAGGCCGAGGGACTTCAGGTCCAGGTGCACGAGCGACTCCTGAGAGTTCCAGGGATCAAGATTCAGCACGACCACGATCACATCGTCGTGTGCGGGGGCCGTGACGGGTGCGACGCCCACGTCGGCGCCACGACGATCGACCGTGCTGCCCCCAGGCACCATGGTGCTGCCCATCGAACCGCTCCGCGCGCCGGAGAGGAATTCTGCGCCGATTCGTCGCGAGAAGGCCACTACCTGGCCGTTCGTCGTGGGATGCACGGTCAGGTTCCGGAGCTGGCGGAGTGCCGGGTGCTCGCGGCGGATCGTGTTGAGGCGGGTGACCAGCGCGGCGATACCGTACTCGGTGGCTCGTTCCCACGCCCGCGGCCGGTATTCGTACTTCTCGTTGTCGATGTGCTCCTCGACGCCGGGCCGGGGCGTGTTCTCCACGAGCTCGTAGCCCGAGTACATCCCCCACGACGGCGAGCCCGTCGCGGCGAGGACCGCGCGGACCGCGTGCCCGGCGACGCCGCCGTGCTGGACGTAGGGGGTGAGGATGTCGTGGGTGGTGGGCCAGAAGTTCGGCCGCATCACCGACCCCAGCGGTCCCGACACCTCCGTGAGGTACTCCTCGACCTCCTCCTTGGTGTTGCGCCAGGTGAAGTACGTGTACGACTGGTGGAACCCGATCCGCGCCAGCGTCCGCATCATGGCCGGCTTGGTGAACGCCTCGCTGAGGAAGATCACCTCGGGGTGGGTGGCGTGCACCTCGGCGAGCAGCCACTCCCAGAAGTTCAGCGGCTTGGTGTGCGGGTTGTCGACGCGGAACAGCGTCACGCCGCGGTCGATCCAGGTGCGGAGCACGTCGAGGACCGCCGCCGACAGGCCGTCCGGGTCGGTGTCGAAGCTGAGCGGGTAGATGTCCTGGTACTTCTTGGGCGGGTTCTCCGCGTACGCGATCGAGCCGTCGGCGCGGACCACGAACCACTCGGGATGCTCGGTCACCCACGGGTGGTCCGGGGAACACTGCAGGGCGATGTCGAGCGCGACCTCGAGGCCCATGCCGCGGGCCTCCTGGACGAACGCGACGAAGTCCTCCTCCGTGCCCAGGTCGCGGTGGATGGCGTCGTGGCCGCCGTCGGGCGAGCCGATGGCGTACGGGCTGCCCGGGTCCCCGGGCTCCGCCTCGAGGGTGTTGTTCCGCCCCTTGCGGAACGTGGTGCCGATCGGGGAGACGGGGGTGAGGTAGACGACGTCGAACCCCATGGACGCGATCGCGGGCAGACGCTTCGCGGCGGTCGCGAACGTGCCCGAGACCCACGTGCCGTCCGGCTTCTGGTAGGCCCCCTCCGAGCGCGGGAACATCTCGTACCACGCCCCGGCGAGGGCGAGCGGCCGCGCGACGCGCAGCGGGTAGGTGTCCGACGCCGACACCAGCTCCCGGTGCGGCGCCCGCGCCAGGGCCTCACGGACCTCGGGTGACGTCGCCGCGGCGAGCCGGACGGCCGCCGGGCGGGAGTCGTCCTCCAGCGCGGTGAGCGTCTCGCCGAGCAGCTTCGTGTCGGCCGCCGTGCGGTGCGGCGCGATCAGCGCGTCCCGCCGTTCCGGGCGCAGGATCCGGCGGAACAGGCGGGCGCCCTCGGCGAGCATGAGATCGACGTCGATCCCGGCCTCGATCTTGATGGTGGCGTCGTGCGTCCAGGTCGCGTACGGGTCGCTCCACGCCTCGACCCGGAACGCCCACTCACCCACGTCGTCGGGCTGCAGGAATCCGCGGAAGTGGTCCAGCCCGGGGGCGACGTCGGTCATGGCCGCCCACGAACGGTCGGTGCCGTCCGGCGCGACGAGCACGGCGGTGGCGGCGACGGCGTCGTGCCCCTCCCGGAACACCGTCGCGGTCACGGGAACCACCTCGCCGACGGCGGCCTTGGCAGGCCAGCGTCCCCCTTCGACCACCGGGGAGACCTGGATGACGGGAATGCGGCCGATGCCGCCGGGACTCGTGCGGCCGGGACCGCCGGCCGGGTTGCGCGCGCTGCTCACACGGCCACGCTATCGACCTCTGGTTGCCCTGTGCACGGGGGCACGCCAACGGCTCGCGCAAGGTTCACGCATCGTCCATCCGGCGCGCCGGACGAACCATGAGCAGCGGGTGTGTCGCCGCCGACAAGTGCGTAGGGTTCGACGCGTGAGAGCGATCCGCCGATTCACGGTCCGTACGGTCCTTCCGGAGCCCCTCGCGGCACTCGACGAACTGTCCCACAACCTGCGCTGGTCCTGGCACGCCCCCACGCGCGAGCTCTTCGCCGGGGTCGACCCCGAGCTGTGGGCCGACGTGAAGGGTGATCCCGTCACGTTCCTCGCGGCACTCGGCTCCGAGCGTCTCAGCGCCCTGGCAGCGGACGAGGGCTTCGTGGGCCGCACCCGGGCGGCCGCCGGCGAGCTGCACCGCTACCTGCACGAACCGCGCTGGTACCAGGCGCAGCGGTCCGCTTCCGGGGCGGAGCTCTCGCGCGGTATCGCGTACTTCTCGCCGGAGTTCGGCATCACGTCGGTGCTGCCGCAGTACTCCGGCGGCCTGGGCATCCTCGCCGGGGACCACCTGAAGTCGGCGTCGGACCTCGGCGTGCCGATCGTGGGGGTCGGCCTGCTGTACGGCGCGGGCTACTTCAAGCAGTCCCTCACCCGCGACGGCTGGCAGCTCGAGACCTACCCCCTGCTGGACCCGGACGAACTGCCGCTGACGGTCCTGCGCGAGGAGGACGGCACACCCGCCCGGGTCTCGCTGGGGCTCCCGGGCGGCCGCAGCCTGCACGCCCACGTCTGGGTGGCCGCCGTGGGCCGCGTCCCGCTGCTGCTGCTCGACTCCAACGTGCCCGAGAACGACGACACGGCGCGCGTGGTCACCGACCGGCTGTACGGCGGAGGGGGCGAGCACCGCCTCCAGCAGGAGCTGCTGCTCGGCGTGGGCGGCGTGCGGGCGCTGCGCATCTGGTCGCGGCTGACCGGTGCCACGGAGCCGGAGGTCTACCACACCAACGAGGGGCACGCCGGGTTCCTCGGCGTGGAACGGATCCGGGAACTGGTCGCCCAGGGCCTCGGGATCGACGAGGCGCTCGAGGCCGTCCGGGCCGCGACCGTGTTCACGACCCACACCCCCGTGCCCGCCGGCATCGACCGCTTCGACAGAGAACTGGTCAGCGGCTACTTCTCCGGCGACAACCAGATGGACGGCGTCCCGGTCGAACGGGTCCTGGCGCTCGGCGCCGAGGACTACGAGGGCGGGGACCCGACCGTCTTCAACATGGCCGTCATGGGGCTGCGCCTCGGCGGCCGGGCGAACGGCGTCTCGCTCCTGCACGGCCAGGTCTCGCGCGAGATGTTCGAGGGCCTGTGGCCGGGGTTCGACGCGCGCGAGGTCCCCATCACCTCGGTGACCAACGGCGTGCACTCGCCCACCTGGGTCGCGCCACGGCTGGCGCGGTTGCAGGCCGAACGGCTCGGGCTGGACCAGCTCACCGCATCCGAGGCCTCGGCCGGCTGGCTGGACCCCGGCATCGTCCCGGACCGCGACCTCTGGGCCGCGCGCGCCGAGATGCGCGGCGAGCTCGTGGCGGAGGTCCGGCGGCGCGTGCGCAAGTCCTGGCGCGAGCGCGGGGCGTCGCCCGCCGAGCTCGGCTGGGTCGACGACGTCTTCTCACCGGACGTCCTGACCATCGGCTTCGCGCGCCGCGTCCCCACGTACAAGCGCCTGACCCTGATGCTGCGCGACCCGGCCCGGCTGCGGTCCCTCCTGCTGCACCCGGAGCGGCCCGTGCAGCTCGTGGTGGCCGGCAAGTCGCATCCGGCCGACGAGCAGGGCAAGCGCCTGATCCAGCAGTTCGTGCGCTTCGCCGACGACCCGGCGGTACGGCACCGGATCGTGTTCCTGCCGAACTACGACATCGCGATGGCGCAGTCCCTCTACCCGGGCTGCGACGTCTGGCTCAACAACCCGTTGCGTCCCCTGGAGGCGTCCGGCACGTCCGGCATGAAGTCCGCCCTGAACGGCGGCCTCAACCTGTCCATCGAGGACGGCTGGTGGGCCGAGTGGTTCGACGGCGAGAACGGCTGGGGCATCCCGACCGCCGACGGCGTCGAGGACACCGACCGCCGCGACGACCTCGAAGCCGCGGCCCTGTACGACCTCGTCGAGACGCAGGTCGCCCCCCTCTTCTACGACCGGACCGCCGACGACGTCCCGGGGCGCTGGCTGGAGATGGTGCGCCACACCCTGGCGACGCTCGGGCCCAAGGTGCAGGCCACGCGCATGGTCGGCGAGTACGTGCACGGGCTGTACGCGCCCGCGGCCGAGGCCGGGCGGGCGCTCGCCGGTGACGGCTTCGGCGCGGCACGAGACCTCGCCGCCTGGAAGGCCCGGGTACGCGCGGGCTGGCCGCACGTGCGCGTCGACCACGTGGAGTCCGCCGGGATCGCGGACGCCGCACAGGTGGGCGACCGGCTCACGGTGCGTGCCTACGTGTCGCTGGGCGCCCTCACCCCTGAGGACGTCGAGGTGCAGATCGTGTACGGGCGCGTCTCCGAGGCCGACCTCATCGAGGACTTCGACACCGAGCCGCTGACCCTGACCGACTCCTACGAGGCCGGACGGTACGCGTTCGCCGGCGAGGTCGCTCTCGGCGCCTCGGGCCCCTTCGGCTACACGGTCCGCATCGTCCCCCGGCACCGCGGGCAGGCGAACGTGGCCGACCTGGGCCTGGTGGCGAACGCCTAGCGGCCGGACCGTCTCACGGGTTGCGGATCCTGCGCGGGGGGATCGGCTTCGCCGAGGCGATGAGGTCCGCCGCGACCCAGAGCTCCTCCGGTGCGCCGTACCCGGGGCGCGGGTCCGTGCGCACGCCCACGCCGTCGTCGGACACCGTGAGCACGAACCCGATGACGTCCGTCCAGACCGCGCCACGGCGGTCGGATCGTGCCGCGACGGCCTCGGCAGCCGTGAGCCGCCGGCGGACGACGACCCGGGTGCCGGGGACGAGCCGCAGCCAGGAGGGGCCGGGGGGCGGAACGGATCGGGATGTGTCGGAGTTCACGGACTGCCTTCGCCGAGGAGTGAGACGGTGGACGCGGCGGGCGTGCCGCTCCTGGAATACTAGGGTCGGACCGTGCGCCACCCGCGCGAACGGTCCGACCCGAGTACATCCCGAGGAAGGCTCCCGCAGTGACCTACGTGATCGCTCAGCCGTGCGTCGACGTCAAGGACAAGGCGTGCATCGAGGAGTGTCCCGTGGACTGCATCTACGAGGGCAGCCGCTCCCTGTACATCCACCCGGACGAGTGCGTCGACTGCGGCGCCTGCGAGCCGGTCTGCCCGGTCGAGGCCATCTACTACGAGGACGACGTCCCCGAGGAGTGGAAGGACTACTACCGCGCCAACGTGGAGTTCTTCGACGACATCGGCTCGCCCGGCGGTGCCGCGAAGATGGGCGAGATCGACAAGGACGACCCGATGATCGCGGCCCTCCCGCCGCAGGCCTGACCGGCCCGCCCGCGCGCCATGGGCCTCGCCGACCTCTCCGGGATCACGTTCCCCTGGGACACTCTCGCGGAGCTCCAGGCCACCGCGCGGGCGCACCCCGGCGGGATGATCGACCTGTCGATGGGCACGCCCGTCGACCCGACGCCGCGGCTCGTGCGCGAGGCGCTCGCGGCCGCGGCGGACTCGCCCGGGTACCCGATGACGGCCGGTACGCCGGAGCTGCGTGCGTCGGTCGCGGAGTGGTTCGCCCGCCGGCGTGGCGTGCCGGGCCTCGAACCCGACCAGGTGCTGCCCACCGTGGGCTCCAAGGAACTGGTCGCGCTGCTGCCGTCGTTGCTGGGCGTGGGGCCCGGCGACGTCGTCGTCCATCCGCGGGTCGCGTACCCGACCTACGCCGTGGGCGCCGCGGCCGCCGGGGCCACGGCGCTCGCCACGGACGACGTCGACGCGTGGGCCGGACGCGACGACGTGCGCCTCGTCTGGGTGAACAGTCCCGCCAACCCGCACGGGCGGGTGCTCGGCGTCGACGAGCTGCGCCGGGTGGTGGCGGCGGCACGGGAGATCGGCGCCGTCGTCGTCTCCGACGAGTGCTACGCGGAACTCGGCTGGGGGCGGTGGGCGCCCGACGGCGACCGCGCGGGCGTGCCGAGCATCCTCGATCCGCGCGTTTGTGACAATTCCCACGCCGGACTGCTGGCCGCGTACTCGCTGTCCAAGCAGTCGAACCTCGCGGGGTACCGGGCGGCCTTCGTGGCGGGCGACGGGGAGATCGTGGGCCGGCTGCTGGCGCGGCGCAAGCACCTGGGGCTGATCGTCCCGGCGCCGGTGCAGGCCGCGATGGTCGCCGCCCTGGGTGACGACGCGCACGTGGCCGCGCAACGGAGCGTCTACGGGGCCCGGCGGCGGGCCCTGGCGGACGCACTGGCGAGTGCGGGGCTCACCGTGGACCACTCCGAAGCGGGTCTTTACCTGTGGGTGCGATCGGACGCCGAGTGGTTCGCCGAGCGGGGCATCCTCGTGGCGCCAGGTGGGCTCTACGGTCCCGACGGTGACGATCACGTGCGGACAGCGCTCACCGCGACGGACGCGCACATCGCCGACGTTGTGTTGCGACTCACAAATTCTTGACCCGCGGGTTGGAATCACAAAGCCTTGACACGGTACGGTTTTGCTCCGGGTCGACGCTGCCCTGTTCCACCCCCACGAGGGGTAGCGCACCGCATGCTTCGAGGAAGGAAGTCATGACGTCCACCATGCCGGCGAACGCCAAGCCCACCGTCGAGCTCGTCGTCGACGGCACCGCTCGACCTCTGCCCGTCGTCGCCGCCAGTGAGGGCGCGAGCGGGTTCAAGGTCAACACGCTGCTCAGGGACACCGGTCTCGTCACGCTCGACACCGGGTTCACCAACACGGCGTCGTGCGAGTCCGCGATCACCTACATCGACGGCGACCAGGGGATCCTGCGGTACCGCGGATACCCGATCGACCAGGTCGCCGAGGGAGCGAGCTTCCTCGAGGTGGCCGCCCTCCTCATCGACGGGGAACTGCCGGGCGCCGAGGCGCTGGAGGCCTTCGAGCAGACGGTCGGCAAGAACGCGAGCCTGCCCGACGGCTTCGGTGCCTTCCTGGCAGCGCTCCCGGCCGACGGCCACCCGATGGCCACCCTGGCCGCCGCGATCAACGCGCTGGCCGCCTGGTACCCCGAGGTGGTCGACCCGCGCGACGGCGCCCAGGTCGACTCCGCCACGGCGATGCTGCTGGCGAAGACCGCGACGATCACGGCGGCGCTGCACCGCCGCCGGACCGGGCAGGCGCTCGTGGCGCCGGACGCGTCGAACGGCTACGTCGCGGACTTCCTGCGCCAGACATTCGGTGACGCGGGCGGCGAGTACGCGGCCGAGCCGGTCATCGTCGACGCGCTGGAGAAGCTGCTCATCCTGCACGCCGACCACGAGCAGAACTGCTCGACCTCGACGGTGCGCGTCGTGGGTTCCTCGAACGCGACGCTGTTCGCCTCGGTGGCCGCCGGCGTGAACGCGCTGTCCGGACCGGCGCACGGCGGGGCCAACGAGGCCGTGCTCGTCATGCTGGAGAAGATCCGCTCCGGCAGCGACACGGTCGAGACCTTCATGGACAAGGTCAAGAACAAGGCCGACGGCGTGCGCCTGATGGGCTTCGGCCACCGGGTGTACAAGTCCTACGACCCGCGCGCCGCGATCGTGAAGAAGTCGGCCGACGAGGTGCTGGAGAAGCTCGGCGCCAAGGACGAGCTGCTGGAGATCGCCCAGGGCCTGGAGCAGATCGCGCTCAACGACGACTACTTCGTGGAGCGCAAGCTCTACCCGAACGTCGACTTCTACACCGGCCTCATCTACAAGGCGATGGGCTTCGACCCCGCCATGTTCACGCCGCTGTTCGCGCTGGGCCGGATGCCGGGCTGGATCGCCCAGTGGCGGGAGATGGTGAACGATCCGGCCACGAAGATCGGCCGTCCCCGCCAGGTCTACACGGGCGAGACGGAACGTGACTTCGTCCCCGTGTCCGGGCGCTGAACTCGCGATCCTCTGATGTCCGGCGCCTCTGTCCGGAGTGGTGGCCCGGTGCCGGGCCGATCCCGGCGCCGGGAGATTCTGCCCGGTGGTGTCACCCGGCTGGGCTAACCTCTCGGGCGTGAGCCGTTCCACCCTCCTCGCCCGCCGCTCGGTGGCCCGTCGCGGGCTGCTCCTGCTGGTGTGGCTGCTGGTGGCCGGGCTGGCCGCGAGCCTCGGGGTGACCGTCGGGTACGTCCGCGCCGCGGGTGTCGACGACGCCCGCACCGGGCTGACGGCAGCCGCGCCCAGCGGGCGCGGGCTCCTCCTGGTCACGCGGCTCGCCGCCGACGACGCCGCCGCGGCCGCGCAGGAGGCGCGGGTCGCGGAGGCGCTCGACGAGCGCCTCGGCGGCACCCCGTACGCGGTCTACCGCGAGACCCGTACCGAAGGGCTGCCGGTCGTCAGGGCCGGCGCGCCGCTGGAGCAGCGCTGGGTGGTCTCCACCCCCGCCCTCCTCGCCGCCGGCACCGAGGGGACGGGCGGCACGCGCGGTGGCGGCTCCGGGGACGAGTGGGCGCCCGTCGACCGCGGGATCGCGGACACCACGGCCGGCACCTGGCCCCAGGCGACCCCGGAGGGCGAGCCGCCGCAGGCGGCGGTCCAGGCGGACGCCGCCGCGGCCGCCGGTATCGAGGTCGGCGACACCCTCCTGCTCGGCGCCGACGACGAGGACCCGGCGGGCACCGGAACCCCGGTGGTCGTCTCGGGCCTGTGGCGGGTCACCACCGGCGCCGACGCGTCCCGGTGGTTCGGCGACCCCGTCACGACGACCGGCGGTGACGGCACCGTCGCGGGCCCGATCCTCCTCGCGGGGAGCGCCTTCGCGGAACTCGACACCACCCCGTTCGCCCGCTGGCTCGTGGTTCCCGACGCGGGCGGCGTCACGCCCGCGGACCTGGAGCGGTCGGTCACCCTCGCCGACGACCTCGACGCCGCCCTGGCCGACGACGACGCCGTCGCGATCCGCGGCTTCCAGGCGCTCGGCACCCTCGGCGACACGGCCCGCACCACGCTCACGGCGATCCGCGCGGCCGAGGCCGTCGCGCTGGTGGCGCTCGTCCTGCTCGCCCTCACCGGTCTCGTGGCGCTCGTGCAGGTGGCGCGGCTCCTCGCCGCCGTGCGGGACGGCGAGGTGGCGCTCCTCGTCTCCCGCGGGGCGGATCCCGGAACGGTGCGGGCCGCGGCGACCGCCGAGAGCGCCGTGCTCGCGGTGACGGCGTCCGCGGCGGGAGTCGTGGCCGCCGCGTTCGTGCTCCAGGCGCTCGAACCGGGCGCCTGGCAGTGGCCGGTGCTGCTCGTGACCGCGGCGGCGGTGGCCCTCGCCGCCACCGCGGTGCCCGCGGTCGTCGCCGGAGCGCAGGCGCGCGCGGCGGTCCGGCGTCGCATCACGGACCGCTCCGGACGGGTGCGGCAGGTCGCCGCCGTCGGCACGGTCGTCCTCACCCTGGCCGCCGCGGCGGTGTGCGCCCAGGCGCTCGTCCGTTACGGCTCGCCGCTGGTCACCACCCCGTCCGGCACCCGCACGGACCCGCTGGCCGCCGCCGCTCCGGCCCTGCTGCTGGCCGCTCTCGCCGTGGCGGCGATGGCGGTGCTCGGCCCGGCCACCCGGGCGTGGGCCGGCCTGGCGGCCCGCGGCCGGGGTGCGGGCGGGGTGCTCGCCGCCCGGCAGGTCGCGCGCCGGCTCGTGGTCTACGTCGTGCCGGTCGTGCTGCTGGCGCTGTCGGGCGGCGCGGCGACGCTCGCCGGCGCGTACGCGGGCACGGCGCGGGCGCTGTCGGAGGACGTCGCCGTGCTGCGCAACGGGGCCGACGTCCGGGTGGTGCTCCCGGCGGGACAGGAAGCGGGCACCGAGACCCAGGCCGCCTACGCCCGGGGCCACGGCGTGGCGGCCGCGATGCCGGTGCTCACCGACGAGGCGCAGGCCGGAGAGGTCCCGTTCACGCTCGTCGCCGCGCCCGCGACGGACCTGGAGGAGGTGATGCGCGCGCCGGAGGGGGTGTCCGACGTCGGCCGCCTCGCCGCCGCCGTCACTCCGGATCGGGCGGCGATCCCGTTGCCCGGCGATGCCCGCCTGCTGCGCCTCGACGTGACCGCGTCCGTGGAACCCGCCGTCGTCGCGGGGCTCGCCGGGTTCGAGGGCGAGGCCCCCACGGACACCGAGCTCCTCGGCCATCTCGAGGAGGGGATGACCTACCAGGTCGCCGTCCTGCTCGTCGCGCCGGACGGGGCCACCGCACGGGTGGACCTGCCGCCGATGGACCTCGACCTGGACGGCGACGGCGACGGGACCCTCCCCGTGGGCCGCGATCCCGTGTCGCACGAGCTGGCCGCGCGGGTACCGCCCGCACCGGAGGCGGGGCCGTGGTCGGTGGCCGCCGTCGACGTGGCGATGCCCACCGACTGGGTTCTGGAGGCACACCACGAGGTGGCCGTCGAGGGCCTGGCCGTCGACGGCGCCCCGCTCCGGCTGCCGGAGGAGTGGCACGCGCTCCACCGCGGGGGCGAGACCCTGGCGCTGCCCGAGGCGTCCGCGGGTGCGGGGCGTTCCGCCGGGCCGGTGGTCGAGGTGGACCTCGTCGGCGGGGACCGCGACATCCCCGTCCGGCTCCTGCCCGGCGCCACCGCGAGCCCGCTGCCCGTCGTGGTCACCGACCATCTCGCCCGCACGCTGAGCCTGGGTGTCGGCGACGTGGTCGAGCTGTCCCATCGGGGTGCGGCGGCCGATGCCGAGATCGCGGCCACCACCGACGTCGTCCCCGGGGTCCTCGAACCGGACGTGGTGCTCGCCGACGCCGCCGCCCTGGCGGCCTGGCGCCTCGGTGCCGTCGCCGACCCGGCCGTGGCCGACGAGATCTGGATCGCCGCGGGCGCGCCGGGCGGGAGCGCCACGCCCGACGCTCCCACCGGTGCCCCGGCGCCGGCCGGGTCCGGCATCGAGGCGGCAGCCGCCACGGCCCGCGAGACCGCCGACGGCCTGCGCGGCGACGACGGCGAGACGGCCACCGTGAGCACGCCCGGCTACTCGGTGGCCGTCGACGCCGCCGCGCCGGTGCGCGTCGCGTACTGGCTCACCGCCGTCGGCGCGACGACGCTCGCCCTGGTCGGTGTGCTGGTCGCCGCCGTCGCGATGCTCCGGCAGCGCCGGACGGAGGTGATCGTCCTGCGCGCCGTCGGGGTCGGGCCCATGGCCCAGGCCCGGGCCCGGGCGACGGAACTCATGGCGGTGGGGGCCACCGCCGTCGTGCTCGGGGCCGCGGCGGGCTGGGGAGTCGCCCGGTTCGCCGTCGGCGGGCTCGCGCAGGCGACCCTGACCGGCATCGACGCGGACGTGCCCACGCGGTTCGTCGTGGAGGGCACCGGCCTCGCCGTCGTCCTCGGTGCCGCGCTCGCGGGGCTCGTCGTCGTGGCCGGCCTCGTCGGGGCGCGCGTCGCCGCGCAGGCCCGCGACACCACCTATCGCGAAGAGGTGCGCTGATGTTCCGGTACGTGCGGCGGCAGCTCGCCGCGTCCTGGGGCGCGGTGCTCACGCTCGGCGTGGTCGCCCTGGTCACCGCTCTCGTCCTGTCCGCCGCACCGCGCGCCGTCGCGGTGATGCACGGCGACCAGGCGGAGTGGACCGTCGGCGAGTCGACGCCGCTCACCCGCGACCTCATCGCCGTCACCGGCCAGCAGGTCCCCGAGGACTGGGACGCCTACCTGGCCGGGCTCGACCGGCTGCGCGACGAGCAGTCCGAGCCCTTGCGTGGCCTGCTCGGCGCCCCCGACTTCCAGGTCGGCGCCACCGACCGCGAGTCGGTCACCCCGCTGCCCGGCAGCGACCTGTTCAGCATCGTCCTCACGCTGCGCGCCACCCCGCACCTGGACGAGCACGCCACGCTCGTCGAAGGCCGCTGGCCCGAGGCGACCGACGTCCCGCCGGACCAGTTCGAGTACGGCGGCGAGGACCCGCGTGCCGCCCGGTATCCGTACGAGGTCGCGGTCTCGCGGCAGACCGCCGAGCGTTTCGGCTGGGAGGCCGGCCACGAGTACGAGCTGCGCGCCGAGGGGTCCAGCATGGTCCCCCTGAGCTCCCGCGCGGACGGCGGCTGGGGCCCGCTCGTCGTCACCGGCGTCTACGAGCAGGAGGGCGACCCGCAGGGCTCCTGGTGGCGGCAGAACCCCCTCGGCGGTGCGCCCAACGTGATCCAGGACCCCAACACGGGGCTCAACGCCGAGGCCGCGGTGTACGTCGACCCGGCCATGATCGCCCCGCTCTCCCGGAGCGACGCCGGTACCACCACCTGGATCCCCGTCAGCGGTGACGGGCTGCGTGCCGACCAGGTGCCCGACGTGCTCGCCCAGCTCCGCGGACTCGACGCCCAGCAGCTCCCCGTGGACGACGGCAGCTCCGCGGCCTTCGCCCTCGACCTCGACAGCCGCCTCACCGACGTGCTCGCCACGCTCCTCGCCCAGCGCACGGGCGTGGACGCCGTCGTCGCCGTGCTCGCCACCGGACCTCTCGGCGCGGCCCTCGCGGTCCTGGCGCTCGGTGCTCGTCTCGTCATCGACCGCAGGCGTCCCGCCCTCACCCTCCTGCACGCACGGGGCGCGTCCGGCGCGCAACTGCGTGCGATGGCGGGCCTGGAAGGCGCCACGACCGGCCTCGCGGCGGCCGCCGCGGGGTTCGTGATCGGGCTGTGGGTCGCGCCCGGGCAGGTCACGGGCACCCAGGTGGCGCTCGCGACGGCCGCCGGGCTCGCCCCGGGTGTCGCGCTGGCGCTGGCGGCCGGGCCGCGAGGGCTGCGGGACGGGCGCTCCGACCTGAGCCGCGGGCGAGGCCGGGTGCGCTGGATCCTCGAGGTCCTCGTCCTGGCGGGCGCGGCGGTGAGCACGGCGCTGCTGTTGCAGCGGGGCGTGGTCGGCGAGGCCGGCGACGGCGGGAGCGAGGCCGGTGGTCCGCTGCCCGCCGCCGGCGTGGACCCCTTGCTCGCCGCCTCCCCGCTGCTGCTCTCCCTGGCCGTGACGCTGGTCGCGGTCCGGCTGTTCCCGCTGGTGACCCTCGCGGTCGAGCGGGTCTTCGCGCGGCGGCGGGACTTGGTGCCGTTCCTCGGTGCCGCGCGGGCCACGCGCGATCCCGCGGGTGGTGTCGTCCCGGCGGTCGCGCTGGTCCTGTGCGTGTCGGTGGCCGCCACCGCCGCGGTGCTGTACTCCACCGTGACCGGGGGAGTGGCCCGCGAGGCCTGGCACGAGGTGGGCGCGGACCTGCGGGTCTCGGGGCCGGAGATCTCGGATGAGGTGGCCGCGGAGCTGGCGGCGATCGACGGGGTCGGCGCGGTCGCGCCCGTGGCGGACCACGACCGGATCGTGATCGCCGACCCGGGGGGCAACGGCGTGCGCGCCACGCTGTTCACCACGGACGCGTCCGCGATGGCGCGGGCCCAGGAGGGCATCGCGGAGGCGGCGACCCGGACGGGCGACCTCGGGACGCCCAGCGACCCGGGCCCGGGACCCGTGCCCCTGGTCGTCACCCGATCCACGGGGTACGACGTCGGCCAGGAGGTCGAACTGCGGCTGCCGGACGTGGCCGTGCCCGCGGAGGTCGTCGAGGCGGTCGACCAGGTCGCCGGCCTGCCGGGCGGCGAGGTGATGGTCCTCGCCGACGCCGCCCGGCTCACCGCCGCGGCGGGCGGGTCACCCGGCCAGGACGGCCCGCCCGCGACGACAGGTCCCCCGGCGAGGGTCGCGCTCCTCGCGCTGGACGACGGCGTGGACGGTGGCGCCGGCGCGCCCGCGACCGCCGTCGTCGGCCAGATCCGTGACGTGCTGCCGCACGCCGTCGTCGACGATCCGGCCGCTCAGGCTCGCGAGGTTCTCCGGTCGCCCGCCTCGACGGGACTCGTGGCGGCTTTCGTCGCGGCCGTGGGCCTCGCCGGAATGCTGGTGGGCGCGGTGATCGTGATGACGCTTCTGCTCGCCGCGCCCGCGCGGGCGCGGCTGCTGGCAGTGCTGCGGACCCTCGGGCTGTCGGCGCGGCAGGGGCGCGGCCTCGTCGGGTGGGAGATCGGGCCGTGGATCGCGGTGGCCGTCGTCGCGGGGGCGGTGCTGGGCGGGGTCGTACCCGTGGTGCTGCTGGCCGCGGTGGACGTGACCGCGCTCACCGGCGGCGCGGAACCGCCCCGGGTGCGCTGGGATCCCGCGCTGACCGCCGGGCTGGCGGCGGGACTCGCCGTGGTGGCCGCGGCGGCGGCCGGGCTGGCCGCCGCACTCGGGCGCCGGCACGAGATCGCGGCGCAGCTGCGCATCGAGCGGTGACGGCGAATGCGGCGGGACGTGGGACGGCGCGGGACGGCGCGGGACGTGGGACGGCGCGGAACGAAGAGGAGCGGTGACATGACGACGGTGATCGAACTGGACGACGACGGAGCGCCGGGCGCCTCACGGGGCGCGTCGGAGGACGGCACCGGGCGGGGCGGTGGCGAGATCCTGTGCCGCGACCTGGTGCGGATCTTCGCGACCGACGGCGTCGAGGTCCAGGCGCTGCAAGGGCTCAACCTCACGGTCGAGCCCGGCGAGATCGTCGCGGTGGTGGGCGCGTCCGGGTCCGGCAAGTCGACCCTCCTGACCATCCTGTCCGGGCTGGACACGCCCACGGGCGGTACCGCGACGGTCGCCGGGACGGACCTGCTCGCGATGGGGCCGAAGGAGCGCGTCGCCTACCAGCGGCACACGGTCGGGTTCGTGTGGCAGCAGACCTCCCGGAACCTGCTGCCGTACCTGACCGCCCGGGAGAACGTGCTGCTGCCGCTGGAGCTGGCCGCCCGCTCGCGGCGCGAACGTGGCGCCCGGAACCGCCGTGCCGGCGACCTGCTGGACCTGCTGGAGGTCGCCGACGTGGCCGGCCGGCGGCCCCACGAGATGTCCGGCGGACAGCAGCAGCGGGTGGCGATCGCCGTCGCGATGGCGAACTCGCCGCGCGTGCTGCTGGCCGACGAACCGACGGGCGAGCTCGACGAGGCCACGAGCGTCGAGGTGCTGGAGGCGATGCGCGGGGTGAACCGCGAGACCGGCGTCACCACCCTGGTCGTCACCCACGACCCGGCCGTGTCGGAGCACGTGGCACGCACGGTGCGGATCCGGGACGGGCGGACGTCGACCGAGACGCTGCGGCGCACCGAGACCGACGAGCACGGGCGGGCCCGGCACATCTCGGAGGAGTTCGCGGTGCTGGACCGGGTGGGGCGGCTCCAGCTCCCCGAGGACTTCATGCAGTCGCTCGACCTGCGGGACCGGGTGCGGCTCGCTCTGGAGGAGGATCACGTGGGGGTGTGGCCCGACGCGACGACGCGGGCGACGGAGACCGCCTCGCGGGACTCCGGCGCTCCCGGGTGTGCCACGCCCGGCCCCGGGCGCGAGGTGGAGCCCGAGCAGCCGGCGGGCGGGCACGACCCCGCCGGCTCCGACGATGCCGAGGGGAGCGAGCGATGAGCGCGGTGGTGGAGGCGGGAGCGGATACCTCGATCCTGCGGGCGGCGGGCCTCACCCGGGTGTTCGGGGCCGGTGCCGGTGAGGTGCGTGCGCTGAACGGCGTCGACCTCGCGGTGGCGCCGGGAGAACTGCTCGTCGTCCGGGGGCCCTCCGGCTCCGGGAAGACGACGCTGCTGAACCTGCTCGGCGGGCTGGACCGGCCGACGTCGGGCCGGGTCTGGCTGGGTGACGCCGAGATGACCGCGATGCGCGAGCCGGAGGTCCTGGCGGCCCGGCAGCGGCGCATCGGGTACGTCTTCCAGTCCTTCGGGCTCGTGCCCGTGCTGTCCGCCGCCGAGAACGTCGAGGTGCCGCTGCGGCTGCGCAGGGTGGCCCAGGCCGAGCGCACCGAGCGCGTGCGTGCGGCGCTCGCGGCCGTGGGCCTGGGCGACCATGCCGAGCAGCGGCCGTACGAGCTGTCGGGCGGGCAGCAGCAGCGCGTCGGGATCGCGCGGGCCCTGGTGGCCGAGCCGGAGGTGCTGATCGCCGACGAGCCGACCGGCCAGCTCGACTCCGCGACGGCGGCGGTGGTCATGGACCTGATCCGCGACGTCGTGCACGCGCGGGGGGTGGCGGCCGTGGTCTCGACCCACGATCCGATCCTCATGGAGCGCGCGGACCGCGTCGTCGACCTGCACGACGGGCGGGTCGCCGCTGGCGGGTAGCCGCCACCCCTGATGGCGGGTTGCCGCCGCGTCGCGATCACGGTCAGGTGACGAACCACCGCTGGGCGGGAGATTCCCTGAAGGACCGTGTTACATGGTGTTACGAAGGCATACCGAAAAGGTCACGACTGCGGGCACGTTCGTGTGAGGGACCCTCGACGGGGTCTCCAGGGCGGGTAATGTGTCGCCCCACAACCGGGCGCGACGCTGCGCCCGATACAGCGTCGCCAGCGATCCGCGAAGCGGCGTGACCATCGAACCAGGAGGACACGTGACACCTCGTAAGCGACTCATGGGAGTGGGTGCGACTCTGCTCGCCGGCTCCCTGGTCCTGTCGGCGTGCGGCGGTGGCGACACCGGCGAGACCGAGGGCGACTCGGAAGCGATCATCACCGTCGGTAGCGGTGAGCCCCAGAACGGGCTCATCCCGGCGATGACCAACGAAGTCTTCGGCGGCCTCGTCGTGCGGAACATCTTCTCCGGTCTCGTCTACTACGACGAGAACGGCGCGGTCCAGAATGAGGTCGCCGAGTCCATCGAGTCGGATGACAACGTGACGTGGACCATCACGATCGAGGACGGCTGGACGTTCACGGACGGGACGCCCGTCACGGCGCAGAGCTTTGTCGACGCCTGGAACTGGGGCGCCTACGGCCCGAACGCCGCGAACCTCACCTACTTCTACGAGCCGATCGAGGGTTACGACGAGGTCCAGATCCCGGTCGACAAGGACGGCGAGCCGACCGGCGAGGACCCGGAGGCCGAGACGATGTCCGGCCTCGAGGTCGTCAGCGACACCGAGTTCGTGGTCACGCTGAAGCAGCCGGAGTCCGACTTCCCGGTTCGCCTCGGCTACGCGGCGTTCTTCCCGGTGCCCGAGTCGTTCATGGACGACCCCGAGGCGTTCGGCGAGTCGCCGGTGAGCAACGGCCCGTACACGATGACCGAGTGGGAGCACGACTCCGCCATCACCATCGAGGCGAACCCGGACTACGCCGGTGACCGCGTGCCGGAGAACGGCGGCATCGAGTTCCTCGCGTACACCGACGAGGACTCGCAGTACAACGACCTCCTCGCCAACAACCTCGACATCGTCACCAACGTCCCGGCCTCGGCCTTCGCGACGTTCGAGGACGAGCTGGGCGACCGTGCGGTGAACCAGCCGGCGGCCGTCACCCAGGTCATCAACGTCCCGGAGTACGTCGAGGACTTCCAGGGCGAGGCGGGCCTGTTGCGCCGCCAGGCGATCTCCATGGCGATCGACCGCGAGGGCATCACCGAGACCGTGTACGACGGCGCTCGCACGCCCGCCCGTGACTTCACCAACCCGGTCATCGCGGGGTGGAGCGAGGACATCCCGGGCAGTGAGTTCACCGAGTACAACCCGGAGGAGGCCGCGGCGCTCTGGCAGGAGGCCGAGGACATGGACCCCCTGGGCGACGACTTCACCCTGTTCATCGCCTCGAACGCCGACTCGGACCACCAGTCGTGGATCGACCCGGCCTGCAACACCATCCGTCAGGCGCTGGAGATCGAGTGCGAGTTCGACCAGTACCCCGTCTTCGACGAGTTCCTCGACGCTCGCGACAACCGTGAGATCAAGGGTGTCTTCCGCGGCGGCTGGCAGGCCGACTACCCCGCGATGAGCAACTTCCTCTCGCCGATCTACGGCAAGAACGCCGGTTCGAACGACATGGACTACGTGTCCGAAGACTTCGAGGCCAAGATGAAGGAAGGCAACGCGGCGGAGACCCCGGAGGAGGCCACCGAGCTCTACAAGGAGGCTCAGGAGATCCTCTTCCAGGACATGCCGGGTATCCCGCTCTGGTACTACAACACCACGGCGGGCTACGCCGAGACGGTCGACAACGTGGCGTTCGGCTGGGACAGCGACCCGATCCTGTACCAGGTGACCAAGTCGGAGTGAGCGTGATCACGTCCGGTTCGCCGGACTGACCGCATCCCTCCAGGTGAGAGGCGGGGCACGCGACTGTGCGTGCCCCGCCTCCCCCTGTGCCGCGACACGAACTCCGGGCGAGATCGTGGAGAATGAGCGGCGAAAATTAACAAGGAGACCACAATGCTCTGGTACATCGGACGCCGGTTGTTGCAGGTGATCCCTGTGTTCCTCGGCGCCACCCTGCTCATCTACGGGATGGTGTTCCTGCGCCCGGGTGACCCGGTCGCCGCGCTCGGTGGCGAGCGCGGACTCCCGGAGGCCGTGCAGGACCAGATCCGGGAACAGTTCCACCTGAACGAACCCTTCTTCGTGCAGTACCTGTACTTCCTCAAGGGCATCTTCACGTTCGACCTCGGGCCCGACTTCTCGGGGCGGCCCGTCGCCGAGACCATCGCGAACGCCTTTCCGGTGACGTTCCAGCTGGCGATCATGGCGCTCGTCATCGAGACCGTCTTCGGCATCGGCTTCGGCCTGATCGCCGGGATGCGCAAGGGCAAGTTCTTCGACTCGACCGTGCTCGTGTGGACCCTGCTGCTGATCGCCGTGCCCACCTTCGTGCTCGGCTTCGTGGCGCAGATCATCTTCGGCGTGCAGCTCGGCTGGCTCCCGGTGACCGCCGGGCGCGACCCCGACTTCGAGAGTCTGCTGATGCCGGCAATGGTGCTGGCAGGCACGTCGATGGCGTACATCCTGCGCCTGACCCGCACGTCGGTCGCGGAGAACCTGACGGCGGACCACGTCCGCACGGCACGGGCCAAGGGCCTCTCGCGCGGCAAGGTCACCAACCGGCACGTGCTGCGCAACTCCCTGATCCCGGTCGTGACCTTCATCGGCGCGGACCTGGGCAACCTGATGGCCGGATCCATCGTCACCGAGGGGATCTTCAACATCAACGGCGTCGGCGGCACACTCTTCCAGTCCATCACCCGCGGCGAGAACGTCACCGTGGTCGCCATCGCGACCATCCTCGTGCTCGTCTACATCGCCGCCAACCTGTTCGTGGACCTGCTGTACGCGGTCCTGGACCCGAGGATCCGCTATGCCTGAGAACCGCTATGACAAGGGCCCGCGCCCGGGCCAGGATCGCTATGTGGCACCGCCGGACGCGGTCTCGGTCGGCGTCGTCGACGCGATCGCCGTCGACGAGGCGCCGTCGAGCATGTGGCACGACGCCTGGCGCCAGATGCGCCGCCGTCCCATGTTCTGGGTGGCGCTCACGATCATTCTCGCCGCGATCGTCGTCGCGCTCTTCCCCGGCGTCTTCGCCACCCAGGGGCCTCGGACGTGTTCCCTGTCCGAGTCCCTCCTCCCGCCGTCGGGCGAGCACTTCTTCGGCACCACCAAGGACGGCTGCGACATCTACTCGCGCGTGATCCACGGTGCACGGCCCTCCGTGACGGTCGGTGTTCTCGCCACGACGTTCGTGGTCCTGCTCGGTGGCGCCGTCGGAGCGATCGCCGGCTACTTCGGCGGCTGGCTCGACACGATCCTGTCGCGGATCACGGACATCTTCTTCGCGATCCCGTTCTTCCTCGCCGCGCTGGTGATCCTGAGCCTGCTGCCGAACCGCAACGCGTTCGCCGTGGCACTCGTCCTCGCGAGCTTCGGATGGACGTCGATCGCGCGTATCACGCGCGGGTCGGTGCTCAGCGTGAAGAACAACGAGTTCGTCACCGCCGCCAAGGCACTCGGCATGAGCAGGATCGGCATCCTCGTGAAGCACGCCCTGCCGAACGCCGCCGCGCCGATCATCGTGTACGCCACGGTCGCGCTGGGCACGTTCGTCGTCGCCGAGGCGACGCTGACGTTCCTCGGTATCGGTCTGCCGCCCTCCACCGTGTCGTGGGGTGGTGACCTGTCCCTGGGCCGCATGATCATCCGCCAGGCCCCCGAGGTCCTGATCTACCCGGCCGTGGCGCTCGGTACGACCGTGCTCGGATTCATCATGATGGGCGACGTCGTGCGCGACGCCCTCGACCCGAAGGCGCGTAAGCGATGACGACGACGATCAACCTGACCGAGGAGACGCCGGAGGGCGCCCGGAAGTCCGACGACAGCACGCCGCTGCTCGAGATCAAGGACCTGAAGATCTCGTTCACCACCGGCTCCGGCCTGGTCGAGGCCGTCCGCGGTGTCGACCTGACCGTGTACCCGGGGCAGTCCGTGGCGATCGTGGGCGAGTCGGGATCCGGCAAGTCCACCACCGCGCACGCGATCATCGACCTGCTGCCCGGGACGGGCAAGGTGACCAACGGCTCGATCACGTTCGACGGGCGCGAGCTCGTCGGCCTGGACCGCAAGGCGACCGAGTACCTGCGCGGCCGCGACATCGGCCTGGTTCCGCAGGACCCGATGTCGAACCTCAACCCGGTGTGGCGCATCGGCACGCAGATCGAGGAGGCCCTGGTCGCCAACGGCTTCCAGGGCACCAAGGCCGAGCGCAGGGCGCGCGTCACCGAGCTGCTCGCTGAGGCCGGCCTGCCCGACGGCGATCGCCGGGCACGCCAGTACCCACACGAGTTCTCGGGCGGCATGCGGCAGCGCGCGCTCATCGCCATCGGCCTCGCGGCGCGCCCGAAGCTGCTGATCGCCGACGAGCCGACGTCGGCCCTCGACGTCACCGTGCAGAAGAAGATCCTCGACCACCTCGAGGACCTCACGAGCGAGCTCGGCACCGCCGTCCTGTTCATCACCCACGACCTGGGCCTGGCGGCCGAGCGCGCCGAGCACCTCGTGGTGATGTACAAGGGCAAGATCGTGGAGTCCGGCCCGGCGCTGGACATCCTCAAGAACCCGCAGCACGAGTACACCCAGCGGCTGGTCGCCTCGGCGCCGTCGCTGGCGTCGCGGCGCATCCAGTCCGCCCACGAGGCGGGCAAGGAGGCCGACGAGCGGATCGCCGGCCACGCGGTCAAGATCGACGCCGCCGCCCCCAAGGACGTCGTCGTCGCCAAGGACCTCACCAAGGTGTTCAAGATCCGCGGGGCTCGTCCGGGCACCCACACCAACTTCACCGCGGTGGACGGCATCAACTTCGTCCTGCCGCGCGGCAAGACGCTGGCGCTGGTGGGGGAGTCCGGTTCCGGGAAGTCCACGGCGGCGAACATGGTGCTGGGGCTGCTGGAGCCTACGTCGGGCACCGTGGTGTTCGACGGCAAGGACACCGCCAAGCTGTCCGGCCGCGAGCAGTTCGCGATGCGGCGCCGCGTGCAGCCGGTCTTCCAGAACCCGTACGGGTCTCTGGACCCGATGTTCTCGGTCTTCAACTCCATCGAGGAGCCGCTGCGGCTGCACAAGGTGGGGGACAAGAAGGAGCGCGAGCAGCGCGTGCGCGACCTGCTCGACATGGTGGCGCTCCCGGCGACGACCATGCGGCGCTTCCCCAACGAGCTGTCCGGCGGGCAGCGGCAGCGCATCGCCGTGGCGCGTGCGCTGGCGCTCAACCCCGAGGTCATCGTCCTGGACGAGGCCGTCTCGGCGCTCGACGTGCTGGTGCAGGCACAGATCCTGCAGCTCCTCGGCGACCTCCAGGGTGAGCTGGGGCTGTCCTACCTGTTCATCACGCACGACCTGGCGGTCGTGCGGCAGATCGCCGACCTGGTCGCGGTCATGAAGGACGGGCAGATCGTGGAGCACGCCACCACGGACGAGGTGTTCGACAACCCGCAGCAGGAATACACGCAGGACCTCCTCGAGGCCATTCCGGGAGGCAGCCTGGAGATCGGCGCGGCCTAGAGGTGGCGACGGGCGACTGCGGCGGCCGCCGCAGTCGCCCGTCGTCCTCGGTCGGCGGAACCGCGGACCGGTGGACCATCAGTTCGGCGGCGGTGGACCCGGGTAGAATGGGGCCCGGCGCGTCGACGGTGTTGCGTCCGCGCCCCTCCCTCGACTTTTTCGGAAATGAGTTCAGCCGTGCCCAACTCCGCCGCGACGTCCCTCGCCGTCCGCTCCGACCTGCGCAACGTGGCGATCGTCGCCCACGTCGACCATGGCAAGACCACCCTGGTGGACGCCATGCTCAAGCAGGCCGGCGCGTTCGGCGCGCACCAGCAGGTCGACGACCGGGTCATGGACTCGGGTGACCTGGAGCGCGAGAAGGGCATCACGATTCTCGCGAAGAACACGGCCATCCGGTACGCCGGCCCGGCCGCGGCGGCCGCCGGCGAGCCGGACGGCGTCACCATCAACGTGATCGACACCCCGGGACACGCGGACTTCGGCGGTGAGGTCGAGCGCGGCCTGTCGATGGTCGACGGCGTCGTCCTGCTGGTGGACGCGTCCGAGGGGCCGCTGCCCCAGACCCGGTTCGTGCTGCGCAAGGCGCTGGCCGCGAAGCTGCCGGTGATCGTCGTCGTGAACAAGGTCGACCGTCCCGACTCCCGCATCGAGGAGGTCGTGGGGGAGACCACGGACCTGCTGCTCGGGCTCGCCAGCGACCTGTCGGACGAGGTTCCCGACCTCGACCTCGACGCGATCCTCGACGTCCCGGTCGTCTACGCGTCCGCCAAGGCGGGCCGCGCGGACACGGAGCAGCCGGCCGACGGCGCACTGCCCGCCGGCGAGGACCTCGAGCCGCTGTTCGCCACCATCCTGGAGAAGATCCCGGCACCCACCTACGCCGAGGACATGCCGCTCCAGGCGCACGTCACGAACCTCGACGCGTCACCGTTCCTCGGCCGCCTCGCGCTGCTGCGCATCCACAACGGTGAGCTGCGCAAGGGTGCCCAGGTCGCCTGGGCGCGGCACGACGGTACCGTCGAGACCGTCAAGATCACCGAGCTGCTGGAGACCAAGGCGCTCGACCGCGTCCCCGCCGAGAAGGCGGGGCCGGGCGACATCGTGGCGGTCGCCGGTATCGCGGACATCATGATCGGCGAGACGCTGACCGACATCGACGACCCGCGCCCGCTCCCGGTGATCACCGTGGACGACCCGGCGATCTCCATGACCGTCGGGATCAACACCTCGCCGCTGGCGGGGAAGGGCGGCAAGGGTCACAAGGTCACCGCGCGCCAGGTCAAGGACCGGCTCGACGCCGAACTCGTCGGCAACGTCTCGCTCCGGGTCCTGCCCACCGAGCGCCCCGACGCGTGGGAGGTGCAGGGCCGCGGTGAGCTGGCGCTGGCGATCCTCGTGGAGCAGATGCGGCGCGAGGGCTTCGAGCTCACGGTCGGCAAGCCGCAGGTCGTCACCAAGGAGATCGACGGCAAGCGGCACGAGCCGATGGAGCGCATGACGATCGACGTGCCCGAGGAGTACCTGGGCGCCGTCACGCAGCTCCTCGCGGCACGCAAGGGCCGCATGGACACGATGACGAACCACGGCACCGGCTGGGTGCGGATGGAGTTCATGGTCCCGGCGCGCGGTCTCATCGGGTTCCGTACGCGGTTCCTCACGGAGACGCGCGGCACCGGCATCGCCGCGTCCATCTCGGAGGGCTACGAGCCGTGGCACGGCCCGATCGAGTCGCGCGCCACCGGGTCGCTCGTGGCCGACCGCCCGGGCAAGGTGACGCCCTTCGCCATGATCAACCTGCAGGAGCGCGGCTCGTTCTTCGTCGACCCCACGCAGGAGGTCTACGAGGGCATGATCGTCGGCGAGAACTCCCGCAACGAGGACATGGACGTCAACATCACCAAGGAGAAGAAGCTGACGAACATGCGGTCGGCGACCGCGGACAGCTTCGAGAACCTGATCCCGCCGCGCAAGCTCACGCTCGAGGAGTCCCTGGAGTTCGCCCAGGAGGACGAGTGCGTCGAGGTGACGCCGGAGTTCGTCCGCATCCGTAAGGTCGTCCTGAACCAGACGGAGCGCGCCCGCGCGGCAGCCCGCGCCAAGCGCGCCTGAGCAGCCTCGCCTTCCGCACGGAATGCCGGCGACGTACGAGGCGGACGGCGTGCGCACCCCGCACCCGGCGGGCGGGGGCGGACTGCTCGCCGTCCACGCGCACCCGGACGACGAGACCCTGTCGACCGGTGCGCTCCTCGCCACCTGGGCGGCGGCCGGTCGGCCCGTCACGGTCGTGACCTGCACCCGCGGGGAACGCGGCGAGGTGCTCGCGCTCGCGGGGACGACGTCGGAGGGCCTGGCCGTGCTCGAAGGCGACGGGCCGGCGCTGGCGGCCCACCGCGAGCGGGAACTGGCACTCGCGACGGCGGCCCTGGGCGTGGACCAGGTCTTCCTGGACCGGACGACGCCCGCGCGGCCCGGTGGCACCGGCGGCCGGCCCGGTCCCTTCTCGGGCGATCGGCCCGGACTCCCGGCCGGCCCGGCGGCGGCCGGCGACAGGGGCGCCGGGCAGCGGTACGAGGATTCCGGGATGGAGTGGGTGCGGCCCGGAGTGGCCGGACCGGCCGCCGACTCGCCGCCGACGGCGTTCGCGCGCGTGCCGCTCGACGAGCCCGCCCGGCGGCTGGCGGGCCTCATCGGTGAACTCCGGCCCGCGGTGGTCGCGACCTACGAGCCCGGCGGCGGTTACGGCCATCCCGACCACATCCGCGCGCACGACGTCACGGTTCGCGCGCTGGCACTGCTCACGGAGGACGACGCGCCCGCCATTCCCGAGCTGTGGCAGGCCGTCGCCCCCGCGGACGAGGTCCGGGACGCCCGGCGGGCGCTCGCCGCAAGTCGTGAGGCCCGCGCGGCCGCCGTCCGACACGGGATGACGCTGCCCGATCCCGGCGAACCCCTGCCCCCGTTCGCCAAGGACGACCTGCCAGGCCGTGTGGAGCACGTCGCCGTCGCTCCCGTGCTGGATCGCGTGCTGACCGCCATGCGCGCGCACGCCACACAGGTCCAGCACGCCACCCACGCGCCGGGACCGGGCATCCTCGGGTTCTACGCCCTGAGCAACGGCGTGGTCGCGCCGGTCGTGGAGCGGGAGACCTACCTGGTCTCCGGACGTCACCGGTCCCGGACCACCGGACCCCGGTAGCGAAGCCGGACCGCGCCGCAGCGGCCGGGCCCGGCGGCTCCGGACGAGACCCTCAGCGCCCCTGCAGCGCGTCCAGGGCGACGGCCATGGCGACGACCAGGCGGCGATCCAGGTTCGGGTCGTGGATCCGCACCGTGTACTTGTCGCGGAGTGCCCACTGCTTCTCGACCGAGAAGGCCGGCTGTCCGCCGAGGGTGAAGTCGAAGTGGTACGGCAGCCAGTCCAGGCTCTCGACGAGCCTGCGGACCACGGACACCCACATGCTGCGCTCCTGCCCGGTCGCCTCCCCGAGCCCGGGCTGCTCCAGGTGCCAGGTGCTGCGCAGGAACGACTTGCCGAAGTCCTTGCGGAACTGCCCGATCGGGGCACCGGAGGCGTCGGTGACGTCGTAGGTGGCACCGAGGTCCATGATCTGACGGGCCTTGAAGCCGAGCACGGGAACGGACTTCGTGTCGTCCGTGTAGAGCGTGACCTGCTCACGCATCGCCATGCGCTTCTGCTGGGCGAAGGCGAGGAGCTCGCCTTCGGAGCCGTCGGGCCGTGTGGCGTGCACGGCGTACTGGTTGACCATGAGCCGCACGCGCTGCCGGATGTACAGCGTGGTCTGCAACTGGAGGGTCTGGGCGTTCATGGTTGCCTTCCGTTCCGGGCGTCGCTTCTGGAGGGCCGACGCCGTACGCGTGCGGAGTCTGGCACACGATCGAGCTACCACCCAGCAAAGTGCGCGATGATGGGCGGGTGACAGAACACCACGAGCGCAACGGGAACCGTCCGCGCCTGGGGCCGGTGATCATCCGGGTGCTGCTCGCCGTGGCACTCGGACTGGTCATCGGCGCGCTCGGTACCGCGGTCCACCGCTACGGCGACGAGTCCTGGTACGCCGGAGTCGTGCTGGCGCTCGCGCTCACCGCCGCGGCGGCGATCATGTGCCGGGCGTGGTCCGGGTACGGTGCGCTCCTCGCGTTCGCCGGTGGCTGGGTCGTGGCGGTGCAGCTGATGTCCCTGCGCGGCTCGGGCGGGGACGTGCTCGTTCCCGCGGGGACGCTCGGGCTCGTCTGGGCGTACGGCGGCGTCGTGCTCCTGGGTGCGGCGGCGTTCCTGCCGGCCTCGTGGTTCCGTGAGGAGCCGATGCGGGGGTGGGAGGAGGACCCGGCCGCGGCCACGTCCAGCAGGTCTGTGACCAGCACAGAACCTCCACTCGGAGCGGGGTGAAACCCGGTCCGGAGCGCACTGACAGCCCAGTAGGATGCGCTTCGGGGACGGCCGCGCGTGCGTGCGCGACGGTGTCTGGCGGTGCGGAGAGCCCGCGCCGCGACAGGTTGCACGGAGCAAGGTGAATGGGCCAGCCGACCGACAACGACAAGCCGTCTGAGCCGACCGGTCAGAACGATCCGGACGACGCCCGGTCGGCGATGCCGCCGCTCTCACCGAGCCGCCCCGGCCCCGGTGGGGGGCCGCCGCGTCCCGACGTGGCGCCGGCGGCGAGCGAGGCCGACCCGGCGGCCAAACCCGCGGCCACGAAACCGGCCGCGGAGACTGCCGCGAGCGACGACGCCTCGGCGCGGGCCGAGGCGCCACCGGCCGACGCTCCGCAGACGGGTTCTCCGCAGGGTCCCGCAGCTTCGCAGGCGCCTCGCCCGGCGCAGGCTCCGGCTTCTCCGCCTGCCACTCCTGGTGCCTCCACGCAGGCTCCCGCCCCGGAGCAGGGCCCTGGCGCTCAGCTTCCTCAGGCCCCGGCCGCAGCGCAGGCCCCTGCGGCTCCGCCCGCCCAGGCCCCGCAGTCTGCTCAGGCCCCGGCGTCGGCACAGCGGTCTCCTCAGGCCACTGCCCCGGGGAATGCTCCCGGTGCTCAGCCTGCTCAGCCCTCCGCGTCGCCTGCTCAGTCTCCCGCGTCGGCTCAGGGTCCTGTCGCTCCGCCTGCTCAGCGTCCTGCCTCTGCTGCCTCGGCGCAGGCTCCCGGTTCTCAGCCCGCGCAGACGTCCGCCTCGGCGCAGGCTCCCGGTTCTCAGCCCGCTCCGGCCCCGGCTCCCGCTGCCCCGGCGCAGGCTGGTTCTCGGCCCGCCGCCGGCACGTCGGCTCAGGTTCCGCCCCCGGTGCGGCCCGCTGCGCCGGCGCAGCCTCCTCTCCCCGGTCAGGCCGGCACCGGTCCGCAGGCGCCCGCCCCGGTTCCCGCTCCCGCACCCTCTCCCGCGGTGGCCCCGGCTCCCGCCCCGGCCCCGTCGAAGGCTGACGGCGCGGCGCCCGGCAAGCCCGCAACCACCGAAGCCGCCGGTGCCGGGAAGCCGACGGCGGCCCCGGCCCCGCCGTCGGCTCCGAACTCGCCGTCCGCCCCTGCCGCGGCGTCGCCGTCCGGCTCCACCACCGAGCCGCCGTCGGGTGACGACGATCCGGCCGCCGTCCTGCAGTCGGTCGTCGACAACCTGACTCCCGAGCGTCCCGCGAGCCCGGCCAAGCAGGGCGGGTACACGCCCCGCGTGTTCGCGTTCGAGCGGCCCGCCAAGAAGCCGCGTGCGGGCAGTTCCGCGGAGCCCACCGCTCCGGGCGAGCCCGGGACACCGGGCGACGGCACCGCCCCGGCAGGGGGCCGGGGCGGCGACCACCCGTTCATGCGGCCGATCACGGGGATGATCCCCAAGCTCAAGCCGCTGACCGGGGCGATCGCGCGGGTCGTGAACCCGCAGGCCGTGCGGCACCCCCATGGCCCTGCCACGCCGCCGCCCGCCGCGGTTCCGCCAGGTGGCCAGGTTCCCCTCGCCGGGCCGGTCCCGCCCGGCGGCCAGGACCCGTCCGCCGCTCAGGTTCCGTCCGGCGGCCAGGTTCCGTCCGGCGGCCAGGTTCCGTCCGGCGGCCAGGTTCCGTCCGGCGGCCAGGTTCCGTCCGGCGGCCAGGTTCCGCCCGCCGGCCAGGTTCCGCCCGCCGACCCGGCTCAGCCCACCGACCCAGCCCGCCCCATGGGCTCCCCACGCCCCGCCGACCCCGCGCATCCCGCCGGAACCGTTCCGGCGGCGGCCGCGGCGCCGGGTGACGCCCCGCAGGGTTCTCCCGGGGCACCCGACGGCGGCGTCCCGCCGGCCCCCGTGCCGCTCGGCAGTGTTCCGGCGCCCGGTGGTCCGGGCACACCCGATGGTCAGGCCACGCCCGGCGAGTCCGCCGGTGAGCCCGTCGGGCGCGGCTGGCCTCCCGCACCCGGTGGGCCCGACGGGTCCGGCCAGTTCCCGCCCCCGCCGCCGGGCGGCTCATGGACCCTCGGCATCCAGCCCGACGAGGCGCCGCACCGGGGGCGCAAGATCGCGCTGGGTGTCGGCCTGGCTGCCGTGGTCCTGTTCGGCCTGTTCGCGGTCATCGCGGGGGTGCAGGCGGGCGCCGTTCCGAACGGTGTGCACGTCGCCGGCGTCGACATCGGGGGGCAGTCGCGCGACGAGGCGGTCGCCACGCTCGACGACGCGCTCGCACCGCGTGCGAAGGAGCCCGTGGCCCTGGTCGCGGGCACTGCGGAGTCCACGCTGAAGCCGGGCAAGGCGGGTCTGGCGTACGACGCCGAGGCGACCGTCGACGCCCTCACGGGCTTCTCCCTCGACCCCGGCCGCATGTGGGAGCACTTCTTCGGCGCCGACGACGCGGAACTCGTCCTCGCGGTCAACGAGAAGAAGCTCGGCAGCGCCATCGACGGCCTCGAGGAGTCGATGACGGTCAAGGCGGCCGACGGCGCGGTGGTGTTCCAGGACGGCGCGCCGAAGGCCACGGATGCGAAGGAGGGCTCCGTCGTGGACACGGCGGGGGCGCAGGCCGTCATCACCTCCAGCTGGTTGCGCTCCGAGCCGCCGTTCACGCTGCCGACGCGGGAGGTCGAACCGGAGATCACCCAGGACGAGGTCGACGCGGCGATGGCGATGGGGACGAAGGTCGTCTCGGCGCCCGTGAACGTCCAGGTCGGTGACCAGAGCGTGGAGCTCACGCCCGCCGATCTCGCGACGTTCGGGAGCTTCGAGCCGAGCGGGGGCGCTCTCGCGCTCCGGTTCAACCGCGAGGGCCTCGTGAACACGATCGTCGAGCGCACGGCGAACCTCCTGACGATTCCCGAGGACGCGCACTTCGTGTTCCAGGACGGCAAGCCGCAGGTGGTCGGTGGCGGCCCCGGCACGACGCTCCAGCCCGAGGAGGTCGGCGAGGCGGTGAACGCGGCGGCGCGCGGCGACGACCGGGTCGCGGCCGTGGAACTGCACGAGCAGGACCCCGAGAACACCAAGGAGGCGCTCGAGCAGCTCGGCGTCAAGGAGGTCGTCTCGGAGTTCTCGACCCCGCTCACCGCCGACAACGTCCGCACCCAGAACCTGATCCGCGGCGCGGAGATGATCACCGGAGATCTCGTGAAGCCGGGCGAGACGTTCTCCCTCATCGAAGCGCTCTCGCCGATCACGGAAGCGAACGGGTACGTGGCGTCCGGCATCGTCAGCAACGGCCAGCACGTCGAGGGTGTGGGCGGCGGCCTCTCCCAGATGGCCACGACCAGCTACAACGCCGGGTACTTCGCCGGGTTCGACGACGTCGAGCACCGCCAGCACAGCTTCTGGTTCCCGCGCTACCCGGCCGGGCGCGAGGCGACGATCTACGTCGGCGCGCTCGACATGAAGTTCCGGAACGACACTCCCTACGGGGCCGTGCTGCAGTCGTTCGTCAGCAACGGCCAGCTCACCGTCCGGATCTGGAGCACCAAGCACTACGAGGTGCAGACCAGCGACAGCGGCCGCCAGAACGTCGTGGAGACGTCCACGGTGCGGAGCAACGACCCCGAGTGCGCGGCGTACCCGGGCGGCGAGGACGGGTTCACGATCTCGAACAACCGCAAGGTCCTCCTGGACGGCGACCTCGTGAAGGACGAGACGTACACCTGGACCTACAAGCCGGACAACCCGGTCGTGTGCACGGGGGGCGGCGGGGGCGGCAACGGCTGACGGCCGGCTCGCGCCCGTCTGTCGCCCGGGTGAGCATCGTGCCGTCAGCCGGACCACGGGGGCACCTGGTCGCCCGGCGGACAGATGACGCGTGAGGCCGTCCGGGGCAGTAGGTTCGGACCCATGCTGGGACGTGACGAACGAGAGTCCTCCGCACACGCGCTGCTCGCGGCGCGCGCGCAGGGATGGTCCACCGAACCCGTCGAGTTGCTGGACCTCGGCACCACTGCCGACACCTTGGCCACCGTGGCGAGCATCGACGACCTCGCGGCGGTCGTGCACCTCGGGCATCCCGAGCAGCCCTCTCCCGGGCTGGAGCGCGCGTTGCTGGAGGGTGCCCCGTCGCTGATCGTGACCGCCGCCGGGTCCATCGAGCCGCAGTGGGTCTGGGTCGGCGCCGGTGGCGGCTCCGGTGGTCAGGTGGTGGTCGACGAGGCCGGGCTGCGTGACTGCGCGGTCGTGCTGCGCGGGCTCGGGGTGCATCCGCGCCTGGTGCCCACCCGCACTCCGGTCGCCGAGCGGGTGGCGCTCGCCGGGGCGGGCGGCTCGCTCGTGGTGGAGCGGTCCCGCGTGCCGGCGGGCTTCACGGAGCTGCCGGACAGCGCCCTCCTCGCCGAGCGGGGACCGGTCTGGTACGGCCTGCTCCAGGCCCGCGACATCGCGCCCGCGTTCACCGAGCCAGCCCAGGTGTGGCTGGCCTTCGGCCCGTACGACGACCATCGCGGCTCGCTCCAGCCCACCCTCGCCGTCATCGCCGATGCCGGGATCGACCTGCAGCACCTGCGCAGCCAGGCGTCGGTCACCGGGCCGCACGTGTTCTTCACGTCGTTCTCCTGCCCGTCGTCGGCGGTGCTGTCCGCCCTCGTCGACGAGCTCGACACCCGGGGCATCGCGCACCGCGTGCTCGCCGTCCTGCCGGGTGCGATGTTCGAACCCGGACCCGACCAGGCCGCGCCGCAGTGGGCGGGCGAGCTGTGAGCGGAGCGCTGCGCGCCGCGTACCTCGGGCCGGAGGGCACCTTCACGCACCAGGCGGTCCGTGAGTGGCTGGCGCTCCGCGCCAAGGGCGACGACGGCGGTCCCGGTCGGGCCGCGACGGGTACGACGACGGTCGCGGCGCAGCCCCGTACCCCGGAGCCCCTGGCGACGGTGGCCCACGTGCACGACGCCGTCGCGGCCCGCACCGCCGACGTCGGCGTCGTCGCCATCGAGAGTTCCGTCGAGGGTTACGTGGTGCCGTCGCTCGACGCGCTCATCGGAAGCCCCGACGTCGTCGCCGTCGACGAAGTGGTGCTGGACGTCTCGTTCGACGCGTTCGTCCGCCCCGATCACGGTGAGCTGCGCGAGGTGAGCGCCCACCCGCACGGCCTGGCGCAGTGCTCCCGGTTCGTCGCGGACAGCGGGCTGGCCCCGGTGCCGGCGTCGTCCAACGCGGCCGCGTGCCGCGATGCCGGACCACACACCGTCGCGCTCGGGCCGTCGCTCTGCGGCGACCTGTACGGGCTGGAGACCCGCGCGCGTGCCGTGGAGGACTTCCGGGGCGGGCGGACCCGCTTCCTGGTCCTCGCACCGCGGGAGTCCGCGCCCGGTCACCTGGACGCCGCCCGTGCGCGGGGGGCCTCGGCATGGCGCACGATGCTCGCGGTCACGCCCCTCCGGGTGGGTCCCGGTGTGCTGGCACGGATCACCGACACGTTCGCCCGCGCGGGGGTCAACATGTCGAGTCTCATCACGCGCCCGCTGAAGGTGCGGCAGGGCCAGTACGTCTTCGTCATCACGCTCGACGAGGCCGCCTGGGAGCCCGGCGCGCGCGCCGTCCTGGCCGACCTGCTGGCAGCGGGCGACTCGCTCAAGACGCTCGGCGTGTTCCCCGCACCGGACCTCGACGTCGACGGCACCCTCGACCCCGACCACGTCCCGGTCGGCTCGGTGACCCTGGACGCCGGCACCGACGAGATCGGCCGAGGGCTGCTGTGGTGACCTCGGTCGGGATCATCGGTCTGGGGCTGATCGGCGGGTCGCTCGCGCGCGCCCTCGTGGGCGCGGGCATGTCGGTGGTCGCCACCGACCCGTCGCGGAGCGCCCGCACCGCGGCCGGGTCGGCGGGCATGCGGATCGCCGACGACGTCGCGGGACTGTGCGCGACCTCCCCGGAACTGGTCGTTCTGGCCGTGCCGCTCCGGGCCATGCGAGCGGTGGCCGGTGAGGTGGCCGCCGCGCTCGGCGACGTGCCGGGGTGGGACCCGACCCTCGTCGACGTCGGGTCGGTGAAAGGGCCGGTCCGGCACGCGATCCGTGAGTCCGGGCTGGCCGGCCGCTACGTGGGTGCGCATCCGATGGCGGGGACCGAGCACAGCGGGTTCGACGCCTCGTTCCCGGACCTGCTGCGCGGGATCCGGTGGGCGGTGACCGTCGAGACGACGGCCGGTGCGATCGGTGACGTGACCATCGGGGCGTCGAGTTCCCGGCCGGGTGAGGGTGATCCGGCGTCACCGGGCGCGACGGCGACCGACCCCGACCGGCTGGCCGTGGTGCTGCGCCTGATCACCGCCGTACTCGGCGGCACCGCCGTCGTGCTGACCGACGACACCCACGACGAGGCCGCGGCCCTCGTCTCCCACGTGCCGCACGTCCTGGCGGGCGAGCTGCTCGGCCTGGTCGCGGGTACACCGGTGTGCGACGTGGCGGTCGGTCTGGCCGCGGGGTCGTTCCGCGACGGAACCCGGGTGGCCTACGGTGATCCGCGGCGCACCGAGGCCATGGTCACGCAGAACGCGGCGTGGGTGGCGCCCGCGCTCCGGCTCGCGGCGCGGGACCTGGAGATGCTGGCGGACGCGCTCGACTCGAACGCGCCCACGGGCTGGTTCTTCGACCGGCCCGAGCCGCTGCGCGACCGGCGCCCGGGGCACGCGCACGGCCGGGACGCGAACGGAGTGCGAGAGATCCCGGTCCGCGAGACCGATCCGCCGCCCGAACAGCGCGTCCCGCTGGCGGGCGACTGGCCGGCGGCGCTGCTCGAGCGGTGCGCTGCGGGGGCCGTCGTCGTCCTGATGGAGCCCACGACGGCGGTCCTGACGTAGCCGCACTCACGGTTGCTCTTTTCGATGAACGGAAGGCAGGCATGACCACTTCGAAGACGAAGCACGCGCTGATCGTGCGCGGCGGATGGACCGGGCACCAGCCCGTCGAGACCACCGACTCGTTCCTCCCGTTCCTCACCGAGCACGGGTACGACGTGCGGGTCGAGGAGACGACGGCGGTCTACGCCGACGCCGGATACCTGGGAGGCGTCGACGTCGTCGTCCAGACCAACACGATGAACACGATCGAGGGCGACGAGCTCCGCGGGCTGATCGCAGCCGTGGCGGGCGGCACCGGGCTGGCGGGCTGGCACGGCGGCATCGCGGACTCCTATCGGAGCAGCTCGGAGTACCTCCAGCTGATCGGCGGGCAGTTCGCCGCCCACCCCGCGAAGGCCGCCCCCGGCGAGCTCGCGGGCGAGGCCGCCGACAACTTCGTGCGGCACACGATCGACATCGTGCCCGAGAAGGCCGACCACCCGATCGTCGCCGGAATCTCCGACTTCGAGCTGACGACCGAGCAGTACTGGGTGCTGTCGGACGACTACAACGACGTGCTCGCGACCACGACGCTCGCCGCCCGCGACTTCGACCCGTGGCACCGGCCGGTCACGTGCCCGGCCGTCTGGACCCGCCAGTGGGGCGAGGGTCGCGTCTTCGTGTCGACGCCCGGCCACGACCTCGCCGTCGTCGACGACCCGAACGTCCGGACCATCGTCGAGAGAGGCATCCTGTGGGCCAGCCGCTGAGGGTCGGGATCGTCGGGCTCGGAGCGATCTCCGGCCAGTACCTGTCCACGTTCCGACGGCTCGACGCCGTGCGGCTCGCCGCGGTCGCCGACCTCGACGAGACCCGCGCGGCATCGGTCGCCGCCGAACAGGGCGTGCGTGCGCTGACCGTCGACGAGCTGACGACCGACCCCGAGGTCGATCTCGTCCTGAACCTCACGACTCCGGCCGCCCACGCCGAGATCGCACTCCAGGCGATCTCGGCGGGCAAGGCCGTCTACGGCGAGAAGCCGCTCGCGGCCACGCTCGAGGAGGCCCAGGCAGTGATCAAGGCGGGCCGTGCGGCCGGGGTCCGGGTGGGGTGCGCGCCGGACACCGTGCTCGGGACCGGCGTGCAGACGGCGCGGAAGGCCGTCGACGACGGCGCGATCGGTGAGCCGGTCGCGGCGACCGCGACGATGATGACACCCGGTCACGAGCTCTGGCACCCGAACCCCGGCTTCTACTACCAGCCGGGCGGCGGCCCGTTGCTCGACATGGGCCCGTACTACGTGACCACGCTGGTCACCCTGCTCGGCCCGGTCGCCTCGGTGGTCGGCGCGGCGAGCCACACCCGGGCGACGCGCGTGATCGGGTCCGGCCCCCGAGCGGGGGAGGCCGTCCCGGTCGACGTCGACACGCACGTGACCGGTGTGCTCCGACACGAGTCCGGTGCGCTGTCGACCCTCGTGATGAGCTTCGACGCGGTCGCCACCAGAGCCTCCAGCATCGAGATCCACGGCCGGACCGGCTCGCTCGTCGTCCCCGATCCGAACGGGTTCGACGGCGACGTGCGGTGGCACGAGCTGGGCGGCGCCTGGCGGACGCTGCCGCCCGGTGCCGGCTACCGGGACGCGGCGCGGGGCTACGGCATCGCCGATCTGGCGGCCACACCGCCGGGAGTCCCCGCGCGCGCGAACGGCGATATCGCCTACCACGTCCTCGACATCATGACGGCGCTGCTCGAGGCCGCCGACACCGGCACGACGGTGATCGTCGAGAGCACGTGCGTCCGTCCGGCACCCGTCCCCCTCTCGGACGCGCCGACCGGGAGCCACCCCCGCTGATCCAGGATCCGACCGAACTCGGTGGCGGCTCAGCGCTCGTCCTGCGGGCCGAACGGCTCGGGAAATAGACGAGTGGAGCATCTATGTCGTGGTCGAGGTCCGGGATTGGGGGCGCGTGTCCCAGATCGAGCACGGCAAGATCTCAGGACAGGAAGTGCTCGCCCGCTACGCCGCCGCGCTCGGCGGGCGTCTTCAGCAGGCGATCACCTTCGAGGACGGAGACGTCGCCGCGCTGGGCTGAGGCCACCACCGCTCACCCGAGCTGCTCCGCCACCGCCCGTCCCGTCGTCCTCCCGGTGAAGAGGCAGCCGCCCAGGAACGTGCCCTCCAGGGCGCGATGGCCGTGGACCCCGCCGCCGCCGAAGCCCGCCGCCTCGCCGACCGCCCACAGCCCTTCGACCACCTCGCCCGCCGGGTCCAGGACCCGGCCCGCCGCGTCGCACCAGAGCCCGCCGAGCGTCTTGCGGGTCAGCACGCTCAGCCGCACGGCGAGCATCGGGCCGTCGGCGGGGTCGGTCAGCGCTCGCGGCGGGGCGACGCGGATACGGCGGTCCACCCAGAACGACCGGGCGGCCCGCGTGGCCACCACCTGCGGGTCCTTGCCCAGCCCGGACAGGACCTGCGCGTCGCGGGCGGCGACGATCCGCGCGAGCGCGTCGGCGTCGATGTGCCCCGCCGAGCCCGGCGTCCCGTCGATGAGGGCGTTCATCCCGGCGGCGAGCTCGGCCGGCGTCGCGCCCCACACGAACTCGGGCGACTGCTCCGCGAACGTGCGCACCGGCACCGCCTTGCCGCGCACACGCTCGATCAGCTGTGGCACGGACTTCCCCGTCAGGTCCGGGTTCTGCTCGGAGCCCGACAGCGCGAACTCCTTCTCCATGATCGTCTTGTTCAGCACGAACCAGGAGTGGTCGTCGCCGCGGCTGGTGAGGTGCCGCAGCGCGCCCAGGGCGTCGAAGCCCGGGTAGAGCGGGGCCGGGAGGCGCCCGCCGTCGGCGTCGAGCCACAGGGAACTCGGCCCGGGCAGGATGCGGATGCCATGGTCCGTCCAGACGGGGGAGTGGTTCGCGATGCCCTCCGGGTAGTGCCACATGCGGTCCTCGTGCACCAGCGCGGCTCCGGCCTCCCCGGCGACACCGAGCATGAGCCCGTCCGTCGAGTCGGGCACACCGGACAGCATGCGCTCCGGAAGCGCGCCCGCCTCCCGCGGCCAGCGGGCACGGGCGAGGTCATGGTTCGCGCCGATGCCGCCGGAGGCGACGACGACGGCCTGGGCGTGCACCTCGACCTCGGCCGTGACCTCACGGGACGACGGCGTACCGCGCCCCGAGAACGGCGCACCGGCGGGGCCGTCGTCGTCGGACAGGACCTCCGCTCGCACGCCGGTCACGGCGCCCCCGGACCGGAGCACCTCGACGACGCGGTGACGGAACCGCAGGTCGAGCAGGCCGGCGCGAGCCGCCTCGCGGGCCGCGCCGACGAACGGCTCCAGGAGACCCGGGCCGGTGCCCCAGGTGACGTGGAAGCGGGGGACCGAGTTGCCGTGCTCGGTGCCGGCGCCGGTCGCGGCGGTGCCGGTGACGGGATAGCCGCCACGCTCGGCCCACTGCACCAGCGGGAACCACCGCACCCCCTTGCCGTGCAGCCAGGGGCGCAGCTCGCCCGCCGCGAAATCCACGAAACCCTCGGCCCAGGCGTAGCCGTGCCGGTCAGGGCCCTCGCCGCGCTCGGCGCCGGCGGCGAACCGCGCCGAGCCGAGCCAGTCCGCGAAGGCGAGGTCGGCGTCGTCGCGCACGCCGACCCGGCGCTGCTCCGGCGAACCGACGAGGAACAGCCCGCCGAACGACCACCACGCCTGCCCGCCGAGCGAGCGGGCAGGTTCCTGGTCGAGGACGACCACCCGTTTGCCGGCCGCGGCCAGCTCCGTCGCCGTGACCAGACCGGACAGGCCCGCTCCCACGACGACGACGTCGGCGGTGACCACATCGTCGCTGATCGCGGTACCGCTGTTGGAGACGGCGTCAGTCATGACGGAAGAGTAGCGGCAAGCGCCGCCGAACGGGAGGCCGAACGCGACGGACCTGTCCCGACGACACCGCCCGCGTGCCACGATGGGGGACATGTCGTCGAAACCGCAGGGCGGGGACCAGAACGCCACCGGACAGGACCGGGGAAGCGCGAAGGAGGCCGTCGAGGCGACCCCGCAGCGCGTCCCCGGGGAGCCCGCGCCGCGACCCGTGGTCCGCCCGCTGAAGCGGCCCGCCCGGCACGGCAGCCATGTGCCGCCGCTCGGCGTGCACCCCACCTCGGACGGCGGGATCGACGTCGCCGTCCTCGCGTCCCACGCCACGGCCGTCGATCTCTGCCTCATCGACGTCGACGCCTCCGGCGAGTTCCACGAACGCCGCGTCGAGCTCGAAGGACCGGTCTACGGCGTCTGGCACGCCCATGTCCCCGACATCGCGGCCGGGCAACGCTACGGCTTCCGTGCGTACGGCCGGTGGGACCCGAAGGCCGGACTGCGCCACAATCCCGCCAAGCTGCTCGTGGACCCCTACGCCCGGGGCCTGGTCGGTGACGTCACCTACGCGCCCGAGGTGCTCGGATCGCCGCCGGACCCGGACGACGACGTGCTGCGCGCCGACCCCTACGGGCCCCCGGACGGCCGCGACTCGATCGCGCACGTCCCCCACGGCGTCGTCGTCGGCCCGCTCTCACCGGCCCCGCCGCAGAGCCGGCCGCGCGTGCCCTGGGCGGATACCGTCATCTACGAGGCGCACGTGCGCGGCCTGACCCTCCTCAACGAGCAGATCCCCGAGGAACTGCGCGGCACCTACGCCGGGCTCGCCCACCCCGCCACGATCGAGCACCTCACGTCCCTCGGCGTCACCACCCTCGAACTCCTCCCGATCCACGCCAGTACCGCGGAGGCCCGGCTCGCCACCCAGGGCCGGACGAACTACTGGGGCTACAACACGCTCGGCTTCTTCGCACCCAACAGCGCCTACGCGACACGGTCCGCCCGGGAACGCGGCGCCGAGGCCGTGCTCGACGAGGTACGCGGCATGGTCCACCTCCTGCACGCGGCCGGCATCGAGGTAGTCCTCGACGTCGTCTACAACCACACCTGCGAAGGCGGGGACGACGCCCTCCACATCTCCTGGCGAGGCCTCGACAACCCCGTCTACTACCTGCACGACGGAGCCTCCCCGGCGGCGCTCGCGGACGTCACCGGCACCGGGAACTCGCTGGACTTCCGGCGCCCCCGCGTCATCCAGATGGCCCTGGACTCCCTGCGCTACTGGGCGACCACCATCGGCGTGGACGGATTCCGGTTCGACCTCGCCGTGACGCTCGCCCGCGGATCGTTCGGGTTCGACCCGGACCACCCGTTCCTGGTCGCGCTGCAGACCGACCCCGTGCTGTCCAGGCTGAAGCTCGTGGCGGAACCGTGGGACATCGGGCCCGGCGGCTGGCAGACCGGACAGTTCCCGCCACCACTGGCCGAGTGGAACGACCGGTTCCGCGACGCCGTGCGCGGGTTCTGGCTGGATGCCCCCAAGCACGGCTCCCACGGTGAGCCGATGCAGGGGCTGCGGGACCTCGCGACGCGGCTGGCAGGTTCGGCCGACCTGTTCGGGCCCGGCGACCCGCCGCTCGTGCGCGGTCCGGTGGCCTCCGTCAACTACGTGACCGCCCACGACGGCTTCACCCTCGCCGACCTGGTCGCCTACGAGCACAAGCGCAACACCGCCAACGGCGAGGACAACCGCGACGGCACCGACAACAACCTGTCCTGGAACCACGGGCTGGAGGGGCACACGCCGGCGGGCGACGACGCGACCACCGAGCCCTGGGAGGCGATCGTGCCCCTGAGGCAACGATCGCAGCGGAACCTGCTCGCGATGCTGCTGCTCGGTGCGGGCACCCCGATGATCACTGCCGGCGACGAGTCGGGGCGCTCGCAAGGAGGCAACAACAACGCGTACGTGCAGGACAACGAGATCTCCTGGATGCCGTGGAAGCTCGACACCGCGGGGGAGGAACTGCTGGCCACCACCCGCTTCCTGACGAAGCTGCGGCGCGAGCACCCCGCCCTGCGGGCCGACTCGTTCTTCCTCGGCGCCCCCCGGCCGCACGAGTCCGAACCCGACCTGCTCTGGTTCTCCGAGGACGGCGCGCCCATGGACGTCGCGGCGTGGGACACGCCGGGCCGGCGGGTGCTGCAGATGCTGCGTCCGGGCCCGGGCGACGAGGACGCGCACGTCCTGCTCGTGATCAACGGCGGGCTGTCCGACGTCGTCGTGACGCTCCCCGCGCTCCCCGGACCGGCGGCCGACGGCGCGGACCGGGCTCCCGCGGAACGCTGGGACCGGGTCTGGGACTCGGCCTGGGACCTGCCGGAACCCCCGGACGACGAGGAGCGCCGGTGCGACGCGACCACGACGCTGGACGCGCTGAGCGTGCAGGTGTTCCTCGCGGCGCCCGGCCGGTAGGCGGCTCCCGATTCGGTAAGCGTTTTCAGGAAATACTGGACTTCATCCACGCACCCGTGCATGATGTGTGGCGAGCGCGATGAATCCTTTCAATCCGAAAGGTCTCGCCCCGCTCCATCGATGTACTTCCGCAGCTCAACGACGAGACCGCCGAGGTGAACCCACGTGTCCCGAGCTCTGTCCCGCAGATCGCCGGTCCTGCGCGGCGCGGCCCTTGCCGCCGCGCTGGCCCTTCCCGTAGCCACCCTCACCGCGGCCCCCGCGGCTGCCGCGCCGGCCGCGCCCGACTCCGTCCGCGTCGCGCACGCGGACGAGGACTCCCTGACCATCCGCTGGAACGAGGTGGAGGGCGCCACCGGCTACGTGCTGAGCCGTGCCGACAGCCTCGACGGCCCGTGGACCGAGGTGGCGCGCACCGACGAGCGCACGGTGTTCGCCACGGACGCCGGGATCGACACCGGCGCGGTCCACTACTACCGCGCCACCGCGCTCGGCGCGGACGGGGAGAGCGCGCCCAGCGCCGCCGGCGTCGGCTCGCTGGTCGGACTGCCCGACGTCGAACTGCCCGACGGCGGGCTCGTCCTCGACCTCGGGCCCGGCGCCGTCGCCGACGGCGCGACCGGCCTGGACGCCGCCACCGCCTACACCGCCCGGAACCGCCTCGGCTGGGTCGACCCGTCCGCCGTCACCGGCTCCGACCGCGGCACGGACGACCCCTTGCGCGCCGACTTCGTCACCGTCGGCGACACCGAGCTCGTGGCCGACCTGCCCGACGGCGACTACACGGTCGACGTCGTCGCGGGCGACCCCGAGGGCGCCACCGACATCGCGATCACCGCGGAGCAGATGGAGAAGGTCGAGTCGTCCCAGGCGGGCGCCGGCGAGTTCGTCACCGCGACGTTCCGGATCGCCCTCGTGGACGGGCAGCTCAACCTGGAGTTCGCGGGCGACGCCCCGAACCTCGCGGGCCTGACGATCACCCGGGACGCCGAGCGCGAGCCGGGCGCCCTGCCCACCGTGTGGGTCACGGGCGACTCGACCGTCCAGACCTACGACCCGTACTGGGCGCCGCAGGCCGGCTGGGGCCAGATGATCGAGCGGTTCCTCTCGGACGACGTCGTCGTCACGAACAAGGCGATCGGCGGGCGGTCCTCGAAGAACTTCATCAGCCAGGGCCGCCTCGACGAGGTCCTCACGCGGATCCGCCCGGGCGACACGCTGTTCGTCCAGTTCGGGCACAACGACAACAGCTACGGCGTCGACGACCGCTACGCGGCTCCCGCCGACTACCGCAACTACCTGCGCACCTACGTGGACGGCGCGCGGCAGCGCGGCGCCACGCCGGTTCTGGTCACGCCGGTCTCCCGCCGCTCGTTCGACCCCGGCACCGGCGAGTTCAACGTGTCGTTCCCGGAGTACGTCCGCGAGGCGAGCGAGCTCGCCACCGAGCTGGACGTGCCCCTGGTCGACCTGTCCGCCGGCAGCCGCGCCTACCTGAACGAGATCGGCCCGGAAGCGGCGAAGTCGGTGTTCCTGCACGTCCCGGCCGGGGTCTACCCGAACCGGCCCGACGGCACGACCGACGACACGCACTTCCAGGAGTACGGCGCGATCCAGATGGCGAGGATCGTGGCGCGGGACACCGCCGGGCTCGGCATCCCGCTGTCCGGCGAGGTGGTCGACGTCGAGCCGCCCGCCGCGGTTCCGCCCGCCCCGACCGGGCTGGACGCCGGCTCCGTCTCGAACTCCAGTGTTCGGCTGACCTGGAACGACACCGAGAACACGGACATCTACCGGGTGTTCCGGCGCGAGAGCGGAGCCGGTGCGTGGACGCTTGCCACGACGTCGACGATCCCGGTCGCGGACATCACCGGTCTGACCGAGGGCACCAGCTACGACCTGCGCGTCGTGGCGGCGAACGGCCGGGGCGACTCGGCGCCGTCGGACGGCATCACCGTCAGCACGAAGGCGGCGCTGTACAAGTTCGACCTCCAGCTCGCCGGGAACGAGACGCTCGACGGCTGGACCGCCGTCGACCCGACCACGCTCTACGGCCAGGGTCAGGAATACGGCTTCACCGGCGACGCCGGTCCGGGCGGCCGTGACCGCGGCATCGACTGGGACTACGCCCCCGACGCCATGGAGCGCGACTTCCTCCTGCCGTCCGCGGACACGCCGTTCGCCGTCGACCTGGCGCCCGGCAGCTACGCCGTGACCGCGTACTGGGGCGACATGCTCGGCACCGCCCGGCTCGGCCTGACCGTCGAGGGGCGGGAGCTCGGCTCCTCGAACGCGGGTCGCGGGTCCGTGGCGAGCAAGGTGGTCCAGCCGGTCGAGGTCACGGACGGCACGCTCGACATCATCGCCGTCGGCTGGCTGAACGGCCTGACGATCACGCCCCTGGAGACGGCCGTGTCGAACCTGGCGGCCGGTGCCGTGACGTTCGACGGCGCGACGGCGTCCGTCCCCCTGACCTGGGACGAGACCGACGACGCCGCGGGCTACCGGGTGTACCGGAAGGCCGAGGGGGCGGCGGAGCGCGAGACCGTCGCGGACGTCACCGCGGGGTCGTACACCGACACGACGGCGAACCCCGGGCTCACCTACCGGTACACGGTGGTGACCCTGGACGGCTCCGGGGCGGAAGGCATCGAGAGCGCACCGCTCGAGGTCTCCACGGTCGACCGGGACGTGGCGGTCCCGGCGGCGCCGTCGGCCCTCGCGGTCGGCGAGGTGGACAAGAACCTGGTGTCCCTGAGCTGGGACGCCGCGGACGAGGCGCTCTACTACCGCGTCCTGCGTGCCGGGTCCGCCGACGAGGAGCCCGTGGTGATCGGCACGACCGCCGAGACCACGTTCGCGGACACGGGCGTCCTCACGACGGTTCCCTACCACTACACGGTCGTCGCGATGAACGCCGGCGGCGCGTCGGCGTCGTCGGACCCGGTGGTCTCGCCGGCCGACACCCTGCTGGCGCGCCAGGCCGAGCGGATCGACCGGTCACCCGTCGCGGTCGCGCTGCCCGACGGCGGCGTCTACGTGGGCTGGCGCCTGCTCGGGAACGATCCCGAGGCGATCCGGTTCCACGTCTACCGCGACGGCGAGCGGATCACGCGGAAGCCGGTCAGCCGCTCGACGAACCTGACGGACGCGCACGGCACCGCCGACGCGGTGTACCGCGTCAGCGAGGTGCGGGGCGCGGGAGGGAAGGCGCGGGAGCGCTGGGCCACCCAGGAGTTCACCCCGTGGGACGGGCAGACGCGGGACATCCCGCTCGACAAGCCGTCCGGCGGGGTCACGCCCGACGGCGAGGAGTACACCTACAGCGCGAACGACGCGTCGGTCGGTGACGTCGACGGCGACGGGCAGTACGAGATCGTCGTGAAGTGGAACCCGTCCAACGCTCGCGACAACTCGCACTCCGGCCACACCGGGAACGTCTACCTCGACGCGTACGAGTTCGACGGCACGCGGCTGTGGCGGGTCGACCTGGGCCGGAACATCCGCGCCGGGGCGCACTACACGCAGTTCCAGGTGTTCGACTACGACGGCGACGGCCGGGCGGAGCTGATCACCAAGACGGCCGACGGCACCACCGACGCGGCCGGCACCGTCATCGGCGACGCCCGTGCCGACCACCGCAACTCGGAGGGCCGCGTGCTGGCGGGTCCGGAGTTCCTGACGGTGTTCGACGGCGCCACCGGCGTCGCCCTCGACACGATCGACTACGTCCCGCCGCGCGGCGACGTCGCGGACTGGGGCGACGGGTACGGCAACCGCGTGGACCGGTTCCTCGCGGCCACCGCGTACCTCGACGGCGAGCACCCGTCCGCGGTGTTCTCCCGCGGGTACTACACCCGGACCGTCATCGCCGCGTTCGACTGGGACGGCGAACGGCTGCGCGAGCGCTGGGTCCTCGACTCGGACGAGAGCGGCCGCCGGTGGGCCGGTCAGGGCAACCACGACATGCACGTGGCCGACGTCGACGGCGACCAGCTCGACGAGATCGTCTTCGGGTCGATGACGGTGGACGACGACGGCACCGGGCTGTACACGACCCGGCTGGGCCACGGCGACGCGATGCACGTGAGCGACCTCGACCCGGCGCGTGACGGTCTGGAGGTGTTCGCCGCGCACGAGGACATGGGGGCGGCGGGCAACCGCGGCGCGACCTTCCGGGACGCCGCCACGGGCGAGGTCCTCTGGTCGATCCCGGCAGACCGTGACACCGGCCGTGCCGCGGCCGGCGACATCGACCCGCGGTACGACGGCGCCGAGGCGTGGGCGATCGGTGGGGACTTCGCGTGGAACTCGCGGGTCGGCGAGCTGCGCTCGGTGTCGGGGGAGCTGATCACCACCGCGATCCCGGCCGCCAACTTCCTCACCTGGTGGGACGGCGACCTGCTGCGGGAGATCGGCGACCACGACTACGCGCAGGACGCGGGGGCCGGCGTGCCGACCGTCTCGAAGTGGGACTGGGAGAACGACCAGGAGGTCGAGATCTACCGCGCCACCGGGACGCTGTCGAACAACTCCACGAAGGGCAACGTGTCGCTCCAGGCCGACCTGTTCGGCGACTGGCGGGAGGAGATCGTCACCCGGACGGAGGACTCGACCGCGCTGCGGATCGCCACCACGGTGGACCCGACCAGGCACCGGCTGCGCACGCTCATGTCGGACCCGATGTACCGCACGGCGGTGGCCTGGCAGAACACGGCGTACAACCAGCCGCCGCACGTCAGCTACCACCTGGGCGAGGGCATGGCGACCCCTCCGGCTCCCCGCCTGGACTACACGAGCGGGCCCGTCCGGGGAGACCGGGTGCGCTGACGCCCGGCTCGTCCGCGCGGAGCACGACGTCGTCCCGGAGCTCCGGGACGACGTCGTCGCGCCGGGCGAGCCCCCCGGCCGGCGACCGAGTCCGTCTGCCGGCCCGCGGTTAGGGTGCTGCCATGCGCATCGTCGTCCCGGTCAAGTACGTCCCCGACATCAACACGGACCGGGGCTTCGAGGATTGTCGCGTCCGCCGCACGCCCGCCGAGGGCACCCTCAACGAGCTCGACGAGCACGCGATCGAGGCCGCCCTGCAGATCGTCGAGGCGGCCGGTGAGGGCGAGGTCGTCGCCGTGACGGTCGCACCGCCGGACGGCGACTCCGCGCTGCGCAAGGCGTTCCAGCTCGGCGTCGAGCGCGGTGTCCGCGTGTCGGACGACGTCCTCGCGGGCGCCGACTACTTCGGGACCGCCGCGGCCCTGGCCGCCACCGTCCGCAAGCTGGAGTCCGAGGGCCCGGTCGACCTGGTGATCACCGGGATGGCCGCGCTCGACGGCCTCGGTTCCGTGGTCCCGACCCTGCTCGCGGCCGAGCTCGGACGCCCGGCGCTCACGCTGGCCAAGAAGGTCGGCGTGTCCGACGGCGTGCTGTCGGTGACCCGCGAGCACGACGACGTCACGGAGGAGCTCTCCGCGCCGCTGCCCGCCGTGCTGTCGGTGACGGACACCGCGAACCAGCCGCGGCTGCCCAACTTCAAGCGGATCATGGCCGCCCGCAGCAAGCAGGCCGAGGCGTGGACGGCGTCGGACATCGGGCTGGACGCGCCCGCCGCCCGCACGCGGGTGCTCGGCGCCGCCCCGCGCCCCGCCCGGCCCGAGCCGGTGCTCGTGACCGACAAGGGCGAGGGCGGCAAGGCCCTGGCCGCGTACCTGATCAAGAACGACCTGGTCTGAGAGGGGACCCGAGATGACGAACCGCACGGTCCTGGTCCTGCTCGACCCGGCCACCGAGATCCGTACCAGCACCCTGGAACTCTTCACGATCGCCCGCGGCCTCGGCACCGTCGAGGCGGTCGCCCTGGAGGGAGCCGGCGTCGAGGTGCTCGCGCAGCTCGAGGCGTACGGCGTCGAGTCCGTGCACCAGGCCGAGTTCTCCGACGCCGCCGGCCACGTGGTGACCGGCGACGAGCGGCATCTGCCCGCCGTCGTGGCGGCGGCCCTGGCCGCTGCGGTACGCCGGGCCGACGCCGACGTGGTGCTGCTGCCCAGCAGCTTCGCCGCGAAGGAGGCGGCGGCGCTGACCGCCCGCGCGCTGGGCGCCGGCCTGATCATCGACGCCGCCGGGGTGTCCGAGGGCGACGACGGCCGCATCGTGGGCTCGAAGCGCGTCTTCGCCGGGTCGTGGGACACCTCGTGCGAGGTAACCACCGACGTCGCGGTGCTGACCGTCCGTGCCAACGCGGTGGTTCCCGCCCCCGCCGCCGTTCCCGTCCACACCCAGACGGAGCCGCTGCCCGTCGAGGTGCCGGCACTCGGCGTGACGCTCACGTCGCGTGAGGTGAAATCCCGTTCGGGCGACCGGCCCCCGCTGGAGGAGGCGGCGATCGTCGTCGCGGGCGGGCGCGGGACGGACGGCGACTTCGCGCCGGTCGTCGAGCTGGCCGACGCGCTCGGCGCGGCCGTCGGCGCGTCGCGTGACGCCGTGTTCGAGGGCTGGTGGGACACCTACGTGGGGCAGACGGGCGTGACCGTCGCGCCGCGCGTGTACATCGGCGCGGGCATCTCCGGCGCGCCGCACCACCGGGGCGGGATGCAGGCGTCCCAGCACGTCGTCGCCGTGAACAGCGACCCGGAGGCGCCGATCTTCGAGATCTGCGACTTCGCGGTCGTCGGCGAGCTGGCCGACGTGCTTCCCCAGGCCGCGGAGGAGATCCGCAGGCACAAAGGCTGAGACTCCGGCGCAGAATGGACCCATGAAGCCCCTGCCACCGCTCGTGCCCGTCCGGGAGTCACTGCCGTCCGGTGAGCGGCGCCGTGCCGCCCGGCACCTGCTGCTGGACGGCTTCGGGCCGGACGCGCAGGCGCGGCTGGCCGGTGCGCGCGTCGTCGTGATCGGCGCCGGCGGGCTCGGGTCGCCCGTGCTCCAGTACCTGGCCGCCGCCGGTGTCGGCACGCTGGGGATCGTGGACGACGACGTCGTGGCGCCGTCGAACCTGCAGCGCCAGGTGCTGCACGGGCCCGGCGACGCGGACCGGCCCAAGACGACGTCCGCCGCCGACAGCCTGCGCGTGTTGCGCGGCCCCGGTCTGAAGGTCACCGAGCACCGGCTCCGCCTCGACGCCACGAACGCGCGCGAGCTCCTGGGCGGGTACGACCTGGTCGTGGACGGTTCCGACACGTTCGCCACCCGGTACGCCGTGTCCGACGCCGCCGCCGCGCTCGGCATGCCCGTCGTGTGGGGGACGGTGCTGGGCTGGGACGGCCAGGTCGCGGTGTGGTGGTCCGCCGCGCCGGGCGGCCGCGGCATCACGTACCCCGACGTGTTCGGGCCGCAGCCGCCCGAGGGCGAGTCGTGCGAGACGGTCGGGGTGCTCGGCCCGGCGTGCGGCGCGGTGGGCTCGGCCATGGCGGTCGAGGCCGTCAAACTTCTCACCGGCACGGGCGACGTCGCCCTCGGCCGGATCCTCGTGTACGACGCCCGGACCTCGGGCTGGGACACGATCCCGCTCGCCGCGCCCGAGCCCTACGGCGGACGCCGGGCCGCGCCACCGACCGCCGTCGTCCCCGACGGCTACGGTGCGGACGACGACGGTGCGGACGACGACGGTGCGGACGACGACGGTGCGGACGACGACGGTGCCGACGCCGGCGTCGCCGCGTACCTGCCCGACGGCGTGCTCGTGGTCGACGTCGGGCGGCTGCCCGCCCGCCTTCCCGCCGGGACCGCCGCCGTCCGGGCCGACCTGGAGTCCCTCGCCGGCGGTGACCTGCCCGCCGCCCTGGCGGACCACCCGGCCGACGCGCCGATCGTCGTCGTGTGCGAGCGGGGCCTGCGATCCCGGGGCGCGGCCGCACTGCTGGCCGACCTGGGCTGGCGCGACGTCACGCCGGCGGGTCACCTCCTGTTCACCTGAGCGTTCATACCCGGTCGGGGCGAGGTCACGGGCCGCTCATAGCGTCGGCGGCGACCGTCCCCCCTCCCCGCCAGACCGGAGTCACCACGATGACGATCGCTCCCGAGTCGCGGCAGTTGCTGCCCGTCGCGACCACCCCCCACTACGCCCGCGGCAAGCGGTCCGCCGCCACCTGCTACTGGAAGTGCGCCGACCAGTGCGCGCACCCGGCGCCGAACACGAGCGCCAACGAGTACTTCCGCGACGTCGCCTCCCGGGCGCTGTCGCGCCGCGTCATGCTCGGCGGCCTGGCCGCCGCGGCGGGCGCGGTCGTGGTCGGCGCCGAGGTGCTCGGCGCGGAGCCGGCGCAGGCCGCCGCGCTCACCGGGCGCGGACACGGCCGCGGCAAGGGCCTGTCCTTCGGCCCCATCGCGACCCAGGACCGGACGGTCGACGACGTCGTCGTTCCGGAGGGCTACGAGTGGTCGCCCATCATCCGGTGGGGCGACCCGATCCTGCCCGGCGGGCACGCCTTCGACGTGACCGCGCAGTCCGTCCGGCAGCAGGAGCGCCAGTTCGGCTACAACTGCGACTACCTCGACATCCTGCCCGCGAACCCGCGCGACCTGCGTTCCATGGTCGAGACGCGCCGCGGCCGCCGGGGCATCCTCGTGGCGAACCACGAGTACACCAACCGCGACATCATGTTCGACGACTCGTACGACGACGCGACCAAGCGTGCCGTGGAGCGAGCCGCGCACGGCATGTCCGTGGTCGAGGTCGTTCGCAGGCGCGAGGGCGGGCCGTGGGACTACCTGCGGATCGCCCCGAAGAACCGCCGCATCCACATGGACACCGAGTTCCTCATCGACGGCCCGGCGGCCGGCACCGACGCGATGAAGACCGTCGAGGACCCGGCCGGCACCACGGTCCGCGGCACACTGAACAACTGCGCCGGTGGTACGACGCCGTGGGGCACGGTGCTCTCCGGCGAGGAGAACTGGCACGGGTACCTCATCGCGAGCGGCGACGACGAGCGCGACGCCCGCTACGGCATCGCCACCAGCGCCACCCGGTACGGCTGGGAGCTGGACGACCCGCGCTTCGACACCAGGAACGCCGGCTACGAGAACGAGAAGAACCGTTTCGGCTGGATCGTGGAGCTCGACCCGTACGACCCGACCGCCGCTCCCGTCAAGCACACCGCGCTGGGCCGGCTCAAGCACGAGGGCGCGAACGTCATCGTGGCCCCCGACAAGCGGGTCGTGGTGTACATGGGCGACGACGAGCGGTTCGAGTACGTCTACAAGTTCGTCTCGAAGAACGCCATGCGGGACGGCGACGACCGCCGCACGCGCGCGTACAACAAGACGCTCCTGACCGAGGGCGACCTGTACGTCGCGAAGTTCCAGGGCGACTCCCCGGCCGGGGAGTTCGACGGCTCCGGCGCCCTGCCGTCCGACGGCGCGTTCGACGGTACCGGCGAGTGGCTTCCGCTCGTGGTCGACGGCGCCTCCGCGGTGGACGGCATGTCCGTCGAGGAGGTTCTTCTCTACACCCGCGTCGCCGCCGACCGCGTCGGCGCCACGAAGATGGACCGCCCCGAGGACGTCGAGCCGAACCCGTTCACCGGCAACGTCTACGTCGCCTGCACCAACAACTCCCAGCGCGGCACCGGCACCCGGGAGGGCGCGACGGAGCCGAACCCGCGCAACGAGAACCGTGACGGGCACATCGTGGAGATCGTCGAGGGCGACCAGACGTCGACCTGGTTCGCGTGGAACCTGCTGCTCGTGGCCGGCGACCCGAGCGTGAACGACTCCACCTACTTCTCGGGCTTCCCGGCCGACAAGGTGTCGCCGATCTCCTGCCCGGACAACGTGGCGTTCGACACGGACGGCAACCTGTGGATCTCCACGGACGGCCAGCCCTCCGCGATCGGGAAGTGCGACGGCGTCTTCCGGGTCACCCTCACCGGCCGCGAGCGCGGCAACGTGGAGCAGTTCCTCTCGGTGCCCCGCGGGGCGGAGGCCTGCGGCCCGCTGATCGACCTGCGCGACCAGATGGTCTACGTCAACGTCCAGCACCCGGGCGACGACGGCTCGTTCGCGCAGCAGACGTCCTACTTCCCGGACTACCTCGACGAGGGCGAGCGCGGGCCCGTCGGATCGTGGCGCGGCCCCCGCCCGTCCACCGTGCAGGTGTACCGGAAGCGCGGCCACCGCCGCTGACGCTCTCCGGCGGACGCCGGGCCGCGGGTCCGGCGTCCGCCTCGGGAAGCAACAGCACTCCTTCGCGGTTCGTAGACTTGATGGACGTGACCGCCTCCCTGACCGAGCCCGTCACCGGGCACCCGGACGGCTCCGAGCCGCCGCCGGGCACCGGTACCTACCTCGACCACGCCGCCACCACGCCGATGACCTCGGCCGCGCTGGCGGCGTTCGTCGAGCACGCCCGCCACACCGGCAACGCCTCGTCGCTGCACTCGGCCGGCCGTGCCGCCCGGCGCACCGCCGAGGAGGCCCGCGAGACCGTGGCAGCCGCCCTCGGTGCGCGCCCCAGCGAGGTGATCTTCACCGCGAGCGGCACCGAGGCCGACAACCTCGCGATCAAGGGCATGTTCTGGGGCCGGCGCGCCGAGGACAAGCGCCGGACGCGCATCCTGGTGTCCGCCGTCGAGCACCACGCCGTGCTCGACCCCGCCTTCTGGCTGGCCGGGCACGCCGGCGCCCAGGTGGTCCTGCTCCCGGTCGACGCCGAGGGCCGGCTCGACCTCGACGCCCTGCGCGCCGAACTCGCCGAGCACCACGCCGAGACCGCGCTCGTGTCGGTCATGTGGGCGAACAACGAGGTCGGCACCGTCCAGCCCGTCCACGACGTCGTCCGCGTCGCCCGGCACCACGGCATCCCCGTCCACGTCGACGCCGTCCAGGCCGTCGCCCACCTCCCCGTCGACTTCGCCGCGTCCGGCGCCGACGCCATGACCGTCAGCGGGCACAAGCTCGGCGGCCCCGCCGGCGTCGGCGCCCTGCTCGCCCGCCGCGACCTCCCGCTCGACGCCGTCCTGCACGGCGGCGGCCAGGAACGCGGCGTCCGCTCCGGAACCCTCGACGTGCCCGCGATCGCCGCGTTCGGCGTGGCCGTCCGCGACGCCGTCGCCGGGCGGGAGAGCCACGCCGCCCGTGTCACCGCCCTCCGCGACACGCTGATCGCCCGCGTGCGCGACGTCGTCCCCGACGCCATGCTGTGCGGTCCCGACCCACGGACCGACCCCGGCGGACGCCTGCCCGGCAACGCGCACTTCGTGTTCCCCGGCGCCGAGGGCGACTCCCTGCTCTACCTGCTGGACTCCGCGGGCATCCAGGCGTCCACCGGCTCCGCCTGCCAGGCCGGCGTGCCCCAGCCCTCGCACGTCCTGCTCGCCATGGGGGTGCCCGAGACCACGGCACGCGGCGCCCTGCGGTTCTCGCTCGGCACCACCTCGGCACCGGCCGACGTCGAACGACTCGCCGCGGCCCTCCCGCAGGTGGTCGAACGCGCCCGGGCGGCGGGACTCGTCGGAGGTGGCCGCGCATGAAGGTCCTCGCAGCGATGTCCGGCGGTGTCGACTCCGCCGTTGCCGCGGCGCTCGCGGTGGAGGCGGGGCACGACGTCGTCGGCGTGCACATGGCCCTGTCGCGCAACCGTGACCAGTTCCGCAGCGGCTCGCGCGGCTGCTGCTCCATCGAGGACGCGGGCGACGCCCGTCGTGCCGCCGACGTGCTCGGGATCCCGTACTACGTGTGGGACCTGTCGGAGACGTTCGAGGAGACGGTGGTGGCCGACTTCCTCTCCGAGTACGAGGCCGGCCGCACGCCGAACCCCTGCGTGCGCTGCAACGAGCACATCAAGTTCGAGGCGCTGCTCGACAAGGCGACGGCCCTCGGCTTCGACGCCGTCGCGACGGGACACTACGCCCGGATCGAGACCCGTGAGCAGACCTGGGACGGCGCCGCCGCCCGCCCCGGGAGCGACGGGCACGCCGCCGGCGACCGCGCGGCCCGGGTGGTCCGCGAGCTGCACCGCTCCCCGAACACCGCGAAGGACCAGTCCTACGTCCTGGCCGTGATGGGACCGGAGCGCCTGGCGCGGGCGATGTTCCCGCTGGGCGGCTTCGCGACCAAGGACGAGGTCCGGGCCGAGGCCGCGAGGCGCGGCCTGTCCGTCTCCGCGAAGCCGGACTCCTACGACATCTGCTTCGTGGCCGACGGCGACACCCGCGGCTTCCTGCGCGAGCGCCTCGGCTCCCGGCCCGGCGCCGTCGTGGACACCGGCGGCGAGGTGGTCGGCGAGCACGACGGCGCGTACGCGTTCACGGTGGGCCAGCGCAAGGGCCTCGGTCTCGGCCGCCCGGCCGCGGACGGGAAGGCGCGGTACGTGGTCGACGTGCAGACCTCGACCAACACGGTCGTGGTAGGCCCTGCCGAACTGCTGAGCGTGAACCGGATCGCCGGGGAGAAGGCGATCTGGTTCGACGGCGTCCTGGACACCGTCCCGTCCGACGACGGCGGCTGGTTCCCCGCGGAGATCCAGATCCGGGCACACGGCGCTCCTGTCCCGGCCCGCGTCCGGGCGGTCCCTGGCACCGACCGCACGCCCAGTGCCGACCGCACGCCCGGACCGCCGTCGGACACGACGGCAGGCGATGCCACGATGGAGATCGAACTGACCGGCGACCCGCTGCGCGGCGTGGCCCCGGGCCAGTCGGTAGTCGCCTACGCGGGAACCCGAGTCCTCGGCCAGGCCACGGTCGCCAACTCCTGGCGCGCCTGACCCCCCGTCATCCCAGGGCGTCGACCACGCCATTTCGGCGACCACGCCATCCTGCCTCGTGGGAGCGTGACCACCAGCCGAAATGGCGTGGTCGGCAGCCGGTCAGTTCCCCGCCAGACGGCTCCACAGGAACGTCCAGTGGGTGGCCGCCATGTAGGCCGCCTGGGCGTTGTCCGCCGCGCCGCCGTGGCCGCCCTCGACGTTCTCGTAGTACGTGACGTCCTTGCCGTGCGCGAGCATGAGCGCCGCCAGCTTGCGGGCGTGGCCCGGGTGCACGCGGTCGTCCTTGGTCGACGTCGTGAACAGCACGGGCGGGTGCTCCCCGTCCTGGGCGAACAGGTGGTACGGCGAGAAGCCGCGCAGGAACTCCCAGTCGTCGGTGTCCGGGTCGCCGTACTCCGCCACCCAGGAGGCCCCGGCCAGCAGGTGGGAGTACCGCTTCATGTCGAGCAGGGGCACCCCCACGATCACCGCGCCGAACAGGTCCGGGTACCGCGTGAGCATGTTCCCGGCGAGCAGGCCGCCGTTGGACCGGCCCTCCATCCCGAGGCGACGCGGCTCGGTGACCCCGGTCGCCACGAGGTCGCGGGCCACGGCCGCGAAGTCCTCGTAGGCCTTGTGGCGCTTCTCCCGGAGCGCGGCCTGGTGCCAGGCCGGCCCGTACTCCCCGCCGCCGCGGATGTTCGCGACCGCGTACACCCCGCCGCGTTCGAGCCAGGCGCGGCCGATCGTGCCCGAGTAGGCCGGCTGCAGCGCGATCTCGAAGCCGCCGTAGCCCCACAGGAGCGTCGGCGCTGTCGCGTCCCCGTCGAGCACGTCCGAGCGGCCCACGACGAAGTACGGCACGCGGGTGCCGTCGTCGGACCTGGTGAACCGCTGCCTCGCGACGAGGCCGCCGGCCTCGAAGCGTTCCGGGGCGGCCTTGAGCGGCACCGGCGTGGCCGGCCCGCCCCCCGGGCCGGCATCGGGTGCCGCGCTTCCGCGGGCCAGCGTCGGCGGGGTGAGGAAGCCGGCGGTGGTCACCCAGACGTCGTCCGAGTCGACGGCGTCGACCGTGCTCACGCCGACGGAGAGCAGCTCGCCCGACACGGGGAGCTCCGACCGCGCCCAGGGCCGTCCCAGCACGGAGGCGGCACCGTCGGGACCCTCCGGCACGTCGGGCGGCGTCAGCACGTGGGGCTGGTTGGTGACGTCGTCCAGGACGTTCACCACGAGGTGATGCCGGGTCCAGGCGGTTCCGGCGAGCGATCGTGTCGCGGTCGGCTCGAACAGCACCGTCATCCGCCGCCGCCCGGCCAGGAACGCGTCGAGCGGTGCGGCGAGCAGCGATCCGGCCCGGTACGTGGCGCTCGAGCCGTCGCCCCCGGCGACCTCCCAGTCCGCCCGCAGCCGCACCAGCAGCCACTCCCGGTGCAGCCCGACGTTCGCCGAGTCGGGGACCTCGATCCGCACCAGCTCCTGGTCCGGCGTCCCGACGCCGGTCACCAGCCAGGTCTCGCTCGTGAAGAAGGACGGCGCCCGCACCACGACGTCGCGCTCGAACCCCGGCGTGCGCGACCGCCGCGCCGACACCGCGACGTCCGACTCCTCGCCCTCGAACACCGTCACCGCGGCGTCGAGCGGCGTGCCCCGGCGCCACAGCTTCGCGATCCGGGGATAGCCCGACGTCGTCGTGGTGCCCTCGCCGAAGTCCGTGGACAGGTACACCGTGTCCGCGTCCACCCAACCCAGGCTGCCCTTGGCGGCCGGACGGACGAAACCGCCCTCCGCCGCCGGCACGAACCGCTTGTCGACCAGGTCGAACTCCCGCGTGACGTCCGTGTCCGAGCCGCCCGGGGACAGGTCCACCAGCGCCCGGCGCCACGGCTCGCCGGCGGCGAGCTGCTCCGGGGTGGGCCGCAGCATCGAGGCGCCGTGCCACACCCAGCTCTCGCCCTCCGCCTCGGCCAGCGCGTCCAGGTCGAGGACCGTCTCCCAGTCGGGGTGGTCGGTCGCGTACGACGACGGTGTGGTGCGCCGCCACACTCCGCGCACGTGCCGGGCGTCCCGCCAGAAGTTGTAGTAGTGCTCGCCGATCTGGGACACGTGCGGGATCTTGTCCTCGGCGTCGAGCACCTCCCTGACCTGCTTCTCGATCGTGCCGAACAGTTCGCCGTCGAGGCGGGCGGACATGTCCGCGTTGCGCTCGCGGACCCAGGCCAGTGCCTCGTCGCCCGACACGTCCTCGAGCCAGGTGTACGGGTCGTCGCTCGGGTCGAGCGGGGTGCTGGGTGCGGCAGTCATGAGGGAACACTAACTTTTCACAAGTGGCCCGCGGCCACCGGGTGGCGAGACATGGCGGTTCCGGGGGAAAATTCCTGTTCACACCGCGATTGAGGGGTACCGCCGGATTTCGTCCTGTGGTAGAACTCAAACCCTGATGAGGGCTTCGCCCTCGTCGCGCCGCGTCGGCGAGGAAGGCCCTGGAGTGCCGTCCTCGTTCCGCGTGGATCCGACGATGAAATCCAACATGGGGGGACCGGCTCTGTGAGCTCGACGTCTTCTACTCCGCCGAGCAGGCTGCGCCAGGTCGCGCCCTGGGTCAGTGTCGTCGGCGTCGCCGCCTTCGTCCTGGTGGCGCCCGCTCTCTACACGTCGCAGTGGGGAGGCAAGGCGCTCGGCTGGATCGTGGGTGTCGCCGCGATCCTCCTCGCCGTCGTCGCGGCGATCGTCGCGCAGCGCAGCGCGAACACCGACGTGGCCGAGGGCCGGATGTACGTGCACCGGTCGCACGTGTTCGAGAAGATCGCCGAGGAGCGCCGCGCCGCCCTCGACGCGCTCGTGACGCAGCAGCTGCCCGCCTTCCTCGCGAACGACCCGGTGCCGCCGCTGCCCCGGATCGACGACGAGCAGTCGCTCAAGCGCCTGGAGGAGGCCGGGATCGCGCTGACCCAGGTCCAGGAGGAGCGCGTCGCCCGGCGTGACGCTGTCCAGGTCGCCGTCGTCTCGCTGGGGCGCAAGGTGCAGGCCTCCGCGCACCGCATCCAGGAGGAGGCGTCGCGCATGGTGCAGCGGCACTCCACCGACCCGGACATCCTGCAGACGTCGATGCGCGTCGACCACGCCGCCGCCCAGCAGGCGCGGCAGGCGCAGAGCCTCGCCGCGCTGTGCGGCGAGTGGCCGGGCCAGCAGTGGAACGAGCCGCTCGCGCTGCCCGACGTCGTGCAGGGCGCGGCCGGGCGCATCACCGCCTTCCACCGTGTCGAGGTCTCGGGCGACCCGGGCGTCGCGGTCTCCGCACGGATCGTCGAGCCGCTCATCCACCTGGTGGCCGAGCTCCTGGCGAACGCCACGCAGTCCTCCCCGCCCACCACGCAGGTGCTGGTCGCGCTGCGCCAGGTCCAGCGCGGTGCGGTCATCGAGATCGACGACTGCGGTGTCGGCCTCGACGCCAAGCAGCTCGACCAGGCGCGCGACATCGCCTCGGGCAAGAAGCAGGTCAGCATTACCGACCTGGGCGAGATCCCGCAGACCGGCCTCGCCGTCGTGGGCACCTACGCGCGCCGGCACGGGTTCCGCGTCGACATCACCGAATCGGTCTACGGCGGCCTGCGGGCGATCGTCATGATCCCGGGCGAGCTCACGGAGCCCGTGGCGCCTTCCAACCTCGGCGGTACCGGCGGCGAGGCCGTGCGCGTCCCCGCGGTGCCGACGACGCCGAACCTGCCGAGCCGCGGGGCGCCGTCGGCGGCGACCGCGATCGCCGACGTCTCCGCCCCGGCCGACCTGCCCGTGGAGCCGCGGCCGGCGGCGGCCGAGGTCATCGACCCGGCGGTGCCGTCCGGTCGGACCGCCCCCGCCACGGACGCGGCCGACGAGAAGGAGCCCACGCTGAGCGACGAACCATGGCCGTCTCCGTCGACGCTGTCGGCGACCGTCACCGACCGGCCGTCACCCGGTCGCGAGCGTCCGGAGGGGCCCGACACGACCACCACCACATCGCCGGGCACACCGGCCCCAGAGACCCGTCCGGCCCGCACCGGTCCGGACGACGACGAGTTCCCAGAGCCGATGGTCCTGCCGCAGCGGCGGTCACGCCGTGAGGAGGCGGAAGCCATGCCTCCCGTGACGTCCGGGGAGTCCAACGGCAAGCACAGCAGGCCCGTCCGACAGCAGTCGGCGGAGGAGGCCGGCCAGTGGATGGGGGCCTTCTTCAGCGTGGACAAGACGCCTGGGAACGTAATTGACAGCAGCGATCCGTCGGCAGATGCCGGCGCGACTTCGGAGGATCGATGACCACGCAGGCCGAAGGCATGACACAGGCCGACGAGAACAGTTGGATGCTCGAGCTCATCAGTGGCGTGCGGGGTGTGCTTCACGTCGTGGTGCTCACGTCGGACGGCCTGATGAAGGTGCGGACCGACCAGACTCCGCTGGATGTCGCGGACAAGGTCTCGGCCGCCTGTGCCGGGTTGGCGGCGCTGGGAATCGGCATGAGCAGAGAGTTCGGGACCAGCGACTCGATCCGCCAGATCGTCGTGGAGTTCGACGGCGGTTTCCTGTTCGTCCGCGGTGCCGGCGACGGCTCGCGGCTCGCGGTGATCACCGAGTCGAACATCGACCCGGCCCTGGTCGCGCAGCAGATGCAGGCGCAGGTTCTGATGATCGGGGAACGCACCCTGGGTACCGAGGCCAGGGAGAACTGACCTCATCGAGGAGAGGCGGTAGCTCTATATGTCACAGGGGGACGAATATCGGGACCATCCGGTCCGTTCGTATGTCCTGACGTCCGGGCGCGCACACCCGACCCGCAACACCCTGCGCCCGGAGACGCTGCTGGTTGCCGTCGACGGCCGGCCGGCTCCGACGACGGCGACCCGTCAGCAACGTGACCTGGTGCGCCTCTGCCGGGGAACGCTCGCGCTCGCCGAGGTCGCCGCCTACCTGGCACTACCGGTCAGCCTGGTCGCGGTGCTGGTCTCGGACCTGGTCGACTCCGGCCATCTCACGATCCGTTCCAACCACCAGGCGCACGTCCTGCCTGAACGGGACATCCTGGAGAAGGTGCTCGATGGACTCCGCAACATCTGAACCGACAACAGGCCAGCACCTCGCGCCGTCGGTGGCACGCTCCGTGAAGGTGCTCGTGGTGGGCGCTTTCGGGGTGGGCAAGACGACCCTGATCGACTCGGTGAGCGAGATCGAGCCCCTCCGCACCGAGGAGCAGATCACGACCGCGAGCGTGGGGATCGATCCCGGCCTGCCCGAGAAGCAGACGACGACGGTGGCGCTGGACTTCGGGCGCCTCACCGTGTCGGAGGAGATCGCGCTGTACATGTTCGGCACGCCCGGGCAGCGGCGCTTCTGGGACCTGTGGGCCGGCCTGGCCGACGGCGCCGTGGGCGCGCTGGTCATGGTGGACACCCGCAGCATCGAGTCCTCGTTCGAGGTCCTGGACCAGCTCGAACTGCGCACCAAGATGCCGTTCGCCGTGGTGATCAACCAGTTCCCGGACTCGCCGCAGTACCCGGTGGAGCGCATCCGTGCCGCGCTCGACCTGCTCCCCACCACGCCGATCGTGCGGTGCGACGCGCGCAACCGGACGTCGTCCGCCCAGGCTCTGGTCCAGCTGGTCGAGCACGCCCTGACCTTCCCAGCATTCCAGAAGGCCCCCGCGTGACGCGGTCGGCCGGGAGCCGCACATGCAACCCAGGAGGCTGAACGTGGGCCCCGACCGGACCAGGCTGGAGGACGTGCCGTACCGGCCGGTGATGCTCGGTGATCACGACGTGCTCGACCCGTACTCCGACTACGAGCGCCTGCGCGAGAAGTGGGGCGCTCTGGCCCCCGTGGACATCGTTCCCGGCGTCCCCGCCTGGCTCGTGCTCGGCTACGAGGAAGCGGCCTCGATGCTGCGCAGCGAGATCATGTTCTCGCGCGATCCGCGCAACTGGACCTACGTGCGGCACCGTGCCCTCCCGGCGGGCCTGCTCGCGGTGATGGCGCCGCGGGAGAACGCCTACTACGTGGACGGACCGCGCCACCGCCGGCTGCGGGCGCCGATCGACGACGCGTTCACGACGATCGACGAGACGCGCCTGCGGGTGTCGGTGGAGGTCGCGTGCGACGCGATCCTCGACGGGCTGGCCAACCGGGGCCAGGCGGACCTGATCCACGACTTCACGGTGCCGCTGTGCGTGCACCTGCTCGCCGAACTGCTGGGCCTGAGCCACTCCGACGCGCAGCGCATGAGCGCGCTGACCCGTGACATCTACGCGGCGACCGACGCGGCGGTGGCCGCGTCGGAGGAGATCATGCAGATCATGATGGAGCACGTGGCCGCCCACCGGCTCGAACCGGGCGACGACCTGACCACGGCCATGCTCGAGCACTCCGCGATGGACAACGATGTCGAGGTGATGACCACGCTCGCCGAGATGTTCGTCATCGCGCACGACGCCGAGGTCGCGTGGGTGGCCGGAGCGCTGCACATGCTGCTGACCGACGACCGCTTCGCCGCGCGGCTGTACGGGGGCCGGCTCGACGTGACGGGCGCGGTGGACGAGGCGTCCCGGATCCGCCCGCCCGTGGTGAACGTGCTGCCGCGCTTCGCCCGCCAGGACTGCGAGCTCGGGGGCCGCGTCGTGGCGGCCGGCGACGCGCTGATCCCGGCGATCGCCGCGGCGAACGCGGACCCGGCCCTGTTCATCGACGACCCGTTGTCCGACGCCGGTGGCCGCTACCACCTGACCTGGGGCGTGGGGCCGCACAGCTGCCCGGCGCAGCGAGTGGCGTCCATCATCGGGCGCACCGCGATCTCGGCGGTGGTCCACAGGATCCCGCAGATGCGGCTCGACACGGCACCGGAGGACATCCGGATGGCGCGCTCCCTCTGGACCCGGTACCCGGCCGCCCTCCCGGTGCGGTTCACCGAGCCGCTCCAGGCCAGCCGCTGGTGAGCAGCGGAGGACCGGTCCGCCGCGGTCGCACGAGCTGAGCATTTCTCGCATACCCCCTATTCCCGATAGGGTAAATAGCGCTACCATTCGACCGGATTGTCGCAAGGAAATTCTTTCCGGACGAAGGAGCAGGGGAAACAGTGAGGATCGCCGTCGTCGGAGCCGGTTTCGCGGGGCTCGCCACCGCCAAGGTGCTCAAGGAACTGGGGCACGAGGTCACGATCTACGAGAAGGCGCCCGACGTCGGCGGCGTGTGGAGCGTGACCCGCCGATACACGGGCCTGCGGACGCAGAACAACCGCGACTCCTACGCCTTCTCGGACCTGCCGATGCCCAAGGAGTACCCCGAGTGGCCCACGGGGACGCAGGTCCAGGCCTACCTCGAGCAGTACGTGCGCACGTTCGGTCTCAAGCCGGCCCTGCGCCTCTCGACCGAGGTGGTGCGCGCCGAGCCGACCCCCGAGGAGGACGGCTGGCTGGTGACCGCGCGCCCGTCCGGCGCTCCGCTGCGCGCGCCGGAGCGCTTCGACCACCTCGTCGTCGCCAACGGCATCTTCTCCGACCCGGTCCTGCCCCGCTACGACGGCTATCCGGACCTGGTGCGCGCGGGCGGGCGGCTCATCGCGTCCAGCCAGCTGAACGACGTGGAGTCCGTCCGTGGCAAGCACGTCGTCGTCGTCGGCTACGGCAAGTCCGCGTGCGACGTCGCCGCGGAGATCGGCGAGGTCGCCGCGAGCACCACGGTCGTCGCACGGCACCTGCTGTGGAAGATGCCGAAGAAGATCGCCGGCGCGCTCAACATGAAGTACCTCCTGCTCAACCGCCTGGGTGAGAACCTGTTCCGGTACCAGACCCAGGAGACCCGCATGGAGCGGTTCCTGCACGGCGCGGGCGACCCCCTGCGGCAGGGGATGGTCAACTCGCTGGGCGCGTTCGTGACCGCCCAGCTCGGGCTGAAGAAGCTGGGCCTCGTGCCGCACGGCGAGTTCTCCGACATCGCCAGCAGCACCATCTCGCTGTCCACCGACGGGTTCTACGAGCAGGTCGCCGCCGGGACGATCGCGGTCCACCGTGACACCGAGATCTCCCGTTTCGTGATCGCCGACGACGGGCAGCCGATGGCCGAGCTCACCGACGGCGAGAGCGTGCGGGCCGACGTCGTCGTGTGCGGCACCGGGTTCCACCAGCGGATCCCCTTCCTGGACGACTCCATCGCCAAGCGCCTCCAGGACGAGAACGGCAACTTCGAGTTCTGGCACCAGATCCTCCCGCACGACGTGGCCAACCTGACCTTCGCCGGGTACAACTCGTCACTCTTCAGCCCGCTGTCGGCCGAGGTGGGTGCGCTGTGGATCGGCGCCTACCTGGCCGGGGTCCTCGACCTGCCGCCGCTGGAGGAGCGGCGTGCCGCCGTGGCCGAGCGGGTGCGGTGGATGGAGGAGCGCACCAAGGGCAAGCACGCACGCGGCACCAACGTCATCCCGTTCTCGTTGCACAACATCGACGAGACGCTCGCCGACATCGGCATCGACGTCTCGCGCGGCCAGAGGATCAAGCAGTGGCTGCTGCCCCTGGACCCGAGCGACTACGCGCCCCTGCTGCCGCAGCTCAAGGAGAAGATCGCGAACCGCGAGGTGACCGTCGACGCCTGACCCGGCCGCCGGGCGCCGGGCGGCGCGGATGTCCGACAGCCGGTCCATGATGGACCCGTGACCGAGCGCAACGCCGAAATCCAGTCCGTCGTCCTCGAGGACGCGCCGATCGACACCGCCGCGGACGAGCAGATCGCCGCCCAGCGCCGCTGGGCGGCGCTCGCCGAGCGCATCGAGGGTGCGCGCGAGGCGTACTTCGCCCACGACGCCCCCGAGGTGTCCGATGCCGAGTACGACGGCTGGATGCGTGAGCTCACCGCCCTCGAGGCCGAGTTTCCGTCGCTGGTCACGCCCGAGTCGCCGACGCAGACCGTCGGCGGGACGGCCGCCGCGGGGTTCGTGACCGTCCCGCACGTCGAGCGGATGCTGTCGCTGGACAACGTCTTCAGCACCGACGAGCTCGCCGAGTGGGCGGCCCGGGTGCACCGAGACCTCGGCCTGGCCGAGGACGTCGCGCCGAGCTACCTGTGCGAGGTCAAGATCGACGGGCTCGCCATCTCCCTGGTCTACGAGCAGGGCAGGCTCGTTCGCGGTGTGACCCGCGGGGACGGCCGTGAGGGCGAGGACGTCACGCGGAACGTCCTGCGCATCGCCGGCATCCCGCAGCGGCTCGAGGGCGACGGGCATCCCGATCTCGTGGAGGTTCGGGGAGAGGTCTTCATCCCCGTGGCCACGTTCGCCCGGCTCAACGAGCTGCAGGAGCAGTTCCGTGAGCGGGTCGTGCGGGAGGCGCGGGACCGTGCGGCCGACCACGCCGGAGGCAGGTCGTTCGACGAGGAACGCGCTCGCCTCGCCGCGTTGCGCCGGTTCCCCCAGTTCGCGAACCCCCGCAACGCCGCCGCCGGCGGGCTGCGGCAGCTCCTGGAACAGAAGGACGGCCTCAACCTGGAGGCCGGGCTCGCCCGCCTGGAGGGCCTGCGCATGTACGCCCACGGCGTCGGCGCGCTGCAGTGGACCACGGGGGAGCACACGGAGCTGGCCAGGCAGTCGGACGCCTACGCGCTCTTCGAGCGGTGGGGCATCCCGGTGTCCCCGCACAACCGGGTGGTCGACGGGCTCGCCGGGGCGCGCGAGATGATCGCGTACTTCGCCGAGCACCGGCACGACATCGAGCACGAGCTGGACGGCATCGTCGTCAAGGTGGACAGCCGTGAGCAGCAGGCCGCCCTCGGCGCCACCAGCCGCGCGCCGCGCTGGGCCATCGCCTACAAGTACCCGCCGGAGGAGGTCAACACCCGGCTGCTCGCGATCCAGATCGGCGTCGGGCGCACCGGCCGGGCCACCCCGTACGCGGTGATGGAGCCGGTCAAGGTCGCCGGCTCCACCGTCCGTCAGGCCACCCTGCACAACCAGGACGTGGTGCGGGCCAAGGGCGTCCGCATCGGTGACGTCGTGGTGCTGCGCAAGGCCGGGGACGTCATCCCCGAGATCCTCGGCCCTGTCGCCGCACTCGCCGACGACGGCTACCCGCGCGAGGACTTCGTCATGCCCGCCGGGTGCCCCGAGTGCGGCACGCCGCTGCGCCCCATGAAGGAGGGCGACGTCGACCTGCGCTGCCCCAACGCGGAGTCCTGCCCCGCGCAGGTGCGCGGACGGGTCGAGCACATCGGCTCCCGCGGCGGCCTCGACATCGAGGCGCTCGGCGAGGTGACCGCCGCCGCGCTCACGCAGCCCCTGGAGCCCGCCACGCCACCGCTGGTGACCGAGGCCGGGCTGTTCGGCCTCACGGTCGACCAGCTGCGGCCCATCCGCGTCATCGTCCGCGACAGGGACACGGGGCTGCCAAAACCGCGCGACGTCAACAAGCAGGGGGAGGAGACCGGGGAGTACGCCGAGGTCGAGCTCGAGGGCACGACCATCCGGGCCAAGGTCGCCCGGCCGTTCCAGAAGCGGGTCGGTACCACGTACCCGCCCGGGACGGAGCACCTGACGCAGGCCGAGCGGCGTGAGCGGGGCATCCGTAAGGACCACCCCGTCTACGAGGTCTCCTCCGCGGCGGAGAAACTGCTCGACGAGCTGGAGAAGGCCAAGACCAAGGACCTGTGGCGGCAGCTCGTCTCGCTCAACATCAGGCACGTCGGCCCGGTCGCCGCCCGCGCCCTCGCGGACTGGTTCGGCTCGCTGGACGCGATCCGCGCCGCGTCACGGGAGGATCTCGCCGCGGTCGACGGCGTCGGCCCGGTCATCGCCGACGAACTGCTCGCCTGGTTCGACGTCCCGTGGCACCTGGAGATCGTCGAGGCGTGGCAGGCGGCCGGAGTGCGGTTCGCGACGCCGGACCACCCGGGACCTCAGGTGATGGCGGAGAAGGCGGCCGAGGGCGCCGAGCCGGAAGGCCCGCTGGCCGGGCTGACCGTCGTCGTGACCGGGTCCCTGGTCGACTTCACGCGTGACGGCGCCAAGGAGGCGGTCATCGCCGCGGGCGGCAAGTCCGCCGGTTCCGTGTCGAAGAAGACCGACTACGTGGTCGTGGGCGAGAAGGCCGGGTCGAAGGCGGCGAAGGCCGAGGAGCTCGGGCTGCCCGTCCTCGACGAGGACGGCTTCAAGGCCCTCCTGGAGGGCGGTCCGGCTGCACTGCCCTCCGAGTAATGTCGACGACTTGACAACTTCTGCTTGACGATCAGCAGAAGTCCCTCGTAGGTTCGTCCCCGCAAGGTCAAAGTCGACCGAGGAGGGCGCATGCGCTCGCGAGGATCCACCATCCGAACCAGGCGGGCGGTCGCGCTCGCGGCCGTCACCGCAACGACAGGCGCCGTGCTGGCGGGAGCCGTCCCCGTCGCCGCGGCGGCCGACGATCTGCCCCCGCAGGAACCGGGCGTCACCCTGAGGACCTACGACGTCGCGCGCGACATCAGCGAGCTGTGCACGCTCCGCTCGGGCCAGACGCCGAACGTCGACCAGCTCAAGCCGACCATCGACTACTCGACCGAGGCGGACTTCGGCACGGGCGACCGCTTCATCGCCCATGCGCTGGCCAACCTCTCCGTCCCGGCCGACGGCACCTACGAGTTCCGGCTCACCAGCGACGACGGCTCCCGCCTGCTCATCGACGACAGCGTTGTCGTCGACCACGACGGCCTGCACGGCGCCGAGCCCGCCGACGGGTCCGTCGCCCTCACCTCCGGCCACCACGACCTGCGGGTCGAGTACTTCGAGAACACCGGGGACCAGGTTCTCAAGCTCGAGTGGCGCCCGCCGGGCACCACCGAGTTCGAGGTGGTGCCCTCGTCGGTCCTCAGCACCGAGGCCGGTGTCGTGCGCGTGACGGCACCCGGCACCAAGTACTGCGAGGGGCAGGACGACACGGCGGGCGACGGCATGCGCCTGGACTCCGTCCACCCCGGCTACAGCCTCACGGACCTGCGCCCCGAGGGCTTCGAGCCGATGGTCGCGGCGCTGGACTGGACCGCCGATGACCGCCTCGTCGTGGTGACCTCCGGATCCGTCAGCCCGGGCGGCTGGGTCGAGGACCCGGAACCGGGCGAGGTCTTCCTGCTGGACAACGTCACCGGCGAGACCTCCCGCGACCAGGTGACGGTCGAGAAGGTGGCCACCGACCTGTTCAACCCGATGGGCGTGGCGGTGATCGGGGACTCGATCTTCGTCTCCGAGCGTGACGCCCTGACGGAGCTGACCGACCCCGACGGGGACGGCTTCCACGACACCCACCGCACGGTGGCCGAGTGGCCGTTCGGCGGCAACTTCCACGAGTTCGCCTTCGGCCTGCTGCACGACGAGGACTACTTCTACGTCAGCCTGTCGGTCGCGATCGACAACGGCGGCGCCACCACGGACCCGCAGCCCGCGGAGAACCGCGGTACCGCGATCCGCGTCGACCGGGAGACCGGCGAGGTGGAGTACGTGGCCGGCGGCCTCCGGACGCCCAACGGGATGGTCACCGGCCCGGACGGCGAGCTGTTCGTGATGGACAACCAGGGCGCCTGGCTGCCCAGCTCCAAGCTGGTCCACATCGAGCAGGGCAGGTTCTTCAACCACTTCACCAACCCGGCCGGCCCGTTCGACGACGAGCCGGTGAGCGCTCCCGCGCTGTGGGTGCCGCAGAACGAGATCGGCAACTCGCCGAGCTCGCCGGTACGGATCGAGGAGGGGCCGTACGCGGGTCAGCTCGTGTTCGGTGACGTCACCTACGGCGGTCTGCAGCGGGGCTTCCTCGAGAAGGTCGACGGCGAGTACCAGGGCGCGGTCTTCCGGCACTCGGCCGGTCTCGAGGCGGGGGTCAACCGCACCGTCGTCGGGCCCGACGGGGCGCTGTACGTCGGCGGCATCGGCGAGGGCGGCAACTGGAGCGAGCCGGGCAAGCTGCGGTACGGCCTGCAGAAGCTCGTGCCGAACGGCGAGAACGCCTTCGACATGACCGAGATGCGCGCCACCCGCAAGGGCTTCGAGGTCGAGTACACGCAGCCGCTGTCCGAGGAGACGGTGGCGAAGATCGCCGAGGACCCGAACGCGGCGTTCCGCATGGACCACTGGCGCTACGTTCCCACCCGCGCCTACGGCGGGCCGAAGGTCGACGAGCGGCCGCTGTTCGTCTCCCGCGCCCGGGTCTCGCGGGACCGGACGAAGGTGTCGCTCACCGTCGACGGGCTCGAACCGGGACGGGTGGTGCACCTGCGCAGCCCGCGCCCCTTCGCGGACGCCGCCGGCCGGGAGCTGTGGAACACGGAGGCCTGGTACACGCTCAACACCGTCCCGGGGTACCGGTCCCCGGCTGAGCGCGGCTACCACGAGGCCGAGGAGGCGACACTCCGGGGATCGGCGAACGTCGACACCGAGCACAGCGGCTACTCGGGCTCCGGGTTCGTGGACGGGTTCGGGGACGTGGGTGCCTCGGCCACGTTCACCACCTCGGTCCGCCGCGCGGGCTCCTGGCCGGTGAGCCTGCGGTACGCGAACGGACCCCACCCCTTCGAAGGCGCCAAGACCCTGTCGGTACTGGTCAACGGCGCCGAGGTCGAGCCGTGGGCGCTGGAGTCGACCGGTGACTGGAAGACCTGGGCGACGGCCACGCGGGAGCTGCCGCTGCGCAAGGGCGTCAACAGCATCACGCTGCGCTACGACGAGGAGGACGACGGCAACGTCAACCTCGACGCCCTCGTGGTCGGACGGCACACGGACATCTGCCGTCCGGAACGTTACGAGCGGGGCTACGAGGCCCTGTTCGACGGCACCCTGGAGTCGTTCGACGAGTGGCGCCTGGCGGGCGCCGGCTCGTTCGGCCGCCAGAGCGACTGCTCGATCCGCAGCACGGGCGGTATGGGTCTGCTCTGGCACACCGGCCGGGAACTGGGGCAGTACAGCCTCAAGCTCGACTGGAAGCTGGTGACGGACGACAACGGCGGCGTCTTCGTCGGCTTCCCCGACCCGGGCGACGACCCGTGGGTCGCGGTGAACGAGGGCTACGAGATCCAGATCGACGCCAGCGACGAGCCGGACCGGACCACCGGGGCGATCTACACCTTCCAGGGTGCGGACACGGCGGCCGTCGAGCAGGCCCTGAACCCGCCGGGGTCGTGGAACTCCTACGAGATCCGCGTGGTGGGCCAGACCATCCGGGTGTTCCTCAACGGGGTGCTGGTGAACGACTTCGTCAGCACGGACCCCGCTCGTGACCTCGCCCAGGGGTACGTGGGCCTGCAGAACCACGGTGGCGGGGAGACGATCTCCTACCGCGACGTGCGGGTGAAGGACCTGTCGGACGCCGGCTGACGCGCGCCGCGGCAGTTGACGACGCCCGGGACGGTGACGTCCCGGGCGTCGTCGCGTCGCGAGCCGTCTACTGTGCGGGGCGCGCCGCCCAGAGCAGCCCGCGCGTGATGATCTGGTGGATCGCCGGATGCTCGAGCTCCGCGACCGAGTGACCGACGGTGCAGGCGAAGACGCGCCCCTTGCCCCACCGGCGTGTCCACGTCACCGGCACGGTGACGGGTTCGTGCCACGGTGCGTCCGGGCGGGGGTGATGGGTGGTCGTCATGAGGACGTCGCACGCCGGGTCGTGCTGCACCCAGTACTGCTCGGTGTGCAGCCGGATCGGCGACTCCAGGCCCTCGACGACCGGATGGCCGGCGCGCTCGGGCTGCACGACGATCTCGTGGTCGACGAAGTCGCCGGGGTGGGCGACGAACTGGCCGCCGACGATGTGCTGGAAGTCGGTGGCGTTGCGGAAGGCGTCGAGAATCCCTCCGTGCCAGCCCGCGAGGCCGGTGCCGTTCTCGACCGCGACGCGCAGCCCGTGCATCTCCTCGACCAGGATGTCGCCCATCGTCCACGACTGGACGACGAGGTCGGTCCGGGCCATGACCTCCTCGTCGGCGTAGATCTCCAGCGAGTCCTCGACGACGACGTCGAATCCTGCGTTCTTGAGGAAGGGTACGAACAGGTCGGTGGTCTCCACGGGATCGTGCCCCTCCCAACCTCCCCGGACGACGAGTGCGGTACGCGTGGTCACGAGTCCTCCTTGGCTGCGATGAGCGTGTCGACCGACGATGGCGCGAGATACTGCTCGATGACAAGTGTCGCGGCCCCGACGACGCCCGCCTGGGCGCCCGCCTCCGACGGTGTGATGCGCAGGTCCCGCGTGGCCAGGGGGAGCGAGCGCTGGTAGACGACCTCGCGGATGCCGGCCATGAGGTGCTCGCCGGCGCCGGCGAGGATGCCGCCGACGACGATGCGCGCGGGGTTCAGCAGGCTGACGGAAGCCGCCAGCACGCTGCCGATGTCGCGCCCGGCCTGGCGGACCGCCTGTCCGGCGGCGACGTCACCGGACCGGACGAGGTCGACGATGTCCTGGGTGGTCTCGACCTCGGCGCCGGCGTCGCGCAGGCGTGCCACGATGGCGCCGCCGCCGGCGACCGCCTCGAGGCAGCCGCTGTTGCCGCACCGGCAGGGGATGTCGCCGGCGCCGGGCACGGTGACGTGCCCGAGGTCGCCCGCGGCCCCCTGGGCTCCCCGGCGCAGGTGCCCGTCCATGATGACGCCGGCGCCGATGCCGGTCGCCACCTTGACGAACAGCAGGTCGTCGACGTCGGGGGCCATGGTGCGGTGCTCGCCGAGCGCCATGATGTTGACGTCGTTGTCCACCATCACGGGCGCCCCGAGCCGCGCGTACAGCTCGGCCGGGACGTCGGCCCCGCCCCAGCCGGGCATGATCGGCGGATTGACGGGCCGGCCGGTGCTGTGGTCGACCGGGCCGGGAAGGCCGATGCCGACGCCGGCGAGCTCGTCCATGCGGCGTCCGGCCTGGGTGACGAGCTTGCTGCCGGTCTCGGCCACCCATGTCAGGACCCGATCGGGGCCGTCGGCGATGGCGAGCGGCTCGTCGATCTGGGTGATCGGCTCCCCGGCGAGGTCGGTGACGGCGATGCGCGCGTGGGTGGCTCCCAGGTCGACACCCAGCGCGAGGCGCGAGGCGGGGTCGAAGGCGAAGGTCGACGGTGGCCGGCCACCGGTACTGGTGGCCTCTCCCGCCGGTGCCAGCAGGCCGACGGACCGCAGTGCGTCGATGCGTGCGGCGACCGTCGATCGTGATTGTCCGGTCTCGGCAACGAGCGAGGCGCGCGTGCGTGGTGCGCCGTTCCGGAACAGTTGGAACATCTCACCCGCCCCCGTCGGTCGCGGCGGGAACTTCGCCAGCCCTTCCATGAGCACAGTGAACCATGCCACCTTTCGCTGCCACTTGATCGACTACGGAACCCGGTCACGGGCCGGTAACAGTCCTAAAGTACCGGAACTTATGATTGACAGTGAGCAGAAGTCGCACCTAGGGTCGGCGTATGGTCACTGGAGACCCAACAGCACCGCTGCTGCAGATGCAAGGCATCGTCAAGCACTTCCCGGGCGCCAAGGCGCTCGACGGCGTCGACCTCGACGTCGTACCCGGCGAGGTGCACTGCCTCCTGGGGCAGAACGGGGCCGGGAAATCGACCCTCATCAAGGTCCTCGCCGGGGCCCACCAGCCCACCGCCGGCACGATCCGGCTGGACGGCGCGGAGATCCGGATCCCGCACCCCGTGGCGGCCCTCGAACACGGCGTCGCCACGATGTACCAGGAGCTCGACGTCGTCGAGGGACTCACCGTGGCGGAGAACATCTACCTCGGCCACGAGCTGGCGTCGGCGGGCTTCACGCAGCGGCGGGAGGCCGCCGCCCGCACCCGCCGCCTCATGGAACGCCTCGGCCACCCGGAGATCACGCCCCATCAGGAGGTCGGCGCACTGTCGGCGGCAGGCAAGCAGATCGTCTCGATGGCGCGGGCGCTGTCCCGGGACGCACGGGTGATCGTCATGGACGAGCCGTCGGCCGTCCTGGACTCCGGCGAGGTCGACAACCTCTTCCGGGTGGTGGAGGAACTCACCGGCCAGGGCATCGCGATCATCTACATCTCCCACCGCCTCGAGGAGATCCGCCGCATCGGCGACCGCATCACCGTGCTCAAGGACGGCGTCACCGTGGGCCGGAACCTTCCGGTCGCCTCGACCACCACCAAAGAACTCATCCAGCTCATGACCGGCAAGAACGTCGAGTACGCGTTCCCCGAGCGCCCCGGGGTGCCGGAGGGCGCCCCCGTGCGGCTCGAGGTGGACGGCCTCGGGCTCGCCGGGACCTTCGAGGACATCTCCCTGAGCATTCGCGCGGGAGAGATCGTCGGCCTCGCCGGGCTCGTGGGCTCCGGCCGCTCCGAGATCCTCGAGACGATCTACGGCGCACGCCGCGCCACGGCGGGGACGGTCACCCTCGACGGACGGTCCGTCCGCCGCGGGTCCGTCGCGGCGGCGGTCTCCGCCGGCGTCGGACTCGCCCCCGAGGAGCGCAAGAGCCAGGGCCTGGTGCTCGACGAACCCGTCTACCGCAACATCACCCTCTCCACCTTCAGCCGCATGGCCCAGGCCGGATGGCTCGACGAACGCGCGGAGAAGACAGCCTCGCAGGAGCAGGCCACCGCCCTCGACCTCCGGCCCCCGGACGTCGACCGCGCGATCCGCACCCTGTCGGGCGGCAACCAGCAGAAGGCGATGCTCGCCCGCTGGCTCGTGCACGGGTGCGAGGTGCTGCTGCTCGACGAACCCACCCGCGGCGTCGACGTCGGGGCGCGGTCCGAGATCTACGCCCTCATCCGCCGCCTGGCCGACGCGGGCACCGCCGTCCTCGTGGTCTCGAGCGAGATCCCCGAGGTGCTGGGACTGGCGGACCAGGTGCTGGTCGTGTCCGACGGACGGGTCGTGCGCAGCGCACCCGCGCAGGAGATCGACGAGCACCAGGTGCTCGACCTCGTCATGGAAGGAACAAGCGCATGACACGTCCCCTGGCCGAACCACCGGCCGACACCGAGAAGCACGACGGGACAAGGCGACGCGCCTGGCTCCACGGGGCCGCCGGACGCAACCTCGGCCTCGTCGTCGCCCTGTTGCTCCTCTGCGTCTTCGGTGTCATCTCCGGCGGCGAACGGTTCGCCAACATCGACAACGTGATGACGATCCTGCGCCTCGCCGCGGTCATCGGCGTCCTCGCCATCGGGATGACCTTCGTCATCACGTCCGGCGGCATCGACCTGTCCGTGGGGTCCGTCATGGGCCTCACCACCGTCTGGGCGACAACCCTGGCAACGCAGTCGATGGCCGAGAACTCCCACTGGATCGTCATCGTCTCCACCGCACTCGTGGTCGGCATCGCCGCCGGAGCGATCAACGGTGTGATCATCGCCTACGGCAGGGTGGTCCCGTTCATCGCCACCCTCGCCATGCTGGCCAGCGCGCGTGGTCTGGCCGAGATGATCTCGAACCGCCAGACCCAGCGGGTCGAGAGCGGCGCGTTCATCGACTTCTTCCGGAGCGAGCCACTGGGGATCCCGATCCTCGTGTGGATCTTCGCGGCCGTCGCCGTCGCCGGATGGTTCCTGCTCAACCGCACCACCTTCGGGCGGCGGACCGTGGCCATCGGCGGCAACGCCGAGGCGTCCCGGCTGGCGGGCATCAAGGTGCAGCGGCACACCCTGTACATCTACGCCCTGGCGGGTCTGACCGCCGGCATCGCCGGCGTGATGATGCTCGGGCGCACCACGGCCGGCACCTCCACGCACGGCATGCTCTACGAGCTGGACGCCATCGCGGCCGTCGTCGTCGGCGGGACCCTGCTGATCGGCGGCCGGGGCACGATCGTCGGCACCGTGTTCGGCGTGCTGATCTTCACGATCCTCACCAACGTGTTCACCATCAACAACATGTCGACCTCGGCGCAGCTCGTCGCCAAGGGCGCCATCATCGTGGCCGCCGTGCTCCTGCAGCAGCGGTTCGCCAACCGGTCGAAGTCGACCTGACCGGCCCTCCGGGGCCCACTCCCACAGCCACCTGACCCGAACCCCCGCAAGTTCCGGACCGAATCGAGGAAGATCTCATGTCCGCCAGAAAGAACCTTCGCCGGATGCTCGGCGTCCCCGCGGCGCTCGCCGCCTCCGCCCTCCTGGTCGCCGGTTGCGTCAGCAACGAACCGCCCGAGGAGGAGAACGACTCCGTGAGCCAGGACGACGGCGCCGGTGGCACCGCCAACGACGAGCCCGGCGACAACGTCGTGATCGGCTTCTCCGCTCCCGCCGCCGACCACGGCTGGATGGGCGCCATCACCCGGTCGGCGCTCGACACCGCCGAGCAGTACGAGGACGTCGAGCTGCGGCAGGCCGAGGCCACCAACGACGTCAACATGCAGATCAGCCACATCGAGCAGTTCATCAACGACGGCGTCGACGCCATCGTGCTGCTGCCGTTCGACGGCGACGCCCTGACCGAGGTCGCCCTCGACGCGATGGAGGCCGGCATCCCGGTCATCAACGTGGACCGTGAGCTGTCGAGCCCGTTCGCGTCCCGTGCCACCATCCTCGGTGACAACTACGGGATGGGCGTCTCGGCGGGCACCTACATCTGCGAGGAGCTCGGGGACCAGCCCGACGCCGTCGTCGCGGAGATCCAGGGCATCGCGAACCTGCCGCTCACGCAGGACCGGTCGCAGGGCTTCGAGGACGCCCTGAGCGACTGCGGCCTGGAGGTCTCCACCCAGGTCGCCGCCGACTTCACCATCCAGGGCGGGGAGACGGCGACGTCGAACCTCCTGCAGGCGGAGCCGGAGATCGACGCGATCTGGAACCACGACGACGACCAGGGTGTCGGCGTCCTGGCGGCCATCGAGAACGCCGGTCGTGACGAGTTCTTCATGGTCGGCGGCGCCGGCTCGCTCGACGTGATGGAGCACATCCAGTCCGGCGACTCCGTGCTGCAGGCCACCGTCATCTACCCGTCCACGCAGGCGGCCGACGGCATCAAGCTGGCCCGCCTGATCGCCCAGGACAAGGACATGGCAGACCTGGTCTCGGCGGGCGCGCCGCACACCATCCAGCTCTACGCGCCGGTCGTCACGGCCGACAACGTCGACCAGTACCTGGACCTCGGCTTCCGCTCCTGACCACCCGATGCCACCGCCGGTGGCGAGGTCCTCGCGCCTCGCCACCGCGCTCCCGGCCGCGACGGCGGCCGGCCCGACGACGGAAGGACCACACTCATGGGTGACGCGCCCCGCGATCAGCTAGGCGTCGGCATGGTCGGTTACTCGTTCATGGGCGCCGCTCACTCCCAGGCCTGGCGGACCGCCCCCCGCTTCTTCGATCTCCCGCTGCGGGTCGGCATGCGTGTCGTCGCCGGACGGTCGGCCGACGGCGTCCGTGCCGCCGCCGACCGGCTCGGCTGGGAGGACTCGACGACCGACTGGCGCACGCTGCTGGACCGCGACGACGTCGACCTGGTCGACGTCTGCACGCCCGGCAACACGCACGCCGAGATCGCCGTGGCCGCCCTGGACGCCGGTAAGCACGTGCTGTGCGAGAAGCCGCTGGCCAACACGGTCGCCGAGGCCGAGCAGATGGCCGCGGCCGCCGAGCGGGCGGCCGAGCGGGGCGTCCTGGCGATGGTGGGCTTCACCTACCGCCGCGTGCCGGCGATCCAGCTCGCCCGGCAGCTGGTGGCCGAGGGTCGCATCGGCGAGGTGCGCCACGTGCGCGCGCAGTACCTGCAGGACTGGCTGACCGACCCGTCAGCCCCCCTCTCGTGGCGCCTGGACAAGGACAAGGCCGGGTCGGGTGCGCTGGGCGACATCGGCGCGCACGTGGTGGACCTGGCCCAGTTCGTCACGGGCCAGTCCCTGACGGGGGTCAGCGGCCTGCTCGAGACGTTCGTCCACGAGCGCCCCGTCGCGGCGTCGTCGTCCGGCCTGTCCGGACAGGCGGGCGAGGGCACGGGCCCGGTCACGGTGGACGACGCCGCGCTGTTCTTCGGGCGGTTGTCCGGCGGCGGCCTGGCGAGCTTCGAGGCGACGCGGTTCGCCACGGGCCGCAAGAACGCCATCCGGATCGAGATCAACGGCTCGCGTGGTTCGCTCGCGTTCGACTTCGAGGACATGAACGTCCTGCACTTCTTCGACGACGGCGAGGACTCGCACACGGCGGGCTTCCGCCGCATCGTGGTGACCGAGCCGGACCACCCCTACATCGCGGCCTGGTGGCCGCCCGGCCACGGGCTCGGCTACGAGCACGGGTTCACCCACCAGGTCGTGGACCTGGTGGAGGACCTGGCGGCCGCACGCCCGCCGCGGCCGTCGTTCGCCGACGGCCTGGCCGTCCAGCGGGTGCTCGACGCCGTGGAGCGCAGCTGGCAGCAGGGCAGCAGCTGGGTGGATCTGCCCTGACGCGCGGGACCGACCCGACGAGAGGAGGACCGGGCGTCCACGGACGCCCGAGCTGAACAGCAGGACCGGCGACGATGCCGTCTGGGCCGACGGATCGGGACCCCGGAGCGCGACAGAACCGTTCGACGACGAAGGAGTTCTTGGTGAGTAACTTGCTCTGGGGAGCACCGCGTGCGGGACGATGGCTGATCGCCGTCGCCGCCTCACTCGCGGTCGCCGCTCCCATGACGCTGGCCGGCACGACGCCGGCACAGGCAGCCGTGGCGGCTGCGCCATCGACCGGACAGCTCGCCGCGGCGCCGGCGGAGGCCGACCCGTTCAACGTGCTCGTCTTCTCCAGGACGGCGGGCTTCCGGCACGGCTCGATCCCCGCGGGGATCGCGGCGATCGAACAGCTCGGCGTGGACCACGGCTTCACCGTGGACGCCACCGAGGACGCCGCGGCGTTCACCGACGAGAACCTGGCGAACTACGACGTCGTCGCCTGGCTCTCCACGACCGGTGACGTGCTGGACGACACTCAGCAGGCCGCGTTCGAGCGCTACATCCAGGACGGCGGCGGCTACGCCGGCATCCACGCGGCCTCGGACACGGAGTACGACTGGCCGTGGTACGGGGAGCTGGTGGGGGCGTACTTCAACTCCCACCCGCAGAACCAGGACGCCACGATCAAGGTCGAGGACCACGACCACGCCTCGACCGAGCACCTGCCGCAGCGGTGGGAGCGCTACGACGAGTGGTACAACTACCGCGAGAACCCGCGCGACGAGGTGCACGTCCTGGCCTCGCTGGACGAGTCCTCGTACGACGCCGGAACGGGCGCGATGGGGGCCGAGCACCCGATCGCCTGGTGCCAGGCCTACGACGGCGGCCGGTCCTGGTACACCGGCGGCGGGCACACCGACGCCTCGTTCAGCGAGCCGGAGTTCCTCGAGCACCTGCTGGGCGGGCTGCAGACCGCGGCCGGCGTCGTGGACTCCGACTGCGCCGCGACGCAGAGCGACAGCTACGAGATGGTGCCGCTCGACGAGGACACCGCGAACCCGATGATGCTGGACGTGGCCCCCGACGGCACCGTCTTCTACGTCGAGCGGGACGGACGCGTCCAGGTGATCGACCCGGCGTCGAACACCACGAGCACGGCGATGACGCTGTCGGTCACCCAGTCCAACGAGGACGGGCTGACCGGTGTGGTCCTCGACCCGGATTTCGCGGCGAACGGGTGGGTCTACCTGTTCTGGTCCCCGCAGGACGTCGGCGACGACGGCCCGCACAACCGGGTCTCGCGCTTCGACTACGACGCCGCCTCCGGGACGATAGACCCGGCCACCGAGGAGGCCGTGCTGATCATCCCGACGCAGCGCCAGACGTGCTGCCACGCCGGCGGTGACATGGTCTTCGACGCCGACGGCAACCTGTACGTCGCCACCGGCGACAACACGAACCCGTTCGAGTCGCAGGGCTACGCGCCGCTGGACGAGCGGGACGGTCGGCAGAACTACGACTCCCAGCGCACGTCGGCCAACAGCAACGACCTGCGCGGCAAGATCCTGCGGATCACGCCGCAGGACGACGGCTCGTACACGGTCCCCGCAGGCAACATGTTCGCCTCCGGCACCGCGGACACCCTGCCCGAGATCTACGCGATGGGCTTCCGCAACCCGTTCCGGATCGGCGTCGACCCGGCCAACGGGAACGTGCTCGTGGCCGACTACGGCCCGGACGCCGGTTCGGCCAGCCCGAGTCGCGGACCCGAGGGCCTGGTCGAGTGGAACGTCGTCAGCGAGCCGGGCTTCTACGGCTGGCCGTACTGCACGGGTGCGAACAGCGCCTACAACGACTACGACTTCGCCACGAGCCAGTCCGGCGGAGAGTACGACTGCGCCGGCGGCCCGGTGAACGACTCACCGAACAACACCGGCATCACCCAGCTCCCGCCGGCCGTGGAGGCCGAGGTCTGGTACGGGTACGCGACCAACCCGCAGTTCCCCGAGATCGGTGGCGGTGGCGCACCCATGGGCGGCCCCGTCTACACCTACGACCCGGAGCTGGAGTCCGACGTCAAGTGGCCGGCCTACTGGGACGGCAAGGCGCTGTTCGGCGAGTGGAACCAGGGCCGGATGTACTCCTTCCAGCTCGACGGCGAGCAGCGTGACGACCTGGTGGACATCAACCGGATCCTGCCCGGCATCTTCGACCCGAGCGCCGGGTTCGACCGGCCGATGGACTTCGACTTCGGGCCCGACGGCGCGCTGTACGTCGTGGACTGGGGCTCCGGGTTCGGCGGCAACAACGACAGCTCGGGCGTCTACCAGGTCAACTACGTCGAGGGCGACCCGGCCCCCATCGCCCGGGCGTCCGCCGACGTGACCGACGGCCTCGCCCCGCTGACGGTGCAGTTCTCCTCCGAGGGCACCCGGCACCCGGCCGGCGAGCCCATCTCGCTGCAGTGGACCTTCGGCGACGGCTCCGAACCGAGCAGCGAGGCGAACCCGACCCACACCTACACCGAGAACGGCCGCTACACCGCCCAGCTCGTCGCGACCGACGCCGCCGGGCAGACCGGCGTGGCGAACGTGACGGTCGTGGTCGGCAACATCGCCCCGGAGGTGTCGATCACCTTCCCGGAGAACGGCGGCTTCTTCGAGTGGGGCGACCAGGTCCGTTACGAGATCGCCGTCGACGACCCGGACGGCGAGGTGACCTGCGAGAACGTCTCCCTGTTCACGTCGCTCGGGCATGACTCGCACGCCCACCCGTTCGACGAGCTGACCGGCTGCGAGGGCGTCATCCAGACGGCCCGCGACGAGGGTCACGGCATCGAGTCGAACATCTTCTGGGTGATCGAGGCGTTCTACACCGACGACGGCGGCGCTGCCGGCGTCCCGCTGACCACGACCGACCTGCAGGTGCTGCAGCCCAAGCTGGTCCAGTCCGAGTTCTTCACGGGCACCGGCCGCGTGGACGGCATCGGCGACGGGTCGGGCGACCCGGGCGTCCAGATCGAGGAGACGGGCGACACCGCCGGCGGCGGCCAGAACATCGGGTTCATCGAGCCCGGCGACTACTGGGCCCACGAACCGGTGAGCCTGGCGTCCGTCGACGCGATCTCGCTGCGTGCCGCCTCCGCCGGCGACGGCGGGGAGGTGTCGCTGCGCTGGGACGCGCCCGACGGCCCGGAGATCGGGCGCATCAGCGTGCCCGGCACCGGCGACTGGCAGGAGTACACCGACGTCGCCACCGAGCTGACCGACGTGCCGTCGGGCTCCGGCTCGCTGCACTTCGTGCTCCTCTCCGGCGGGATCAACGTCAACTGGATGGAGATCGACGGCCGCGGGGTCACCGACAACCAGCGACCGGAGGTCGAACTGACGGTCGACGCGGTCTCGGGCGAGGCCCCGCTGACCGTGACCGCCTCCGCCGAGGCCACCGACCCCGACGGTTCCGGCGACCTCACCTACGCCTGGGACGCCGGTCTCGGCGACGGGTTCGTCGACGGCACCCCGGAGTTCGAGCACACCTACGACGAGCCGGGCTCCTACCGGCTCCAGGTGCGCGTCACCGACGACGGCGGCGCCTACGCCGTCGAGTACGTCACGGTCGAGGTCACCGGCACCGTGCCGGAACCGACGCCCTGCCTGTCGGGCAGGTCGGACGACTTCCTCGGTGACGACCTCGACCCGGACCGCTGGACGGTGCTGGACCGCAACCAGGACCTGCGGGTCGCCGACGGCCTGCTGACCGTCCCGGCGAGCGTCTCGGACTTCTACGGGACGGACAACACCACCGTGCCGAACCTCGTCCTGCAGGACCTGCCCGACGGCCCCTTCACCGCGACCGCCAAGGTCACGATCCCGGCCCACGCGCAGTACCAGCAGGCCGGCCTGGTGGTCTACGGCGACGCGGACAACTACGCGAAGATGGTGATCCAGGGCCGTTCGGCGCCCGCCGACCCGGCCACGCGCATCTTCCAGTACATCCGGGAGGAGGACGGCGCACCGAACGAGGTCGGGGACTCCAACACCGAGGCTCTCGGAGCGGCGTACCCGGACACGGTGTACGTGCGTCTGGCCAGCAGTGACGGCGACGACCTCACGGCGTCGTACTCGGCCGACGGCGTGGACTTCACGGCCATGCCGCAGACCAAGTCGCTCACCGGCATCGACGACCCGCAGATCGGGCTCGTCGCGCTCGCCGGCAACGGTTCGGCCGCCGACGTGGTGGATGCGCAGTTCGACTGGTTCCACGTCACCCCGGACGACACGGCCGGAGCTACCGGACCCGACGACGAGTTCGACGGGGACGGGCTCGACGGATGCCGCTGGGACATCGTGCGCGAGGACCCGACGGGCTACCGGGTGACCGGTGGTGCGCTGGAGATCGACACGACGGCCACGGACATCTATACCGGCGACAACACCGGCACGCCGAACATCGTCGTGCAGGAGCTGCCGGACGACGACTGGACCGTCGAGACCCTGGTGGACGGGTCGGCATTCGACCAGCAGTACCAGCAGGGCGGTCTCGTCGCGTACGGGGACGACGACAACTACGTCAAGTTCGACATCGTGACCGACAACGCGCCGGGCAGCGCCGTCACACAGCGCATCGAGCTCCGTAGCGAGGTCGACGCCGTGATCCAGGACCCGCAGCCGGGCGCCAACGGCCTCGAGTCGCGTGTGTGGCATCTGCGCCTGACGAAGGAAGGGTCCACCTTCACCGGTGAGTACAGCGCGGACGGTACGGACTGGACCACCCTCGCCGAGCCGGTGACGCACGACGGACTGCAGGACGCCCGGGTGGGTCTGTTCGCACTCGGCGGCCCTCAGCAGTCGGTCGCCACGGCGTCGTTCGACTACTTCCGGGTGGTCGGCGCCGCCGAGCCGCTGGAGGTGGCCGGCACGCTGTCGCCGGCCGAGCCGGACGGCCTCGACGGGCAATGGCTCGGGCCGGTGACGGTCACCGTGGACACCACGGGCGGCCCGGACGGCGCCCAGGTGTACCGGGAGGTCAACGTCGACGACGGCGGCTGGGCCGAGTACACGGCACCGGTGGAGATCTCCGGGTCCGGAGCCCACACCGTCCAGGTGCGGGCCTCGGCGGACGGCGAGACCGTCGTCGGCGAGACCCTCGAGTTCACGATCGCCGAACCCGAGCTCGCCGACGCGACACCCGCGGTCGACATCGTGCATCCCACGTGCGTGTACGACGGGTCCGGGGCCGAGGTCGTCACCGGCGGCGCGCTGGTCACGGCCGACGTGACCGGAGTGCGGTCCTACGTCGTGCGGGAGTGGGTCGACGGCGCCGCCGGCGACCGCCTGTTCGACCTGGACGACCTGGCTGCCGGGGAGTACCGGATCGCGGCCCGTCCGGACGACGGGTACCGCCTCGTCGGCGAGGGCGACTGGAAGGTCCGGGACAACGGGCTCGCCGTGCTCTTCGTGACGCTGGAGGAGCCCGAGTGTCCGGACCCGAACACGCCGGACGTCGTCGTGAAGCCGGCGACGTGCGACGCCGGGGGGTCGATCGATCCCGTCGAGCTCCCGGGCGTGCGCGGCTACGTCGTGCACCGCTGGGTCGACGGCCGCGCGCAGGGCAAGCCGAGTGACCTGGAAGACCTCGCGGCGGGCGACTACCGCGTGATCGCGTCGCCGACGCCGCGGACCGACCTGACGGTGACCGGGGACTGGCAGCTCAGCCCGTCCGGCAAGGCGCGCGTCGTCGTCACCGTCGAGGAGGTGTGCGACTGACAGACCCGGGGCGTGCACCGGCCCTGCCGGCCGGTGCACGCCCCGTCGACCGCCGTCGACCGACATCGCGCTCAACGCCCCGCCGACCTCGGCCCAGGGTCGTCACGGGGTGCGGTGAAGTTCGGCGGCAGGGCCGGTGTCACCGGCCCAGCCTCGGCACGGGGCGGACGCGCTCCGGTCCCGTGCCGAGGTCCCGTGGGGCCGATCGGCGCCCCTGGAGACGGAGAGGAACGGACATGCAACGTTTCACACGCGCGGTTGCGGCGCTCGCGCTGGGGCTCGGACTCGCCGTCGGGCCCGCCGCCACACTTCCCGTGGCGGCGCACGGCGGCGCGATCGACGTCGAGGTCGGCACGGACGGCGCCGGCGGCGTCTCCGTGGCACTGGTCTGGGCGCGGGACGGCCATCCCGTCGAGGAGTCGGCCGTCGTCGTGGTGCGAGCGGTCTCCGGCGCCGGCGAGGAGGTTGGTCCGGTCACCCTCGCCTCGGCGTCGGAAGGTGTCGGCTGGTACCGGTCGGACCCCGAGCTGCTCGACGAGGGGCACTGGACGGTGACCGCGCGGGTGAAGGAACCGGGAAAGGCGAAGGCGCGGACCGAGCTCGACGTCGCGGCGGCACCGGTCGCCGAACCGTCCGCGCCGGCCACGGACCCGGCCGACGTTCCGCCCGCCGAGGCGGACGGTCCCGGCACGGCCGCGTCCGCTTCGGACGGGGCACGAGCTTCCGGCGTCCTTCCGGGATGGACGGGCTGGGCGGCGGGCGCGCTGGTCGTCGCCGGAGTGGTGACGGCCGTCGTCGTCCTGCGCAGGCGCACGACGTGAGGACCGGCGGGTGCGGTCCGGCGACGCCGGGTCGCCGCACCCTGGAGATGTGCAGGACACGTACGAGGAGGAGAGCACGATGACACGACCGATCACACTGTTCACCGGCCAGTGGGCGGACCTTCCGCTGGAGGAGGTGGCCCGCCTCGCCGCGGGCTGGGGCTACGACGGGCTGGAACTGGCCTGCTGGGGCGACCACCTCGACCCGTGGCGCTGGGACGACGACGCCTATGTGCAGTCCAAGCTGGACCTGCTGGAGAAGCACGGGCTGAAGGTCTGGGCGATCAGCAACCACCTCAAGGGCCAGGCGGTGTGCGACGACCCGATCGACCAGCGGCACCGCGACATCCTCTCCGACCGCGTGTGGGGCGACGGCGATCCCGAGGGTGTGCGGCAGCGCGCGGCCGAGGAGATGAAGTGCACCGCCCGGCTCGCCGCGAAGCTGGGGGTGAAGACGGTCGTCGGGTTCACGGGGTCGTCCATCTGGAAGTACGTGGCGATGTTCCCGCCCGCCTCCACCGACATGATCGACGCCGGCTACCAGGACTTCGCGGACCGCTGGAACCCGATCCTCGACGTGTTCGACGAGGTGGGGGTGCGGTTCGCGCACGAGGTGCACCCGAGCGAGATCGCCTACGACTACTGGACCACCGTCCGGACGCTCGAGGCGATCGGGCACCGGGAGGCGTTCGGCCTCAACTGGGACCCGTCGCACATGGTGTGGCAGGACCTGGACCCGGTCGCGTTCCTGTGGGACTTCCGCGACCGGATCTACCACGTGGACTGCAAGGACACCAAGAAGCGGATGACGAACGGGCGCAACGGCCGCCTGGGTTCGCACCTGCCCTGGGCAGACCCGCGGCGCGGCTGGGACTTCATCTCGACGGGGCACGGGGACGTGCCCTGGGAGGACGCCTTCCGGATGCTCAACACGATCGGCTACGAGGGCCCGATCTCCGTGGAGTGGGAGGACGCCGGCATGGACCGGCTCGTCGGGGCGCCCGAAGCGCTCGAGCTGGTGCGCCGCCTCGCCTTCGACGCTCCCGACGCGGCCTTCGACGCGGCCTTCAGCCGCAAGGAATAGGCGCCGTCACGACGCCGGCCCCGACATTCCGGGGCCGGCAACCCAAAATCGGCGTCGGGATCCGGGAGATCCGGGGTCGTCGGATCACCATGACGGACTCCGGGCACGGCCGGTGCGGTGTCGCCCGTCACAAGGATGGGTCCGGTCGTTGCCACGGGAACCAAAAATGGGCGACCACCTGCGGTGACGTGGTCTGCCGAGGGCTGTCGGCCGCGATTTGGCATGCGCGCCGGGACGTGTGTAATGTTCTCGACGTCAGCCCGACGGGCAGACGGACAGCCAGGAACCACACGGTGAACGGCTGGACGTGCCGGGGCTTGATCATCTCCTCTGAGACATGCGGCATCGTTCCGTCTCAAATGCGGGCTCCAGATCCAGGATCTGGGGATTTGCGAGACGATATCGGTGGTGGTAAGTTTAAGAGGTTGCCCCGGGTTCGGGTCGAGTCAAGTGGCTTGGTTCGGGACGGTGTGCGTCGGTTGTTTGAGAACTCAACAGTGTGCTTGATAGTCAATGCCAATTATTGTCCCCTTGTTGTGGGGGGATGTTTTGGATCGGATCGAGCAGTTCAGCTTGGTCTGGCCAGTATCAGTAAAGCTCTGTGAAGAGTGAAATCTTTTACGGAGAGTTTGATCCTGGCTCAGGACGAACGCTGGCGGCGTGCTTAACACATGCAAGTCGAACGATGAAGCCCAGCTTGCTGGGTGGATTAGTGGCGAACGGGTGAGTAACACGTGAGTAACCTGCCCCCCTCTTCGGGATAAGCCTTGGAAACGGGGTCTAATACCGGATATTCAGTCTCTGCCGCATGGTGGGGGTTGGAAAGATTTATTGGTGGGGGATGGGCTCGCGGCCTATCAGCTTGTTGGTGGGGTGATGGCCTACCAAGGCGTCGACGGGTAGCCGGCCTGAGAGGGCGACCGGCCACACTGGGACTGAGACACGGCCCAGACTCCTACGGGAGGCAGCAGTGGGGAATATTGCACAATGGGCGAAAGCCTGATGCAGCGACGCCGCGTGAGGGATGACGGCCTTCGGGTTGTAAACCTCTTTCGACAAGGAAGAAGCTTTCGGGTGACGGTACTTGTAGAAGAAGCGCCGGCTAACTACGTGCCAGCAGCCGCGGTAATACGTAGGGCGCAAGCGTTGTCCGGAATTATTGGGCGTAAAGAGCTCGTAGGCGGTCTGTCGCGTCTGGTGTGAAAACCCGAGGCTCAACCTCGGGCTGGCATCGGGTACGGGCAGGCTGGAGTGCGGTAGGGGAGACTGGAATTCCTGGTGTAGCGGTGGAATGCGCAGATATCAGGAGGAACACCGATGGCGAAGGCAGGTCTCTGGGCCGTTACTGACGCTGAGGAGCGAAAGCATGGGGAGCGAACAGGATTAGATACCCTGGTAGTCCATGCCGTAAACGTTGGGCACTAGGTGTGGGGCGGGTTCCACTCGTTCTGTGCCGTAGCTAACGCATTAAGTGCCCCGCCTGGGGAGTACGGCCGCAAGGCTAAAACTCAAAGGAATTGACGGGGGCCCGCACAAGCGGCGGAGCATGCGGATTAATTCGATGCAACGCGAAGAACCTTACCAAGGCTTGACATGCACCGGACAGCTGCAGAGATGTGGTTTCCGCAAGGTCGGTGTACAGGTGGTGCATGGTTGTCGTCAGCTCGTGTCGTGAGATGTTGGGTTAAGTCCCGCAACGAGCGCAACCCTTATCCTATGTTGCCAGCGGGTTATGCCGGGGACTCATGGGAGACTGCCGGGGTCAACTCGGAGGAAGGTGGGGATGACGTCAAATCATCATGCCCCTTATGTCTTGGGCTTCACGCATGCTACAATGGCCGGTACAGAGGGTTGCGATATCGTGAGGTGGAGCGAATCCCTAAAAGCCGGTCTCAGTTCGGATCGGGGTCTGCAACTCGGCCCCGTGAAGTCGGAGTCGCTAGTAATCGCAGATCAGCAACGCTGCGGTGAATACGTTCCCGGGCCTTGTACACACCGCCCGTCAAGTCACGAAAGTTGGTAACACCCGAAGCTCACGGCTCAACCCTTCGGGGAGGGAGTGGTCGAAGGTGGGACTGGCGATTGGGACTAAGTCGTAACAAGGTAGCCGTACCGGAAGGTGCGGCTGGATCACCTCCTTTCTAAGGAGCGCAAGGCTCTTGCCCTCGGCTCGCACTTCGTGTGGGTGGGTGAGGGTCCAGGACCCCTGTGGGGGTTCGGGCCATGCCACGGCCGGACGCGTCGTGGGTGGTTGCTCATGGGTGGAACATTGACGAAGGACCTTCCCCGTTCGGGTGGGTCTCGCTAGTACGCCGGCATCTTGGCTCCTTCGGGAGTGGCTCCTTCGGGAGGTGGGTGCGGGTTGGAACGTGGGGTCTGTCGGTGGTGGGGGTCTGCCAAGCACACTGTTGGGTCCTGAGGCAACCGGCCGGCTGGTCGGGTGTTTCTGGGAGGTTCGAGTCATCACCGGGGCGATACCGCCGGGCTGTGGTCTGGTTGGTCGTTGGTGTGTGGTGGGTTCGTTCGTTGCTTGAGAACTGTATAGTGGACGCGAGCATCTCTGGACACATGATTCGTGCGCGCTTGGTGCGTGTGGGGGTTGTGTGTTCTGCGTAGTGTTGTTGAAGTTTTTTAGGGCACAGGGTGGATGCCTTGGCATCAGGAGCCGACGAAGGACGTTGTAGCCTGCGATAAGCCTCGGGGAGCTGGCAGACGAGCTGTGATCCGAGGGTTTCCGAATGGGGGAACCTACCCGAAGTTGTGTTCGGGTACCTGCACTTGAATTCATAGGGTGTAGGGGGGAACGCCGGGAAGTGAAACATCTCAGTACCGGCAGGAAGAGATATTCTGTGAGTAGTGGTGAGCGAAAGCGGATGAGGTTAAACCGTGCGCGTGTCAAGTTGTCAGACGTTGCGTGTGCGGGGTAGTGGGAGCCCCTGGAGAGATCTGACAGTCTCTCGATCAGTGAGAAAGTTGCGCTATAGCCGAACCGGGTTGAATACCGGACCGTAGAGGGTGGGAGTCCCGTAGGTGAAATGGTGTGGCCTGGTGGGGGTTGTCCCGAGTAGCACGGGGCCCGTGAAATCTCGTGTGAATCTGCCAAGACCACTTGGTAAGCCTAAATACTCCCTGATGACCGATAGCGGACCAGTACCGTGAGGGAAAGGTGAAAAGTACCCCGGGAGGGGAGTGAAATAGTACCTGAAACCGTGTGCCTACAATCCGTCAGAGCCTTCCAGTCCTTCGGGGTTGTGCAGGGGTGATGGCGTGCCTTTTGAAGAATGAGCCTGCGAGTTAGTGCTCGGTGGCGAGGTTAACCCGTGTGGGGAAGCCGTAGCGAAAGCGAGTCCGAACAGGGCGTGATAGTCGCCGGGTCTAGACCCGAAGCGGAGTGATCTAGCCATGGGCAGGGTGAAGCGCCGGTAAGACGGTGTGGAGGCCCGAACCCACCAGGGTTGAAAACCTGGGGGATGACCTGTGGTTAGGGGTGAAAGGCCAATCAAACTCCGTGATAGCTGGTTCTCCCCGAAATGCATTTAGGTGCAGCGTCACGTGTGCTTGCTGGAGGTAGAGCTACTGGATGGCCGATGGGCCCGACAAGGTTACTGACGTCAGCCAAACTCCGAATGCCGGTAAGTTGAGCGTGGCAGTGAGACTGCGGGGGATAAGCTCCGTGGGTCGAGAGGGAAACAGCCCAGATCGCCGGCTAAGGCCCCTAAGCGTGTGCTCAGTGGGAAAGGATGTGGAGTTGCTCAGACAACCAGGAGGTTGGCTTAGAAGCAGCCACCCTTGAAAGAGTGCGTAATAGCTCACTGGTCAAGTGATTCCGCGCCGACAATGTAGCGGGGCTCAAGCACACCGCCGAAGCCGTGGCAACCACACATGCACATTACAGCCCTTCAGGGGTTGTCAGTGGTGTGGTTGGGTAGGGGAGCGTCGTGTGGCCGGTGAAGTCCCGGAGTGATCCAGGGGTGGAGGCCACGCGAGTGAGAATGCAGGCATGAGTAGCGAATGACGGGTGTGAATCCCGTCCACCGAATGACCAAGGGTTCCAGGGCCAGGTTTATCCGCCCTGGGTAAGTCGGGACCTAAGGCGAGGCCGACAGGCGTAGTCGATGGACAAGGAGTTGATATTCTCCTACCGGCGAAGAACCGTCCATACCGAGTCCGGTGATACTAACCATCCCAATCCTCCCGCTTCAGTCTTCGGACTGTACAGGGAGAGGCGGCGTGGGACCTGATCCGGTAGTAGGTAAGCGTGTTAACAGGGGTGACGCAGGAAGGTAGCCGCACGTGGCGATGGTAGTCCACGTCCAAGGTTGTAGCCTGCTCCGTAGGTAAATCCGCGGGGCGTCAAGGGTGAGGACTGATGGTGACCACGCAAGTGGGAACGCGGTGATCCTCTGCTGCCAAGAAAAGCCTCGACGCGAGGTTCTAGCCGCCCGTACCCCAAACCGACTCAGGTGGTCAGGTAGAGAATACCAAGGTGATCGAGCGAATCGTGGTCAAGGAACTCGGCAAAATGCCCCCGTAACTTCGGGAGAAGGGGGGCCCGAACCGTGAAGCCCCTTGCGGGCGTGAGCGGGGAAGGCCGCAGAGACCAGGGAGAAGCGACTGTTTACTAAAAACACAGGTCCGTGCGAAGTCGCAAGACGATGTATACGGACTGACGCCTGCCCGGTGCTGGAAGGTTAAGAGGACGAGTCAACCCGTAAGGGTGAAGCTCAGAATTTAAGCCCCAGTAAACGGCGGTGGTAACTATAACCATCCTAAGGTAGCGAAATTCCTTGTCGGGTAAGTTCCGACCTGCACGAATGGCGTAACGACTTCTCCGCTGTCTCGACCGCGAACTCGGCGAAATTGCACTACGAGTAAAGATGCTCGTTACGCGCAGCAGGACGGAAAGACCCCGGGACCTTTACTACAGCTTGGTATTGGTGTTCGGTGCGGTTTGTGTAGGATAGGTGGGAGACTGTGAAACCCGGCCGCCAGGTCGGGTGGAGTCATCGTTGAAATACCACTCTGATCGCTTCGGGCATCTAACCTCGGTCCGTGATCCGGATCAGGGACAGTGCCTGGTGGGTAGTTTAACTGGGGCGGTTGCCTCCTAAAATGTAACGGAGGCGCTCAAAGGTTCCCTCAGCCTGGTTGGCAATCAGGTGTCGAGTGCAAGTGCACAAGGGAGCTTGACTGTGAGACTGACAGGTCGAGCAGGGACGAAAGTCGGAACTAGTGATCCGGCCATGGCTTGTGGAAGCGTGGTCGCTCAACGGATAAAAGGTACCCCGGGGATAACAGGCTGATCTTGCCCAAGAGTCCATATCGACGGCATGGTTTGGCACCTCGATGTCGGCTCGTCGCATCCTGGGGCTGGAGTTGGTCCCAAGGGTTGGGCTGTTCGCCCATTAAAGCGGTACGCGAGCTGGGTTTAGAACGTCGTGAGACAGTTCGGTCCCTATCCGCTGCGCGCGTAGGAGTCTTGAGAAGGGCTGTCCCTAGTACGAGAGGACCGGGACGGACGAACCTCTGGTGTGCCAGTTGTTCCGCCAGGAGCACGGCTGGTTGGCTACGTTCGGAAGGGATAACCGCTGAAAGCATCTAAGCGGGAAGCCTGCTTCAAGATGAAGACTCCACCACCCTCGGGTGGGAAGGCGCCCGACAGACTATCGGGTTGATAGGCCGGAAGTGGAAGACCAGTAATGGTTGCAGCTGACCGGTACTAATCCGCCAACAACCTCAACAACACACACTTCACGTGTATCGCGTCCACTATACGGTTCCCGAGAAACGACCAACCCTTCGAACCTTGGTCAACAACTCGATAACGTTACGGCGGTCATAGCGTAGGGGAAACGCCCGGTCCCATTCCGAACCCGGAAGCTCAGCCCTACAGCGCCGATGGTACTGCCCCCGCCAGGGGGTGGGAGAGTAGGACGCCGCCGGACCCTTCTTCACACGAGGCCCGCACCACACGGTGCGGGCCTCGAACCATTCCCGGGGCAGAATCACGGCACCGGCGAGCATCCCGGACCCGCATCGCCACTAGACTTGCGGCATGTCCACCATCTCCCGAGACGAGGTCGCGCGCGTCGCGGGCCTGGCCCGGATCGACCTGCGTTCCGACGAGGTCGACCGTCTCGCGGGTGAGCTCGACGTCATCGTCGAGTCCATCGCGCGGGTCAGCCAGGTAGCCACCGCCGACGTCCCCGCGACGAGCCATCCGATCCCGCTGACGAACGTCTTCCGCGATGACGTTCCGCAGCAGCCGCTCCCGCAGCAGGATGTCCTGGCGGCGGCCCCGGCGCAGGAGGACGGCCGGTTCCTCGTCCCGCAGATCCTCGGCGAGGAGTAAGAGATGACCAGTGACATCACGCGCCTGAGCGCGTCCGAGCTCGCCGCGGCCATCGCCGACGGCACCGTCTCCAGCGTCGAGGCCACGCGGGCCCACCTGGACCGCATCGCCGAGGTCGACGGCGATCTGAACGCCTTCCTGCACGTCAGCGCCGACGAGGCGCTGACGACCGCGGCCGGCGTCGACTCCCGGCGAGCGTCCGGCGAGGAACTCGGTCCGCTCGCGGGCGTGCCGATCGCCGTCAAGGACGTCGTCGTCACCCAAGGGCTGCCCACGACGGCGGGCTCGAAGATCCTCGAGGGCTGGGTTCCGCCCTACGACGCGACGCTCGTCGAGCGGATCAAGGCGGCCGGCCTGCCGATCCTCGGCAAGACCAACATGGACGAGTTCGCGATGGGTTCCTCCACCGAGCACTCTGCCTACGGCAACACGAAGAACCCGTGGGATCTCGAGCGCATCCCGGGCGGCTCCGGTGGCGGTTCGGCGGCCGCGGTCGCCGGGCTCGAGGCCCCGCTCGCGATCGGCACCGACACCGGCGGTTCGATTCGCCAGCCCGGCGCCGTGACCGGCACGGTCGGGGTCAAGCCCACCTATGGCGGGGTCTCACGCTACGGCCTCATCGCCATGGCCAGCAGCCTGGACCAGGCGGGCCCCGTGACCCGTACGGTCCTGGACGCCGCGCTGCTGCACGAGCTGATCGGCGGTCACGACCCGCGCGACTCCACGTCGATCGCCGAGCCGATCCCGGCGCTCGTCGCCGCGGCCCGCCAGGGCGCCACCGGCGACCTGCGGGGCCTGCGCGTCGGCGTCGTCAAGGAGCTCTCGGGCGAGGGCTACCAGGAGGGCGTGAGCGCCAGGTTCACCGAGTCCCTCGACGCGCTCCGCGCCCTCGGCGCCGAGATCGTCGAGGTCTCCTGCCCGCACTTCGTCTACGCGCTCGATGCGTACTACCTGATCATGCCTGCGGAGGCGTCCAGCAACCTCGCCAAGTTCGACGGCATGCGTTTCGGCCTCCGCGTCGAGCCCGCGGAAGGGCCCGTCACCGCGGAGCGCGTCATGGCGGCGACCCGCGGCGCGGGCTTCGGCGACGAGGTCAAGCGCCGCGTCATCCTCGGCACCTACGCCCTGAGCGCCGGCTACTACGACGCCTACTACGGCAGCGCGCAGAAGGTCCGCACCCTCATCCAGCGCGACTTCGCCGCCGCGTTCGCGCAGGCGGACGTCCTCGTCTCGCCGACGGCGCCCACCACGGCGTTCAAGTTCGGCGAGAAGCTCGACGACCCGCTGGCCATGTACCTCAACGACGTCGCCACGATCCCGGCCAACCTCGCCGGCGTGCCGGGCATGTCCGTGCCGAACGGCCTGTCCGACGGGCTGCCGGTCGGCTTCCAGATCCTCGCCCCGGCGAAGGCCGACGACCGCATGTACCGAGTGGGTGCCGCTCTCGAGGCGGCGCTCGAGAAGACCTGGGGCGGGCCGCTGCTGGCCCAGGCCCCCGAGCTGAAGACCACGGAGCTGACCCGATGACCGCCGCACCGACCGCCGATCTCGTGGCCTACGACGACGCCGTGCGCCGGTACGACCCGGTGCTCGGCATCGAGGTGCACGTCGAGCTCGGCACGAGGACCAAGATGTTCTGCGCGGCCGAGGTCGAGTTCGGCGGCGAGCCGAACACGCAGACCACTCCCGTGTCGCTGGGGCTGCCCGGCGCGCTGCCGGTCGTCAACGGCACCGCCGTCGAGTACGCGATCCGCATCGGTCTCGCGCTCAACTGCCACATCGCGGAGTCCTGCCGGTTCGCCCGGAAGAACTACTTCTACCCGGACGTCCCGAAGAACTTCCAGACCTCCCAGTACGACGAGCCCATCGCCTACGACGGCTGGATCGACATCGAGCTCGAGGACGGCGAGATCTTCCGCGTCGAGATCGAGCGCGCGCACATGGAGGAGGACGCGGGCAAGAACACTCACGTGGGCGGCACCGCGGGCCGCATCCACGGCGCCGAGTACAGCCTCGTCGACTACAACCGCGCGGGGATCCCGCTGGTCGAGATCGTCACCAAGCCGATCGAGGGCGCCGGGGACCGGGCACCGGAGGTGGCGCGTGCCTACGTGCAGACGCTGCGCGACATCTTCCGCGCACTTGGTGTCTCCGAGGCCCGGATGGAGCGCGGCAACGTGCGCGCGGACGTGAACGTCTCCCTGCGCCCCGACCCCACCGCGCCGCTGGGCACCCGGACCGAGACGAAGAACGTCAACTCGTTCCGCTCGGTCGAGCGGACGGTACGGCACGAGATCTCGCGCCAGGCGGCCGTGCTCGACGCGGGCGGCACCGTCGTCCAGGAGACGCGGCACTGGCACGAGGACACCGGCATCACCACGCCGGGGCGCGTCAAGTCCGACGCGGAGGACTACCGCTACTTCCCCGAGCCGGACCTGGTCCCCGTCACGCCGAGCCGGGAGTGGATCGAGGAGATCCGCGCCGGCCTGCCGGAGATGCCCGCGGCGCGCCGTCGTCGGCTCCAGAACGAGTGGGGGTACGCCGACGCCGAGATGCGCGACGTCGTCAACGCCGGCGCCGTCGAGCTGATCGAGGCCACCGTCGCCGGGGGCACCACCCCCGCCGGCGCGCGCAAGTGGTGGATGGGCGAGCTCGCCCGCCGAGCCAAGCAGGACGATGTCGCCCTCGCGACCATGGCCGTCACGCCCGCCCAGATCGCCGAGCTCGAACAGCTCATCGCGGCCGGGACGATCAACGACAAGCTGGCGCGCCAGGTGCTCGACGGCGTGCTCGCCGGTGAGGGCGACCCGGCCGCCGTCGTGCGGTCGCGCGGCCTCGAGGTCGTGTCCGACGACGGTGCGCTGCTGGCCGCCATCGACGAGGCGCTCGCCGCGCAGCCCGACATCGTGGAGAAGGTCCGCGGGGGCAACCAGGGGCCCGTCGGTGCGATCATCGGTGCGGTGATGAAGGCGACGAAGGGGCAGGCGGACGCGAAGCGGGTGCGTGAGCTCGTGCTGGAGCGGATCGCACAGTGACCAGGGGGCCGGTGCTGCACGGCGAGCTGGTCCGCCTGCGGCCGATCGAACCGCGTGACGCCGACCGTCTGTGGGAGGCGGTCCAGGATCCGGAGGGCATGCGCCTGACGGGCACGACGACCACCTTCACGCGCGAGCAGATCGACAAGTGGGCGGCGGTCGTCTCGGACCGCGAGGGCCGGTTCGACTGGGCGATCGTCCCCGCGGCCGTGCGCGACGGCATCCCGGTCAGCGACGAGCTGATCGGCGAGATCGTGCTGAACGACATCGACCCGCGGGCGCGGTCGGCGAACCTGCGGCTGCAGATGCTGCCGAACTACCGCGGCCGCGGGTACGGGCGCGAGGCGATCGAGGAGGTGCTCCGGTTCGCCTTCGTCGGCGTCCCGGAGCACCCCGGGCCCCGGTTGCACCGGGTGGGACTGGACGTGCTGAGCATCAATCCGCGCGCCAAGGCCCTGTACGCGTCGCTCGGCTTCCGCGAGGAAGGGCGGCTGCGCGACGTCTACCCCGACGGCGACGGCTGGTCCGACGCGTACGTGATGAGCCTCTTGGAGGACGAGTACTCGGATACCGCCGGCTGACCAGGGTCCGCCTCAGCGGAGCCAGGCGCGCCCGCTCACGACGCCCGACGCCGCCCACGCGCGGCCGAGGCCCCACACGTCACCGGCGCGCGTGACCGCGAGGGTGATGACGAGGGCCGCGTAGATGACGTGGGTGTCGACGAGCGGGTTGTTCGAGCCCGGCGCGAACGTCCAGGCCGAGAGCCACAGCATCGTCATGAGGAGCGTGCCCGACACCGCGGCCACCCGCAGGCCGATGCCGAGCAGCAGCGCGACGCCGGTGCCCAACATCCCGGCGATGAACAGGACGTCGGAGACGGGTCCCGCGATCGCGCCGAAGAACCCGGCGAGCGGACCCTCGACATGGCCCAGGTAGCCGGCCGTGGGCGAGGATCCCGTGGTGAGCCACGCGGAGTCCGGTGACGTGGCATAACCGAGCCCGAAAGACTTGTCGAGCGCGGGCCAGAGGAACACGAACCCGAGGAGGATGCGGCACAGGGCGAGCATGCGGGCGGCGGCTGAGCCGGCAGCGGTCGCAGGGGCAGTGGGTGCTGTCTTGGTGGAGGTCATGCGCCGAATCGTGAGGGGCCGCAGGGTCCATGCGGCAGTCTGCAAATCGTTTACATTACGAAACTCTTACGAGCAGGGTGTCCGTACTGTGACCCGCATAGGTCACGTGTCGGACAGTCGGACTATCGTGCCTGCATGAGTCGCCCGCTGCGGTCCCGCACCTCCACCCACGGCCGGAACATGGCCGGTGCCCGCGCCCTGTGGCGCGCCACCGGCATGGGTTCGGAGGACTTCGGCAAGCCGATCATCGCGATCGCGAACTCGTACACGCAGTTCGTCCCGGGCCACGTGCACCTCAAGGACATGGGCGATCTCGTGGCGGGCGCCGTGCGCGAGGCCGGGGGCGTGGCCAAGGAGTTCAACACGATCGCCGTCGACGACGGCATCGCGATGGGCCACGGCGGCATGCTCTACTCGCTCCCGAGCCGCGACCTCATCGCCGACTCGGTGGAGTACATGGTCAACGCGCACACCGCCGACGCGCTGGTGTGCATCTCCAACTGCGACAAGATCACGCCGGGCATGCTCAACGCCGCGCTGCGGCTGAACATCCCGGCGATCTTCGTCTCGGGCGGGCCGATGGAGGCCGGCAAGGCGATCGTGGCCGACGGCGTCGCCAGGACGCCCCTCAACCTCATCAACGCGATCAACTACTCGGCCGACGAGAACGTGGACGACGCGTCGCTCGGCATGGTCGAGGAGAACGCCTGCCCGACGTGCGGCTCGTGCTCGGGCATGTTCACCGCGAACTCGATGAACTGCCTCACCGAAGCGCTCGGGCTGTCCCTGCCCGGCAACGGCTCCACGCTGGCCACGCACGCCGCGCGCAAGGAGCTCTTCCTGAACGCGGGCCGCACCATCGTGGACCTGACGCGCCGCTTCTACGACGACGAGGACGACACCGCCGCGCCGCGCGGGATCGCGACGAAGGACGCGTTCGTGAACGCCATGGCGCTCGACGTCGCGATGGGCGGCTCCACGAACACGGTGCTGCACATCCTCGCCGCCGCGCAGGAGGCCGAGGTCGACTTCACGCTCGCCGACATCGAGGACCTCAGCCGCCGGGTGCCCTGCCTGAGCAAGGTGGCGCCGAACCACCCGAGCTTCCACATGGAGGACGTGCACCGGGCGGGCGGTATCCCCGCGCTGCTGGGTGAGCTGGACCGGGCCGGCCTGCTGGCCCGCGAGGTCACCACCGTGCACACCCCCACGATGAGCGAGTGGCTCGACGACTGGGACATCCGCGGCGGCAAGGCGACCGACGAGGCGATCGAGCTGTTCCACGCCGCGCCGGGTGGCGTACGCACCACGCAGGCGTTCTCGACGTCGAACCGCTGGGAGACGCTCGACACGGACGCCGCCGAGGGCTGCATCCGCGACCTCGAGCACGCGTACACCGTCGAGGGCGGGCTCGCCGTGCTGCGCGGCAACATCGCCGAGGACGGCGCCGTGTTCAAGACCGCGGGCGTCGACCCCGACGTGTTCCGGTTCCGCGGGCGCGCGCTGGTGTGCGAGTCGCAGGACGAGGCCGTCGAGAAGATCCTGACCAAGCAGGTCGAGCCGGGCCACGTCGTCGTGGTGCGGTACGAGGGGCCGGCCGGGGGGCCGGGCATGCAGGAGATGCTGTACCCGACGTCGTTCATCAAGGGCCGGGGACTCGGCAAGCAGGTCGCGCTCATCACCGACGGACGGTTCTCGGGCGGCTCCAGCGGGATCTCCGTGGGGCACGTCTCTCCGGAGGCCGCCGCCGGCGGCACGATCGGGCTGGTCGAGGACGGCGACGAGATCTCGATCGACGTCGAGGCGCGATCCATCGAACTGCACGTGCCCGACGAGGTCCTCGCGGAGCGCCGCCTGAAGATGGAGACGTCCGAGCGCCCCTGGCAGCCCGCCGCGCGCGACCGGTACGTGTCGCCCGCGCTGCGCGCCTACGCCGCGCTCGCCACCAGCGCGGACAAGGGCGCGGTACGAGACCTGTCGCGGCTCCCCGCGCGCTGAGCGGGCGAACGCCTCCGCGGTAAATCCCGGGACTCGCGGCGCGGGTCCCGGTAAGGTCCCTCGCTTGTGCGCGTCTACGCCAGGATCCTCGCCGCGGGCTTCCGCACCCAGTCGCGCTACCTGCCCGCCGCGTTCGCCGGGCTCCTCGCCAACGCGACGTTCGGCCTGCTCAAGTCCGGGATCCTGCTCACGCTCGTGGACGGCGGTGGTGGCGAGATCGACGGATACACCGCCGGGACCATGGCCGCCTACGTGTGGCTGAGCCAAGGCCTGCTCGGGTCGGTCAACATCTGGTCCCTGCCCAGCTCGGCGCGGCGCATCAAGTCCGGCGACATCGCCGTCGACTTCCTCCGGCCCGTGGACGTGCAGTTCGCCGCCATCGCCGACGACGTCGGCCGGGGCCTGTTCGCGCTGATCCCGCGCGGTCTCCCGAGCGTGGGCGTGGGCGTGCTCCTCGTGGGCATGGCGATGCCGGCGCAGATCCTGCCGTACGCGCTCGGCACGGTGAGCCTGCTGCTCGGGATCACGCTCTCGCACGCCCTGACCTACCTGCTCGGCACGGCCGGGTTCTGGCTCGTCGAGGTCCGCGGGCTGCAGGTGCTGTACATGGGCGTGGCGGGTCTGCTGACCGGCCTCATCACACCGGTCTGGTTGTTTCCGGCCTGGCTGGAGGCCATCGCCGTCGCGACGCCGTTCCCCGCCGTGATGATGTACCCGATCGACGTGCTCAGCGGCCGGACCACGGGTACGGACGCACTGGCGCTGATCGGTGCGCAGGCGGGCTGGCTCGCGCTGGCGCTCGTGGCGGGTGGTCTGGCGACCCGGCTCGGGCGGCGCAAGCTGGAGGTCCAGGGTGGGTGACGGGTTCGTGGGGCGTCCGTACGGCGTGGTGCGCGGCCGCGTGCGCCAGGTGCTGCGCCCGTACGCCGTCGTGCTCGCCTCGCGGATCCGCGCGCAGCGCGCCTACCGTGCCAGCTTCCGGGCCGACCTGTTCGGCACCGCCGTCGTCGGGCTGACGGAGATGGCCGAGGTGGTGGTGCTGTTCAGCGCCGCGAACGGCACCCTGGGCGGCCTCGACCTCATGCAGGCGCTCCTCGTGTTCGGGCTGGCCGAGCTCGCGTTCTCCAGCGCGGACATGGTGTTCGGGCACGTCGACAGCCTCGCGCAGCAGGTCCGGGCCGGGACCGTCGACATCCTGTACCTGCGCCCGCAGCCGCTGCTCGCGCAGCTCGTCACCAGCGACATCAGCCTGCGCCGGCTCGGGCGGTCCGCGCTGGCCGTCGTCGTGCTCGGGTTCGCGCTCGTCGCGAACGACGTGGAGTGGGGGCCGCGGGCCGTGGCGCTGCTGGCACTGTCGCTGGTGTGCGGGTTCGCGATCTTCTGCGCCAACTTCGTCGTGGCGGGCGGGCTGCAGTTCTTCCTGCTCAACGCGCAGGAGGTGACCAACGCGTTCGTGTACGGCGGGCGGCACGCGTCCACGCAGCCGGCCACCGTGTGGCTGCGGAGCATCACGGTGATCTTCGGATTCGTGTTTCCCATGGCGTTCTGCGCGTACCTGCCGGCGATGTTGCTGCTCGGCGAGCCCGGTGCGGCATGGCTGCCCGCGTGGCTCGGGTGGTTCGCGCCCGCGGCGGCACTGTGGGCGTGGACCCTCGCACTGCTCGCCTGGCGGGCGGGCGTACGGCACTACCAGGGAGGTGGCGGATGAGCGGGACGACGCCGTCGTCGGGCACGGTCGTGGAGGTGCGGGACCTCACCCGCGACTTCCGCGTGCGCGACGGGCTGAAGGTGCGGCGGCTGACCGCCGTCGACCACATGACCTGGAGCATCGCGCCCGGCGAGGCGGTCGGGTACATCGGCGCCAACGGTGCCGGGAAGTCCACCACCATCAAGATGCTGGCGGGCATCCTCGTGCCGAGCGCCGGCGAGGTGATCACGTGCGGGCTCCGTCCGGTCAAGGACCGCAAACGGCTCGCGCGGCGGATCGGCGTCGTGTTCGGACAGCGGTCGCAGCTGTGGTGGGACCTTCCCGTGCGGGAGTCGTTCGGCATCCTGGCGGCGATCCACTCCCTCTCGCGCGCGGAGGAACGCTCGCGCACGGACGAACTCGTCGGGACGCTCGACATGGGCGACTACCTCGGCACGCCCGTGCGCCAGCTCTCGCTCGGGCAGCGGATGCGCGCCGAGGTCGCCGCCGCGCTCCTGCACCGGCCGGAGCTCCTCGTGCTCGACGAGCCGACGATCGGGCTGGACGTGCTCTCGAAGCAGCGGCTCCGCGAGTTCCTGGTGCGCGAGCGGGCGGAACACGGCACCACCCTGCTGCTCACCACGCACGACATGGGCGACGTCGAGCGGCTGTGCGACCGGATCCTCGTGGTGGACCACGGACGCCTCGCCTATGACGGGACGCTCGACGGCCTCGCCCGGACGGTGGGGGCAGAGCGGGTACTGATCGTGGACCTCGCCGAGCCGCACGGCCGGCTCGTCGTGGCGGGCGCGCGCCACCTGCGCAGCGAGGGCGACGGTCTCCGGCAGCACCTGGCGTTCGACCCCACCACGACGACGGCGGCCCGTGTGCTCGCGACCGTCTCCGAACAGGCCGAGGTGCTCGATCTGACGATCACCGAGCCGGACGTCGAGGACGTGGTGCGCCGGATCTACGAACGGGCGAGCACGAGCTCCTCGTAGCCCGGCACGATCACGCGGCGGGCGGCGCGACGGCGGACCACGCGAAGCGGAACCGCGTCGTCCTCCGGCCACAGCACGCGGAGCAGCGCCGCGATCTCCGCGCGGGCGAGCGCCGCGCCGAGGCAGAGATGGCGGCCCGCGCCGAACCAGAGCTGGCGCGTCTCCCGGACGTACTCCCGGTCCGCGCGGAACGGTCCCACCGCCGCGTTCGCCGACCAGACCAGCAGCATGATCCGGTCGCCCGCGCGCAGCCGCGTGCCACCGATCGTGACGTCCCGGGAGACGCCCCGCCCGATCACCGACGCGGGACTCGTCACGCGCAGTCCCTCGCGAACCACTGGTTCCCAGAGGTTGATGTCCGACGGCGGCCGCTCCGCGCCGGCTGGGCCGTCACCTGCCACTGTCCCACCCGCCGCGCCCGCGCCCAGCGCGGCAAGGAGGCGGTGCTGCTCCCCGGTGTCGACCAGGAGCGCCGCCGTGCGCGTCATGGCGCTCGCGGACGTCTCCGTCCCGGCGACCATGAGGAGGCTCGCCAGGCCGGTGGTCTCCTCCAGGCCGAGCCCGAGCTCGCGGGCCCGGCCGAGGAGCCGGGTGGTCGGCGCGGTGCGGAAGGCGTGCGGGACGCCGGTGGTCAGCTCGTCCGTGATGAGTTTCGCCTCGGCGATCGCGGCGGGTGGCAGCGTGGTGGATCCGGCGGTGCCCAGGGCGAGCCTCGCGAGGCGTTCGCCGGTGCGGAAGGCGGTCAGGGCGCCGTCGTCGTCGGGCCATGGCGTGCTCTCGGAGCGGCCGTCCGGTGCCGGGATGCCGAGCAGCTCGATCATCATGCGGCCCACGAGCACGCGCGCGAGGTGGGCGATGTCGACGGGCTCGCCGTCCGCCAGCCGCGCGCCCGCGTCGCCCAGGACGGGCCCCCAGGCCTTCGCGACCAGTCCGGCCGCGGTCTCCTCGGTGAAGAGGTCGCGGGCGCGGGTGCGCAGGTCGTGGTGGCCGGGGCCGTCGAAGAGATCCCGGACCCACTCGCCGAGGATCTGCGCCCAGAGGTCGCCCACCCCGCCCTCGCCCACCATCGTGAACGAGCGGTGGTCCTTGAGGACCTCGCGCGCGACGACGGGGTCGCCGGTCACCCAGCCGATGCCGGGGACCTTGCGGATGGCGGGGCCGGGCAGGCGCGCGAGGCCCTGCCCGGCGAGCAGCAGTCCGGCCATTCCCGGCCGGGCGCGCCAGAGCAGGCCGAGCTCGTGTCGTGTGGTGGGCAGTGCCGTCATGAGGAGAGTGTGCCGTGCCGGGGAAGGCTTCCGGGGCGGACTCGTGCCGGTGGTGTCGGCCAGGGTCGCTACCGTGTGCCACGTGCCGATCGAAACCACGGCCGCCGTCGAGCCATCGACCGCCGTCGTACCGGAGCTGCCGCAGCCCGTCGCCCGGGTCGCGGGCGTCGCCTTCCACCTGCCCGCCGAGACGCGCGACGTCGCCGAGGTGGAGCGGGACCTGCACCGGCGAAACCCGAAGGTCGCGCCACGGGTTCCGATGGTCTCCCGGCTCACCGGCGCGCGGACCATCCATGTCGCCGCGGACGACGAGCAGGCGTCCGACCTCGCCGTCGCGGCCGCGCGGAAGGTGCTGGCCGGGGCGGGGCTGGCGGCGTCGGACGTGGACCTGCTGATCTTCGCCTCCGCGTCGCAGGACATGGTGGAGCCCGCCACCGCCCACATCACCGCCGCGAAGCTGGGCGCGGCGTGTCCGGTGATGGACGTGAAGAATGCCTGCAACTCGGTGCTGAACGGGATGGAGGTGGCCGAGGCGCTGATCGGCACGGGCCGGTACCGGCGGGTCCTGATCGCGTGCGGCGAGGTGCCGAGCCGCGCCGTGCGCTGGGACGTGCCGGACCGGGCGACGTACGCGCTGTCGGCGCCGGGGTACACGATGTCCGACGCCGGTGCGGCGGTCCTGGTCGAAGCGGTGGACGATGCGGCAGGGCTCGACGCGGAGCTCGCCGGGCTGGCGGGCGAGGCGCCGTCGGGCATCCTGGCCTCGGCGTTCTCGGCGGCGTCCCGGCACTGGGACGTCGGGATGCTGCCGGGCGGCGGCACGTTCAACCCGCGTGACCCGGAGCGCAGCTACTTCGAGATCGACGGGTCCCGGCTGCGGGAGGCGTTCGACGAACTCGGGCCGGAGGTGGCGGTCGAGGCGATGGCGAAGGCCGGTGTGACGTGGGACGACATCCGGTTCGTGGCGGTGCATCAGGTCGCGGTGGCCTACCTGGACGACGTCTTCGGGAGCCTCGGCGTGCCGCGGGAACGCACGATCGTGACGATCGCCGACCACGGCAACGTGGCCTCCGCGACCCTGCCGCTGCAGCTCGGCCTGGCGGAGCAGGCCGGGCGGCTCCGGCGCGGTGACGTGGCGCTGCTGGTCGGGCTCGCCGGCGGGATCAGCATGGGCGCGATGGTGGTGCGGTGGTGAGCGGGGAGGCGCGCCGGGGCGCCGCCGTCGACGTGTGGACGGCCCGGCTCGCCGTCGTCGTACCGGCGCTGAACGAGGCGCACGAGGGCGGGATCGTGTGCACGCTCGAGGCGCTGCACGCGCAGGAAGACGACGACTTCGACCTCGTCGTGGTGGACAACGGGTCCACGGACGGCACCGCCGACCTGGTGCGGGCGACGATCGCGCGGCTCGGGCGGGCGGACCGGTGGCGGGTCGTGCACGAGCCGCAGAAGGGGACCGGTGCGGCCGCCGACACCGGGATGCGGACGGCGATCGCCGGCGGGGCGGGGCTGCTCGCCCGGACCGACGCCGACTGCCTGCCACCGCCGGGGTGGACGTGGGCGGTCAGGAACGCGTTCTTCGCCGGGCACGAGCTGGTCGCGGGGCGGCTCGTCCCGCGTACGGACGACCGGCCGGTGTCGCGCGTCCAGCAGTCCGTGCTCGCCGGCGTGGTGTGGCTGGCGAGCGCGTTCGGGAAGGTGCGGCCCGGGAACCGCGGTGCGGGGTACCTGGGGCCCTATGTGATGGCGCCCGGCTGCAACATGGCGATCACCGCGGACCTGTACGAGCGGGCGGGCGGGTTCCCGCGCACCAGGATCGAGGACGTGCACGAGGACCGCGCCCTGGTCAACGCGGTGCGCCGGCTCACCCCCGCGTACGGCGAGCACCGGGACGTGTGGGTGCGGGCCTCCACGCGGCGGGTGCACGCCTGGGGCGTGGTCCGCACGCTGGGCTGGTACGCGGACCATCGGTATCGGCCTGAGGTGGTGGATATTCGGTGACGGCCGGGCCGGGGGTGGCGGCCGGGCGGGACGGCGCGGTTCGGGGGGCCGAGGCTCGGTGGGAGGAGCGCGTTCAGCGGGCGGCGCATCCGGTGGCGTATCCGGCCGTGCGGGCGCTGCGGCACCGGCCGGTGGCGCGGGTGCCCCGGGTCGGGCTGGTGGTGAGCGACGCCGCGGTCGCGCGTGAGGTGCTGCTCGACGTCGACCGCTTCTCGAAGGTGGGGCCGGGATCGCCGTCGGATCTGTGGACCCCGATCCTGGGGCCGTCCGTGCTGCTGAACATGGAGGGCGCCGAGCACGCGGCGATGCGGCGGGCGCTCGGGCCGATCTTCTCGCCGCGGGCGGTGCGGGAGCTGGTCGCGGGGCGGGAGAGCGGCGGGCCCGCGATGGGCGGGGCGCTGGCCGAGATGGCCGCGCGGCTCGACGCGGGCGGGACCGTGGATCTCGCCGCGGTCGTCGCGGCTCAGGCGGGAGCCGTGATCTGCGGGCTGGTGGGGCTGCCGCCCACGGATGCGGCGGTGCGGGAGTCGATGGCGGCGGCGCAGGCAGTCACGGGGATGGTGCGGCTGCATCGGCGGCGGCTCACGACGTCGCAGGTCGCGCACGCGCGGCGGGTGCTGGAGGAGTTGACCGCGCCCGCGCGGGACGCGTATCGGGCGGGCGACGAGTCGACCGTGCCCGGGAGGATGCGGGGACTCGGGCTGTCGGAGCGCGAGGCGATGGGGGCTGTCGGGGCGTTCGTGCTGACCGGGACCGAGACGATCCAGTCGTTCGTGCCGCGGTTGCTGGCGATCGCGCACGACACCGGGTGGATGGAACGGCTGCTGGCGTCCGGGGGAGAGCTGCGGCGTCCTGTCGTCGAGGAGGCCTTGCGGGTGACGGTTCCGACCCCGGCGATGCTGCGTTCGGTGCGAGCGGACGCCGTTGTCGGCGGCCATCGGGTCCACGCCGGTGACCGGGTCGTGATCGCGACCGTGAACTGCTGTCGTGGCGCCGGCGCGTTCGACCCGGGCGCGGCGGTCGACCCGGACGTCCGGCACCTGTGGTTCGGAGCCGGCCCGCACTTCTGCCTCGGGATGCCCCTGGCGATGGCACAGGTGGATGCCGTGCTGGACACGCTCGCGCCGCTCGCGACAGGAGGTCGCCGAGTCGTGGTGGGACGACGCCGACCCGCGCGACGCGTCCTCGTGCCGGCGTACCGTGGGCTCGAGCTCTCGCTTGCCGGACCACAGGCGTCGCAGACGGGAGCGTGAGGGCGTTTCACCGGTGGGCCGACGGGAGTGAGCGCCTCCATGGGCGGCCGGCCGCCCGATGGCGGGGTCCGTCGGGCAGGTCGGGTCCGCTGCCTTTGCCGCGGGTAGCGGGCTCTTCAGAACGGTGGTGCGTCTGGATGGCGCTCCCGTTCGCGGCCGGTCTCGTCGTCACCGGGCGCGCCGCCGGCTGGGGCGGGTGGTTCGGCGAGTGTCATGCCGTGGGCGAGGGCGTAGCGGATGGTGGGGTCCGTGATGGCGGGCTCGACGTCGGTGGTCGTGCCGGTGGGCGCGGTCCAGCGGGTGAGGCCGGTATCGGGGTCGCGGGTGACCTGCCAGTTTGCGTGGGTCTTGAGGTTGTGGTGCTTCCTGCACAACGGGTGCAGGTTGGTCGCCCGCGTCTGTCCCGGTTCGCCGGGCCGGTAGTGGTGATCGTGGTCGAACGCCTGGATGTGGTCCAGGTCCAGCGCTGTGCGGGTGCCGGTGAGGGCCGGCCGGTCGCAGCCGGGGAAGCGGCAGCTCCGGTCGCGGGTCGCCACCGCGGCCCGCAGCGTGGCGCCGGGGGCGTAGGCGCGGGTGGAGTAATCGGTCAGGATCCCGGAGACCGGGTCGGTCACCAGGCGCCGCCAGGTCGCGTCCCCGGCGATCCGCGCGGCGTGGTCGGCCGGGATCGGGCCGATACCTTCCAGGACGCCCGGGGTCATGTCCTCGGGGTCGAGCAGCATGCCGGCGGGCACGGTCACGTTGACGATCGCGGACACGTCGACCACCCGCACCCGCGTACCCGCGGCTGCGTCGCTGCCGGCACTCGTAGCGCTGCTCGTGGTGCTCGTGCTGCCTGTGCCGGGGCCTGCGGGTGCAGGGCCGGTCAGTACGATCCCGTGCGGGTCGGCCGGGATCGGGATCAGGTCGGTGTCCAGTACCGGCTCGACCGGCCGGGGCGGTTCGACCACGGCTTCATCACCGGCGGCAGCAGCGCTGTCGTGTGGGTCCGGGCAGGGCAGTACGAGGCTGTCCGTGACGAGCGCGGCCAGTGCCGCGGCGCGTAGCGCGCCCAGGGGTCGGGTCTCGCCAGGAACATCCTTGAGCGCCTTGGCCGCGGCCTGAACCGTGTTGAATGTGCGGGCGGCATCGGTGACCGGCAGGTCCGCGATGATGCGCCCCATCCCCGGACCGGCCTGCTCGGCCCAGACGTTGCACCGATCCATGACCTCACGACGGCGTGCCTTCCTACCGTGCAGGACTGCGGCGCGCGCGTTCATCTGCTCGCTGATCCACCGCCACGTCCGGCCCGGCGCGGCCGGCAGCAGATCTGTGATCGCGTCACCACGCTCGCTGACCGTCAGGTCTGCTCCGGCACGCAGGAACGTATCGGCCTTCTTCGCGTCGATCCGGCCCGTGCACAAGGCGTCGGCCAGGTCCGGGTACTGGCCCACGCCCTCCCCACGGGCCGCGATCAGCCAGCCTTCGCTGGTGGTGACGTGCAGTTCGTCGGCGATCTCTCCGGCGGCCGAGTCCCGCCCCAGCGGGCCGTCCGTGCGCGCCATCAGCTCCGCCGCCACGCGCGCCTGAGCTGCCCGCGCCCACGACACGATCCGCTCCCAGCCAGCCACCACGCTCCGTAGCTCACCATCGGTCAGGGCCTGCAAGGCGCTTTCACCCGTGGCACATCCACCCGTAGTGCCGTGATCCGAGGCGCTGGGGCCAGGTGTGTCGTGAGCGCAGCGGTCGGCACCGGTAGAGGGAGCGTCGAACGACGGCTCCAGTCCGGTCAGGTCCGTCAACGTGCCCGCCAGTGCCACCCCTGGGCCCGATGAGCCCAGGCTCTCCAGCAGCAGCCGCGCACGATCCACCACGACGCCCGGCTGTCCGTCCGGACCTCGCGACATGAACTCGGCCGCAGCACTCGCCGACTCCGGGTCGTTCAGCGGATCCGTCGCGAGGATCGCCGCCAGTTCCCGCTCGGTGTGATCCGGAGGCCGCACCGGCAGTCCGAACTGGTCCACCACCTCCACGTCCTCCAGGCCGTCGAACCCGTCGGCATCAAACCCGTTGGCGTCGAACTCGGCAGCATCGAAGGCGCCACCGTCGAACGCTTCTCCCTCGGATCCACGAAAAGGCGCGCCGACATCAGGAACGTGCCCAGCACCGTCGTCGAACACTGAACCACGCACAGCACACCCCCTTCCCGGAGCCGCCCATCCGGACCCGATCGACCGATTCCCTTTCGTGTTCGATCCTATGCATGCCCTGATCTAACCGCCACCTAAGAATTTGGTCTGTGGATAACTTGTGGCATCAGTGGCAAAGATGATCTGCTGGCTCCGAAGCAACGACCTGAACACCGTCCGAGGGAGACGCTAGATGGACACACCGACACAGGGGCCGGCTCTCCTGGAGCCTCGGACGATCGTGACGCGTTCCTCGCGCTCGGCTACGTTCGGCTTCCATGAGTAACGGGCAGACGTTCGTCGACGACCTGCTGGTGTCCGTCGCCGACGGCGCCATCGACCGCGACGGGGTGGCGCTGCGCTGGTTCGGCGACGGATACCCGGGAGCTCGGGGCGACGGGCGGGGATCGCGCGTCCGGGAAGAGGTCACGTTCACCGAACTCGTCGTCCGCGTCGAACGCACTGCGGCGGAACTCCGGGCTCTCGGGGTGCGCCCCGGCGAGCGCGTGCTGTTCAGCATCCGGCCGCGCCCCGAGGGAGTGATCCTCTGCCTCGCCGTGATCCACGCGGGCGGCTCGATAGTGTTCGTCGACCCGGGCTCGACGCCCGAACTCTTCGAGGCCCGCCTCGCGGCCGCCGATCCGCGCTGGGCGGCGTCCGAGGCGCTGTTGTACGCGGTGTCGTCGGGCCCGCTCGCCCGGGTCGCGCGGGCACGTGGCTTGCTCCTGCCGGAGTACGCCCGCCTCCCGGTGAGGCATCTGTACTCCGGCCGGTGGCTTCCGGGAGTCCCGCGCGGAGCGCTCCGTGTGGCGCGGCTGGGCGGTGCCGGACCGGCGGACCGTGCTACCTCGGTCAGGGATTCCGTTGCTCCCCAGGACCGGGAGGCGCTGGTCGTGTTCACCTCCGGGACGACGTCGGATCCACGAGCCGTCGTGCACACCACCGCCTCGCTGGGGGGAATGCTCGGCCTGTTCGCCCAGCTAGGAGAGCTGCGGCCGGGACAGCGCGCGCATACCGACCAGATGTTCCTCGGTCTGCCCGCGATCCTGGCCGGCGGTACCTGGGAGATCCCGGCGCGGACACCCGCAGCGGACCCCGCCGCGTTCGCCAGGGGAGTGGCAGGGGCGGACTCGTCGTTCGCGGTGCCGGCCGATGTCACCGCCCTCCTCGACGTGGTCGAGGAGGGACGTCGGGGCGGTGTGCGCCTCGGCCCGTCGGCGAAGGGCTCCGGAGGGTCCCGAGGGCCGGCCGGCAGCGTGGAAGGGCCGCGCGTGATGGCCGTCGGTGCCGCGCCCGTGACGCCCGCGCTGATGGAGCGGGCGGTTCGCGTCCTTCCGGAGACGCGCTGGGTCTGCGTCTACGGGGCGACCGAGATGCTGCCGGCCGCCGTCGTCGACGGCGCGGACAAGGCCGCGGCCGGTGTCCCGCCTGGCGGTGCGGTCACCGGCGCCCTGGCTACCGGCGATCTCATCGGCGACCCCCTCCGAGGTGTGACCGCGCGCATCGACGCCCCGGACGACGACGGTGTCGGCGAACTCGTGATCTCCGGCCCGTCGCTCATGGCCGGGTACCTCGCGGACCTCGACGCGGGCCGCGCACCCGCCGCCGAACATCGCACCGGGGATCTCGCGAGGGTCGACGACGCGGGCCGCCTCACGCTCGTCGGCCGCACCCGCGACATGATCATCCGTGGCACGGTGAACATCTACCCCGGCCTGTTCGAGCCCCGGGTCCGGGCGCTGCCGGGCGTGGCCGAAGCCCTGATGGTGGGCGTCCCGATGGACGACGGCAACGAGCGAGTGGTTCTCGTCCTCGTCGCGGACCGCGGTCAGGTCGGGGGCGTGAACCTCATGGAGGACACCGCTCTCGTCCGCGCGGTCGAGCCCCGGCTGCCCGGCATCCTCGATCACGGAGCACTTCCCGACCTGGTGGCCGAGGCGTCGCACGTGCCGCTGGCCGGCCGGTCCCGCAAGCCGGACCGGGCAGCGGTCGCTGCCGCGGCCGCGCCGCTCGTGAGGAAGTCCGCGTGCGGGTGAAGGTCCGTCCAGATTGGGGCGGTACGGTTCGGCCTGTCGGATCCGCGACCAGGAAGTGGGCCGTCGAGACTTCGGGCGTGAACCGTGTGGCCCTGGAACGCGCGGCGGAAGAATGTGAGGGAGCGCATGCGGGTGGCGGTGACCGGGGCGTCCGGGTTCGTCGGGGGCGCCGTCGTGCGCGACCTGGCCGCGGGCGGGCACGAGGTTCTCGCCTGCTCGCGCCGCACCCCGGCCGATCTGCCCGCGGGCGCCCGCCACCTGTCCTGGGACCTGCGCGAAGGGCCCCTCCACGGGAATGCGCACCCCGGTGACGTCGACGCCGTCGTGCACTGCGCCGCCGTGGTGGGCGACGGCGGGTCGCGGGCCGCGGCCTGGGTGGTGAACGTCGAGGGAACCCGCGCCGTCCGCACGACGTTCGGCAAGGCGCGGTTCGTGCACGTCTCGTCCGGCAGCGTGTACGACCCGACGACACCGAGCGTCCGCATCCGCGAGACCGAGGGGCCGACGGCGGAGCGGGGCGTCCGGCCCTTTCCCTATCTCAACGCCTATGGTGCGACGAAGGCCGCGGCCGAGTACTGGCTCGCCCTCGACGCGGCCGAGCCGGACCGCGGTCCCGTCGTCGTCCTGCGCCCGCACGCCGTGTACGGGCCGGGGGACACCACGCTGCTGCCCCGGCTGGAAGCCGCTGTGCTCTCGGGCCGCTGGCTGCCGCTGCCCGGCGGGGGCGCGACGCTGCACCATCTCACGCACGTCGCCACGCTCGTCGCGGCCGTGCGTGCGGCCCTGACGGCGGACCTCTCGTCCGAGATCGCCGCCGGCCTGCCCCTGGTCGCCAACGTCGCCGACGCGGAACCGGTGGTGCTGCGCCAGATCCTGGAACTGCTCATGCTCGCACGCGGCCGGCACGTGCGTGTGGTTCCCGTGCCGGAGCGGGCGGCACGACGCGCCGCGGTGGCCACCGAACACCTCGCACGGCTGGCCGGCAAGGAGTCGCGCCTCTCCCGGTACGCGCTGAGCCACCTCGCGATGGAGCGCACCTACGACCTCGCGGTGCTGCGCGAACGGCTCGGCGTCGACCCGCCGGACACGTCGATCCTGGGCGCGGGATTCTGGTAGCGGCGGAAACCGGGGTGTACCCGGAATGCCCTACCCTGTCCGGGTGAACCGGGCCGATCACCCACAGACTCCCGCGGTCGCGGTCGAGACGCTCGGCCTGCGGAAGACCTACACGGGCGTCCGCGGCCGCACCGTCGCCGTCGACGGGCTCGATCTGCTCGTCCCCGCCCGCGGTGTCCACGTGCTGCTCGGGCCCGCGAAGGCCGGGAAGTCCACCGTGCTGAGACTCCTGCTCGGACTCGCCCGCGCGGACGCCGGCGCCGCACGGTTGCTGGGCGTGGCGGTGCCCGACGTCGGCCGTCAGCTGACCGGGCGCGTCGGCGCAGTCGTCGGCGAACCGGGATTTCTCGACCGGCTGACCGGCCGCCGCAATCTGCTGATGCACCCTGCGGCCACGAGCAAGGACCAGGTCGATGTCGCGCTCCGGCAAGCCGGGCTCGCGGACGTCGCCCTGGACGTCGTCGGCTCCTACGCCCCTGGCGCCCGGCGCCGGCTCGCACTCGCCGCGGCGCTCCTGCCCGGCCCCGACCTGCTGATCGTCGACGACCCGACACGCGGCCTCGACCCCACCGGCGCCCGCGAGCTGCGGACCCTCCTGCGCAAGATCGCCGGGCGCGGCCCCGCGGTCCTCATGACCACCGACGCGCTCGTCGAGGCGCAGCAACTCGCCGACACCGTCACCGTCCTGGCGGGCGGCCGCGTGGTCGGCGACGGACCCGCCGTCGAGGTGATCGGGGACCTCGCGACGGCGGTACGGCTGCGGGTGGACGACGGCGACCGCGCCGTCGCCGAGCTCACCGCCGCCAGGTTCCGGGCGCGCCGCGACGGCGACGCCGTGGTGGTCGACGGCGTCGCCGAGCCCGCCGAGGTCACCAAGGCGCTCGCGCGAAAGAAGCTGTACGTCACCGAGATGAGCACGCGGCGGGAGTCGCTGGAGTCGCTCGTGCGGCGGCTCGCGCCCGAGCCGGAGCCTCAGATCGCCCAGCCGAGTCGCGCCGAGCAGCGGGCCGCGCGCAAGGAGGCGGAACGGAAGGCCGCGCGGAAGAAGGAGGCGGTTGAGCAGAAGCGGGCGGAGAAGGAGGCGGTTGAGCGGAAGCGGGCGGGAGAAGAGACCGCCGAGCGGAACGCGGCAGGGAAGGACGCCGCCGAGCCGATGCGGACAGGGAAGGACACGGCTGAGCGGAAGCAGGTGGGGAAAGGGGCCGCTGAGCGGAAGCGGGCCGGGACGGACACCACCACCGAGCGGAAGGCAGCGCAGGAGTCCGCGCAGGCGTCCGAGGCCGGGAATGCGCCGGAGCGAGCAGCGCGGAAAGACGAGCGAGCCGCCCGGCGACAGGAGCGGGCAGCCCGGAAGCAGCAAGCGCGGGACGAGCGTGAGCTGGCCAAGCTCCTCGAGGAAGAGGAGCGTGAAGCCGCTGAACAGGCCCGGCGCGCGGCCAAGCAGGCCCGGCGTGAGGAGCGGGAGCTCGCGAAGCTGATCGCTGCCGAGAAGAAGCAGGAAAAGGCCACGACGAAGAAGACGACGAATACGGAGCCGGAGTCGGAGCCGAAGGCGAAGTTGGAACCGGAACCGGAACCAAAGTCCGAACCGAAGCCAAAGTCCGAACCGGAGTCGAAACCGAAGCCGAAGCCGAGGCCGGAACGAGAACCACAGCCGGCAGCGCCGTCGGACGCCGCCCACCAGACCGGCGAGCAACCTTCCCGGCGCCAGCAGCGCCGCGCCGCCTTCGACGCCAAGGTCGCCGAGAAGCAGGCCGCGTACGACGCCCGGGTCGTCGCACGGGAACAGGCCGCCGCCGAGAAGCAGGCCGCCCGGCTCGCCCGGGCCGAGAAGAAGCGGGCGAAGGAGAACGAGCGAGAGCTCCGGGAACACGTCAGGGCGGAGGACGAGCAGGGAAGCCGGAAGCGCTCACGCACCGGCACGGTGGCGGCCCTGCTCGGCGAGCGCGCGGCGGAGACCGTCGGCGGTGCCGCCGTGAACCGCGACCCCGACGAGCCGGCCCTCGAGACCAGCAGGAACGGCACGAGCAAGAACGGCACAAGCAAGAACCACGCCAGCGAGGAGAAGCCGTAGATGCGCCTGCTGTTCAAGGAACTGCAGCGGTTCGCCGCCCGGCCCCTCGCCTGGTGGGTCGCGGCCGGGATGCTCGTGTACGTCGCCACGGTGGTGGTCCTGGCCGCGATCACCGGCGACGACACCCTGACGCAGGCGGTCGCGGACGGCGACGTCGCCGGCTACGCCCTCGTCCCGGTCCTCTTCGCGTGCGTGGCCGGAGCCCTTCTGGTGGCCGGGCCGGCCGGCGGGACGCGTGCGCTGCTCACCGTCGAGCCGCGCCGCGATCGCGTGTACTGGATGAAGGCCGTCGCCGCCGGACTGGCCGTGCTTCCCGGTACGGCGGCCGCCTGCGTACTCCTCGTGGCCGGCCTGTGGGGCGTCGACGCCGTCGTCGGCCCTCCGGACGATGCGGGGACGACGGCGGACCCGGCCGGCCTGGTCTCGCAGCTCGCCTGGTCCGGGGTGCGGGTCCTGGCGCTCGCGGCCGTCGCGGCGGTGGGCGGGGCAGCGGTGGGTGCGGCGCTGGGGCGCTGGTGGGCGGCGGTCCTGGTGGTGCCCGGCGCGCTGTTCGGGCTGGAGGCCGCACTGGTGGGGCTGACGGCCGAGCACTGGTCCCCCCTGGCGCACGCGCGGGCGTGGGTCGTCGGGCCGGTGTCCGACGGAACGGGGCCGACGGGACCCTGGTGGCTGAGCGGCCTGTTCCTGCTCGTCGTCGCGGCTGCCGTGACGGCCCTCGGCCTGCTGGCGTTCCGGCGCCGCGAACTGCGGTGATCCAGGCGGGCGCGCACGCGCGGCGGTCTGCATGCCGTCCCACGCCCGCCGTCGTCATCTCGGATCGTGGGAACTTCGGCCCGGCAGGTGACACGAACGTCAATTCGGCGTAACGTGCGTCACGTGCAGACGAACCTTGTAGTACTTATTCCTGAGCGCGCCGACTGAGGCCACTCGCAGGCTTCGTCAGCGCGCTCGCCCCTCGCCTGTCGTCCACGGACGACCGAGGGGTTTCTTGTTGTCCGAAACATCCGCAGGCACCCCCATGGGGCGACGGCAGGAGACCGAAATGACCGCCACACCGACACCGGCCCAGCTCGCGGCGCGCGCCGAGGCGCGTGAGCAGGTACGCGCGGACCTTCGCGCCAAGGCTGTCACCACCGAGGAGGTGACCGGGGCGAAGTCGCTCGTCCGGTCCCTCGAGGAGGTCGGTGCGGAGACGGTCTTCGGCATCCCGGGCGGCGCCATCCTTCCGGCCTACGACCCGCTCATGGACAGCAAGCGACTACGGCACGTCCTCGTGCGCCACGAGCAGGGTGGCGGGCACGCGGCGTCGGGCTACGCGCATGCGACGGGCAAGGTCGGGGTGACGATGGCGACGTCCGGTCCGGGCGCGACGAACCTGGTCACGCCACTGGCCGACGCGCACATGGACTCGATCCCGATGGTCGCGATCACCGGCCAGGTGGCCGCGGGGGCGATCGGGACCGACGCGTTCCAGGAGGCGGACATCGTGGGGATCACGATGCCCATCACGAAGCACTCGTTCCTCGTCACGGACCCGGCCGAGATCCCGCGGACGATCGCCGAGGCGTTCCACATCGCCTCGACCGGCCGTCCCGGTCCGGTGCTGGTCGACATCGCCAAGTCCGCGATGCAGACGGACACCACGTTCTCCTGGCCCCAGGACCTCGCGCTGCCCGGCTACCACCCCGTGACCAAGCCGCACGCCAAGCAGATCCGCGAGGCGGCGAAGCTGCTCGCCACCGCCCGGCGCCCGGTGCTGTACGTGGGCGGCGGCGTGGTCCGCGCGGGCGCCTCCCCACTGCTGCGCAAGCTGGTGGACCTGTCCGGCGCACCCGTGGTGACCACCCTCATGGCGCGCGGGGCCGTGCCCGACTCGCACCCGCAGAACCTCGGCATGCCGGGCATGCACGGCACGGTGCCGGCGGTGGCTGCGCTGCAGAAGGCGGACGTGATCTTCGCGCTCGGCGCGCGGTTCGACGACCGCGTCACGGGCAAGCTGTCCTCGTTCGCGCCGCGCGCCGCCATCATCCACGCCGACATCGATCCCGCGGAGATCGGCAAGAACCGCGCGGTCGACGTGCCGATCGTCGGGGACCTGCGCGAGGTGATCGGGGACCTCCTGCCGGAGCTCGCCAAGGAGCACGAGGCGGTCGGCAAGCCCGACCTCGAGGGCTGGTGGCGCCAGGTGGACGGGTGGCGTGAGACGTACCCGCTCGGCTTCACGGAGACCGCCGACGGCCACCTCGCCCCGCAGCACGTCATCCAGCGGCTCGGCGAGCTGGCCGGGCCCGACGCGATCTACGCGGGCGGCGTGGGCCAGCACCAGATGTGGGCGGCGCAGTTCATCAGGTACGAGAAGCCGCGCACGTGGATCAACTCCGGCGGCCTCGGCACGATGGGCTACTCGGTCCCGGCCGCGATGGGCGCGAAGGCCGGTCAGCCCGACGCCGAGGTGTGGGCCATCGACGGCGACGGCTGCTTCCAGATGACCAACCAGGAGCTCGCGACCTGCACGATCAACGACATCCCGATCAAGGTGGCGGTGATCAACAACTCGTCGCTCGGCATGGTGCGCCAGTGGCAGACCTTGTTCTACAACGAGCGCTACTCCAACACGGACCTGCACACCGGTCACGGCACCGCCCGCGTGCCCGACTTCGTCAAGCTGGCGGAGGCCTACGGCTGCGAGGGGATCCGCGTGGAGAGCCCGTCCGAGGTCGACACGGCGATCAAGCGGGCCCGGGAGATCGACGACCGGCCCGTGGTCGTGGACTTCACGGTGTCGCGGGACGCGATGGTGTGGCCCATGGTCGCGGCCGGCGTGAGCAACGACGACATCCAGTACGCGCGCGGCATCTCGCCGGCGTGGGAACGCGAAGACTGAGCGAGGACGAGGAAGAAGAACCATGAGCCGTCATACCCTTTCCGTCCTGGTGGAGAACGAGCCGGGCGTGCTGACACGTGTCGCCGGCCTGTTCGCCCGTCGCGCGTTCAACATCCACTCGCTCGCCGTGGGGCCCACGGAGCACGAGGAGATCTCCCGTATCACCGTGGTGGTCGACGTGGAGGACCATCCGCTGGAGCAGGTGACGAAGCAGCTCAACAAGCTCGTGCAGGTCATCAAGATCGTCGAGCTCGACCCGTCCTCGTCCGTCCAGCGCGAGCTGCTGCTCGTGAAGGTGCGGGCCGACGCCGCCGCGCGGTCCGGGGTGCTCGAGGTGGTCGAGCTGTTCCGGGCGCACGTCGTCGACGTGACGCCCGACGCCGTGGTGATCGAGGCGACGGGCACCGACGCGAAGCTGAACGCCCTGCTCGCGGCGCTCGACCCCTTCGGGGTCCGCGAGATCGTCAAGTCGGGGACCCTCGCCATCGGGCGGGGCCCGCGATCCATCACCGACCGCGCGCTGGAGCGCGTGGTGCGGTCCGCGTGAGACCACCCCGCCCCCAGCCGGGTGGCGGGCTTACGCTGCGAAGAACTCACCGTTACGTCGACCTCATTCCCATCGATCAAGGAGCAAGAACCGTGGCTGAGCTGTTCTACGACGACGACGCCGACCTGTCGGTCATCCAGCAGAAGAAGGTGGCGGTGATCGGCTACGGCAGTCAGGGTCACGCGCACTCGCTGAACCTGCGCGACTCCGGTGTGGACGTCACCGTGGGCCTGCGCGAGGGTTCCCCCTCCCGGGCGAAGGCCGAGGACCAGGGCCTCAAGGTGGCGACCGTGGCAGACGCCGTGCGCGACGCCGACGTGGTCGTCATCCTGGCCCCGGACCAGGTCCAGCGTCTCGTGTACGCCGACGAGATCGCCCCGAACCTCAAGGAAGGCGCGGCCCTCGTGTTCGGCCACGGCTTCAACATCCGGTTCGGCTACATCAAGCCCGATGCCGACCACGACGTCTTCATGGTGGCGCCGAAGGGCCCCGGACACCTGGTGCGCCGCGAGTACGCCGACGGTCGGGGCGTCCCGGTGCTCGTCGCCGTCGAGCAGGACGCGTCCGGGAAGGCGTGGGAGACCGCGCTCTCGTACGCGAAGGCGATCGGCGGCCTGCGTGCCGCCGGGATCAAGACCACCTTCACCGAGGAGACGGAGACCGACCTGTTCGGTGAGCAGTCCGTCCTCTGCGGTGGCGCGTCGCAGCTGGTCCAGTACGGCTTCGAGACGCTGACCGAGGCCGGCTACCAGCCGGAGATCGCCTACTTCGAGGTGCTGCACGAGCTCAAGCTGATCGTCGACCTCATGGTCGAGGGCGGCATCGCGAAGCAGCGCTGGAGCGTCTCCGACACGGCCGAGTACGGCGACTACGTCTCCGGGCCGCGCGTCATCTCGCCCGAGGTGAAGGAGAACATGAAGGCGGTTCTCGGCGACATCCAGAACGGGAAGTTCGCCGAGCGCTTCATCGCCGACCAGGACGCCGGCGCGCCGGAGTTCAAGGAGCTGCGCGCCAAGGGCGAGCAGCACCCGATCGAGGAGACCGGCCGCGAGCTGCGCAAGATGTTCGCCTGGATCAAGCCGTCGGACACGGACTACGTGGAGGGCTCGGCCGCCCGCTGACGAGACGTCCCGGCCCGCCCGCGGGCGGGCCGGGATCAGGCCGCGCGGCGTTCGAACGTCAGCGGTACGGCCACCGCCACCAGGGTGAGAGCGGCACCGAGGTAGGTCGCCGGACCCGGCGCGGTCGCGCCCGGAACGGCGAGGTCGAGCACCAGGGCGCCAACGATCTGTCCCGCGATCATGCTCAGGCTCAGCACCAGGACGCCGACGCGGTGCACCACCGCCGCGCCGACCGCGATGAACCCGATGCCGATCATCCCGCCGGTGTAGAGCAGGGGGTTGCCCGGGAGGACGCCGTCGGGCAGGCCGTCGAACAGCAGGGACACCCCGAGCGCCAGGACGAGCGCGGTGGTGCCGACCACGAAGTTGACGAAGGTGGCGGCCAGCACGTCGCCCGCGGCGGCGCGCATGCGCCCGTTCACGGCCTGCTGCCAGGCCGATCCGACGCCCGCGAGCAGCGGCAGCACCGCCAGCACGAGAGCCGACGGCGACGCGACGTCACCGGACATCGCGATCCCCACGGCCACGACCGTCAGCAGCGGTCCGATGGCGCGCGGCAGCGTCACGAACCGCACGCCGCCCGGGCCCAGCCCCAGCCGGTCGACGACGACCGACCCCAGCGACTGGCCCGTCACGAACGCCACGATGAACACGGCCACGCCGAGCGTCCCCACGGCGAGGCCCTGGGACGCCACGAAGAACCCGCCGGCCGCCCCGCCGAGGCACTGCCAGGGCCGCAGGAGCGGACCGTCGCCCCCGGGGGAGCCCGGGCCGCCGCGGAGAGCGGCTCCGATCCGGCGCATTCCCCGGCGGCCGCGGCGGGAGACGAGCAGGGCGAGGCTCAGCGCCAGCAGGCCGGAGCCGAACGAGATGACGGCTGCGAGGTACCCGCTGCCGACGTGGTCGGCGAGGGTGCCGTTGACCCGGCTCTGGGTGGCGAGTCCGGCGCCGGCGAGGACCGCCAGGGCGACGGGCGCCAGGATCGAGAGACCGCCCCGCGAGGGGCGTGAGGAGGGCCGGGACACGTTCCGAGCGTAGGTTCCGCCGCCGGCTTCCGGCATGCCCGACGGCGTCGCGTGGGTCACAATCGCCGGGCGATGAGGCAGGATGGGTGGTGTGAGCGACGAGACGCGGGAACCCCGGAACGACGGACCCGAGAAGAGCTTCGATCCGGCCACCTTCGATCCTGCCACGTTCGATCCTGAGGACTACGCCGACGCGGACGCGGGTGACGAGGAGGTCGCGGTCGCGGTCCAGTCCTTCTGGGAGGCGATGCGGCCGTACGCCGGGATGGCGAAGACGGGCGTGGTGACCGGGGTGCTGGCCTCGGAGACGGTGCCGCCGCCGGCCTGGTCGTTCGGCGACAAGAAGGAACTCGCCGACGAGCTGCTGGAGCTGGTCCTGGAGGGCACCAAGACGGCGACGTCCTCGCTGGCGTGGGAGTTCGAGGACTCCGGCGAGCCGGTGCCGCAGGTCGGCGAGCTGTCCATCCTGCTCGACGGCGAGCGGCAGCCGCGGGCGCTCATCCGCACCACGAGCGTGGAGACGGTCCCGTTCGACGAGGTGGACGACGACGTGGCGGACGCCGAGGGCGAGGGCGACCGGACGCTGGAGCACTGGCGCGCGGAGCACGAGAAGTACTTCCGCCGCAACCTCCCGGAGGGGCGCGAGTTCGCGGAGGACATGCCGGTGGTGGTCGAGCGCTTCGAGCTCTTGTACCCCAGATGAGGAACGTGTCCCAGAGCATGAGACCCCTGTCTCATTTTCGCCGGCTTTCACGTTAGGCTCCGTGCATGGCGCAGAACGGGACGGACCAGCAGATCGACCTGGCAGTGGTGGCGGGCGACGGCATCGGCACCGAGGTCGTGGAACAGGGTCTGAGGGCTCTCGAGGCGGCGCTCGCGCCGAGCGGGACGAAGGTCGTGACCACCGAGTTCGACCTGGGCGCCCGCCGCTGGCACGCCACGGGCGAGACCCTCACCGACGACGACCTCGAGCGGATCCGGCAGCACGACGCCATCCTGCTCGGCGCGATCGGTGACCCGAGCGTCCCGTCCGGGGTCCTGGAGCGCGGTCTGCTCCTCAAGCTGCGGTTCGCGCTCGACCACTACGTCAACCTGCGCCCGTCCAAGCTCTTCCAGGGCGTGACCAGCCCGCTGGCCGATCCGGGCGAGATCGACTTCGTGGTGGTCCGCGAGGGCACCGAGGGTCCGTACACGGGCAACGGCGGTGCCCTGCGCGTCGGCACGCCGGCCGAGATCGCCACCGAGGTCAGCGTGAACACCGCGTTCGGCGTCGAGCGCGTGGTGCGCGACGCGTTCGCCCGTGCCGCGAAGCGCGAGCGCAAGCACCTCACCCTCGTGCACAAGCACAACGTGCTGGTGCACGCCGGCCACCTCTGGCGGCGCACCGTCGAGGCCGTGAACGCCGAGTTCCCCGAGGTCACCACCGACTACCTGCACGTGGACGCGGCGACGATCTTCCTCACGACGAACCCGAGCCGGTTCGACGTGATCGTCACCGACAACCTGTTCGGCGACATCATCACCGACCAGGCGGCGGCCATCACGGGCGGGATCGGGCTGGCGGGGTCGGCCAACATCAACCCGGACCGCACCGCCCCGAGCATGTTCGAGCCCGTGCACGGCTCGGCCCCCGACATCGCGGGGACCGGCAAGGCCGACCCGACCGCGACGATCCTGTCGGTCGGGCTGCTGCTGGACCACCTGGGCCACGCGGACGAGGCCGCCGTCGTCGAGGCGGCCGTCGCCGCGGACATCGCGGAGCGGGCGACGTCGTCCTCCGTACGCACCACGGCGCAGATCGGCGCCGACATCGCGGCCCGGGTCGCGGGGTAGCACATCCCCACGGCCGGGTACGCTGCCCGGCCGTGGAGCGCGTCCTCACAGGACAGGTCCCCTTCACCGGCCGGGCATGGAACACTGACTGCATCCGGTGAAAGGCTTTGAGATCATGACCACTATGTCCCATCACATCCTCCCGGCCGAGCTCGACGACCTCGTGGCCCGGTTCGAGGTGCGGCGCACCGACGCGCCGACATCGGAGGTCGAGCGCGCATCCCTGCTCGCCCAGCCCAGGTTCGGCACGGTCTTCACCGACCACATGGCCCGCGTCACCTGGCGTGCGGCCGACGGCTGGACCGGCCGCCGGGTCGAGCCGTACGGCCCGCTGCAGCTCGACCCGGCGACGGCCGTGCTGCACTACGCCCAGGAGATCTTCGAGGGCATGAAGGCGTACAAGCACGCCGACGGCTCGATCTGGACCTTCCGTCCCGAGCAGAACGCGCGGCGCTACGCCCGCAGCGCGCACCGCCTCGCCCTCCCAGAGCTCGCCGAGGAGGACTTCCTCGCGTCGATCGCCGCGCTGGTGCGGACCGACGTCGCCTGGGTCCCGGACGGCGAGGACTCCTCGCTCTACCTGCGCCCGTTCATGTTCGCCAGCGAGTCGTTCCTCGGCGTGCGGCCGGCCCTCGAGGTGGAGCACCTCGTCATCGCCTCGCCGGTGGGCCCGTACTTCCCGGGCGGGGTGCGGCCGGTGTCGATCTACCTGTCGGAGAAGTACCACCGCGCCGGGCCTCCCGGTGGCACGGGTGACGCGAAGTTCGGCGGCAACTACGCCGCCAGCCTGCTGCCGCAGATGGAGGCCCAGCAGCGCGGCTTCGACCAGGTGTGCTTCCTCGACGGGGCCGAGAGCACCTACCTCGAAGAGCTCGGCGGCATGAACATCTTCCTGGTGATGGCCGACGGCACGGTCCACACGCCGGAGCTGGGGTCCATCCTCGAGGGCATCACCCGCAAGTCGATCATCCAGCTCGCGCGCGACCGCGGCCACGAGGTCGTGGAGCGGCGCATCCCGGCCCGCGAGCTCGTGTCGGGCCTCGAGTCCGGCCAGGTGAAGGAGTTCTTCGCGTGCGGGACGGCGGCCGTGGTCACGCCGATCGGGCGGCTGGCGTCGTCGGACTTCGACGTCCAGGTGGGCGGCGGCGAGCCCGGTGAGCTGACCATGGCGCTGCGGGCCGAGCTGACCGACATCCAGTACGGCCGGTCCGAGGACCGCCACGGGTGGATGACGCGCCTGGCGTAGCGCGTGGCCGGCGGCCGGAGCCTCACACCGGCTGCCGGCGCTCCACCCCCTGCAGCTCCAGCACCAGGTCCTTCACCGACGCGGCGGGCACCAGCCCGTCGTCGTCGGCGACCTGTCGCGCGACCACGGCCGGCACCTCCGGGTCCGAGCACAGCACCAGGGGCGTGTCCGCGGCGGAGTCGGGCAGCCGCCCGTGCGAGCCGCGCACCCATGTCGCGTCCAGCGGCGTCGTGCTCATCGCGTACCGCAGGCCGAGCTTCTTGCGCACGAGGTTCAGCCCGGCGCGGGCCTTCGCGAAGCGGTCCGCCGGGTCGAAGAAGAGCTCGGCCGGGTCGTAGCCCGGCTTGCGGTGGATGTCCACGCCGCGGGCGAACTCCGGCGCCCGGTCGTCGTGCAGCCAGTAGTAGTAGGTGAACCAGGCGTCCGGTTCGGCCACCACGACGAGCTCGCCCGCGCGCTCGTGGTCCAGGCCGTAGGCCGCCTGCGCCTCGCGGTCCAGGACCTCGTCCACGCCGGGCTCCGCCCGCAGCATCGCCGCCACGCGCGGCACGTCCGCCGGGTCCGTCACGTACACGTGCGCCACCTGGTGGTCGGCGACGGCGAACGCCCGGGACGTCCACGGGTCCAGCAGCTCCCGCCCCTGCTGGGTGTACACCTCGAGCAGGCCCTCCCGCCGCAGCAGCCGGTTCAGGTGCACCGGCCGGGACACCGGCCCGATCCCGTACTCGGACACCACCACCACGGTCACGCCGTCGGCCTCCGCCTGGTCCAGGAGCGGCGCGAGCTCCGCGTCGAGGTCCGCCGCCGCCCGCTCGGCCTCCGGGGACTCCGGCCCGAACCGCTGCAGGTCGTAGTCGAGGTGCGGCACGTACGCCAGGGTCAGATCGGCGGCGCGGGTGGTCAGGAGATGCCGGGTGGCCGACACGATCCATCGTGTCGAGGCGATGGACGCCGTCGGGCCCCAGTACCGGAACAGCGGGAAGTCCCCGAACGCCTCGGTCAGCTCGCCGTGCAGCGCGGGCGGGCGCACGTACGCGTCCGGGGACTTGCGGCCGTCCGCGTGGTACACGGGCCGGGGCGTGACCGTGACCTGCGTGGTCATCCCCATCGCGTACCACCAGCAGACGTTCACGGCGTGATAGCCGGGGTCGGTCCGGCGTGCCGTCTCCCACAGCTTCTCGCCGCCGACGAGCCGGTTGTGCTGCCGCCACAGGTACACCTCGCCCAGCTCGCGGAAGTACCAGCCGTTCCCGACGATCCCGTGGTCGCGCGGCGCCAGCCCGGTCAGCATCGTCGACTGCACGCTGCACGTCACGGCCGGCAGCACGGTGGCCAGGCGTGAGGACCAGCCGTCGCGTGCCAGGCGGCCGAGCCGCGGCATGTGCGCCAGGGCGCGTTCGGTGAGCCCGACGACGTCGAGCAGCAGGACCGGCCTCATGCGGCGTCCTCCTCGCCGGCCAGGTTCTCCCGCGCCCAGCGCAGCTCGGCCGCGATGCCCGCCACCAGACCGTCGTCGTCCCCGCCGAGGCCCGCGACGCCGGCGGGCAGCACCGACCACGTGTACGTCTCCACGTCCAGGTGCGCCTCGTGCCCGTGCGGGGTGGCCCGCACGGCGGCGACCGCCTCGCGCAGCACACCGGTGGTCGACGCCAGCGGCGGTTCGGGCCGGGCGTGCAGCGGCACGTGGAAGTGCACCCGCCACGGGCCCTCACCCGGCAGGCCGGGGTGTCCGCGGGCGGTGCCCAGGGCCTCGTCCAGGTCGTCGGCCGCCAGCACGCCGCCCGACGACGTCCGCTCCCGCACCTGGTGCAGGTACCGCGGCTCGGCGAAGCGCCCGACGGCGGCACGCGACACCTCCCGGCCCGGCTCGTCCACCTGCAGGGCGGCCGACGCCTGGACCTTCACCACCCGCAGCCCGGCGTCCGCGATCCGCCGCACGGCGCCCGCCGGGTCGGCGAAGGACACGGCCAGATGACACGTGTCCAGGCAGACGCCGACATGCTCCGGGTCGATCCGCCGTTCCGCCGGGAGGGTGGAATCCGTCCGGGCGGCGAGCCAGCGCACGACGTCGTCCACCGTGTCGAGCACGCAGCCGGGCTCCGGTTCCACCGCGAGGCGGACGGCGTGGCCGGTCCGGTCCGCGAGCGCCCGCAGGTCGCCGGACAGGGTGGCCAGTGCGCGGGTGGACTCGTCGTCGTCGGCGGGTGTCCAGGGTGCGCGCCACGCGAGGGGCAGGGTGGAGATCGACCCGGAGGCGCCGTCGGGCAGGAGTCCGGCGAGGACGCGCGCGCAGGCCTGCGTGTACTGCAGGCGGGCGCGTTCGGCCCAGGTGGGGCGGTAGACGGAGCGGCCCACCACCGGGGTGTGGAAGCCGCCGTACGGGAACGCGTTGAGGGTGCGGACCTCCAGTCCGTGATCGGTGAGGGCGGTGCGCAGCCGGGCGATGTCGGCGGGTGATCCGTCGAGCTGGTGCGCGACTCGTGCCGGCAGCCACAGCCCCACGCCGAGCACGTCGAGCCCGGCGGCTTCGCGGACCGGTCCCGCGTGTGTGGTGAGCTGGGCGACGACGCCGTCGAGGTCTTCGGCGGGGTGCACGTTGGTGCAGTAGGAGAGATGCATGCCCGCCCCTTATGCCCGCACGCCGCGCAGGACGGACGAGCCCTCGAACTCGACGCCGGGCGCCGGTGGCTCGCCCGCCACGAACCCGGGCACCGGGTCCAGCAGGAGGTTGCCGGACTGTCCGTAGAACTCGACCGGGTTGCGCCACAGGACCTGGTCGACGTCGTCGTCGGTGAAGCCGTCGGCGAGCATCTCCCGGCCGGTGCGGGCCGTCTTGAGCGGGTCGGAGCGGCCCCAGTCGGCCGCGGAGTTCACGATCATCCGGCGGGTGCCGTACTCGCGCAGCAGGGCCACGGTGCGGCGCTCGTCCATCTTGGTGTCGGGGTACACGGAGAACCCGGCCCACATGCCGGCGTCGTGCACGAGCGCGACGGTGGTCTCGTTGAGGTGGTCCACGAGGACCCGTTCGGGTGGCAGCCCGGACTCGCGCACGACGTCGAGGGTGCGGCGGGTGCCCGCGAGCTTGTCCCGGTGGGGCGTGTGGACGAGGACGGGCAGGTCGGCGTCGCGGGCCAGTTCGAGCTGGGCGGCGAACACCTCGTCCTCGGCGGGGGTCATGGAGTCGAACCCGACCTCGCCGACCGCCACGACGCCGTCCTTGAGCAGGTAGCGCGGGATCTCCGTGAGGACCTCGCGGCAGCGCGGGTCGTTGGCCTCCTTGGGGTTGAGTGCGATGGCGGCGTGGTGCCGGATCCCGAACTGGGCGGCCCGGAACCTCTCCCAGCCCACCAGCGAGTCGAAGTAGTCCGTGAACGAGCCGGCCGAGGTGCGCGGCTGCCCCAGCCAGAAGGCCGGCTCGACGACGGCGCGCACTCCGGCGGCGTACATCGCCTCGTAGTCGTCGGTGGTGCGGCTGGTCATGTGGATGTGCGGGTCCAGGATGCGCATGGTCACTCCTTCGTGGTGCTCAGCAGCCGGGTGAGGTCGGGTGGGACGTCCCGTCCCGCGGCGCGGCGTTCGGCGGCCAGGTCGCGGGCCATGCGGGCCAGTTCGGCGTCGGCGCGTTCGCCGAGCCGCGCGACGGCGGTCAGCGGCACGGCCAGGAACACGAGCTTGAGCACGGCGTGCCGCCAGGTGTGGGCGTCCAGGTGGTGGCCGCCGAACGGGCCGACGGCTGCCGCGACCAGGCCGGCGTCGTTCGCTCGGAGGGCGTCCTCGGCGAGGGGGACGCCCGCCGCTGCCAGGGTGTCGGGGAGCGGGGTGTCGGCGGCGCGCAGGGTGAGCGCGTCGAGGGCGCGCAGGACGCCGCGCCGTTCGGCGGTGTCGCCGTCGTGGTAGAGCGTGGTGAGGAGGGCGGCGAGCTCCCTGGTGCCGGCCGTCGCGAGCGCGACGACGAGGGCGGCGCGCGCGGCGTCGTCGACCGTGCCGTGGACGACGCCCGTCGGGTCGGCGGAGGGGTGGAGGGGGCCGCGCCCCGTGCGGCGTCCGGCGAGGGCGAAGGTGCGGGGGAGGGCGGCCGGATCTCTGGCGAGGGCGTCGCGGGCCGTGTCGAGCCAGTCCGGGTCGCGCAGGAGGGGGCGCAGCGCGACGAGGTCCAGGGCGAGCCGGCCCGCGCCGGGCGGGACGGCGGTGCGGCTGGTGGGGACGCCGGTCATGCGGAGACCTCCTTCCAGGCCCTGGTCAGAGCCTCGATGGACGCGGCGACGAGTTCGGGGGCGGCGTGGGAGTGGCGGGGCAGTTCGACGGCGGCGACGCCCTGGTAGCCGATGTCGGCGAGCGTCGCGAGGGTGGCCGGCAGGTCGAGGTCCCCGTCGCCGAACGGCCGGTGCTCGTGGTGGGTGCGGGGCATGTCGTCGAGCTGCACGTTGCGCAGCACGGGCGCGGCGGCGCGCAGGGCGCCGTCGACGCCGCCGGGTTCCACGACGAGGCAGTGCCCGACGTCGACCGTCAGGCCCAGGCCGGGTGGGTCGCCCAGGTCGCGGCGCAGGGCCAGCGCGTCCTCGACGGTCTCGACGAGCATCCCGGGTTCCGGTTCGAGCGCCAGCGTCACGCCCCGCGCGGCCGCGTGCTCCAGGAGGACGGGCAGCCGGTCGAGCAGGCGGGCGCGCCCCTCGGCCGGCCGGTCGCCGGAGGGCAGGACGCCGGAGAAGAACGACACGCAGCGCGCGTCGAGGGCGGCGGCGACGTCGACGGCCCGGGTCAGGTAGCGCATCCGCCGGCCGGCGTCCCGGTCCACCAGGGTGGGCCGGTGCTTGCGCGCCGGGTCGAGGAGGTAGCGGGTGCCGGTCTCGACGACGACGGCGGCGCCGGCGCCGTCCCGCATCGCCGCCATTCGTGCGCCCACCCCCGCGACGGCACCGGGCGGCGCCGACAGGGGGTCCAGGTGCGGGAACCCGAGGGTGAGCGCGACGGCGTCGTACCCGGCGTCGTCGAGCAGGTCGAGGGCGGCGGGCAGGGGATGGTCCGCCAGCCCGTTCGTGCCGTAGCCGATCAGGAACGGTGGTCTCATGTGATGCTCACCTGCCGGTGGCCCCGGGTTCGCGCGCGACGGCGGAGAGCGGACCCCGCGGCGGCCACCCCGCCCAGGACGAGGGCCGTCACCGGTCGGCCGGAGCGTGCGGCCCACGTCGCCTGGAGCGGGATCATCGCGTGCAGGCCGGAGCGGGTGGCGTGGCGTGCGGCGCTCGCCGTCGGAGCCGCCGCGGCCCGGAGCTGGCCGGGCAGGCACGTGGCGGCGTAGGCGAGGGCGGCGGCCGCGGTGGCGGGGAGGGTGGACCGCCGGGCGACCGCGACGGGAACCAGCGCGCCCGCGACCGTGACGCCCGCGACCGACGCCGCCACGGCCGGCGTCGTCCCCCGGACCTCGCCGCGGGACAGCGCCGTGACCGCCGCGGTGTGTGCCGCCAGGCCTGCCGCTGCCGGGGCGGCGGCGTGGAGGCTGCCGGTGGTGGCGCCGAGCAGCACGTCCAGGCCGCGGCAGGCGGCCATCGCCGCGGGGCCGAGCACCGCATGGTGCTTGAGCACGGTGTCGTAGGCCCAGACGCCGGACGCGATGCCGGAGGCGACGGCGACCCCGCGGCGGCCGGTGGCGAGGCCGGCGGCCGCGACTCCGGCGGCGGTCAGGGCGGCGCCGGTGGTGAGGGCGGCCGCCGGGGTGACGCGTCCCGACGGGATCGGCCGCTCGGGACGCTCGACGGCGTCGAGGTCACGGTCGGCCCAGTCGTTGAGGGCCATGCCGGCCAGGTGGAGGCAGGCGGACGCGGCCGGCAGCAGGAGATGGCGCGCCGCGACGGGCCCGCGGCCGGCGGCGTGCCCGGCGAGCGTGTCCCCGACGACGGTCAGGGCGGCGGGCAGCCGCACGAGCTCGGCCAGGGCCGACGCCGTCGGGACCCGGGCCGTCATCGAGAGCCCTCGCCGGCGCCGCCGTCCGCGTTCCGGCGTGGCGCGCCCGTCGCCGGCACCCGGGCCGCCGTGTCACGGACCCAGTCGGTGAGCGCCCGTTCCTGGGCCGCGGTGTCGTGGAGGTCCGAACCCCACGGGTCCTTGAAGAAGAACCCGAGCTCCGGGATCGGTCCCGTGAGCCCGGCCGCGTGCGCGAGCCCGAGCAGGCGCGCCAGGTCGAGCACGAGCGGAGCGGCGAGCATCGAGTCGTAGGCGCTCCAGGTGGTCTGGAGGGTCAGGCGCGAGCCGAGGAACCCCTCGGCGTGCACGTGGTCCCACGCGACCTTGACGTCGCCGAGGTCGGGGACGTAGTCGATGTGCAGGGGCGTGGTGTCCGTGCCGGTGATGGCCCGCAGCCCACGGGACTTGCTGCTCAGCTTGGAGTCGACGGCGTGCGGGTCGGCGAGCGTGGCGCCGTCCCCACCGCCCAGCAGGTTCGTGCCCGACCAGGACAGGACCCGCAGGTTGCGTGCGGCGAACGCGGGCGCGACGACGGTGCGCAGCCAGGTCTGGCCCGTCTTGCCGTCCTGGCCGGCGAAGGGGATGCCGTGCTCCGTGGCGAGGTGGGTCAGCGCGGGCAGCGCGATGCTCGCGCTCGGCGTGAAGGCCGCGTACGGCGCTCCCGCGAGGATCGCCGCGTACGCGTACAGGGACGACGCCGGCAGCGGTGTGCGGTCCGGATCGGCGAGGGCGGCGGCGAGCAGGGCGGCGTCGTCGTGCTCCGGGAGGGGGTCGGGGAGCGGCTCGGTCGAGGCGACGTCGACCACGACGACGCGTTCCAGGCCGTGCCGCTCCCGGAACGCGACGATGTCGGCGGCCAGGCGCTCGGCCGTGGCCTGGCCGCTGCCCTCGGGACGGGCGGGATCGTGCCCGGGCCTGACCTCCGCGTCGGCGGCGTCGAGGGCTTCGCGCGTGAGGGTGACCAGCCGGGAGGGGAGCATGCCGGCGTCGGCGAGCGCCTCCGCACGCTTGGGCAGGGGGCAGGCGGACAGGTCGTGTCCGCCGATGACGATGTTCTCGAAGCCCGGCATCGCGGCCGTGGCGAGGCCGGGGCGTGCGGTGACGCAGCCGGTGGGGTCGGCGTGGCCGCCCGCGAGGGCGGCGAGTCCGAGGGTGGCGGTCGTGGCCACCGAACCGCGCGCTCCGATCAGCCAGAGGCCGGTCGTCGGGCGGTCGCTGCGGGCGGAGGCGTCCGCGCGGTCGTGGTCAGGATGCATCGGTGCTCCCCGTTCGTCGCTCGCCGGGGCAGCGCTGCCCCGGGCACCCTTCACGCTAGCCGGGCTTATGCCGAGAATCAATCAAAAGTGCCGACCAAATTCGCACAAGGGTCGGTGCGGTAGGGCGTCCCGAATCATGGTGAACACCTACCGCGCAGACCGCACGTGTGGCACTATGGCCCGCATGACCCTGCGCAGCACCCCGCGTCCGGCGATCATCATTCGTTAGCGCGTCCAGTTCCGTTCCGCTGGACGCGCAGGCCTTCCGTACCCCCGGAGGGTCTTTTTCTTTGCCCGCAGAGCCACAAGCTCCTCCGCCCGTTCTCGCACGCCAGTCCCGGCCCCAAGGGGCCGTGACTCCTCGCACGGAAGAGACCCGACGCATGCGTACCGCCTCACCGTTCCACGTCTACGACACCACCCTGCGCGACGGGGCCCAGCAAGAGGGCATGAACCTCTCGGTCACGGACAAGCTCGCCATCGCGGCCCAGCTGGACGAGTTCGGCGTCGGCTTCATCGAGGGTGGCTGGCCGGGTGCCGTACCGAAGGACACCGACTTCTTCGCCCGCGCGGCCAAGGAGCTCACCCTGCACAACGCGGTCCTGGCGGCGTTCGGCGCGACGCGCCGGGCGGGCACGCGCGCCGGCGACGACCCGCAGGTCCGCGCCCTGCTCGACGCCGAGACGCCCGTCGTCACGCTCGTGGCCAAGTCCGACGTGCGGCACGTGGAGCGCGCGCTGCGCACCACCCGCGAGGAGAACCTCGCGATGATCCGCGACACCGTCGCGTTCCTGGCCGGCGAGGGCCGCCGGGTCGTGCTCGACGCCGAGCACTTCTTCGACGGCTATCGGCACGACCCCGCGTACGCTCTCGCCGCCGCGCGCACCGCGTTCGAGGCCGGCGCCGAGGTGGTCTGCCTGTGCGACACGAACGGCGGGATGATCCCCACGTGGGTGTCGCAGATCGTCGCCGAGGTGCTCGACGCCGTCGGCCCCACCGCCGTCGGCCGGGCCGGTGACGACGGGCGCCCGGTGGGACCCGTGCTCGGCATGCACGCGCACAACGACTCGGGCTGCGCCGTCGCCAACACCCTGGCGGCCGTCGAGGCCGGCGCGACGCACGTGCAGGGCACCGTCAACGGGTACGGCGAGCGCACCGGCAACGCGGACCTCGTCGCGGTGACCGCGAACCTCCAGCTCAAGCTCGGGATGGAGCTCGTGCCGGAGGCCGGTCTGCGGGAGGCGACCCGGATCGCCCACGCGATCAGCGAGATCACGAACCTTTCCCCGTTCGCCCGGCAGCCCTACGTGGGACAGAGCGCGTTCACGCACAAGGCCGGCCTGCACGCCAGCGCCATCCGCGTCGACCCGGACCTGTACCAGCACATGGACCCGAAGGACGTCGGGAACGACATGCGGATGCTGGTCAGCGACATGGCCGGGCGCGCGTCGGTGGAGCTCAAGGGCCGTGAGCTCGGGTTCGACCTGTCGGACCGCAAGGACGTGCTCGCCCGCGTGACCGACCGGGTCAAGCACGACGAGGCGCGCGGCTACACCTACGAGGCCGCCGACGCGTCGTTCGAGCTGGTGCTGCGGGACGAGCTGGGTGAGCTGCCGCGGTACTTCGAGACGCAGTCGTGGCGCACCATCATGGAGACCGTCCCGGACGGGCACACCCCCGCCGACGTGTACGGACCCGAGGCCGAGGCGTTCGCCGAGGCGACCGTGAAGATCATGGTGGGTGGCGAGCGGATCGTGGCCACGGGGGAGGGCACCGGGCCGGTCGACGCGCTGGACCGCGCGGTGCGGCAGGCGCTGACCTCCGTCTACCCGGACCTGCGGCGGTTCGAGCTCATCGACTTCAAGGTCCGCATCCTCGACACCGACCAGGGCACGGACGCCCGCACCCGCGTGCTCGTCGAGACCGCCGACGGCGAACGCTCCTGGTCCACCGTGGGCGTGGGCCCCAACGTGATCGAGGCGGCCTGGGAGGCGGTCACCGGGGCATACGTCTACGGCCTGATCAAGGCCGGTGTCTCCCCGGCGGGCCCGTCAGCCGGATGAGACCGCGGCGCGGCGGCCGGCTGGTCGCCGCGCCGCGGGACGCCGTCAGTCGTTGCGGGACGGGCGGCTGAACTCCATGCGCTGGTCCGCCACCGCGTCGGCCGTCAGGCGGATCGCCTCCTGCGACCTGTCGTAGCTGCGCTGCGCCACCCGGACGAACAGGAAGTCCACGATGGTCAGCTGGGCGATACGGCTCGCCATCGCACCCGCGCGGAACTTGGTCTCCCGGGCCGTGGTGGCGAGCACCAGGTCGGCGACCTTGCCGATCGGTGCGTCCGGGTAGTTGGTGATGGCGGCGGTGATGGCGCCCCGCCGGTGGGCGAGCTCCAGGGCCGTGTTGGTCGCCCGCGTCTGGCCGCTGTGCGAGATGCCGATCGCGACGGCGCCCGGGTCGAGCACCGCGGCCGAGGACTGCTGGAGGTCCGCGTCGGGCGAGCAGAAGGCGATCCGTCCGATGCGCTGCAGCTTGATCGCGAGGTCCTGCGCGGCGATGTGGGACGCGCCGACGCCGTACACGGCGAGCTGCGGGGCCGCGGAGATCGCTTCCGCGAGCTTGTCGAGGACCTCCCGGTCCACGTCGCGCGCCGTGTCCTCGATGGTGCGGGCCTCGTGGAAGGCGATCTTGTTCACGACGTCGTCGACGCCGTCGGTCTGGGTGAGCTCACCCTGGGCGATGCCGGAGCGTTCGAGCTCGAGGTCCCGCCGGCTGGTGGCCTGCGCGAGGTCGATCCGGAACTCCGGGTAGCCCGCGTAGCCGATCGCGCGGCAGAACCGCACCACGGTGGCCTGCGAGGTGTCGGCCTCACCCGCGAGCTCGGTGATCGTGGAGGCGACGACCAGGCTCGGGTTCTCCAGCACCGTCTCGGCGACGCGCGCCTCGGCGGGGCGCAGCGTCGGGAGCGAGCGGCGGAGCTTGACGAGCACGTCACCGGTCATCGGTGGGGTCTCCAGTCGTCGGGCCCGGGTACGTCATGCGATCCCCGGGGTGTCGGGCAGTACGTTGGGCAGCTCCGTGGCGGAGAACTGCGCGGTGGACATGGAGCTGAACATATCTGCCCCGGTGTCGGTGGACTCACCAGCGGTGTGGCGGCCGTCGACCCGCACGGTCAGCCACGGGCGATACCCGACCACGCTGGCCGGATCCACCGCGAGGCGGCGCGCGAGCAGCCTGGCGCCGTCGAGCGGCGTGCCCTCGCAGGGCACCAGCCGGACTCCGGGGCGCTCCTGCCTGAGGTTCTCGTGCAGCGACTCGGTCAGCGGGGACGGGCGGTGCGCCAGCCGGCCGGTGATCGACGCGAGCTGCGGGATGTCCGGGGTGAGCGCGGTGGCCAGCGTCGCCGCGAGATGCCGCCCGGCCTCGACGAGGATTCCGTGGGCGGTCGTGTCACCTTCGGCCGCCGCGCTCATCACCGCGGGCGCGAACGAGGCGAGCTTCGCCGCGCGGTCGTTGCTCATGTACAGCTGGGCGGGCCAGCTCGCGACCGGGCCGAGCTTCTGGGTGGCGACCTCGAGCAGCCGTTCGGACCTGCCGCGCGTGCGCCCGTCGTGCGCGGCCGTGGCGGCGCGCAGCGCCTCCGTGCCCACCCAGACACCGGCGCCGAGATCGCCGAGCAGATGACCCCAGCCGTCGGCGCGGTGCCAGCGGCCCTTCTGGTCGAACGAGAACGCGACCGCACCCGTGCCGACGGAGAGCACCGCGCCCGCGCGGCCCCGCAGGGCGCCCATGTGAGCGGTCAGCGCATCGCCCGCGACGGCCGTGCGGTTCGTCTGCAGCAGCGCGCCCATGATGTCGTGGATCTCGGCGGCGCTGGGCACGACGGTGGTGAGGCCGGTCGTCCCGACCGCGGCGGCGAGGACGTGCGGGGGCTGCTGGAAGTGGTACTCCGCGTTCTTGACCCAGTACAGGAAGGTCTCGCAGAGTCCCCGGACGACCTGGGCCGCGTTGCTGCCCTCGGACAGCATCTTGACGGGCTCACCCTCCAGGGTGATCGTGATGCCCTCGCGCTGTCGGCCGCCGTCCCTGAACTCGGCGGTCAGGCGTGAGCCGCTGCCGCCCACGTCCATCGCGACGATCCAGCCGGCGGTGTCGCCGACGGCTGGCCCGTCCCCCTCTGTGTCAGTCTGCACCCATCCATTCTGGCACGAATTCCCCCCAAGATTGCGTAAAGAATCCTGGAAATTCGCGCATATTACGCGCGAAATATCCGGCATGCGGAGGCGTGCTAATGGCTCCGGCGCGGGGGTCTCGATGCGACGTGTTGGCGCAGTCGTGTGACCGGGCTAGCATCACGTTTTGATAACGGTCGGGTACGATGGTTTTCGCCCGCTTGACGTGGAGGTAATCTCCGCGAGTGGTGGTAAGTCGGGTAACTGCATTTCACGCGGTCCGATGCCGGGTATGACAGGAGAGGGACCAGCGTGAGCGACATGGTGCGTGCCGTGGCCAGATCCACCCGGTACGGTCGAGCTGCCGGTCGGGAAGGAGAACCACGGATGATCACCGACACGGGGTACGAGAGGGCGGGGTCCGTCCCGCCGGTGCGGGTGTCGTCGCCGACGGAGGAACGCAATCCCCGCACCCGCGACATCGACATCGTTCCCACGGCCGAACTGGTGGCGATGATCTCGGACGAGGACGCGCGGGTGGTGGACGCGGTGCGCGCCCAGCACCCGCAGATCGTCGCCGCCGTCGACATCGCCGTCGACGCCATCCTCGCCGGCGGGCGGGTGCACTACGTCGGGTCCGGCACGTCGGGACGCATGGCGTTCATGGACGCCGCCGAGCTGCTGCCGACGTTCGGGGTCGGGGAGGAGATGTTCGTCGCGCACATCGCGGGCGGCACCGGGGCGTTCGCCCGCGCCGTCGAGGGTGCCGAGGACGACGCCGGGGCGGGCCGTGCCCTGCTCGACGGCGCCTCGCCGCACGACGTCGTCGTCGGGATCGCCGCCAGCGGCCGCACACCCTACGTGCGCGGCGCGATGGAGGCGGCCCGGGAGATCGGCGCGTCGACCGTGCTGCTGGCGTCGAACCCGCTGGCCCCCCTGGCGCCGCTGGCCGACGTCGCCATCCTCGTCGACACCGGGGCCGAGGCGATCACCGGATCCACCCGGATGAAGGCGGGCACCGCGCAGAAACTCGTGCTCAACACGCTCTCGACCGCCGTGATGGTGCGCCTGGGCAAGACCTACTCGAACTTCATGGTCGAGGTCGTCGCCACCAACGAGAAGCTGCGCGGACGGCTCGTGCGACTCCTGGAGCAGGCGACGGGACACGAGACCGAGGCGTGCGAGCGGGCGCTGCGCGACGTCGGGGGAGACCTCCGTGTGGCACTGGTGACCCTGCTCGTCGGCGTCGACGAGACGGCCGCCAGGGCCGCTCTCGCGGCCCCGGGAGTGCGCGGGGTCCGGGGAGCGCTCGACCGGCTGCGCTAGCGGTGTCCTCCGGCGCTGCCGGGGTGGCTAGATCCGCTCCGGGATCTGGGCCGCCATCTTGGCGACCAGGACCTCGCCGCCCTTGGTGAGCTGCTTGCCGGCCTGCTCGAACCCGAGGCGGCCGTGGAAGCGCATCGACCCGGGGTTCGGCGGGTCGAGGTTGATCTCGCACGTGACGACGTCGCGCTCGGCCTCGCGGGCGGCGTCGAACACGGCGTCGTAGAGCTGGCGGCCGATGCCGCGGTTCCGCGCGCGCTCACCGAGCACGATGCGGTCCACGTACAGGTGGTCGAGGCCGCGGTCCTCGAACCAGTCGTAGTTCTCCGACGAGTACTCCGCACCCGGGTCCAGCGCGAGCAGGAACCCCAGGGGGTCGGTGGAATCCGCCGGGTCCGTGGCGACCAGCGCGAGGGACGAGATGCCGAGGAGCTCTCGCATCTCGTCGGCGGGGGTCACCGGGACCGCCGGGACGGCGGCGTTGTTGAGCTCGACCAGGGCCGGGACGTCGGACGCGGTGGCGGGCCGCAGCACGGGGCGCGCGGGGGCGGCGACGGGCATGGGAGCATCCTCTCCTTGAGGAAAATGGGATCGCCGTCACGATACCGGGCACGGATGCCCCGGTTCAGTGGTGCGTCCCACATCGTGAGAGGCCTCACGGGTGCCGGTCCCGCGAACGCTCCGGTGAGGACAGGAGACCGGTCAGGCCAGCAGGTGCACGAGCCCGCGGACGAGCGTCGCCACGCCGCCCGCGTACGCGAGGACGATCAGGACGCGCCGCGTCGCCTCCCGCGAGAGGCGCGGAGCCAGGAGCTCGCCCAGGCCGATGCCGCCGACCAGCGCGCCCGCGATCACCAGCCACTCCCACCACGCGAACGCCGGGAACGTCGCGTCGGCGAACGCGATCTTGGCCGCCATCGCGGCGAGTGCGTTCGTCATGAAGAACGGCTGCGCGGTGGCGGCGAACGACTTCGTGTCCCACCGGTCCAGGACCGCGTACACGGCGAGCGGCGGCCCGCCGATCCCGGCGGCGACACTGCCGAACCCGGAGGCGACACCCGTGACGATCAGGGGGCGCGGGTCGCGCTCGCCGAACCGCCGTCGTTCCCCGCGCAGGCGGGACGTGACCAGGGCCAGCGTCATGGCCCCGACGACGACGGACCCGATGCCGACCTCCAGGGCGGCCGGGCTCGCGTCGCGCAGCAGCAGCGCGGCGGGGACGCTCACGCTCACCGACGCGGCCGCGAGCCACCCGTACCGCCGCCAGTCCACACCGCGCAGCACCCGCCCGACGATGAGCAGCGCCATCGCCGCGCCCACGACGTTCACCAGCAGGACGCCCTCCAGCGGGCCGACGAGCAGCACGATGAACGGCCCGGCCACCAGCCCGAACCCCATTCCGGTCACGCGTTGGAGGGACCCGCCCACCAGGATGGCCAGGACGAGGAGAGCGAGCACCCGACAACTGTACGCGCGGGCAACGCGGGGCGACGCGGCCTCGGGCGGCCCGGCGATCCGCCCGCCCGGAAATCCCGGGACGGGCACGCGGCGGTCGGCGACAATGTGGCTCGTGGCGAAGAAGAAGCGGACAGGACCGAGCGGCGGCGGGACGCCCGCGGTGGTCGCGCTCGAGAAGGCCGGCGTGGACCACGTCCTGAAGGCGTACGAGCACGACGCGTCCCGGGACGACTTCGGTGCCGAGGCCGTCGACGCGCTGGGACTGCCGCCCGAGCAGGTGTTCAAGACGCTGCTGGCCGACGTCGACGGCGCGCTCGCGGTCGGCATCGTGCCCGTGTACCGCAAGCTCGACCTGAAGGCGCTCGCCAGGGCCGTCGGCGGGAAGAAGGCGGCGATGGCCGACATCGCACGCGCCGAGCGGGCGACGGGCTACGTGGCGGGCGGTATCTCGCCGCTCGGGCAGAAGCAGCGGCACGCCACGGTCCTGGACGAGTCAGCCGAGGCGTTCGACGTCGTCTACGTCTCGGGCGGGCGCCGCGGCCTGGAGGTGGGCCTGTCACCGAAGGACCTGCTGGCCCTCACGAACGGCAGCCCGGCCCCGATAGCCCGCTGAGGAGCGAGCGTCACCCAGCCCACCCGGATCGGGTCTCAGGTGCGGCGGGGGCCGAAGACGGCGGTGCCGACGCGGACGATCGTGGCGCCCTCGGCGATGGCGAGGTCCAGGTCGGTCGTCATGCCCATCGACAGTTCCCGGGCGTCGGCGGTTCCCGGCGCGCCGGAGGCCAGCACCTCGTCGCGGATCGCGCGGAGGCGTGCGAAGCCGGCGCGCACCGTGGCGTCGTCGGCGGGATCGCCGTCCGCGTCCAGGCGCGCGCCGATCGTCATGAATCCTGTCAGGCGCAGTCCCGGCAGGGCGGCGACCTCGCGGGCGAGCGGGACGGCGTCGTCGGGCGCGACCCCGGACTTGGACTCCTCACCCGACACGTTCACCTGGACCATCACGTCCAGCGTGCGGCCGTCACGGTCACACCGTGTCGACAGCGCGCGGGCGAGCGTCATCCCGTCGATCGTCTCGACCCCCGTGGCGGTGGCCAGCACCTGGTTGACCTTGTTGCGTTGCAGGTGCCCGATCATGTGCACCTCGAGCGTGCCCGCCGCGACGTGGTCGGCGAGGGCGGGAGCCTTCGCGACGAGTTCCTGGACGCGGTTCTCGCCGACGAGGCCGACGCCGGCCTCGACCGCCGCGATCACGGCGCCGGCGTCCTGGGTCTTGGTCGCGACCAGGAGGCGGACCTCGCCGGGGTCCCGGCCGGCGGCGCGGGCGGCGGCGTCGATGCGGGAACGGACGGCGGAGAGGCGGTCGGCGACGGACGAGGCGACGGGCGAGGGTGGCACGGTCCGAGTCTAGGGAAACCTCGGTGGCTCCCGGCGGCTCCTGGTGCCCGGGATGACGGGGTCAGGGACGAATCAGGGTGATACCCGGTGACCCGACGGTCGCGACATGCGGCAGAATCGCCTCATGTTTCGGACGCTGCTGAACATCATCTGGTTGGTCTTCGCGGGCCTCGGCCTGTTTCTCGGGTACGCGCTGGCGGGGATCATCTGCTGCCTGCTGATCGTCACCATCCCGTTCGGCATCGCGTCCTTCCGGATCGCCGTGTACTCGCTGTGGCCGTTCGGCCGGGCCGTGGTCGACAAGCAGCAGACCGGCGTCGGCGAGGTGATGTCGCTCGTGGGCAACGTCATCTGGGTGATCGTGGCCGGCTGGTGGCTCGCGATCGGTCACATCCTCACCGCGATCCCGCTGTTCATCTCGATCATCGGCATCCCGATGGGCTGGGCGAACCTCAAGCTCATCCCGGTGTCGCTGATGCCGCTGGGCAAGGAGATCGTCCCCAGCGACTCGCTCCTGCCCACCTACCAGCGTTCCGCCTGACCACACCACACCACGGAGTCGAGCGGTCGGCCCAGGGGCCGACCGCTCGACGATCACCCGAGCTGATCCGGGGTCACTTCTCGCCGAGCGACATGACCTCCTGGTCGAGCGGCCCGAGCGTCATGCGCGGCTCTCCCGTCGCGGTGAGCGTCGCGGCGCCGAGCCCGCCGACCGTGCAGCTCCCGCTGACGGGGTTCCCGCCGTTCCACACCTGGCGCAAGCAGTTGCGCTGGGCGAGCTGGCCCCAGTAGTTGGGGTGCAGGGACTCCTGGACCTTGTAGGGCGAGTCGCCGATCGTGGAGACCGTGCGGATCTGGTTGACCCATTCCGTCCGGTCGACCGCGCCCGGGGACTGCCAGTTCGCCAGGCCCACCTCCTCGTACAGACCCACGCCCTCCTCGCAGAGGCGCCGGCCGTCGAAGGCGTGCGTCATGTCGAGGGTGCGCACGTTCGACAGGCCGACGTCGGCCGCCGCGCCGAGCAGCGCCCCGTTGATGACGGGCAGCGCCGTGGAGTTGGCCCAGTTGGCGTCGGCGTTCCACAGACCGCACCCGCCCGTGAACTGCCGGGTGTACCCCGACTGGGAGTACCGGATCCCGGCTCCGTTCGGCACGGGGGACGGATACGTCTGGACGACGAGCGTCCACTGCGAGTCCGCGTAGCCGGCGTTGCGCATCGCGGTGGCGACGTTGCCGAGCGACTCCGCGACGTCGGCCCGCACGGCGGCGACGTTGGCGGCGGTGAAGTTCTGCTCGACCGAGTCGTCGTCGTGGCAGTAGTTCTTCCACCAGGTGGGTGAGGTGAGGAAGTTGACGACGCACTGCTGCACGATGCCCGCGAAGTCGAAGTCGTTGCCCCCGATCGAGACCACGACCATGCGGACGTTCCGCGTGGCGGCGGCCTCCTGGAGTGCCAGGGCCTGCCCCTGGCCGGCGGAGCCGTCGAAGAAGTCGATGCCCGGCTTGAACGTGGACCCGGCGGACGTCGCGGTCTGCGCGCCGCTGCAGGCGAGGTTGAGGCCCTGGGTGCCCGCGCCGAAGTAGGCCTCGGCGGAGGCCGCCCGGTGGCAGCCCGCGATGGTCTCGCCCGTGCCGGACGGGTTGTCGTGGTACGCGTGAGCGCCGAGGGCGTCCGCCCGGCGGTAGTCGTCGTTGGAGCTGCCCGCCCAGCGGCCGGCCTCCCCGGAGATGTACGAGTCGCCGAGCGTGACGACCCAGGGATCGCCGACGCCGGGTCCGTCGGCGGCGGCGGGCGGTGCGGAGACGGCGGACGTGGCGACGAGTGCGGCGGTGGCGAGAGCGACGGCCGACCCGGTCAGAGCGGCTCGGGTACGGGCGCGGATCGAAGGGGTACGGGTCGATCTGACGCGAGGCGAGGTGTGCATTGACCAGACTCCTGTTGTCGGGCGAGGCAGCATCGTTACTGACTCAGTTGGCAACAGTAGAGTCTGGGAAGCGTTCATAAAAGGGCAAATGGTCGCCAAAATATGACGGGGTGCCCTGTTGGCGGGTATGCCGGGCCGCGGCTCAGATCGTGCCGACGCGCAGCGCCCGCAGCATGACCTGGCCGGCCTCGTCGCTGGCGGCCAGGTCGACGCCCGCGGTGATGGCCCAGTCCCGGTTGCCGTCGGCGTCGTCGAGCACCTGCCGCACCCACCAGGTGCCGTCGGGCACGCGGCTGCCGTCCGGCAGCTCCGCCCCCGGCTCGAGGATCGTGATCAGGCTTGCCGCCCGTGCCTCCGGGCCGATGCCGATCGCGTCGTCCCCCTGCTCCTCGAACAGCGGGTCCAGGGCGTCCGCCCAGGCGTCGGCGTCCATGCCGAGCGTCGCGTCGAGCGAGCCGAGCGCCTCGTACGCCTCGCGGGCGGCGAGCTCGACGCGCCGGAACATCGCGTTGCGCACCAGCCGCCGGAAGGCGCGCGGGTTCCCGGTGACCGGGCGTGCCGGAGCCTCCGCCCCCGCGTCCGCGAGCTCGCCCTCGACGACCAGGTCGGCGTCGTCGTCCACCGGGTTCTGCAGCCGCTCCCACTCGTCGAGCAGCGACGAGTCGACGTTCCGCACCAATTCGCCCAGCCACTCGATGACCTCGTGGACGTCCTCGGTGCGGTGCTCCTCCGGCACGACCTGGCGCACGGCCCGGAACGCGTCGGCGAGGTAGCGCAGCACCACGCCCTCGGTGCGTTCCAGCCCGTAGGCGCTGACCAGCTCGCCGAAGGTCATCGCCTTCTCGAGCATGTCGCGCACCACCGACTTGCACGACAGCTCCGCGTCCGCCACCCACGGGTTCGACTGCTTGTAGGTGGCGAACGCGGGCTCCAGGAGGTCCTGGAGCGGCTTGGGCCAGGTGACCTCCTCCAGCAGCTCCATGCGCTCGTCGTACTCGATGCCCTCGGCCTTCATCGCCGCGATCGCCTCGCCGCGCGCGGTCTTCTGCTGGCCGAACAGCACCTGGCGCGGGTCGTCGAGCGTGGCCTCGATGACGGAGACGACGTCGAGCGCGTGGGTGGGGCTGTCCACGTCGAGCAGGTCCATCGCCGCGAGCGCGAACGGGGAGAGCGTCTGGTTCAGCGCGAAGTCGCGGGGCAGGTCCACCACGAGCCGGGCGCTCGGGCGGTATCCCGCGGGCCGTGCCGCGTCCGGGATCCGCACGCGTTCGACGACGCCGGACTGGCGCAGGCTGCGGTAGATGCGGAACACCTGCCGCACGTGCTTCGCCTGGACGGCTTCGGTGTCGTGGTTCGCGGTGAGCAGGTGGCGCATCGCCGCGACCGGGTCGCCGTCCCGTGCCAGCACGTTCAGCACCATCGCGTGGGACACGGTGAAGTTGCTGGTCAGCGGTTCCGGGTCGGCGTCACGTAGGCGCTCGAACGTGGAGTCGGTCCAGTTCACCGCACCGGAGGGGGCCTTCTTCCGGACGATCTTCTTCTTTTTCTTCGGGTCGTCGCCCGCCTTGAGCAGCGCCTTGCGGTTCTCGATCACGTGCTCGGGCGCCATGACCAGCACCTCGCCGAGCGTGTCGAAGCCCGCCCGGCCGGCGCGGCCCGCGATCTGGTGGAACTCGCGTGCCGTGAGGTGCCGCATGCGCTCGCCGTCGAACTTCACCAGGCTGGTCAGCAGGACGGTGCGGATCGGCACGTTGATGCCGACCCCGAGGGTGTCGGTACCGCACACCACCTTGAGCAGCCCCTTCTGCGTAAGGCGCTCCACCAGGCGTCGGTACTTGGGCAGCATGCCCGCGTGGTGCACGCCGATGCCGGCGCGCAGGAACTTGCTCAGCGTCTTGCCGAAGCCCGTACCGAACCGGAACGCGCCGATCTCCGCGGTGATGGCCTCCTTCTCGGTCTTGTCCGCGAGCTTCATGGACAACAGCGCCTGGGCGCGGTCGACGGCGTCCTTCTGCGTGAAGTGCACGACGTACACGGGCGCGCGGTGCGTCTCCACGAGCTCCTGGATCGTGTCCGGGAGCGGCTCGACCACGTAGGCGAACTCCAGCGGGACGGGCCGCTCGGCGCCGGCGACCTCGGCGACGTCGCGGCCGGTGCGCTCATCCAGGTCCTCGCGCAGCTTCGTCGTGTCGCCCAGCGTGGCCGACATGAGCAGGAACTGCGTGTCCGGCAGCTCCAGGAGCGGCACCTGCCACGCCCAGCCACGCTGCGGGTCGCCGTAGTAGTGGAACTCGTCCATGACCACCTGGGCGATCGCGTCGTCGCCGGTGAGCGGGCCGCCGTCGTTGCGGGCCTGTCGCAGTGCGAGGTTCGCCAGGATCTCCGCGGTGCAGCAGATGATGGGGGCGTCCGGGTTGACCGCCGAGTCGCCGGTCATCATGCCCACGTTCTTCGAACCGAACGCGGCCACCAGATCGAAGAACTTCTCGCTGACCAGGGCCTTCAGCGGTGCGGTGTAGTAGGTGCGCCCGCCGCGCCCGGACCGGTTCGCCGCCAGCGCCGCGAACTGCGCGCCCATGGCGACCATCGACTTCCCCGACCCCGTCGGCGTCGCGAGGATGACGTGCGAGCCCGTCATGAGCTCCAGCAGCGCCTCCTCCTGGTGCGGGTAGAGGGGCCGACCGCCGTCGGACGCCCAGGTGCCGAAACTCTCGAACAGCACGTCCGGGTCCGGTGCCTTGCCCGTCGGGGCGGGGATGTGGGGGAGGAGGGTTCCGGCGGGGCGAGGCGTGGTGGTCGTCATGGTGCGCACATTCTCTCAGCCCTGCTGAGGGGCGCGACAGGCGGGATGGGAGACGGAGGAAGTGAGGAGGGACGGTCAGGGGAGAAGGGCCTCGCAGGTCGCCAGCAGGCGGGTGCGGAGTTCGGACGCGCGGGCCGCGAAGTCGCGCTGGCGGCGGACGTACTCCGCCTTGCCGTCCGTCGTCTCGACGGTGACGGGCTCGACGCCGTAGGACGACACGTCGTACGGGGAGGCCGCCATGTCCGTGTACCGGATGTCCCGGGCCAGTTCGAAGGCGTCCAGCAGCAGGTCACCCGGCACGGCAGGCCCGAGCTTGAGGCACCACTTGTACAGGTCCATGTTCGCGTGCAGGCAGGCCGGCTGCTCCAGCGCGCGCTGCGTGGCGCGGGTGGGCCGCAGGGCGTTGCGGTCACGGGCCTCGGGCGTGAAGAAGCGGTACGCGTCGAAGTGGGAGCAGCGCACCGGGTGGGACTCCACGACGGCGTCCGTCCCCGCGTGGCCCAGACGCAGGGGCAACGGGTGCCGGTGGTCCCGTCCCGCCTCCTCGTCCCGGTAGACCATGGCCCATTCGTGCAGCCCGAAGCAGCCGAACGTGCCGGGGCGCGACGCCGTGGCGGCGAGCAGTTCACGCACGTACCGCACCGTGTCGCCGCGCTCGGCCAGGAAGGTCTCCGTGTCGAAGGTGACACCGCCGGGAACGCGGGTGTACCAGCGCCTCGCGGCCGGTGTGGTGGCGGTGTCGGCGGTGTCGGGATCGGCCCCGGGGTCCGCGTCCGCGTCGGCCTCGCGGTCCGTGCCGTCGCCGGCCAGGATCACCCCCGGGCCGGGATGCCAGCGCCGCAGGTGAGCGATCCGGGTCGGGTAGTACGTGAACAGGAAGTCCTCGATCGCGTGCTTCCGCCCGGCCGCCTGGGCCTCGCGCCGGACGGCGGTCAGCGCGTCGGCCCGCGCGGCATGCGCGTCGGCCGCCGCCCGCCACACGGCGACGGGAAGCACGACGGCGCGCTCGCGGAGGATCGAAGTCATCCCCCAACTCTAGGACCGGCCGGTCACGGCCGGATGCCGGACGCGGACCGCGCCTAGGCTGACCGCATGGTTCTCCCCTTCCGCCAGGTCAACGTCTTCTCCGGGTCGCCCACGGGCGGCAACCCCGTCGCCGTCGTCCACGACGCCGACGGCCTCACCGACGAGCAGATGGCCGCCTTCGCGCGGTGGACCAACCTGTCCGAGACCACCTTTCTCCTGTCGCCCACCGATCCGGCGGCCGACTACCGCGTGCGCATCTTCACGCCGTCGGACGAGCTCCCGTTCGCGGGACACCCCACGCTCGGCACCGCTCACGCCTGGCTCGAGGCCGGCGGCACGCCCGCGGGCGGCGCCGTGGTCCAGGAGTGCGGCGTCGGCCTCGTGACGGTCCGCATCCAGGAGCCGGCCGACGGCGAACCGCGCCGCGCCGGCTCGTCGCTGCTGGCGTTCGCCGCGCCGCCGCTCATCCGGTCCGGCCCCGTCTCCGAGGAGGATCGTGCGCGGATCGCCCGGGCCCTGCGGATCGACGTGTCCGACATCGCCCGCGCCGCCTGGGTCGACAACGGCCCCGGCTGGGTGGGCGTCCAACTGCGCGACGCCGAGGCCGTGCTCGCGCTGCGGATCGACCCCGCGCGGTTCGCCGACCTCAAGATCGGGGTGATCGGCCCGCACTCGCCCGCCGACCGCCGTCGGCTCGGCGCCGACGTCGAGGTGCGCGCGTTCGTGCCGTCCCTGGGGGTGTCCGAGGACCCGGTGACCGGGAGCCTCAACGCGAGCCTGGGGCAGTGGCTCGCGGGGGAGGTGCTGCCGTCGTCGTACGTGGCGTCGCAGGGCACGGTGCTCGGACGGGAGGGCCGCGCTCACGTCACGAAGACGGACGAGGGCGAGGTGTGGCTCATGGGCGAGACGATCACGACGATCACCGGCGAGGTCGGCCTCTGACCCACGACGGCGGCCCCCCCTCACGGCCGTATCGGTGGCACCCGTCCCGTGACCCACCGGGCCCAGGCCGCCATCGCGCGTTCCAGCGGGCCCTGGCCGAACAGCGCCCGCCACACGGTGGCCGCGGCCAGGGTGATCAGCACCATCCAGCCGAGCGGGCCGTTCGTCGGCGGGTCCAGCAGGTCGAAGCCGGCGGCGGTCACGGCCCAGATGGCGACGATCTGCGCGGAGTAGACGGTCAGAGCCATCGCGCCGACGGCGGCCACCGGCGCCAGCACGCGCGCTCCGATCCGGCCGGCGAACAGGCACAGCCCGATCACCCCGAGGGCGAACCCGCCGGAGCCGAAGACCTCGAACATCGTGTCGTCGTGCGGGCCGTCGAGCCAGAGATAGAGCGGTGTCGGCCAGGGATCCCCGAGGCCGAGCGCGTCCGGCCCCACCCAGCGGGCGGTGGTCGCCTGGAGGTTCGCCTCGATCGCCTCCCGGCCGCCCGCCTCCGCGACCATGCTCGCGGAGGCGAGGGCGCACACGAAGGCGGTTCCGAAACCACCGGCCACGAGCCCGAACCTCAGCCACACGCTGCGCAGGTCGCTGCGCCCCACCGCCAGGCCCGCGAGCACGAACGCCATCCAGACGATCGCCGGATAGTGGCCCGTGAGCAGGAAATCCGTGAACGCGCCCGAGCCGTCGCGCGGGAGCCGGAGCCCCAGCCGGGCCAGCGCCTCGGGGCCGTAGTAGGCGATCGGTGGCCCGAGAACGCCGATCGTCACCGCGAGCGGCGCGAGCTCGGAGGGTCGCAGCCGCAGGAAGGGCAGCGCCAGCACGAAGAACAGCGCGTAGAAGCCGAGGATGAGCGCGACGCGGGTGCCCAGCAGGTCGAGGAACGCGACCAGCGCCAGCAGCGCGACCGCGCGCGCCAGGATCGTCACCCGGGCGGCGGCGAGATCCCTGCCCGACGGCGGCTCCCGGCGGCCGGTCGCCAGCCCCAGCGACACGCCCGCCACGGTGGCGAACAGGATGGACGAGCGGCCGTGCGTGAGCCCCAGCCAGCCCTCGAGGGTGCCGAGGTCGTCGGACGTCACGCCGACGTGCGCCGTGAACATTCCGAGCACGGCCAGCCCGCGGGCGACGTCGACCCCGGGCACCCGGCCGGGGCCTCCTGCCAGGCGGCCGGCCGCACGGGCGAGCGGTCCCGTGCCCCGGACCGCCGTCGTCCCCGTCCGGGCCTCGTGGGCTGGTGCGGGATCCGCTGACGGAGTGGTCATACCAGCATCCTCGCAGGCTCACGGCGCATCGTCCCGCTCCGTGAGAACCCCCGTGTGACGCCCGCCTCACCTGGGTAGCGTGAAAACATGAGACCCAGTACCGAATCTGCGGTGCCCCCACACGACGCGCCCGCAGGTACCGATCCCGTCGACGCGATCGATGCGCCCGGTCACCACCGCAGCGACCTGACGAAGGAGTCGGAGTCGTACACGCACGGCCACCACGAATCGGTGCTGCGCTCGCATCGCGCCCGCACCGCGGCGAACTCCGCCGCGTTCCTGCTGCCCCGGCTCGGTGCGGGCATGCGCGTGCTGGACGTCGGCTGCGGTCCCGGCACCGTGACCGTCGACCTGGCCGAGAAGCTCGACGGCGGCGAGGTGGTCGGCGTCGACGCCGCCGCCGGCGTGCTGGCCTCCGCCCGCGAGCTGGCCGCGCAGCACCCCACCGCCAACGTGCGGTTCGAGCACGCGAACGCCTACGAGCTGCCGTTCGACGACGACACGTTCGACGTCGTCTTCGCCCACCAGCTCCTGCAGCACCTCTCGGAGCCCGTCGTCGCGCTGCGGGAGATGAAGCGCGTGGCCAGGCCCGGCGGCTTCGTGGCGGTGCGGGACGCCGACTACGCGGCCATGGCCTGGTACCCGGCGTCGGCCGAGCTGACCGAGTGGAACACCCTCTACCACGAGGTCACGCACGCCTACGGCTTCGAGCCCGACGCCGGCCGCCACCTGCTGTCCTGGGTGCGGGAGGCCGGCTTCGACCCGGCCGGGATCGTCCCCACCGCCAGCTCGTGGTGCTACGCCACGCCCGAGGACCGGCGCTGGTGGGGCGACCTGTGGGCGCAGCGGTGCACGGAGTCGAACTTCGCGGTACAGGCGAGGGAGGCGGCGCTGGCCGACGAGGTCGGCCTGGAACAGCTCGCGCAGGGCTGGCAGGAATGGGCGGCGGCCGACGACGGCTGGTTCGCGGTGCTGCACGGCGAGGTGCTGGCGCGGGTGTAGGTGCGGCCCGGCGGCCGGCGCCGGGAGCGGTACGGGGTTTCCCCGGCTACGTGGTTGCCCCAATTGTCAGGTGAGTGACCTATTCATACGGTCAAGTGGACCGACGGCGACGCGGGGGCCGTCCCCGCCGCACCCACTGACCGAGGTGATCCGACATGAAAGGCACCGCACTCTCCCGAGCAGCACTACCCCGGACCCGGCTCACGCCGGGCCGCCTGGCACTGGCCGTCCTGGCCGTGCTCGCGCTGGCCGTCACGGCGCTCGTCGCCGCACCGATCTCCCTGACCCCGTCCGCCCAGGCGCACGGCTGGGTCTCCGACCCGCCCAGCCGCCAGGACCACTGTGCCGCCGGCACCGTGAGCCACGACTGCCAGGGCATCCAGTACGAGCCGCAGAGCGTCGAAGCCGCCAAGGGCTCGATGCAGTGCTCCGGCGGCTCCCGCTTCACCAACCTCGACGACGACTCCCTCGCCTGGCCGCGCACGACCATCGGCAGCACCCACACGTTCACGTGGACCGTCACGGCCAACCACCGCACCTCCACGTGGGAGTACTTCGTGGACGGACAGCTCTTCCGCACCTTCGACGACGGCGGCGCGCAGCCACCGTCCACGGTGCACCACACGCTGTCCGGCCTGCCGTCGGGCAACCACAAGATCCTCGCGCGGTGGAACATCGCGGACACGGCGATGGCCTTCTACGCGTGCATCGACGTGAACGTCGGCGGTGGGGGCGGCGACCCGACCGACCCGCCGGACCCTGACCCCGGCGAGTGCTCCGCGGCCGCGTGGGACGCGACGGCCGCCTACCTGGGCGGCGCGGAGGTCTCCTACCAGGGCGGCCACTACCGGGCCAAGTGGTGGACCCAGGGCGAGGTGCCCAGCGAGTCCGGCCAGTGGGGCGTCTGGGAGGACCTCGGACCCTGTTGACCGATCCCGCCGGCGGCGGAGGCGGGCGCCGTCTCCGCCGCCGGCGGTGCCCGTCCCCGCCGCGACCCGATGGCACGGACCTCCGGCGCTCGCCGATGTCGGTGCGTACCCGTCAGGCTTGCGAACCGGGACCCACTTTTCACCCGTTCCATGGCAGCATGATCGCGTGCCGACCATGGTCGTGCGGGGTGTTCACCCCGCTCCTGTCGAGGTCCCGGACGCGGTGCACGCGCTCGCCGGCTGGTACGTGGGCTGGGGGAGCGTCACCCCCGTCTGGCGCAACGATCTGGGCGGACTCACCTTCCGCCTCGAGGACGCACCGCTGCTTTCCGGCCCGGGCACGGACGCCCGGCCCGCCCGCTACCTCAAGTGGGTCCCCGCCGGTGCGCCCTGCCCCGACCCGTTCGCCGAGGCCGGGCGGCTGACGTGGGCCCGCCGGTCCGCCGTCGTCCCGCGCGTGCTCGACGTCGGACGCGGCGACGACGGTGCCTGGCTGCTGACCGAGGAACTGCACGGCACGTCCGCCATCGACCCGCGGTGGCGGGAGCAGCCGCGGGCCGCGGCGCGCGCCATCGGCGAGGGCCTGCGCCTGCTGCACGACACCGCGCCCGTGTCCGACTGCCCGTTCGCGTGGACGCCCGCCGCCCGCACCGCCGCCCTCCCCCCGGAGGTCCGCGCCGCCGTCGGGCGGGCCCCGGCCGTCGACCGTCTCGTGGTCTGCCACGGCGACGCGTGCGTCCCCAACACGCTCCTGCACGACGACGGCACGTTCGCCGCGCACGTGGACCTGGGAGAACTCGGCGTCGCCGACCGCTGGAGCGACCTCGCGGTCGCGTCCCGCTCCGTCTCCCGGCGGTTCCAGGACCCCGGCCTGGCCACGGAGTTCTTCGCCGCGTACGGGGTCGCGCCCGACCCGGAGCGCATCGACTGGTACCGGCGGCTGTGGGACGTCGTCGAGCAGTACCGCACCCGCCTCCGGCGGTGATCGCACCACCGCCGCCGGCGACGTAGATTGTTCGCGTGCGTATCGCGAGATTCACCACCGGAGACGACCCGAAGTTCGGCCTCGTGCAGACCGAGGGGGACAGGACCTTCCTCGCCGTGCTGGGCGGCGATCCGCTGTACATGCCGGCCATGCCGACGGGCGAGCGCGTCGAGCTGGGCGACGGGGTCCGGCTGCTCGCGCCGGTGATCCCGCGGTCCAAGATCGTGGCCGTCGGCAAGAACTACGCGGCGCACGCCGCCGAGATGGGCGGCGAGGTGCCGGCCAGCCCCCTGCTGTTCTTCAAGCCCAACACCTCCGTGATCGGGCCCGACGACCCGATCGTGCTGCCCGACTTCTCCGACGAGATCAGCTACGAGGCCGAGCTCGCCGTCGTGATCGGGAAGCTGTGCAAGGAGGTGACCGAAGAGGCGGCGGCGTCCTACATCCTCGGCTACACCGTCGCGAACGACGTCACCGCGCGCGACGCGCAGCGCACCGACGGGCAGTGGGCGCGAGCCAAGGGCTTCGACGGGTCGTGCCCGCTCGGGCCGTGGATCGACACCGACCTCGACCCCGAGGACGTCGGCGTCATGTCCCGCGTGAACGGCGAGACCAAGCAGGACGGCCGCACCCGCGACCTCGTGTTCGACGTGCCGTTCCTCGTCTCCTACATCTCCCAGGCCATGACGCTGCTGCCGGGCGACGTCATCCTCACCGGCACGCCCGCCGGCGTGGGGCTCGTGGACCACGGCGACCGCGTCGAGTGCGAGGTCGAAGGACTGGGCGTGCTGACGAACCCGGTGCTGCGGCGGAGCTGAGGCGGCGCGCCGCCGTCGTCGCGGTGTCGGACACGCCGACTACGCTGGGCCGCGTGAACTCCTCGACCCCCGTACGCGTCCGATTCGCCCCGTCGCCCACCGGCATGTTCCACGTCGGCGGCGCCCGCTCCGCCCTGTTCAACTGGGCCGTGGCCAAGCAGCAGGGCGGCGTCTTCGTGCTGCGCATCGAGGACACCGACGCCTCGCGCAACAAGCCCGAATGGGTGGACGGCATCCTGTCCGCGATGGCGTCGCTCGGCATCACCGCCGACGACCCGGCGTTCGAGGGGCCCTACTACCAGTCCGCCAACGCCGGCATCCAGCGCGACGCCGCCGCCCGCCTGCACGCCGGCGGCAAGGCCTACTACTGCGACTGCACCCGCGACGACGTCCTCGCCCGTACCGGCAACCAGCAGACCGGCTACGACGGCCACTGCCGAGACCGCGGCCTCGACCACGCCGCCGGCCGCGCCCTGCGCTTCCGCACGCCCGACGACGGCGAGACGCACGTCGTCGACCTCATCCGCGGCAACCCCGCCTTCCCGAACGACACCCTCGAGGACTTCGTCATCGCCCGCGGCGACGGCTCACCCGTGTTCCTCCTCGCGAACGTCGTGGACGACATGGACGAGCACATCACCCACGTCATCCGCGGCGAGGAGCACCTGCCCAACACCCCCAAGCAGCAGCTCCTGTGGGAGGCGCTGGGCGCCACCCCGCCCGTCTGGGCGCACCTGCCCGTCATCGTCAACGAGAAGCGGCAGAAGCTCTCCAAGCGCCGTGACAAGGTCGCCCTCGAGGACTACCTCGCCGACGGCATCCTGCCCGCCGCCATGGTCAACTACCTCATGCTGCTCGGCTGGGCCCCCGGCAACGACGAGGAGATCCTCCCGTTCGACGAGCTCGTGCGCCGGTTCCGCATCGAGGACGTCAACTCCGCCTCCGCGTTCTTCGACCTGAAGAAACTCACCGCGTTCAACGGCGAGTACATCCGCGCACTGCCGCTGGACGAGTTCAAGGACGCCTGCGCGCCCTGGCTCGCCGCCCCGCACGCGCCCTGGAGCCCGGCGCAGTTCGACCAGCGAGCCTTCGACGCCGTCGCACCGCTCGCCCAGACCCGCGTCGCCCTGCTGAGCGAGATCACCGACAACGTCGACTTCCTGTTCCTCGACGAGCCCGCCATCGACGAGGACTCGTGGAACAAGGCCATGAAGGGCGACCCGGCCACCCTGCTCGCCGACATGCGGGCGGCGCTCGCGGGCGCGGCCTGGGAGGCGGACGCGCTCAAGGAGACGGTGACCGCCGTCGGCGAGAAGCACGGCCTCAAGCTCGGCAAGGCGCAGGCACCGGTGCGGGTGGCCGTCACCGGCCGCCGCATCGGGCTGCCGCTGTTCGAGTCGCTCGAGGTGCTCGGGCGCGATCGCGCCCTGGCCCGCCTGGACGCCGCGATCGAGCGGCTCGCCGCATGACGGAGCTCCGTCCCTACCCGCAGGCATGGCGCGGCCCGGGGTACCGCTGGTGGCGGCCGCTGCTCACGGTCGGTGTGATGATCGCCGGGGCCGGGGTGTTCTTCCTCTGGTCCGCCTTCGCGCAGCTCGGGGCGGTCCTCGCGAACGACCCGGCGGGGTTCGTCACCCGGTTCGAGGACGCCGCCCTGGACACGGAGTGGCTGACCACGCCGCTCGGGCTGCTGGCGACCAACATCTCCCTCGCCATCCCGATCCCGATCGCGCTGCTGGCGGCCCTGGTCGCCACGGGGCGGCCCGGGCTGGTCTCCTCGGTGATCGGGCGGCTGCGCTGGGGGCTGCTGCTCGGCGCGGCGGGTGTGTCGGTCCTCGTGCTGGTGCCGCTCGGGTTCGTGCTGCAGTGGTTCGCGCCGACGTCGAGCGAGCAGCTCACGATCGACCCCGCCGCGGGCTGGCCGCTGGTCGCGCTGGTGATCCTGCTGACCACGCCCCTGCAGGCCACGGGGGAGGAGTACTTCTTCCGCGGCTGGCTCCAGCAGGTGGTGGGGGCCTGGTGCCGGCCGGCATGGCTCGCCGTCCTGCTTCCCATGCTGCTCTCGGCCACGCTGTTCGCGCTCGCGCACGGGCTGCAGAACCCCTGGCTGTTCGCGGACCGGTTCTTCTTCGGCGTGGTGGCGAGCGTGCTGGTCTGGCGCACGGGCGGCCTGGAGTGCGCCATCGCGCTGCACGTGGTGAACAACCTGTTCGCGTTCGGCGCCGCGATCGCCACCGGCACCATGGCCGAGACGATGCTCATCACCGAGGTGAGCGCGCTGTCCGGCGTGCTCAGCATGACGGGGACCGCCGTCTCCGGCGCCGCCCTGCTGGCCTTCGCCCGCTGGCGCAAGGCGCAGCGACTGACCGGGCGGACGGCGTCCGCATGACCGAGAAGAAGACCGAGAAGAAGGAGTGGCTGGTGGACGGTGTCCTGTTCGACGTCGACGACACCCTCGTCGACACCCGCGGTGCCTTCGCCCGCGCGCTGGACGCGGTACGGGAGCGGTACCTGCCCGCCACCAGCGCGGAACACCTCGACGAGATGCTCCACCACTGGCGGTCGGACCCGGCCGGCTGGTACCGCCGGTACACCCTCGGCGAGACCGACCACCGTACGCAGCGCCGTCACCGCGCGGCGTTGCTGCACGAGACCTTCGGCGGCGAACCCGTCACCGAGGAGATCTTCGACGAGTGGGACGGCCTGTTCTGGGGCACCTTCGAGGACTCCTGGACCCCGTTCGACGACGCCGCTCCCGCGCTCGCGGCGGCACGTGAGGCCGGGCTGCGGGTGGGGGTCGTGACGAACGCGTCCGTGGAGCTGCAGGAGCGCAAGCTGGCGGCCGTGGGGCTGTCCGCCCTGCCCGTGCTGGTAGGGGTCGACACGCTCGGGTTCGGCAAGCCTGACCCGCGGGTCTTCACCGAGGGGGCGCGGCTGCTGGGGACGGACCCGGCCCGGACCGCCTACGTGGGCGACGAGCCGTTCGTGGACGCGACGGCAGCCCGGGACGCCGGCCTGCTCGGTGTGTGGCTGGCCCGGCACGGCGTGCGGAAGCGGCTACACGAGACGGAGGATCACGACGCGATGCGCGCGTCCGGGGTGCCCGTCATCACCGGGCTCGACGAGCTGCCCGCCGCGCTCTCCGGGGGCCGGGAATACTCGTCCACGCCGGCGTGATGTACCGCACCCTGATCCACTTTGGCAGGTCGGCGACTCTCGGGTAGTGTTTTCCCTCGGTGACGTCCTCCGATGGAGGAACGGAAACCCCCTTGGGGTATGGTGTAATTGGCAGCACGAGTGGTTCTGGTCCACTTAGTCTAGGTTCGAGTCCTGGTACCCCAGCGCAGTACAGAAGTAGTCTCAGGCCCCCATCGTCTAGCGGCCTAGGACGCCGCCCTCTCACGGCGGTAACGCGGGTTCAAATCCCGCTGGGGGTACGCAGAACCACCGGCTCCGGCCGGTGCTGAAGTTCCAGGCCCCCATCGTCTAGCGGCCTAGGACGCCGCCCTCTCACGGCGGTAACGCGGGTTCAAATCCCGCTGGGGGTACGAGACGGATGGGCGGAGTGTGTTCGGCTTGCCGAACCTGCTCCGTCTCTTTGTTTTTTGTGGGGGCGGAGCCCCCACGCCCCGCCCCGGGGGCTCGCCCCCGGACCCCGGGCTGGGGCTTCGCCCCTTTCCCCCCTGCCGTGGTGGCCTGGGTGGGGGGTGTGGGGTTTGGTGTGGCTGGGGTTCTTGTTGGCTGTGGGGGTGTGACGTTCTTGGGTCTGTCCTGGCCGGGGTGTCCGTTGTTGCCGGTGCCCGTCAGTTGCTGAGCGACCGAGGAAGATGGCGTGGTCGCGGACGGGCGGGGCGGTGGGGCTGGTTAGTCCTCGGGGTGGGACGGGCGGATCTTGATCTGCTGGGTTCGTGGGGTGGAGCGGGGTGGCGTGGTCGGAGTCTCGTCCGGGGTGGTGGCGTCCTCGGGGTCGTCCCGTTGCCGGGGGACGATCGACGGGGGCCTCGTGGCCGGCTTCGGGTCCGCGTCCGGGTGGAACAGGCTCGTCATGAGGGTGCGGTACAGGGCGTCCGAGCTGGGGATGTACTCCTCCGTGCTCAGCGTCTGGTCCTGGCCCGCCGACTCGAAGTGGAAGGTGCCGTAGCCGATGAGCTGGCCCATGAAGTCCTGTTTGTAGCCCAGGTCCGTCACCTTGTCGCGCGGCATGGTCGCCACCGACTGCACCACGAACCCCGTCACCGTCATGAGCCGCAGGTTCGTCAGCAGCAGCCAGTCATGACGCCACTCCAGGTACCTCCACCCCAGGCGCCCCAGCACGAGCGCCCAGCCCCAGAACAGCCACACGAGGACGTCGCGCATCTCGCTGCTCGCCGCGAGGAACACCAGCACGAGTACCACGAACGAACCGAGCGCCGTCAGCACCGGCTCCCACAGCCGGACCCAGTGCCGGTGCGTCGCGAAGACGATCTCCTCGCCGCCCAGGATGTACTTGCGCAGCCTCCTGTGCCGACGGAGAAAGTCCTCGGTCTCGGTCACGCAGGGGTCACCCGGCCAGTATTCCCGTGAACAGCTCCTCGAAGAACGTGGCGATCGCCAGGACGGCGCCCCAGATCATGTCCCAGATCGCCAGGACGAAGTCCGCCGACCCGCTGGGGTCGCTGATGATCATGGACACGACGGCGATCACCGCCAACCAGATGAGGACGAGCCTCAGTTTCGGCGACATCTGTCTTCCTCACGACGACGACGCGCGTGCGGGCCTGGAGCACACGTCGCGTCAAAGCGTACTTTCCGGGTCCGGCTCGCGGGGTCACCATCCTCGGCGTGGCGCGAAGGTTTGGTAAAGAAATCGCCGTTCGGCCCGCCGGTCACTCGCCCGAGCGGTGCAGCACCTCGGTGAGCTTGTTCGCCGCGGCGACCACGGCGGCCGAGTGCAGCCGGCCGGGCTGCCGCGACAGCCGCTCCACCGGCCCGGACACACTCACTGCGGCCACCACGCGACCTGACGGCCCGCGCACGGGGGCGGAGACGGACGCCACGCCCAGTTCACGTTCCGAGACCGACTGCGCCCAGCCGCGCCGTCGGACACCCGACAGGATCGTGGCGGTGAAGACCGCCTCGCGCAGGCCGCGGTGCAGGCGGTCCGGCTCCTCCCAGGCGAGCAGGATCTGCGCCGCGGAGCCGGCGTGCATCGTGAGCGTGGCGCCCACGGGGATGGAGTCGCGCAGGCCCACCGGGCGTTCCGCCGCGGCGACGCAGACCCGCTGGTCCGCCTGGCGGCGGTAGAGTTGCGCGCTCTCACCGGTGTGGTCGCGCAAGGCGATGAGCACCGGGTTCGCGGCCGCGAGCAGCCGGTCCTCGCCCGCGGCCGTGGCCAGTTCGTTGAGGCGCGGACCGAGCACGAAGCGGCCCTGCATGTCACGTGCGACCATGCGGTGGTGCTCGAGCGCGACCGCCAGGCGGTGCGCGGTCGGACGGGCCAGTCCCGTCGAGTTCACGAGCTGTGCCAGAGTTGCCGGACCGGCCTCGAGAGCCCCGAGGACGGACGCGGCCTTGTCCAGCACGCCGACTCCGCTAGTATCGTCCATACCTCGATATTGCCGTCTCAGGGCGTGAGATAGCAAGTCGGCAAAGTAGATCGAGTACTGACGCAGGGCGAAACTGGAAGTGACGAGGAGGCGACCCGCAATGGCCGGCACGCTGGCGGAGAAGGTCTGGGAGGCGCACCTGGTGCGACGCGGCACCGGGGGCGAGCCCGACCTGCTGTACATCGATCTGCACCTCGTCCACGAGGTGACGAGTCCGCAGGCGTTCGAGGGGCTCCGGCTGGCCGGGCGACCCGTCCGCCGCCCGGACCTCACCATCGCCACCGAGGACCACAACACCCCGACGCTGGACATCGACCAGCCGATCGCGGATGTGACCAGTCGCACACAGATCGACACCCTGCGCGCCAACGCGCGCGAGTTCGGCGTGCGGCTGCACAGCCTCGGCGACGCGGACCAGGGCATCGTCCACCAGGTGGGGCCCCAGCTCGGCCTGACGATGCCGGGTCTCACGGTGGTCTGCGGTGACTCGCACACCTCCACGCACGGCGCGTTCGGCGGCCTCGCGTTCGGCATCGGCACCTCCGAGGTGGAGCACGTGCTCGCCACCCAGACGCTCCCGCTGACACCGTTCAAGACGATGGCGATCACCGTCAACGGGGCGCTGCCGCCGGGCACCACCAGCAAGGACATCATCCTGGCGGTCATCGCCAAGATCGGCACCGGTGGCGGGCAGGGCTACGTCCTGGAGTACCGCGGCGAGGCGATCCGCAAGCTGTCGATGGAAGCGCGGATGACGATCTGCAACATGTCCATCGAGGCCGGCGCGCGCGCCGGCATGATCGCGCCGGACGAGACCACCTTCGAGTACCTCAAGGGCCGCCCGCACGCCCCGGAGGGCGCCGACTGGGACGCCGCCGTCGAGTACTGGAAGACGCTGAAGTCCGACGACGACGCCGAGTTCGACGCCGAGGTGGTCCTGGAGGCCGCCGACCTGGAGCCCTTCGTCACCTGGGGCACCAACCCGGGGCAGGGCCTGCCGATCTCGGCCTCGGTGCCGGTCCCGGCGCAGATCGCCGACGAGTCCGAGCGTGTCGCCGCCGAGCGCAGTCTCGAGTACATGGGCCTGGAGCCCGGCACACCGCTGCGGGACGTGAAGGTCGACACCGTGTTCATCGGCTCCTGCACCAACGGGCGCATCGAGGACCTGCGGTCCGTCGCCAAGGTGGTCAAGGGTCGCAAGAAGGCCGACGACGTGCGGGTCCTCGTGGTCCCGGCCTCCGCGCGCGTGCGTCTGCAGGCCGAGGCCGAGGGCCTGGACGAGATCTTCAAGGACTTCGGCGCCGAGTGGCGCAACGCCGGGTGCTCGATGTGCCTGGGCATGAACCCGGACCAGCTCGCGCCGGGGGAGCGGTCGGCGTCGACGTCGAACCGCAACTTCGAGGGCAGGCAGGGCAAGGGCGGGCGCACGCACCTCGTCTCACCGCTCGTCGCGGCGGCGACCGCGATCCGCGGGACGCTGTCGTCGGTCGCGGACCTGAACCTCGCCGAGGACATCGACCTGACCACCTTCGACGGCTCGCCGCTGGACGGTGTGGGCGCCCCGCCGATCACCGAGACCGTCGTCGACCTGCCGATGCCCGTGCCGGCCGGGGCGCGCTGACCCGCTGCCCGCCGCGAACCCAGGAGATCACCATGGAGAAGTTCACCACCCACACGGGCGTCGGCGTGCCGCTGCGCCGCAGCAACGTCGACACCGACCAGATCATCCCCGCCGTGTACCTCAAGCGGGTCACCCGCACCGGCTTCGAGGACGCGCTGTTCGCCGCCTGGCGGGGCGACCCGGCGTTCGTGCTCAACCAGGACGCCTACTCGGCCGGCTCCGTGCTCGTGGCCGGTCCTGACTTCGGCACCGGCTCCTCGCGCGAGCACGCCGTCTGGGCGCTGAAGGACTACGGCTTCCGCGTGGTGCTGTCCAGCCGGTTCGCCGACATCTTCCGCGGCAACTCGGGCAAGCAGGGGCTGCTCGCGGCCATCGTCGCGCAGGAGGACATCGAGATCCTCTGGAAGGTGCTGGAGACGAAGCCCGGCACCGAGGTCACCGTGGACCTGGAGGCGCGCACCGCGACCGCCGACGACGTCACCGTGCCCTTCCAGATCGACGACTACACGCGCTGGCGGCTCATGGAGGGCCTGGACGACATCGGCCTCACCCTCCAGCACGCCGACGAGATCACGGCGTTCGAGGAGACCCGCGCGACCTGGCGCCCGAAGACGCTCCCGGCCAAGCACTGGCCGACCGAGACGGTGGAGCCGGCCCGCCCGGTCTGACGTCTGCCGGTTCCCCCGGGCGCGGCCCGGGTCAGCGCACGGCGTCGACGCCCTTGTTCGCCAGGGCGTCGGCGCGTTCGTTGCCCGGGTCGCCGGCGTGGCCCTTGACCCAGACCCAGCGCACCGAGTGCTCGGCGACCTCGGCGTCGAGCGCCTGCCACAGGTCCACGTTCTTCACGGGCTGCTTCGAGGCCGTGCGCCAGCCGTTGCGCTTCCAGCCCGCGATCCAGGACTTCATCCCGTTCATCACGTAGGACGAGTCGACGTGGATCGTCACGTCGCTGGGGCTCTTCAGCGCACGCAGCGCCTCGACCACGGCGGTCAGCTCCATGCGGTTGTTCGTGGTGGCCGGATCGCCGCCGAAGATCTCCCTCTCGTGCGTTCCCGAGCGCAGGAGCGCGCCCCAGCCGCCGATGCCGGGGTTCCCCTTGCAGGCGCCGTCGGTCCACATCTCGACGACGGGACGGGCGCTGCGGGTGGTGTCTTCAGGGCTGGTCACGGGGTCCCACAGTAGTCGTGTCAGTGTCCCGGCGTAACGTGGCGGACGAGGCAGCGGTCACGTCCCACCACTCGGAGGTTGCGGCATGAAGTTCGGGTTCATCGGCAGTTTCGGCACACCTGAGCAGCACGTCGCGCTCGCGCGCGAGTGCGAGGAGCACGGCTGGGACGGCTTCTTCACCTGGGATGCCGTCAGCATGGGAGCCTTCGGCCCCACCTGGGACCCGTTCTCCCTGCTCTCGGCGGTGGCCGCCGTCACCGAGCGGATCACGCTCGGCGCGATGGTCTTCGCCCTGCCGCGCCACCGGCCGTGGGAGTTCGCGCAGCGCGCGCTCACCGTCGACCACCTGTCCGGCGGTCGCCTCGTCCTGCCCGTCGGCGTCGGCGTCCTGGACGACGGCGGCTTCCGGTCCGTCCCCGGCCAGGCGACGGGCCTCAAGGAACGCGCCGAACTGCTCGACGACACCCTGGTCTACCTCGGCGAGTCGTGGAAGGGCGAACCCTTCGAGTTCGCCGGCAGTCGCACCGAGGTGGGCGAGATGGTCTTTCCCGAGCCGCCCGTCAACGGCCGGATCCCGGTGTGGCCGGTCGGCGTCTGGGACCCGGCGCGGCCGCCCGTCCGCAACCTCGCCCGCACGCTGCGCTGGGACGGGATCGTCACCCAGAACCGCGGCTCGGCGGACGAGCCGGGGCCCGATTCCGTCGCCCCACTCGTGAACTGGCTGCGCTCGCAGCCGGCGTGGGCCGAGCGTGACGCACGCCGCCCGTTCGACGTCGTCGCTCAGGGCAAGCTGTCGGACGACCCCGCGAAGGCCGTCGAGCAGGCGCAGGCCATGCAGGAGGCGGGCGCCACCTGGTGGGTCGAGTCCTGGTGGGACCCGGACAGCGTCACGCCGGAGTTCCTGCTGAAGAAGGTCCGCCAGGGGCCGCCGTCGATCTGAGGTGTGTGGAGCCGCCCGGCGAGCCGGGCGCTGTGGCCGCCGGGCCCCGCGCCGCCGGGTGAGACGGTCCGTGGTGGCGCCGGGCGGCGGAATACGCTTGCCACGTGCACGACGTCCTGCTCGGGTTCACCACCATCGCCGCCGTGATCGCCGTCGGCTACGGGATCGCCGCGGTGAAGCTGCTGGACGAGCGTGCGCAGACGGTCCTGACCCGGCTCTCGTTCTTCGTGGCGAGCCCGTGCCTGCTGTTCGTGGTGATGTCCGAGACCGACGTCGCGGGATTCCTGTCGCGCAACCTCGTCGCGACGGCCGCCGGGGTCGCGGTGGCCGCGATCCCGTACATCCTCGTCGCGACGCTGGTGCAGCGCCGCCGCCCCGACGAGACGGCGATCGGCGCGATGTGCTCCGCGTACTGCAACGCGGGAAACCTGGGCCTCCCCGTCGCCGCGTACGTGCTGGGTGACGCCGCGCTCATCGCCCCGATGCTGCTGCTCCAGCTCGGCGTGCTCCAGCCGATCGCGCTCATGGTGCTCGACGCCGGCCGGGAGGGCGCCCGCCGCACCCGCGCCGAGGCGTTCTGGCGGGCGGCTCGGCTGCCGTTCACCAACCCGCTCACCGTCGCCACCCTGCTCGGCCTGGCGATCTCCCTGACCGGCCTGCGCGTGCCGGATCTCGTGATGGAACCCGTGGGGCTCATCGGCGGGCTCGCGGTGCCGGGTGTCCTCATCGCGTACGGCATCTCCCTGCGGCTCGGGCCGATGCCGGGCCGCGGTGTGCCGGCCGTCGAACTGGGATTCGTCACGTTCCTCAAGCTCGTCGTCCAGCCGCTCGGCGCCTACGCCGCGGGCCGCCTCCTCGGGGTCGACGACGTCGCGCTGCTCGCCCTCACGGTCACCGCCGCGCTCCCGAGCGCGCAGAACATCTTCGTCCACGCGACCCGTTTCGGCCGGGCCGAACTGCTCGCCCGGGACGCCATCTTCGTGACGACGATCGGCTCGGTCCCGGCGATCACGGTGATCACGCTGCTGGTGGCGTAGGGGGCGCGGTCGGTCCTCGGTCCGACCGCATCGCTACCGGTCGAGGCGGAGTGCCTAGTCGAGGCAGAACTCGTTGCCCTCGATGTCCTGCATCGTGATGCAGGACTCGTTCTCCTCGTCGGCGTACTGCGTCAGCACGTGTGACGCGCCCAGCGCGAGAAGTCGCTCGCACTCGGCCTCGAGCGTCGCGATGCGTTCCTCGCCCACGAGCCCGGCGCCGCGCCGCACATCGAGGTGCACCCTGTTCTTGACCACCTTGCCCTCCGGCACGCGCTGGAAGTACAGCCGCGGGCCCACGCCGGTGGGATCGACGCACGCGAACGCCGCGTCGCGGTCCTCGGGCTGCAGCGACCGCGTGTAGTCCTCCCAGGTGGCGAACCCCTCCGGTGGCGGTGGGACGACGTACCCCAGCACCTCGCACCAGAAGCGCGCGAGGCGCTCGGGCTCCGCGCAGTCGAACGTGACCTGGAAGTGTTGAACCGACGTCATCGGCCCACCCTAGGACGCGTGGTGCACGACGGCGCCACGCTTTTTCACCGGCCCTATCCTGGCGGCATGGTTCAGCGGGTTCGGGTGACCGTGCACGGCAGGGTCCAGGGCGTCGGCTTCCGCGCCACCGTGGTGCAGGCCGCCCGGCGGCTGCCCGTCGCCGGGTTCGTGCGGAACACCCCGGGCGGCAGCGTCGAGGCGGAGGTCGAGGGCGAGCCGGACGCGGTCGAGGCGCTGGTCGCCGTCCTGCGCGAGGGGCCGACGGCGGCCCTGGTGACGGGCGCCGAGATCGCGGATCTCGAGCCGCGTGGCGAGTCGGGCTTCCGCGTCGCCCACTGAGCCGGACGGGACCGACCTCGCCACGACGGCCGTCGTCGTCCATGGTGGTGGTTCATGACGGACGTCACGCCACGGCATCGCCGCTCTGGCCATAGGCTGGGGGCCATGGCTTCCCACTACGACGTCGTTCTCCTCGGAGCTGGCCCTGGCGGCTACGTCGCCGCGATCCGTGCGGCGCAGCTCGGCAAGTCCGTTGCGATCATCGAGGAGAAGTACTGGGGTGGTGTCTGCCTCAACGTGGGCTGCATCCCCTCCAAGGCCCTCCTGCGGAACGCGGAGCTGGCGCACATCTTCACGCATGACAAGGATCTGTTCGGGATGTCGGGCGACGTCTCGTTCGACTTCGGCAAGGCCTGGGAGCGCTCGCGCACGGTCGCGGACGGGCGCGTCAAGGGCGTCCACTTCCTGATGAAGAAGAACAAGATCACCGAGTACGACGGCCGGGGTTCGTTCGTGGACGCGAACACCATCGACGTCACGCTCAACAAGGGCGGCACCGAGCGCGTCACGTTCGACAACGTGATCATCGCGACCGGTTCGAAGGTCAAGCTGCTGCCGGGGGTCGAGCTCAGCGACAACGTCGTCACCTACGAGAAGCAGATCATGACCCGTGAACTGCCGAAGTCGATCGCCATCGTCGGCGCCGGCGCCATCGGCATGGAGTTCGGGTACGTCCTGAAGAACTACGGCGTGGACGTCACGATCATCGAGTACCTCGACCGGGCGCTGCCGAACGAGGACGCGGACGTCTCCAAGGAGATCGCCAAGCAGTACAAGAAGCTCGGCGTGAAGATCCTGACCTCCACCGCCGTGCAGACCGTCAAGGACAACGGCTCCTCCGTCCAGGTCTCCTACAAGGGCGTGAAGGACGACAAGCCGGGCGAGCTCACGGTCGACAAGGTGCTCATGGCCGTCGGCTTCGCGCCCAACGTCGAGGGCTTCGGGCTGGAGAACACCGGCGTGGCACTCACCGACCGCGGCGCCATCGACATCGACGACCACATGCGCACCAACGTGCCGCACATCTACGCGATCGGTGACGTGACCGCGAAGCTCATGCTCGCGCACGTGGCCGAGGCGCAGGGCGTCGTCGCCTCCGAGACCATCGCCGGCGCCGAGACGCAGACGCTGGGCGACTACCGGATGATGCCGCGCGCCACGTTCTGCTCGCCGCAGGTGGCGTCGTTCGGGCTCACCGAGCAGCAGGCCAAGGACGAGGGCTACGACGTGAAGGTCGCGTCCTTCCCGACCATGGCCAACGGCAAGGCGCACGGGCTCGGCGACACGACGGGCTTCGTGAAGCTCGTAGCCGACGCCAAGTACAACGAGCTGCTCGGCGGGCACCTCATCGGGCCCGACGTGTCCGAGTTGCTGCCGGAGCTCACGCTGGCGCAGAAGTGGGACCTGACCGCCGACGAGGTGGCGCGGAACGTGCACACGCACCCGACGCTGTCGGAGTCGGTGCAGGAGTCCATTCATGGGCTGGCGGGGCACATGATCAACTTTTAGTTGATGGATTGGCCGCTCTTGGGCGGTCGGCCTGGTGAGGGGCCCGGATCCGCGGAATTCCGCGGGTCCGGGCCTCTTTGCGTCTGGTGTCACGTGGACACCTGAGGTCGTGAGGAGTCCCGGATTGCCGCCCCTAGGGGCACGCAGGGGGCACGCCGACACGACCAGGAGGACCCACGATGACCACGAAGAACACGACGGCACAGCCACAGAAACGCGAAGCCTGGGGCAGGCTGCGCAAGCTGCCCTCGAAGCGATGGCAGGCGCGCTACACCGGGCCGGACGAGAAGACCTACTCGGCCCGGACCGAGGACGACAAGCCGCTGACCTTCCTCACCAAGACCGACGCCCGGGCATGGCTGAACCGGATGCACGAGACGATCGCCTCCGGGCGGTGGGAGCCTCCGACCGAGGCCGTTCGGCGGCGTCGGGCCGAGGCCGAAGCGGCGGCGCTCCGGGACGTCACGTTCCGCGACTACGCCGAGCAGTGGCTCCAGCGCATCGCGCACGAGCCCGGCAAGGGAGGCCGACGTCGTCGGCCCGGAACGGTGACGTCCTACCGGGGGCGCATCAACAACTACCTCCTCGAACCGCTCGGCGACGTCAAGGTCCGCGACATCGACACCGCCAGGGTGCGGGCGCTCGCGGCTGATCTCACCGCGCTGCCCTCGGTGCTCAAGCCGGGCGCGGGGCGCAACGGGATCGCCGGCGACGTCGTGGACACGCTCAAGATGATCCTGCGGGCGGCGGTCAAGGACGGACTCCTGGCCACGATGCCCGACGTGATGACGCCCGCCCGCAAGTCCGTGCGGCACGATGACGCGCACACGCCGGAGGATGACGTCGCGACGCCCGCCCGGGTCGATGCGCTGTACCGGGCGGTGCCGCAGCCGTGGCGGATCGCGGTGCTATTCGCGGCGTGGTGTCAGTTGCGGCGCGGGGAGGTGCTGGGGCTGCAGCGGCGGGACATCGTCTGGAACGGTGATCGGACGGCGGCGACGCTGTACGTGCGGCGGCAGAAGAACGGGACCACGGGGAAGCTCGCGGACCCGAAGTCGGACAACGCCGTTCGGTCCATGTCGGTTCCGCCGCTCATGATCGAGCGGCTGCGGGAGCACCTGGACGAGCGGGTGGGGTCGGGGCGGATGGCGCCGGTGGTGCCGGGTCGGGAGCGGGGTGGGGAGCATCTGTCGGCGTCCCGGTGGAACGGGGTGTGGACGGTGGCCCGGGAGGAGGTGGCCGGGCTGCCGGACGGCTACCGGTTCCACGACCTGCGGCATACCGGGCTGACGCGGTTCGCGCAGGAGGGTGCCACACTCGCCGAGCTGATGCGGCGAGGGGGACATGCCGATGTGGCCGTGGTGCTGCGGTATCAGAAGGCGACGATGGCGCGGGACATCGATCTGGCGGCGCGGATGAGTGCGACGGTGGGGGAGGAGATGCAGCTCGAGAAGGAGCGCGCGAAGCTCGAAAGGGACAGGGCTGCTTGATGCTCGAGTGGCTGGACCTTCCTCGCGAGGAGGTCCAGCCGCTGTAGTCGCAAGGTGCGCGCAGCCGCGACCGGTCGGGGGTTCACACGGAACGCGCTGATGGATCGCGCCGACAAGGCTCGGTGTCAGTTCATCGAGATCGACCCGGATGCGCCGGCCGACTCGGTAGCGACGATGGTGACATCTGCGATTCGGCGACGCAGCGTCTTTACGGACACGTGAAAGGGGTGCGTTCGAGGACGACACCGCGCTGGACCTGCTGGACGACATCGTGGAGGGGCGGTTCTCCTTCGAGAGCCTCGTCCACGATGCCGGAGCCGCGTACCTCGATCACGAGACAGGTGCGGCGGTGCTGGCCCTGGCAAAGCTCACGCAGGCAGGGCACGGTCGCTCCTGGGAGTCCCGCCCCCCGGGGCAGCCGACGATCCGACACTCGCTGTGCCTGTGGTTGCGCCTGCTATGGAACATGTTGCGCATTGCGGGTCGCAGGGGCTGAGTGTCAGAGGGTCGGAGTAGCGTGCTTGGAACGTCGTAGTTCCGTCGAACTCGGTCTTGCAGTCAGCAGCCAGCGGACGGGCGGGATCTCGAGGGGAGCGGATGGTGGCCATTCTCAGTACTCAGTTCAGCAAGGCTCTGGAGTTGATCGAGCCGTCGGTCGACGACAAAGCGAACGCGCCCGAGGCGCACAAGGCGGTCCGTGCCGCACTCACCAGTGCGGACGAGCTCAAGGAGTGGGGTCTCAACCCCGTACTCATCGGCTCCTACAAGCGCGCCGTCTCCATCCGGCGGATCACCGACGTCGACGTCTTCTGCCGCATGGACGACATCGGCGACGACGTGGCTGGTGACACCGTCCTCGACCAGTTCTACAAGGTGCTCGACGCCGTGTTCAGCGTCGACGACGACGACGAGCCGCGTGTCAAGCGCCAGGCGCGGTCGGTCACGATCGACTTCCCCGAGTACGACGGTCTCCACGTCGATGCAGTCCCCGCTCGCAAGCGCTCCGACGGCTACTGGGAGATCCCGACCCGCGATGGCGGCTGGCAAACCACCAACCCCGAGAAGCAGACTGCGCTCAAGACGGCCATGAACGATGCCTTCGCCGACGACTACGTCCCGCTCGTCAAGCTCGTTCGCCAGACCAGGCGCACGATCCTCGGCAAGCGACCCGGTGGACTCTTCGCCGAACTGGCGCTCTACGACGCGTGCGTGAACAACCAAGTGAGCAAGAAGAACCTCACGCTCGGGTACGTGACCGCTCTCGAGGCCATTGCCGACTACCTCGACGACAAGGTCAGCTGGGGCAAGGAACTTCCCGACCACACAATGCCGGGCAGGACCCTGTCCTTCCGGGCCACCGATAACCAGTGGGAGACGGCGCGCGACAAGTTCCGAGCGGCCGCGACCACAGCGCGTCAAGCGTACGTCGAGGAGGACTCCGGCAAGGCCGCGGTGAAGTTCCGCGAGTTGCTCGGTGAGAACGGGGATGACGACGTCGTCTTTCCGATGCCGCCCGGCTACAACGAGGACGGGGTCAAGGAGGCTTCAGCATCGGCAGCCCTGATCACTCCAGGATCTTCCAGGGTTCCCGCAGGAGACCGCCGGTTCGGATGAGCCAGTGGGAAGAGGAGATCGAGGCGGGCACGTTCCGGTTCGTCGAAGAGTTGGAGCGCCGCGGCTTCCGAGCCGACGGGCGGATTCTCGACGGCACAGTGGGGTCGGACGACGATGCCCTCCGGGTCGAGATCACCCTGCCCGACGGCTTCCCGTTTACGCCCCCGCGTGTCTTGCCGCCGGCAGACTTCCAGCGCTCGTGGCACCGTGAGCGCGACGGAGCGATGTGCCTTTATCCTTCCGACGGTCGAGATGATCTGCCCTGGCTGGATGTCGGGGACTTCCTCGCTTTGGTGGAACGTTGGATCACCGAGTCCACCTCAGGGTGGCCCGGTGACTTTCCAGACTTGGACCTCGAGCGCTACTTCGAGCAAGCCGCCGAGCCGCTCGTGGTCTACGGAGACCTCGACGAACTCAACAACAAGTTCATTCAACTGCGCCGCCTCGCCCATCTCACCCGAGTAGTGGGTCCCGGATCGATCCCGGCGGGGAAGCGCGTCGGGAAGAACCGCGCCTTCGGGTACGTCACGGACATCGGAGAGCCCGCGACACCTCCAGCCAGCTGGGGCGACCTCACAGTGGCTATCCCTGCCGCTGACGTCCGCCTCATTGAGAAGGCCGTTGCTGACGGCCGGTTCAGCTACCTCATAGTCAGGTATGTCCGGGGCGGGGTGGGTGCGGCGGTCGTGCTGTCGATCTGGAGGGACACGTCCGGCGGAATCGGCCTGGCGTCGGTCCGTAGCGCCAGCGACGCGCCAGCGACGCTGAGACTACGGGCCGGTGCCGACTCCGAAGCCCTCGGAGAGTCGCACGTTGCGGTCGTCGGCGTTGGTGCTATCGGGTCATTCGTATGTGACCTACTCGCGCGCGCTGGTGTCGGCGCAATCACCGCCTACGACCCCGACATCGTCAAGCCCGGAAATCTCATCCGGCACCTCGCCGGCGTCGACTCTGTCGGTCTACCCAAGCCAGAGGCTGTAAGGCGGACGATCGAAGCGCGGCCGCACAACTCGACAACAGTCACGAGCGTCCCGGACGGCGTCCCGTTACCTAGCGAAGTGCTCGGGACGTTCGTCGACCACGACCTGGTCATCGACGCATCGGCATCGGGCGAAGTGACACAGTTGCTCGCCATCGCTGCGACCGCTGGAGGGCACCACCTGATATCGGTCTGCCTGCAAGAGGAGGGCCGCGTCGTCCGAGTTGATGTAATTCCGCCCCTGCGAGGCGATCCGATCCCGCCTACGGGACTCAATCCACCGGCGGCTCGTGAGGACCTGAGATTCGAGGCGGGTTGCGGCGATCCCGTCTCGCAAACCTCAGCCTTCGCCGTCTACGAGGCCGCCTCAATCGCCACGCGTCACGCGATCGGACTGCTGACGGGATCACCGCTTTCTGCTGCGGGGACCATTCGTGATTACCGCTGATCGCGGCAACGCGCCCGAGGTCCGCATCGAAGAGAACGCGTTCCACCGGGGCGAGGCGATTGCGCTTGATGCGGCGCCTCATGAGAGCGGCGGGATCCTGGTCGGCTGGTGGGAAGGAGACGGTATCGCCGTCGTGCGGGGTCTCCTGGCCGTTCCCGACCATCGAGCAGGTCATACACACTACGAGCGCCGCCACACGCCCGCGCAGCAAGTCCTCGATGAGTACTTGGCGACGAGCTCTGAGCCAAACGTCGGCTACGTTGGCGAGTGGCACAGCCATCCGACGCCGCAACCTCCGAGCCCGACCGACCGGCATGCCCTCACCGGGCTCGTGAGACAAGCTCGCCACTCCGTCGCTCTGGTCGTGCTCGCCGTGATGTCAGAACACGCTGTCGAGGCCTACAGCTTGATCGGCGAGCCATGCTGGCCGAGTCGCGCCACGATCAAGCCTGCCGACGTTGAGAGGATCGCACCGTGACCAAGCCGCCATTCGACATTTCCGCCGCCTTTCGCAACAAGGCAACAGCGCTTCGGGCGTCGTTCCTCTCCATCCGGGACGTGACCTCCCACCCCACCGAGCGGGGCGATCAGAGCGAGGCGGACTGGGTCGGCCTCATCAGGGACTTCCTTCCCACGAGGTATGCGGTCGGCCCCGCCTTTGCCGTTGACCACCACGGAAATATGAGCGAACAAATCGACGTGGCGATCTACGACACCCACTACTCGCCACAATGGTTCGGCGCCGCGAGCGGAACCCGGTTCGTGCCCGCGGAGAGTGTTTACGCGGCGTTAGAGGTGAAGCCTGATTTCAGTGCGGCCAACCTGGAGTACGCGCGCAAGAAGGTCGCGAGCGTGCGCGCTCTGGAGCGCACGTCGCAGTCTGTCGTGCACAAGGGCGGGGTCTACAAGCCCGAAGAGATCGGAGTGAAGCCCATCATCGGCGGCTTCCTTACGACCCGCAAAAACCTGGCGAGCCCGATCGACAAGCTTGTGGAGACGCAACCTGCTGACGCCGAAGACCCTGGCTTCTTAAACATCGGCATATGCCTCGATCAGTTCGCCTTCGACTACACGCCCACGATCGTCGGCGACGAAGTAAAGCTCGAACTCGACACACGTGACGGTGAGGGCGCTCTCATCCACTTCTGCATCAGGATCTTCCGCCAACTCCAGGCAATCGGGACCGTGCCCGCCGTCGACATGACGAGGTACGAAGCGACAGTCTTCCCAGGACAGCTCGGTGCGGCGGACCTCTGACAGTCAAGTTTCAGAGTGCGATAGACACCATTGCAGGATCGATCACGGGGCACCGAATGTACGGATCACTCCGTTCGCAGAGGATCTACTGACTGTGAGTTCCTGGCCATGGGAAAGCGCGGCCGTTACCGAAGGAGCCTTGCGTTCGTAGCGGTGGAGTCATCGGACGCCACGAGCCAGGCGGCTTCCCTTACCGACCGCGGATGCCGCTGAGCAAGCTGATCAGCTCTGGTGGTTGCAGGGTCTTCCAATCGACTGGACTTGCCTCCGGGGTCATCATGTGATGATAAATGCGCTCACAGGTAACTACGGACATTTCGACGATGAATAGCAGGCCATCCCAGTCGCTGACGTTAAAAATCTCACCATCAACGAGGTCCAGTGGGAAGTAAGCGACTGGCCAGCGGCCGAACCGTGCGTCTTCCAGCGACTGTCGCATTTCAGTGAGGCAAGCTGTCACTCTCGCCACGGCATGGGGGCCACTTTTGAGTAACCCAGGAGGCCCGGAATATCTAGCAAATGTCGCCTGCCGCTCCGATTCCCCTAGATCCCAGACTGCCGAAAATGCCTGCAAGAGGCGAGAAATTCGCTCGTCGAGAATTCTTGCCTTCGTCGATGAGATCTCATCTTGAAAGTTCAGCCTGAAGTCTTCCAGGCCAGTCAAAGTGATGTTCGTGTTCCGTGTGGCACGAATTGCACCAGCCTGGAATCCGCTCTCGGAAAAAACAAGTCCGCGGTCCGCCCCGATGTCGTCAACGATTCCCTGGAGGGTGAGAATCCTCTCCTTCGGAACCCTTCGCGCCCAGGCCTTGCACTCGACTATCCAAAGGATATCCAACCCAGCAATCCTTATGCGGGCCGCTACGTCGATATCATGCTGTGCGCGTGCACCTCCAATGGTTTCGTCAACGCGCGTATCAAATCCAAGCTCAGACAAGAACGAGGAAACTTCTTGTTGGTATTTCTGCCATTCTGGCGTCCGGGGCAATTGGATACTCCAGCAGGTGCGAGTGGCGGGATTGGCGGCAGGGCGATTGCAAGGTTGTTCACCTTTGGTGGCGCTTGACGCGGTGTGGTGTCTTTATATATGGAAGTTTCTGGTGGTGGGTATAGGGCGGCGGATCTCATGGAATGATCGAGGTTCCTACATCATGATCGTCTACGGAAGCCGCTGTTGTGTCTGCATTCTTCATCATCGTCGGGTCTTGGGGCCAGTCGCGGTTGGAGGCGGAGTTGGCGAGGCAGGACGTGTCGGCGCTGCTGGAGGCATTGGAGGCGGTGCCGGATCCGCGGGATCTGCGGGGTGTGGTGTACGACTTGGCGATACTGCTGGGGCTGGGTGTGTTCGCGGCGGCGTGTCAGGCGACCACGTTCGACGAGATCGCCGAGACCGTGCGCGATGCCGACGCGTATGTGTTCGCGGGGTTCGGGCTCATGACCCGGCGCGTGCCGTCGCTGGCGACGCTCGGGCGCGTGTTGTGCGACGTGGACCCGGACGCGTTGGACGAAACGCTCTCGGCCTGGGCGTGCGACATGAAACCCGCACCGACGGCGGGGCGGTGAGCAGATCAAACCGAGTCTGGTGCGGGTGGTGTCGCTCGACGGGAAGACGCTCAAAGAAGCCCGGCGGTTCGACGACGCGAGACCGGCGCCATGTCGCAGACGGCGGTGCTTGAGGCTCTCGATCAGGACACCGGGCAGGTGCTGGCGCAGGTCACCGGACGCACGTTGGCCACGGGGCTTGAACTGCTCGGCATTGCTGCACCCGAGCGGATGTGATCGGATGCTGCCGCGCCATACCCGGCGCGGCAGCATCACGGACGGCGTTGCTCCAGGCGTGGTTCACGCGGAGCGCACTGCAGGGATCGCGACCACAAGGCGCTGACTCAGAGCGCTATTCACGTGGCCTGTCGGTAGAACTCGAGGTTGACGATGATGTGGATCAGGGTTGGGAGTTCGGTCAGGCGGCCGCGGTAGCCGGTGGCGAGGATCTTCCAGTGCTTGAGCAGTCCGATGGTCCGTTCGACCGGTGCGCGTAGGGAGGCGATGTGCCGGTTGTGCTCCCGGTCGGCTCTGGAGCGGCGTTTCTGGCCTCGGGCCTTCTTCCGTGGCGTGAGGCGAGTGTGTTTCACGTAGGCGGTGTCGGCGATGACGGCGATCCAGTCCCGCTTCGCCCGCGCGGCAGTGATCTGGTCGGCCCAGCCGACCTCGTCCAGTGCACGCGAGTCGTGTCGCGAGCCGGGTACCGGTGTCGAGACGTCGGCCAGGGTGCCGTCGCGGAACGCTGCGACCTGCACGCCGAGGGCCTGCTTGTGATGCTTGGCGGCGTAGTTCGTGGTCCCGGTCCCTGTGCGGTTGCCCGTTGGGATCGGCGTGCCGTCGATCAGCACGGTGCCGCGTTCGAGCGCGTCGGCCAGATGCTTGCGGTCCAGGGCGGTGACCTGTCCGATCATCGGGATCAGGTACCGCCAGATCCGCGAGACGGTGGCTTGCGCGATGCCGAACAGGTCTCCTGTGAGCTGCTGGGGCAGGTTGTGCCGGGCGATGATCAGCACCATCGTGACCGCCCTGCCGAACGGAAGCGTGAAGTCGTACCGATCACCATCGGGCCGGCCGGTGTGGACCTGCCAGCAGCGAGCGATCAGTTCGGCGGTCTGGGCACCGGTCAACCCGGCGGTACTGTGGTGGCGCATCGGTCCTTCGGACGGTTCGAATCCTGGCGTAGACAACCTGGATCCAACCGCACGCAAGGACCGTTGCGCTATCTACCGAACCTTGCCCTGCAGCAGCGTCACCGCAGGCCAGAGCCTCACCAGCTCATGACCAGAACCGAGCCGCTGAATAACGCTCTTAGGCTCGAGGGAGATTGGTGGCCTATTAAGTGACTACACCACCCACGCGACAGACGCCGGCGGGACTCCGCTTTGACGCATCCGGCGGCACGCCAGCGTACCTTTCCATGACACAGCACCGCACCCATGCTGATGGAGGGAGGAATAAGTGGGACATTCCACCGACGGATGAGTATCACGTATTTTGCGCTTCTCACTCAGCGAACTGGGTGTGCGTCAACGGCCACAATTGGGGTGTAATTGCAGGGTTGGCAGTGGTCGGTACGAACAAGGAGCGTATCGCCAAGTTTCCACGGCCTTCGAACCCGGCTGACGAGCGCCATGGATACCCCGTATCGGCTCGAGACCATCGGCGTGAGCTGGCCCATCGCCCTCCGGCTGAAGTAACGACCCTGTGGCGAGATTCTGGCGTAATTTCCGAAATAGACAAAGCGCGGATCGATAGGGGGAAGATCTGATGCATCATATTTCGGTGCTTATCGAGGAGCCCCGCGCGCTCGATGTTTTTGCTTATCGCGGCCACCTATTCGTGCTGACCTTCGAAGGATGCTTGATCACGTACAGCGTCTCTCAGATCGCGTCAAGCTTGGATGAGGAGCATGGTGATGACGGCCTAGTGGCAGCCTATGCCCTGTTCTCAAGCAAAGGTATTGGTGCGTCACCAAAGACGAAGAGTGCTTGGAAGCGATTTGATCACGCATCCTCGCGGTCATTGGAGTTGCCGTCGTCCCCAGTGGCGACCTCTCCATTCGCCATCGAGGCGTCTGCGCACCTTGACATGCGCGTGTATTACAACCAAATCTTCGTTGCGACGGATCGAGGAACTTTCTGGGCTCCGCTCGAGAGCACAGGTCAAGTCTCGTCGGACCGCGACGCGGTGAAGTCGATGACTAGCGCGCCGACGGAGTCATTGAGCACCGGGATGGGCGCAGTTGGTGCCTCTCTCGGCGAAGAAGGCCTCGCTATCTTCGCAAGAGTCTACGCCGAAGATCGTGCACCGGAGAGTCGTCTTCTGCATCGGTCGATCCGTAGCACCATCGGATGGGGCAACGCGGTGAACTATCCAACGCACGGTTCGTATGAGATTCTTGAAAGCACGATTATCGAGGATGGCCTGGGTCGGAAAGAACTCGTGGGGGTGCGTGCTCCGTCCAGCGGCAAGGCCGCCGTCGTGGACGTTCAGCGCGGCGGCTACGTCACTTGGGAGGCGGGTCGGCTACTCCTGGCCGATGAGACTAGCGTGAGCTCGCTCGGCAGGGCAGGCGGTTCAAGTCGCCGACGAACGCTAGCGCGGGCTAGTGATGGTGACCAGCCGCTGTGGATGGGCGTGACCGGTAACCGGTGCATTGTGACAGAGACGGCTGATCGTATCTCGGTCGCCAAAGCAGACCAGCACCTCACTATTCACGAAGGGCCTGCAGCATCAGTTCGCACCTTTAGTGGGTCCCAGCGGTACCGGCGCTTGGTCGCCGCCACTGTGGACGGCGGACTCCTGCTTAGCGCCGTATTTCGGTCGGATGAACGCTGATGTGCTGATCCGTCGAATCGGACTGCGGAACGCACGCATTCCTATAGCACCAGTGGGATTCTGTGATCGTAAAGGGCGATCGGCCGGTCGCGGGAGAGGCCTTACCTCCAAGATCCACCTCGCGGTCGACGGGTGCGGGCTGCCCGTGAGCGTGATCCTCACCCCGGACAGGCCGAGGACAACCCGCAACTGCTGCCCTTGTTGGACCGGGTATCGGTCGGGCGCGATGGGCCGGGCCGGGCCCGCCAACGGCCCGACCGGGTCCTGGCCGACAGGTCCGACTCCAGCCCGTTCACCCGTCTCGCCCTGCGCCGTCGTGGCATCGCGTTCACCAGTCCGGAGAAGAAGGACCACGTCGCCTACCGGCTGCGCGAGGGCGACCGGGGTGGCTGCCCGCCCGCCTTCAACGCGAGGTCAACAAGAGCCGCAGCATGGTCAATCGCTGCTTCGACCGGCTCAAGCAGTTCCGCGCCCTGGCACCAAACGCGCCGCCTACTACAGGGCCGATTCCACCGCCCGCCACGATCATCCATTGGTTCCACGGTTTACCCGGACACGGAGGGCCAGGGGTGCCTCGTTCGGAGTGGCACGCAGCAGGCACGCCCCACCCGCACTAGACTAGAAACCGCAGAATTCCAACGATCCCGCGCCCCAAACCCACATGATCAACTTCTGATCTCGGGTGGTGCCGCCCTGGGGCGGTCGGCCTGGTGAGAGGCCCGGATCTGCGGAATTCCGCGGATCCGGGCCTCTTTGCGTGTGGTGTCGCGTGGACACCTGAGGTCGTGAGAAGTCCCGGATTGCCGCCCGAAGGGGCACGCAGGGGGGCATGCCGACACGACCGGCGACGATGGCGCGGGACATCGACCTGGCGGCGCGGAGGATGAGTGCGACGTGGGGGAGGAGACGCGGGTGGAGAGGGAACGGGCGGAGATCGGGGAGGACTGGCCGGTGTGAGGTCTGGCGGTAGGCCTGCGTCGTCACGGCCCAACGTGCCCGGATCCAGTGGAGCCGCACGATGTCGACGGACCTCCCAGCATGGGGCAGGCCTAGCGGTTGGGCCGATGTGGCATGGTCCCAGGTGTCGCGGCCGGGCAGAATGTGCCGTGTGGAGCACCTGGTTGACCTGGATGTCCTTGCCTACCGGCTCCAACCGGCCATCGAGGAGTGGAAGCGCTGGGCGACGGTCGGCCCGCTGACTTGGCGTGACGAGCATGCGTCGTGGCCACAGCCGATCACCCTCGACCGCTCAAGCGTGCGCGTCCCGGAGTCGCTCGGGCTCACGTTGCGAAGGGGCGATGACGTGTTCGAAGCCGTGGTCTGGACAGGTGGATGGGCCGACGTCGGCTTCCTGCTCGACGACGAGGTCTACACCTTCTGCCCCGAGTTCCGGGGCGTGGACGGCGCCTATGAGGCGGTGGTGAAGGACGTCTACGACTTCCTCGCGTAGGAGGGCGTCGTCCTCCGTGTGTTTGCGGCAATGCTCGGTGTCCGAGATGGTCGTAACGCTGTGCGGGCTGTGGCACTATCGCCGAATGGCCAGAGGCTCACAGAACGGGACGGTGGAGTCGCGTTGGACCACCGCTCGGATCGTGTTCGCTTTGCTGGTGACCGTGGTCGGCTTGGCGGTGGGTACCTCGTCGGGTCTGGACGATGCCGAGGGGATCGCTGCTTCTCTGCTGGCATGGCTGTCTTTTGTGGCGGGGAGCCTGGCTCCAGCAGCGCCGACCCGTGGTGGTCGGGCAAACACGCTCAGCACGGCGGGAACCTGCAGGTCCTGACCGGCCCGGACGGCTACCCCGAGTGGGTCGCCCCGATCGAACCGGGCACGACGGGCGACATCGTCGCCGCCCGCACTCACGTGCTGCCGTTCCTGTACCCGGCCGCCGCGGCCGGGCTGCCCACCCTGACCGAAAGGGCTACGAGGGCGCCGGGATCGGCATCATCGTGCCGTTCAAAGGCACCAACCTAGGTGCCACAGATCAACTTAGCCAAAACCTAAGGTCCCCCGCTCGCAATCGAACGCGCATTGCCGAAAGTTGGAGCATAATCCACTGGACGGATGACCAATGCCGCCCTGTGAACACGTCGACATCGCTTATCGCGTTTAGCGCGCGAGCAGACAGGCACGGGTCCATCAGAAATTGGCGCAAGGAGCGATAGACCGAGTCGCTTGCAACTGTCCTATTGATGCGAGCAGAATGCCCAATGCACGTGACCGCGAGTTCGCGAATCAGGGTGCTCCCTCGCCTGGCGCAACAGAAAACCCTCAAGCCACACAACATTCGTTTCGCAATAGGTCAATTCGAGGAGGGAATCTGCTGCAATAGCCGCATCTTCATCGCAAATGCGATTGACCATCGCGCACCGGTCATCACGCCTCCACGGGTTACTCACCGAATCTTTCCCTTGCGCGTAACATATCCGGCCTTAGTGAGTGCGCTCTGCTGCTTCCGACCAAGAAAAGACCAATCCCGCAGTTCACAGACATGCGCCCCGTCCCACAGACGTGCCGACGGTCCTCGACACAGCCACCTCACACCGAAGAACGAGGTGAGAAAACCTCAGTGGATCACCGGTCGCTGGCCGTTCCGCCTTCAGGACGTGCTGCAGGGCGTCGCTGACCATGGCGGCGTCGGCGCCGTTCGTCACCCATGCCGTCCACCTCAGGAGCGGCTTCCAATCCGGCTTCCGTACGCGATCATCCACTCCCGGGAAGGTAGTACAGATCCAGGGGCTCTGATCACAGGCGAGCGGAGATCCGCCGTGACTCGCTCCTTGTGCAGCAGAATTGGCGCGATGACATCACGAAACATGAGGTCGTACCAACCTGCTCGTTAGGTGGTGTTGGGCCGCGTCGAATGTGCTGCAGGGATCGCGACCACGAGGTGGGGGACATCGCATGGGGCAGGGGGACACATATGTCCCCCAAGTGCCCTGCGTGGCGGTCGCCGTAGACTGCCGCATCGTGGTGACGGACATCTACGGCGGTATCGAGGTTCGGCACCCAGGCGCTGGCACCGACTGGTACGACGGCGAGCCATGGGTCAAGGCCATGGATCTCTACCCGCTGCTGGGTGACGCCTCGTGGGTCGGCTGGAGCGAACTCGCCCGGCTCGATCTGGACGGCCCGTTCGGACACGTTGTGGGGTACCTGGAGTCGAACGACGGATCGTCGACGTACCTGACGCGGCTGCTCTCGCACGGTTGGCGTCCGGAAACGGTCGTCTTTGCCGGTCCTGACGCCGAGCGGGCCGCGGCTCAGCCATCCAGGCCAGCCACGTGGACGCATGACGGCTTCACGTACTGGTACCGGCCGGTGACGCTTGCCCGCTACTTCGGCGCCGGCACGCCATGGGGTCACGTCCTCACCGTCATGCGGGCACTGGCCGGCAGGTTCGGGGACGACGGCGTCCGCCTCGTTGCCGCGTTCGACTGACTGTTCCGCCGTGCGGCCTACGATCGGGCCATGCGACTGTTCGAGAATCTGGCATCGCCGCAGCAACCCGCGTGGCCCGAGCTCCAACGGCTCGTCGGCGAGGCGTCGGTGACGGCCGAGATCCTTGCGCCTGACGCCGTGACCGGCCGTCGGACGCTCGAACAGCTCCAGGTCACGACCGGATCGTTCCTTGGAGCCGTCGTGGTGCACACGGGTGGCCTCGTGATCGACCACGGTTGGCTGCGCGTGTACGGAAGCCCGTCGTCGGACGCACCGGACCACATGATCGGTATGGCCGCGGTGAACGCCTTCCCGCCTTCGCCCGAGGCTTCCTGGTTCCCCACACACGGGCTCGTCGTTGCCCACGACGCTCTCGGCGGCACGTTCGTCCTCAACGGACACGACCCCGGGGCCGTTGCCAGGCCCGGGAATCCGGGCGAGATGATCTACCTCGCACCCGACACACTGCAGTGGGAGCCACTCGAGGCCGGCTACGCCGCTTGGCTCACGTGGGCGCTCGACGGCGGCCTGGACGATTTCACCGAGGGGCTTCGGTGGAACGGGTGGGAGGCCGAGACGCGTGGGCTTGCTGGTGATCACGGGCTGACCTTCTTCCCGCCCCTGTGGTCCACAGAAGCTCACGAGGAGCTCGCTGCCACCAGCCGCGCCGTCGTACCCATGGCGGAACTTGTTGGAGCCGCTCGGTCGACCGCCGTGCAGATCGACGGCGTCGACCCTGGTCCACTCGGATCGTTCGACGGTCAACCGGCTGATGCGCGGTGACGGCCGCGCCGGGCGCAGTGGCGGACACGAGGAGGCTGCTGTGACCGGCGATTTCGAGTCGAAGCTCGTCGAGGATGTCGAGGCTCGTGGTTTCAGCTCGGTCTGGGTTTTCGACGACGAGGAAGGTCTTCCGGATTTCGCGTACACCGTAGGTCTGTCCTTCTCATGCCGGCATCCAGAGCTGGTGGTGGTTGGTCTGCCATACCGAGCCTCGGTCGGGATTCTCCACGAGGCGGCCGGCCGGGCTGTCGAGGGGACGGAGCTGCGGGTGGGGGACCGCGTTCAGGATGTTGCTCTGGGTTTCGACGTGCTCATCGGCTCTGTTGACCGCGGGTTCATGGAAGCGAACATGCGCCAGGCCGCCGGATTCGCCGGCGGGTCCAGCCGAGGCGCTCGACAGATTCTGTGGCCGGACCGTCGTGGCATATTCCCCGGCGAGCCCGGCTTCGACTCACGCCTTGCGGGGCGTCAAGACCTGCGTTGACCCCGCCGGTGCCAGTTCGAGGATCGGCGGCGGCTCTCGGCGGGTGCGGGTGGTCGTCGACCACTCGCGGCGAACGCCGCCAGGGAGACCGACCACCGTTCGATCGGGCGTGCGCTCGCCGTGCTCACCGCGACGCTCATTCTGCTCACCGGATGTTCGTCGACGGGCAAGTTCGCAGGCGTGGGGAACGTCCTGATGGCCGTCGGATCGACCGTCGTCGTAGTACTCCTGATCGTTGCTGGTCCCGTTGTCGTGCTGGTCCGACGGAACCTCAGGAAGAAGGCGCGCCGAGGCGCGCCTTCTTGATGGCGAGGAAGGCGGCGTCGCTACGGCCAGAGAGGGATGTAGAAGGAAGCGGCGCCATGGCCTCGGCGTCAGAAGCATATCGTCAGGCGGGCACAAGATCGGTCAGGTTCGCGGGCGTGACAACGGTGCAGCCGCCCATGCGACCCTCGGGGGTTTCGAGGCCGATCAGCAGCGCGGCGTCGTCGGTCGCCAAGGGGCGCCGTCGTTCGACGGGCGTACCGCCTGTCTCATGGATCGCGAGAAGATCGGCAACGTTCAGGTATCTCCGGGCCAGCACGCTCTGAACCAGCCGCGATGTCGTCGCAGAGTTGCCCTCGACAGTGTTGAAGTTGGGTTCCCCACGCAGGTTGAGATGCAGCCAGATGCACTCCCACCCGTCGTCGGACTTCTGGAACAGCATCGGCAGGGAGACGTTGCCGTGTCCGGCCAGGTCCGACTTGGTGCGGACGGTCGCCGGCTCGAAGGGCAGGCCCTTCTGGCTCGGCGTGCGCACCATGAAGCCGGTGAAGGCTTCTGCCGCATCCTCGAAACCCTCGCCGGAGTACCTGTTGACCTGCGGAACGAGCACGGCGGCACGGACCTCGGCGAGGTTCACGTCGATGAACTCCGAGGCGCCGTCGGGCGCCTCGGTGATGTCGCCCGAATGGCGGAAGCCCTTGCCGTTCAGACTCGTCCACGACGACTGGCCTGTGGTGGTCAAGGCGGCGTCCAGCATCTCGCACGACAGGTCGTAGTCCGTCGTGTGCTGCGCCTCGCGCCAATGAGTGAAGAAGCGGACCGTGTCGCCGTCGACGGCGATGCGTGATCCTCGTGGCAGGGTGCCCATGCCACCGGCTTTCATGCGGCCGGACAACGGGAGAGCGACCCGGAGCATGTCGGGGTCCACGACGATCCGCTGGTGCTGGGGGAGTCGGCGTCGGACCTCGTCGTCGCACAGCCGGATCAGTGCGGCGATGGTGTCCGCGTCGAGGCGCCGTCGGGCGTCCGGTGTGGACCACGGACGCCCTGACCGGTTGACGAAGAGGCGCGGCGCGGAACTGCCCTCCTGCCGGTTCGTCAGGTGCTCGCGAAGGGACAGGGCCACCCGCCCCGCGACGTCGGGCAAAGCCCGTTCGACGGCGGCGATGATCGCGGCTCGGTCCGCCTCCGATGCCGCGGCTCGCAGCAGGCGATCGACGGCGCGCACCAGCATGCCGGGCGCGATGGCGAGCGTGTCGAGGACGCGTGTCGTGTCCGACGTCGCGAAGACGCGTTCGACCCGAGCCGTCAGCGTGTCCGGCGCCGGTTCGGTACCGCGTGCGACGGCGAACACCCGCGCGGCGTGCGGCCACTGCGGGTACTGGCCGGCGTGCAGGCGCTCGCCGAGGCGCTTCCAGCGCTCACGGTGGCGCGCGACGTCGGACAGCTTGCGCTCGTCGTCCCGCACGACGTCGTCCAGCGCCTCCAGCAGGAGCCTTCGCCACGGTCGTGGGAAGGACCGCAGGCGCGTGGGCTCGGCCAGTGTCGGATCGCCGTCCGAGAGGGCGCATGCGAGTCGCAGCACGTCGGTCACCGTCGTGACTGCAGGCGGCGTGAGATTCTCCACCCGCACGCGGTTGAGGGTCGCCAGCGTGTCGCGCATCGGGACCTCGCCGATCACGAGACCGTCGCCGTCGGCCGAGGAGTCGTAGCGATGCCGGGCCAGGTGCAGCAACGCCGCTCGGTCCTCGTCGTTCAGGGGGACGGTGCTTGCGGCGAGTCGGCGCAACAGCCGATCAGCCTCAGCTGCCACCGGGTCTCCGGCGTGCAGCACCGTCAGTCGGTCGGTGAGACCGGGCTCGAACTTCTCGTGCTCGGCCAGCATTTCTTCGTACGAGTGCTGGTAGCGGCCGTAGGAAGGCAGCGCCAGCAGGTTCAGGACCCCCGAGCGTCGCGGGTTGGCGTCCGACCTCGCGAACTGACGGTCCTCCATCGCCTTGCGCAGACACGACAGCCAGAACTCGACGGTGTCCGGAACGTCGTGCGGGAAGGACGTGAAGTACGCGTTGTGGCGCACGTGGTCACCGACGGATCGCCGCACCGCGGTCAGTGTGGTGTCCACCAGCGTTGCCGCTTCGTCGGGTTTCATTGCTCCTACGGCGCGCAGCAGATCGGACGACGCCTTGAAGCCGGCTGACATCAGCGCCACGTCGAACTGACGCGCCAGTGCTGCCGCGTCGCCCTGCCCCGAGATGGGGACGGGCACGCGTGCCGACTTGACGATGATGATCTCTTCCACGCTCTCGAACACGGGCTGCATCCTTCCACCAAAGCGGCGTGAGACCGCGGGCGGTCCGGTCGATCGTTCGAGTTGGCTCGATCGAGATCCCTTCGGGTTCGGTCGCCGACGCGCAGGACGCGTCGAGCCTGACGTATGCGGTGCGGAGCAGGAGTGCGGATCCTGACCACGAGGCCGTCGAGGCCGGTGCCATCCCTGACATCGACTACTGGGCCGTCTACGCGGTCGCGGTCCCTTGATCGAGGCATTAGAAACCGGCGAAGTTGCGTGACATTGCGGACTGTGGTCGATGTTTGATGACGCGTAGCATCGCAGGCGTCCCAGCGACCGAACGGACGGGCATCAGGCCGGGGCGACTGATGTCGGACCTCGTCAGCCTAGGATGAGGCGATGAAGAGCGGGACGTCTGGTTGACTTTGCTCCGACAACGGGAAGTGCTCTAGAAGGATGAAATTCCCTATGCTGAGCACCGGATTCACGGTGTTCCTTGCAGTTGGATTCCTGTTCGGGACCCTTGGCCTTCTCGGCGTGCAGTATGTTGCGAGTCAGCCGTCAGTGCTGATCACTGTGGTGCTTGGGGTCAGTGGCGGCGTTCTCTCCTTATCCGTTGCTCTGCGGTTGCGTATCGTTCCCGTCCAGGGCGGGGGCGTGGTGGTGCATCACTTTCCTCGCGGTTCAGACTTTGTTCCACCAGGTGCCATTGTGAGTCTGGTTCCGGATTCACATGACTACCTCTGGTTCTTGAGTCTCTGGGTTCCCGTGATCCACGAGGAGGAGAGGGCACACACACTGACGGCCTGGGGGCAATACACCTTCTTGGGCGGCAGATGGTTCGTCGGGCGGCGTGTTCAGATCCTTCAGACATGGCTGCGCGAGGGTGGGTGAATCCGTCAGGCCGCGGTCACGGCTGCCTGCTGCCTGCTGGATAGACCGGCAACCTGCTTCGGTCTGTCGTGCCGTCGCCGCAGTGCGACACCGTCTCCGGCTGGTCAGGCTTTCCGGTAGCCGTCAGGACAAGGTGCAGGAACGGCGTTGGCCGACCTGGCAGCGCGCCACGGGCCGGCGATCTACGATCCGCAAGGAGACGAGGTCACTCAGGCTGGGCGGCCTCGGCTCCGGGTGGGGTCGCGCCTGCCAGCGGGCGAGTCCTCCCGGCGGGCTGGATGACGGCATCGCTGCACGCGAGCGGCTGTGAACGGACGGTGGCGCCCCGGTCGGCCGGTCAGCCCGTGACGGTCTCCGCGTGCGGCATCTCCCAGGCCTCGGCGAGCCGCGACGACCGGACCTGGGCGCCGCCGCCGAAGAACTCGCAGAACTTCATGATGAGCGGGTCCCAGCCCACCGGGTCGACGTACTGGGTGCCGGGGATGACCAGGTCGTCCGCGACGTGGCTGCGCAGGACGCGGACGTGAAAGGTGGTCACGCCCGAGTCTGCGGTGCCGAGTGGCGCCTCCGCCACGACGGCGCCCTCGAGCTGGATCGGGCACTCTGCCACCCGCGGCGCTCCGACCAGCTCCGACGCTTGCTCTGACAGTCCCGCGTGGCCGAACTTGTCGGGGACGAACGAGTATCCCATCGCCGTCTTCCGAGGAGACACGTGAGGGCTCCCGGTCGTGAGCGCGAGCCGGTCCACGACGTCGACCATCGACGCCGGCACGAGATTGAGCACGCACTCCCGCTCGCGGCGCAGGTTCTCCGCGGTCCGGGCGGAGTTCCCGAATCCCAGCACGCAATAGCCGTTGAGCCACCACGCGGAGGACATCGGGGCCAGGTTCGCCGATCCGTCCGGGTTGCGCGTCGCGACGAGGAGGACGGGCGTGCCGAAGTACATGACCTTGAGGTCGATCGTCTGGTGCATGGCGACCAGGTTGCCCAGGCGCGGCCGACGGATCTGGCGTGAATCGGTCGTGGCATCGTCGCCGCAGGTGAGAGGCGTCCGCGCTCGTGCGCGGTGGGGGACGGCAGGTGTTCGACAGATGTGCCGGATTGCGGCAAGGTTCACTCACGTCGGAGCCGTTCTCGCTGGTGATGAGCGGACCGCCTGCCCGCGAGCGAAGGGATGTCGTGAGCCGCACCACGCGCGCCGCCAAGTTCGTCAACACCGTTTTCGGTCCTGCGCTGCGGGGCCGGGAGGATCCGTCGGCGGCGTGGGCCAAGGCCGTCGCCCGGGCCGAACAGGCGGCCGGTTCCGCGGATCCGGAGTTCGCCGCCGGTCTCGGTGCCGTTGTCGCCGGTGTGGCCGAGATTCCCCGGCTGTCGCCCCTGGGCTGGACCCTCGCCCTCACCACGCTCCAGGAGAGGTACGCCAACCGGCTGCGGATCAACTCCCTCCTTGCCGCCCGCCCCGAGATCGCCGGCGAGCCGATCGAACGCCCGGTGTTCGTGCTGGGGCTCCCGCGTACGGCGACCACTCTGACTCATCGGTTGCTGGCCGCCTCACCCGAGCATCGTGGTCCGCTCCTGTGGGAGATGGGGTATACCAGCCTGGAGGATCCGGCCGTCGCCGCCCGGCAGATCAAGCGGCTCGACCTGGGCAGCCGCGTGACGACCGCGCTGTTCGCCCCGGAACTGAAGCACCAGCACCCGACCGCCGCCGGACAGCCGGAGGAGTCGATGTGGCTGCTACCGCACGGCTTCTGGCAGGCGCAGTTCGGCGTCATGCCGTCCTACGCCGCCTGGCTCGCGGGGCGCGGCGAGGCCGGGTCGGTCGGCGACTTCAAGCACCTGAAGCGAGGGCTGCAGGTACTCCAGCATGGTCGTGAGCACCGGCGCTGGATCCTGAAGTTCCCGCATCACCTGAACGACATGTCCACCATCATGAAGGTGTTCCCGGACGCGACGTTCGTGTGGACGCATCGCGACCCGGCCGCCGTCGTCGGCTCGACGTGCAGCCTCGTGGAGACCGCCTGGTCGCTCTACCAGACCGATCCGGACCGGCAGGAGATCGGGCGGTTCGTACTGGACATGCTGCTCACGATGGTGACCAACGGCCTGGATTCGCGGCTCAGCCTGCCGCCGTCCGCCATCGTGGACGTGCCCTACCACCGGCTGAGCGCCGATCCGCACACCGAGGTGCCGCGGGTGTACTCAGGGATCGGGGCATCGTGGACGACAACCGATCAAGCGCGGCTCGACACCGCGCTCGCGCGCCCTGCGGGCAGCCGCCCGCACCGATACGACCTGACCGACTACGGGCTGTCCCCGGAGGGAATCACCGACGCGTTCACCCCCTACCTGGGCCTGCTGCGAACGTTCGACACGCCCGACGCCGAACCCACGGCCGAGCTGTGACAGCACCTGGCACGGCGGCCTCCCGGGACGACGCCGTCCCCTCCGGCGGGGGCGGCCGGAGGCGCAAGTGACGAGCTCTGACATGTCCCGCGGTGCTCGCCTGGCCGCGCACGGAGCCGTGTCCACCGCGCTGTCGCTGTGCGGCGATCCCAGGCTGGCCGAACTCGTGGACACCGGCACCCCGATCGGCACCGGGATCGGCGGGAGGACCGTCCTGCTGGAGGTCGAAGGAACCCCGGTCTTCGTCAAGCAGGTGCGCCTGACCGATCTCGAGCGACGGGCGGAGAACGTTCGCTCCACGGCGAACCTGTTCGAGCTGCCGCTCTTCTGCCACTACGGCGTCGGCAGCATCGGCGGCCCCGGGTTCGGAGCCTGGCGGGAACTGGCCGCGCACAGCATGACGACGAACTGGGTGATCGCGGGAGACCACGACGGCTTCCCCCTGATGCACCACTGGCAGGTGCTACCGGACTCCGGACAGCCGCTCCCCGAGGAACTGGCCGACGTCGAACACGCCGTCGCCTACTGGGGAGACGGACCGGGGATACGGCACCGGATCGAGGCCGTACGAGACTCCACGGCGAGCATCGTGCTGTTCCTGGAGTACATCCCGCAGAACCTGCACGACTGGCTGGACGTCCAGGTCCAGGCCGGTGACGAGGCCGCCGAGCGGGCCTGCGCCATGGTGGACCGCGAACTGCGCGACGGCGTCTCGTTCATGAACGCCCGCGGGCTCCTCCACTTCGACGCCCACTTCCAGAACATCCTCACCGACGGCCGGCGGCTCTACTTCGCCGACTACGGTCTCGCGATCTCCTCCCGCTTCGAGCTCGCGCCGAACGAGGCCGCCTTCTTCGAGGAACACCGTGGCTACGACCGCGGCTACGCCGCCACGCACCTGGTGAACTGGCTGGCCGTCGCGCTGTACGGGTACGGGCCCGACGAACGCCGGGAGTTCGTGCGCGCCTGCGCCCAGGGGGCGTCCCCGGAGGGTGTACCGGCGGCGCTCGCGGACGTGATGGTCCGTGACGCGCCGGTCGCCGCGGTGATGGGGGACTTCTATCGCAGGTTCCAGCGTGAGAGTCGGACGACGCCGTACCCGTCGGAAGCGCTTCGTCGTCGTGCCCAGAGGTTCGTCGATCACTGATCGGCTCGCTCCTTAGTTCAGGCCCACTGCACGAAGGGCCCCGGCGCCCTGACAGCGAATGGTCCTTCCGGCGGCACGGCATCGTGGTGTGACATGCGCACCACGCTTAGTAACGCTTATCTAAGAAGTGTTACTAAGATGGTGGCGTGGTCACACTTCCGGTGAGGGTGCCCGAGATGGGTTACGAGGAGCACGTCTGGCGCGCCGAGCCCGACGGGCTGCACGGTCGTGCCCGCGTCGCGGCCGCCAGCGGGCGGTATTTGTCGACCCTGACTCCGTCGATCGCGCAGTACGTGCCGAGCCTGCCAACGGACCTTGCCGCGGACGCCGAGGAGGCGACCGCGGCCCTCGCGCAGTTCGACGCCTACGCTCGCTCGGTGCTCGGAGCGGACAGTCCGACGTTAGGACCGATGTCATCGATCCTTCTCCGCACCGAGTCGACGTCGTCCTCCCAGATCGAGAACCTGACGGTGGGCGCACGGCAACTCGCCTTGGCTGAGATCGACCAATCGACGTCGCAGAACGCCAAGGTCGTCGTCGCCAACGTACGTGCCATGGAGGCCGCACTCGACCTCGCCGAGCGCCTCGACACCAGCGCGATCCTCACGATGCAGCGCGTACTGCTGGAGGCGCAGCCCGGCTTCGAGGACCACGCCGGTCGCTACCGCGACGGCCTCGTGTGGGTCGGTTCCAATGGACTGACGCCGATCGGGGCCAGCCACATCGCGCCACAAGCCGAGCGCGTTCCCGCCGCGATGGACGATCTGGTGGCGTTCATGCGTCGCGACGACATGCCCGTTCTCGTGCAGGCCGCTATCGCGCACGCCCAGTTCGAGACGATCCACCCGTTCGCCGATGGCAACGGCCGCACCGGGCGCGCCATGGTGCACGCCCTGCTGAGGTCCAAGAGGGTGTTGATCAGTACCACAGCACCCATTTCCGCCGGACTCCTGCGCGACACCGAAAGCTACTTCCGTGCGCTCGGGGCGTACCGCGACGGCGACGCACGGCCGATCATCGAAGGCTTCGGCGACGCAAGCAGGTTCGCTGCCTCCTCCGGGGCGCAGTTGGTCGACGAACTCGCCGAGCAGGTGGAATGGTCCCGTGACCAGATGTCCGGCGTGCGGAAAGACGCCGGCGCATGGAGGGTGCTGCCGCACCTGGTCGCGCACCCGGTGGTGAACGCGAACTTCCTGATCGAGCAGATGGGCATGAACGGCATGGGTGCCCAGCGTGCGCTCGGCCAGCTGGTTGACGCAGGGGTGCTGGAGGAACGTACCGGCATGCAGCGCAATCGGGTTTACCAGCACATCGGTGTCATCCAGGTGTTGGACGTCTATGCGCAGCGCCTGCGGCGGGGCTGAGCCTCCTGGGAGGGCACGCGGAATTGCCTCGTGCCCGCGCGTGTACCGCTGCTACGTTCCGTGAACGTGTCCGTTCAAGAGCCCCCGGCGCCTCGCCCGGCCCGTGAGGTGCGTGCGGTGTTCGACGCGGAGTCGATCACGGTCTATCAGGCGTACCCTCCGCCGATCGCGAATGCCGCGCTGAAGGCCGGCACGTTTGTGGCGCCGTTCAAGCGGGAGCGGATGACGTGGATCAAGCCGTCGTTCACGTGGATGATGTACCGCTGTGGGTGGGCGACCAAGCCCGGCCAGGAACGCGTTCTGGCGATCCGCATCACGCGGGACGGATGGCATGAGGCGCTCGCCGGCGCCTGCCTGAGCCATTTCGACCGCACCGTGTACGACGACGCCGTGGCCTGGGAACTGCGCAAGAAGACCACCGCGGTGCGCGTGCAGTGGGACCCGGAACGGACGGCGTCGGGCACGGCGCTGGCGTATCGCTCGCTCCAGGTAGGGCTGAGCGGGTACGCCGTCGACCGGTACGTGAACGAGTGGATCGTCGACCTGCGGGACATCACCGAGGAGGTGTACGAACTGCACCGGGCCGTGCGCGACGGCGAGGACGTTGCCGCGCTGCTGCCGCCGGAGCGGCCGTATCCGTTGCCCGACGACGTCGCGGCGACGATCGGCGCGAGCGATGCCCATGTGTCGGTGGGGAGCAAGACGTGACGCTCGGCCGAGTTCGCCGGCGGATGCCCTGGCAGCTCCAGGGTCGCTAGCCCTCGTCGTGTGCTTCCCAGAACAGGCGGCCCCAGTCCGGGACGAGGTGCTTGTTGCTCAGCCTCGACGACGTCGCGACCGACCGGCCGTCTGACAGGCCCTTCTGGTATTCGGACAGGATCGCGCGCTCGGATGGCTCTCCTTCGGCAGGAGCCAGGAGAGGTGCTGCTGCCCGCGGCTTGAACCGGTGAGGAAAACGCTCGGCAAGGCGTGGCAATCGGGCGCGGGTGGCATCGGCGTCGTGCAGGATCGACGGCTCGTCCGTCGGTCGGCTGTCGGGCATGACCGCCTGACGTTCTGAGTGGTGAACTTGGAGTTCATGGAATGGCAAATAGAAAAGATCTGGATACTCCCTGGTTGCGTGAGCAGTTTATCGACGTTCTTCGGACGATGGGTGATGCTTCATTCGCGGAAGCTGCAGCGCAAGGGAGTAATGACGAGCTGGTTTACGATATTTTGGATTTTTTCGACGACTCTGGTGTTCTCGACAACCCAGAAGGCATGGTTGGCCACTTAATATACGTTGACGAGGTCAAGTCGGTGCGACGGCTGGCTGTACTAGTGGAGGAAGTAGTTGGGAACTCATCCCTTGAAGCGTGGAAGGCTTTGAGTCCGTTTTCCTCGGATCTTGCGGCCAGGTTGGTAGATAGAAGATGACTGCCAGGCTTCATCTGTCAGTATGTCAATCGGTACCTGTGCCCCGTTGGTCGAGCGGGCCGAAGGAAGGCCCTGGAATGCACCTCAAGAACAGCGATCTCGCGGCTCCCGGGGTTCGGCGAGACCTCCGCGCTTGGCTTGTCGAGGTCAGCGCAGCCTCGAACGAGGAAGCGCTTGACGTCATGGACGGGCGGCCCGGGGCGCTCGACCGGTTCCTTGATTTTCTCGACGACACGAGCGTCATTGACCCACCCGATACCACGGTGGACGTGGCCATCTACCGGGATGAACTGGCCCTGCTGCAACGGTTCTCCGACGCCGTCGAAGCGGGCATCGAGGGCAACTGGGACCGAATTGCTGTGGCCGCCAAAGCGCTGCTGAACCGGATGGACGAGAACGAGATGACCGAGAGGCCTGAAGGTTGATGGCTCCCCGGTGAACTGGTGGACGATCCGACTGACGGCTGCGCACCGGTGCCCGATGAGTTCCGACGGGTCGAAGCTGTTCATCACCGTCTCCATGCGAGCGTCGAGATGTTCGGGGCAGCGAGGCTGGCGCCAGCATGAAGGACCTGAACGACTCCTGCTTCGATGTCTTCGCCGTTGACCTCCTGACCTCCCACGTGATCGCGATGGAGTCCATCCATGAACGCTTCCGGCACCGAACTCATCGCCCGCGCCGTTGTGCGTGACGGGGACCGCATCCCGCCGTTCGCCAGAAGGGCAAGAGCTGGCCACCGACGGTGACGTCTGCCCTGGTGACGTGGGCGAGCGTCCGATGGAGCGCTGTCAGATCCGTTGCCGGAGGCCTGGAGACGCGAAGCTCCGAGTCTTCCGTTGTTTCCTGGCCACGGCGTCAACATATCCGCGCCGACTCATGCCGGGGTGCCTCCGTAGACTAGCCGCGCTCGCCAGCGAGCAGTCCCTTCGAACGAGAGGTTCCCGCGTGACCGACGTCGTCGCGATCTCCGCCCAGGTGGAGGCAGCTGTTCAGGCTGCCCTGACCCAGGTGCTCCCGGCTGAGCTGGCCGGCACCGACCCGGTGGTCCGACGATCCGACCGCGCCGACTTCCAGGCCAACGGCGTGCTCGCCGTGGCCAAGAAGGTGGGGATCCCTGCTTCTGTGATCGCGATAGATGTCGCCAGGGAGCTTCGGTATGCGGGCTGGGTGACAACCTGTTCCGGTCCCGGCTTCCTCAACCTCACGGTGCCTGACGACGTCACCTGGTCGACCGTCGCAGCGCGCCTGGCCGACACGCGCCTCGGCGTGAGCAGCCCGCACGCGGGGGAGCGGGTGGTCGTCGACTACTCGGCGCCGAACGTCGCCAAGGAGATGCACGTCGGCCACCTGCGTTCGTCCGTGATCGGTGACGCGCTCGTGCGCGTGCTCGGCCACCTGGGCGCGGACGTCACCCGGCAGAACCACATCGGCGACTGGGGCACCCAGTTCGGCATGCTCATCCAGTACCTCGACGAGCACCCCGAGGCTTCCTGGAAGGGCCAGGGCGCCGACACCATGTCCGCCCTCGACGCCCTGTACAAGGCCGCCCGCGCCGAGTTCGAGGCCGACGCGGCGTTCGCCGACCGGTCCCGTGCCCGCGTGGTCGCGCTCCAGTCGGGCGACGAGGCGACGGTCGAGGTGTGGCGTGACCTGGTCGCCGAGTCCGAGAAGGCATTCCAGGTCATCTACGACCGCCTCGGAGTCCTGCTGGACGAGGGCGACTTCGACGGCGAGTCCCGCTACAACGACGCCCTGCCCGGCATCGTCGAAGCCCTCCAGGCCAAGGGCATCGCGAGCGAGTCCGACGGCGCCGTGGTCACCTTCACCGACGGCGTGAACAACCCCGAGGGCGACCCGGTCCCGCTGATCGTGCGCAAGAAGGACGGCGGGTTCGGCTACGCCGCCACCGACCTGGCCACGATGCGTCTACGGGTCGAGGAGTACAAGGCCGACCGGATCCTCTACGTCGTCGACGCCCGCCAGGCGCTGCACTTCACCATGGTGTTCGACACCGCGCGCCGGGCCGGCTGGCTCCCGGAGCCGGTCCACGCCGAACACGTCCGGTTCGGCACCGTGCTGGGCAAGGACGGGCGCCCGTTCAAGACACGCTCGGGCAAGACCGTCCGCCTCGCGGACCTGCTCGACGACGCCGAGTCCGCCGTCCGCGCCGTGCTCCAGGACAAGCAGCACGACTTCACCGACGAGGAACTGGACGACGTCGTGCGCGCGGCCGGGACCGCGGCGATCAAGTACGCCGACCTGTCCAACACCCGCACCAAGGACTACGTGTTCGACGTTGACCAGATGGTCGCCACCACCGGGAACACCGGCGTCTACCTCCAGTACGCGCACGCGCGGGTGCGATCCATCCTGCGCAAGGCCGGCGAGACCGCCGGGAAGGTCGATACCACCGTCTCGGCGCACGCCGCCGAGAAGAACCTCGCCTTGACCCTCGACGCGTTCGACGCGACCTTGCGTGATGTCGCCACGACGCTGGAGCCGCACCGCCTGTGCGGCTACCTGTACGACGTCGCGACGGCCTTCACCCGCTTCTACGACGCCTGCCCTGTCCTCAAGGCGGATGACGATGCGGTCCGGGCCAACCGGCTGGCGCTGTGCGACCTCACCGGGCGCACCCTGGCCACGGGACTCGACCTGCTCGGCATCGCTGCGCCGGAACGGATGTGACCAGATCGACGGTACAGCTCCTGTCTCTGGAACGGCCGGGCAGGAGTGAACCCTGAGGTCGCAACCCGGGTTGTGCAGTCGTGGACGAACTGTCAGATCTTGGTGATGGCGTTCTGATCGACGAGGCCCGCGAATCGTGGACGTGCGCTCGCCAGCAACTCGTCGGTCTCCGGCATGATGTGGGTCGTGGAGCACACGGGCGTGTCCGGCGTCGACCCTGGTAGCGCCTGGTTGAGGCCAAGACGGCAGATGGTTTTCGTCCCGGTCGCCGCCCCGATCACCGATGTGCGGGCGAAACTTGGCGGACAACCTGTGTGGCTCGACCAGGCCCAGTGGCCGCTGTCCAGAACTGACGGCGAGCAGATGATGTTCATCGGGCAGTTCCCGATCCCTGGGGGCGTGGAGCGGATGGCCTACCTCTTCATGACGGACGACGGTGGACTGTATCCCACGTGGGGAGCCGAGGACGGCGAGAACGCGCTCATCGTCCAGCCCGGTGGGCGCGTCCCGGTGTTCATCGAGACCGTCGAGTCCGCGACTGGGCCGAGCCTGTGGAAGCGTGGACCGGAGTGGGACGCCGGCCCTCCGGTCGAGCTGCGCGTCGATCTCGTTCCGCTCGACACCGAGGTGGAACGAGGGCTGGAACTGGAGGCGGACTACTGTGAGGCAGAGCGCAACGGGTTCCCGGCCCAGTTCCCTGAGGGGGTGACGTTCGCTCCCCGCAGCTATGTAGGTGGCAGGCCTGTTCTGTGGCAGCCGCACCTGCCCATGCCGGTGACGGGCAACTGGCGCTTCTTCTTCCAGATCGACGGCTTCGACGACTGGGGCGAGCCCGCGCTCAGCTTCGGCGGCGGCACAGGGTACGCATTCCTGAGCCGCGATTGCCTCGAGGGCCGGTTCGCCTGGGACTGCGTGTAGGACGGTTGGAACGTGTACGACCGGCCGCTGCTTACCAGAGCGCACGTCAGACTGAGCAGGACGTCGAGGATGCCGAGGGGAAGCTCACCACCGCGCTCCTGGAGATCCCGAACCTTCCATCGGACGACGCACCTGACGGCGACTCGGAGGAGTTCGCCGTCGAACAGCGCAAGGTCGGCAAGCCACCGGTCTTTGCTTTCGAGCCGAAGGACCAGGTCGATCTCGGAGAGGCCATGGGGATCCTCGACTTCGGACGGGCGACGAAGCTGTCCGGACCGCGGTTCAGCGTGCTGCGCGGTGCCGGAGCTGCGCTGGAGCGCGCCCTGTCCACGTTGTTCCTGAACCTGCACACTCAACGTCACGGGTACGTGGAGCACTCCGTGCCGTTTCTGGTGACACGCAAGACCATGACCGGCACTGGCCAGCTCCCGAAGTTCGAAGCGGACCTCTTCAGAACCGCTGTAGCAGACCGTGACCTCTTTCTTATCCCCACTGCCGAGGTTCCGCTGACCAACCTGTACGCCGACGAGATCATCGCTCCTGGCCAACTGCCCATCGCTCTGACACCGCTCTGACTCCATGTTTTCGGTCGGAGGCCGGTTCGTACGGTCGGGACACCCGAGGGCTGATCCGCCAGCACCAGTACGTCAAGGTCGAGATGGTCCGGATCACCACCGCCGATGATGCTCGTGCCGACATGGAGGCCATGGTCGAGCACGCCGAGGCGTGTCTCAAGGAACTCGACCTCGCCTACCGCGTCGTGACTCTCGCCGCGGGCGACACCGGCTTCTCCGCCCAGCTCACATATGACATCGAGGTGTGGCTCCCCAGCCAGAACACCTACCGCGAGATCTCCTCGGTGTCTGACTTCGGCACGTTCCAGGGGCGCCGCGCCAGCATTTGCACCCGTGACGAGAACGGCAAGACCACCCCGGCAGCCACCGTCAACGGTTCCGGCTTGCCGGTGGGGCGGACGCTGGCGGCAGTCCTGGAACAGCACCAGCAGGCCGACGGATCGGTTCTGCTCCCGCACGCCCTGACCAAGTACCTCGGCTTCGCCCGGATCAACCCGGACGGCACGACCTCCAAGGAGTAGCCCATGCTCGTCGGCGTCTGCGACTTCCCCAGCACCTACCAGTTCCCGCCCGTCGGGTACGAGGGCATCGAACGATGGCTCTGGGCCGTTGGTGTTGGGGCTCAGGCCGCAGGCGCCGACGTGCACACCGTCAGCTCTGGCAACCGCTATGTCGCTGTAACCGCACGGATTACCGACACCGGAATCTCAGAAGCGTCCAGATAGGCTTCTGCGCTGTGACTAATCCCGAGATCCGAGTTCGCTTCGCACCCTCGCCCACGGGCATGTTCCACGTCGGGAACGCTCGTTCGGCGCTGTTCAACTGGGTGTTCGCGCGGCAATCGGGTGGGTCGCTGGTCCTGCGGATCGAGGACACCGACGCCGAGCGTTCGAAGCCGGAGTGGGTGCAGGGAATCCTGGAAGCGATGGCGTGGCTGGGGATCGACGAGTCGCAATACGAGGGTCCGCTGTTCCAGTCGGACTACGCGGGCAAGCACCAGGAAGCGATCGACAAGCTTCTCGCGGACGGCCGGGCGTACTACTGCGACTGCACGCGCGAGGACGTGATCGCACGTACCGGGTCGAGCCACAAGGGCTACGACGGGTTCTGCCGCGACCGTGGCCTGGAGCCTGGTGACCGCCGTGCGGTGCGGTTCCGCACGCCGGACGAGGGCACGACGATTGTTGTAGACCTCGTGCGCGGCAAGCCCGAGTTCGAGAACGGACTGCTCGAGGACTTCGTGATCGCCCGCGGTGACGGGTCGCCGGTGTTCCTGCTCGCGAACGTCGTCGACGACATGGAGATGGGCATCACCCATGTCATGCGCGCCGAGGAGCATCTGCCGAACGCGCCCAAGCAGCAGCTCATCTGGGAGGCTCTCGGCGCGCAGGCACCGACCTGGGCGCACGCGCCGATCCTGGTGAACGAGAAGCGGCAGAAGCTGTCCAAGCGCCGGGATCGGGTCGCTTTGGAGGACTTCCGCGCCGAAGGCTACGTGGCCGAGGCGATGCGCAACTACCTGATGCTGCTGGGCTGGGCCCCGTCCGACGATCGGGAGATCGTGCCCTGGGACGAGATCGTGTCCGAGTTCCGGCTGGAGGACGTCAACCCGTCCCCGGCGTTCTTCGACATCAAGAAGCTGCAGGCGTTCAACGGGGACTACATCCGCGCGATGGCGGTCGATGCCTTCACCGACGCTGTGCAGCCGTGGCTGACGTCTGACGACGTGCCATGGCCGGCCGAAGCCTACGACCCGGCAGTGTTCGACGCCGTGGCGGAGCTGGTCCAGACGCGGATCGTGCTGCTGGGCGACGTCGTCGAGATGGTCGACTTCCTCTTCCTGGAACGGCCCGCGATCGATGAGGCGGCGTGGGACAAGGCGATGCGCGGCGAGCATGCGGCTGACATCCTTGCGGCCACGATCGAGCGATACGAAGCGATCGATTGGAACGCTGACACGCTGAAGACGACGCTGGAGGAGATCGGTGCCGTGCACGGGCTGAAGCTCGGCAAGACGCAGGCCCCCGTCCGCGTCGCGATCACCGGGCGGCGCGTCGGGCTGCCGCTGTTCGAGTCGATGGAGGTTCTGGGCCGCGAACGGACCCTGGAACGACTGAAGTCAGCGATGGCCCAGCTCGGTTGATGGGTCCTTGTTCGGACGTGATCCGGACGAGGAATGCCATGGGCCTCAGGTGGGCGCAGGCCCGCGGACGCTTGTTGGTCAGCGCTCTGCTTGTCGAAGGGCGCACACTCGACCCCAGTTCGCGATCCTCGAAGGAGGCGAGGGGGCACCCCGCGATCGACGGCCACTGGACCGTGATGATGACGGAGCTCCCTTCTGCCTGCCAGGAGTGGTCAACCCCGGGCCCTCAGGCGACGTAGACACCGTGCTCTCCATGCGAGGGCCTGCGATCTCGACCGCCGCGCAACAGGAGCGCGACAAGGACGCGACACGTATGCCATGTCGTCTGCTTCCCGATCTGGGTTGGATGGAATCTCGCCCCGCGTTTACGACCATCCGTCCTGGTTGGAGGCACGAATGCTCAAGATCCACCCTGCCCTCGCGGCTGACGCCACTACACGGCCGGTGCTCGTCACCGGCGCAGCAGGCCTCGTCGGTGTACCGCTGGTGCGCGCCCTGCGGCGCGGCGGGCACACTGTCGTCGCCGTCGACGACGGCAGCGCCGGGACGCTCGGACGACTCGCCGAGTTCCTACCCGACGACGGCGTCCACGTCGTAATCGCCGACGTACGTGATGGCATTTCGCTCACCAGCCTGATGCGCGAGGCCCGTCCGTGGGCCGTCGCCCACCTTGCAGCGAAGCACTTCATCCCCGAGTGCGAAGCGGCTCCGGGTGCGGCTCTGGACGTCAACGTGCTCGGCACGCAGCGGATCTTGGACGCCTGTGCGGTCGCTCCGCCCAAGCGCTTCCTGTTCGCCTCGACCGCCGACGTCTACGCGACGGACGACGCCCCACACGCGGAAACCTCCCTCGTCGCTCCCCGCGGGGTGTACGGGACCTCGAAGCTCACGGGCGAGCACCTCCTACGTGACCAGGCACATCGCCTGGGAATCTCGGGCGTGGTCGTGGCACGGCTGTTCAACGTGTACGGCCCGGGGGACCCGCACCCTCACCTGATCCCGGAGATCCTCCGCCAGGTGACCGCGGGCGAGACACGACTCTCTCTCGGCGACCTGAGCAGCGCCCGCGACTACGTCTTCGTCGACGACGTCGCCGACATGCTCTCGTCGTTCCTTGCCTCGACCGTCACCGGGATCTTCAATGTCGGCACTGGCGTCGCCACCACCGGCTACCACCTTGTCCGGCTGATCGGTGACGTCGTCGGGAGGAACCTCGTGACCGAGGTGGACCCGGCACGCGTTCGGCAGGTCGAACGCAAGACTCTGTGTGCGGCGCCGGACCGACTTGTCTCCGCAGTCGGTCATCCCGCGACATCGCTCCGGGACGGCCTCGCCGCAACGCTCGCTGCCACGACTGTCGTGCCAACGCCCGCTGGGGTGACCGGATGAACACGCCGCTCCGAATCGCGTTTCTTCTGGACTCGCCGAACGTTCACCGTGGTCAAGCCCTCGCTGGTACCCCTGCCCGCACCCTCGCCCTGGCGCGCGGTGCGGCTGATGCGGGAGCCGAGGTGGTGCTCGTTCTCGGAGACCGCGGGTCTGATGTCGGCACCGCGTCCGACTGGTCGCACGCCGTCATGACGGTGCACCCGCATGACTTCTACTCGCCCGCGGCGCTCGCGAGCGTTCTGGCACCGGCGCGTCCTGACATCGTGGTCCAGTGCGAGGCCGAGGCGCTCGTCGAGATGGGCCGGGATCTCGCGGACCGGCTCGGGGCTGTCCTCGTGTATGACGTCCACGACGACGACGCGGCCGTCGCCAGCAGCCTCGGCTCGTCCGCAGACGTCGTTGCAGCCCACGTGTCGGCACAGCGAGCGGCCTTCGCCGTCGCCGACAGGGTTGTCGTGTCCACACGTAACGAAGCGACCTTGGCGACGAACTTCGGCGTATCCCCCGACGATCTCGCGATGGTGCCCAACGGCTGCGATCCTGACGGACGGCGTGCCTGGGGCCCCGACCCTGCCTCATTCACGGTGTTGTTCCTCGGGAATCTCTACTACGAGCCCAACGCCCGTGCTGTCGGGCTCATCCGCGACACGATCGCACCTGCCGTGCGCAGACAGGTGCCGAACGCAGAGTTCCGGATCGTCGGGCGCAGTCCGGTCACTCCCGGCACAACTGCGGGAGGACTCCGTTTCACCGGGCCTGTCGAGTCCATCGACGAAGCTACGTGGAGCGTCTCCCTCGCGATGGCTCCGCTCACCGCCGGTTCGGGCGCCAAGATGAAGGTCCTCGACTACCTCGTCGCTGGACTTCCTGTGCTGGGTACGCCAGAGGCAGTCACGGGACTCGCACCCGACCACCCCGGCGTGATCGTGGACGACGACATCACGGGCTGGCCGGACAGGATCGTCCGCCTCCTGCACTCGCCTGACGAACTGTTCGGGCTGAGCAACGTCGGCCGTGCAGCCGTCGTGGCAGACTTCGCGTGGCCGGTGCTCGGCGCCTCGTTCGTCAACCATTGCGCCCGCTGGACCGCGTCTCCCAGACCTGTCGCCACCCGGCGCCATCAACTCGGAACGCTCACACCGCGCTGGCTGACCGAGCATGCGGACCAAGGCGCTCTCGGCCTTCCCTCGCTGACCTCGCCAGGTATCGCGCGTTGGGTCCGCCGCACAAAAACGGGCGCGAGGCGGGAGGCGTGATGGACCATCTGACCCTCGACACCCGGGTCGGACACTGCGACCTCCTCGCCCCACCTGCGGTGCTGCGCATTCTGACCGACTACCTGTCGCCGCTCGTCGCCGCTCGGGTTCATGCCCCGCTGCTGACGGTCGAGGCCAGGGTGGCACCCGGTGCAGGCGGAGCTGTGCGGCCGAGAGCGACCGCGCTCGGCCCCCGCCTGAGCCACCCGACCCACCGGTACACGGCCTGGCAGACCGACGGCGACGTCACATTGCTTCCCGCAACTGACGACCACATTGTCCGCGTACACGGCACGACCGTCACCGTCGAAGCAGACAACGCGATGATCGCCGCCAGGGTGACGCTGCGCGTCGTCCGCCAGTTCATTCTGCGCGGAGCTGAGGCGCGCGGTGGCCTGCATGCTCACGCCGCGGTTCTCGTGAGCGACAGTGGGGGAGTGCTCGTCGCAGGGCGTTCGGGTGCGGGAAAGACCACGGTCATGACGAGCCTCGTCGAACGACACGGCTGGGCACCGGTTGCGAACGACCGCGCGGTCCTGCTCCCCGACCCTGCGGGCTGGCTCGCCGTTGGTGTACCGCTCGCTTGGCGCTACACCCCTGAGGGGGCGCAGGGCTCCGAACGCCTGCGGTCCGCACTACGGGGAGCGCCCCCGCTACGCCGCGGTGACGGTCTCGTGGACGGCAAGATGGAGTTCACACCGCATGAGGCGAGCACCTACCTGGGGCGGAGGCTCGCCGCCGCCGCGCTGGTATCCCGCATCGTGATCCTTGAACGTGCAGAGCACGGCGCCATGGACCACAACGAAGGGCTCGCGAGCATCCTCGGCTTCGGCACGGACGATCCGTTCGTCGAGGACTGGCTCGCCCTGCGAGACACACTCGGCTTCACGCCACCGCGACAAGTCGCTGGCGCATGGTGTGCGCTCGGCGCAGCGATTCCAGTCGAAGTGCACACATGGACCGATCCGACAGAACTCGCCGGCATCGCCGATGTCGTTGGGGCGCGGGTGACGAGGTGAGGGGCGTCATCCTGGCCGGCGTGTGGGGAGCCGGCAAGACGACAGTGCACGGCTCGGTGCTGCGGCGGCTCGCTGCCGCCAACTGCCAGTACGTGATTGCCATCCCGCAGGCTGCAACCATCACCACGCACACCTATGCGCCGGGCGATGCCGCAGCCCATCTCAGCGCCATTCTGCAGTGGCTGGAGAACCTCACGGGACACCTGGAAGACGCTGATGCCAGGTTCGCGGCGAGCACCTTGCCGACGCATCGATTCGCCCCGCAGTGGACACCGACCGCGCTGCTCGAAGGGCTGACCTTCGACCTGCCGGTCTATCGGCTTCCCACTCCGCTCGATCGGGTCCGTGACCTCGAGGCGCGGCTGGCCGACGTGGGGTTGACCGTGGCGCTGCTCCGCGTCCCCGACGACCTGGTCGAGGAGCAGTGCGTCAGATCAACGCGCGCACATCGAGGGCCTCGGTGGGCGCGCTACCTGGAGTCATTCGGTGCGAACGACGAAGCCCGTGCCACCCACGTGCGGCGCGTCCAGGACATGCTTGTGGAGCATGCCGAGCATTCCCCGCTGCCGGTGAAGATCCTTGACACCGGTGACCGTGCGTGGGGCCGGCTGGCGGACGATGTCACCGCCGTGGTTAAGGGGTGACCCAGGAGATCGCATGTTCCTCTCCTCGCGACCTCACCCATCGGGTCAGCGCCTCCGTGTAGTCGGCCAGCAGAGCCGAGTCCCCGGCCCGCGTCCAGTACTCGACGCCCGTCAGCAACTCCAGCCCGGTCGCGAGCGAGAGTCGTTCGTCCCATCGCGGCCGTGGCCCCGTCGCGGCGGCATAGCCATCCTCGAAGGCCTCGCGCCAGCCAGGGTTCCCCGGCAGCATCCAGAGTCCGGGCTTCACCAGGTCCATCGCGGCGTCCGCGACGGCGAGGTGTTCCAGGTCGATCAGCGCGACGAAGCGGAGCGCCTCGTCCACCACGATATTTGGAAGGTGAACGTCCAGATGCACGACGCTGGGTCGCGTGACGGGAGATACCTCCTCGGCAAGCATGGAGACCAGTTCGAACGCTGCGCTGTGGTCCGTCGTCGGCTCGATGTCGGCTGCCGCGTAGCGCGCCTCGAGCCGGGAGAGGCGCTTGTGGACGACGTCGGACCATGTCACCTCTTCTCCCACCGCATCGCGGGCATCGTGGGGTTCCGTGAACGCGTTGACTTCGACGTCGTGCAAGCGGGCCAGGCCCTTTGCTGCCTCCCCGATGGCTCGGCGTGTTGCATCTGCGGGTGCTCCGACCATCGCGACTGCAGCGTCGCGGCCTTCGATGTACCGCAGCACGGTCAGCGCGCGCCGCCCGACTCCCTCCACGGCCTCATTGAAGGCAAGCAAGGCCGGGACCGGCGTGCCGTGGGATGACACCGTACGGTGCAAACGGGCACGCCAAGAATAGGTTCCGAGGTCGCCCCGGCCGACGAGCACCTTAGCGACCAGCGGACCGATGTCGGACTCGACCTTCCACGACCGATGATTCCGGCCCGCAGGTAGCTCCCGACTCACCCGCACACTGCCGACCTCTGGCAGTACCTGAACGACGGCTGCTTCGATGTCCTCGCGGCTGACCATCCTGACCTCCCACGTATCGAATTGGAGTCCACCTATGAATGCTTCTGGCACCGAACTCATTGCCCGCGCCGTCGTGCGCGACGGGGACCGCATCCTGACCGTCCGCCAGAAGGGCAAGAGCTGGTCGTTCCTGCCCGGCGGGCATGTGGAACCTGGTGAGCCTGTCGAGTCTGCACTTCTTCGCGAACTGGACGAGGAACTCGCCGCGGCCGCAACGGTCACGGGGTTCGTCGGCGTCGTCGAGCACGGGTACACGGAGGACGACGGAAGCGTCCATCACGAGATCAACCTGGTGTTCCGGACCACCCTTGTGGACAGCGACGTCGCGAGTCAGGAGGAACACCTCGAGTTCGCCTGGCTGCCGCTCGCGGACCTCCCGGGCCACGACTTGAGGCCTGGCGCCCTCAAAGACGCCATCGTCGATGGCTTGGACGGTGCCCCCTTCTGGCGACCCTGGAAGGGTTGAGTGCGCAAAACTCCACAGCGCTCATACGTCTTATCGAAGAGCGTTATTCAGCGGCTCGGTTCTGGGTCAAGTCCCGAGTAGTGGTGTAGCGCTTGGTGATCCTTGTTGGGTCAGGCGCTGAGTTCGAGGACGGTGTCGACCTCCGTTCCCGTGGTCGTGGTGGGGTTCTGGCGGCAGCGGGTCAGGACTTCGAGGCCGAGGTAGCGGCGTCCTTCGGCCCATTCGTCGGTCTGTTCGGCCAGCACGGCGCCGACGAGACGCACGATCGCGTTCCTGTTGGGGAAGATGCCCACCGAATCGGTGCGGCGGCGGATCTCGCGGTTGAGTCGTTCGGTCGGGTTGTTCGACCAGATCTGGGTCCACACGTCTTTGGGGAAGCTGGTGAACGCGAGGATGTCGGCGCGGGCGGTGTCCAGGTGGGCGGCGACATCGGGCAGCTTGGTGGCGACGTAGTCCAGCAGCCGGTCGAACTGGGCGTGCACGGCGGTGGCGTCGGGCTGGTCGTAGACGCTGTGCAGCATGGCCTTCACGGCGGGCCACATGTTCTTGGGACAGATGCTCATCAGGTTCGCTGCGTAGTGGGTCCGGCAGCGTTGCCAGACCGCGCCGGGCAGGTTCGCCGCGATGGCTTCCACGAGGCCGGCGTGCGCGTCGGAGACGACCAGGCGGACCCCGGCAAGGCCGCGGGCGACGAGATCTGCGAAGAACTCGTTCCAGGCCGCCCCGGTCTCACTGGTGGCCACCCGCATCCCGAGGACCTCACGGTGACCGTCACCGTTGACCCCGGTCGCGAGCAGCACGACCGCGTTGATCACCCGCCCACCTTCCCTGACCTTCATGGTCAGCGCGTCCGCGGTCACGAACGTGAACGGGCCCGCGTCTGTCAGCGGGCGGTGACGGAAGGCGTCGACTTGCTCGTCCAGGTCGCTGGCCATCCGGCTCACCTGCGACCTGGACAGGCTGTTGATGCCCAGCTGTTTGACGAGCTTGTCCATCCGCCGGGTGCTGACCCCGGCGAGGTAGCAGTCCGCGACCACCGTGATCAGCGCCGACTCCGCACGCTTCCTGCGCTCGAGCAGCCAATCAGGGAAGTAGGTCCCCGTGCGCAGCTTCGGGATCGCGACGTCCAGGGTCCCGACCCGGGTATCCAGGTCACGGTGGCGGTACCCGTTACGGCGCGCGGTGCGCTCCGGGCTGCGCCGGCCCCACTCCGCGCCGACCACGGCATCGGCGTCAGCGGACAGCAGCGCGTTGATCACCGTCTGCAACAGGTCACGCATCAGGTCCGGGGAGGCCTCGGCCAGGGCCTCGCCAAGCAGGCCGGCAGGGTCGACAATATGAGGTGCGGTCATCGTGATGTTTCCGTTCGAGGGTTGCTGTGAAGGGTTGCTCTCGAAGGATCACGCGGTGGCCGCACTACGTCACGTCGAAGACGACGAGCCCGGCGACCGCTACACCACTATGAGGGACGCAACTCGGTTCTGGTCATGAGCTGGTGAGGCTCTGGCCTGCGGTGACGCTGCTGCAGGGCAAGGTTCGGTAGATAGCGCAACGGTCCTTGCGTGCGGTTGGATCCAGGTTGTCTACGCCAGGATTCGAACCGTCCGAAGGACCGATGCGCCACCACAGTACCGCCGGGTTGACCGGTGCCCAGACCGCCGAACTGATCGCTCGCTGCTGGCAGGTCCACACCGGCCGGCCCGATGGTGATCGGTACGACTTCACGCTTCCGTTCGGCAGGGCGGTCACGATGGTGCTGATCATCGCCCGGCACAACCTGCCCCAGCAGCTCACAGGAGACCTGTTCGGCATCGCGCAAGCCACCGTCTCGCGGATCTGGCGGTACCTGATCCCGATGATCGGACAGGTCACCGCCCTGGACCGCAAGCATCTGGCCGACGCGCTCGAACGCGGCACCGTGCTGATCGACGGCACGCCGATCCCAACGGGCAACCGCACAGGGACCGGGACCACGAACTACGCCGCCAAGCATCACAAGCAGGCCCTCGGCGTGCAGGTCGCAGCGTTCCGCGACGGCACCCTGGCCGACGTCTCGACACCGGTACCCGGCTCGCGACACGACTCGCGTGCACTGGACGAGGTCGGCTGGGCCGACCAGATCACTGCCGCGCGGGCGAAGCGGGACTGGATCGCCGTCATCGCCGACACCGCCTACGTGAAACACACTCGCCTCACGCCACGGAAGAAGGCCCGAGGCCAGAAACGCCGCTCCAGAGCCGACCGGGAGCACAACCGGCACATCGCCTCCCTACGCGCACCGGTCGAACGGACCATCGGACTGCTCAAGCACTGGAAGATCCTCGCCACCGGCTACCGCGGCCGCCTGACCGAACTCCCAACCCTGATCCACATCATCGTCAACCTCGAGTTCTACCGACAGGCCACGTGAATAGCGCTCGAACCTGTTGAGCGGAGAGCTCTGTAGGGCGTCCCTGTAGCGATCCTGCCGCATGTCTACTGCACGCAGCTCTACCGAGCGGGTCAGCGTGCGGCACTGCCGCATCCTTGTAGCAAGCGTGCAGCATCCGTGCTCGCGACCTGGCCAAGGTCCGATTTGTGCGTGATCCTTGGCCGGGAGACGCCGACCGCGCGCTCAGTCCGCCATTCGTTGGAGGCCTCGATGCAGACCCGTCGCACGGAGCTCGCCGTACGCCGCAGAGTGTGCGGGCTGAGTCAGGAGTCCCTTGCTGCCGTCCTGGAGGTCGACCGCACTACGGTGGCGCGGTGGGAAGCGGGTATCTCCGCTCCGCTGCCGTGGGTCAGGCCCAAGCTCGCCGAGGCGCTCGGAGTCACCGCCGACGAGCTCTCGGACCTGCTCGACGAGATCCCTGCGAGCGCTCCCGATTCCCGGACTGAAGTCGGCACAGGCATGTCCGGCTCGGGTCTGATCGCGACAGCCGCACCGTGGGCGCTCGATCGCGGGCCAACTTTGGTGGAATCCACGGCCGGAGATCCCGCGTTCGATCGTCGTGACTTCCTGGTCCTCAGCGCCGGTACCGCCGTAGGCATCGCACATGACTGGCTCGCGGTCGATCCGACGTTGGCTGTAGCCGGTGGGGAAGCGCCCGCCGCAGTCCTGGCGGACGCGCCGCAGATCGACCAGGTCGAGCACTTCCACAGGTTGCGTCTCGCCCTCATCGAGAGCGACAACTTGCACGGGGCACGTTCCGTCATCCCGCTCACAGAGCAGAGCATCGAACGGATAGGACAGCTCAGGCGTGTCGGCATCGGCGAACCAACCGCAACTCAGCGTATGCGGATCCTGTACGCCGAGTTCGCGGCGTGGCTTCACCAAGACCGCCGTGCTTGGGAGCGTGCGCAACATTGGACCGACCGCGCTCTGACGTGGTCGCACCAGCTCGGCGACGACTACTCGATCGCTGCCATCCTGATCCGGAAGGCACATATCGCGAATGATCACGGAGACGGCAATGAGGCGGTCGAACTGGCTGAGGCGGCGGGCCGTGCTGCGCCTCCCGGGACCCGACTCGGTGCCGTCGCTGCGGCTTTCGCGGGGCATGGCGCAGCTCTGGCAGGTAACCGCGCGACCAGCGAGCGTGCCTTTGATCGTGCTCGCGATCTGGCGGAAGACGCGGATACAGACCCTTCCTACGGCTTCTTCCTGGATCAGTCATACATAGACGTCCACCAGGCGCACGGGCGGGTCGCGCTCGGTGACCACCGCGTTGCCGCTGATCAATTCGGCCAGGCGATCAGCGGCATGCGCTCTGGGTTCACCCGGGATCAAGCTGTCTACGCGGCGCGGCAAGCGGTCGCCTACGCGAAGGCAGGCGAGGTCGAGCCTGCGGCTCAGCTCGGGCGAACCGCCATGGAGGTTGGCGTCAGTACCGGCTCGGAGCGGATTCTGACCCATGTTCGCGCGTTGCACGGGATATTCGACCCGGGCACTGCGCAGACTGAAGTCGCCGCGTTCCGTGACGCTGGGAAGCGGTGGGCCGTCCTCGCATCCTGAATAGGCCCGTTCACATCGAGGATGTCACGCTCTTGCGCAACCGACTATCGAAGGAGACTGACAGTGACCGAGCTTGATCACCACCACTGGATGAACCGGGCCATTGAACTCGCGGAGAAATGCCCACGGGTCGAAGGCGCGTTTTCGGTCGGCGCGGTCATCGTGGGTAGCGATGGCGTTGAGATCTCCTACGGCTACTCCAGGGAGACCGACCCGAAGGTGCACGCCGAGGAGTCCGCCCTCGACAAGCTCGACGCCGACGATCCGCGCTTGGCTCAGGCCACGATCTACAGCACCCTCGAACCATGCTCGGAACGCGCGACGAAGACCCGGCCGCCGTGCACCGACCGAATCCTGCGGGCAGGGATTCCGCGTGTGGTCATCGCCTGGCGGGAGCCGTCGACGTTTGTCGCTGAGTGCGTCGGAGTGGAGAAGCTTCAGCAGGAAGGCGTGCAGGTCGTCGAACTGGCGGACCTTGCCGACGCCGCCATGGCGATGAATCGGCACCTCGATCTGTCTTGAGACTCACCAACCCGAAGCGGGAGGAGATCTGTGCCCGCGAGACAGAACACTCGCGCACCTTGGTGTCCGAGCAGCGAGTGGTGTGTCGGTCCTCGTCGAAAAGACGACGTCGCGGATCGGGTTTCCCGTCCAGTTCCACGCTTGGATCGAGGTCGACGACGCGCCCGTCGCCGAGGCGCCCTCCAGCAGCCGGATCACCGCCCTGCTCACCACCATGACCCATGGAGCTCACCATCAACGAGGACACCGCACCTGACCTGTGGCTCACCCACGACGGCGTCGGGCTGGGCCCGCTGCGCGCCGACCTGCTGGAGTCGTACTGGCGCTGGGAGAACTCCCTGCCCGTGATGGCCGGCTACGCCCGCCAGACCCCTGAGTCACTTACCGAACGCACCGCCGGGCTCGACCACCAGCTCTCGGACACCGAGACCCAGACCCGCTTCACCATCTACCGCGACCACACCGACAGCAGTGACGGCGAGGTGTGGCGGCCGGTCGGCATGGCCTCCCTGCTCGTCGACGACCGCTACCGCACCGCCGAGTTCTTCATCTACATCGGCGAACCTGCCGAACGCGGCCGGGGAACCGGAACCGCCGCGACCACCATGGTGCTGGACTGGGCGTTCCACGTCGCCGCCCTGCGCTGCGTCCACCTGTCTGTCATCGCGCAGAACACCGGCGCCATCCGCTCCTACGAGAAAGCTGGCTTCCGCATCGTGGGCACCCGTCGCCGCACCGGCTCCTGGCTCGGCCAACCCGCCGACGAAGTCATCATGGACGCGATCCCCGAGGATTACACCGGACCGCGACTCGTCGAAGCAGCGGTCCTGGGGACCGCGCCCGGGACCCCAAGGCAGGTTCGTCCGTCCTGAGCCTTACCAGCCCAGTCCGAGCGAGTAGGGCATCTCATGACCGGACTCATGATCCGTGACGCCGTCGTCGGCGACGCCGAGCAGGTGGCCGTCGTCCATCACTCCACGTGGCGCCACGCCTATGCCGACCTGCTGCCCGAGGAGCACTGGCTGACCGACACCGTCGAACGTCGTACGCAGCGTTGGGCCGCGCGTCTCGGCAACGGCGAGCGTGAGGGCTGGCCTGTCGTCGCCGAGGCGGACGGTCGTGTGGTCGGCTTCGCGCAGGCCGGGCCGGCCCGGGCCAAGGAGGGCTTTGCCCCCGTACACGATCGGGAGTTGTGGTCGCTGTATGTCCTGCCCGCACTCCATGGATCGGGCGCGGGTGCGGCGCTTCTCGGTGCGGTGCTTCCGTCCGGACCTGCTCAACTGTGGGTAGCGGACCCGAACCCGCGTGCTCAGGCGTTCTACCGCAAGCACGGCTTCAGGCGGGACGGAGCACGCCTCGTCGACAGAAACGTCATCGCCGAGATCCGGATGATCCGCTCGTGAGGCGCGGCGACGCTGCTACAGCGCGACCCATCGTGCCGTGCGGTCGTCGGCGTGGACGGCATCGCGTCGTTCACGAACGACGGGGAGGCCGGCACTGTTGACGACTCGCGAACTGACCCTCTGAGGGCCGGGGCGGCCCGCAGGGGTCAGTTTCAGGAAGCGTTGACGGTAGGGCTGACGCGGCTCAGGTCGGCCTATTCACAAGAGCACGTCGAGTGCGTCGAGGGTGATGTCCAGCGCGTTGGCGAGGCGGGGGCGTGCCCAGAGGGATGGCCTCGTCTCGCCGGCTTCCCAGCGCGCGACGGTGGAGCGCTCGACTCCGATGTCCATGGCGAGGCCTTCCTGCGTCTTGCAGACTTCGCGGCGACGACGTGCGAGGCCCGTTCGGCGGCCCGACTCTGTCGCCCGCGCCGTCAAAGCGTCGGCCTGTGCCGGTCGAGCGGCTGGGTCATCGGGACTCAGTTCGTTCCTCGCTACGACGAGGACGACGACGGGTCCGCTCTCGCCTGTTGCGGCACGAAGTTGGTCGAGCACGTCTGCCGTGCCGGCTGACTGGATCAGTTGGCCGAGCTCCTGGCCTTGTAGGTTCGTGATGTCGTGGCCTGCCATTTGTCCCCCTCGATCGATGGTTCGACAGAACCAGGTTCCGGGAGGGGGAGGGCTCGAAGTACCCCGCGGCGGGGTACTTCGGGGTGCCAGAGCGGCTTGACAGGCCGTTACGGCGTGTCGGTGGTAGCCGAACCCATCCACGCGGCGAGTCCCCGGACGTCTTCACCGACCTTGCGGTTGTGGCTGGCCAGAACCCGGACAGCTTCGCGGGCCATGGGGTGGTAGCGCGTCTGCTGGGGTGCGACGGTGCGTGCCTGCTGCAGGGCGTCGAGTGCTGCGTCGCGGTCACCGACCGCGATGAAGGCGCGGGCGGCGTCGATCAAGTGATGGCCCCGGCGCGTGCGCGGCATGGAAGCAGGCAGTTGAAGCGTACGAGCCCGCTCTGCGGCGACGTCGGCGTGCTTGAGTTCGATCTGGGCGGCGATTTCGTGGACGGCGGTGTTCACGGGGCCGAAGGTCAGGTGGTAGTGGACACGGTCCACGCCGTCGGGCACCAGTTCGGCGAGGCGACGGGCTTCTGCGAGGTGGTGGAGCGTCGCGTCCTCGTCTCGGGCGCGGGAAGCCTGGGTGACCTGCCGGAGTCGGATGCTGCCCAGCAGCGTCACTGCCGCGCCCGACGGCGCGTCGCCGACGTCGGCTTGGAGCAGATCGTAGGCGCGCTCCAGGAGCCGCAAGCCGGCGTCGTAGTCCTTGGCGATCTGGAACCCGTTCGCTCGTGTCCACTGGGCGAGTCCGACCGAGAGCGGATCGTCGGCCATGCCCGATGCCCATTGGAGACGGTCCTCCAAGAGCGAAGCGAGGTCGACGTAGCCGAGCCGTGAGGCCAGGCTGTAGGCCATGTAGTAGCCAGAGGCCAGGAGACGCGCGGCGCGGCGTCGGGGCTTGCCGTCAAGTTGGTGGACGCAGGCCGTGAGCTCTTCCAGGAGCGCCGGCAGCATTTCTCCCAGGGCGGTGTATCGGGCTGCGGCACGGTAGGTCGTGGCCTGGTTCAGGTCGCGGGCGATCAGGTCGAGCGGGCGAGGCGTGGTACGCCACTCGGGCGGGAGGTCATAGGTGCGGGCAATGGCGCGGATCGCGGCGATCGGTGCGTGGACGCGCGCGTCGGCCCGCTCGCGGCCACGGTAGGGCTGCCCGGTGAGTTCCTCGACACTGACGGCGAGCGTGCGGGCGGCCGTGTTGAGGAACCCGTAGGTGGGCAGGCGCTCGCCCTGCTCGACTTTGCGGATCGCGCCGAGCGAGAGGTGAGCATGGTCGGCGAACTCGCGCTGCGTGTAGCCCGCGAGCTTGCGGTACGTCGCGATTCGCGACCCAACCGCCTCTTGGCCGTTGCCAGTCATCACCGTCTCCTCTCGCATGAGGGGCTCTGAGGCCTCACGATAGTGGCCGCTTCTTCCGCAGTCAGTCTTCCGGGGAGACCCACTTGGCGATCTCGTCGATGACCTCGGCCTGCCAGGCTAGGGTCTGTGGCTGCCGGTACGCCTTGTCCCCGGCGACAGAGAACCCGTGGCCCGCACCCTCGACGACCATGAGCTGGGAGTCGGCGTTCAGTTCCTTGATCGCGTCGTAGGACGGGCCGATCGGGACCTGCGTGTCCGCGTCCCCGTGCACCAGCAGGGTCGGTGCTGTGATGTCGCCCAGAGCGGTGTGTGGTTGCAGCCAGAACACCTCGTTCAGGAACGCTCGCCCGTGCCGGAAGCTCGCCGAGTACTGCAGGAACCCATCGCGGGTGAGCGACTCGGCGTGCTCCGCATCTAGATGGTCGTCAACCCAGTACGGGCGTGAGTCGATGGTGCGCTTCTTGTAGTCGATCCGCGGGCACAGCATCACCAGTCGACCCACTTCCGCCGGCCGCCTGGCCGCGTACAGCGCGCACACCCCGCCCGCGAACGACTGACCCACCAATGATGTCGAGGCGACGCTCGTCTCTGAACGCAATGCCTCGAAGCCGGCCCGCACGTCGTTCAGCAGCCCGGCGAGCGTCACGTCCTCCTGCGTTCCTTCTGATTCACCGTGCCCACGCAGGTCGAATCGCAGGGATGCAATTCCTGCGGCTGCGAGTCCGTCGGCGATCCGGTCGAAGAACCCCGACTCGTGCCGCGTCACCCCACGACCGTGGACCAGCAGCACTCCGACGGTGGGCGGTGCCTCGGGCATCGCGACATCGCCAACCAGCCGCAACCCATCGAGCGAGCGGAACTCGACGCGGGATTCGGTGGGCATGGCAACCTCCTGGTCGGCCGGGGACTGGCACGGGCAAGTCTGCCCGACCTGGCGCCGCCTGCGCCGCCGACGTTCAGCGGCATCGTCGGGATCATGACCGTGGCCGGACTGACGAGAGAACCCGGACGCGACGCGGTGTACGAGCCTCGCCCAGCAAGGTGCAGCGCACGCCGTGCTTCTCCAGTTCGAACGCGAGCCGTGTGTATGCCTCGGCGAGTCGGGCCGAGCCCGGGACGACCACGACGTTCGCCTGGTGGTGGCGCGCAGTCTCGGTGACCTGGCTGATGGTGAGACCGTCGCGGGTGTCGTCGAGCACGTCTGCCAGGGCGAGGCCTTCTGCTTGCACATACGCGGTGACGGCCTCGCGCTGCTCCTGAGCTTGGGCGCCGGTGTGAGCGGCAATGTAGCCGAGCGCGACCGGCCGGGGCCCGTTCACTCTTCTCTCCCGGCCAGTGCCCGCACATGGCACTCCAGCCCCAAGACAGTCCCGCACCAGTCCGCGACAGTCGGTACCGCCAGGCGCTGGATGAAGGTCTCGGACAGGCCGAGGTCGCGGGCGATGTCGGCGCCCTCGGACAGGTGGACGGGTTCGATCGTGACGGTTCCGCCGCGCAGCAAGGTCAGACGGGCGATGCGGTCCTCACCGAGCGTCTCCAGGATCTCGGTCAGTGCGACGAACATCGCATGCAGCGAAGGCGACTTCGGGTTCGGCATGGTTCACGCTCCAGGGTTCGGCGTGAGCCCACGGGGAACGATCAGGGCGGGCTCTCGTACGCCTTCCATCGAACCCGGCGCGCCGAGGCCTCTGTAGTGCATGCGTGACGCGGTCGCTCTGCACGTTTGCCGCAGGGCACCGGCGCCCGCGTGCCGATGGGGGCAGCACGTTGTTCTGCCGGGCGAAGAGGTTTGCCCGAGCAGGGTCTACCAGCGCCGCCGACGTTCAGCAGCAACGTCGGGACCATGACCGGCGCCGGATCGCGGAGAGTGTCTGGACTCGCCGCGGCGTGCGTACTTCGCCCAGCAGGGTGCAGCCCACTCCGCGCTTCTCTAGTCTGGACGCGAGTCGGGTGTGCGCCTCAGCAATCAGGGCCTATCTCGGGACGACCACGACGTCGGCGAGATGGCGGCGGGCTTGTCTCGGTGGTCTGGCTGATGGTGAGTCCGTCACGGGCATCGTCGAGCAGGTCTGCAGGGCGGGGCCTTCTGCTTGCATGTGTGCGGTGACGGGCCTTGCGCTGCTGCTGCGCTTGGGCTCTGGAGTGGGGCGACGATGCCGAGCGCTACCCGCCGCGGCCCGTTCACACAGCGTGTGATGTTCGCCGCCCCGCAGACATCCGCGCTGGCCGGGCCTACTGTGGTTCGCTACACACTATGAACCGTGACTTAGGTCGGGTGAGTGTCAGTGACAGCGTGTTGAATGAGTCGAACGTGATCCGCAGTCTGACAAGTCAAGGAGCAGAGAGTGTCTGAACTTCGCGTCGTCGAGATCTGTGCCGGTGCAGGCGGGCAGAGCCTCGGGCTCCATCTAGCCAGGTTCGAGCACTCGCTTGCCGTCGAGATCGACGAGACCGCGGCGAAGACCTTGAGCACGAACGGCAGGCGACTTGGTTGGGACATGAGGGTCGCTGTGGGCGACGTCGCGGCGGTACCGGAACCGGGTGAACAGTTCGACGCTGAACGGCATGTATGGAACCCAGACGACTATGTGGGAATCGATCTTCTCGCTGGTGGCGTGCCGTGTCCGCCGTTCTCGATCGCGGGCAAGCAGCTTGGTACCAGCGACGAACGTGACCTCTTCGCCTGGGCTGTTGAGCTGGTCGCCCGGTTGAAACCTCGCGCAGTGATGCTTGAGAACGTCCGCGGCCTATCGATGCCGAGATTCGCGGCCTACCGGCAGTGGGTGAAAGACCGGCTTAGCACACTTGGCTATTGGTCGGACTGGAAGCTTTTGGAGGCGCGCGACTACGGGGTTCCGCAACTGCGCCCGCGTTTCATCCTCGTCGCTTTGCATGACGAGGAGGACGCTCGCCACTTCAACTGGCCTGAAAAGACTCCCTACGCCGGGGGCGTTGGAGACGCCCTCTACGACCTCATGAACACGCACCGCTGGCCGGGCGCCGACGCCTGGCGTCGCAAGGCGAACCAGGGCATTGCCCCGACTATCGTCGGCGGGTCGAAGAAGCACGGTGGTGCCGACCTAGGCCCGACACGTGCCAAGCGCGCCTGGGCAGAACTTGGTGTTGATGCGATGGGCATTGCCAACGACGCTCCCAATCCCAAGGAGCACGGCCTGGATCACGTTCCGAAGCTCACGATCGAGATGGTCAAGGTGCTCCAGGGCTGGCTCGACGACGGTGACCACGCGTGGAACTTCGAAGGTAGGAAGACCAGTCAGTACCGCCAGATCGGGAATGCATTCCCACCACCGGTGGCACGGGCTGTTGGAGGCGCGATCCGTGCCGCCCTCATGCGAGATGGAAGCCCCAAGGACCTCGCGGAGGCCGAGGCCGAGGCGATGCAGCATGAGCCGATCTACGTCGCCCTCAAGGCCGCTGACGGACCCCTCAGCGCGAAGCAGTTGATTAAGGCGGCAGGCGGAAACATCCACCTGAGTGAATTTGAGCAGCGCCTAGGCCTGCTCTCGCGCGACTTCCACATCAAGACTGACGGTGAGAACGAGGACCGAACCTACATGCTCGGCGCCTTCAAGGGGTTCGTCGGCCAAGGCGACCACGACCGCCACCTTGCGTTCGCGACAGCGCGGAACCGGATCAGCTGAGACCACCTCGTAGGCTGGCACTATGGCGGAGCAGTGGGTCAGCACGAAGTCGAGCCCAAGCCTCTCAGGGCGCAAGAGCAGGAACACCACGCCCGAGGTCGAGCTGCGCCGCGCACTCCATGCCATGGGAGCACGGTTCCGGTTGCACCGGCGTCTCGGACCAGCTTCGGCTCCTGACTTCGTGCTTCCAGGCCGCCGGATCGCTGTATGGGTTGACGGATGCTACTGGCACTCCTGCCCTGAGCACGGGAGGCGCAAGAGATTCGAAGGCCCCAACGCCGACCTGTGGACAGCGAAGATGACGCGCACGAGAGAACGCGACACCCTCGCGACCCAGGAAGCCGAGGAACTCGGGTGGACGGCCGTGCGTGTTTGGGAGCACGAAATCCGAGCTGATCCCGTGCATGCTGCGCTCCGCGTTCTCATGGGTTAGTGGTTGGCGCCTTCTAGGTACTCTCGCAGCTGGGCACGGTCGGACGCTCCGAGCATCCGAGCTAGGTCATAAATGCGGTCAAGATCGCTCCGGCTGCGCTCACCTCGCGTAAGCCACAACCGCAGCGTCCTCTTGTCCTGGGCGCGCAATGCTCGTACTTGGACCGAGGCCGTGTCCGGTGAATCGCGGAGCCAGAGGATGATCGCGGCGAGGGTGAGCTCGGTGCGGTAGTACGCGGCGCGTTTGGTGTAGCGGGTGGCCAGGGCGCGGAACTGTTTGAGCCGGTTGAAGCAGCGTTCCACGACGTTGCGGCCCTTGTAGGCCTCGGCGTCGAAGACGGGCGGGCGGGCGGCCACCACGATGGCCCTTGCGTAGCCGGTTGGCGGTGTGGTCTTTCTTCTCCGGGCTGGTGAACGTGATCCCGCGTTTGCGCAGGGCGCGACGGGTCGACGGACTGGAGTAGGCCTTGTCCGCCAGGACCCGGTCGGGACGCTTCCTGGGCCTACCGGGCCCGTCACGCTTCACGCTGACCTGGTCCAGCAGGGGCAGCAGCTGGGGGTTGTCCCCGGCCTGTCCCGGGGTCAGGGTCACGCTCATGGGCAGGCCGCGCCCGTCGGTCGCCAGATGGATCTTGGAGGTCGTCAAGCCTCCCCGCGACCGGCCGATCGCCTCATCAGCGACCGCGAGGTCTTCGACCCAGTCGGTCTTGCAGCCCCCTTTTTCCGGGCCCCCGCCGCGTGGTGGTGGGCCCGGACATTGGTGGAGTCGATCGAGAAGGTCCACTCCACCGTGCCGATCGAGAGTTGCGTCCCTCATAGTGGTGTAGCGGTCGCCGGGCTCGTCGTCTTCGACGTGACGTAGTGCGGCCACCGCGTGATCCTTCGAGAGCAACCCTTCACAGCAACCCTCGAACGGAAACATCACGATGACCGCACCTCATATTGTCGACCCTGCCGGCCTGCTTGGCGAGGCCCTGGCCGAGGCCTCCCCGGACCTGATGCGTGACCTGTTGCAGACGGTGATCAACGCGCTGCTGTCCGCTGACGCCGATGCCGTGGTCGGCGCGGAGTGGGGCCGGCGCAGCCCGGAGCGCACCGCGCGCCGTAACGGGTACCGCCACCGTGACCTGGATACCCGGGTCGGGACCCTGGACGTCGCGATCCCGAAGCTGCGCACGGGGACCTACTTCCCTGATTGGCTGCTCGAGCGCAGGAAGCGTGCGGAGTCGGCGCTGATCACGGTGGTCGCGGACTGCTACCTCGCCGGGGTCAGCACCCGGCGGATGGACAAGCTCGTCAAACAGCTGGGCATCAACAGCCTGTCCAGGTCGCAGGTGAGCCGGATGGCCAGCGACCTGGACGAGCAAGTCGACGCCTTCCGTCACCGCCCGCTGACAGACGCGGGCCCGTTCACGTTCGTGACCGCGGACGCGCTGACCATGAAGGTCAGGGAAGGTGGGCGGGTGATCAACGCGGTCGTGCTGCTCGCGACCGGGGTCAACGGTGACGGTCACCGTGAGGTCCTCGGGATGCGGGTGGCCACCAGTGAGACCGGGGCGGCCTGGAACGAGTTCTTCGCAGATCTCGTCGCCCGCGGCCTTGCCGGGGTCCGCCTGGTCGTCTCCGACGCGCACGCCGGCCTCGTGGAAGCCATCGCGGCGAACCTGCCCGGCGCGGTCTGGCAACGCTGCCGGACCCACTACGCAGCGAACCTGATGAGCATCTGTCCCAAGAACATGTGGCCCGCCGTGAAGGCCATGCTGCACAGCGTCTACGACCAGCCCGACGCCACCGCCGTGCACGCCCAGTTCGACCGGCTGCTGGACTACGTCGCCACCAAGCTGCCCGATGTCGCCGCCCACCTGGACACCGCCCGCGCCGACATCCTCGCGTTCACCAGCTTCCCCAAAGACGTGTGGACCCAGATCTGGTCGAACAACCCGACCGAACGACTCAACCGCGAGATCCGCCGCCGCACCGATTCGGTGGGCATCTTCCCCAACAGGAACGCGATCGTGCGTCTCGTCGGCGCCGTGCTGGCCGAACAGACCGACGAATGGGCCGAAGGACGCCGCTACCTCGGCCTCGAAGTCCTGACCCGCTGCCGCCAGAACCCCACCACGACCACGGGAACGGAGGTCGACACCGTCCTCGAACTCAGCGCCTGACCCAACAAGGATCACCAAGCGCTACACCACTACTCGGGACTTGACCCGATCGAGTCGTCCTTGACGATCACGTGGTCCAAGATCTCCTCCCAGGTGCCGTCCGCGGTCCAGACCCGCAGCCGTTCGTGCAGCGTCTTCCACGGCCCGTACTTCGCGGGCACGTCCCGCCACGGCGCCCCCGTGCGCAGCCGCCACAGGATCCCGTTGATCACCTGCCGGTGATCCCGCCACCGGCCACCCCGGCCCGTCGCCACCGGCAGCAACGGCTCGATCCGCGCCCAGGTCGCATCCGTCAGCTCACCGCGTCCAACGCCCACGACCCCGACATTACCGGCCCTGTGACCTGCCTATTCGCAGGACAGACCCTAGAACTTCGTCGTAACGGTGCGGGTCTGGCATCTGGTCCCGTGCCAGCTCGTTGCAGCGTGCGCACTCCGTATGCCAGTTATCCAGGTCGTCTGCCGCAGCACGAGACCGAAGGCGCTCCTGAGGGATCCGGTGGCCGATCGTCAAACGAGCATTCGTATCTGATTCGCCCGGATAACTTTCGCGTGCTCCAACGCCGCACAGCACGCATCGGTGTCCATCCCGTTCGAACACGAGCCGCCGAACTCTGGCAGACGGAGCAGCCTTCCTGTGCTGCCGACGCTCCTCCTTGAGCCAGTAGCGAGCACCAAACTTGTCGATGCAGTATTCATCGTGGCGGAGCTTCCGGCCTCCGTCTCGCTGCGAGCGAATGACCCAGCCGTTCTCGCGCAGCTCACGGAGGCGGCGGTTCAGATGTTCGGACCTCCCGTCGATGTCCTTGCCCAGCGCGCCGCGCAACTCGTTCATCGTGAACTGGCTGCCAACCTCCTTGTTGAACCAGAGCCAGGCCGCCAAGCGGGACGTCTGGCCGAAGGGCTGCTTCTCAGCCGCAGGCGACACGGTCAGCTCCCACCAGAGGACGCCTCCCGGCGTGTACGCGTCGGGTGGGTACTCAGCATCGGTGGTCACGACCGGGAGTATTGCCGACTCCCCAGCTAGGACGACAGGCTGGGCGCCAACGTGAGCACGGATCTCACCCCCTCAGGTGGGCCTGTGCCGAACTTGGCGGCACGTGCGTGTATCTTGCGGACTGCGCGCAGCCCCACCGGCCACTGTGAACCAGGGAGACCTTGCTGATGACTCAGCCCTCGTTTGACCACGACACCTCCGGCTCAAGGCGTGTCGACGACTCCACAGAAGCTCTCGCTGAGAGCCCCGTGCTCCTCGCACAGGAGCGGCGAGAGTTCCATGCGAGCTTGCTGGCGTCGGGAACGCTAACCGTCGACAGGAACGGAGTGCCGAGCAACGCTGACAAGCAGAACTCTCGGTCCGTCATGTGGGCTCAGGCGATCGCGAACAAGCTCAAGGTCGAGACGGTTAACGAGCGTGCAGCGGGCCAGACATCGGGTAACACGTTCGAGGACGCCGTGGCAGCTTATCTCAACAGTTCCTTCCCGGCGCTGTCGGCTTTGCGGCCTGGGGATTGGGACATTCGCAAGATCACGGGGCGGAACGCTAGCGGGGTCTCTCAGTTCGAGCAGTACCGCCATCTGGCCGACCTGGACCGTGCGGTAAAGGCTGATCCAATGCTGAGGGCATCGCTAGGCAACGCATACGTCGTCGCTCCCGACGTCATCATCGCCCGGAATCCAGTAAGCGACGCCGTGCTCAACGCCGGGACACTCCTGGTCGACGAGAGCGTCGCTACACACGCAAGCCTTCGGTGCTCGGTCCAGCCTGACCCGATCCTTCACTCGGTTGTCTCGTGCAAGTGGACCCTCCGCTCGGACCGCGCCCAGAATGCTCGCACCGAGGCACTCAACCTGATCCGGAACCGAAAAGGCCAGGTGCCACACATCGTGGTTGTCACCGGTGAGCCAACCCTCTCGCGAATCTCCTCGCTTGCGCTGGGCACGGGCGACATCGATACCGTCTACCACTTTGCGCTGTACGAGCTGGAGACCGCCGTCCGGGCTTCCGGGGATGACGAGCACATTGCTCTGCTCGACTCCATGGTCGACGGCAGACGCCTTAAGGATATTAGTGACCTCCCGCTGGACCTCGCCATTTGACCGAAGTGTCGGGGCACCGTGCCCTGTGTGACAAGCTCGGCCTCTGTGTCGAGCCTCAAAATGCACTGCCAGGACAGACATAGCGGACACGCCGATCATTCTTAGACGAGGTTTAAGCGGTGTAGATCCCGAAGGTTACATTGGTGTCGCGATGTGGACCGCGCTGTTATGCCCCCAGCGACGCCCGGTTAGCCCGCTCTCGTTGGTTCGGGATCGTCCGAGCCGTACGAGTCTCGCATGGTCGCCGGGGCCACCACTGATGAGTTCCCCGGGTACGCCGCTGACCCAGACGTCGCCGTCTTTAGTCTCGATGAGCACTGCAACCGCTCCGGTCGTCGCTTCCTCGATCCGTCGGAGTGTTCCCTCGACGCAGTCAGCATCGGGCCACTTAGTCGCGGCATCCCAGTGTGGCTGGCACTCCAGCCGTCGTCTGCAGAAGTAGCAGACGACCTCCGCAGGCTTCGCATCGTGCCTGCTCGACGCCCGAGCCGAAGCGACTTGCACCAACGCGTCCTTAATTCCCTCGTCGGTGACCGTCACCGGAATCGGCCCGCGGTTGAGGGAGAAGACTTCGACCCGGTCCGGCCGCAGCCCATACGTGAGTTCAACGAGATATGCATAGATCGTGAGCTGAAACTTCACCGAGTCGGGTACATCACCCTTGGTGAAGGTCTGTGTCTTGAGGTCGATCAGGACGACTTCGGGGCCAAGTAGGACGAGGTCAGGTGTCCCGCGGAGGCGGAGCTCGGGGTCCATCATCTCTTGCTCCGAGATCACCTCATCAGGTGAGCGTGCCCCGAGCAGTGCCGCCAGTGCGGTTCCGCGCGCCAGCAGCCGCGCGCGAGCCAGTGCCCAACCGGCTGGGAGACGTCCGCCAAGCTCGGCGACATGCTCGTTGACCGCGTCCGACAACGTCTGTCGTGGGTCTTGGGCGCGGTAGCCCTCCACGGCAATCCAGCGCTTCAGCACGCGATGTGCCAACGTGCCGGTGTTGACATCCTGCGTGGTGGCCTTCGCCGTAGCGTAAGTAGTTGGACCAACGGAGGCGGGACACTCCGTCAGGCGCCATGCGCGGGTGGGAGACAACCACTCTCGGCCTTGGTCGATCGGCGTTGCACTCGTCACGCCGGTGCGTCCATCGTTTCGGCGAGCTGCAGCACGCTGCCGGGGTCACGGTCGAGCGTTAGGCTGTCGAGAATCACGGCCGGGACACCCGGCGCGGCCACCTCAGCAAGGGCCATCGCCTCTGCGAGACGGTCCGACATCAGGACGGTGTCCGCAGACTCGAGTGGGTGACGCACGACGAGGACGCGGTCGCCTTGCGGGTGCTCGAAGCGGACAGCGCCCGTGGCGTCAGGGAGCACCTCCGCGGAGTAGCCGTGCGCCCACGCCTCGGCGGCTCGCTGGAGTACTTGCTCGTCGACCTCGAGCTTGCCGTGCAGCAGAACGTGGAGCAGATCGCGAGCCAGCCGCCAGTCGAGCAGCGCGTGGTACGAGATGTTCCCGTAGTCGCGGAGGCACCGGTAGCAGGAGGCGGAGCAGTCGTCGGCGTGCTCGGGCTCGGCGAGCTTGTCGAGGTGCTTCCCGATCGCTTTGATCAGGTCGCGGAGTTCTTCCGCACGCCCGAGGTGCGTCGAGAAGCCAGCGCCGTTCTCTAGCGTGTCAGCGATGAAGGCGTACGGCGCGGACTCCCCGTTGCTCGCCAGCCCCGCGAACATGCCGGCGACGAGCTCCAGCGGCTCAATATCCAGCTCCGCCGCGGCGACCCTGCGGATCAGGAAGGCAAGGGAGTACCACGCCGCGCGGCGTCCGTCGGAGATGTCTGGTGCCCCGTATGGCTGCGTCCCACCCGAAAAGTTCAGGCGGATGCCCTCGCTGGGAATCGTGCCGCTTTGCGGGCCGAAGAATAGGAAGTCAGTCGGCTGCACGGCGCCGAGCGCCACGGGGTCGAGCGCATCCCCCGCTGCAAGGGCTTGCGGGATGATCCCCTTGTCTATGGCCTCCACCGAGACGTAGCCGCCCCAGTTCTGGCCGCCCGCAGCTGCCGCCTTGAACGTGAAGAGCTTGCCGCCGTTGTCATTGATCACAAACCGGCGCCCGGGGCCAGAGTATGCGATGGCTGAGCCGACCGTTGCCGAGTCGAGGGCGTTGAGGTCGGCGAGCGCCCGTGCCGCCATCGCACGAGGCGACCAGGAGAAGTTGCCATCGAAGTCGCGTGGCTTCCAGGCACGGAATCCGAGCGGTTCGCGCAGTGACATCTTGGCGAACCCGTCCGGCCCGTAGCCACACTGTGGGCAGGTGACGATGTCGCCCAGGTCCTCGTCGGAGAGATAGGAGCAGGAACGGCAGAGGTAGATGGTCCGGTCGTGACCGAGAGGATCGCCGTCGGCATGCTCCACCCGGCGCCCGGCCGGCTGGAAGGCAGCGAGCCCGATCGAGGTGTAGATCTGTCGGTCGCGGACGACCTCGCTCATCGGGGCGAATTGGCTTGACGCGATAGCCAGGTCGCGGTCGATAACGTTGGCCGGCGGCCACGGGTAGGTCTTGAACGGCCGTTCCAAGTAGAGGTAGCGAACGCTCGTCGGGAACCCGAACATCGGCAGGACGCCGGCTTCGGCGAGCCGCTGGCTGAGATCCTCGTGCCCCACCGTTCCGTCCGCAGCCGCCCTGTCGATGAGGTCTGGCAGCTCGGCGATGCAGGCGGGCGTCAGGTTGCTGGCCTCGGGTGCCAGCGGCGTCCGATCAGCGAAGGCTTGTGCAACTTGCTGTACCGTCGCGGCGTGGCTCGTGAGCCAGTCCACGAGGTAGGACCGCGCGGCGTGCCAGTCAGTCACCTGGCCGAACGCCCCGTGAACATTGACCGTCCGCGTGAAGTCCAGGCCGTCATTTGTCATCGCTGTCTCGACGTCGCGCATCGCCCGACGTAGCACCTCAGCGCGGAGCGATCGGGCGAAGATCTCCTTGCGCCCAGTCGCCAGGTATGGCTTTGGCGTCGGATCGTTCGTGATCCGCTCGGGCTGGTCAAAGTAGTACTCGTCGTGGCTACGGCCCCTGCACACTGTCAGCGCTATAGCGACTGGGCTGCCGCGCCGCCCGGCACGACCGACGCGCTGCTGGTAGTTGAACCGGGTAGGCGGCATGTTGCCGAGTACGACGGCTGATAGTGCGCCGATGTCGACACCAGCCTCCATCGTGGTGGTGACGCTCAGCAGGTCGATGCCGTCGGCCTTGCCGACCTCCGGATCGGCACCGGAATCGAGGAAGACACCCTGGAAGCGTGCCTGGCGGCCTTGGGCATCGATCCGGTCGGTCTGGCCGGTCAGCTCTTCGGTGTTGAGCCGGAAGCGCCCGGCCTGACGGGTCGCCTTCCAGCCGTAGTAGTCGCTGGTCGGGTCGACCGACTCGGCGTCAACCGGGAGCGCCTTGTAGCAGTGGACGCAGAACCCGCAGCTCCGGCTCAGATGCTGCCGTCCGCAGTTGTCGCAGACCCACGCCTTGCCGTTGCTCTGGCGGAGCAGCACCCTCGTCGGGTCGATGAGGTAGTCACGCACAGCAGTCCCGCACTTCAACGTGAAGACGTTCTGCAACTGGATAGTCGTCGGCCCGCCGGCCTGCTCGATCGCCTTCCAGAAGTTCCGAAGCTGCGCAGGCGGATCCTGTCGTGGCGTCCTCATCCCTTCGAAACGGCGCGCGTTCGCAAGGACCCGCAGACTGGCGCGGGTGTAGGCCATGTCGTCCGACGCCAGGATGTCGAGCGGCTCGTCGTCGCTACTCAGCGCCAGCCAGCCGAGGCCGAGCGACTCAAAGTCACGACCGCCACCGGAGAACAGCCCGTCGAGAACCTCGGCGAGGAGCTTGACATTGATCTCCGCGAGGAGCGCCTGCTGCTCGGCCGACAGGTTTGAGCGGGGCTGCGGTGGCGTCAGCGACCAGTCATAGAGACCGGTCCATTTGCGGCCTGAGGCTGTCTTTTCGATGCTCGCGTGCGGCCCGCCCGGGTTGAGGCCGAGCATGAGGAGCTTGGCTGAGATGGCGCCAGTTGAGGCGTCGACCGTCGGCCCCTTGCTGAGACTCAGGATCAGGCCGGGCTCGTCTGCTAGATCGTGTCCGGGCCGACCTTCCCAAGTGTCGCGCAGCTTCTGGAAGACCAGCGCCTCATGCTTCTCCAGCCGGTCGAACGCCGCCCACGACTCGGGCGTCTTGTCGCCATCAACAACGTGCGCCCGCGCCAGGGCGATGTCGGGCGCGATGTCCGCCGACGCCTGCATCTGCTCGTGGAGCAGGAGACGCAGGAGGTCTTGGTAATGACGCAGCCCGAGGCCAGAGGAAAGCTTGGCGGCGTCTTGCCGACTGTCGGTGAAGAGGATGACCTTACGGTCGTTGTCGCCCATATCCGTCGCCAACTCGGTCGTGAGCACCTGGTTGATCTTCTCGAAACCTGTGCGCATAGTCCGGATGGGGGAGCGCTGAGTGCGCTGGTCGGTGTGTGGCAGCCGAACTCCGCCGGGGCCCCACTGGATCTCCCAGTCGTCGCCGCAGCTCGGGCACGTAGTCGGGAACGGGCTGAGCTGGGCGGGGTCGCGCCTGGTGCGCCGCGCCGCGGGAACCACGGCGTGAAAGGTCCATCCGGTGTGTCCACCATGTGGCCGAGCATTGCGTATGCCGCCGCTGGCCGGAGTCAACTCACTGCGGCGGAACTCGTACTGGACGTTGCCGCCGTCGCGCGTCCAGTTGCTACCTGGCAAGGTCGGCAGGGTGTTGGCCGTGTGCGGCCAGTAGACGAGGTAGTTGTTGGCCGTCCGCTCCGACTGGACCTGGTCAGGCAGCTTGCCGAGCTCGGGTACGTCCGCCAGTAGGAGAGTCTTGACGGCGCTCCGCTGGGTCGCGCCCTCCGGCGTAAAACCGCCGAGCATGACGTCGCCGCAGTTCTGGCAGTAGAGAAGCTCAAGGACGCGAGCACCGCAGCCACAGCGCGTGACAGGCTCACGGAAGAGTCGGCCGACCGGTCGCGGTTTCTCGTCCTGCGGGCCGAGTGTGCATGCCGGATCGCTGCACGCCCAGACGCCCGGCACATTCCGGAAGAAGTAGTGCGCCCGCACCTTCGGATCGCCATCGACGGAATCATCCGAAAGGGCAGAGAGCAGCCGCTTGAGCGCAGTCTCACGGTCGGTCTCCGGCGCCTCAGAGAAGACCTTGTCGGCCAGCGCTGCCAGCGGCTTCGCGACCGGAATCTCCGGCGCGTCGTCCGACTCCTTGGTGAGGAAGGCGCGCCGGAGCGTGTCGGTCAGGCCGGCATCGCGAACGATCCGCGGCGTCGCGGATTCCTCGGAGTCGAGGATCTGGGTAGCCAACGACGCCGTGCCAACGGGGGCAGTCCCCGGCATAGACAGGGTCCCCGGCACGAACTCGAAGGAGCTGGCGTCGACCCCGAAGAACTCCTCCAAGTAGTCCTGGTCGCGCTCGGCGTCAATCGAGGCAGAGGCCGCCAACACACGGAGCTGGTGCGGATGCTCATCCAGCCCGAGGCGCTGCTTGAGGTTGCGCAGCAGGTAGGCGACCTCAGTCCCCGCCGTGCCGCGGTACATGTGCAGCTCATCGACCACCAGCGTGAACCTGTGGCTTGGGTCGGCCTCCAGCCACTTCCGCGTCGAGTCGAAGTAGTGGCCGTCGCGCTCGCGCAGGAGCATGACGTTGAGCATCGAGTAGTTGGTAACCAGGACGTCGGGCGGCGCGTCGGCCATGTCCCAGCGAGAGCGCATCTCGGCGCCGTCAAGCCGGGGAACGAAGTACCGCACCTCGTCGTTGCCAGTCTCCTGCGCCACCTGGGCTGCCCGCAGCCCGCGCAGCTCTGTCGCGTTGAGGACGTCGCGGAGCCGCTCGACCGCACTGTTGGTCTCGCGGCTACCGGTCACCGGTGTCGCGCCGGTGTAGCGCCCGAAGTAGAAGCGGTGGCCGTGGCGGTTCGCGTCCAGCCAGCTCCGAGCGGCATCGCTGTCCAAGGCGCGTCGCATACGCATGAGCTGGTCGTCGACCAAGGCGTTCATCGGGTAGAGCACGAGGGCACGCACGGCTCGGTCGCGGCCCGTCTCACCCTGGCGCTGTGAAGCGAACGGCGTGCCGCCCTGTTGCCACCAGGGGCAATAGGAGGCGGGGCTGCCCACCCAGGTGCGGGACTCTTCGAGCAGCGAGCCGAGAACCGGGAGCAAGAACGACTCTGTCTTACCCGAGCCCGTGCCCGCCGTCACGATCATGTTGGTGCCCGCTGCCATCCCGGCGGTGAGTGCCCGCTCCTGGTGCAGGTAGAGCGGGCGGTTTGCAGGAATGAGCCCGCAGGCAGCGAAGTCGGCCAGCTCGCTCGGCGCCCCGCAGTTGGCGACCGAGGTGCTCAGACCGTGCGGCGTACTGACGTACTCCGGGCGCAGTTCGACGAGCGGCAGACGGTAGGCGCCGTTGTCGCGGTCGAAGAGGGCGCGTCGCTCGTGCTCCAGCCGCTGGTCGGCCAGCCCAAACGGCGTGTCGTAGTAGCGGAAATATGCCTCGCGCAGCCGGTCGAATGTGCCCGTGACGTCGAGACCATGGTGGGAAGGGGACTGGGGAGTGGCCATCGGTACCTCTGGCTGAATCACGAGATGACAGTGACGCGCTGGCGAATGGATTCTCCCACCAGCTCGACGATCTCTTTGGGGACATTCGGATAGATCGCGGTGCCGACGGCCCGCCCGAACCGGGTCGGGAGGCCGCTGCACAGCACAAGTGCGCGGGCTTGAAGTGGCGGTAGCGGTGCACCCTGGTCTACGAACGCCGTGCCGATCTCCTGACCCGCCGTGGTGCGCTCGGGGCGCCAGCGGATGACGGATAGCCCGCAGCGGGCGAGTTCGAGAAGGATCCCGGTGGCGTGGTCGGTGTGGTGCCAGTTTTTGCCGGACCGGAAGAGGTAGCTCGGCCGCCCGAGCGCCGTGAACCGGCAGAGCCCGTCAGCAGCTGGAAGCCCAGGGGAGAATTGGTGCCAGTCCTCAGTGAGTGTCAGATGCTCGACCACGTCGCTACGGCTCGGCGATGCCGCCAGGTCGCCGAGTCCAATGGGGCTAAGGCCCTCCGCAATGTTGCGGGCGGCGCAGCCGACGAAAGCGATCCCGAGCTCGGCGAGGTCGGATCGCAGCGCGTCGATCGAGTCTGACTGCACGTAGACCGAAGATGGTGCACAGAGCGGCGCACCGTGGCTGGTCTCGTGCTCCTCGACCTGGACGGCGAAGACGTCTTCCAGGCGCTCCAGTAGCCCGATTCGCCGCTGACCCACGAGCACCGCCGTCCCCCCTGCACCAGGTGTCAAGGTGGCAACGGCGGGAGCGATCGCCCAGCGATCATTCGCCCAGTCGATCTCGGCGTGGCCGAGGGAGGAGACATCTCGAAGCCAGCGTCCGGTGTCACGCGGTCGCGGGCTCCGGTCCGCGCTTCGAGCGGCCCACGCGATCCGTTGGCGCAGGTCGCGGATGTCGCCGGACCCGACCTCGCTCATCCAGTTCAGGAGAAGGTCAGCTCGCACTGCGGCGCTCCCAGGCTTCGAGGTACAACTTCCAAATCGGGTCGTCCAGTCGAACGGTCGCGCTGGCGGAGGCCCAGACCTGCCGGTCCTGGGTGGTGAGTTCTCGGAAGGCGGGCTCGGCAACTCGGAGACGCGTTGCTTGCCACCCCTTCGCTCGTCGCTGGAGCAGCCAAGCACCCTCGTCGCGCGCGACCTCGAAGCACATGAAGCTCGCGCCTGGAAGGAAGGTCGGAAGCGCTGGCTCCTCGAGCAGCCGTACGTGACCACTCCGATCCACTATCCAGTTCTCCAGCGCACCTCGTCGTGCTAGTACGTCGTCGTCGGTAACAAGATCGTTCGTCAGCGCGCCACAGACCTCAGCGGGTTCTCCGATCTCACGCAGGTTGCCGCCAATCCAGAAGAGACTGCCAACGCCGGGAGCCTGCCAGCCGGCATCTGGTCCGGGGCTGACGATGAACGCCAACTCCTCCCCGTCCGCCTCGATCGTGTGGATCCCGGACTCGTACGGTCCGAACCTGGCGAACGGGATCGGGAAGATCGAGGCACGGAAGGGCTGCGACCTGTTGTAGTCAAGTGTCACCTCGACCGTGCGAGGCTCGGCGCCCACCGGGAGCTCAAGATCGGGCTCGCCGCCGGCCAGATAGGTGTTGCGGCTGAGGTTGCGGAACATCGGCAGCCCGTTGATGAGCCTTGGTCGCGCCGTCGTCCCTATGCGCAGCGGCGCCGCAGTGGTGCCCGGCAGCACTCGGGTTGCGGCTTCGAGCAGCCTCTGGTCGGAGAAATTGACGCGGTAGTAGATCGAGTAGCCGCTGAGAAGGCGCTCGGCGTTGGTGTCCTTCATCTTCCGCCAGCCACTATCGGCTGCCGACCGCAACGCTTCCTCAACGCCGGGGGAGAGGTGCCGTGTGACCGCGAAGACGTGCTCTTCGTAGGGCTGCACGGCGTCGACCGCCAACCAGCCGCCAGCATGGGCATTCTCCATGAAAACGAGCAGCTTGGACGGCTCGAACTCGGCGTACGACTCCTCGCCCCGGGCTGACAGCCCGACCGTCAGTGCATGTGGGGTCACTTCCGGGAGCCCAATAGCGTCGAGCATCGAGCTGTGCGGGTCGGTCGTCACGATCACCGTGAACTCTTCGCTATCGCTGGTACCCACGAGGACGTCATCTGGCGCACCCGCAACGGCCGGGACGACCCACCACGCCTCGCCTTCGTCAAGGTCGATTGCGGGGCGGATCTCCAGGCGACGGAGCCCGCTCGCCGTGATGACGTTCCCGTCCCAAGCCACGGCCAGACCATGCACGAGCGGCTCTAGGTAATCCTGAAGCGTCGCGTCGTCGAGGGCCTCCACGAATCGGTCGCTGAAGCCCTGGTTGCGGTTGTACGTCCAGACCTTCAGGAGGCTCAGCAACGTCGAGGGCGCCGGGGTTCCCGCCTGCTTCAGGCGCATGCGCACGAAGAAGCGCGTCAGAGCGGCATGGTCACTACGCCGGAGCAGCGTCTGGGACAGGGGATAACCGATCCGTGTGTACTCCCGGTCCTCACGGATTGTGGAGGTGCCGAAGGTGCCGGCTTGCTCTTCGAGCCACGCGTCAAGGCGTTGCCACATCGTGGCAACGTCGACGAAGGCACCTCGTTCGCGCAGGTCAGTGCGGAGGATGTCGACCTCAGCATCGGTGCCGTCGGGGAGAAGAGCACGTGCTAGCCGGATGTAGTAGTTGTGCCGTGCTCCTGAGGGGTCGCTACGCATCTCTGACGCTGCCAGGACACTAAGCGCGAGCACGGGCAGCGTGGGAGGCGGGGTGGCGCGCGACCCGTGTTGCCAGGCTCGTTCGAGTCGGGTGACCGGCTCGAACATGGTGCCATGCTGCGAGACGTCGACGACGCCTCGCACCGCCGCCGCGAGGGAGCGGACGCAGTCCTCGCCATCGTCGGCGAGTGTATCCAGCTCGTCCCGACCGACGAACATCACGACGGGCTGTCCTTCGTGGCCCTCGAAGAACTCAGCCGCCAGCTTCACCTGCCAACGGGCGTACCCCTCCGGCATAGCGGTGGCGGCGACGCTCGGCATGAAACGGACCATACGGCAGACCGCTAGTTCGTATCGTGGAGGCTCGCCTGGGTGTACTGACTCAGCAGGTTCCACGACGTTGCTTCCTTGTGTGCCCAGGCGCCGAACACGGGTGGGCCGGACTGACCAGCGTGGTACTGCGCTTGGGCGGCGCGTGACAGGTAGCCGGGCCGGAGTAGGTCTTGTCCGCAAGGGCGCGGCCGCCGCTTGCCGGACTGGCCCGGCCCCGCACCTGCCGATGGCGAGAACTGACCCCCTGGCCCGTCCCAAGGGCCCTTGGCAGAACGAACCAGACGTGGCGGGGCAGCGCGGCGGTCGAATCTGAGCTTCGGGTCATCGCACTACAGGACGGTCACGTTCGTCTGCGGTGGGAATTGGCCGATCGTCCGTATCGCCCTACGTCCAGCACTCCTAATCGAAGACCCGCTCACGGTGCCACGCGAGATACCGATCTGCTGGCGTGACCACCGCCAGCGTCAGATCAATCCGTTGCCGCAAGCCGTCGCCAGTGAAGTGGCGAGCGGTCGCCGGGTTCTCGCGAACGGCGGAGGCGAGACGTGGCGAGAAGCGGACGGCCAGATGGTCGGCGGCGCTGTCCAGGGTCATCAGGCCGGTGTCGAAGGCTGCGTCGTGCGTTGGGCATGCCGCGATCCCATTCGCGACGTCCAGGCGTTCCCGATGGTCGGAGTTGCGCCATGGCTTGATGTGCCCTGCCCGCAGCAGGGTGGGGCGTCGTTCGTCCCCGAGCGTGAACCCGCAGAACGCGCACGCGTCGCCGAAGTTGCGCATCACCTCGGAGGCGAACGCGCTCTGCCCGACTCGGATCATCTGCATCAGTGCTCGCTCGGTTGCGCTGTCAGTCTCAAGGTCTTCCAGCCGGCGTTGTTGGATCTCCTGCTCGACGGCGTCCTCCAGATCATGCGGGTCGATCTCCTCCTGTCCGAGCAGCACCATCGAGCCGCCGTGCTCCAGGCCGAGGAAGTCGGGAAGCCGCTCGGTGCCGATGCCGACGTTTCGGGCCGCGGCGAGGATGACCTGGTAGGTGCTGGCAACGAGGTCGGGATCCGAGGCGAGGAGTCGGCCGAGTTCGATGTCGGTGGTGGCGCCGCGGTTCCGGCCGGGGACGCCGGAGAGGTTCTGAACCTTTGACGCGACACCGTTCGGCTTGCGTCGAAACAGTCGTGCGAGTTCCGGTACGGGATAGGGGAAGTTGCGGCCGCCTCCGCCGCCCGCCCTGACGTTCGCCACGACGCGCACCGCTCCCGCGAGGAGCGTCTCGACGGGGGAGTGCTTGATGCGAGGGCGATTCTCGGAAGGCTCCTGGCGGGACAGGATCTCGAGCCACTGCCGCTCGGCTTCGGCGATCGTGATGTCGAGATAGTCCGAAAGGCTCATGGCACTCACACTATTCCGTACCCGAGAAGCGGTCGCCGCCTGTTCCGGGAGGGGCAGGCGGGAGGCGCACCACTTGACCAGCAGCGGTCCCGGGCGCATCGAAGGTTGCCCGTCCGCTACAGTCCCAGTCCGATCGAGGATCGAGGTGGACGGTGTCGAGCTGGTTCAGCCGCTTCCTGAAGTGTGCAGAGATCGATGATGAGGACTCTGGCCTGGGGCCGAAGCACCCGAGCTTCGCCGCTCACTTCCGGGACCCGATCTACGACGATCCGGCCGATGATCTCGCGCCCTTCGGCAACGACGAGGGCTGGGATCTGCTGGCCGACTGGGCGGAGCGGGCCGACGAACTGCACAGTGATTCGACGCTGACCCAGTTGGCGCCGGAGTGGTTCCGTGGCAGGCCGCTGTTGCCGGCCGATCTGAACGAGCACGACGTCGACGTGAATGACATCGTCATCGCTGCGGGGTTCACCCTGCTGCGGCTGACCGGCCAGATCGGCGAGCCGGACCGTGCCCTGGTGTTGCGAGCGCTGGACATCCGAGACCGCACCCACGGACACGAACCACAGACCCAGCAGATGCGCGCCGACCTGCTGGCCTTCGGCCGGACCCGTTAGCGGCGCTACCCAGCTGGTGACGCCGCCTGCTCGATGTCGGCTACGACATGCTCTCCGAGCAGCCAGGGCCGCTGGCCGAGCTCATCGACGACTTCCTGCGACGGATCGGCGTCCGGGATTCAGGCGCCGCCGTGCGTGCCCAGAATCTCCAGAATGACAGAACACCACATGCCTCCAAGAATCATCAAAATGATGAGTATGCCTGACAGGATGGCGGCCCTGATCGTGATCCTGATGGATCGGGTCGGCAATGCCCCAAGCTTCATCGCGAGCTCATCGACGTTCAAGAACTGCTGGACGAGATAGACCCCGAGAAGTGCAAAGGCAGACGTCAACCCGCACACGAACAGAAGCCATGCAAGCAGCATCCTCGGTCAATCTCCAGGGTCGGTGATCGTCAACTCGGCGTCCGAGTCCGATTCTGCCCGACCGTGTGCGGGCCTCGGCGATGTGCACTTCTGGTGATGCCTGCCACGGCCGGCCTTGGCCGAGCTGATCCGCCGATAGGGCCGCCGCAGCCTACCCAGGGGAACACATGGCCCGAACACGGTCGGTCATCGCAGGCTCGGCGGCGTTCGCGGCGGGTGCTGTGCGCCGGGTGTGCACCGAGGTGATGTCGGCCCGATTCTTCGTGCCGTATGACCGGTGGATGCACTGAGCGGACTGAACGACGCTCACCCACACCACCCTCCCGAGCAAACCCCGCCCCCCAATGGCATCGTGACCCCATGACGACTCCCTCCGCGGTGCCCGGCCCGCTCCCGGACGTCGACGCCATCCTGACCCCGCTCGCGCAGATGCTCCCCGATCTGCGCGAGCTCTACGTCGACCTCCACGAGCACCCCGAGCTGTCCTACCAGGAGACCCGCACGGCCGCCCTGGTCGCCGAGCGTCTCGCGGCAGCCGGGTACCGGACCCACACGGGCATCGGCGAGACCGGCGTCGCGGGGGTGCTGAGCAACGGTGACGGCCCGTGCGTGCTCCTGCGCGCCGACATGGACGCCCTGCCCGTCACCGAGGACACCGGCCTCCCGTACGCCAGCTCCGTCCGCGCCACCACGGCGGACGGTGTCGAGTCGGGTGTGATGCACGCGTGCGGGCACGACGTGCACGTCACAGCCCTGCTCGGCGCGGCCGACCTGCTGGCCCGCGGCCGGTCCGCGTGGTCGGGCACGGTGGTCGTCGTCTTCCAGCCGGCCGAGGAGCTCGGCACGGGCGCCCGCGCCATGGTCGACGGCGGCCTGTACGACGTCGTGCCGCATCCCGACATCGTGCTGGGACAGCACGTGGCCCCTATACCGGCGGGTGTGCTCGGGACCCATCCAGGCCCGGCCTTCGCGGGCACCGACATCCTTGACATCCGGCTGGTGGGCCGCGGCGGTCACGGGTCGCGGCCGGAGGCCACGGTCGACCCGGTGGTGATGGCGGCCTCGACCGTGATGCGCCTGCAGACGGTCGTGTCCCGCGAGGTGGCGGCCGGCGACTCCGCCGTCGTCACGGTGGGCAAGCTCCAGGCGGGCACCAAGGACAACATCATTCCCGACGAGGCGGTGCTCGGCGTCAACATCCGCACTTTCGACGACGCCGTGCGGACGCGGGTCCTGGCCGCCGTCGAACGGATCGTGCGGGGCGAGGCCGACGCCGCGGGCGCGCCCCGGCCTCCGCTGATCACGCCCGGTGAGCAGTTCCCGCCCCTGTTCAACGACCCGGCCGAGACCGAGCGCACCCGGGAGGCGCTCGCCGCTCGCTTCGGTGCCGAGCGGGTCGTCGATCCCGGGCCGGTGTCGGGCAGCGAGGACGTCAGCGTGCTGGCGACGGCGGCCGGGGTGCCGCTGGTGTACTGGCTGCTGGGCGGCTGGGACCCCGCGGAGTTCCGGGCCGCCGAGCAGGCGGGCACCACCGACCGCGACATCCCGTCCAACCATTCCCCGCGGTTCGCGCCGGTGCCGCATCCCACCCTGGAGACGGGTGTGACGGCGCTCGTCGTGGCGGCCCTGGACCGGTTGGCGGGACGGGCGCCGTAGGCCTCCGAGGCCCACGCTCTCGCGTTCCCGACCGGCCCCGCAGTACCGATGATTTCCCCCGACCGCCCCCGTCAACCGTATGACCGCACCGACGGAAGGAACTCACATGGTCACCACGCTCCGCAGTTTCAGCGGCTTCTCGGTGGACGACGTCGCCGCCGCCCTCCCCTTCTACCGCGACACCCTCGGCCTGCCCGCACGCGAGAACGCCATGGGTGGTTTCGAGATCGACCTCACCGAGGGGTCGTCGGTGTTCGTCTACCCCAAGGGGGAGGCGCACGTGCCTGCGTCGTACACCGTGCTCAACCTCGTGGTTCCGGACATCGACGCCGCGGTCACGGAACTGGAGGCCGCCGGCGTGCACCTGCTCCGCTACCCCGAGTTCGACCAGGACGACCGCGGTGTGGCGCGGAGCACCGACCCCGCCCAGGGCCCGACGATCGGCTGGATCAGCGACCCCGCGGGCAACGTCATCGCCCTCATCCAGGAGTGAACCGGCAGTGAACCGCCGGTGAGCGGGCCGCCGAGCCGTCCGCAGCGCTCGCGCCCGCGTCGCCGCAGCGCCCGCGGTCGCCACGGCGGCCCGCCGCTACGCTGGCGCCATGACGCACCCCCTCCGCGAAGTCCTGACCCGGCACGTCGACGCGGGGACGATCCCCGGCGCGATCGCGACCTACGGCAGCGAGTGCGACCCGGTGGTCGTCGGCTCGTCGGGGCCCGACGGCGGACGTCTGGCTCCTGACGCGATCGTGCGTATCCAGTCGATGACCAAGCTGGTCACGACGGTCGCGGCGCTGCGTCTCGTCGAGCAGGGTGCCATCGCGCTGGACGACGGGATCGAGGCCTGGATGCCCGAGCTCGCCGGCCGTCGGGTGCTCGCGCATCCGCTGGCCGACGTCGGCGACACCGTCCCCGCGGCGCGCCCCATCTCCTTGCGCGACCTGCTGACGAACCAGTCCGGCTACGGAGTCGTCACCGTCGACTCGCCGTTGCTCCGCGCGATGCGGGACGCCGGGATCGAGGCGAACAACGAGCCGGTGGACCGGGGTGCCGAGGACTGGCTCGCCGCGCTCTCGGCGCTGCCTCTGGCGCACCAGCCCGGCCGGGGATGGCGGTACCACCTGGGGTTCGGGATCCTGGGGGTCCTGCTCGGCCGCGTCGCGGGAACGAGCACCCCGGAGCTGCTGCGACGGTCCGTCCTCGAACCGGTCGGGATGCCGGACACCGGCTTCCGCGTGCCGGAGGGCCAGGAGCATCGCCTCCTGCCGGCATTCCGCCGCACGCCCGAGGGGCTGGTCGAGGCGGAGCCCGCGGGCGGTGGCTTCCACACCGGCCCGGCGCCGTTCGACGAGAGCCACTCCGAGCTCGTCTCGACGCTGGCCGACTACCACGCGTTCCTGCGCGCGCTGGTCGACGGCGATCTCGTGGGCCCCGCCCTCCTGGACGAGTTGCGCACCGACCAGGTGGACGCAGCCGCCAAGACCCCGGAGAGCTTCTACCCGGGCTTCTGGGACGGCCTGGGCTGGGGGTTCGGCGTCTCGGTCACGACGGAGGGCCCGCACCGCGGACGCTTCGGCTGGTCGGGCGGGTACGGCACCGACTTCTTCGTGGATCCGGACGGGACGGTCTGCATCGTCCTCGCCCAGGTCGAGATGGACGAGCGGGTGCTCGCGATGATCGGTGAGGTCCTGCAGGCCGTGGACTGAGGCGCCAGGGGCCCGCCGCGACCGAGAACCTCCCGCGCGCACGCCCTCGACCGCGCGCGAAATTCGGTGGACCCCCCTCGCTAGGGTGCCTGAATGCTCTCTCGTCGTGCCCTTCTGCCACGGTCGACACCGGCGGCGTCAGGCGTCTCGTCCCAGGCGGTGTCGGCACTGCTGGACAGGCTCGACGCGCAGTCGGTCGAATGCCACTCGCTCATGGTGGTGCGTCACGGTCACGTGGTCGCCGAGGGCTGGTGGTCGCCCTACTCGGCCGACCGCCCGCATCTGCTCTACTCGCTGACCAAGTCGTTCACCGCCGTCGCCGTGGGGATCGCGATCGGGGACGGCCTGCTGTCGCTCGACGACCGGGTGGTCGACGTGCTGCCCGGCCACGTCCCGCCCGACGTCTCCGAGCAGGGGCGCCGCCTCACGGTGCACCACCTGCTGTCGATGACCACCGGCCACGACACGGACAGCCTCGCCGCGGCCTGGGGCCTGGAGCCGGGCGACCTGACGAGAGGCTTCCTGCGGGTGCCGTTCCCCAAGGCGGAGGGGACGCGGCACGCCTACGACAATCCCACCACCTACGTGCTGGCCAGGATGGTCGAACGGGTCACCGGCACGGCCCTGCCGGAGTTCCTCGACGAGCGTCTCCTCCGGCCGATGGGCATCGACCACGCCGAGTGGGATCGGGTGGCGAGCGGTGCGGCCTTCGGGTTCCACGGGCTGCATCTCACGACCGAGGCCGTCGCCGCCTTCGGCCAGTTGCTGCTGCGCGGCGGACGCTGGGGTGACCGGCAACTCGTCCCGCGCGAGTGGGTGGAGCTCGCGACCCGTCGTCACGTCCGGACCCGGCAGGTCGAGGGCTGGTCGGACAACCCCGACACGCTGTGCGGGTACGGCTACCAGTTCTGGATGTCACGTCACGGGTTTCGCGGCGAAGGCTCGTTCGGCCAGCTGTGCGTCGTCGTCCCGTCCCACGAGCTCGTGGTGGTCCTGACGGCCGGCATCGGCGAGGGCGGTGAGACCCTGCTCGACCCCGTGTGGGAATGCCTGCTGCCCGGCCTGGACGGGGAGACGGCCGGCGGCGCCCAGGACGACGTCGTCCTCGACGAGCGCCTGCGGAGCCTGGCGTTCCCGCCGCCCCAGGGAACCGCCGGCCCCGGCCGCACTGTCACGGCGAGGCTCGACGGCTCCGCCGCGGGCTCGGCGCTGCCCGAGGGAAGCCCGGTGGTCGTCGAACCCGCGGACGGTGGATGGGCCGTGCGCCTCGGGTCGCTGCCCGGCATCGAGGTCGGGCACGGCGCCTGGCGTGAGACCTCGCCGCTCGGCCGTCCTGTCGTCGGGGCGGGCGCGTGGCAGGGGCACGTCTTCGTCGCCGACCTGTACGTCATCACCACCCCGCACCGGGTCCGGCTGGAGGTCGACGCCCGCGCGGGCACCGCGGTCGCGACCTGGAACGTCGTCCCCCTCACCGACTCCCGCCTGGAACCGCACCTGCGGTCGCCGCTGATGACCCGGCCCGACGTCGCGTAGGCGAGCGGCCGGGCGCGGACGCCGCCCGTTCAGCGAGGACCGCATCCGGCGCGAGATGAATCGCTACTCCTGACCGCCTCAGGCGCCTGGGGAAGTGCTTCGCGGCCGTCGAGACCGGGTCGCCGAGGGCTGAGCGCTCGGCGCACCGCACAGGCCGGTGAGCGCCTCGCGGATCGCCGCGGTGTCGCCCGGGGCGGTGATCGCGCCGACGTAGCCGTCGGGGCGGACGAGCAGGCATTCGCCGGTGTCCTCGGCGGGGGCGACCACGCGCACCCGGTCGGCCCAGCCGTCGACGTCGGCCGTGCCACCGGGGGAGAGCAGCACGAACCTCCCGCCGTGCAGCGCCTCGTAGAGGCGGCGTCCGTCCGCGAGGTCCTGGTCGGGGACGCGGTCGCCGACGCGACGGTCGGCGCCGCCGGGGGCGTCGTAGTCGAAGCCGACACCGCTGAGCCGGCCGATGGCGCGGCTGTGCACCGCCGGGATCTTGATGGCGGTTCCGCCGAGGAGACCGCGCACGGCCCGGCCGGCGCCGGAGCGGAGCATGGCGAGGCGGATCAGGGTGCCGCTGGCCTGGAGCACCTCGCGGCCGACGGGGTGGCGCTCGGAATGGTAGGTGTCGAGCAGGCTCTCGGGCGCGCCGCGCAGGACGGCGGCCAGCTTCCAGGACAGGTTCGCGGCGTCCTGCAGACCGGTGTTCATGCCCATGCCGCCGGCGGGCGAGTGGCAGTGCGCGGCGTCGCCGGCGAGGAAGACCCGGCCGACACGGTACTCGGGGACCTGTCGCTCGTCGGAGTGGAACCGCGAGGTCCAGCGCGCCTCGGACATGCCGTGGTCGGTGCCCAGGGCGCGCCTCGTGACCGCCCTGACCTCGTCGAGGTCGAGCGGGGCGCTCTCGGGCACGTCCGCGCGGCGGTCCCAGCAGAAGACGCGCCACCAGCCGTCGCCGAACGGGGCGAGGAAGGCGAACTCGTCGCCGTTGCCGTTGACGGTGAGGGCTTCCTCGGGCTCTTCGGCGAGTCGCACGTCGGCGAGCATGATCGACCTGATGACGGACTCCCCGGGGAAGGGCTGCCCGATGGCGTCCCGGACCCGGGAGCGGACGCCGTCGGTGCCGACGACGTAGGCGGCCCGCCGGGAGGTCACGGTCCCGTCGGCGTCGCGGGCCCGCACGACGACGCCGGTGTCGTCCTGGGTCAGGTCGGTGAACTCGGCGTCGTGCACCAGGTCGGCCCCGGCGTCGACGGCGCGCTCCCGCAGGACCTGTTCCACGGTGTACTGCGGGCTGACGAGCAGGAAGGGGAAGCGGCTCGGGAGCTCGTCGAAGTGCACGTGCACGGCGGCGAACAGCCGGGCGTCGGCGACCCGGCCGACCGAGCGCTTCACGAGCGGGTCGGCGAGGCCGCGGGCGTCCAGCTGTTCCAGGGTGCGGGCGTGGACACCGAAGGCCCGCGAGAGGTTCGAGATCTCGCTGCCGCGCCGCTCCAGCAGCGTGACGGACAGGCCCGCCTCGGCGAGGTCGCCGGCCAGCAGGAGCCCGGTGGGACCGGCTCCGACGACGATGACATCGGTCATGACTCTCCAGGGGTTCGCGGTGGTTCGTCACGACGGTACGGCCCGGCGGCCCCCGTCCGAATCAGTCACGGTGACTGAAGTCGTGGGCCGGGTGGACGCCTCGGTTGGGTAGTGTTCGAGCGGTGATCGGCAGAGAGCCTGAGGCCGCCCGGCTGGCCCGGATGGTCGCCGGGGCGCGTGCCGGGCAGGGCTCCGCGATCGTCCTGCGTGGCGAGGCCGGGATCGGCAAGTCGGCTTTGCTGGCGCACGTCGCCGACACGGCGGCCGCCGACCTGCTCGTACTGCGAGCGGTCGGTGTCGAGTCCGAGTCCGAGCTGCCCTTCGCGGCCCTGCATCTGCTGCTGCGTCCGGCCGCGCACCTGGTCGACCGGCTTCCCGCCACCCAGCGGCAGGCGCTCCGGCGTGCTTTCCGTGAGGAGCACGGGGACGCCCCGGATCGCTTTCTCATCGGACTCGCCGTGCTGACGCTTCTCGCCGACCTCGCCGAGGAGCGCCCGCTGCTGTGCCTCGTCGACGACGCCCAGTGGCTCGACCGGGCCTCGCTCGACGCGCTGCTGTTCGCGTCACGGCGGCTGGAGGCCGAACGGATCGCCCTGGTCCTCGCCGTTCGTGACGCGGCGGGCCTCCCCGTCGACGGCGTCCCGGAGCTTCCGCTGTCCGCGCTGGGCAGAGCGGACAGCGAGCGGCTGCTCGCCGAGCACGTGGCCGGCCTCGGTCCGCAGGCGCGCGACCGCGTGATCGCCGAGGCCGAGGGAAACCCGTTCGCGCTCCTGCACTTCGCCGCCCACCTGTCGGACGAGCAGCGGTCCGGGCACCTGGCACCGCTGCCGCTGGGGACGTCGGAAGCCTCGTCCGGCGGTCGCCTGGAGCGGTCCGTCAGCGCGGCCGTCCAGCGGCTCCCCGACCGGACCCGCCTGCTGCTCCTGGTCGCCGCCGCGGACGGCTCGGGCGAACTGGCCCTCGTCCTGAGGGCGGCCCAGGCGCTCGGTGCCGGCCCGCCGGATCTGGCGGCCGCGGAGCGTACCGCCCTGGTCGAGGTCGCGGACGGTCACCTGCGATTCCACCACCCGCTGATCAAGGCGGCGGCCTACCACGAGGCGCCCATGCTGCGGCGCGCGGCGGCCCATCGCGCCCTCGCCGAGCTCCTCTCCGGCGACGAGCACGCCGACCGCAGGGCCTGGCACCTCGCCGCCGCCGCGCTCGAGCCCGACGAGGAGGTCTCGGGGATCCTCGCGGAGACCGGCCGGCGTGCCCAGGCCCGCGGTGCCCACGGCGCCGCCGCCACGGCCTACGAACGAGCGGCGCAGCTCACCGCGGACCGGGGGCGCCGCGCCCGGTGGCTGGCCGCGGCGGCCGAGGCGATGCTCGCGGCCGGGCAGCTCGACCGTGCCGCCGCTGGCGCCGCGCGAGGCCGTCGGCTGACGGCCGATTCCGTGCTGCTGGCCCGTCTGGACCGGGTGCGGGGAGCGGTCGAGGCCGAGCAGGGCGACCCCGTGTCCGCCATGCACCTCCTGATCTCCGCCGCGTCGGGTGTCGCCGGCGTCGCGCCGTCCGACGCGGCGACCCTGCTCGCCTCGGCCGCCGGACAGGCCTGGTTCGCGGGGGAGCACGGCGAGCTCAGGAAGGCCGCCGATCTCCTGACCTCCCTCGGTTCCGCCGTCGAGCCGCACCAGCTCCCCGTGACCGCCGCGGTGCGCGGGATGGAGCGCCTGGCCGCCGGCGACCCGGCGGCGGGCCTGTCGCACCTGCGCCGAGCCGCGCCCCCCGCGGGGACCGCCGCCGCCGATCAGCTCGCGGGCACCTACGCCGTGTTCGGCGCGCTGATGACCGGCGACGACGACGCGGCCGGCGAGCTGGCGGCGGCACGGGTGGACGCGTGTCGCGCCCAGGGCCTCGTCGGCGCGTTGCCGCACGCGCTGGCGATGCTCACCCAGGCGCAGATCTTGCGCGGCGGCTACGCCGAGGCGGCCGAGTCCGGCGCCGAGGCCTGGCGGATCGCGGACGACACGGGACAGACGGGCCGGCTGCGGCATCTGCGGGGTGTCCTGGCGCGGCTGGCCGCCATCCGCGGCGACGACGAGGAATGCCTGCGGCTCGCCGGCCGTCCCCAGGGGGCCGCCGAGGAACGCCACGGCTCCGGCTGGGGCGACAGCTCGCTGAGCCTGCTCGACCTCGCGCGGGCCCGGTACGCCCGGGCGGCCGAGCGGCTGACGCCGCTCCTGCGCGGTCCGCTCGGCCACACCGTGGTCGTCACGTTCGCGGTCGCCGACTTCGTCGAGGCGTGTGCCCGGCTCGGCGAGCCCGACCGTGCCGTCGCGGCGTTCACCCGGTTCGACGCCTGGACCGAGGCGAGCGGCCGGCCCTGGGCGCGGGCGGTCGCGCACCGCTGCCGCGCCCTGCTCGCCCCGTCCGACGGCGCCGATGCCCACTACGACGCCGCACTCAGGTTGCACGCCCGCGACGGCCGTCCCTTCGAGCGGGCCAGAACCGAGCTGGTCTACGGTGAGTGGCTGCGCCGGGAGCGACGTCGGGCCGACGCGGCCGTCCAGCTCCGCGCCGCGAGGAGGACCTTCGCCTCGCTGGGCGCCGCGCCCTGGGCCGAGCGGGCCGGACGGGAGCTGGTCGCGGCCGGCGGGCGGGTCGCGCGAGCGGAGCCGGACGGCCCCGGCTCCGCGCTCGACGCACTGACCCCGCAGGAACTCCAGGTGGTGCGGCTTGCCGCGACCGGAGCCACGAACCGGCAGATCGGCGCCCAGCTCTTCCTCAGCCCCAGGACCGTGGGCTCCCATCTGTACCGGGCCTATCCCAAGCTCGGTGTCTCGTCACGCGCCGAGCTGGCCGGCCTCGTCGTGCCTGCCCGCCCGTGCACCGGGTGAGTCTGGCCGGCTCGTCCACGGCTCCCTCCGCCCGTGTCAGTCCCCGAGCCCGTCGACGAACCGCACGCTCGCCTCGGAGATCTGGTTCCGGGCGTCGTCGCGGGGGAGCGTCGGGGTGCCGTCGCCGGGCTGGGGGCCGTAGTCGGCGAAGTCCGCGTGCACGGCGCCCTCCACCACGGTGAACGTGCTGTCCACCGGGAGGTTCGCGCGGGAGGCGTCGATGTCCGCCGTGGTGGACAACCCGTCCCGGGACCCCGAGATCGACGCGACCTCGGCCGTGAGCGACGCGCTCAGGTCCCCGGCGGGGTAGGACGCGTACAGGAGCAGGCCGACCACCGGGGGGCCCGGCTCGCCAGCGCGTGACCCGCCCGGGTCGACGTCGTCGTCCGTCTCGGCCGCGGCCACCACGCCCCGGTCGTCGTTCGTCTCGGCCGCGGCGACGACGCCCCCGAGGGAGTGTCCGCCGAGCACCCACCGGTCCGCCTCGGGGTGCGCCTCGCGGGCGTCGGCGGTGGCGCCGGCCGCGAGGAAGCCGACGCCGAGCGGCTGCTTGACGATCACGACCGTGTGCCCGGCCTCCGCGAGCGGGCGCAGGACGGCGGCGTACGCCCGGGCCTCGACCTTTGCTCCGGGCTGGAAGAGGACGGCGGTCCCGCTCGGCTCGCCCGCCGGCACCAGGTCGACGTGCGTCGCCGTCTCGGTCACCGTGACGTCCGCGTCGGACGCCATCGCCGCGAGTGCGGGTTCGACGGCGGTGAACGGGCGCAGCCAGGCCGTCGCGGCCAGCCACCCGATCCCCGCGACCACCCCCGCGACGTCGAGCACCCGGCGCCACCTGGCGCGGGTCTCCGGTGGGTGGAGGCTCCGCCGCAGGGCGAGGGCGCAGCCGATCGTCGTCAGCCCGAGCAGCACGGCGTACGCGGGGTGTCCGTGGAGCACGGCTCCCCACGCCGTCGCGCAGGCCCAGGCGACGACGACGACCCCGGCGCACGCCACGGCCATGACGGTCCAGGCGAGCCAGGTCGGACGGGTGGTGTCCCGGGTCATCTCGGTCTCCTTGGTTCGGCGCGTCCGGTGGCCTCAGGATGCCCGTGATCGTGCCGGTCCGCGACGAGCGAACACCGCCGAACGCCCACGAGCCCGCGGCGCGGCGGGCCCGCCCCTACGCGCCGATCCGCTCCCGCTCCGCGAGGTTGCGCGCGGCGTTCCCGAGCATTCGGCCGTTCATCCTGATCGACTGCGAGCGTGGCATCAGCCGGACCATCACGCGCATCATGCGCCCAGGGACATGGGTCGCCCTGCCCTTGAGGAACGCGGTGATCATCTCCCGGACCGCCTTCTCGACCGGCTGGGGTCGCACCGGGAGGTCCTTCCGGGCGAACCCGAGCGTGTCGATGATGGGCGTATCGACGTTGCCCGGCATCACCACCGTGACGGCGACCCCGTCGTGGGCGAGTTCGTGGTGGAGGGTCTCGCCGAGGTGGAGCAGGTACCCCTTGGCGGCACTGTCCTGCGCCATGTTGGGGATGCCGTGCGCGGCGCCTAGGGCGGACATCAGCACCATTCCGCCGCGTCCTCGGGCCGCGAACCGCCGGCCGAAGGCGTGGATCAGTTCGAGGTGGGAGCCGGCGTTGAGGGTGAGGCGCCGCCGTAGGTCGGTGATCTCCTGATCGAGGAACCGGCCGGGTGCGCCGGTGCCGGCGTTGGACACGAGGAGGCCCACATCGAGGCCCGCCGTCGCCTCGACGAGGTGCGTGGCGGCGTCGGGGAGGCTGAGGTCCACGGCGACCGTGCGGTACGAGATGCCGTGCCGCACGGCCAGGGCGGCGCCCAGTGATTCGAGCTTGTCGGCGGAGCGGGCGGCGAGCACGACGTTCAGGCCGGCTGCCGCGAGTTGGTGGGCGAAGGCCTCGCCGATGCCGGACGAGGCTCCGGTGACGACCGCCCATGGGCCGTATGCGCTGATCTGGATCATGGTTTGGACTCTAGTCTGGACTGGAGTCCAAAACAAGATCCGTAGACTGATCGCCGTGAAGACACCCCCACCGGATCTGGCGGTGCGCCTGCTCGAGGTGAGCGAGCAGGTGCTCTACGACGACCCGCCGCCCCGGCTGGCTGACGTCGCCGGGCTCGTGGGCGCCTCGCGGGCGACGCTCTACTACTACTTCGCCGGCCGCGACGACCTGGTCGCCTTTCTGCTCACCGCCCACGCCCGGCAGGGGGCCGAGGTGGTCGGGGCCGCGCTCGGCCCGGACGATCCGCCCGAGATGCGCCTGGGCGTCATGGTGGAGACGTTGGCGCGGTTCCTCGGCGACCGCCCGGGCATCTGCGCCGGGCTGCTCGGTGCCCTCGGCGGCAATCTCGGCCTGCGCGAGGCCCTCGAGGCCAACGACACGTGGATCGCCGGCCCGCTGCGTGACCTTCTCGCCGAAGGTGCGGCCGCGGGCGTTCTCGCCGTGGAGGACGTCGCGGACGCGAGCAATGCCGTCCTCGGCGCGTTGCTGCTCGGCGTGCTCGGTCGTTCCGCGTCGGGCGCCGACGCCACCGACGGCGCGTTCCACCGGCGGATCACCCAGCAGATCCTGCGCGGCGTCCTGCGGTAGGTTCCCGCGTCCGGAATCCGCGCGGGGGTCAGGTGCGGTTCACGCCCGTCGGGATCTCGTCCCTGGTGCCCCCAGGAAACCGTGGCTCCCCCCGCTGGGTCGAACCGCAACACGGGCACGGCTCCGGCCGTCGAATCGCAGGGACACGCCGACCATTCGAGGAATTGTCGGCGTGTCCCTGCGGCTCGACGCCGGACGGCAGGCGGCGGGCGGCAGGCGGCGGACGGCAGGCGGCGGGCGGCAGGCGGCGGGCGGCAGGCGGCGGACGGCAGGCGGCGGACGGCAGGCGGCGGACGGCGGACGGCCGTGGACCGGTGATCTTGCCGATGCGCAACAAACCGACCGGTCGGACAGTAGGGGTAGCGCGGGGCTACGCCGGACGCTCCCGCAGACGTCAAGGAGGACGTGTCATGCAGTCAGGAACCGCACCGCACCACCGCCCGCACCGTCGTCGGACGCTCGCCGCCGCCCTGGCCGCCGCCGCGGTCGGGCTCGGCGCCCTCGCCGCCCCGGCGCAGGCCGCCGACAACCCGTACGAGCGCGGCCCCAACCCCACGGAGTCGAGCATCGAGGCCACGCGGGGGTACTACTCCGTGTCCGACGAGTCGGTCTCCTCGCTGGCGCCCGGCTTCGGCGGCGGCACCATCTACTACCCGACCACGCGCACCGACGGCACGTTCGGCGCGGTCGCCGTCGTGCCGGGCTACACGGCGTCCGAGTCGACGATCGAGTGGCTCGGCGCGCGGGTGGCCTCCCAGGGCTTCGTGGTGTTCACGATCGACACCGACACCCGCCTGGACCAGCCGCGGCAGCGCGGCGACCAGCTCCTGGCCGCACTCGACTACCTGACCGAGCGCAGCGACGTCGCCGACCGGGTCGACCCGTCCCGGCTCGCCGTCATGGGCCACTCCATGGGCGGCGGTGGCACGCTCGAGGCGGCGAAGGACCGGCCCTCGCTCAAGGCGATCATCCCGATGACCCCGTGGAACCTGGACAAGACCTGGGGTGACGTGGAGGTCCCGATGCTCGACTTCGGCGCGGAGTACGACACCATCGCCTCGCCGACGACGCACGCCAAGCCGTTCTACAACACCCACGGCGGCGAGAAGATGTACATCGAGCTGAACTCCGCCACGCACTTCGCGCCCAACACGAACAACACGACGATCGCGAAGTACTCGATCGCCTGGCTGAAGCGGTGGGTGGACAACGACACCCGGTACACGCAGTTCCTGTGCCCGACGCCGACGAGCTGGCTCTACATCGAGGAGTCCGCGAGCACCTGCGGATTCTGACCCTTCCCGGGCGGCCGGACCTGTCCCCGGACGGTCCGGCCCGTCCCGTCCCCGGACGGCGGCCGCGCTCGGCGGCCGCCGTCCGGCATCTTCCAAACCGGTCGGTCGGTCCGTTATCATCCGAAAGGTGCGACGGAGCATGCCGGAGGGTGCTGCCCGGGCGGCGCGGTCCGGCGGGCCGGACCGCACGCCGTCGTCGGCCACGCTGCGGCGCCTCGAGGACGGCAGCATCGCCCTCGTCCTCCGCCCGGCCGACGCGCCCCTCGCCCACGACGCCGTGCGCACCGGGGCGCCCCTGCTGCTCAGCGTCACCTCGCCGGCGAGCGCGGCCCACGAGGAACTCGCCCGCGGCCTCGCCCTGCTGGCCGACGGCCCCCTCGGAGAGGCCTATGCCTCGCTCACGCTCGCCCGCTCCCTCGCCCCGGACGCGCCGCACGACGCGGGCGCCGCGCACCTCATCCGCACGGCGAGCCTCGCCGCGGCCGACGCCGCCTGGGCCGCGGGCGACCCTGACGCCTGCCTCGACGCGATCAGGGCGGCGGACGCCGTACCGCCCCCGCCCGCCGGTGGCGACGGCGCCGCGCACCCGTCGCCGCCCCCGCCCGACCGCGCGGGCGACAGCCTCGCCAGTCACCTCGCGGGCCTGCGAGCCCTCCTCGAACTGCGCCCGGCGGACGCCGTCGGGCCGCTGCGCCGGGTGGTCGAGGCGCAACGCCACGGGAGCCCGGTCGCGCTGCACCGGGCCTCGGTGGCGGCGCTGCTGCTCGGCGACGTCGAGGTGTCGGCGGACCTCGGGCGCCGCGCGCTCGCCGCGGCCCGGGCGGAGGGGCGCGACGACGTCGCCACCCAGGTGCTGGAGTATCTCGCCTACGCCGAGATGCGGTGCGGCCGGCACTCCCGGGCCTGCGCCCACGCCACGGAAGGACTCGATCTCGCGCTGCGCGCGTCCCAGGCCAACTCCGCCGCGCATCATCGCGCGGTCCTGGCGTTCGCGGCATCGGTGGAGGGCGACGGCGACGCGGTGCGCGGACACGCCGAGGCGGCGCTCGCCACCGCGCGGCGGAACGGCCTGGCCCAGACCCGCACCCTCGCCGAATGGGCGCTGGCGCGCGACGATCTCGGCCGCGGCCGGGCGGACGCCGCCGCCTCGCGCCTGACCTCGCTCGCCCGAGAGGGCCGGGCCGGCGGCCACTTCGCCATCCGGCCGCTGCTGCTCCCCGACCTGGTCGAGGCGGTGGTCCTGGCGGGGCGGCCCGAGCCGGCGGTGCCCGCCGTCGAGGCGTTCGCGGCCTGGGCCGACTTCGGCGTCGACGCCCAGGCCACCGCGCAGGCGTTCCGGTGCCGGGCGCTGCTCGCCGCCGCCGGCGTCGGGGTTCCCGGCGAGGCCGGCCGGGGGCCTCGTCAGGTTCCCCACCCGGACGAGGACGACGCCGGGGAGCTGTTCCTGCGGGCGCTCGACCTGCACCAGGACGACCCGGGTGAGCTGGAGCGGAGCCGCACGCGGTTCCTGTACGGCCGGTGGCTGCGCCGTCGGCGCCGGCTCCGGGCGGCACGGGAGCAGCTCCGGGTCGCCCTGCACGGGTTCGAGCGGTGCGGTGCCGCCGGGTGGGCGGACCTGGCCCGGGGCGAGCTGCGCGCGGCGGGGGAGGAGGTCGCGCCCGGCGGCCGGCCCGCGGCACTCACGCCGCACCAGCTCCGCATCGCCCGGGCGGTGGCGACCGGGGCGACGAACCGGGAGATCGCCCAGCAGCTCGCGGTGAGCGTGCGGACGGTGGACCACCACCTGCGCGGCATCTTCGTGGCGCTGGGGGTGCGTTCCCGGGTCGACGTCGCACGGATGGTGCACCGGGACGTCGATGCGGTACCGTCTCCCCATCAAACCGACTAGACGGTATGATCGATCGGTGCCGGCGGTGCGCGTCCGGCATCGCGGCCCGTCGCCGGGCCCGCACGGCACGTCGCGCACGGGACGCACAGGGAGGTGCACCGGATGGCAGGCAGGTTCGAGGGCAGGGTCACCGTGATCACCGGCGCGAGCCGGGGCATCGGCTTCGCGATCGCGCGGTGGCTGGTGGCCGAGGGCGGTTCGGTGGTCGTCACGGGCCGCGACGAGACCGCGCTCGCCGCCGCGGTGGCCGAGCTCGGTGAGGAGCGGGCCGTGGGCGTGGCCGGCAAGGTGGACGACGCCGAGCACCGCGCGGCCGCGCTGTCCGCGGCGGTCGACCGGTTCGGCGCCCTGGATCACCTGGTCAACAACGCGGGCATCAACCCCGCCTACGGGCCCCTCGCGGAGCTGGATCTCGCCGCGGCCCGCAAGATCCTGGAGGTGAACGTGATCGCCGCGCTGGAGTGGTCGCGCGACGCGGTCGCCGTGGCGGCCCGCGCGGCCGGTCCCTCCTGCCTGCGCTCGATCGTCAACATGGCCTCCGCCGCCGGGACGGGTGGCTCGCCGGGCATCGCGTTCTACGGCGTCTCCAAGGCCGCCCTGATCAACCTGACCCAGCAGCTCGCCGGCGAGCTCGCGCCCGGCACCCGCGTCAACGCGCTCGCACCCGCGGTGGTCCGCACCTCGTTCGCGCGAGCCCTGTACGAGGGCCGCGACGAGCAGGTCGCCGCGGACTACCCGCTCGGGCGCCTCGGCGAGCCGTCCGACGTCGCCGGCCCGGCCGCGTTCCTCCTGTCGGACGACGCGGCCTGGGTCACCGGGCAGACCCTGCTGGTGGACGGCGGGGTGAGCGTCCGTGCGCTGGGCTGATGACGTCGGGCAGGGCGCGCGCCCTGCCCGGGACGACGCCGGGAGGTGATGGAGGATGGGAGCCATGCGTACCAAGAACGTCGCCGACGAGGTGACCCGGGCCGCCCTCGAACTGTTCTCGACGCGCGGCTACGCCAACACGAGCGTGCAGCAGATCGTCGAGGCGGCCGGCGTCACCAAGGGCGCCATGTACCACTACTTCACGTCCAAGGACGACCTGCTGTTCGCCATCTACGAGCGGATGCTGTCCCTGCAGAAGAGCAGGCTGGACGAGATCACCGCCCGCGGAGGCCCCGCCGAGGAGGTCCTCCGCGCGGTGTGCGTGGACGTCATGGAGACGTCCATCGAGTTCCTGCCCGAGGGCACGGTCTTCTTCCGCAGCGTGCACATGCTCTCCGAGGACCGCCAGAAGGAGGTGACCCGCCGCCGCCGCGAGTACAACGACCAGTTCGCCGCGATCGTCGAGCGCGGGCAGGCCTCCGGGGTGTTCCGGGACGACGTGCCGATGGCGGTGCTCATCGCCCACTTCTTCTCCGACGTGCACTACCTCTCGCACTGGTACCGGCCCGAGGGCCCGGAGACCAAGACCGAGGTCGCCCAGCAGGTGACCGACCTGTTCCTGCGCAGCATCCGGAAGGAGACCTGATGCCCGAGCAGTCCGCCCCACCCGCCCCGTCCGCCCCGCCGGTCCCGGCTCGCATGCCGGCCTGGCGCGTCGTGGCCAACGGCGAGCCCGAGGAGGTGATGGAGCTCGGGGACGTCGAGGTCCCCGAACCCGGCCCGGACGAGGTGCTGATCCGCGTCCGCACCGTCGCGCTGAACTTCCCCGACGTGCTCCTCGCGCGAGGCCAGTACCAGGTGCGGCCCGACCTGCCGTTCACCCCGGGTATCGAGCTGTGCGGCGAGGTGGCCGCCGTCGCGCCCGGTGTCACGCGGTTCGCCGTGGGTGACCGGGTGGTGGGCTGGGGGCAGGGCGCGCTCGCCGCGTACGCCGTGCTGCCCGCGACGGCGGTCTACCCGGCGCCGCCCGGCCTCGACGACGTGCACGCCTCCGGCCTGACCATCGCCTACCAGACCGCGTGGTTCGGCCTGCACCGCCGTGCCGCCCTGCGGCCGGGGGAGACCTTGCTGGTGCACGCGGCGGCGGGCGGCGTCGGCTCGGCGGCCTGCCGTCTGGGTGCGGCCGCGGGCGCGCACGTGGTCGGCATCGTGGGGAGTCCCGCGAAGGTGGAGGCCGCGAGGGCCGCCGGTGCCCACGAGGTGTACCTGCGCGACGACGACTGGGTCACCCCGCTGCGCCGCCGCGGCGCGGACGTCGTGTTCGACCCGGTGGGCGGCGCCGCGTTCGAGCAGTCCACGAAGGTGATCGCGTTCGAGGGGCGGATCGTCGTGGTCGGGTTCGCCTCCGGTGACCTGCCGCGGGTGCGGCCGGACCACCTGCTCGTCAAGAACTACAGCGTGCTCGGCCTGCACTGGGGCCTGTACCAGCGGGTCCGCCCGCAACGCCTGGACGAGGCGCACGCCGAGCTGTGCCGTCTCGTGGACGACGGCGTGCTGCGTCCGGACGTGAGCGACGTCGTTCCCTTCGAGGACGCGGCCGACGGCGTCCGCCGGCTCGCGCGGGGCGTCACCACCGGCCGCATCGTGGTCCGCGTCGCCGACGACGCGACCGGTGACGCGACCCGTGACGTGGCGCGTGCGACGTCGGACGACGATCGCGCGGCGGCGGACGGGAACCGCGCGGCGGCCCACGCGGCACCTGGCGCGGGGCGCGGGGAGGCCGCGCGATGACCGTCGGCACGGACCTGACGGGCCGCGTCGCGATCGTGACCGGCGGGGCGCGGGGCCTGGGCGAGGCCTACGTGCGGCTCCTGCACGACGCCGGCGCGAGCGTGGTCGTCGCGGACGTGCTGGGGGACCAGGGGCGTGCGCTGGCCGCCGAGCTGGGCGAGGGTGCCCGGTTCGAGGAGCTGGACGTCACGGACGAGGCGGCCTGGGAGCGCGTCGTGGCCCGCACGGCGGGCGAGCTCGGCGGCGTCGACGTGCTCGTCAACAACGCGGGCATCGCGAACGCGGCCCCCATCGAGCACCTGACCCTCGCCAAGTGGGAGGCGGTGATGGCCGTGAACGCCACGGGCACGTTCCTGGGCTGCCGCGCCGTGGTGCCGGTCATGAGGGCGGCGGGCCGCGGGTCGATCGTGAACGTCTCGTCGGTCGAGGGCAAGCGCGGCAGCCCGCGCCTGCACGGCTACACGGCCTCCAAGTTCGCGGTGCTGGGCCTGACCAAGTCGCTCGCCGTCGAGCTCGGGCCGTCCGGCATCCGGGTGAACTCCCTGCACCCCGGCCTGGTGCTCACGGACATGTCCACGAAGATCGATCCGGACCGGCTCGACATCCCGCTCGGCCGGCCGGGCCTGCCGCAGGACGTGGCGGGCGCGGTGCTGTTCCTCGCCTCGGACGCGTCGGCGTGGGTGTCCGGCGCGGAGATCGTGGCCGACGGCGGCATGATCGCCGGCATCCCGCACCGCTGACCACACCGCGCGGCTGACCACACCGCGCGGCCGGATCCGCCGCGCATCGCCCGCCGTCCCGCATCCCACCGTCCCGAATCCCGAATCCCGCCGAACTCACCGTCGCGGAACTCCCACCAAGGCATACCGGCCGGTCGGTTTATCCGCTACCCTGTCCGCCATCCGACACGAAGAGGTGCCGATGATGAACGAGAGCTTTCCCCTCCTGGAGATCGACGGCGTCACCGTCACCTTCGGCGGGCTGACCGCGCTGGACGACGTGTCCTTCGCCGTGCGGGAGGGCGAGACCGTCGCCCTCATCGGCCCGAACGGCGCGGGCAAGACCACACTGTTCAACGTCGTGTGCGGCCTGGTCCGCCCGGGCCGCGGCACGGTGCGGGTCGCGGGTGCGCCGGCGCCGTCGTCGGCCACCGGACTGGTCGGCGCGGGCGTGTCCCGGACCCTCCAAGGGCTGGGGCTGTTCGGCACGATGACCGTGCTCGAGAACGTGCTCGTCCCGCTCAGCACCACCGGCGGCGACCCCGCGCACGCCCACGACGCTCTCGCGCGGCTCGGCCTGGCCGGGCTGGCCCACCGTCCCGCCGGAACCCTGCCCTACCCCGAGCGCAAGCGCGTCGCCCTCGCCCGCGCCCTGGTCACCGAGCCACGCCTGCTGCTCCTGGACGAACCCGCCGGCGGACTCGGCGCCGAGGACATCGACGCCCTGGCCGGCACCGTGCGGGACCTCGCCGGCGACGGGCGCGGCGTCCTGCTCGTGGAGCACCACGTCGACTTCGTCATGAAGGTCGCCGACCGCGTCGTCGTCCTCGACTTCGGGCGGGTGATCGCCGCCGGCACGCCCGACGAGGTCCGCGGCGACCCCGCCGTCGAAGCCGCCTACCTGGGGGTGGGAGCCGCATGAGCACCCTGACCGTCGACGGCCTCACCGTCGGCTACGGCGACGGCGCCCCCGTCCTGGACGGCCTCGACCTCGACGTGCCCGACGGCGCCGTCGTCGCCCTGCTCGGCGCCAACGGTGCCGGCAAGACCACCCTCCTGCGCGCCGTCGCCGGCCTCACCCCCGCGCGCGGCGGGCGGGTCCTCCTCGACGGCACCGACCTGGCCGGGCTGCGCCCCGAGGAGCGGGTCCGCCGCGGCCTGGGCCTCGTGCCCGAGGGGCGCGGCGTCGTGGCCGAGCTGACCGTGGCCGAGAACCTCACGCTCGGCGCCCTCTGGCGCCACCACACCGCCGCCCGCACGGCCGCCGTCGAGGCGCAGTACGAGCTGTTCGAACCCCTGGCCCGACGGCGGGACGCGCTCGGGCACACACTGTCCGGCGGTGAGCGGCAGATGCTCGCCCTCGCCCGCGCCCTGGTGGCGGAGCCCCAGGTGCTGCTCCTCGACGAGCCGTCCCTCGGACTCGCCCCCCTCGTGGTGGCCGACCTGCTCGGCGTGCTGCGCCGCACCGCCGAGCGCACCGGACTCACCGTGCTGCTCGCCGAGCAGAACGTCACCAGCGCACTGTCCGTCGCCGACCGCGGCGTCGTGCTCAGCCTCGGCGAGGTCGTCACCGACCGGCCGGCCGCCGACCTCGCCGCCGACCCGGCCCTCCGGCACGCCTACCTCGGATTCTGAAGGAGGAACCGATGGACAGACTCGTCTTCCTCGTCGCCGCCGGGCTCGCGCACGGCGCCGTCCTCGCGCTGTTCGCCCAGTCGCTCGTCATCGTGTGGCGCGCGAACCGGGTGATCAACTTCGCGCAGGCGGCCCTCGCCGTCGTCGCCGTGTACGCCGCGTTCGCCGTCACCGCCGCCAGCGGGTCCTGGTGGCTCGGCGCGGCCGCCGGCATCGTGGTCGGCGGCCTGCTCGGCGCCGCCGCCGAACGCGGCCCGATGCGGCTCGTGCCCACCGACACGCCGCTGCCCGGCATCATCGTCGCCATCGGCCTGGTCATGATCCTCCAGGCCGGGCTCGCCATCGCCTTCGGCCCCGAGTACCAGCCCGTGCGGGCACCACTGCCCGAACGGCCGTTCGTGCTCGCCGGCATCCCCGTGCTCTCCCCGTACGACCTGTTCGTCCTGGTCGTGGCGGGCCTCGTGATGGCCGCGCTGGCCCTCGGCTTCACCCGCACGAGCCTGGGACTCCAGCTGCGCGCCGCCGCGTTCGCCCCGGAGACCGCCCGGCTGCTCGGCGTGCGCGTGCCCCGCATGATCACCCTCGGGTGGGTGCTCTCCCTGGCCACCGCGGCGCTCGCGGGCCTGCTGCTCGTGCCCACCGAGCTCGGGCTGCACCCCCACGCCCTCGACGCGCTCTTCGTGCAGGCGTTCGCCGTCGCCGTGATCGGCGGGCTCGACTCGCCCGCGGGCGCCCTGGTGGCGGGCCTGCTCGTGGGCGTGCTCGTCTCCCTGGTCAGCGGGTACCTCGTGGCCGCCGCCGCACCGCTGGCGGTGCTCGGCCTGCTCACGCTCGTGCTGCTGGTCCGGCCGGGCGGCCTCTTCTCCGCAGCCAAGGAGCGTGCCGCATGACCCGGCGCATCGTCCTGCGTGCCGTCCTCGTCACGCTCGTCGCCCTCGCGGCGACGTTCCTCCTCGACCCGTACTGGAACTTCCAGCTCGCGCGGTTCGCCGCGTGCTTCGCCGCCGTCGCCGGGCTCACCGTGCTGGTGGGGCTGACCGGCCAGCTCTCCCTGGGGCACGCCGTGCTCATGGCCGCGGGCGGGTACGGCTACGCCTTCGCCGCGGGCCCGGTCACCGACGCCCTCGGCGACAGCCCGGCCGCGCCGTACGCCGGCCTGCTCGCCGGCCTGCTGGGCGGGCTCGTCGCCTCCGGCGCGCTCGGCGCGCTGCTCGGGGCCGCCGCCGCCCGGCTGCACGGGCCCTACCTCGCCGGGCTCACCCTGGCCCTGGTGATCGCCCTGCCGTCGGCCGCCGTCGCCCTGCCGGGCCTCGGCGGCGACCAGGGGATCGGCGTCCCGTTCGTCCCCGTACCGGACGCGCTCGCCACCCTCATGTACGTGGAGCACTTCCACGCCGTGGTGGCGATCGTCGTGGCCGCGGCGGCCGTCACGCCCCTGGCCGTCCTGCGGGCCGGGCGGCACGGGCTGCGGATGCGCGCCGTGCTCGGCCACGAGACCGCCGCCCGGCTCTCCGGCGTGAACCCCGGCCTGGTCAAGGCCGGCGCCTTCACCGCCAGCTCCCTGTCCGCCGGACTCGGCGGGGCGGTGATCGTCATGGCGACCCAGTCGGTCAGCCCCGGCGCGTTCGGGCTCACGTTCTCCATGCTCCTGGTGGTCGGCGCCGTGATCGGCGGGCTCGGCAGCATCGGCGGCGCCGCCGTCGGCGCGGGCCTCGTGGTGCTGCTGCCCTGGGCCGTCGAGGCCGCGCTCGACCACCTGCCGGCCGGCCTGCCGCCCGTCCTCGCGCAACGGCTCGACGGGAACCTCGCGGTGATCCTCACCGGGGCGATCGTCATCGCCGTGATCGCCGCCCGGCCCGGCGGCGTCGCCCAGCTCCTCACCCCACGGACCGCACGAGACACCGCGGCGGACACGCCGTCCGGCACGGCGCCGGACACAGCGCCGGACACAGCGCCGGACCAAGCGCCGGACACAGCGTCACGAGACGCAACGTCACACGACACAGAGAGGTGATCGGAATGACACGACCCACGACCCTGACCGGTACGGCGGCGCTCGCCGCCGTGACCGCCGTCGGGCTCACGGCCTGCTCCACCCCCGGGGCGGGCGGGACCGAGCAGGTGCCCGGCGTCACGCAGGACACGGTGACCATCGGGACGCACACACCCCTGACCGGACCGGCCGCCGAGGCGTACGCGCAGATCAGCGCGGCGGTTTCGGCGTACTTCGAGTACGTCAACGCGAACGGCGGCATCCACGGCCGCACCATCGAGTACGTCGTGAAGGACGACGGCTACAACCCGGCCAACACCCAGACCGTCACCCGGGAACTGGTCTCGGAGGATGACGTCTTCGCCATGGTGAACGGCCTGGGCACCCCCACGCACACCACCGTCCTGGACTACCTGGACCAGAACGACGTGCCCGACCTGTTCGTCGCCTCGGGCTCGGCCCAGTGGAATCAACCCGAGGAGTACCCGAACACGTTCGGCATGAACCTCGACTACGTCACCGACGGCATGGTGCTGGCCACCCACGCCACCGAGCAGGACCCGGACGCGAAGCTCTGCGTGCTCGGCCAGGACGACGACTACGGCGGCGACGTGCTCGCCGGCGTGGAGGCCGTGGTCGGGGCCGACGGCGTCGTCGCCTCCGAGACCTACAACACCTCCAACCAGGACCTCACCGCGCAGGTCGGCGCCATGAAGGCGGCGGACTGCACCCACGCGGTGCTGGCGACGATCCCCGGATTCACGGCCATCGCGATGGGCACGGCGGCCCAGCTCGAGTGGTTCCCGCAGTACCTGGTGTCCAACGCGGGCGCCGACGTCGAGTCCCTGGCCGCGTACCTGGGGGAGGAGGGAGCGCCGCTCCTGGAGGGCATGCTCGCCACCGGCTACCTGCCCACCGGCCAGGACAACGAGTGGTATGAGCTGTTCTCGGAGATCAACGACGAGTACAACGACGGCGCCCCGCTGACCGGCACCGCGATCTACGGGTACAGCGTGGGCTACCACTTCGCCGAGGCCCTGGCGCGCGCCGGGGAGAACCCCACCCGGGCCTCGCTCCTCGAGGTCATGGAGTCCGGCGAGCTGGTGGGCAACGGCGTCGTGCCGAACTCCCTGTCGGCCGACGACCACAGCCCGTACCACGCGGCGGGCATCACCGTGGTGTCCGGCGGCGCGCAGTCCTACACGGGCGACGCCTGGGCACGCGAGGGCGACACGCTCACCGAGATCGAGCTGGAGCCCAAGCCCGTGGAGAACGAGGGCATCCCCACCGGCGAGTGAGGTGACGGAGCGCGACGACGCGGCGCGTCACGTGTCGGAGCGCGAGAAGGGCGGGGCGGCCGTGGCCGTCCCGCCCTTCTCGCCCGCCGGCGTCGTCCGCCCGCGGATTCCGGTCAGCCGCGGATTCCCGGACACCTCACGTGTTCTGGTACCGCTGCACGAGCTCGCGCTTGAGGATCTTGCCGCTCGGGCCCAGCGGCAGCTCGTCGGCCACGTGCACCACGCGCGGGTACTTGTAGGCCGCGACGTGCTCCTTCATGTACGCGACGAGCTCTCCGGCGTCGACCGCGCCGCCGTCGCGCGCCACGACCGCGGCGTGCACCTCCTGGCCGTGCGTCTCGTGCGGCAGGCCGAACACGGCGGCCATCCCGACCTCCGGGTGGCGCGCCAGCACGGCCTCCACCTCGGACGGGTACACGTTGTAGCCGTTGCGGATGATCATGTCCTTCTTGCGGTCCACGATCGTGACCACTCCGGCGTCGTCGACCGTGCCGAGGTCGCCGGTGCGGAACCAGCCGTCCACCACCACCTCGGCGGACGTGTCCGGCCGGCCCAGGTAGCCCTTCATGAGGTTGTGCCCGCGCACCACGAGCTCCCCGAGCGTGCCCGGCTCGTCCAGCAGCTCGATCCGCCCCTCCACGTCCGGGTCGGCGACCGCGACGTCCACGCCCCAGATCGGCTTGCCGACCGTGCCCGGCCGGATCGGCTCGGACTGCGGGTTCGTGGACACGATCGGGGCGGTCTCGGTCAGGCCGTAGCCCTCGTGCACCTGGGCGCCGAACGTCTCGGAGAACGCCTCCAGGACCGCCGCCGGGAGCGACGCGCCGCCCGAGACGGCGTACCGCAGCGCGGGCCGGGCGCCACCGCGCCGCGCGGCCTCGACGAGGCCCACGTACATCGTGGGCACGGCCGTGAAGACGGTGACACCGTGGTGGACCATGAGGGCCAGGGCGTCGTCGGGCTCGAACCGGGGCAGCAGCACCACCGAGGCCCCCACCCGGAAGGCCGTGTTCAGCACGCACACCTGCCCGAACGCGTGGAACAGCGGCAGGCCGCCGAACACCACGTCGTCGGCGCGCAGGTCGAACGCGTCCACCAGGGAGCAGTGCACCTGCTCCACGAGCGCCAGGTGCGAGCCGACGGCGCCCTTGGGTGAGCCCGTGGTGCCGCTCGTGTACAGGATGGTGGCCGCCGCGGTGGGCCGGACCGGCTCGTGCCGCACGATCGGCGTGGCGGCCGCCGCCTCGTCCTCCAGGCGGGGCAGGTCCGGGCCACCGGCGTCGGCCGGCGGTGACAGCACCGTGAGGATCGGCACGCCCGCGCGGGTCGCCGCCGGGACGGCCTCGGTGAGCAGCGGCGCCGCCACCACGAGCACGTCGGCGCCGCTGTCACGCAGCACGTACTCGATCTCGTCCGCCTTGAACAGCAGGTGCACGGGAACGACGACGGCGCCCAGGGCGAGCGTCGCGTAGTAGGCGCGCGCGAAGTCCGGCACGTTGGGCACGATCATCGCGACGCGGTCGCCGGGGCCGATCCCGCGGGCGCGCAGCGCGCCCGCGTACCCCCGGGTCTGGTCCCAGAGGTCGCGGTAGGAGGTGGTGGTGCCCGCGAAGTGCAGGGCCGGATGGTCCGGCCGGCGCCGGGCCGACTCGGCGAGGATGCTCGCCGCGGACAGGGTGCCGAAGCCGTCGCCGTCGATGGCGTCGTCGGGCTGGTGGGTCATGGGGTCCTCTTTCCCGTCGTCGTTGAGCGGTGTGTCAGAGATCGGAACGTCAGGGCTCCGCCGGGCCGGAGCGCGCGGTGCCGGGCGTGGCGGGGCTCAGGGGCGTCGCAGCTCGGCGCGGCCCAGCGAGGCGAGGTGCACCTCGTCCGGCCCGTCGGCCAGGCGCAGGGCGCGGGCGCCCGCGAACATCTCGGCGAGAGGCTGGTCCGCCGAGACGCCGGCCGCGCCGAAGACCTGCATCGCCCGGTCGAGGATCCGCTGGACGGCGCGCGGCACGGCGATCTTGATCGCCTGGATCTCCGTCATCGCCTCCCGGTTGCCGACGGTGTCCATCAGCCACGCCGTCTTCAGGACCAGCAGGCGCAGCGCCTCCAGCTCGATCCGGGACTCGGCGACCCATTCCCGCACCACGCCCTTCTCGGCGAGCGGTCCGCCGAACGCGCTGCGCGTCCTGGCGCGCTCGCGCACCAGCGACAGCGCCCGCTCGGCCATGCCGAGGCCGCGCATGCAGTGGTGGATGCGGCCGGGTCCGAGGCGCGCCTGGGCGATGGCGAACCCCTCGCCCTCGCCGCCCAGGAGGTTCGTCGCGGGTACCCGGACGTCGTCGAACACGACCTCGGCGTGCCCGCCGTGGTCGCGGTCGTCGTAGCCGAACACGCTCAGCGGGCGCACCACGGTGACGCCCGGCGTGTCCCGGCCCACCAGCACCATCGACTGCTGCCGGTGCCGCGGGCCGTCCGGGTCCGTCTTGCCCATCACGATGAGCAGGGCCGCGTCCGGGTTCATCGCGCCGGTGGCGAACCACTTGCGGCCGGAGATCACGTAGTCGTCGCCGTCGCGGCGGATCCGGGTGGTGATCTGCGAGGCGTCCGACGACGCGACGTCCGGCTCGGTCATGCAGAACGCGCTGCGGATGCGGGCGTCGAGCAGGGGGTCGAGCCAGCGTTCCTGCTGCTCGGGGGTACCGAAGTGGGCCAGCAGCTCCATGTTGCCGGTGTCCGGCGCGGCGCAGTTGAACGCGACCGGCGCCAGGCGCGGGCTCCAGCCCGTGAGCTCCGCCACCGCGGCGTACTGGAGGGTGGTCAGGCCCGCACCGCGGCGGGTGCCGGACGAGGCGCCGGCCGCCGGGCCGTCGGGCAGGAAGAGGTTCCACAGGCCCTCGGCACGGGCCTGGGCCTGGAGGTCCTGGACCACGGGCCGGAAGCCCCACTCGTGGGGCGTGGCCGCGAGCTGCTCGTCGAGCACGGGCTCGGCCGGGATGACGCGCTCGTGCAGGAACTCGTGTACGCGCTCGGTGATCTCGGTGGTGGTGGTGTCGGGTGCGAAGTCCATGCTCAGCTCCTCCTCGTGGCGATGCGGGCCAGGCCGTCCTCGGCCAGGGGGAGGACGAGGTCCCCGATGGCGTCGAACCCGGCCCCGACCGTCTCGCCCGCCCGGAAGCGGAAGTGGATGCCCTCCAGGATCACGGCGAGCTTGTAGGTGGCGAAGGCGCGGTACCAGGACAGGTCCGGTGTGGTGATGCGGGCCCGGGCGGCGTAGGCGTCGACCAGCTCGTCGAGGCCGGGGTAGCCCGCGCCGGGGACGACGGCGCTGACCGCGGGCCCGTCCCCGCCGGTGAGCCCGGCGATCTCCCAGTACATGGCGAGCATCCCGAGGTCGACGAGCGGGTCGCCGAGCGTGGCCATCTCCCAGTCGATGACGGCGGCCACGCGCGGTGTCGCGGGCGGTGCCGCGACGATGACGTTGTCGAGCCGGTAGTCCCCGTGCACGACGGCGGCACGCGGGTTCTGCTCGGGCAGCCGGTCGCCGAGGTGGTCCTGCAGGCGGTCCAGGGCGGGCAGCTCGCGTGACCGCGACGCGTCGTACTGGCGGCGCCACGTGCGCAGCTGGCGTTCCAGGTAGCCGTCGGGGCGGCCGAAGCCCGTCAGGCCCACGGACGCGGGGTCGAGGGTGTGCAGGTCGGCCAGGACCTCCGCCAGGTGCAGGCTGAGGGCGCGCAGGCCGTCCGGCGTCCACCCGGCGTTGAGCTCCGGCCGGGACAGCACGGTGCCGGCGACGTGCTCCATGACGAAGAAGACGGTGCCGGTGACCTCGTCGGCCGCGGTGTCGTCGACGACGTCCACGGCCCCCGGGACCGGCACCGAGCTGTCTCGCAGGGCCGAGATGACGCGGTGCTCGCGGCCCATGTCGTGCGCGCTGGACAGGACATGGCCGAGCGGAGGCCGCCGGACGACGAGCGGGACGCGGGCGCCGTCCACCCGGTAGGTCAGGTTGCTGCGCCCGCCCGGTATGAGCGTCGCGGTCAGTGGCCCGGCGGCCAGCTCCGGGTGCTCGCGCTCGAGCCATCGCGTGAGACCGGCCTGGTCCAGTCCCGGCACCTCAGTCATCCTCGACCCCCTCGTCGTCGTCCCGGCGACGCGGTCGGCCGCCGGTCCCGGGAGCATACCGCGTAGTCGGTATGTGGGGCGACCCCCCGCGGGCGTGGCGGACTCAGCCCGTGAGGTGGCGGCTGACCGCCGCGCGGACGGCGTCGGGCACCGGTACGGGGCGGCGCGTCGCCGCGTCCACGAAGACGTGGGTGAACGAGCCCGTCGCGAGCGGGTCGGGCTCGCCCGGGCGCAGGATGCGCGGCGCCCACGTGAGGCTCGTGCGCCCTACCTTCTCCACGCCCACCTCGACCTCGAGGTCCTCGGGGAACGACGCCGACCGCAGGAACTGGCAGGAGGACGCGACGCACAGGCCGATGACCGCACCCTGCGGGTCGAGCCCCGCCTCGCGGATCATCCACCGGTTCACCGCGGTGTCCATCGCCTCGTAGTAGACGGTGTTGTTCATGTGGCCGTACTGGTCGTTGTCGTTCCAGCGCAGCGGGAACGGCAGGCGTGCGGACGTGGCGGGCGCGTCGTGCGGCGGGTGCTGGCTCATGCGGGGGTGTCCTCCGGGTCGCGGGCGATCTGGTGGTGGGGCGCGCCGCGGTGGGAGGGGGCTGCGTGCCAGGGTTCCCGGCCGCTGCGGACGCGTGTCCCCGGCGGTGTGGCGCGGCGCTCCCGGGATGCGGCACAATGATACAGACCGACCGGTCGGATTGCTGGTCGGTGATCGACGACGATCGGAGGACCGATGGCGCTCTCACCCGCCACCCAGAGGACCGGCCAGGACCCGGCGTTCCTGGACGCCGACTTCTACGCCTTCCAGTCCCTGCTCACGCCCCGGGAGCAGGAGACCGTGCTGGCCGTCCGCGAGTTCATGGAACGGGAGGTGCGCCCCATCGCCGACGACTACTGGGAGCGCGCCGAGTGCCCGGTCCACCTGTTCAAGCCGTTCGCCGCGCTCGGCACGCTCGGTTCCGCCTGGGACGAGACGGCGACGTTCTCCGGGTCGGCCGTGTTCCGGGGCTGGGTCGGCATGGAACTGGCCCGGGTCGACTCCTCGTTCTGCACGTTCATCGGGGTCTCCTCGGGGCTCGCGATGAGCTCGATCGGCATGGGCGGTTCGCCCGAGCAGCGCGCGCGGTGGCTCCCGGACATGGCGTCCGGCGACGTGATCGGCGCGTTCGGCCTCACCGAGCCGCTGGCCGGCTCGGACACGGCCAAGGGCCTGCGCACGACGGCGACCCGCCACGGCGACACCTGGGTGCTGAACGGCGCCAAACGGTGGATCGGCAACGCGACGTTCGCGGACGTCGTCGTCATCTGGGCCAAGGACACCGCCGACGGCCAGGTCAAGGGCTTCCTCGTACGTCAGGGCACCCCCGGGTTCACCGCCACCAAGATCGAGCGCAAGCAGTCGCTGCGCATCGTGCAGAACGCGGACATCACGCTGGAGGGCGTCGAGGTGGCCGAGGCGGACCGGCTGCAGCAGGTCGACGGCTTCCGCGACCTGGCCAAGGTGCTGCGGGTGACGCGCGACGGCGTCTCGTGGCAGGCCCTGGGCACCATGCTCGGCGCGTACGAGGCGGCCGTGCGGTACACCGCCCAGCGCGAGCAGTTCGGCAACCCGATCGCCAGCTACCAGCTCATCCAGGACAAGCTCGCGACCATGCTGGGCAACGTCACGGCGAGCCTCGGTGTCTGCGTGCGCGTGGCGCAGCTCCAGGACGAGGGCCGGCAGACCGACGCGCACGCCGCGATGGCCAAGGCGTTCGTCACCACGCGCATGCGCGAGACGGTGGCGCTGGCCCGCGAGTCGTGCGGCGGCAACGGCATCCAGCTCGACCACGGGGTCGCCCGGTACTTCGCCGACGCGGAGGCCGTGTTCACCTTCGAGGGCACCAAGGACATGAACCAGCTCATCGTGGGCCGGTCGATCACGGGGCACGCGGCGTTCGTCTGAGGCGGCGTCCGTCCGAGAGAGGATCAAGAAACCATGACCGAGGCATACATCGTCGCGACCGCCCGCTCACCGATCGGGCGCGCGCACAAGGGATCACTGCGGGACGTCCGGGCGGACGACCTCGCCGCGCGGATGGTGGCGGCCGCCGTCGACCAGGTGCCGGGACTCGACCCGGCGCGCGTGGAGGACCTGCTGCTGGGCTGCGGCCTGCCCGGCGGACGGCAGGGCATGAACATGGCCCGCATCGTCGCCGTCCTGCTCGGCTGGGACTCCGTGCCCGGCGCCACCGTCACCCGGTACTGCTCGTCCAGCCTGCAGACCACCCGCATGGCGTTCCACGCGATCAAGGCGGGCGAGGGCGACGTGTTCGTGTCGGCGGGCGTGGAGTCCGTCAGCGGCATGGACATCGGGTCCAGCGACCTCATCCCCGGCACCGACCTGAACAACCCGGTGTTCGCGGACGCGATCGCCCGCACCGAGCAGCGGGCCGCGGGCGGTGCGGCGACCTGGACGGACCCGCGGGAGCAGGGCCTGCTGCCCGACCCGTACATCGCGATGGGCCAGACGGCGGAGAACGTGGCCGCGCTGCACGGCATCACGCGCGAGGAGCAGGACGCGTTCGCGGCCCGCAGCCAGCAGCGCGCGGAGCGGGCCGTCGCCGACGGGTTCTGGGCGCGCGACATCACGCCCGTCACCCTGGCCGACGGCACGATCGTGGCGGCCGACGACGGCCCGCGCCCCGGCACCACCGCGGAGACCCTGGCGACCCTGGAGCCGCGGTTCCGGCCCGACGGCACCGTCACGGCGGGCAACGCGTGCCCGCTGAACGACGGCGCCGCGGCCGTCGTCGTGGTCTCCGGGCGGGTGGTCGACGAGCTGGGCCTGCAGCCCTTGGCGCGCATCGTGTCCACCGGCGTGAGCGGGATCTCGCCGGAGATCATGGGGCTCGGCCCGGTCGAGGCGAGCCGGCAGGCGCTGGCCCGCGCCGGTCTCGGCGTCGGCGACATGGACCTGGTGGAGATCAACGAGGCGTTCGCCGCGCAGGTCATCCCCTCGGCGCGGGAGCTCGGCATCGACGAGGACCGGCTGAACGTGCACGGCGGGGCGATCGCCGTCGGGCACCCGTTCGGGATGACCGGGGCGCGCATCACGTCCACGCTGATCAACGGGCTCGCCGCCACCGGCGGCCGGTACGGCCTGGAGACCATGTGCGTGGGCGGCGGGCAGGGGATGGCGATGGTGCTGGAGCGCGTCTGACGCGGCGCGTGCGCGGGACGACGGCGGGCCCTTCCGGGAGATCCGGAAGGGCCCGTCGTTCGTCGGCCGCCTCGCGGTGCGGCTCAGGCGGGAACGTACAGCGACAGCGCCTCGGCGATCAGGGCGGGCTTTTCCGCACCCTCGATCTCGATGGTGACCGTGGAGGAGACCCGTACCCCGCGGTCGGTCGGTTCGGCGCCGGTGATCTCGGTGACCGCCCGCACCCGCGAGCCCGCCTGGACCGGGGTGAGGAAGCGCACGCGGTCCATCCCGCGGTTCACGGCCATGCTCACGCCCTCCACCCGGACCAGGCTCGACGCCAGGTGCGGCAGGAGGGAGAGGGTGAGGAAGCCGTGGGCGACCGTCGCGCCGAACGGGCCGGCGGCGGCCCGTTCCGGGTCCACGTGGATCCACTGGTGGTCCTCGGTGGCGTCGGCGAACGCGTCGATGCGGGCCTGGTCCACGGTGAACCACTCGCCCGCGGCGGTGGCGCCCACGGCGTCGGGCAGGGCGGCAGGGCTGCTGACCTCGATCGTCATCCGCGCGGACCTCCCGCCACGTAGAGCACCTGGCCGGACACGAAACCGGCGTCCGGCGAGCAGAAGTACGACACCGCGGCCGCGATGTCCTCCGGCTTGCCCGTGCGGCCCACCGGCACCTCCTTGGCGGCGTGCGCCACGAAGTCCTCGAAGGGCACGCCCACCCGTTCGGCGGTGGCCCGGGTCATCTCGGTCTCGATGAACCCCGGGGCGACGGCGTTGGCCGTGACCCCGAACCGGCCGAGCTCGATCGCGAGGGTCTTGGTGAAGCCCTGCATCCCCGCCTTGGCCGCGGCGTAGTTGGCCTGGCCGCGGTTGCCGAGCGCCGACGTCGAGGACAGGTTCACCACCCGGCCCCAGCCGGCCTCGACCATGTGCGCCTGGACGGCGCGGGTCATGAGGAACGCGCCGCGCAGGTGCACCCCCAGCACGGCGTCCCAGTCGTCCGGGGACATCTTGAACAGCAGGTTGTCGCGCAGGATCCCGGCGTTGTTGACCAGGATGGTCGGCGCGCCGAGCTCGTCCGCGACGCGTGCGACCGCTGCCGCGACCGAATCGGCGTCGGCGACGTCGGCCCCCACGGCGAGCGCGCGGCCGCCGTCGGCCACGATCGCCGCGGCGGTCTCGGCGGCCTGGTCCTCCAGGAGGTCCAGGACGGCGACGGCGTGGCCGTCGGCGGCGAGCCGGCGGGCGGTGGCGGCTCCGATGCCGCGCGCGCCGCCGGTGACGACGGCGACGCGGGGTGTGGTGGTGGTCATGCGGTGATCCCTTCGTCGAGGATGACGATCTGGCGAAGTTCCTCGCCGGCGGCGAGGCGGTCGAGTGCGGTGGGCAGGCCGTCCAGGCCGATCCGGGCGGAGACGAGCCGTTCGAGCGGCAGGCGCCCGGACCGCCACAGGTCCACGTAGCGGGGGATGTCCCGCTCGGGTACGGCGGATCCCAGGTAGGAGCCGACGACGGTGCGGGCCTGCGCGGTCAGCGTGAGCGGCGAGACGGCGGCGCGGGCCTCGGGGCCGGGCAGGCCGACGGTCACGGTGGTGCCGCCGGGTGCGGTGAGCGCGAACGCCGTCTCGAACGCGCGGGCCGACCCGGCCGCCTCGACGACCACGGGAGCGGTGACGCCCTGGTCGACGGCGTCACCGGGCGTGTGGGCGGCGGCGGCGCCGAGCGCGCGGGCCAGGTCGAGCTTGGCGGGAACGGTGTCCACGCCCACCACGTCGTGGCCCAGTGCGACGGCGACGAGCAGCGCGGCCATGCCGACCCCACCGAGGCCGACGACGACCACGCGGTCGCCCGTGGCGGGGCGGCCCGCGTTGACGACGGCGCCGCCCCCGGTGAGGACGGCGCAGCCGAGCAGGGCGGCGACGTCGGCGGGGACGTCGTCGTCCACCGGCACCACGGAGGCGCGGTGGACGACGGCGTGGGTGGCGAACGCGCTGACGCCGAGGTGATGGTGGACCGGGACGCCGTCGCGGTGCAGCCGGCGCCCGCCGTCGAGCAGCGTGCCCGCCGCGTTGGCGGCGCTGCCCGCCGCGCAGGGCAGACGGCCGTCGGTGGCGCACCCGGCGCAGGTGCCGCAGCGCGGCAGGAACGTCATCACGACGCGCTGACCGGGGCAGAGGTCCGTGTCCGGCCCGGTCCGCTCCACGATCCCGGCGGCCTCGTGGCCGAGCAGCATGGGGGTGGGCCGCACGCGGTTGCCGTCCACCACGCTGAGATCCGAGTGGCACAGGCCGGCGGCCTCGATGCGGACCAGGAGCTCGCCCGGGCCGGGCGGGTCGAGCCGGAGCGGGCCGACGGTCAGCGGACGCGACTCCGCGTACGGGGGCGGCGCGCCGCATCGCTCCAGGACGGCACCGGTGATCTCCATGGACGACCTCCTTGTCGTGGGTGCACGGGTGAACGCATGCAGCATACCGACTGTACGGTATGTTGGGGACCCGCTGGTGCGGGGCGGCGGACGGCACGCGGGACGAGGGCGGTGCTCGGCGTACCCGAGGTCGACCGCGCCGACGAGGCCGGCCGACCTGGACGGCCGACGAGGGCAGCCGTCCAGGCTCTGGCAGGGCGGCTACGGCAGGGCGGCGTCGAGGTCCACCTCGACCAGCTGTCCCGGGTAGCCGAGGCACGTGACGCCCAGCAGTGTGCTCGCGGTGGTGAACGCCTCGCTCAGCTCCGAGGCGACCAGCCGGTCCCACACCGTCACCAGATCGGTGCGGTCGCCGCCGGCCACGTAGACGACGGAGCGCACGACGTCGCCCGGCGCGGCCCCGGCGGCGCGTAGCGCGACGAGTGCGTTCGCCACCACCTGGTCGGTCTGCGCGGTCAGGTCACCGTCGCCCACCAGGTCGCCCGCGGCGTCCAGGGGGCACTGGCCCGCCAGGTGCGCGGTTCGTCCCGCCTCGACGATCGTGACGTGGTGGTAGGTGGGGGTGGGGTGCAGGCCGTCCGGGTGGACTCGAGTGATCGACACGACGTCGACCCTGGCACAGGCCGCGCCGGACGGGCACCCGAATAACCGGGGCTCGCGCCGCCCGGAATTCAGGCGACGGCGTACCGGCTGGTGATCGCGACACGGTTGAAGGCGTTCATCACCGTGACGATCCAGGCGACCGCGGCGATCTGGTCGGCGGTGAGGGCCGTCGCGGCGGCGGCGTAGTCGTCGTCGCTCACGTGCCCGTCGGAGACGCGGGTGACCGACTCGGCCAGGCGGAGGGCTGCGCGGTCGGTCGCGGAGAAGCAGCCGGTCTCGGCCCACGCGGGCAGCACGGCGATCCGGTCGGGGTTCTCGCCCTTCGCGAGGGCGGCGCGGGTGTGCATGCGCAGGCAGAACGCGCACCCGTTGATCTGCGAGGTGCGGATCCTCAGCAGCTCGACCAGGAGCGGGTCGAGGCCGGCCGCCGCGGCGTTGCTCTCCGCCTCCGTCGACAGGGCGAAGAGCGCCTTGTAGGCGGTGGGCTGCTGCTCGCCGATGTTCACGCGCTGCGTGGTCGTCATGGTTCTCCTCGGGTCGTCGTGCGGCCCGCGGGTGCGCCGCGCACGGTGCGCCCGCGGGGGAGTGTCATCAGGGAGACGACGTCGTCCGCCGGAACGTGACAGCTCAGAGGCGTGCGAGTTTGTCGGGGTTCATCACCCGGCGATACGCGGTGATGCGGCCGGCGGTGATCTGCACGGTGTCGACGGAGTAGACCCGGCCTTCGCGGTGGAACAGCAGCGCGAGCTCGCCGCCCACTTCGACCAGCTCGATCCGGTCCGGCCGCCACCGGCGCCCGACCCGCACCATGACCTCGGCCACGCGCTCTCCGCCGTGAATGAGCTTGCGCGCCGCCGCGGCCTTGCCGCCGCCGTCGGTGACGTAGACGACGTCCGGGTCCAGCAGGCGGACCAGGCCGGCCAGGTCTCCCGCCTCGTAGGCGCTACGGAAGGCGTGCAGCACGCGCTCGCGCTCCGCTCTCGGTGCCGGGGACGCGGGCTCTCGCTCCGAGGTGACACGCCGGCGTGCCCGCGAGGCCAGCTGTCGCGCCCCCGGCACCGAGACGTGCAGCAGCTCCGCGATCCTGGAGAACTCGATGCCGAAGACGTCGTGCAGCACGAAGGCGACTCGTTCCGGCGGGCTCAGCTTCTCCATGATCAGCAGCATCGCCGCGGTGACCGACTCGTCGACGAGCACCGGCTCCGACGCGTCCGGCCCGGTCAGCAAGGGCTCGGGGAGCCACGGCCCGACGTAGGACTCCCTGCGGCGGTGCGCGCTCTTCAGGATGTCGTACGACCGCCGCGCGGCCACGGTGACCAGCCAGGCGTGAAGATCGTCGACCGTGTCCAGGTCCGCCGCGTTCGCGCGCAGCCACACGTCCTGGGTCACGTCATCGGCGTCGGCCACGCTCCCCAGCAGCCGGTACGCCACCCCGAAGACCGCGGGCCGGTGGGTGTCCCACTCGGCACCGAGCCTGTCCTGCTCCGGCACGCTCGTCACCGGGTGAGCGTACGTGCCGTGCGGTCGCTGCGGCGCGAGCGGGGGCGGGGGCGAGGGCGAGCGCGAGCCCCAGCCTCCGCCCGCCGATCGCCGTCGAACCGCAGCTTCTGTCCGTCGCCCGTCGTCGAACCGCAGTCTCCGTCCGCCAACCGTCGTCGAACCGCAGTCTCCGTCCGCCAACTGCTGTCGAACCGCAGTCTCCGTCCGCCAACCGCTGTCGAACCGCAGGGACACGCCGATGGTTCATGAAATTGTCGGCGTGTCCCTGCGGTTCGACGGCGGGAAACGTCGTCACGTTGCGGTTCGGCCGACGCCGGGGGGCTCGGAGTGCGGTTCGGGCGCAGGGAACCGTCACGCGGCTGCGGTTGGACCTACCGGTCGACGTGATGCTGCGGTTCGCCGAAGGGGTCCGGGACCAGGTTGCGGTCCGGTATGACACGCGACGGGCTTCCAGCATGACTTCCAGCACGACTTCCAGCACGGCTCCCCGCGTCGCCACCATCCTGGCCGGGCGCGATGGGGACCCGTTGGTTGATGACCATCTGAGGCAACTGGCCGGCGCCCAGGCGCCGGCACGCACCGCCCGGCACGCACCGCCCGGCACGCACCGCCCGGCACGCACCGCCCGGCACGCACCGCCCGGCACGCACCGCCCGGCACGCACCGCCCGGCACGCACCGCCCGGCACGCACCGCCCGGCACGCACCGCCCGGCACGCACCGCCCGGCAAGTGCGGCGACGGACCCCGCAAGGCGGCTGGACAGCGCTTACCGGAGGTGGTTCCATCGCTTCGGACCAGCGGTGCGGGGCGGCCGCGCCGAACCCACGACAGGAGCGCCAGATGGCCTATCACCTCGCAGGCGACTCGACGGTCGCCGACCCGAAGCCGGACGAGCTTCCGCTCTCCGGCTGGGGAGGGTTCCTCGCCGACCACGTCGATGCCCCGGTGCGCAACCACGCCTTCGGGGGCGCGACGACGGAGTCGTTCCTCGCCGAGCGGTGGGAAGGGTTCGTCGCCGGGGTCCGGAAGTCCGACACGGTGCTCATCCAGTTCGGGCACAACGACCAGAAGCAGCCCGAGCTGCTGGCCGCGCGCGGCGGCTACGTCGCGCGGCTGCGGGCCATGGCCGACGACGTACGGGCGCGGGGCGCGCGGTCCGTCCTGTGCACGTCGCCCGAACGCCGCTGGTTCGAAGGGGCGCGGATCACCCCCACGCACGGTGACTACCCCAACGCCGTGCGGGATCTGGCCCACGAGCTCGACGCCCCGCTCATCGACCTGACGGCGTTCACCACCTGGCTCTACGAGGACATCGGCCCGGCGGACTCCGCGGCGCTCTTCTGCCACCTCGCACCGGGGGAGCACCCGGCCTGGCCGGAGGGCAAGATCGACGACACGCACTTCCACGAGCGCGGCGCCCGGCGCATCGCCGCGTACGTGGCCCGGTCCCTCCGCGCCATCGAGCGGGCCGACGGCGACCTGCCGGCGCGCGGGCTCGAGATCGTCGCCCGGGAGGCCCGGTCGTGACCGCCGGGAACGGGCTCCGGACCGCCGACCACGTGCTGGCCGGGCCGCACGGCGACATGCGGGTCCGCGTGTACGAGCCGCGGACGGCGCCCGTGGCCGGGCTCGTGTGGGCACACGGCGGGGCGTTCGTGCACGGGGATCTCGACATGCCCGAGGCGGACTGGGTCGCGCGCAGCCTGGCCGCCGCCGGGGTCGTCGTCGTGAGCGTCGACTACCGGCTGGCGCCCGCCCTGGACTACCGCGTCGCCGGGGCTCGCCCCGACGGCGCGGGTGTGCGGTTCCCCGTTCCCTCCGAGGAGGTCGCCTTCGCGTTCGTGTGGGCGGCCGGCGCGGACGGCCCGGCCCCGGCGCTGACGGCCCGGCGGTGGTCGCTCGGGGGCGCCAGCGCCGGGGGCGACCTCGCTGCCGGCGCGTCGCTGCGACTGCGCGACGGCGCGGTTCCGCTCGGCGCGGCCGGGGGCGCCGTCGTACCGCTGCCGCGCAGCGTGGTCCTGGCGTATCCGGTCACCCACCAGGAGCTGCCCGCCTGCCGGCCCGAACTGGCGGCCAAGGTCGCCGCGTTGCCCCAGGAGCGCGACTTCCCGGCCGCCGCGGTGCGGGCGATGAACGCCAACTACCTGGGGCACGACGGCCCGGCGGACTCGCCGTACGCGTTCCCCGGCGGCCACGACCTGCGCGGACTGCCGCCCACGCTCGTCGTCAACTCCGACCACGACGCGCTGCGTGCGGGGGGAGAGGCGTACGCGTCCGAACTGGCGGCGGCCGGCGTCGACGTCGCGCTGGTGCGGGAGGACGGCACGATGCACGGCCATCTCAACCGCCCCGACGAGCCCGGCGCGGCGCGCACCATCGCCCGCATCGCGGCCTGGCTCACCACCGACGCGCTCGTGGGCGTCGCGCACGAGCCGCCGGACCTGCCGGCCCCCGGGCAAGCCGTCCGGTGAACCCGTCCTGATGGCCTGCGGCGTGTCTTTCCTGGCATCATCGGCGAACCGGTTCGCCGATGCGGCGGAGAGCACACACCACTCTCCGTCCGCACGCCGACCGGGGTGAGGGCGTGGTCGCGACCGAGGAGGAGCCATGGCGACGATCGCCGACGTCGCGCGTGAGGCGGGCGTGGCGCGGAGCACCGTCTCCGCGGTCCTGAACGGGCGCAAGCTGGTCATGCCGGAGACCCGCAAGCGGGTCGAGGACGCGATCGCCAAGCTGGACTACTCGGTCAACGCGGGAGCTCGGGCCCTGGCGACCTCGCGCACCATGACCATCGGGGTGGTGGTCCACTTCCACCGGGCGGAGTTCACTCCCGCCCTGGCCACCTATCTCGTCGCACTCTCGGACGCCGCGACGGGGCACGGTTACTCCGTCACGCTCCTGACCGACGCCGACGGTCCGGGCGCGGTCCGGCGGGCCGTCGCCGCCCGGCGGGTGGACGGGCTCGTCCTGCTCGACGTGGTCGAGAACGACCCCCGCCTCGAGCCGATCGTCGGGACGGGGTTCCCGGCCGTGATGATCGGCATGCCGCACGACGCTCGCGGGATCGACGCGGTGGACCTCGACTTCGCGGCCGGGGCCGGCCTGCTCGTGGACCACCTGGCCCGCGCCGGGCATCGTCGTGCGACGTTCGTGCGCTGGCCCGACGAGCTGTATGCCGCGGGCGGCACCCATGCCCTCCGATTCGCCGAAGCGGCCCGCGATCGGGCGGCCGCGCGGGGGATGAGCCTCGACGAGGTCGCCTGCCCGGTGGGCCCCGAGCGGGTTCGCGCCCTGCTGGCCGAGCGGCTGCGGCGTGCCGGCGCCCCGGACGCGCTCCTGGTGCACAACGACGCGGCGGCGGCCATGCTGCCCTTCGCGCTGCACGACGCCGGCCTCCGGGTTCCCCAGGACCGGAGCGTCGTGTCACTGCACTCGGCCGAGCTCGCCCGGCTGTACGCGCTGCCCTTCACCTCCGTCGAGTCCGAGCCGGACGCCGTCGTGCACGATGCCGTCGAACTGCTCCTGCGCAGGATCGGCGCCCCGGACGAGCGGCCGGTCGCGCGGCTGGTGACGCCCCGCCTCGTGCGCCGCGAGAGCGTCGCCACGCGGCGCTGACCCGGATCTCGCGGCGCTGACCCGCACCCGAGCGGCACTGACCCCGGACCTCGCCGCCGGGCGAGACGGTGGTGCCGGGCGGCGACCGGGGCGACGCGGTCGTGGCCCCGCACCCGCGGCGCTGGACGGCCCGTTTGACGGATGGCGAGCGGCGAGCAAGGATGCCAGCGAACCGGTTCGCTGGCACGGTGGCCACGACCCGGCTACCTGACGCCTGACACCTGACGGAGACGACCGTCGTCCGATCGTGACGGGGGCCCGCAGCGACGTCGGCGGCCCCGAACAGAGAGCTGAACACCTGATGCACACCTTCGAGACCGGACCCGACGGCATCACCTGGCGCGGTGGCGGCCAGACCCTGGTGGTCCAGGCCTGGGGGCCGGACTCCGTGCGCGTGCGATGCGCGCCCGGCGCCGAGGTCCTCGACACCGACTTCGCCCTGCTGCCGCCGTCGCCCGCCGCGGTGACGATCGCCGTCGACGGCGACGAGGCCCGGCTCGTCAACGGCGGCCTCACGGTCGTGCTCCGTGCCCGGGACGGCTTCGACGAGCAGGTCGGGTACCACGAGTACCGGTGCTCGCTGGAGTTCCGCGACGCCACCGGCAAGGTCCTGCTGCGCGAGCTGGACGCCGGGGGGTCGCTCAAGCTCGACGCCCGCGCCTTCCGCCCGGTCGTCGGGGGCGACCACGGCCTGACCGCCGCGTTCGAGCCGGTGGACGGCGAGAAGCTGTACGGGATGGGGCAGTATCAGCAGCAGATCCTGGACATCAAGGGCTCCACGTTCGAGCTCGCCCACCGCAACTCCCAGGCCAGCGTGCCGTTCGTGCTGTCCAGCGCGGGTTACGGGTTCTTGTGGCACAACCCCGCGATCGGGCGCGCCACCTTCGCCGCCAACCGCACCGAGTGGGTGGCCGAGTCGACCAAGCAGCTCGACTACTGGATCACCGCCGGCCCGACGCCCGCGGCGATCAGCGCCGCCTATGCCGATGCCACCGGGCACGCCCCGATGATGCCCGAGTACGGGCTGGGGTACTGGCAGTGCAAGCTGCGCTACTGGAACCAGGAACAACTGCTCGAGGTGGCGCGGGAGCACAAGCGCCGCGGGCTTCCCCTGGACGTCATCGTCGCCGACTTCTTCCACTGGCCGAGGATGGGCGACTTCCGCTTCGAGGAGGAGTTCTGGCCGGACCCGCGTGCCATGGTCGCCGAACTCGCCGAGCTGGGCGTCGAGCTCATGGTGTCGGTCTGGCCGCAGATCTCGGTCGAGTCGGAGAACTTCCCTCTCCTGAAGAAGGAGAACCTGCTGGTCCGGACCGAGCGCGGCCTCGATCCGCAGATGGGGTTCCAGGGGCCGAGCGTCTTCCTGGACACCACGAACCCCCGCACGCGCCAGGTGGTCTGGGACATCTGCCGGCGCAACTACCACGACCTGGGCATCAAGCTGTTCTGGCTGGACGAGGCCGAGCCCGAGTACGGCGTCTACGACTTCGACAACTACCGCTACCACCTGGGCTCCAACCTCCAGGTCGGCAACATCTACCCGCAGGCGTTCGCGCGTGCCTTCTACGAGGGGCAGCGGGCAGCCGGCCAGGACGAGGTCGTCAACCTGCTGCGCTGCGCGTGGGCGGGAAGCCAGCGCTACGGGGCGCTGGTCTGGTCCGGAGACATCCACTCCACCTACGAGGACCTGCGCCGCCAGATCACGGCGGGCATCCACATGGGGGTGGCCGGCATCCCGTGGTTCACCACCGACATCGGGGGCTTCCACCAGGGCGACATCACCGACCCGGACTTCCACGACCTGCTGATCCGGTGGTTCCAGTTCGGCGCCTTCTGTCCGGTGATGCGCATGCACGGGGACCGGCTCCCGTACGAGGACGTCGTCGCCGCCGACGGGACGCCCCGGCTGCGCAGCGGCGCGCCCAACGAGCTGTGGAGCTTCGGGGAGGACGTGTACGAGATCCTCGCCCGGTACGTCCGGCTGCGCGAGACCCTGCGGCCGTACACGAGGCAGCTCATGGCCGACGCGCACCACGCGGGCCAGCCCGTCATGCGGGGGATGTTCCACGAGTTCCCCGAGGACGTGACCTGCTGGGACCTGGACGACCAGTACATGTACGGCCCGGCCCTTCTCGTCGCGCCCGTGGTCCGGCCGCACGCGACCGGCCGCGAGGTGTACCTCCCGGCCGGCGCGTCGTGGACCAACCTCCACACCGGTGAGAAGACCGCGGGCGGGCGGTGGGTGACCGCCACGGCCGACCGCGCCGTGATCCCCGTCCACGTCCGGGACGACGCCCTGCCAGACCTGGTCGGAGCGGTGTGACCGACGTGCCGCCCGCAGGGGCGGAGCGACTCAGCGGCGCTTGGTCTTCCGTCCCAGGACGACCAGGGTCACGCCCGCCGCGATGAGCAGCGCGGCGAAGGCCGTGACCGGGCCTGCCATCGAGCCTGTGGCGGCAAGCTCGGCGTCGCCCTCGGTCGGGGTTCCGGGCGACTCGGACGGAGCGCCGGTGGCACCGCCCGGGGTGGCCGACGGCGTCGGTTCGGCGGACGGCGTGGGGTCGGCCGGCGTCGGCTCCGTGGTGGGCGTCGGTCCGGGCTCGTCGCCGGTGCAGACGGGCTGCTGCCCGCCCTCGCCGAAGTGCTGGTCGTACTCCGACACCTGTACCCAGGTGACGCAGTAGGAGGTGGCGTCGATCAGTTCGGCCCAGGGCAGGAACGATGCGCCGACGTACTGGCCGGACGGCTGGTCGTTGAGCGTCTCGAAGTGGATCCCCGCGGAGCTCTCGGCGCCGTCGACGGTGTACTTGATGTTGACGTGGCCGCCGTCGGGAAAGGTGGCGCCGTCGGGCAGAGTGAGCCCCTCGGCGGTGACCTCGTACGGAACCTGGCCGTCCGAGCCGCTCGCGGCGGCCGGCGCCGCGAGCAGCAGGGCCGGGGCGACGGCCAGGGTGGTGGCGACGCGGGACGCGGCCGAAGAGACGCGCATGGGAGTCCTCTCAGACAAGACACGAGGGGGTGCGGCGGCGCCACGATGTGGAGCAACCGGGCAAAGTGTAGGACACCGGCACGCGTCGGCGCCGCCGCGCCCGCGCCGGGCTCAGTGGTGGACGGGGGTGGCCTCCTTGCGGACCGCGGGCACGAACACGGGGGCCAGGGCGGCGGTGAGGGCTGCGACGACGGCCGCCGCCCAGAAGGTCGACGAGAAGTCCTCCGGCTGCGGGAGGTCCGCGGCGAGAGCCGCGCCGGCGATGCTCGACAGGAGGGCGATCCCGAAGGCGCCGCCGAGCTCGTGGGCCGTGCTGATGACGGCTGACCGCAGCCCCCGGTCCGTGGCGCCCGCGGTCGCGAGGCCGGCGGTGAAGGCGGTCACGAACACCGCGCCGATGCCGAAGGCCGCCACCGCGAGCCCCCCGATCAGTGCCGCGCGTCCCTGCCCGAGAGCGGCGGTCGCCTCGCCGACGGCGGCGAGAGCGAGGCCGAGCGTGGCGACCCACCGCGCGGCGACCACCTGGAGGACGCGGCCGGCGAGCTGGGCGCCGACGCCGACGGCCACGGCGACCGGCAGGAACTCCAGCCCGACGGCCAGCGCGCCGTCGCCGTAGGCGCGCTGCAGGGCGAAGCTGCCGAGGAAGAAGTTGCCGACCATGAGTCCGGTGGCCACGACCATCAGCACCGATCCGGCCGCGACGGGCCGCTCGGTCAGCAGGGAGATCCGCAGCATCGGTTCCGCGGCGCGCCTCTCGACGGCCGGGAGGACGACCCAGAGCAGGGCCCCCGTGACCAGCGGGGCCAGCGTGGCGGGCGCCGTCCAGCCGGCGCTTCCGGCGTTCACCAGGCCGTAGACGATCAACGCCGTCCCGGCGGTCACCAGGAGGGCGCCCGGCACGTCCGGCCGGGCGGACGTGCCGGCGACCCGCCCGGTGAGGATCGGCAGGACGACCAGGAGGACGACGCCGATCGGGACGTTGATGGCGAAGACCCACTCCCAGCCCAGGGACGCGGTGAGCAGGCCGCCGACGGAGACGCCGAGGGCCGTGCCGACGGCGCTGAGCGCTCCCCACACCGCGAGTGCCCTGCTCCGCGCCTGCCCGTCGACGTGGGCCAGCAGGACGGTGAGCGCCGCGGGGGACAGGAGCGCCGCCCCGATGCCCTGTGCCGCGCGCCCGGCGAGGAGCGTGACGGCGTCGTCGGCCAGGGCGCACAGGAGGGACGACACGGTGAAGAGGACGAGGCCGGTGACGAGCACCCGCCGCGCGCCGAACAGGTCCGCGGCCTTGCCCCCGAGGAGCACGAGGCCGCCGAAGAGGGTGGTGTAGATGGTCATCACCCAGGTCAGCGCGGTTCGCCCGAGGTTCAGCTCGGTGCCGATCTGCGGGAGGGCCACGTTCACGACCGTCACGTCGAGCACCAGCATCAGTTGCGCGACGGCCAGGGCGGCGACGGTGGCCGCCTGCCGCCGTGTCATCGATACGGCCCGTGGTGAAGCCGTTGTCGTCTCGCTCATCTGAACTCCTTATGTCGTACACGCATGCCTGAGTTGGCGTGACGGTAGCATAACTCGTACACGCGAGTACGAGACAGGAGTCACCATGGAAGCGCAGCGCGCCGGCCGGGACGCCGGCAGGCGGCTCCGGGCGGACGCCCGCCGGAACATCGACGCGATCCTCGACGCGACCGTGTCGTGCCTGGCTCGCGACCCTGACGCCACCATCGCCGAGATCGCCCGGACGGCCGGGGTGGGCAGGCAGACGCTCTACGGCCACTTCCCGGCGAGGGCGGACCTCATCGACGCCGTCGTCGAGCACGTCACCGTCACCGCGAACGCGACCCTGGACGCCGTCGACACCGGCGGCGACCCCGACCTGGCGCTGCGGCGGCTGGTCATCTCCAGCTGGCGGGTGGTCCACAGATACCGCGCCGTCCTCGCCGCGGCCGAACGCGAGCTGCCCCGACGGCGTCTCCGCGAACACCACGACCGGCACGAGGAGCGCCTCGGCGCGCTCCTCACCCGGGGGCGCGAGCTGGGCGCGTTCCGCGCCGACACGCCCCTCGGGTGGCAGGTGGCAGCCTGCTTCGCCCTCATGCACGCCGCCGCGGCGGAGGTCATGGCCGGCCGCCTCGACGAGGACGAGGCGGAACGCGCCGTCGTCCGGACCGTCCAGGCCGCGTGCGCGGCGGAGCCATGAGACCCTCGCGCCCGAGTGGTGCCCGCCGGAACGCCCGCGGCCCACGGCGCTCGCCGTGGACCGCGGGCGCTACCGGTCAGGGGGTCACGGACGGTGCGGTGCGCGGCGCGCTCGCCGGGCCCGCGGCGCGCCCGCCGGACGACGGCAGCCGGGTCGCGGCCCACACGCAGGCGGCGCCCAGGGTGAGCTCGGCCGCGCCCGCCCCGACGAGGCCGGCCGCCAGCCCGCCGTCGACGCCCCAGGAGAGCACCCTGCCCGCCGCATGCGCGAGCATCGTCACCGCGCCGACCAGCGCGGACGTGGCGAAGAGGTGCTCGACGACGGCTCCCGCTCCCACGAGCACGCCCAGCGCGAGAAGCGCGAGCCCCGAGGCGCGCAGTTCGCCGAGCAGCGGGGTGCCCTCGGCCAGGGCGATGCCGTACCCGGCGTAGAACGCCCGTGGCGCGAGGGCCACGCCCGCGCCGACGACGACCAGCGTGGCGCCCGTCAGGGCGAGCAGCCACCGCGAAACCCGTCGGGTCATGCGGGCCGGCCCGCCATGAGTGCTTCCGTGAGCACGGCTCGCACGCTGCGGGGCTCGCGCCCGAGGATGTGGCGCACGCCGTCGGCCGGCGTCTCGTTGCGGCCGTCGAACACCTCGCGGCAGAGCTCGGTCAGGAGGGTCGCGGTCTCGGCGCCCGCCTCCTCGGTCACGGCGGCGTGGAACTCCTCGAAGCCCATCGGGACGTACTGGACATCGCGCCCGGTGAGTTCCGTGAGCAGGCTCGCGACCTCGCCGAAGGTCAGCGCCTCCGGTCCCGTCAGCTCGTACCGGCGGCCCTCGTGCCCGTCCTCCGTCAGGACCGTGGTGACCACGGCGGCGATGTCGTCCACGTCGACGAACGGCTCGCGCGTGTCCCCGGCCGCGATGGCGAGCACGCCGGTCTCCAGCGCCGAGCTCAGCGGGCCCTCGGTGAAGTTCTGGGTGAACCAGCCGGCGCTGACGACCGTCGCGGGGACACCGGAGCCGAGCACGATCTCCTCGCAGCGGCGGGCGCCCTGCTCGCCGCGACCGGACAGCAGCACGAGGCGTCGCACGCCGGCCTCGCGGGCGACCTTCGTGAGCCGGGTGATCGCGACGTCCGCGCCCGGGGCGGCGAGGTCGGGTACGTACGTGACGTACAGGCGGTCGACGCCGTGCAGGGCCTGGGGCCAGCCGTCGGGCTGCTCCCAGTCGAACCGCGGGCTGGTGCCGCGAGCGAGCCGGCGGACGGCGTGGCCGCCGGTCTCGAGCAGGTCGGCGACGCGCCGACCGGTCTTACCGGTGGCGCCGACGACGGCGAAGGTGGGCTGGGTGGTGGTGGTTTCCATGCGTCCACCCTGCGTTCCGCGCGCCGGACGGAACAGCTCCCGGAGTCCGCGCTTCTGTGCTGATCGTCCGGGAGCGCGGACGTTCGGTAGATCGGCATGCCAGGCTGGACGCATGGTCAACGCGCACCCGGCTCCCTTCGCCGGACCAGCCACGCCCCCGGGCCCCGAGGTCGGCCTGCCGACGCCACCCCGCAGCCTGCCGACCGGCCCCCCGAGCCCGCCGGCCGGCCGGGTCGAGCCGGCCGACCCGCTGGGCGACGGACTCCACCTGCTCCGCTTCACCGGTGCGCTGTACTGCCAGGCCGACCTCACGGCCCCCTGGGGTGTCGAGTTCCCCCGGATCGAGCCGTGCATGATGCTGCCCGTCGTCCTCACCGGGCGGTGCGTCCTGGAGATCGGGGACGAGCGGCACATCCTGGAGGCGGGTGGTGCCGCGCTGATCACGCACGGCACGCCGCACCGCCTGCTGAGCGCGCCCGGCGCGCCGAGCACCGGGCTCTTCGACATCCCCGTCGAGCGGGTGGGCGAGACCTACGAGCGCATGCGGTTCGGCGGCGGGGGTGAGCGCACGCAGATCGCCTACGCCGCGATGACCGTCGACGAGCCGCTCACGGCACGGTTCGTCGCGGAACTGCCCGACGTGATCCGGGTGGACGCCTGGGACGACGGCGAGCCCGGTGCCTTCGGAACGGTGCTGCGCCTGCTGGCCCACGAGGCGCAGACCCTGGAGCCGGGAGGCGAGGCGGTGATGACGAGGCTCGCGGACGTGCTCGTCATCCAGGTGCTGCGCCGGTGGTTGCGCGACGCACGCGAGGCGAGCACCGGCTGGCTCGCCGCGCTCCGGGACCCGCACGTGGGCCGGGCGCTCGGGCGCGTCCACGCGCAGCCGGAGCTCGACTGGAGCCTGGTGGACCTGGCGCGGCTGGCCGGCATGTCCCGGTCCGCGTTCGCCGAGCGGTTCACCGCCCTCCTGGGGGAGCCCCCGATGCGCTACCTGGCCCGCTGGCGCCTGGAGCAGGCGTACGTCGCGCTGACGACCACCAGCGACCCGGTCGCCGTGATCTCCCGCCGGGTCGGTTACGGCTCCGAGGCCGCGTTCGGCCGGGCCTTCAAACGCCATCACGGCACGTCTCCCGGCGCGGTACGCCGGTCCGGCCCGGCCCGGTCCGCGGGCTCGCTGCGGACGGTCACGGACGCCATCGGATGAGTCCGTATCGCGGGCGGGCGCGCTCGCGCACCGCACCCCCCACCTCGGGTGAGCGCGCCGTCGTCGTCGTGAATCCGGTGCGGACCGACATCGCGCGCCTGCGCGCGGCCGTCACCCTGGAGGAACGGAAGCGCGGCTGGCAGCCGCACCTGTGGTTCGAGACCACCGCCGACGACGCGGGTGGGCAGGCGGCGAGGGCCGCCCTGCGGTACGGCCCGGCCGTCGTGATCGTCGCCGGCGGTGACGGCACGATCCGCGCGGTCGCCGAGGTGGTCGAGCGGAGCGGGACACCGCTGGCGATCGTTCCCGCGGGGACCGGGAACCTGCTGGCCCGTGACCTCGGCCTCCTGACCGGCCTCGAGGCGTCGGTGCGGACGGCGTTCACCGGGGCCGACCGCCCCATCGACGTCGGCGTCGCCGAGCTCGAGCGCGAGGACGGGACGGTGAGCACGCACCTGTTCCTCGTGATGACGGGCATCGGGCTGGACGCGAGCATGGCGACCGGCACCAGCACCACCCTGAAGCGCAGGATCGGCTGGCTCGCCTATGTCGACCCCATCAGCAGGTCGGTCCTGGGAAACCAGCGGTTCTCCCTGCACTACCGCGTGGACGGCGGCCCGGAGCGTTCGATCCAGGCGCACACCGTCATCGTCGGCAACTGCGGCACGCTGACCGCCGGGATGCTCCTCCTTCCCGACGCGGAGGTCGACGACGGTCTCCTCGACGTCGTCCTCCTGCGCCCCGAGGGTTTCTGGCAGTGGCTGGAAGTCGGGTCGAGACTCACCCTCGGCGGCCTCCTCAAGCGCACGGACCGAGGCCGCGTGGTGCTCCGGGCGGCACCCCGGCTGCGCGCCATGGAGTACGTGCGGGGTGCGCGGTTCGCCGCACGGTTCGACTCGCCGCAGGACATCGAGCTCGACGGCGACAGCTTCGGCGCGGTCACGGCAGCCCGGATCGGGCTCCGGCCCGGCGCGCTGCTGGTCCGCCGGGCAGATCCGGCGTCAGCGAGGATCGGCCGTCCGACGGCGCACGCCTGACCTGAACTCACCACTCGCGGAACCCTGTCGGCCGGGCGAAGGGCCGACCGCAGGTAGTCACCCACCAGGCCGGTACAGGGCATTACGCCACGCTCGGTGCCGGACCGGCCACCCGCCTACACCTGGGTCGCCCCGAGGGGATAGCGAATCCACCCGTTACTCGCGGGGACTGCCAGCACCACGCGGCCGCATGCTGAGTCGGCGGAGCGGTCCTCGCGATACTTGGCCGCGTACAGCGCCCGATCGGTGGCCGACAAGACCTGATCGGCGGTCCGGTGCCGGCCCACGTGTTCTACCCCTACCGACGCTCCGACCTGGACGGGCCGGCAGTCCACGGTGACGATCGGTGTGGCGAAAACATCACCGACCACCTGCACGAACCGGCGCGCGGGGGCGTCCTCGAGCACCAAGAACTCGTCCCCGCCGAGCCGGCCAAATATCGCATCCTCGCCCAGCGCGGCGGCCAGGCGGTCCGCGATGGTGACCAACACCATGTCACCGGCCGGATGGCCGTGGCTGTCGTTGACCTCCTTGAACCCGTCGAGGTCCACCAGGAAGGCATACACATCGCGTCGTTCCTCCAACGCTGACGACAAGGCGCGTATCAAGGCTGCGCGATTCGCCACCCCGGTCAGTGAGTCGCGCCGACCGTACTCGTCCACATCCCGCAACTGGCGCTCGCGCAGGTCCAGGCGGCGGCGCAACAGGACGATGTGAGCCAACTCCCACAGGATGACGGCGCCGAGGAGCACGACGACATCGACCAGCACGCGACCCGCGCGCTCACTGTGCGACGCACAGCGTGCGACCCCGGCAGAGGAGGGAGATCAAGGATGGCAAGCGCACGGCCTGGCAGCGCACCTGGATCACTGACCATCGCCTCAAGCGGTGTAGGGAATATCCGACAAAACCGATAGTAGCCGGATCGCCTCGGTCGAAGGCACAGATCACTCACCGCTCATGCCTTCGCGCGGGAAATCGGGAGTCCCGTGAGTGACGGCGGGCCGGCCGGGCTCCGTTGTCCCGCGGTGGTCCGGGCGAGGACCCTCTCGGGCGCGGCGCGGCCGGGACGGTTCACGCCTCCCGGTCGAGACCGCGATCGGGGGCGGCCATGTCTCCCGTCGCCGGGACGCCGTCGGCGAGCCCGTAGCGCAGGCGGACGACGCCCTTCGGGCCCGACGCCGG